>NZ_CAJHAF010000001.1:0-1200000 GCF_904846315.1 Psychrobacter jeotgali
GAGCATTACAGGCCCAATTATTGTGGATGAAAGCGCTGGTACAGTGACCTACAACATAACGCTTACTAACCCTTCTGTTGATACGGTTACCGTCGATTACACCACAGCCGATGGCTCTGCCAATGCTGGCTTAGATTATGCAGCGACCGCAGGAACTGTAACTTTTGCACCGAACGAGATCAGCAAAACGGTCACCGTTGCCATCATCGATGACAATGTAGCGGAGAATAATGAAGACTACTCAATTACCTTGTCAAATCCAAGCAATGCTGGTATTGATGCTACGCAAAATAGTGTAATTACAACTATCGTCGATAATGATACGGCACCGATGATCGATAGCATCACCTCTACTACCGTTTCTGAAGAAGGTTTGCCAGGAGGCTTAGCTGATAATGACGCGCTTGCAGGGTTTGATGATACTACCAATGTAACAGTACAAACGGGTGTTATTACTGTATTCGACCCAGATTCGATGTCTGCTAGCGATTTTAGTGTGATATTGAATGGACCTGCTGGAATTACTACTAGTGGCGCTCTGGTCTCGTGGACACCTTCTGCTAATGGCTTAATAGGCTCAGCGATTATTGAGGGCAATTTAGTAGAAGTTATCACCATGACCGTTGATGCCTTTACTGATAACGGTAATGGTAATTACTCAGCTAACTATACTGCAACTTTACTACAGCCAATAGACCATCCTGATATGAGAGGGGAGGATCATCTTGACTTAAGCTTTACAGCTACCGTTAGCGATGGCACTAATATCTCAAATTCACAATCATTTGATCTCAGAGTTGAAGATGATGCGCCAGTAGCTATCGATGTCGATGTTGATGTCGTAGTACAGCCGGTGAATACCAACTTACTATTAGTGGTTGATGTTTCTGGAAGTATGAATGGTAGTGTCAACAGTACAACGAGATTGGCGTTGGCAAAACAAGCCTTGATAGAAGCTATTAATAAGTATGATGAGTATGGTGAAGTTAAGGTAAGACTAGTGACGTTCGATGGCGGTAACGATATTATTGGACCGAACTGGGTATCCGCTGCCGATGCTCTCGTTCAGATTAATAGCCTGACAGCAGGGGGACAGACTAACTATGACGCTGCGTTGGCTGGAGCTATGTCCGCCTTTGGTGATCCTGGCAAAATCGTTACTACCATCGGCCAAGATGGTCAAGGCAACCCAGTTAATAATGTGCCTTTAAACAAAGCAATCTTTATTACTGATGGTGAGCCTACGGTTGGTTCTGGAGGCCCTGGTATCTTAACAGGTGGTACAACCACTGGTAGCGCTGATAGAGGTATTCAACCAGCAGAAGAAGCCATTTGGACCAACTTCTTATCCACTAACAAAATAGATATGACTGCGTTTTCAATCGTTACTTTAGGATCAAATACCGAGCTTGACCCTATCGCTTTCGACGGTAGCACAGGTATAGATACAGATGGTCTAACAGTCACCCCTCAAACCTTAGAGCAGAGCATCTTAGATAGTATAGATATTAGTACTACCACAGGTAACCTGATTAACTCAAGTGGTGGGCCTGCTGTAGAGTTTGGTGCAGATGGCAATAGGTTTAATGTTACTAAAATCAACATTGATGGTGGACTCTATACCTTTGATAAGTCGAATAATCAACTTACTACAACTGTTAGCAGCTCTGTCTTTAGTTATGATCAAGCAACGACTACCGTTACCGTGAATACTACCGCTGGTGGTGTAATCGCTGTAGACTTTGTTAGTGCTGATTATAGTTATCAGGCCCCGCAGCAAGTACAGCCAGATTATCTAGAGACCATATCTTATACTGCTGTCGATAGTGATGGTGACGAAGATACTACTACCTTAACTCTAGATATCACTTATCTTGCCACTAGTAATAGTAATATAGTTGCTAGCTCAATGAGTAGAGTGGCCGACTCTGACGATATGTTAGAAGCATCGGATGCATCAATAGCCGCTGGATTAAGTGTTCAAGCCTACACTATTGAAGATGTGCATACCCTGTATCTCGATAGTGATTCGATTGACTTAGCGACTGCTAGTAATATTGGGGTTATAGAGATGACCAACGGACACTCACAGAGTCTAAATATCTCATTGCAGGATGTTATCGATATTACCGATGATAATAATACTTTATTTATCAATGGTGACAGTGCTAATGACACAGGAGGAGATGCCGATACCGTAGTATTAGCGAACTTTGCTAAGGCACCAGCTTCTAATGAGATGGGTTATGATCTTTATCAAAACCATTCAAGCAACACCGAGCTGTATATAGATACAGACATCACAGTTCTATAGTGATCTAATTATAACTTCAACTATAAACGTCTCTTAGTTAGAGGCGTTTTTTAGTTTAAAGGTTTAAATGAAATAGCATAAGAATGCTAACCCCTTGAAAACACGCAACAAATCAGAACAGCTTATATAAATTCGAAATAAACCCCAATAACCGCTTGACGCCCAATTAAAACCACGTATAATGCCACCCAGTCGAGAGGGAAGGCGGTATGGAAAGTGGTTTTACCACTGACTAATTATTAAATAGCGAAGCTATTGATAACCAGCCACAGTTTGAGTTCAAATCTTTTAAGATAAAAACTTTCAAACTAACTTAAAATACTTCTTGACTTCATAAATAAAGCGTCTATAATACGCACCTCATTAAGGGATAGGACGAGATACAGGCTAACATTATTAGCCAAATCAACTTCTTAACTTACTGAAACAAATTATAAAAAAGCTTGACAAACCAAATCGTTATGATATGATAGTCGGCTCGCTAGATAGAACAACCCGCAAGGGATTAAGACTATCTTAGCAAACAGAATACAGTATTACTTACTTACTGGACGACAGAAGTAAGACACTATTTAAAAGCGAAACTAAAGAACAACTTGTGTGGATTTTTGCTGACACAGAATGCTAAAAATAAAGTTGGTTTTCTTCTCTTTTCGGGAGGAACTCTAACTATAAAAATTATCATTTAATCAGCAAGAAAACTCAAAGTTAATTCATTACGAACATAATTTAGAGCGACATGCCAGATTAGATGAGCCAAGATTAGAAGTCATCTTACTATTTATAGTGAAGACTTCAAGCAAGATTAAACTGAAGAGTTTGATCATGGCTCAGATTGAACGCTGGCGGCAGGCTTAACACATGCAAGTCGAGCGGTAACAGATCTAGCTTGCTAGATGCTGACGAGCGGCGGACGGGTGAGTAATACTTAGGAATCTACCTAGTAGTGGGGGATAGCTCGGGGAAACTCGAATTAATACCGCATACGACCTACGGGAGAAAGGGGGCTGTTTACAGCTCTCGCTATTAGATGAGCCTAAGTCGGATTAGCTAGTTGGTGGGGTAAAGGCCTACCAAGGCGACGATCTGTAGCTGGTCTGAGAGGATGATCAGCCACACCGGGACTGAGACACGGCCCGGACTCCTACGGGAGGCAGCAGTGGGGAATATTGGACAATGGGGGCAACCCTGATCCAGCCATGCCGCGTGTGTGAAGAAGGCCTTTTGGTTGTAAAGCACTTTAAGCAGTGAAGAAGACCATACGGTTAATACCCGTATGCGATGACATTAGCTGCAGAATAAGCACCGGCTAACTCTGTGCCAGCAGCCGCGGTAATACAGAGGGTGCAAGCGTTAATCGGAATTACTGGGCGTAAAGCGAGCGTAGGTGGCTTGATAAGTCAGATGTGAAATCCCCGGGCTTAACCTGGGAACTGCATCTGATACTGTTGAGCTAGAATAGGTGAGAGGAAGGTAGAATTCCAGGTGTAGCGGTGAAATGCGTAGAGATCTGGAGGAATACCGATGGCGAAGGCAGCCTTCTGGCATCATATTGACACTGAGGTTCGAAAGCGTGGGTAGCAAACAGGATTAGATACCCTGGTAGTCCACGCCGTAAACGATGTCTACTAGTCGTTGGGTCCCTTGAGGACTTAGTGACGCAGCTAACGCAATAAGTAGACCGCCTGGGGAGTACGGCCGCAAGGTTAAAACTCAAATGAATTGACGGGGGCCCGCACAAGCGGTGGAGCATGTGGTTTAATTCGATGCAACGCGAAGAACCTTACCTGGTCTTGACATATCTAGAATCCTGCAGAGATGCGGGAGTGCCTTCGGGAATTAGAATACAGGTGCTGCATGGCTGTCGTCAGCTCGTGTCGTGAGATGTTGGGTTAAGTCCCGCAACGAGCGCAACCCCTATCCTTAGTTACCAGCGGTTTGGCCGGGAACTCTAGGGACACTGCCAGTGACAAACTGGAGGAAGGCGGGGACGACGTCAAGTCATCATGGCCCTTACGACCAGGGCTACACACGTGCTACAATGGTAGGTACAGAGGGCAGCTACACAGCGATGTGATGCGAATCTCTCAAAGCCTATCGTAGTCCAGATTGGAGTCTGCAACTCGACTCCATGAAGTAGGAATCGCTAGTAATCGCGGATCAGAATGCCGCGGTGAATACGTTCCCGGGCCTTGTACACACCGCCCGTCACACCATGGGAGTTGATTGCACCAGAAGTGGATAGCCTAACCTTTTAGGGAGGCGTTCACCACGGTGTGGTTGATAACTGGGGTGAAGTCGTAACAAGGTAGCCGTAGGGGAACCTGCGGCTGGATCACCTCCTTATAGACGGCATTCGGTCAGCAAGAATTCACAACAAGTTGTTCTTTAGTTTAAGCTAGTTTATTAAAGCTTAGTCGTAGTAGGCATAGAGCAGTAAATTCCCTTTAAGGAATTTACTCTTGCGAGCCTAACAGAGCAGTGCTCTGTTTATACGGCTCTCAGGGTCTGTAGCTCAGCTGGTTAGAGCACCGTGTTGATAACGCGGGGGTCATAAGTTCAAGTCTTATCAGACCCACCATACATCTGAGTAAAATGAAGCTTAGAGTTTAAAAGGCTTTCAAGCTTAAGTAGGACTAGAGTTATTGAAAATTCTATTTAAAGAATTTTCCTTGCGCTCGGATCAAAGCAGTGCTTTGATTGTATCCTCGCTCAGGGGCCATAGCTCAGTTGGTAGAGCGCCTGCCTTGCACGCAGGAGGTCAACGGTTCGACTCCGTTTGGCTCCACCATAATAAACAGCAAGCTTTAAATATAATAATACAGAATTAAGTAATCCAATTTTAAGAAGATTATTTACTTCTGTTTTATACAGAACCTAATACCTGACGAAGGATTAGGAACTATTTAAAAACATAGATATGAGTCTGGGTTAGGAATGACGTGTTCACGCGTCGCTCCTAACCTTAATAACTTACCTCTTAACGACATCCGTTGTTATCCCAGGGGTAAGTTATTAAAAAAGTAAAGAGAACTGAATCAAGCGTAAACATAGGTGATATCGTTATAATTGCTGACAAAGACCCTTTGGGGTTGTATGGTCAAGTAATTAAGCGCACATGGTGGATGCCTTGGCAGTCAGAGGCGATGAAAGACGTGACAGCCTGCGATAAGCTTCGGGGAGGCGGCAATATCCTGTGATCCGGAGATTTCTGAATGGGGAAACCCACTTAGCATAAGCTAGGTATCTTGTACTTGTACAAGAAGCGAACGAGGGGAAGTGAAACATCTCAGTACCCTCAGGAAAATACATCAATTGAGATTCCCCTAGTAGCGGCGAGCGAACGGGGAGGAGCCGATTAACTTTAGAATAGAAGAACAGCGTGGGAAAGCTGACCATAGTAGGTGATAGTCCTGTATTTTAAATTCTAGAGTTAACATATTAAGTAGAGCGGGGCACGAGAAATCCTGTTTGAAGATGGGGGGACCATCCTCCAAGGCTAAATACTCCTGACTGACCGATAGTGAACCAGTACCGTGAGGGAAAGGCGAAAAGAACCCCTGTGAGGGGAGTGAAATAGAACCTGAAACCGTGTGCGTACAAGCAGTGGGAGCCACCTTGCGTGGTGACCGCGTACCTTTTGTATAATGGGTCAGCGACTTATATTCTGTAGCAAGGTTAACCGTTAGGGGAGCCGTAGGGAAACCGAGTCTTAATAGGGCGTCTAGTTGCAGGGTATAGACCCGAAACCGAGTGATCTATCCATGAGCAGGTTGAAAGTGCCGTAACAGGCACCGGAGGACCGAACCCACTGTCGTTGAAAAGCCAGGGGATGACTTGTGGATAGGGGTGAAAGGCTAATCAAACTCGGTGATAGCTGGTTCTCCCCGAAAGCTATTTAGGTAGCGCCTCGGACGAACACCATTGGGGGTAGAGCACTGTTTCGGCTAGGGGGTCATACCGACTTACCAAACCGATGCAAACTCCGAATACCGATGAGTGATATCCGGGAGACACACAGTGGGTGCTAACGTCCATTGTGGAGAGGGAAACAACCCAGACCGCCAGCTAAGGCCCCAAATTCCTAGTTAAGTGGGAAACGAGGTGGGAAGGCATAGACAGCTAGGAGGTTGGCTTAGAAGCAGCCATCCTTTAAAGAAAGCGTAATAGCTCACTAGTCGAGTCGGCCCGCGCGGAAGATGTAACGGGGCTCAAACTAGGAGCCGAAGCTGCGGATTTGAATTTGTTTTCAAGTGGTAGGGGAGCGTTGTGTAAGCCTGTGAAGGTGTGTTGTAAAGCATGCTGGAGGTATCACAAGAGCGAATGCTGACGTGAGTAACGATAATGCGAGTGAAAAGCTCGCACGCCGGAAGATCAAGGGTTCCAGTCCAACGTTAATCGGGGCTGGGTGAGTCGACCCCTAAGGCGAGGCCGAAAGGCGTAGTCGATGGGAAATCGGTTAATATTCCGATACTTGTTTATGATGCGATGGAGGGACGGAGAAGGTTATGCCAGCCTGGCGATGGTTGTCCAGGTGGAAGGATGTAGGTAGACGGCTTAGGTAAATCCGGGCTGTTAATACCGAGATCTGATAGCAAGCCGTACTTGTACGGTGAAGTGGCAAATACCATGCTTCCAGGAAAAGCTTCTAAGCAATAGTCATAAACGAATCGTACCCTAAACCGACACAGGTGATCAGGTAGAGAATACCAAGGCGCTTGAGAGAACTCTGCTGAAGGAACTAGGCAAAATGGTACCGTAACTTCGGGAGAAGGTACGCTGTTGATGGTGATAGGACTTGCTCCTTGAGCTGTTGGCAGTCGCAGATACCAGGCTGCTGCAACTGTTTATTAAAAACACAGCACTCTGCAAACACGAAAGTGGACGTATAGGGTGTGATGTCTGCCCGGTGCTGGAAGGTTAATTGATGGGCTTAGCGTAAGCGAAGGTCTTGATCGAAGCCCCAGTAAACGGCGGCCGTAACTATAACGGTCCTAAGGTAGCGAAATTCCTTGTCGGGTAAGTTCCGACCTGCACGAATGACATAATGATGGCAGCGCTGTCTCCAGCAGAGACTCAGTGAAATCGAAATCGCAGTGAAGATGCTGTGTACCCGCGGCTAGACGGAAAGACCCCGTGAACCTTTACTACAGCTTTACATTGAACTTTGACCTGACTTGTGCAGGATAGGTGGGAGGCTTTGAAGCCGAGACGCTAGTCTTGGTGGAGCCAATCTTGAAATACCACCCTGGTCATGTTGGGGTTCTAACTCAGGTATTACAATACCGAGGACAATGTATGGTGGGTAGTTTGACTGGGGCGGTCTCCTCCTAAAGAGTAACGGAGGAGTACGAAGGTGCGCTCAGAACGGTCGGAAATCGTTCAAAGAGTATAAAGGCAAAAGCGCGCTTAACTGCGAGACCCACAAGTCGAGCAGGTACGAAAGTAGGTCTTAGTGATCCGGTGGTTCTGTATGGAAGGGCCATCGCTCAACGGATAAAAGGTACTCTGGGGATAACAGGCTGATACCGCCCAAGAGTTCATATCGACGGCGGTGTTTGGCACCTCGATGTCGGCTCATCTCATCCTAGGGCTGAAGCAGGTCCTAAGGGTATGGCTGTTCGCCATTTAAAGAGGTACGCGAGCTGGGTTTAGAACGTCGTGAGACAGTTCGGTCCCTATCTACCGTGGGCGTTGGAAATTTGAGAGGAGCTGCTCCTAGTACGAGAGGACCAGAGTGGACGAACCACTGGTGTTCGGGTTGTCATGCCAATGGCATTGCCCGGTAGCTACGTTCGGATGGGATAACCGCTGAAAGCATCTAAGCGGGAAGCCCACCTCAAGATAAGATTTCCCTAAAGAGCCGTTCAAGACTAGGACGTTGATAGGCAGGGTGTGGAAGCGCAGCGATGCGTGTAGCTAACCTGTACTAATTGCTCGTTTGGCTTGACCATACAACACCCAAGTGGTTTGTATCAAGCATTATATCGATATCACCTTTATCCTTGATTCAGTTAGGATAAGTGATACTTAGTCAATTAAGTAAAACAAACAACAGACTCATATCTAACCCCCTTTGCTGACGACAATAGCACGATGGCACCACCTGATCCCTTCCCGAACTCAGCAGTGAAACATCGTAGCGCCGATGGTAGTGTGGCTCCGGCCATGTGAGAGTAGGTCATCGTCAGCTCTCTATACCCTAAAAAGCCCCTTAACTTAATTGTTAAGGGGGCTTTTTTTGTTTAAAATAACTAATTACTCATTCTTTTGAGAAGGTATCTTTCAATATCTCAAACAGATATAAGATTTATGGATGAGAAAAATATATGACGTAATTTTATTGCTATATTACTGTAAGATAGCTACCCTGCATCTAAGAAAGAGGAGAGTTTCTAAGAAAAAATATTAAAGGAGTAAATTATGAGAGATGCTTATATAAGGTTTTTTGATAAAGGATATATAACTAAAAAAGAGTTTTTTGAATTTGGTCTGAGTGAAACTATTCACTCTCCTTACAATAAAGCCGAGGTTGAATGGAATCTTTTAAAAAGACGTATCTATAATAACGAGACAGTGTTTATTCGTGGATTTGGTCGTGATGCAAATGGCACTCATTTATTCCAAGAATTTTATAAGAAGTTATTTAGTAATTATAACGTTGAAAAAGATCCTACGAACAATGCAGAGCCAGCTAAGATAATTAGGTCTTTAACTAGATACTCTAAAACTCAAAGTTCGAAATTTGAATTAATTAGAAATTACCAAATTTCACATATTTTTGGTCGTACTAAGAATGTTTTTGCTTTTACTGCACCATGGAATATTGTCTATATGCCTAAAATGCTTGACCCATTTACAGGCCATGAGGCAAAAGGAGACATGATAGATGAGTATATTTTTTTATTTCAAAAACAAGCATATGATATATTTGAAAAACTGATAGACGACTTCAATGAGATAATGATTAGTTCTATCTTTAAGGAAAGAATAGGTGAGAGTTTAAATACTTTGAGTTTAGATATTTCTTATACTGGCGAAGAAATTGAAAAGTTAAAGAAGGCAGTTGATAATGAGTTTCGTCCAATTGAAATACAATTATAATAATTAAAGGATAAAATATGACCACTTCAAAAATAACCTACCAAGGCGATCTACGTACCACTGCCGTTCACTTGCAATCAAATAATGAAATCATTACTGATGCGCCGACTGACAATCAGGGCAAAGGCGAAGCTTTTTCACCAACTGATCTATTAGCGACCAGCTTAGCCAGTTGTATGCTAACCATTATCGGTATCAAAGCTCGTGATATGGAGCTTGATATTGCAGGCACTAGCGCTGAGGTGACCAAAATCATGGCAGCTGACCCAAGAAGGGTTAGCGAGGTACATGTCGTTATTACTTTTCAATCTAAACTAGATGAGAGAACACAAAAGATATTCTATAACACTGCGCTGACTTGTCCGGTTGCTAAAAGTATTCATCCTGATATCATGCAAAAGGTGACTATTTATTCCTAAGAACTAATATACCTTATAATGGTGACTAATATGGCCTCCAAAACCCTACTTATCGTCGCTCATGCGCCATCACCGAATACCGAAAAATTAGCGCAAGCGGCACTCAAAGGCGCTAATCATCCTGACCTAGATGTCAATGTTATTCTAAAATCACCACAAGACACGCAGCCTGAAGACGTGCTGGCAGCTGATGCTTTGCTTTTAGGTACGACTGAGAATTTAGCTTATATGGCAGGTTTGACCAAGGATTTCTTTGATCGCTGTTATTATCCGGTGCTAGAGCATAAGCAAGGTATGCCATTTGCGTTATATATCCGTGCTGGTCATGATGGTACGGGAACTAAACTTGCTATGAAAACCATCATTACGGGTTTGCGCTGGAATCAGATTCAAGACACCCTTATTTTACAAGGCAAATGGCAAGATGAGTTTACCGAGCAAGTAGAAGAGCTGGCGATGACGCTTGCAGCAGGAGTTGAGGCAGGTATTTATTAATATATCAGCTTTGGATAGATAATTTATATCTAAGAGAGCAAGGCAGTTATGAATAAAGACAATCTGGGTAATACTGACATTAGTAGTGCGGATAGACTACCATTTTCACAAGCCTGTGAGAATAATAAACAGCCTATCTTAAACGTGCTACAAAAAGAATTGCAAGATTATACTCATGTATTAGAAATAGGTTCAGGCACCGGCCAGCACAGCGTTTATTTTGCCCCAAGATTGCCGCATTTACAGTGGCAAACCAGCGATGTTATTAATAATCATCAGGTCATTCAAGCTTGGCATAATAGTTATCCTGCGCCGAATTTGCATGCGCCGTTAGCGCTCGATTTAATGAAAGACGCCATACCCATCTCGAAAGACAATAACCCTTATGATGCCGTATTTACCGCAAATACTTTGCATATTATCGCTTGGTCTTTGGTTGAGCGTTTGTTTGAGTTGGTCGGGGAAGCATTACCTTTAGGTGGTAAGCTGATTGTCTACGGACCATTTAATGAAAATGGTTTATACACTAGCGCCAGCAATCAAAGTTTTGATATATCGTTAAGACAGCGCGATCCCAATAGCGGGATTCGCCATAAAGAAGATATTGTTGCCTTGGCAAAGCAGCATCAGTTAACTTTAGAGAATGAATATCAGATGCCAGCAAACAATCAGATATTGGTCTTTAAAAAATAACCGCTACCTTGTTTGGTAAGCGGTTATTTTAAGCTAAAACCTTAGCCTGTATTGCGTAGCCCTGCTGCTAAGGCATTGATACTGCGAATTAATGGATCCGCTACATCAAGTTTATCATCTGCTGTGCTTTTTTGGCGCATGCGCTTTAACAACTCAATTTGAATATAGTTAATTGGATCCAAATAAGCATTACGCCACTCAAGCGAGGCTGCCAATTCTTGCTGACCAGATAACAGCGACTCTTGACTCAGTAACGAGTTAAGACCAGAGTGGGTAAGCTGGTGTTCTTCAATCACCGCTTGCATTATTTGCTCACGTAAACTTTCATCCTCACATAGCTGACTGTAAGCACGGGCGATATCCATCTCAGATTTCGTAAACGCCATTTCAATATTGCTAATAAAAGCGCTGAAAAATGGCCAGTTTTCATTCATCTCCTGCATTAATGTCTCATCTGATTTGACGCTTTTTAAAGCACTGCCCACACCATACCAAGCGGGTAGAGTGAAGCGTGCTAACGACCAGCCAAATACCCAAGGTATCGCTCGAATCGTAGATTTACTTGGTAAGCCTTTTTTGCGGTGAGCGGGACGTGAGCCAATATTAAGTAAGGAGATCTCTTGTACAGGCGTGGCTTCAGAATAAAATTGATAAAAGCCCTCGGTGTTATCCGTTAGGGCGCGATACTGCTGTTCGCCCGCATCCGCCAAGCGCGCAAACAGCGCTTCGTATTCTTCTAACTGTTTTGGTTGTTCAACGAACCTAGAAGAGCTGGCTTTTAGCGCACCCGTGATTCCCATCGTCAATTCAAACACCGCCGTGTCTGGATTGGCATACTTAGCGTACAGCACTTCACCTTGTTCGGTAAACTTAATTTGTCCATTTAACGTACCGGCAGGCTGCGCGGCAATAGCCTGATGGGTCGAGCCGCCACCACGGCTTACTGAGCCGCCACGTCCATGGAATAGGCGGGTTTTTATACCATATTTATTGGCAATATTAGTGATAGTTTGCTGCGCACTATACAACTGCCACGCGGAAGTGATTATGCCGCCATCTTTGGAAGAATCTGAATAGCCAAGCATAATCTCTTGCATATTTCCTGATTGCTCGAGCAGGTTGCGGTATAACGGATTATCTAAAACCGTTGGCATAATCTTATCAATGTTTTTAAGATCTTCGATGGTTTCAAACAGCGGCGCAACCGGCAGCGCTGCAAATAAATGTCCCTCGTCATTAACTCCAGATAAGCCTGCAAAGCGCATTAGCAATAATACTTCTAACAGCTGACTGGCATTATTGGTCATAGAGATGACGTAACTACCAAAAGTATCCACGCCTACTAGTTGACGTAATTTAGCCACGGATTGCATCAAGGCTAGCTGCTCACGGGTTTTGTCACCTAGATTATCAGCATAAATGAGTGGTACGCCAGGCTTTTCTAATAAGCGAGTCAGCCACTGTTGTCGCTCTATCTCATTGAGCGCGTTATAATCAGGCAAGTTGGGAGCATGGGCAAAAATATCGGCAATGACCTCACCGTGATAGCCTGAATCTTGACGAATATCGAGAGACGCTAAATGAAAGCCGCAAGTTTTTACTAAGCGAATGGTATCGAGCAGCAACCCCTCGGCGTGAGCGTTATCATGAGTGTTGACGCTCTTACGAATAAGGCGCAAATCATCTAGCAACTCATGCGGCGATGTATAGGCATCTTTTGCCGCTTTAGGATCCGTGCCTTGGCTTTGAATATGGCGATTGGTCGCTTTGATTTTGGCAATGATTACTGAGAGCAATCTACGATAAGGCTCGTTATTATAATCATCGAGGTTGTAAGAAAATACCTTTTTATCAAGCTCGCTATAATCAGCTATGCGAGCATAGACATCTGCGGCGATATCAACAATGCTATCGCTGTGCACCAGCTCGCGCCGTAATTTTTTTAGCAATACTTGATAGTGACGCAGCACGGTGTTGGCATGCATCAGTACCGCCATTTCTGTGGTCTCAAAGGTTACGAATGGATTACCATCTCTATCGCCGCCAATCCAAGAGCCAAAGTTGACAAAGGCAGGTAAGGGATAATCGGTTAATTCGGGATAAACCTCGATAATAGCGTCTTTGATATTACGATAAACCTTAGGAATAGCGGTAAAAAGACTAGCATCAAAATAGTGCAAACCATTATTTATCTCATCATAAACCAAAGGCTTACGCGTACGTACCTCGTCTGAAGACCATAATAAATCAATAGTTTCAGCGGTTTTTTGTTGAGCCTTATCAAAAGCTTGGCTGCCTTCAGGATAGGCGCTCATAGCCTCCGTATGCTCGTAAAGGGTTTGCAGTATATTCATTGTTGTGCGTCTACGCGCTTCAGTAGGATGAGCGGTAAAGACGGGAATAAATTTCAATTGATCAATGAGCTCTTGTATTTGGGCAGGTTCGATATTGCGCTCACGACACTCTAATAAAGTATGACGAAATGAGCCTTCCCAGCTTTGGTTAGATTGTTCACGCCTAGTGCGGCGCTGCTCACGGAGGTAGTTTTCTTCGGTTAAGTTAGCTAAGAAAAAATAGATAGAAAACGCACGGATGACGTTTTTTAGAGTTTGATTATCTAAAGAAGCGATAAGATCAATGAGTTGTTGTTTATGCTCTTCGCTGTGCTGGCGGCGCTCTTGAATAAAGCCTTTACGTAATTTTTCGATGGTGCGTACCGTCTCTTCTCCAGACTGCCGAGAAATCGCCTTCCCTAAAAATGACCCTAATAACCTAACACGTGTACGTAGTACATCGTTGTTTAATAACATAGCTGGTATCCCTACCGTTAGTTGCTCTACCTATAGAGTGAAAGCGAAAATTAAAGCGAGTGTTAAATCTTATTTATACTCATCTGCCAAAAAACCTAAGAAACGTTTCCAAGAGCGCTCATCGGCGCGGGCATCGTATCTATCAGGATTATTAAAGTCGGTAAAAGCGTGCACGGCACCGCTATAAGTAATCATCTCATGGGGGACTTGACTGGCTTCTAGAGTTTTACCAAGAGCGGTAAAGTCCTCGAATGGCACCGCTTCATCGGCGCTACCATGGAAGACTAATATCTCTCCTTTAGTATTATCGTAGTTCTGGAAGGAGGGAAGCTCGAGTCCACCATGAAAGGGTACAAAAGCTTTTTGCTCAAATCCTGAGCGTGCCAGCTCTAACGCCACGCTACCACCGAAACAGTAACCCATCGTTACCCCTTCGTGGACATTGTTACCTTGCGCTTGTGCGGTATTTAACGCCTCTGCCAGCAGCCGGCGCATCTTGTTACGGTCTTCATAGAGCTCACCCGTAAGGCGCTTTTTGTCCTTTAGTGCAGTAGGACGCACACCAGCGCCAAACATATCAGCCGCTAGTACGTTGTAACCTTCTTTAGCTAACATATCCGCACGCTGACGTTCATAATCGGTCAAGCCATCCCAATCATGAATCAGCAATATAAAAGGCGCATTAGGGCGATCTGCTTTGGCATAGTAGCCTTGGTAGGGCTTATTATCGACGGTATAAATGATGTCTGTAGTAGTGATTGCAGAAGCGGTTTGGCTGGCGGTCAATGTCATTATTGCTAATGAGGCTGCTAATAAAAATGAGCGATAGACGTTTTTTGGGGCTTGAGCACTAGTAGGTAACATAAATATCCTTATAATTTGTTAAAAAATGACTGCTGTCGGCAATTGATAATGAGCTAGAGTCCTCGTTGCTGTTAGCCATTTGTCGGGTCTATTTATTGATGGTCTTCGTTAACATTAGGGTTAGTGGTCTTGATTACTAATTTAGCGAGCTAATAAAATCATATATTAAATAATAGCTACATTACAAGATTTGATTATTAAAAATAAAAGAAGCCAAATAAATATAAGTAAAATAAAAAGTTGATATGAGCTTAGCAAAATGAATGCAAACGTTAACTAAACCTCTACAACGTTAAAGTTTTATTTGTTTACCATTAATTAGGATGTGCTAAAAGCTAAATAGCCGTGCACAAACTCAAATAATAAGTTTAATTAAACCACTATAAAACAATAACATAGGATATGCTATGAAAGATAAAATTGACCATACTGACCCTGCAAAAGATGTTAAAACTGAGCGTGGACACGGCGGTGAAACTCATCAACGTGCAAGCGATGAAGGTAAAGTTTTAACAACTCAACAAGGCGTTGCTATCTCCGATAACCAAAACTCTTTAAAGTCTAGTGAACGTGGGCCAACGTTATTAGAAGATTTTGTATTACGTGAAAAAATTACTCATTTCGACCATGAGCGTATTCCAGAGCGGGTGGTTCATGCTCGTGGTAGTGCTGCCCATGGTTATTTTGAGTTAACCGAGTCGTTAGAAGAATACACCACCGCCAAGATTTTGACTGAAACTGGCAAGCAAACCCCACTATTCACTCGTTTCTCAACCGTCGCTGGTAACAAAGGCTCGAAAGATACCCCACGTGATGTACGTGGTTTTGCCGTCAAGATTTATACCGAAGAAGGCAACTGGGACATCGTTGGTAATAACATGCCGATTTTCTTTATTCAAGATGCCATGAAGTTTCCAGACTTTGTCCATGCGGTCAAACCTGAACCTGATCGCGGTTTTCCACAAGCGGCTTCTGCTCATGATACCTTGTGGGATTTTGTTTCCTTAGCTCCGGAGACTATGCATAACCTGATTTGGCTGATGAGTGACCGTGCTTTACCACGTAGCTTTGGCATGATGGAAGGCTTTGGTATTCATACTTTCCGTCTGATTAACGCTGAGGGCAAAAGCACCTTTGTACGTTTCCACTGGAAGCCGGTATTGGGCGTGCAGTCACTCACTTGGGATGAGGCGGTCAAGATATCGGGCGCTGATCCTGACTATAACCGTCGTGATTTATTTGAAAAGATTAACAACGGCGATTATCCAGAATGGGAGTTTGGCGTACAGCTGTTTACCGAAGAGGAAGCGGCTGAGTTTCCGTTTGATCATCTAGACGCTACTAAACTGATTCCAGAAGAAATGGTACCCGTGAGAACGGTGGGTAAAATGGTATTGAACCGTAACCCAGATAATTTCTTCGCCGAAACTGAGCAAGTGGCGTTCTGTCTGTCGCATGTCCCACCAGGTATCGACTTTAGTAATGACCCCTTATTACAAGGTCGTCTATTTAGCTATTTAGATACCCAGCTTAAGCGTTTGGGCTCACCAAACTTTGTGCAAATTCCAATTAACGCACCAAAGTGCCCGTTTGCTAACAATCAGCAAGATGGACACATGCAAATGCAAGTACCGAAGACTCGCGTGCTTTATGACCCACAAAGTCTTGATCCAGCAAGACCCAGTGAGAGTGATAAAAAAGGCTTTAAATCCTTCCCTGAAAAGCTAGATGATGGGGTAAAAGGCCGTATTCGTGCAGAAGGCTTTGCCGATCATTATAGCCAGCCGCGCATGTTCTATCGTAGCCAGAGCGCAACTGAGCAATCACATATTGCTTCAGCCTTTGCGTTTGAGCTGGGTAAAGTAGACACGCCATACATACGTACCCGGATGTTAGGTCACCTGCTTAACATTGATGAAGAGTTGGCAAATCGGGTAGCAAATGCACTGGGTATGGAGCTACCAGAGCCCGCTGAAGCTGCTGCGCCAGTATTAGATATGGCGACCTCTAAAGCGGTACAAACTATTGGTATTTCACCTAAGACTCTGAAGGGTCGCGTGGTCGGTATGCTCATTGCTAAAGGCTCCAAACATAGCGAGATCAAGAAGTTTGAAGACGCCATTAACAAGCAAGGCGGTACGGTTAAAATTGTGGCACCAAGCAAAGAAGTAGAGCTTGATGATGGTACTCGTGTACAAGCCGATGAGCGTTTAGCTGGTGGTCCATCAGTACTTTTTGATGCGGTAGTTAGTATTATTATGCCCGACCAAGCTAAGAAATTGGCAGAGGCTAGTGCGGCGCTGGATTGGTTCAACGATGCTTATGCTCACTGTAAAGCCATTGCTTATTGCGGCGCCACCGATGAGTTTATCTTGAGTAAATTACCGATTGAAAAAGATGAGTTTGTCACGCCGCTGGCTGAGCTTGATAGCTTTGTTGAAAATGCTAAGTCGCGTCTATGGGAGCGTGAGCCTAAGGTTCGTGATTTGGCTTAATTAATATAAAAAAGTTAGCAAAAGCTAATACTGCTAACGTAAAACGATTATTGAAAAAAGACTCGGCCTAAGTGCTGGGTCTTTTTTATATAGACTGCTATTTATAATTATTTATAGTCACAAGCGTTCACTCAAAGTTATTTATTAGCAGGCTATCAACGTTATAATTTAGGGTCTGTTGAACACTCAAATGTGCTGCTGAGATGTCTTAACTATATCAATCAGAGAAGGTTTATGAGTTTAAGTGAAATTGTACATTTAGAAGGCTATATTCAAAGCATTTATCTCGCTGTATATCCAGATAAGCTAATGCTGCTTGACGGTTGTTGCCGTCCTGATGTGGAGCTAGTCATAGATTACATTACCAATACACTCCAGCGGCCGCTTAGTGATCTAAAAGTGGTGATGGTAACTCATATGCATCCCGATCATGCTGGTGGAGCGGTCAAATTTAAAAAGCTCGTCGGTTGCCAGATTATATCTGCTAATAAAAATAAGCAGTGGTATAGCGGAGTAGGTGGTCGTTTGATGCACCTTATTGATAACAGTTTGGCGCACTATGTGGCACGGCGTAAAGGAAATCCTTCCAAGAATCTGTGGTACCCAGCGCATTTGCACCCCGATAAAACAGTTAAAGATGGCGATACTATCCCAGGGTTTGAGGAATGGCAGGTGCTTGAGACGCCCGGGCATACAGATCGAGATTTATCCTTATTTCATACGCCTAGTCGGCAAGTTTATACTGCTGATTTAATTATCAAGCTGCGACATAAATTTGTGGCACCGTTCCCTATTTACGATCCGAAGGTTTATATAAAGTCTTTACAAAAAGTCAAAGATTTAAAGCCCTCTAAGGTAATGATGGCGCATGGCTACGAATTGGCTATTGATGCCGCTACTTTTGATCAGCTCATTAAGCAAGCGCCGAAAAGACCACGTACAGTAAAAGATACCATTAAGCATAAGCTGATGGGTAGAAAAGAAAGTGTTAAGGATTATTAAAATACAATAGCCTTGAACAAAGCGATATGGAGAATTTAAATTGAAGCCATAAAAAAATCCCAGCCATTAGTTATAATGGCTGGGATTTTGGAATATGGTGGACCGACCGCGACTCGAACGCGGGACCAATTGATTAAAAGTCAACTGCTCTACCAACTGAGCTATCGGTCCTGAGAAGCGTATAAAAAAAGCACTGCTTTTTTAGCTTCGCAAGAGAAAATCCCTTAAAGGGGATTTTCTAAAAACTTCGTATCCAAACGATTACTTGACTGAATACTAGAATAACTTCCTTAAAGGGAAATTATGTGAAACTTAACACCTTGACGATGTTTTTAAAACTATTATTATTAAATCACTACCGAATAGGGTAGAGCACCTAACAACAATCTTACTAAATATGGTGGACCGACCGCGACTCGAACGCGGGACCAATTGATTAAAAGTCAACTGCTCTACCAACTGAGCTATCGGTCCTGAGAAGCGTATAAAAAAAGCACTGCTTTTTTAGCTTCGCAAGAATAATTTCCTTAAAGGGAAATTATGTAAAAACTAATAGTTCGGAAGTGTTCATTTACATTTTCGTAAATTCTAAAAGCTACGCATCCAAACTAAGGGTTGCAATTATTTGCAAGAATAATTTCCTTAAAGGGAAATTATGTAAAACTTAACACCTTACGATGTTTATTAAAAAAGAAAAATTCTTTAAACAGAATTTTCCTATTCAGGTTTAGATAATTTGTATCCCTAAACGTGAGAGCACATTATATATAGTATTGAAATAAATACAACCCCGCAGGAAGAAAAAAGTGCAAATCCTGCATAAAATTTAATATTTTTTTGAAATTAGTGTTTTACCCATTAATACTTAAATCTCATATCACCATACAAGAATGGCTTATAGAGCCTTTCTCGTAGTGGTAATTAGTGGCAAGCTAAAGTTAATCTCTAGAAAGCGCTTCTACAGGATCAAGTTTAGCGGCATTACGTGCTGGTAAAAAGCCAAAAACCACACCGATAAGTGTTGAGCAAACGAAAGCGGCAATAATCGATGTTGAGGAATAGATGACCTGAAAGCTCTCTCCGGCCACATTATTGATAAGCTCGCCAATAGCGAACGCCAGACCAATTCCTAGCAGACCGCCCAAGATACAGACTAAAATAGCCTCAATCAAGAATTGCTGCATGATATCATTTTGACGAGCGCCGACCGCCATGCGTACGCCAATCTCATTGGTACGTTCGGTGACTGATACCAGCATGATATTCATGACTCCAATACCGCCCACAATCAAGGAAATAATCGCAATTGATGATATGAGCAAGGTCATAGTGCCCGTTGTAGATTCGATAGTTTGCCGAATAGAATCTGAGTTGCGAATACGAAAGTCATCGGTACCGTGGCGACCTTCTATAAGCGTAGAGATGGCTGACTCTGCGGCTGACGATGAGATACTATCATCAATTAAAGCGACGAAACGCTGGATATTTGGGCTACCTACTAAA
The DNA here is from genome assembly GCF_904846315.1 of Psychrobacter jeotgali. Classification (NCBI taxonomy): domain Bacteria; kingdom Pseudomonadati; phylum Pseudomonadota; class Gammaproteobacteria; order Moraxellales; family Moraxellaceae; genus Psychrobacter; species Psychrobacter jeotgali. The sequence continues at coordinate 19,700 of NZ_CAJHAF010000001.1, forward strand.
CGTGACATCATGGTAGTGTAGGGCATGTAGAGGGTAGGCGAATCCACTTGCCCACCGAAACCGCCATCATTGGGCTCAAGGACACCAATAACTCTGCCTGGCACGCTACCGATGAGCACCACTTCACCGATAGGATTGGCATTGTCAGCAAAAAAAGTCTGCTTGGCATTGTCATCGATAATGATATCTTGGGTGCGGCGTAAGATACTTTGTTCATCAAAGCCTTGTCCTTGCGCTAGGGTCTCACCACTCACTGTCAGATAATCTTTACCCACGCCGCTGATGCTTGCCGCTTCTTGAACGTTGCGATAACGCACATTCATATTGGTATCGAGTTGGGGACTGACGCTAACCACATAAGGCTGATCGGCGACTGCCTGCGCATCTTGCGGGGTTAGATTGTCATCGTTATAGCGCCTTCTAGGATCGCCCCACGGATAGCCGTCAATAACGGTGATGGTATTAGTACCCAGCGAGCTGATATTAGCCAATATTTGCTCTTGTGAGCCTTTACCCAGTCCTACAACCGAGACTACTGAGGCGATCCCTATAATGATACCTAGCATAGTCAGTAAAGTACGCATTTTGTGGGCACGCATGGCGAGCAACGACATTTTAAAAGCTTCAAATAAGCGATCTACGAAGCTGCTTAGTTTGCCTTTACGATGCTTAGCAAGAATAGGCTCTGGTAGAACCTTTTCCTGATCTTGGGTTTTCGGATAATGCTCAGTTCGGTAGTCTTCGATGACATAACCATCTTTGAGCTCAATCACACGTTCGGCTTGCTGGGCTAGATTAGGGTCGTGAGTGACCATGATGATAGTATGACCTTGCGCCTTTAGATCGTGCAAGATTTTCATCACATCTTCGCCGGACTTACTATCGAGTGCACCAGTTGGCTCATCAGCTAAGATAACATCGCCACCATTCATCAGCGCCCGTGCAATAGAAACTCGTTGTTGCTGACCGCCTGATAGCTGATTGGGACGGTTGTTAACCTTATCTGCCAATCCTAAATCTGCTAATAATTGCTCTGCACGGGCGCTACGTGCCTGTCCATCCATACCAGCATAGACGGCAGGAACGGCGACGTTATCGCGGGCATTGATATCGCCTAATAGATGGTAACGCTGAAAAATAAAGCCAAAATGCTCGCGGCGTAGCTCTGCTAGCTCATCAGCATCAAGGCGATTTACTGGTTGCCCAAATATCTTATATTCACCCGCTGTAGCTTGATCCAGGCACCCTAAGATATTCATCAAAGTCGACTTACCAGAGCCTGATTGTCCTATGATAGCTACCATCTCGCCTTGATTGATGGTTAGGTCAATATCATGGAGCACACGAATGGTCTGCTCACCAGCCTTAAACTCTTTAATCAAGCCCTTAACTTGCATTAAGGGCACGTCTGCGCTGTTATTAGAAATGGGGTTATTGCTATCCATGAATTCGTGCCTATATCAATATCAAAAGCTTATAGTCAGGTCAATATAAAAAAGATACAGCTAGACTGGGACGAATTTTGCGCAGCCTCTGTGAGCGTAGACACAGCACGCAAGTGAAATTTGTTCCAGTCTGGCGCTATAGTTTAGTGTACCTATTTAATTTAGTATCAACTATACTTAAAAGTTAGCGGTTAAAACGGGCGTCTACCTCTACCACCTTGTCCTTGATTTGACTGCTCTTCACCTAGGATAACTTCATCGCCTGCGCTTAGACCACTTAAAATCTGCGCATTAACACGGTTATTAATACCAACTTCTACGGGTTGCTCAACGATCTGTCCAGCATCGTTTAATACCCTTACCATAGCTTTGGTACGGTTTTGCTCCTCGTTAGTAGCATTAGCCGTTTGTTTGCTACCTTGCCGAGCATTGGTAGCAGGTTGTAAGGCCGCTGAAGGAATGAGTAAGGCGTTTTTAGCTTGATCGACGACAATATAAACTTGTGCGGTCATATCGATACGAAAGCGGCGCTCGGTATTGGGCACCTCAATATAGCCGATATAATAAATGGCCGAATCAGTTGAGCTGGTATCACTGATATTCTCGGGAGCAGGCTCGATAGCTTTAAGGGTAGCATCATACTTTTGATCAGGATTCCCAATAATATTAAAATAAACCGGCATCCCTGCTTCGACATTGATTACATCGGCCTCAGAGATTTGCGCATTGATACGTGCGGTCGATAAGTCCGCTAAAGTAACGATGGTTGGTGCGGTTTGATTGGCGTTTACTGTGGTGCCTTGTTCGGTAGTGATAGAGACTACTGTACCTGCCATCGGTGCACGGATAGTGGTGTAGCTCAAGTCTTCCTCGGCGGTGCTAACGTTAGTTTGCGCTTTACGTAATTCTGCACGTTGGCTATTAATATTGGCCCGAGTAGTGACAATGGCGGCTTTGGCGGTATCGATGGCGGCGCGGGCATTATCAACCGCTGCTCTGGCGGTCTCAACACGAGTGGCCTGCGTATCGTACTCTTGCTGGGAGATGGCATCTATAGCTACCAAGTCTTGTAGTCGATTAAAATCAGCTTGGGCTTGTTTAAGCTCAGATTGGCGACTAGCCAGATCGGCCTGTGCGCTCTTCAAACTGGCTTGGCGACTTAATAGTTCAGCTTCGGCGCTTTGGATAGCGGCCTGACTTTGCTCAAGGCTAGCTTGCTGATTGCTTAGATTATTCTTTTGGGTGACTTGGTCAATTTGGGCGATTAAATCACCTTTTTGCACCTCATCGCCCACTTCTACGTACAGCCGCGTCACTTCACCCGAGACCTGCGCCCCTACATCGACGGTGTTTAGCGCTTTGACTTTACCTGAAGCCATAACGTTATTTTCGATATCACCAATCTCAGCAGTGGCGGTGATGTAGTTGGGAGTCTCATCGGTAGGTTTGAAGAAGTTGTAGGCGAGGGCAGCGAGCACCACGACGACTAGGGCAATGACACCCCATTTGATAGCAGATTTTCTGCTTATTTTGCGCATGACAACAATCCAATCACAGTTATATCAAGTGTAGTTATAATAGAGAGTTTGTGGGTAAAAGGGAATGGGCGTTAGTTTAAGAAAGGTTAAGGAGTAATAATGTAGCAAGATAGTTTATGCAAACAAGCGTCGCCCAGATAATTCAAGTGCGGCTAGCAACAGCAGCTCCCATGCTGGCTGGCGAATAAGTCCTTTGATCGCTTGATCGCAGCGATAGAGCAGTTCAGGCCACTTAGTCGTTTGAGCTGTTGATTGGCGACGACAGGCTTGCTGATATAAACCTTGTTTACTACGCCAAATACCAAGTGCTTGCGGATCCTGACCATCCATCAAGGCTAAAACCAGCCGCATATCTTTACTGATCGCCCATAGTACTAAAGTGGTGGGTTCATCAGTAGCTTTTAGCTGAAATATAATCTTTGCTACTTGGGCGCTATTACCCGCCAGCATCGCATCTGATAAATCAAACACGCTAAATTGGGCGTCACTGACTAAAGCGGCCTGTAGATCACCAATATCTAATGCTAGGTTCTGGTTACTAACTAAGCTATTATCGCTATCGGTCGCTAACTGCGGTGCAAATAAATAGGACAGTCGCCAAAGCGTTTGATAGGCGCTGAGCAGATGATGCTCGGTGTGTGACATGAGTAGCTGCCAAGCATCCTGCGATAGCTTTAAGCCAAATTGCTGCGCTTGAATTTGTAGCAGTTGTTGGCGCTGGCGTTCGTCATAAAAATTGCAATCAATGACCTGACCATATTGTGCAAAGGGCGCAAACCATTTACCACTTTGGGCACGCTTATCTTGTTTGGGTGTTAGCCATAATAGACTATGACTGTGCGCGCCAGTCTGTGCGTCCACTGCAAAACGCTCAAGCTCAGCGATGACGGCTTTATCCGGCTTATGATTACCCGTGACAATCAAGGCGCTGGCATCGTCAAATAAGGACTGACTGCCCAATTCAGACAACACTTCTTGCCAACTCTTAGTTGATATCAGCTCAATACGTTTGATGGCATAATTTTGCGTGCGCCAATGCGGGCGTAGCGCATCAATCAACCACTGTTGTAATAACGGTTCATCACCATGCGCCAGCCACAAGCCCGCTACTGCAACCTTAGGCTGCAGTAGTTTTGGATAGGCTTGTATAAAGGACGTTTGCATAGACGTTGATAGATCATCTTATATGATGGATATCTGCTATAACTTTATAATAAATCATAGTCGATATTAAGGAGTGGGCGTAGTCACAGTAGGCAGCTTTACTGAATCTAGAATGGTGTTATCGGTATTGGTCGGCGCAACTTTTGGGAGCTCAAGCGCAACGTATTGATTGGTAATACGTTTGGCTAAGCTATCGTATAACCAGTCTCGAATTTGACCGCCTTGCTGATCATCGGTACTAACGGAAGCTTCGTTATATTGGTAGCTACGCTCAACTTGGATAGGATTAGTTAAGGTAGCCGGCTTACCATTTTTGACAGTGCTATAAGTGACATCTGCTGATAGCACCAAACGTATCTCGGTCAAAACCCCTACCAGCTCATAGCGCTTAAAGCGCACATTAGTGACCGTAATAGTAGCGATATCTTCGGCGCTATTATTAACACTATTAGCATTTTCAATCAGCGCCATGCCATCGACAACGTCAACGCCTATCGCTTGCAAACGACGAGTTAGCGGTAGCTTTAACGGGAATGAGATACGATTATCTTCTATAATTACCGCTGTCTTGGCAGTATCAAAGTGTAAAGGCGCATCATAACCGCGTAAATGAAAACCGCAGCCACTTAGCGTCGCCGTCGCCCCTAATACGGTAATTAAAGGCAAAGCAGCCAGCAACATCGTGGCCAGTTTCTGACTACGCTGGGTTTTGTTAATCGGACTTTGCTGTGCAACTTGCTGCTTATACCACATAATCGCTATCCTTATTTTGTTAAATAAGCTTTAACTCTGAAGCTAACAAACTCAGCCTACTACTACAATATTGACCAGCTTATTGGGCACCACGATTTCTTTTTTGATCTCGCCGGTGAGGAATTTGGCGACGCTATCAATAGCGCGCGCTTGTGCTTTTAGCTCCTCAGGATCAGCGTTTGGCGCTACCTCCATTTTCCCGCGTACCTTACCATTAACTTGGACAACCATAGTAACCGTATCTTGGACTAAAGCTGTGCTATCAACAGCGGGATACTCTAAAGTTTTAGTATCAAGTCCTAATTGCTCAAGCAAGTACTCACCAACATGCGGAGCATAGGCTGAGAGCATGATAAGTAAGTCAGTTAAGGCTTCATGCTTAACTTGCAAGTCTTGGTCATTATTAGCGGTAAAATTAGCCAATTCATTGGAGAGCTCCATAAGACTTGATACTGGGGTGTTTAGCGCCAAACGTTCACCCAAATCTTTATCAATCTTGGCGATAGTTTCGTGAGTCTTACGGCGTAAGTTTTTAGCAGCTTTACTTAAGTCAGCACTAGCTAAAGAGTCATTATTTAGCTTATTAAGATCTAAGTCGCTAGCTGATACCGCTTGGATATGCTCATTAGCAATACGCCAGATCTTTTTGACAAAGTTATAAGGGCCTTTTAGCGCATCATCCGACCATTCAAGCGTTTGGTCGGCAGGCGCAGTAAATAGCGTATATAAACGCACGGTATCGGCACCATACTGATCGATAGTGGTTTGTGGATCGACGCCGTTGTTCTTAGACTTTGACATTTTTTCGGTCTTGCCAATAGTGACGGGTAGGCCATCCGCTTTTAGAGTTGCTTTAGTCGGTTGGCCACGTTCGTTATAATCGATATCGATATCATTTGGGAAGTAGTAGGTGGTACTGCCGTCTGGGTTAGTACGGTAAAAAGTACCGGCCAATACCATCCCTTGGGTCATCAAGTTAGCAAAAGGCTCATCACCCGAGACCAATGATTCATCACGCATGAGCTTATGGAAAAAACGTGCGTACAGCAAATGCATAACGGCGTGTTCAACACCGCCGACATATTGATCTACGGGTAACCATTTATTAGCGGCAGACTTATTAACCATATTCTGCGTATCATGCGGGCTAGCAAAACGAGCGTAGTACCAGCTGGATTCGACAAAAGTATCGAAAGTATCGGTCTCGCGCTCAGCTGGGTTGCCGCATTTAGGACAGCTGGTATTAACAAATTCTGGTATATTTTTCAGCGGATTGCCACGGCCATCAGGGACGACATTAGTGGGAAGTACTACAGGTAAATCTTGCTCTTCAACCGGGACGGTGCCGCAGTGCTCACAATTGACCATAGGGATAGGGCAGCCCCAATAGCGCTGGCGGGAAACACCCCAATCACGCAAACGGTATTGGATCTTTTTATTAGCTAAACCAAGCGGTTCAAGCTTGGCAAGCATCGCCTCAAAGGACTGCTCAAAGTCCATACCATCGAACTCGTCTGAGTTAACCAAAGTGTTGCGCTCGGTATAAGCCAAATTTATCTCAGAAGACTCACTATCAGCGCTATTCGCTACTGCTTGTGCTTTTACACTATCGAAATAACCATCAGGGATATTAATGACCTGTTTAATCGGTAGATTGTATTTGGTTGCAAACTCATAATCGCGCTCGTCATGCGCTGGTACCGCCATCACTGCGCCTGAGCCGTAGCTCATTAACACATAGTTGGCGACCCAAACGGGTAGCTTCTCACCGGTTAAGGGATGAATAACCGTGAGTCCGGTGTCCATACCAATCTTTTCAGCTTTGGCCAGATCTGCTTCGGCCACTGAGCCTTTTTTGCAAAGCGCACAGAATTGAGCAATAACGTCATCACGCTCAGCGGCGTATTGCGCTAGAGGATGTTCGGCGGCAACCGCAACATAAGTAACGCCCATCAAGGTATCGGGACGAGTGGTAAACACATCTAAAGTATTGTCTTCACCAGCGAGCTCATAAGGGAAATGCACTTCCATACCGGCACTACGGCCGATCCAATTGCGCTGCATGGTCAAGACTTCTGCTGGCCAATGACCTTCTAATTGGTCTAAATCATCCAGCAGCTCATCGGCATAATCAGTGATATTAAAGTAATACATGGGGATATCGCGCTTCTCAACCGGAGCGCCGCTACGCCAGCCTTTGCCGTCGATAACTTGCTCATTGGCGAGTACGGTATTATCTACCGGATCCCAATTGACGGTCGCTAGCTTTTTATAGACCAAACCCTTTTTGTATAGCTGCAAAAACAACCACTGCTCCCACTGATAATATTCTGGGCTACAAGTGGCAAATTCGCGTGACCAATCAACTGACAAACCAAGCAGTTTTAACTGGGCGCGCATGCTATCGATATTGGCAAAGGTCCACTCGGCAGGTGGCATTTGGTTGGCAATCGCTGCGTTTTCAGCGGGCAGACCAAAACCATCCCAGCCCATAGGCTGCATGACATCAAAGCCTTTGAGGCGATAATAGCGGCTGAGTACATCAGAGATGGTATAGTTACGCACATGGCCCATGTGCAGCTTGCCACTTGGATAAGGGAACATCGATAGCATATAGCGACTGGGCTTAGCGCTGGTCTCATTATCGACCTCATAACGCTTATCGGTTGCCCATTTGGCTTGCTGCTCAGCTTCTATAAGCTGCGGCTGATATTGGTCATTGATGCTGGTATTAGTATTATTGCTATTAGCTTGATCTGCTGTCACGGCGTTGCTCATAGTTGGCTCGAGATTAGAATTTGATAAAAAGAATAAGGATTCATTTAGATAGGGTAGAATAGCGCAAATCGGGAAAAATTGCGATGGGGCGATATAATAATAGGGCAGTATTCAATAGGATTGATACTAAATTAAATGAATACATTAGATTATAACCCATTAACCTATAGTATAAATCAAGGAGTTCAAATGACCATCACTATCTACGGTATCAAATCGTGCAGCACCATGAAAAAGGCTTGCACTAAGCTTGACGAGCTAGGCGTTGATTACACTTTTCATGATTATAAAAAACACGGCATCGATAAAGCCAGCGTACAGCGTTGGGTAAATGAATTAAGGATTGATAAAGTGCTCAATAAGCGTGGTACCACCTGGCGCAAATTAAGCGATGACCAAAAAGCAGCAGCGGATGCAAATATAGACCAAGCTATAGACTTGCTAATAGAGCATACCAGTATGATTAAACGGCCAATTATCGAAGGGCGTTATCAAGATCAGCCGGTCTTACTGTGCGGTTATGATCAAGCAGCGCTGGATAATACTTTTGGCTAAAGTTATCAGCGCCTGAGCTTGAGCGACTAAAGCCTAAGCTCAGGCTTAAATAAACCAACGATAAACCAAATCACACTAAAGCCCCAAATAATCAGCACATATAGGCGAATCTGCTCAGCGCTCCAATCAAGGGCAAACCATTCAATTAAGAAAAATGATTTCCAGCCTTCAATCCAGCGTGCGCCGCCATAGCCGATAATCCACCAGCAGTAAAGGCTTTGTAATATAAATAGCAGACACCATAGCCATAATGCCATCCGTTCATCCTAAGGTAGCGCCGCCTCTAAATTACGGCTAATGAGCGTGCCCACGCCTTCATTGGTAAAGATCTCCAGCAATGTCGCATGCGGCACCCGGCCATCGACGATAACTGCACTTTTGACGCCGCTTCTAACCGCATCAAGCGCACACTGAATCTTAGGAATCATGCCTCCTGAAATCGTGCCGTCTTCGATTAAAGCATCTACTTTTTTGGGAGTTAAACCGGTGACGACCTTGCCGTCGCGTCCTAATACGCCTTTGATATTAGTCAGTAGCATCAGCTTCTCAGCTTGCAAGAATTCAGCGACCTTACCAGCGACCAAGTCAGCGTTGATGTTATAAGTATTGCCTTCTTCATCTACACCTAGGGGAGCAATAACAGGGATAAAATTGGACGCAATAAGCATGTTAATAACATCCTTATTGACACTCACCACATCACCGACGAATCCTAAATCAATCGGGACAGCTACGCCATCATCACCAATTTTTTCCATCAGCATTTTTTTTGCTTGGATAAGATTAGCATCTTTACCGGTGAGACCAATAGCGCTGCCGCCATGCTTATTGATTAAGCTGACGATGGACTTGTTAACCCCGCCGCCCAGTACCATCTCTACGATATCCATGGTGCTTTTATCAGTTACCCGCATACCATCAATACGCTCAGACTGCCGGCCCAGCTCTTTTAATAAGTTATCAACTTGCGGGCCACCGCCATGCACCACTACAGGGTGCATACCTACCGTTTTTAGCAGGACAATATCACGTGCAAACGAGCTTTCAAGCTTAGGATCGGTCATGGCATTACCGCCATATTTGACCACAATCAACTTATCAACGAAGCGCTGAATATAAGGTAGGGCAGTGGTTAATACTTCGGCAGTGGTTTTGGCATCGTCAAAATTAAGTGACATCGTAGTCTCCTAAAACAGAGGTCTAAAGTACCTGTCTAAACAGGGACTTGAAATAAATATAGCGAATCTGAAGAGTGTGAAAGTGTAGATTAATATTAATAGTTTAAAGCCAATAACCATTACTCGGCGCGAATAGCGGCTACTTTCTCAGCCAACCCTTGATCAAATGCATTGCATAAGGCCACAAAGCGAGCTTGCACGTCTTTTAGGTCATCTAAACTATCGCCTGCGAAACGCACTGTCAGCGCATTACTGGTGTTAGATTGTCTTACCACTCCAAAACCATGAGTAAAGTCTAAGCGCACCCCATCAATAGAGGATAGCTTTGTCCCTACGGGTAATAGGCTTTGGGCTTGTTCGCTGGTCATATAATGTCTAATGTCTAAGCAGTCACAGCAGGATATAAGCTTATCCATAGCTGTTAAATTGCTACTGAACAGACCGTTGGTTGATGCCTGAAACTTATCAGGCTGATACTCTGCAACCAAACCTTGTAAGTAATGACAAAACTCCGTTAAATGAGTAATGACGCTACAGCTTTCAGAACCATTATCAGAAGCACTATCAGCCAACGGTATATAGTGATCAGCGGTGCTGACTAGCAAAGGCAGATCTTTGGTAATATCGGTCAATTGATAAGGGGCAGATGCTGACACTTGCTCACCCCATAAATTAACGCTAGAAGTGCGAGTGTTGCTGTCTACAGGTGCCGTAGCGGTATACGCCAGCCAGTTCAATAAGCGTAGCCCAGCGTACATGGCATCATCATAGACGGTAAAATAACCATCATTAAAAATAAAATGACCGGACAACTCGCCTGCAAATATTGCAAAGCTCTCCTGCGCGCGCAGCTGTCGGCGCATCATACTACTTCCGGTTTTGCTAAGTACAGGTAGCGCACCCAGCTTGCGTAATAATACTGGCAGATGATGCGAGCACTTAATATCGAATAAAACTTGTGGAGGCGATAAGAGTCCATCTGGGTCATTAGACTTAGCCAAAACTTTCGATTCATTTTCGTTATCTGATCTGGTTAAGCTACTGCATCTATCTAAACTGCAGTTATCTAGACTACTTGAGTGACCTAAAGAGTTAGGATGTTCGGTGATAGCCACTTTTGCTAGTAGATATAATAAATGATCGGCTGTGACCACCTTGCCACTATTATCAACAATCATCAAGCGGTCGCCATCACCATCGAACGCTAAGCCAATATCTGCCGAATGTACAATAACGGTCTGTTGTAATTCTGCCAATCTATTGGGCTCGGTAGGGTCGGGGTTGCCAGTGGGGAAACTGCCGTCGGGAGAGTCGTTAAGTATGATTACCCGCTGACAAAATTGGCTAAATAACGGCTCAGCAATTCTACTAGTCGCACCATTCAGGCAGTCAATAACTACAGTTAGCTCCAGCTTTTTTATAACTCGTCTATTGTTGATGGCGGACAAATTATGCTTGGGATAGATAGCCGTAAATACCTCTTCAATCGCTTGAATATAAGGCGCCGCTACTGCGCTAGTAGGTAAGTTGATCACCGCCACGTCAGAGTTTGACAGGGTGTTATTAATAAGGGGATTGATTTTATTATTAGCGCTAAGGGGGGTGGAGGTCAAATCTTGATAGAGTTGTTGGATAGACTTAGCGCTAGGCGAGGCGTTATTAACTAACCATTTAATCCCCAAGATACCTTTTGCAGAATGACTGGCAGTAACCATGATGCCATGACCGTCATATTGCTCACTCCAAAATGCCATCATAGGCGTAGTAATAAGTCCCAAACTAATGACTTGTAAGCCTTGCTGCTGCAATACTGTAGCTAATAGCTTGGCGATATCAGCACTACCGTGACGCACATCATAGCCAATAATAACAGTGGGGGTTTTAGGGGTGACGCTAGTCTGACCATTCAGCTTATTGTGGTTTTGAGTTTTAAAAAGCCTAACGAACGCTGCACCTAATGCATGAACGAACTTAGCACTAAAGTAATACTCTGCACCGCGAATATCGTAAGCACGAAATAAGGATTGCTGGGCAGCAAAAGGGTGCGGCATTGCAGTACTCTCCTTATATCGTTACTTATGTATAGTCGATTTTAAATAAAACAGATACGCTATGTTTCGACGCAGAATCGGTATAACTTTTTTAATAAAATTGAAATTATTGGCGACCTGAATGCCCAAATCCACCCGCACCGCGGATGCTTTCATCGCTAAAATCCTTAACGATTTCAAACTCAGGTCGAGCAATAGGTACGACGATATATTGCGCCATGCGCTCCGCTGGACTCAGTACAAAGTCCTCTTCACTGCGATTCCAAATACTAACCATGAGCTCGCCTTGATAATCGGCATCGATAAGGCCCACCAAGTTGCCTAGTACAATACCGTGTTTATGACCTAAGCCTGAACGTGGCAAAATCATCCCCGCATAACTAGGGTCTTGGATATAAACGGCTAATCCGGTACCAATCAAGTGAGTAGAGCCGGCTTTTATGGTCAAAGGCTCATCAATACAAGCACGCAGATCAATCCCTGCAGAGCCATCAGTAGCCCGGGTCGGCAATGTAAACGCCTCGTCTTGCATAACTTTGTCATTGAGGACTTTTACTTGAACTGCTTGCATAACCTACTCACTTAAATATCTAATAGTTTTATATATTTGACGAAATTATTTATGGCTCTGATAGTCTTTTAATACAGCTTAAAGGATCATCACGCTTGCCAATCCCAAGAACGACATAAAGCCGACAATATCGGTTACTGTGGTCAAAATAACTGACGCTGATAACGCCGGATCAATGTCCATACGTTTGAGTATTAAAGGGATACTGATACCTGAAACATTGGCAGCGGTCATATTGATAGCGATGGCGAAACCGATAACCGCACTGATTTTAACATCATGGAACCACATTTGGGCAATTATTGCCATGATTATCGCCCAAATGATACCGTTTATCGCCCCGACCCATAGCTCTTTATTCAGTAGCCATAGCCGGTTAGAGCCGCCGATTTGACCCATAGCCATACCGCGAATAACCACCGTCAAAGTCTGGGAGCCCGCAATACCGCCCATACTAGCAACCACTGGCATCAGTATCGCTAGGGCTACTACTTTAGCTAAAACTGCTTCGAATTGACCAATTACCGCCGCGGCTAAAAGTGCAGTACCTAAATTAATCCCCAGCCAAATACTGCGGCTCTTGGCACTGGTCAAAATAGGCGCAAACAGCTCTTCATCTTGGCTAACACCGGCAAGGCTTTTCATAGTGCTATCGACATCATCTTGGATAATCTCCATAATGTCCTCGCCATTTAACTGGCCAACCAGCTCACCATAATCATTGATGACCGGCGCATAACGGATGTCTTCTGAACGAAAAATAGCTGCAGCATCTTGAATATCTAGGCGATCATTCACGGTCACCGCAGGATCTATATAATCAGCGACTAAATCGTTTTGATCATGTTTAATTAAATCAACCAAACTTAGCAGCCCTAGTAATTGCTGACTTTCATCGACAACCAATAACTCTTGGCTTTGATCATCAAGCAAGTCAATATTATCACGTAGCCAAGTTTGTACTTGTGCCAGACTGATATCGTCTTGCACCTGAATGATATCCGGATCCATATAGCTGCCGACTTCCCAGTCCTCATAAGTATCGAGCTTATTAACCTGAACCCGAACCTCTTCATCCAGCGTCGCCATTACCGAAGTACGGACGGTATCGGTAACGGTATCTAGAATCTCCGAGATATCTTGTGCATCAAGGTCTTGAGTGAAGACAGAGATTTGTTTGGGAGAGATATTCTCCAGTAACGGCTGGCGGGTTTCGTCCTCTAGTTCAGCAAGCACTTCACCTTTGAGCGATTCAGGTACTTGCTCCCAAATCAGTAATCGAGTTTGACTTGGAAAGGATTCTAAAAGGTTGGCAATCTCATACTCTGACTGCTTGGCTAAAAATTCACTAATAGCATTATATGACTTATCGGCTACCAACTCTTGCAAGTAGAGTAGCTTATATTCGGCACTATACTCCGACGGATTAAAGTCTGCCTGCAAGGTCGGCTGACGATCAGGAGTAGGCGTAATATCGGGCATAAATGTTCCAAAGCTATGTGTGAGTATCTATTTATAAAGTATTCATTTATACAACAGCTAGTTAAGAGAGCTATCAAATCAAAAATAACAAATTAACAGGGCAGGGCGTTCGATACGCCCTAAGCTCAAAATTAACGATTACTAATTAACGATCATCAATTAACGATTACCCAGTAGCGCCCGAATATTAGCTAAGTATTCATCAGCAACCGCTTCGGGATTCTTGGTGGCTTTTTTCTTCTTAGCTTTGGCAGGCCAGTCGATATGATCTTCTGGGAGCTCTTCCAAGAATCTTGATTCGGAGGTCACCCGCATCTGACCACCAGCACGGCGCTGGGTGGCTAAGGTTAAGGTCAACTCACGGCGAGCACGCGTAATGCCGACGTACATTAATCGGCGCTCTTCCTCAACCGTTTCACTGAGAATAGAGTTGCGATGCGGCAGCATTTCTTCCTCAAGACCCATAATATAGACGTAATCAAACTCTAGTCCTTTGGCGGCATGCAAAGTCATTAGATTGACCTTATTGGTATTCTCTTCTTCTTGCTGCTGCTCAAGCATATCAAGGAGTACTAGCTTACGAATAATGGTATCAATGGTACGATCTTCATCTTCTTCGGCACGGTTAATCAGCGACTGAATACTGGTGTAGAGCATATCGATATTATCGATGCGGTTCTTTTCTTGCTGCGGGGTTTTTGAGTCGCTACGCACAAAGTCGATATAGCCAGTTTCATCAATCATCTGCCGGACAATAGGTACCGGATCAGGATGCTGATCGAGCTCACGAGTATAATGCTCAATAAAATCACCAAACTCCTTCAGCGTGCCATAAGCCTTACTCGGCAATACATGACTAAGACCACCATGGGTACAAGAAGCTAATAAGGAGATACTATGCTCTTGCGAGAACAGACCAAGTTTCTCTAGGGTCGCCGGCCCCATACCACGCTTAGGGGTATTGATAATGCGCAAAAAGGCACTGTCATCTTCAGGGTTTAAGATCAGGCGCAGATAGCCCATGATATCTTTGATTTCACTGCGGGCGAAAAAAGATTGACCACCTGATAACTTATACGGCACTTGTAATTGGCGCAGCTGCGCCTCTAACATCCGCGCCTGAAAGTTACTACGATAGAGTACCGCATACTGCTCCCATTCATTACCAAAACGCAGTTTATGGGTGACAATCTCTTTGGCTACCCGTTCCGCCTCATCATCGTCATTACGACAATTAATAATACGGATTTTTTCGCCATGACCTTTATCAGACCAAAGCTTTTTTTCAAATAAATGCTCGTTGTTAGTAATAACAGCGTTAGCAGAGGTCAAAATACGCGTGGTTGAACGATAGTTTTGCTCAAGCATGACAATTTTTAATTTGGGAAAATCCTCTTTGAGCAGCGCCATATTTTCAGGCTTAGCGCCGCGCCACGCATAGATAGATTGGTCATCGTCACCCACCACCGTAAAACGTCCTTGCGGCCCAACCAAGTATTTGATCATCTCATACTGTGCGGTATTGGTATCTTGATATTCATCGACCAATAAATAGCGAATACGGTTTTGCCATTTATCACGCAAATCTCTGTTTTCACGCAATATCTTGGTCGGCAACACAATCAAGTCATCAAAATCGACCGCATTATAAGCCCGCAGATTACGCTCGTACAAGGCATATAAAGTCGCAAAGATCATATCTTCTGGATCTTCTAGAGTCTCCATTGCTTGATCGGGCTCAATCAGATCATTTTTCCAATCGGAGATCATTTTTATCGCCTTGCCGACCAGCTCACGACTTTCAGCGCCGCTTAAGTTGTCACGCATCATCAGCTCCATCAACAGGCGCTTGCTATCATCGCTATCCATGATGGAAAAATTACCCTTAAGCGGGGTATGAATGAGCTCATAACGCAAAAACTGTAAGCCAAACTGGTGAAAGGTGGATACGGTCAGTCCACGCATTTTTTCACTAGGTAAGAGCTTACTAACCCGCGCTTTCATCTCCCGCGCCGCCTTGTTAGTAAAAGTCACGGCGGTGATGCGCTCGGCTGGCATGTTGCACTCTTCTATAAGGTAAGCAATCTTACGGGTAATGACCGAAGTCTTACCTGAACCGGCTCCAGCCAATACTAATAAGGGGCCTGATACATAAAGCATAGCTTCTTGTTGTCTAGGATTAAGTTGACTCATAAAGTGACCTGTAGGGCAAATAGAACAAAAGCAAAATTGGGGCTAAAACTGGCGATAACAAAATGAACGCCGCGCGTTTTAATATAAAATGATAAAAAGTTGAGTTAAATTAGGTTAAAAGAGTAGAGGGTCGAACGCAGTAGAATTATTCACACGTCCTATTATAGACTACATCATGTCGCTGTAATTAATAAAAATTACCTGGAAAAATCTGTACTTAGTGTAGATCGATACTCAAAATCGCTGAGTTATTATAAAGTAAAAGCAACAGCTTTGGGGAGCGTTTAATTAGAATGAGAAGGAGGTTTAATTAAAAATGCGCCAACTGCCCAAAGCAATTGACGCAAAGTTTATATTGTGCAAAATCTGTATTATTCGAGATTTTATTAGCTATTATTCAGCTGACGTGCGGCTTCTAACGCAAAATAAGTCAAAATACCGTCGGCACCGGCACGGCGAAAGCCAATGAGTGATTCTAGGATAACTGCTTCACTGAGCCAGCCATTTTCAATAGCGGCCATGTGCATAGCGTATTCACCAGAAACTTGGTAGGCAAAGGTGGGTACCCCAAAGGTATCCTTGACCTCACGAATCAGATCAAGGTAGGGCTGACCGGGTTTGATCATCACCATATCAGCGCCTTCATTGATATCCATAGCGACTTCATGCAAAGCTTCGGCGCGGTTACCAAAGTCCATTTGATACTGTTTTTTATGCCCACCCTTTAGATTGCCCGCACTGCCGACCGCATCACGGAACGGGCCATAATAAGCAGAGGCATACTTGGCAGAGTAGGCCATAATAGCGGTATTGACAAAACCTTCACCTTCAAAAGCATCGCGCATAGCTTTGATACGGCCGTCCATCATATCACTTGGTGAGATGATATCAGCGCCAGCACGAGCATGTACTAAGGCTTGTTTGACCAAGACTTCCACCGTAGCGTCATTGACCACATAACCGCTATCATCGAGCAAGCCGTCCTGACCGTGTGAAGTATAAGGGTCTAATGCTACATCAGTCATAACCACCATTTCAGGTACGGCATCTTTTACAGCGGCTACGGCACGGGCAGTTAGACCATTGGCATCATAAGCGGCTTTACCATCAGGCGTCTTTAATGAATTATCAATGACTGGGAAGATATCGATAGTAGTGACGCCCTCGCTCAACAACTCTTTGGCGTAATCAATCAATAGATCAATAGATAAACGCTCAACGCCTGGCATACTGGCAATTTTTTCGCGCTGGTTTTTACCTTCTAACACAAATACAGGAGCAATAAAGTGTTTGGGGTGCAGCTCAACTTCACGAATCATAGCACGCACATTGTCGTTATAACGCAAGCGACGTAAGCGAGTTTCAGGAAATTGACGATTAAAGGTATAAGACATAATGAATCCTTATTATAGTTTTTGACAGGTAGTAATTTTTAAATACGGGGCGGTGGTCATTAATGACCCTACTATAACCAAAAGCCGCCTATAAAAGCAAAAGGGTGTAAAACAATTAACCCCACCAAGGCGGTAGGGTTAGTTGCAGAAGTCCAATAGCATTTAGCCAAACACTTAAGGCTCAATGATTTGAGTAGAGGGAACTTGCTCTACCGGGGTTTCTTCAGTCAGTACGCCAACGGCGGCATCAGCTTTACCATCGTTATTTAGATCAACGACCGCTTTGGGTTCAAAGGTAGCTGTTGCTGGTGCTTTGGATTGTTTGATGTCCGTAGCTTCTTGAGGTGAAGTAACGCGTGCTGAGCTCGCAGCGTCAACAGCATAAGCTGCTTTTGCCTCTGGACTGTTAGCAGAGACATTGGCAATCCGTGCTAAGTTGGTGTATTGAGGTACAGGGATGATACTCGGCACATCAAGGTTGGCACCGCCGCCAAGCGCTTGATAAAGCTCGACTTGGCTAATGAGCTTCTGTAGCTCTAAATCCAGGATGCCTTGTTGAGTAGCGAATAGTGAACGCTGTGCATCAAGAACGTCTAGATAGTTTGAGATACCAGCTCTAAAGCGCGCGTCAGCAATCTGATAAGTCTGATCAAAGTTATCTTGCAAACGATACTGGGTTCTGAGCTGCTCACCTAAAGTTGCTCGGGTCGCTAACACATCAGAGACTTCACGGAATGCCGTTTGGATAGAGTCTTCATAGTTGGTGAGCGATTGTTCACGTTCAATCTTGGCAACGTCATAGTTGGCATCTAAGCGGCCTGCATCAAAAATAGGCACGCTAATATTAGGGCCAAATGACCAACCGAATGAATCACTTTCAAATAAATTGCTTAGACTATCGCTACGCACACCAACGCTACTGGCCAAGCTAATGGTTGGGAAGTAGGCGGCACGTGCAACCGCAATATTGGCTCCTGCTGCTTTTAGGTTATACTCCGCCTGCAATACATCTGGGCGATAGCGTAACAGCTCGCTTGGTAGTCCAGTACTGAATATCTCCTGAGAGGTGATATTACTAACAGCAGGTGCCGGAATAAGCTCACCAGGAATAGGAGCGCCTATCAGATACTGGAGCGCATTACGTGCGGTCAAAATACTACTTTGAGCACGTAGTACCGCAAGTCTGGCATCTTCAAGAGAAGCGCTTGCCTGTAAAGAAGGAAGCTTGGGATCAATACCCGCTTCAAAACGCTTGTCAGCAATAAATAATGAGCGCTCACGACTCTCAACCGTCGCTTCTGCTAGTTTTAATTGGGCTAAGCTATAACTTAAGTTGGCATAGCTTTGCGCAATATTACTGATAAGGCTGATTTGAGTAGAATCTTTGGCAGCCGTTGTTGCCAAAAAGTTCTGCAGCGCCTGATCTTTCAGGCTATCAATTCTACCCCAAAAGTCCAGCTCATAGCTGGCAAGGCCTAAATTGACGTTATAGCTGTCAGTGGTTTGTCTACTGCCAGAGCGTACGCCTGGAATACCTTGAGAATACTGACTTTGCCTCGAATAATCGGCTTGACCATTAATCGTCGGTAAGTCATTAATATCAGTAATTCGATATTGTGCGCGCGCTTTTTCAATAGCGAGACGAGCATTTTCAAAGCTTTTGTTGTTCTCAAGGCCTAGGGCAATCAAACCTTTTAAGCGCTCATCGCTATAAAAGTTTTGCCAACGTTGATTGGCGATACTCGGCTGCTCGGCTGAGCTGACCGTTTCCTGATCAAGCGTACTAGAATCATATGCTTGATTGATAGGAATGTTAGGCTCAGCAAGCACCGGACGAGTATCTGCTTTTGGAATAGTGTTACAAGCAGCCATACTGATTGCTAATACACTCAAGCTCAAAAGGCGTCCAGACTTACGGGCCTTTGACGAATTAGCGCTAATAAGGGTGGAAGGTGTTAACAACTGACCTGTAGTAATACGTGGGGCAGTAGAAGAATCTACTGCCGCACCTACTGAGTTGCGGATGAAAAAGGATCGAAAGCTCATTGTATGTTATCTCCAAGACTTACAGGCTGATAGCTATTAGACGAAGTTGAGCGTTGAGTATCGTCAGTTGGGGTTGCTGGGGTAGGGCTACCACCACCACCATTATCATCGTTACCATTGCCACCATCATTATGGTTATCACCATTATCATCTACGTCATGAGCTTCGTTACCTTTATAAGGGAACATGCTACGGACCCAAACGTAGAACATTGGGATAAAGAAGATACCTAAGAAGGTAGCGGTGATAACACCACCAACAACACTAGTACCAATAGCGTTCTGGCTACCTGAACCTGGGCCTGTCGCTATAAATAATGGCACAACACCCAAGCCAAAGGCAAGTGAAGTCATAATAATCGGACGCAAACGTTGACGTGCTGCAATCATGACCGCATCTTTGAGGCTGTTTCCTTCCTCTTGGTGCTCTTTGGCGAATTCAATAATCAAAATGGCGTTCTTAGCTGATAGTCCGACCACCGTCAGTAAACCAACTTGCAAATAAATATCGTTATCAAAGTTTCGTAACCAAGTAAAGATTACCGCTCCTAACACCCCAAGCGGAATAACTAACAATACTGAGAAGGGTACAGACCAGCTTTCATACAAGGCAGCCAAACATAAGAATACTACCAATATTGAAAGAGCATAGAGCATGGGTGCTTGCGCGCCGGACTTTTGCTCTTCTAACGATAGGCCTGTCCACTCATAACCAATACCTTCAGGAAGCTGACCTACCAATTCTTCCATCGTATCCATCGCTTCACCGGTACTCAAACCAGGCGCCGCATTACCTTGAATATTCATAGAAGGTAAACTGTTATAGCGAGTTAGACGCGGAGAGCCCAATTGCCATTCGCTGCTTGAGAAGGCATCAAAGGAAACCATACCGCCACCTTCGCCACGAACATACCACTTACCAATGTCACTAGGACTGGTACGGCTACTAGGTTCCCCTTGGATAAACACCCGTTTAATACGGCCACGATCAATAAAGTCATTAATGTAGCTTGATCCCCAAGCGGTAGAAATAACACTGTTAATACTACCCATGGACAAGCCATAAGCAGCGGCTTGTTCTTGGTTGACATTGACTTTTAATTGCGGCGCATCTTCTTGACCATTGGGACGAACGCCAGAGACATTTTCATTTTGTCCGGCCATGCCAAGTAACATGTTGCGGGCTTCAAGTAGGCCATCGTGACCAACGTTACCCACATCTTGCAGCATAAGGTCAAAACCACTGGAGTTACCGAGGCCACTAATTGCTGGCGGTACAATGGCAAATACTTGAGCTTCGTTAAGCTGAGTAAAGAAGTAACCATTGGCACGCTCAACAATAGCTTGAACCTCGTTTTCTTCGCCTTCGCGCTCACCCCAATCATTTAAAAGAATGAAAGCTAGACCAACGTTCTGCCCTTGTCCTGCAAAACTAAATCCTGCAATACTAAAAATCGATTCAATATTGTTTTCTTCTTGGGAGCCATAATAATCAGATACTTTATCAAGCACTCCTCGGGTCTCATCGAGAGTAGCACCAGCTGGCAGTTGCACAATGGTGAACATGATCCCCTGATCTTCTTCAGGTAAAAATGAACCAGGAATTCGTAGGAAGACCAAAGCCATAACTGCGATAATAGCTACGTAACCTACTAAATAAAGCCATTTGAAACGGACGCTTTTACCCACAACCTTTTCATAACTGCGACTTAGCTTAAAGAAGCCGCGGTTGAACCAACCAAAGAAACCTTTTTGCTCTTCGTCGCTACCTTTTTCGTGACTCTTACTACGTTTCAGTAAGGTAACACATAGGGCAGGGGTGAAGATAAGTGCTACCAGCGCAGACAATACCATGGCGGTGATTAGGGTAATAGAGAACTGACGATAAATAACCCCAGTCGAACCACCAAAGAAAGCCATAGGTACGAATACTGCCGATAGAATAAGCGCAATACCGATAACGATCTTACTAATCTCTCCCATGGACTGTATCGTGGCGTCCTTAATGGAGATATCAGGATTCTCCTCCAATATTCGTTCAACGTTCTCTACAACTACGATAGCATCATCGACCAAGAGACCGATGGACAATACTAACGCAAACATAGTTAGTACGTTAATACTGAAGCCTGCTGCAAAAAGTACGGCAAAAGTACCCAATATAACGACCGGTACCGCCAGTGTAGGAATAATAGTAGCCCGCCAGTTCTGTAAGAACAGGTACATGACGATGAATACTAGAGCAATAGCTTCCAATAAGGTATATACCACTTGTTCAATAGACAAGCGTACAAATGGGGTAGTGTCATAAGGAACAACGGTTGCAAGACCTTCTGGGAAGTTTTCTTCCAATTCAGAAATTCGATCTTCAATAGCTTCACGAACCTCCAAGGCGTTAGCGCCGGTAGCGAGTGAAATACCAAGACCAGCGGCTTCTTGACCATTAAACAAGGCCGTAACACCGTAGCTTTCACTACCAATTTCAACATCGGCTACATCACCCAAACGTACTTGCGCACCTGTACTATCGGTTTTTAGTAGAATATTTTTAAATTCTTCAGGGGTTTGCAAATAGCTTTGAATAGTAACAGTGGCACTAATAACCTGCTCATCAGAATCTGCTGGTCTTTGTCCTAACTGACCCGCTGATACTTGCGCGTTTTGCGCGCGTACCGCATTGACCACATCGGTTGGCACCATATTGAAGCTACGCAGCTTAGAAGGGTCAAGCCATATACGCATAGCATAAGAAGAACCAAATGATTGTACTTCACCAACCCCATCCACACGGCTTAATTGATCGACCACGTTGGCGTTAATATAGTCACCAATATCCGCTTCATCCATACTACCATCGGTAGATATAAAGCCTTGTACCATTAAAAAGCTACTGGAGGATTTGTTAACGTTAACGCCTTGGCGCTGAACAGATTCAGGTAAAGAGCTGATAGCGGCTTGGAGCTTGTTTTGGACTTGTACCTGTGCAATATCTGGATCAGTACCGTTTTCAAAAGTCAGCGTCACGGATGCCCCACCGTTTGAAGAGCTTGATGAGGACATATACATCAGTCCGTCAAGTCCTTTCATACGTTGTTCGACAATCTGCACTACTGAGTTTTCAACCGTTTCTGCATCAGCACCAGGATAGGTTGCGCTAACCGTAATAGTTGGCGGCGCAATAGGAGGGTACTGCTCAATCGGTAAGCTAATAACCGATATGATCCCCACAAGCATGACTAGAATAGACAACACCCATGCAAAAATAGGGCGGTTAATGAAAAAAAGTGACATAGTATATCCCTAGGTCTTCCTATCTTTGAATGGAATTAGTTAGTGGTTGCTGCTGAACTATTAGCATCTGCATTATTATCAGCGTTATTAGCATTTTCACTAGCTGGCTTGTCCATCGTTTTAGCAGCTTGCTGTGGAGTTTTGCCGGTAGGCGGAGCTCCTGCTGCAGCTGATTCTGGATTAGGGTTGTCTAGTGGTTTTACGACGACTTCTTGTTCAGGTTGGACTTTACCACCGCCAATGACGACGACCTTATCTCCTGACTCTAAGCCATCAGTGACCACCCATTGCCCCTCGTAAGTACCGCTAATAGTAACGGGACGGACCTGGATTTTGTTATTTCCATCTACGATGTATACTTGAGTATCACCTTTAGGAGTACGGGTAACGGCACTTTGCGGGATTAAAGCGGCATTAGGAATGACACTTTGAGTTAAGCGTGCGGAGACATACATACCCGGCAATAAAACATTATTAGGGTTCGGGAATATAGCTCGCAGAGTCACGGCGCCCGTTGATTCATCAACTCTAGCCTCTGATAGCGCAATTTGACCGCGTACGGGATAAACTGAACCATCCTCTAACACCAGCTCAACAGAGTTGATGCCCGCTTGAGCTTTACCTTCAGCGAGTTGTTGACGTAGTTTGAGTAGATCAGAGGAGGACTGACTGATATCCACATAAATAGGATCTAAACGTGAAACCGTAACCAAAGGTTCAGGTTGGCCTGAGCTCACTAAGGTGCCAGCAGTAACGTTTGAGCGATCGGTACGTCCGGTGATTGGAGAACGTACAATCGTACGATTGAGGTCTAGAGTACTAGCGTCCAAGTTAGCTTTGGCTGTTTGAATATTGGCCTTAGCACTTTCTATGCCTGCTTGGGTTTGACCGACCGCTGCTTGTGCGCTTTCGACCGCAGCCTGTGCCGTACGGACCTGGGTCTGTGCTTGGTCATATTGCTGTTTAGAGATGGCGTCGATATCCACTAGGCCTTTAAGACGCTGAAAGTCGTTTACTGCTTGTGCTAACGATGCTTGACGACTCGCAAGCTCAGCTTTAGCATTGGCATTATTGGCTAGTGCAGTCTGGTAGTTAGCCTGAGCCTGCTGTACTGCTGCCTGACCGCTAGCAACCGAAGTAGTATAGTTATCGGTATTGATACGATAAAGAGGCTGATCCTTTTTGACATTGCTGCCTTCACGGAACAGTACTTCATTAATAATACCGTTTACCTGAGGCCGGACACCTGCTACTTCAAAAGCAGCGGTGCGACCAGAAAAAGTCTGTACTTGGGGGATAGTATCAAAGCTGACGGTCTGGACGTTGACGACGGCAGGTGGCATCTGCTGCTGAGCGGCTTCACCAGCGGCGTCCTCGTTTTTGTCACAGCCAACCAGTACAGCTCCAGATAGTACAGATGCTATTACAAGCGCAAGATATGAGTGCTTCATCAAGGTCCTCGTTAATAATATAAGTGCGATACAAGTAAAGTCGCAAGTAAAATCTTAGTGATTAGTCTTAAGGTAATAGCTATAGTAGCTGACTGGTAGAGAGTATTATCAGCAGCTTTTTAATGCAATAAACCGGTAAGTTAAGTTTTAGGGTCTGATTAATATCTAATGATTAACACCTAAATGTTATTAGTATTTAAACGGTTAACTCTTTAACCCTTAACCTTTAAATTTTAACGTCAAGCAAACAACCAAGACATAAAGTTGGTCAAGTCGTTCGTTTGGATTAATGGTGTTAGTTATTATAAACTATCGGGTATACCCCACAGTCAAGCAATGAAAACCAATATCTATCAAAAGATATATTATTCAAAGCTGGTTTAAGGAGCTAAAAGTCTTGGTAGCGCTGCTACAGTAACCAATAAACCTTATCTTGCATCCCAACTAACGACTCATTTATACATTGTTACTTTTTGTTATAAAATATGATTTTATTATCGATTTTGGACTTAAAGCTATGCAACAGCCCGATGTACATTTAAATAGTATAAAGTCAATATTTTAGCAATGTTTGCTAATTAAGGTCAAAACCTCATTGTTAATCGGAGCTTTTAAACTACCTATCATCGAGTAGAGCCCGTTAATAATGCTATATAAAGTGATTTTTGAAATAGACTTATAATAAGCGTGCACTAGCAAGTTCAGTTAATTGATGTAAGCCTTTACGGTAACGATTATCAGGAAGCTTGGTTAATGCTTGCTGGGCAAGTCTAGTTTCTTCTAAAGCGCGCTCAGTACAATAGGTAAGTGATCCAGAGCTGCGTACTAGCTCGATTAACTGCTCAGCGTTAGGAGTTTTGCCGGTTTGCACGGCAATACGTAGCTGCTCATAGCCATCAGGGTTACTGTCTTTGAGTAACTCAAGCGCTTTAATAGTTGGTAATGTAGGTTTACCTTCGGCTAAATCGTCGCCTAAGTTTTTACCCATTAGCTCACTATCACCGCTATAGTCGAGTACATCATCAATGATCTGAAAGGCATTACCAAAATGCTGACCAAAGTCTGCTAATGCTGGTAGATACTGCTCTTGCCTCTGCAATATAGCTGCACCTTGGGTGGCCATCATAAATAGACGTGAGGTTTTACCATCGATGATCCGCAAGTAATCATCCTCAGTGGCGCTAGGATTATGCTGGTGCTGTAATTGCAGCACTTCACCTTCAGCGATATCACAGGTGCCATCGGAGAATAATTGCAACAACGGTAAGCTTTGAAAACCAACTAATAAGTTAAAGGCGCGGGCGATCAAATAGTCGCCTACTAACACGGCAGTAGCGTTGTCCCAAGTAGCATTGGCAGTGGGTTTACCGCGGCGCTGTCCAGACTCGTCAATCACATCATCGTGGACTAAAGTAGCGGTATGCAGCATCTCGGTAATTGCTGCTAGATGCATCGCTTGCTGTGATGGGCTGTCATTGAACATACGGGCGCATAGAAGCGTGATCAGCGGGCGCATTCGTTTACCACCCGCACTAATGACATGTTGAGAGACACTCATAACCAGTTGGACTTTTGAGTCAAGACTACCAAAGACTTGCTGGTCCATAATTTCAAAGTCATCAGCAACGATGCTTTGGATATCAGCGTAACTTGGAATATCGTTAGAGCCTGAAGTAGGCGAGAGGATAGTCGATGATTGAGATGAAGAAATACTGGTCATAATAAATAGTCATACCAATTAATAAAAAAGAAGAATAGCGAAGTGTTATAGCTATTTGTGAGCATATAATAACATAGCTACTTATGTAAATCGGTTATTAAAGTGCAATAGAGACATAACAGCGGTAACAATATAGTGATAGCTGCTATCGTGAGGCAGTGGTAAAGAGCTGCAGCTGCCTAATCTAAACCTCCATTTAGCGCTGCTTTTAATTGAGGCTGCTTTTAATATAGTTGGTTATACTAGGTAGGGTGTTATCTTTATAAGTCCTTTTAATTACCTTTAAGCGATAAATACAGAAATAATTGTAAGTTACTGATTATATAAGCTATAATAGCCGGCGTTAGGCTAAAAGCTATGATTGGTTTTGTTACAGCGTGACCACCTTAAAAAACAAACGACACAAGTAAGCTAGATGACTTGCTTTTAAAGCTAAAAGTAAGTAAAATCTTGCCTTTAATTTTTCCCTGTCGTGTTCGTTATCGAAGCGTTGATATTATGTCAGCCACGGCACACGGGTTAAACGGAGTCAGACAATGTACGCAGTAATTAAAAGTGGTGGTAAGCAGCACCGTGTAGTCGTCGATGAATTGCTTAAAGTTGAATTACTAAAAGCAGAAACCGGCGAAACGATTAAGTTTGAAGATGTTTTGATGGTTGTTGATGGTGATAACGTCAAAATTGGTCAACCAGTCGTTGAAGGTGCTAGTGTAGAGGTTGAAGTGGTTGAACATGGTCGCGGCGAAAAAATCCGTATCATCAAGCACAACCGTCGTAAGCATTATCACAAAGAGCAAGGTCACCGCCAATGGTACACCTTGTTAAAAATCAAAGCGATTAATGCTTAATTATCAATATTTAGTTATTACTGAATAGTTATTACTGATAAATAACGCACTAAAAGCTCAAGATATATCACATAAGTGATAAATCAAATTAACAAGGAGATTTTCTCATGGCACATAAAAAAGCTGCCGGTTCGACCCGTAACGGTCGTGATTCAAACCCAAAAATGCTTGGCGTAAAGATCTTTGGTGGTCAAGCTATCACTGCTGGTAACATCATCGTTCGCCAACGTGGTACAGAATTTCATGCTGGCGAAGGTGTTGGCATGGGTCGTGATCATACTTTATTCGCACTAAATGATGGTGTAGTGAAGTTTACGACTAAAGGTAAATTTAACCGTCGCTATGTGATGGTTGAAAGCGCATAATTGTTATGTGCACAGGATGTACAGCTACTAGACGGCTGACTAATCTTCTTTAAAGTAACACTAAATTGTTATGTTAATGAAGACTTAAAGTATATAAGTAGCGAAATCCCCATTACTGATTTATCGGTAATGGGGATTTTTTATGGGCTACTGTTCTTTAATAACTTCAGTATTCACTTGATGAAAGGCTGTCATGAAGTCATGAAAGGCTAACTATATAAGCTCAAGAGATAAGACCAAAAGTAGTTAATATTAATAACGGTCCTATGCAATATAGCGTAATATAGCCCGTTACAAGCGTGTATGGCAGGCGTAGTATTGATTGCAATTCATGACTAGGCGTGTGATAAAAAAACTGGCACACTGTTTTTATAATTTAACAGTGCAAGGTATGAAGGTAAGGTATGAAAACTAATAACTAGGATAAACCTATCAAGACAACCCCTATTTTACTTTGAAGCTAATATTTTTATGAGAGGATAAAGAATGACTTTTTTAACCAAGCAAGCTAATTCAACTAAGCAAACAATGACCCTAAAGCAAAAATTGATGAGTGGTGTGTTAACGGGAGCTTTAGTCTCTACTCTAGGCGTAGCAGCGCCTATGATCGCTTTGACTCAGTCAGCTACCGCCGCACCTGCTGACAGCTTAGTAGCGGCTAAACGTCTGAATAAGCTATTAACCAATACCAAAAGCATGACTGCTAACTTTTCTCAAACTACCAAAGGGGCAAGCAGTGGCACCTTTACCGGAACGATGAGTGTTCAGCGTCCTAATAATTTTCGCTGGGAAACCAAATCACCATCAGAGCAAATAATCGTAGCTAATGGTAATTCCATGTGGATATACGATAAGGATTTGGAGCAAGCAACCAAACAAGCGGTTGATACCCAAGTAGGTAATACACCGGCACTATTACTATCAGGTGATCCGAGCAAAATTGATAAAAACTTTAGGGTTACCCAGCCTTATAGTAGCAAAAACTACTACGTGCTCTATCCTAAATCAGGCGATGCAAGCTTTAAAAATCTATCCGTAAGCTTTAGTGGTGGTAAGCCAGTCATGATGGTACTCAATGATAGCCTAGGTCAGACGACATCGATCAAATTTAGTAATATCAAACTCAACCCCAGTATCAATAGCAGTCAATTTAAATTTACTCCGCCAGCAGGAGTGGATGTTATTAACCAGTAGGTGCACCATTAAGGTTTAAAAGTGTTCAGGCAAGATAAAAGGTTGTTATCGAACATAATCACAGGGCAAGCCATCTATCGGGCTTGTCTTTTTTTTATATCTGCCTCTATATATGTTGGTTGCAATTAAGCTTATTTGGTTTACAATGTTTTTAAATTCAGCCTTGCTCGCTTTGGTTTTTATGGAGCAAGTATGGCAGGGCCGTTTAAGCCTTAACTCAGATTTTTTTTGTGTTGCTGCAAGCTTATAAGTATGGGCAGCTTTTGTTCATCAGACCGCTATCAAGTCTTTGTAATAAATATTGCCTAGTTTAAAATACATATTTTGTAGCATATAAAATGACTGAACAATATTGTCAAAAACTGGCTTTTGAAGCGCTATAAGCGTATAGTAAGCAAATAATTTATGCCAATTGTCACGCCATTTTGACTACGTATAACGAGTTATTAAATCAATTAAATGACTTAGTATGATATTGATTTAATAAGTTTGTCTTGCGTTATTATAAGGGTTTGACGACCAGCCTTTATCTGCTTAGTTGCCAGATATTTTTCAGGGTGGTTTTCGATAAGCCCACCGTCAATAATCTTGATAATTGGTCGTTACCAACACCGTTTGGTCTGTTTAGTGCTGATAGTTAAATAGTACTGATGCTTAGTTATTGATAATCAGCTATTGATAAAGCTATCCATTAACAGTCATTTGTGTTTTCGTCTGCGTTAAGGCTCAGCTTAGTGCTATAGGAAGTGAGTATCCTTAGTAGTTAGTATTTACTAGTTTAGTAGGTACTGTTTTTAGGTTATTCATTCTCATAGTTATTCAGTTGTACCTAACACTCGAATGGGTGAGGAGCACGTATTATCATGTCTGCCTATAATTGGTCAGCAGTTGCTTTTATTTTAGCCGCTATCGGTTTGGTTGTCTTTATGCTGGCCGTTCCGCGTCTCCTCGGTGGACGCTCTCATGGCTCACAAAAAGAAGAAACATTTGAAGCAGGTGTTGTCGGAGCTGGCAATGCCCGTATTCGCTTGTCTGCAAAATTCTATTTGGTGGCTATTTTCTTTGTCATCTTCGATTTAGAAGCTTTATATCTGTATGCCTATGCGATTTCGGTCCGTGATGTGGGTTGGCTTGGCTTTGCTGCTGCTGCCGTATTTATCGGGGTATTAATCATTGGTTTGATATATGAGCTGGGCTTGGGTGCCATGAACTGGTCGCCATCCGATAGACGTCAAAAACAACCACGTTTGACCGCCGCACCTGCTGGGTTTAATTTAGCCAGTATTACTAAGTTCGATGGGGTCGAAGAACTTATGGTAGACCCGACTGGTAAAATACCGGCACAGTCTTCAGGACAGATTAACGTCTCGAACAACATTGAAGCCAATCGTCGCCATCTAAAAAACATTGATCATAATATTAACACTACCGGCAATATTACTTCAGTGGACTTTGCAGCTGCTGCTCAAAGTACTGATGTTGAGCCTAAATCTTAATCACTAGCTCATAATGAACTATTGATTATTATACTAACAGTATTATTTTTGGTAACGCTATTATTACCGTTCAGCGCTTAATCTAAAGGTTAGATGTTATGAAATACACCTTAACAAAAGCCAATCCTGATGCAGATGAATATCCTGCACAGTCTCGTCAAACAGTCACTGACCCTATCGAAGATGAAGTCAATAAAAATGTATTTATGGGCCGTTTAGAAGACCTAGTACATTCAACGGCCAACTGGGGTCGTAAGCACTCATTATGGCCATTTAACTTTGGTACTTCTTGCTGTTATGTCGAATACGCCACCACTTTGACTGCGGTGCATGATTTATCGCGCTTCGGGGCAGAGGTTATTCGTGCCTCGCCGCGGCAGGCTGATGTGATGATTGTAGCGGGCACCTGTTTTGTGAAAATGGCACCAGTTATCCAGCGCCTTTATGAGCAAATGCTAGAGCCGAAATGGGTGATATCCATGGGCGCTTGTGCCAACTCAGGCGGTATGTATGATATCTACTCAGTAGTACAAGGGGTGGATAAGATCATTCCGGTTGATGTTTATGTTCCTGGCTGTCCACCGCGCCCAGAAGCTCTGATTCAGGGTCTGATGCTTCTACAAGAGTCTATTACCAAAGAGCGCCGTCCGCTAGGTATCCACGTCAACGATAAAGGCGTATATCAGCCGCAAATGACGCCTGAGCGTGATCGTAAACAGGCGGATCGTATTGCAGTAAAAAATCTACGCAGTCCTGACAGTATTTAGATTGGCATAGAATTTAACTGAAGAGCAAAGCTTAATTTTTATACTTATATCAATTTCTCCTCACAGTCAGTGGCGGTTGTTAGTTACGGTTAATGAAGGAATACATCATTCATGGTCACGGTAGTCGAAAATACAGATCCTAAGATTAAGCCCGTACCAGCAGTAATCAGAGAGCTGGGTCATAAATATGCTGGAAAATTTGTAGTTCAGCATACCATTGATGAGATTCCTACGGTCTGGGTTGCACGTGCTGATTTATTAGAAATCCTAATGTTTTTACGTAAACTGCCTAAGCCTTATGTCATGTTATATGACTTATCGGCTATAGATGAGCGCCTACGTAAGCATCGTCAGGGTTTGCCTGATAGCGATTTTACGGTGTTTTATCACCTGATGTCGCTTGAGCGTAATAGTGATGTGCGCATTAAGGTTGCGCTTAGTGAAGATGACTTGAATGTGCCTAGTGCGACCAATATTTGGCCCAATGCCAACTGGTATGAGCGTGAAGTGTGGGATATGTTCGGGATCGTCTTTAGCGGTCACCCACATTTGACCCGTATTTTATTACCTAAATACTGGGAGGGGCATCCGCTACGTAAAGAGTATCATGCGCGTGCGACTGAATTTACCCCGTACTTCTTAAATGCTGCCAAACAGCAATATGAGCAAGAAAACCTGCGTTTTGTCCCCGAAGAGTGGGGCATGAAACGCTCAGGACGTGATGAAGACTTTATGTTCTTGAACATCGGTCCTAACCACCCTTCAGCGCATGGAGCTTTTAGATTAGTACTGCAACTTGATGGCGAAGAAGTGGTCGATTGTATCCCAGATATTGGTTATCACCACCGTGGCGCTGAAAAGATGGCAGAGCGCCAAACTTGGCACTCCTACATTCCTTATACCGACCGTATTGATTATCTAGGCGGGGTGATGAATGAGCTGCCTTATATTATGTCAGTTGAAAAACTAGCGGGTATAACCGTCCCTGATCGCGCTCAGACCATTCGTATTATGATGAGTGAGTTTTTCCGCATTACTAATAACTTGCTCTATGTCGGCACCTTTATTCAAGATGCCGGTGGTATGACCCCGGTATTCTATATGTTTACTGACCGCCAAAAAGCTTATGATGTGATTGAAGCGGTAACCGGTTATCGTATGCACCCGGCTTGGTTCCGTATTGGCGGCACCGCAGCCGATTTACCGCGCGGCTGGC
The DNA here is from genome assembly GCF_904846315.1 of Psychrobacter jeotgali. Classification (NCBI taxonomy): domain Bacteria; kingdom Pseudomonadati; phylum Pseudomonadota; class Gammaproteobacteria; order Moraxellales; family Moraxellaceae; genus Psychrobacter; species Psychrobacter jeotgali. The sequence continues at coordinate 51,195 of NZ_CAJHAF010000001.1, forward strand.
AGCGTTTGGTACGAGAGTTCTTAGATTGGATGCCCAAACGCTTGGATGAATACGTCAAAGCGGCGCTACAGAATAGTGTACTAAAAGGCCGTACCCAAGGCGTGGCGCAATATAACGCCAAGCAAGCATTGGCTTGGGGCGTAACCGGCGTTGGCCTAAGAGCTACGGGTGTCGATTACGATTTACGTAAAGCCCGTCCTTACATGGGCTACGAAAACTTTGATTTTGAAGTGCCCATTGGTTACAACGGTGATGCTTATGATCGCTGTATGCTGAAAATAGAAGAGATTCGCCAATCAATGCGCATCATCCGTCAATGTATGGACAATATGCCGCAAGGCCCTTATAAAGCCGATCATCCACTGACGGTACCACCGCCCAAAGATCGCACTTTAAACGATATCGAAACTTTGATTAACCACTTTATCTCGGTATCGTGGGGACCAGTTATGCCTGCAGGTGAATGCGCCACTTTGGTAGAAGCGACCAAGGGAATTAATAGTTATTATATTACCTCGGACCGTGCCACCATGAGCTATCGTACGCGGATTCGCACCCCAACATTTGCACATCTGCAACAGATGCCATCGGTGATTAATGGCTCTTTGGTTTCAGATGCCATCATGTATTTGGCCTCTATCGATATTGTTATGGCAGATTGTGATCGTTAAGCCTTACCGAAGAAAAGTAGTGAAGCAAAGTAATTTGAAAGTAAAAAGTTATATAATGAATTATCGCCAACAGGCACACCAAACGCTTTTGAATTGTAGAGCGTGATGAGTGAGGATAAGAAAAACACTATGAAAATTGTTTCTGACAAAGCGCCAAGAGTAGATGTAGCTAGTATCTTAACCAGCGAGGAGATTGCGGCGATTCACGAGTTTATGCATCATTATCCGCATGCTCGAGCCGCCTCGTTAGATGCGCTAAAAATTGTACAAAAGCGCAATGGCTGGGTCGATGATGCCCAAGTTAACGCTATTGCTAACATTTTAGATATCCCAGTGACAGATATGGAAGGAGTGGCGACCTTTTTTAACCGTATCTACCGTCAACCGGTTGGCCGTCACGTCATTTTAATTTGTGATTCAGTGGCCTGTTACTTGACTGGTTATGAAGCGCTATCTGCTGAACTAAAATCGCAACTGGGTATCGATTATGGACAGACTACTACTGACGGCCGTTTTACGCTATTACCGATTTGCTGTCTAGGCAACTGTGATAAGGGTCCGGCGGTACTGATTGATGAAGATACTTATGGTCCTGTCCAGCCGGAAGAAGTCGCTCAATTGTTGGAGCTATACGCATGAGATTAACTGTTGCAGAGCAAATCGCTCGTCGTAATCAAGGTAAAGCGCCAAGCCAGCTTAATGACCAACGCATTGCCGTTTATGGTGACAAAGCGACCGCTACTAGTGAGACCAAACCGCTAACTTGGCGTCTGGCTCATCATGATGCGGTATTAGATTTGGCCACTTATGAGTCACTGCGTGGTTTTGAGGCTTTAAAAATAGCTTTAAACCAATCACCTGAGACTACCCTCAATACTATTAAAGAAGCAGTAGTAAAAGGTCGGGGCGGAGCAGGCTTCCCGGCTGGTATCAAGTGGTCACTAATGGCACCGCTCGATGGCGGGCCACGCTATTTAATATGCAATGCTGATGAGATGGAACCGGGTACTTTTAAAGATCGATTACTAATGGAGCGCCTACCATTTCAGCTGATCGAAGGCATGATTATCTCGGCTTATGCGATTGGAGCTACAGCAGGATATATCTTTATTCGCGGCGAGTATATTTTGGCTGCTGAGCGCTTGAATGCTGCCCTTGACGAGATGCGAGCTAACAATCTAATTGGCGATGATATCTTAGGTTCAGGCTATAGTTTTGATTTGCATGTGCATACCGGTGCTGGACGCTATATCTGCGGTGAAGAAACGGCTTTATTGAACGCTTTAGAGGGTCGCCGTGCTAACCCACGTACCAAGCCGCCATTTCCGCAAGTCGCTGGCGCATGGGGTCGACCTACTATCGTCAATAACGTTGAGACTTTGCATAACGTCTCAGCGATTATTTTGCATGGTAGTAAATGGTATCAGGATTTGGCGAAGATTAAAGGGGTAGTCGAAACCCCGGGCACCAAGTTATTTGGCTGTTCAGGATTAGTCAACGATCCTGGTCTATGGGAGCTGCCTTTTGGTTATACGGCACGTGAGATTATTGAAGATTTCGCTGGTGGTATGATCGAGGGTAAGAAGCTTAAAGCGTGGCTACCCGGCGGCGCCTCCACCGACTTCTTAACCGCTGATCATTTAGACACTGTTGTTGACTTTGATACCATTCAAAAAGCTGGTAGCCGTATGGGTACAGGTCTGCTTATGGTGGTGGATGAAGAGCAAGATATGGTGGCTTTATTACGCAACCTTGAGATCTTCTTTCAGCGTGAGTCTTGCGGCTTTTGTACCCCATGCCGCGATGGCCTGCCGTGGGGAGTCAAACTGCTTACCGCCATTAATGATGGCGAAGGGCAAGTGGGTGATGTCGAAAAGTTAGAAGGCTTAACCCGCGACTTATGGATCGGTAAAACCTTTTGCGCCCATGCCCCCGGTGCTATGGAGCCTCTTATGAGTGCCATTAAATACTTCCGCCCCGAGTTCGATCAAAAAATCGCTCGAGCGGTCGGTGAAAATGTTATTGAGGCTGCAGCCAATCAACAGCCTGTAGTGAAATAAGGAGAACGGCATGGCAGTCATACATATTGATGGAACCACTGTCGAAGTAGATAGCTCAGACAACTTGCTACAAGCTTGTTTGTCACTTGGCATTGATGTTCCTTATTTTTGTTATCATCCGGCTTTGGGCTCGGTAGGCTCGTGCCGTCAGTGCGCAGTCAAACAGTATCAAAACCTCGATGACATGGAAGCAGGTAAAGGCAAACTGGTGATGTCTTGTATGGTCGCACCCGCTGATGATATGTATATCTCAGTTACCGATGAGGAAGCCAAAGCCTTTCGTAAGTCTATGGTTGAGCTGCTAATGACCAACCACCCCCATGACTGTCCTACTTGTGAAGAGGGCGGTCATTGTCATTTGCAAGATATGACCTATATGTCAGGTCATACCAATCGCCGTTATCGCTTTACCAAACGTACCCACCATAATCAAGAGCTTGGGCCTTTTATTGCTCATGAGATGAACCGCTGTATCGCCTGTTACCGCTGTGTGCGCTTTTATAAAGACTATGCCGGTGGAGAGGACTTAGGCGTTTATGCATCGAACAATCGAGTGTATTTTGGCCGTGATAAAGATGGTCAGCTCGAAAGTGAGTTTTCAGGTAATTTAACTGAAGTATGTCCAACCGGGGTGTTCACCGACAAGACCCATTCTGAGCGCTATAACCGCAAGTGGGATATGCAGTATGCACCAAGCATCTGCCACGGCTGTTCAGCAGGTTGTAACATCTCACCAGGTGAGCGTTATGGCGAACTGCGCCGTATTGAGAACCGTTATAATGGCGAGGTAAACCGTTATTTCCTATGTGATCGGGGCCGCTTTGGTTATGGCTACGTCAATCGTGATGATCGCCCCACCCAAGCGCTAGAACTTATCAATGAAAAACACGTCAAAATCAATATCGACTACGCACTTGATGAAACTATTAAGCGTATAAAAGATAAAAAAGTTATCGGTATTGGTTCACCGCGTGCCAGTCTTGAGACTAACTTTGCACTAAAAAACATGGTAGGTTTTGATAACTTCTCAACCGGCTTGAATCATCAGCAGCAAGCTTTAGTTAATAAATGTATCGAAGTATTGAGCACAGAAGGGATCCATAATCCCGGTATGACTGAAATTGAAAGTCATGATGCGGTACTGATTCTGGGTGAAGATATTACCCAAACCTCATCGAGAGTAGCGCTATCTGTACGCCAAGCTGCAAAGAATGAAGGTATTAAAATGGCTGCTGCTGCCAAGACTCAAGCTTGGTTAGCAGAGCCGGTACAGCGTATTGCTCAAGGTGTAAATAGTCCAGTATATGTTATTGATGTCACTCAAACTAAGCTTGATGATATTAGTAAAGTCAGTGTGGTAGCAACGCCTGAAGATATTACTAGGCTAGGCTTTAAGGTTGCGGATGAGATTGCTAATTTAGCGGATGATTTGAGCCAAATATCAGATCCTCAACAAAATAATCAGCCGCAAAATGCTCATGAAACTAGCACTGATGCTATGCAAGCGCTAGCGCAGCAAATCGCTTATGATCTAATACAAGCTGATAGACCGCTGGTCGTATCAGGAAGCAGCTTGTCCTCGACGGCACTGATAGAAGCAGCGGCGCAAATCACCCAAGCATTGACCCAAAAACGTACTGCTATCAAAGCTACCGAGCAAAGTCAGGTTGATGCGCATAATGCTAAAGTCCGTGGTGGACAGCTTGATGATGAACAAATTAGTGCTGCCAAGACTCGTGCGCAAACCGAGCAGCCCGAAGAGAATAAAGAGCTAGCTGCCAAGCCTGCTAAACCTGAAACCGGTACTAATAAAGAAGCGCAAGATGATATCGATCGTGAGCCTGCCGATAAGCTTGAGTTAAAAGAAGTTAATAAGGCTTACCATGCGCAAGCGGGTATTTATCTAACCGTTCCTGATGCTAATAGCATGGGCGTGTGTTTATTGGGTGGTCAGTCCGTTGAAGAGCTATTGGCCACGGATTTTGATGTATTAATAGTGGCCGAAAATCAGCTGACCGAAGCTATTGATGCTCGAAAACTTTCGCAGTTGTTAGTAGACAAGACTGTTATTGCTTTAGATCATCAACTGCTGGACTGGCATAAAGATGTGGATATCATATTGCCAGCAGCGAGCTTCGCTGAAGCCGATGGCACCTTGATATCAGCCGAAGGTCGTGCGCAGCGTTTCTTCCAAGTTTATGATAACAGCTACTACCATCCGCTCAGCAGTATTAAAGAGGGTTGGCGCTGGCTGCATGCCGTCCATAGCAGTCTCATGGATAAAACAGTGGACTGGACCCAGCTCGATGATGTCATTAATGCTTTGATAGCGACTCATCCTAAATTAGCGGCTATTAAAGAGGCGGCTCCTGATGCTGATTACCGGATTAGTGGACTGAAAGTTGCCCGTGAGCCACGCCGTTATTCTGGCCGTACTGCCATGCGTGCGCCAATATCGGTACACGAGCCTATGCAGCCAAAAGACTTGGATACCGGTTTGACCTTTTCAATGGAAGGTTACAGCGGTAATAAAACTGCCAGCTCCATGATCCCTTTCGCTAACGCTCCGGGTTGGAACTCACCGCAAGCGTGGAATAAATATCAAGATAAAGTAGGCGGCAGTCTAAAGAAAGGCGATCCAGGGGTACGTATATTTGATCGCTTAGAGCGTTTAGCTATGCGCCAATATATAGCGCCAGAAGTCAGCACCATGAGCAGTACCAATATGCAGCAAGGTCAAGCCAAATTAGTGCCTATCTATAATATTTATGCCAGCTCCATGATGGCCTCTCGTAGTCCAGTAGTGGCAGAGCAGTTGCCTATCGCTACTTGGCGCGTGGGTATAGACGATGCGCAAGACTGGAATATAGCTACAGGTGATTATTTAGCGATTGAGATTGATCAGCAGCAGATTACCTTACCAGTACAAGTGGTTCCTTATTTAGCAGAAGGCTGTATTGGTTATCCAGTAGGGCAGGTAAACATTGTGCATCCATCAATGCCAGCATCGGTAAAGCAGGTAGATGCGCCGGTAACTTTGAGCAGTACTATGGCCGATGATCATTCAACGTCTGTAACTACAGCGCCGACCACTACGCAGGAGGTGTAATATGCAAGTGACTCGTATTATCCCTGATGTGCCTAGCTTTTTGGCCGGCATGATGACTTATGAGAGCTGGTCGATCTTTTTTATGGTCGTTCAGTCTATTATGATCTTTTTAGTGGTAGTTATTACCGCAGCGTTGATGATTGTTTATGAACGCCGGATGCTAGCACTTTGGCAAGATCGTTATGGACCCAACCGTGTGGGGCCTTTTGGCTCTTTGCAGCTGGTTGCCGATATGCTCAAAATCTTCTTTAAAGAAGATTGGACGCCAAACTTTACTGATAAGTTTATGTTTACCTTGGCGCCGGCAGTTGCTATGTTTACTGCGCTGGCGTCTTTTGCCATTATCCCCATATCACCCACACTTGGGGTTGCTGATTGGGATATTGGTATTCTGTTTTTCTTAGCTATGGGCGGTATTGCGGTTTATGCAGTGATGTTCGGTGGCTGGGCTTCGGCGAACAAGTTCTCGCTATTAGGTGGCCTGCGCTCAGCGGCACAAACCATTAGTTATGAGGTGTTCTTAGGTTTATCACTGATGGGTGTAGTGGCATTGACCGGCTCGTTTAATCTACGTGAAATTGTCGAGTCACAAATTGATGGCTGGTATATCATTCCGCAGTTCTTTGGCTTTTTGACCTTTGTAGTTGCTGGAGTAGCGGTAACTCACCGGCATCCCTTTGATCAACCAGAAGCGGAGCAAGAGCTTGCTGAAGGATATCATGTAGAATATTCTGGCATGAAATTCGGCATGTTCTTTATTGGCGAATATGTCAACGTAGTATTGATATCCGCCTTGATGACGACGCTGTTTTTTGGTGGCTGGCTGGCCCCGTTTAATTTAGATATTCCATTTATTCCACCAGCTTTTTGGTTCATTATTAAAACTTTGTTTTTTATGACTATGTTTGTTTTAGCTCGGGGCTCACTAATACGTCCGCGTTATGACCAAGTGATGAATTTTGGCTGGAAGGTTTGCTTGCCAATAACCTTAGTCAATCTGTTAGTGACGGCGGCGGTTATTTTGATCTTTTCCCCCGCTGGATAACTACAGTTAGCATTGACCAGCTAGCGTTGAATGACAGGCATTGATGTCATAAATGATGAATTAGGGTAAAGCTGATAAGGATAATAAATCCATGTTTACTAGCATAAAAAAAATTGTCGTTGGTTTCTATACCATCGTCCGCAGCATGTGGATGGTTAATAGCCACGCAATCAGGCCGCGCGATACTATTCTATACCCTGAAGAGCCGGTGCCGGTACCACCACGGTTTCGTGGGCGTATTATCCTAACTCGTGATCCTGATGGTGATGAGCGCTGTGTGGCTTGTAACCTATGTGCGGTAGCTTGTCCAGTGGGCTGCATCTCGCTACAAAAAGCTGAGCGTGAAGATGGACGTTGGTATCCAGAGTTTTTCCGCATTAACTTCTCGCGCTGTATCTTTTGTGGTATGTGTGAAGAAGCTTGTCCGACGACCGCTATTCAGATGACCCCTGACTTTGAGTTAGGTGAGTACGTTCGCCAAGATTTGGTCTATGAAAAAGAGCATTTACTAATATCAGGACCGGGTAAGTACCCTGATTACAACTATTATCGCGTAACGGGTATGGCGGTAGCAGATAAACCAAAAGGCTCAGCACAAAATGAAGCTGCGCCTGTGGATCTAAGGAGTTTGCTGCCATGATGGATTTTTTAAATCACCCTGAATTGGTAGGGTTTTATGCGCTAGGTGCGGTAGCAATTTTTGCCAGCTTACGTGTAGTCACTCAGGCCAATCCAGTGCACGCTATCTTATCGATGATTGTGTCGTTGTTAGCGGCAGCCGGCATTATGTTTATATTGGGTGCGCCATTTGCTGGTGCGCTTGAAGTAGTGGTTTATGCTGGCGCTATTTTGGTACTGTTCGTGTTTGTGATTATGATGCTCAATTTAGGTATGGAGAGCGAGGAGCGTGAGGAGCGCTGGCTCGATGCTCGTACTTGGGCGGTACCTACAGGATTAACCATTGTCATTGCGGTTACACTCTACGCAATGATTGGTCTGAATCATGATGAGACGGCAATGATTGGTGGCACTACGGTTTCTGCCAAGGCTGTTGGTACGGTATTATTTAGCAAATATGTAATGTTAGTAGAGGTGGCGGCTTTATTACTGCTCGCCGCACTGGTTGCCGCTTATCATTTAGGTAAAGCGTCGTTAGATGATGAAGGTATTGATGACAATACCATGAGTCAAGCTGATAGCTCTACAATTAATAATGAATCAACTGCTAATGCTACTGATGATGTTCAATCCACTGAAGCTTATGAATATACAGATGTCGATCCACATGATTATGTGGGTATACAACGAGTCACGCGCAAGGAGTCAGACTGATGGTACAAGCAGTGAGCGTGGCACAAGAAGTGTCGAACGTGCCGTTTGCCCATGAAGTGGTGGGCTTAGTACAGCCAGCTACTGAGGCGCAAAACGTACTGGGTATGATACCAATGAGCCATGGACTGATATTGGCTGGTATTATATTTGCAATCGGTTTGTGCGGCGTAATGGTGCGACGTAACTTCTTATTTATGTTGATGAGCCTTGAGATCATGATGAATGCAGCTGCGCTAGCATTTGTGGTGGCGGGCAGTCGCTGGGTTGATCCAGATGGGCAGATAATGTTCATCTTTATTTTAACCTTAGCCGCTGCTGAGGCTTCAATAGGGCTAGCAGTATTATTGCAGTTTTATCGTAAGCGTGGACACCTCGATGTCGATAGCGCCAATGAGATGAAAGGATGATGTCATGAGTTTATTACCATTAACCTTTATATTCCCGCTCATTGGCTTTTTAATTTTAGCCTTTATGCGTGACAGGTTAACCGAACAGGCAGCTGCGTTTGTAGGGGTGGGTAGCATGCTGCTATCGGCGCTGTGTACGCTGGCTGTCAGCTTTACTTTTTTAACCACTAATCCTGCTGGTACGGTGGTGCAAATACCACTATGGACTTGGTTTCAGGTAGGCGATTTTAATCCAGGCTTTAGCTTGAGTTTTGATGGACTGGCATTAACGATGACCGGGGTGATTACCGGAATCGGCTTTTTGATCCATCTATTTGCTGCTTGGTATATGAAGGGTGATACCGGTTTTGCCCGCTTCTTTAGCTATATGAATCTGTTCGTCGCCAGTATGTTATTACTGGTATTAGCGGATAATTTATTATTATTATATCTAGGCTGGGAAGGCGTTGGTATTTGCTCGTACTTGCTGATTGGTTTTTATTATCACGACCGTGCCAATGGGCGGGCGGCGATGAAAGCTTTTACGGTAACTCGGGTTGGTGATGTGTTTTTGGCCTTCGGATTGTTTTTATTGTTCCGCGAATTTGGCACCCTTAATATTCAAGAGATTATTACTCGTGCCCCTGAGCTATTCGATATCAATAACCCAACGATGATTTTGACCACCATGATGTTAGTGGGCGGTGCGATGGGTAAATCTGCTCAGCTACCATTACATACTTGGCTTGCTGATGCGATGGCAGGGCCAACGCCGGTATCAGCACTTATTCACGCTGCTACTATGGTAACGGCTGGGGTATATTTAATTGCCCGTATGCATCCGTTATTTATGCTAACCCCGGGTATCTTATTATACTGGGTTGGGGCAGTCGGGGCGTTAACCTTGGTGGTTGCTGGCTTTTGTGCATTGGCACAGACTGATATTAAGCGTATTCTTGCCTATTCGACCATGAGCCAAATTGGTTATATGTTCCTCGCTTTAGGTGTTGGCGCTTGGCAGGGGGCAGTGTTCCATCTGATGACCCATGCTTTCTTTAAAGCCTTGTTATTCTTATCCTCTGGTGCGGTTATTTTAGCGGTTCATCATGAGCAAAATATATTTAAGATGGGCGGCCTGCGTAAAAAGATACCGTTAGTATTTTGGAGCTATATCGTTGGTGGTGGGGCGCTGGCAGCCATTCCTTGGGTAACCGTTGGTTTCTATTCAAAAGAAGCTATCCTGTGGGAAGCCTATGCTACTGGTCATCAGGTGCTATTTTATATGGGGGTGTTCGGTGCCTTCTTAACCGCACTTTATACCTTTAGAATGATTTGGATTATCTTCTTTGGTGAAGAAAAAACCCCTGCGCATAAGTTATCAGGGATGTCATATTGGCTACCCCTTAGCGTATTGCTAGTACTATCGACCGCTGTTGGTGCCTTGATTGTTCCGCCTCTACAAGGCGTACTCCCTGAGAGCTTTGGACATTTATTAGAAGTGGCCAATCAAGCTGATGGTAAGCATACTGCCGAATATATTGCTATGGGAGCGATGGTTGCCGGTTTAGTGTTAGCCGCCTTATTATATGTTGCTGATAAAGGTCGGATGCTGACTCGCTTTAAGCAATCTAGCATTGGCGGAGCGCTATATCACTGGTGCTACCATGGTCTAGGCTTTGATGCGCTGTATGATTTGATTTTCGTAAAACCCTTTTTACTTATTGGCCGCTTATTTAAAGCCGATCCTATCGATAAGACTTGGAATATATTACCGACGCTGGCATCAGCGGGTAACAAAGCCATGTCCGCTACGCAAACAGGGTCACTTCGAGGCTATGCCGCAAGCTTTGGCTTGGGTGTCGCTGTGCTGTTAGTGCTGGTAATGATAACGGTGGTATAAAATGATAGAGTTACAACAAACGTGGATGCTACCGGCACTGATCGCTATTCCCTTTATTGCTGGATTGCTATGCTGGTTAGTTGAAAAAGTTAATAAACGCCTACCGCGTTGGATTGCTCTGATCGGTATGATATTGACTTTTGCGCTATCACTAGTGCTTTGGCAATATGGCGATTTTGCAGGCATGAGTAAGCAGGTGATAGCCCCTGATACTGCCGTACCTTGGATGGCTGAATTTATTGTACCTTGGGTACCTGCTATGGGTATTAGCTTTCATTTAGCGATGGATGGTATGTCGCTATTGATGATTGCCTTGACGGGTTTGCTAGGGATTGCTGCTGTTGCCTGTTCATGGAATGAGATCCAGCGCCGTGTTGGCTTTTTCCACTTGAACTTGTTATGGAGTTTAGGCGGCGTTATTGGCGTATTCTTAGCCATAGATATGTTTTTGTTCTTCTTCTTTTGGGAGATGATGCTGGTTCCTATCTACTTCTTGATTGCTATTTGGGGTCATGATGTGGTCGGCGGCAAAACTAAAGAATATGCGGCTACCAAATTTTTTATCTATACCCAGCTCTCTGGGCTTATCATGCTCATCGGTATCTTGCTATTGGTGTTATTCAACCAAGCTTATACTGGAGTTCTAAGCTTTAATTATAATGACTTAATCGGCACGCCTTTGGGTGGTTGGGAATATCCGATCATGCTGTGCTTCTTCATTGGTTTTGCGGTCAAGCTACCTATTGTGCCCTTTCATGGCTGGTTGCCGGACGCGCATGCGCAAGCACCAACAGCGGGCTCGGTGGATTTAGCTGGGGTATTGATTAAGACTGCCGCTTATGGTTTGATTCGTTTTGTCTTGCCATTTTTCCCTGAAGCCTCACAAGAGTTTGCTCCGATTGCCATTACTTTAGGTACTATTGGTATCTTCTACGGGGCGTGGCTGGCCTTTATGCAAACGGACATGAAGCGCTTACTGGCTTATACCAGTATCTCGCACATGGGTTTTGTAGTGTTAGCTATTTATGCCGGTACGCTAATCAGCCTACAGGGCCTAATGATACAAATGCTGGCGCACGGTCTAAGCTCAGCCGCCCTATTTATTATGGCAGGTCAGTTATACGAGCGCTTGCATACGCGTGATTTGACCTTGATGGGTGGTATGTGGGGCCAGTTCCGCTATTACGCTCCGCTATTGATGTTCTTCTGTGCCGCCTTGCTAGGTATTCCTGGTACCGGTAACTTCATCGGCGAGTTTATGATTTTGTTTGGTGCCTTTGGCCAGTATCCGGTATTTGTAGTGTTTGCAACCTTTAGCTTAGTGTTAGCAGGTTTGTACTCTCTCATCTTGATTCATCAAGCATTATTTGGGGTGAATAATACCAAGGAGTTGGCGCTACATGAGACCAAATCCCATGGTTTACCGACCCGACCACTAAAGGATTTGGGTAAGCGCGAGATATCATTGCTATTGATGTTGGCAGGAGGGTTAGTGTGGCTTGGCTTATATCCACAGCCTATATTGGACACTTCAAGTCATGCGATGCAGTGGATTAATAATGCGTATATTTATAGTGAAGTATCACAGATCAATATACTGCAGTCACTTGATGCGATGGAGGCACGTTAAGTCATGAATGATATTACGATGAATGATTTGATGGGATTGTTGCCTTACGCCTCAATAATTGCGGTAGTGATTACGGTGTTACTGGTGATGATTGCCATTACGATTAACCGCTCACATTTTATAACCGGTACGATTACGGTAGTAGGTCTAAACGTTGGTCTGTTTACCTTGCTGGGACAGATAACAGGGATAATAGGTAGCGGCTCGAGCTTACCGCAGATTGAGCAGCTGTTTGTTATAGATAACTTTGCCAAATTCAACATGGTGATTATCTTTATCTGTGCTTTGGCTTGCTGTACGCTTTCTTATGCTTATCTAGCTAAGTTTAAAGATAATAAAGAAGAGCTATATCTGCTGATACTGCTATCGACCGTCGGTGCTTTACTGATGGTGAGCGCTCAGCATATGGCTTCGTTCTTTGTCAGCTTAGAGCTGATGTCGATACCTATTTATGGTCTGTTGTCTTACACTTATTTGCGCAATCGCTCGCTGGAATCAGGACTCAAATACTTGGTGCTCTCAGCTACTGCTTCTGCCACTCTACTAATGGGTATGGCATTCGTATATGCGCAGGTAGGCTCATTAGGCTTTAAGTCAATTAGCCTGGTGTTGGTCAGTATGTTTGAGTCGCCGCTACTGATATTAGGCACGGCGCTGATGTTGTTTGGGATTACTTTTAAGCTCTCAGTAGCACCATTTCATACTTGGACACCCGATGTTTATGAAGGGGCGCCAGCACCGATTGCAACCTTTTTAGCTTCAGTCTCTAAAGTCGCTATGATGGCAGTGGCCATTCGCTTCTTGCTTGATACCAAACTATTAGCCTTACCCTCAGTACAGATGCTGATCATGGTCATGGCTACGCTATCTATTCTAGCGGGTAACTTATTAGCGATACGTCAGACCAATCTTAAGCGCCTATTAGGGTATTCCTCAATTGCGCACATGGGTTATGTGTTGATCGTGATTGTTAGTATTGGTGCCGCTGCCGATAGCATCTCTAGTATGTATATGGCCGCTTATGCCTTTACGTCTATCGGAGCTTTTGGGGTAGTGACTTTGATGTCGAGTCCTTATCGTTTGTCTGGTGAAGCTGATGAGCTCATTCACTATCAAGGACTATTCTGGCGTCGTCCGGTACTTACTGGCGTATTGACCATTATGATGTTGTCATTAGCAGGTATCCCTTTGACCGCCGGCTTTATTACCAAGCTATTTGCTATACTAGCAGCGGTACAAGGTACTCAGTGGTTCCTAGCCGCCATGATTATCATTGGTAGTGCGATTGGCCTATTCTATTACTTACGGGTCATGCTTACCCTGTTCAAGCGTCCAAAAGAGTTCCTTGAATTCGACGTCTCTGGACAGTGGGGTGTGCGTATGGGTGGTCTTATGGTTATCGGCGTTACCGCTGCCATTATCTTCTTTGGTATCTTACCTAGCAACTTGATTGAGTGGGCTAGATGGGCTCGTATTTGGTAACATTTATTACTAGTAGCAATTACTAAGGGTTAGTAGGCTAAATTACAGCAGAAGATTTTAGTTTAGCTCACTGCAATTTAGCTCATAACCCGCTCCTTAATGATTGTTACGGAGTGCAAAACAAGAAGCACCAAGTTTATGCTAAGCTTGGTGCTTCTTTTTATTCGTTTTCTAGTGCCTACTAATTATAAAATACCTATTAACTATAAATAAAGATGAAATATTATGAGTGAAAAAAACGTAGTACCAGTAACCGTACTGAGCAAAACCACTTGGACACCGAACTTATTTAGTTTTACCGTGACCCGTCCAGATAGCTTTAAATTTACCGCAGGACAGTTTGTACGTTTAGGCGTAAATCCCAGTAAGCTAAAGTATCATCAACAACAGAACTCAACGACGGATAAGGCCTTAGACGAGGATATTTTTCGTGCTTATTCTATAGTTTCCTCACCTTTTGATGAAGAGTTAGAGTTTTTCTCTATAGTCATTGCTGATGGTGCTTTTACCTCGCAGTTGCAGCACCTACAAGTGGGTGATGAGTTGATGCTCAATACTATCCCGTTTGGGTTTTTAACTTTAGCCCGTTATCAGCAGCCATTGCCTAAAGATTTATGGCTGTTAGCTACGGGTACCGGACTGGCACCTTTCTTATCTATGCTACAAGATTTGCAAACTTGGGAAGATTATGAGCATATTATCTTGGCTTATAGCGCCAGATCACAGGAGGAGTTGGCGTACGTTGAACAGATCGAGCAGCTGCAAGAAAACTTTGGCTCTTTAGTGGATAACCCTGCCAAGCTCATCTTTATACCGATTGTGACTCGTGAACCCATGGCAGGCGCCTTAACCGAGCGTTTACCGAAGCTATTGGTAGATGGCTCCTTACAACAAAAGGCTGGTGTGCCGTTAGATCCTGAAAGCGCACATGTAATGTTATGCGGCAACCCAGAGATGGTAGAGGATACCAAAGAGACCCTGAAAACTATGGGATTTGTGATGAATCGCCGCGGCGAAGGTAATATTGCCGTAGAGAATTATTGGTAAGAGCCTCTTTTAAAGGGTAGGGATTTAAATGCCGTGGTTTTAGAGAAAATCACGGCATCTGGTTACGAATTAAAGGTTAAATAGCCAGTAATAAGTCGGTTTGCTCTACAAGTTGGTTTGCTCTAAGAGTTTGCTACTCTTTGCTAGGGACGGCTGCGTCGTCTATAGGGTTTATAGGGCCTTTCATTAATGCTGGAGCTTCTTCGCCGCCATAATACTCACTAGCGTCAGCTTGTTTATCTTTATCGCCGATAATATCCTCACCGCTACTACCGCCTAACAAGTCGCGATAGTTGACCTGAGTTTTTAGGACAAGCTGCTCTTCTTCAACCTCGCCGTAATTCACTTGTACCTTATGTAAGGTGCTCATGATTTTGTCGTTTTTCTTGAGCCAACGATGAATATCTAAATAGATAATATCTTCTTTAGCACGAGCGATATTGATATAAGTTAAGATAACGCCTAACGGATCTTTTTTGAGCACACTATGATAGAACCAAATAGCCAGCTTGATACCTTTGAGCTTTACAAAGGACTCACAGCGCAGGTTTAATACATCAGTATAGGTTAATTGTCCAAATACAAAACGCTGCACATTACGATCCAGCTGCACGTGAACCAGACTAAAGTTACCGGCAACCTCAGCATAAATGCCTGCGACATTAACCGTACAATAAAGCCTAAACCACTCGTCGTGTAACTCAACACGCAGCTCTAGAATGGATGCGACATTGTCTGTGACGAATTTTTGTAGCGCATCATTGACGTACTTTTGGGCTACGGGTAGCGCAATTTCGTCATCAAGCTTATCAGTGGTTTTGTTATATAGATTTTTAATGGTATCGGTTAAGCTATCCCAACCATTATTAAAGGATTCAGTAAATCGGTAGCCGATATTCTCTGAAAAGTCATCAAAGCTCTCATGGCCAGCACTATCGGTATGATCAAAGCCATCATTATTAAAGCTACTGTGATCAAAGTTACGGGAATTAAGGCTATCAAAATCGCTCAAACTCATTATCCTTATGTTCTCTTGTAATAAAAATAGTATATAGTAAAACCGCATGGCACAGAACCAATGTGCTGGTATTGTAGCAAATCAACTAATTATTGCTTCTTGGATATTGTAAACGTTCAAGATATTATTAATAGTAAACCATGATGAATAGCAAGTATGGTGGTTTAATCGGTTCATGTTATCATAAGCAGCTTTATTAGCTCTTGGCTGCATCTGTTGGCTTTACTTATTGACTGTTGGATTGATTTATTAAACTGAGATCCCTGTGGCGCATATTAAAGACTCACAAAGTTACCACTTTTCAGCACAAACGCCCAAGCGTGACTTTAGCTTGCCTATAGCCACCTTTATTGCGGTTTTGGTCCATGTAATTATCATTTTTGGGGTCAGCTTTTCGATGGGTAAGGACCCAGCAGCCTTGATCCAAGACGTGGCCAAAGCGCTCACTGATAATGTGCAGCCCAATGAAGATGCGCATTATATTGCCAATGCCTCCCAGCAGGGCGGTGGCACTATACGCCAGCAGATTAGACAGGAGAGTGCGCAAACCAGTCCTTTATCTGCTGAGCAAATGAGTGAAACTCAGGATGTCATTGACTTACAACGGCAGGTACGCCAGCAGCGCTATCAAGAAAGCTACTTGCGTACCACTTTGAGCTGGCGTGAGGCTTCGGTTGAGTCTGATAACGATAGTAAGCAGCTCCAAGATGATTTAGCGGCACAAGAAGAGCGCATTCGTAAGCAGATTGCGACTTTAGAAGCCCAGCTATCGCAGCGTGAGCAGGTTTATGCAACCAAGTCGAAAGTGGTCACTATGGACAGTAATTCGACCACTCGCGGCGTAGCAGCTGACTATCTTGAGACCTTTCGGGAGCATGTTGAGCGCGTAGGTAATTTGCATTATCCGGTACAAGCCCGTGCCCAGGGTATCACTGGTGAGGTGCGGTTAATGGTTATTATTAGTGATGATGGTAATATCAAAGCCATTCGCTTGCTTGAAAGCTCGGGCTCCACTATTTTGGACGAAGCGGCAAAACAATCGGTACGTCAAGCGGCGCCATTTGGCAAGTTTACCGAAGATATGAGCGATATTGTAGAACTGCGCCTTATCCGCACTTACCGATACAGTGATAAGGTAGAAATCACTTATTAAAGAGTAGGGTTAAGTTAAGTTTAAAGATTATTGAGCCCTGAACGAACATAAAGCTATTAAATATAAAGCTATTGAGTAAAGAATCATTATGGAATTTTTAGGATTTACCCTTGATGTGGCAACGCTGACAGATAGTGCGCTTTCAGTATTATTCAAAATTACTTTGGCAATATTCATATTCGTAGTAGGGCGCTGGCTGGCCAAAAAGCTGGTCACTTTTGCTAATACGATTATGGTACGCAGCCACTTAGAGACTACAGCGGCCAACTTTTTGAGCCGTTTATTATATGGAATTCTATTAGTCGTTGTCACTTTGGCAGCGCTTAGTAAGGTGGGGGTGCAGACCACCTCGGTTGTCGCCATATTGGGCGGTGCAGCCGTTGCGATAGGTCTGGCATTAAAGGATCAGCTGTCTAATTTTGCCGCAGGTATCATGATTGTCACTTTTCGGCCGTTTGTACGGGGCGACTATGTGCAGATCAGCAGTTATACCGGTACGGTTACCGAGATTACCTTAGTTAATACTCACCTGACTACTATCAATAATCACGATATTATTATTCCTAACAGCGATATCACCACTTCAGCCATTACTAATTATACTGCCCTGCCGAATCGCCGGGTAGATATTACGGTAGGAATCGGCTATGACGCCGATATCAAAACCGCCAAAAATTTAATGTTAGATTTAGCTAGAAATAATCCGATGGCTTTTAGCGAGCCTGAACCGGTGATACGAGTGACTAATCTGGGTGATAATTCGGTTGATTTGACTCTTAATGTTTGGACAACCAATGATGACTGGTGGTCAATGCAGTGTGATTTACTTGAACAGTTCAAATACGCGCTTGACGATAATAAAATCGACATTCCATTCCCGCAGCGTAGTGTCCATGTTAAAGGTTTGGATGATATGATTAATCAGATGAATGAATCACAAAAATTACCGATGAAAAAGGAAAAGTGAAAGTAGATTAAGGCTGCCCTCGTTATAGTTATCAATAAGTTATAAATAGGGATTAGGTAGCCCTAAGTCTGCCAAAATATCAATCTCAAAACCCTCCATTTCATCTTGCTCTAGTTGTCCAATTTCATGGTCAAACCCCAGCAGGTGCAGCACCCCATGTATGACTAGGTGAGTTAAGTGCTGTGCTGATGTTTTATCTTGCTCGGCAGCTTCACGTATGACCACTTGATGGCAGATAATTAGCTCTCCCAGTGGCAAAGTGGGCATAAGCTCAAGGACGCTGGCAGGCAACTCACTAGGGTAAGATAAAATATTGGTGGCGTAGTCTTTAGCGCGCGCTGCCAAATTCAGCTCTCGGCCTTCACTATCGTCAGTGATATAGAGCGCTAATGATTTGGGCTTACTTTGCCAAAAATCGCTATCAATATCTGCAAAATAAGGCAGTGTTAGACCGTTATTAATGCGCTGCTCAATATAAGCTAAAGTCGCTGTTAGGACGGGCATTATACGCTGCTGATTGTACAGCTCATCTAGTAGCTGTCCATCGAGACTGTCTATAGCGCTGATATCCAGCTCAGCTTGATTATTAGAATGCTCCATTGCCTTGTTCCTTATCTTATGCGGCTAATAAACTCAAAAAGCTGAACTACTATGATATTGGACTGCTATGTTTATAGCCGTGTTAATAGCAGTCCAGTTGATAGTAATCCAGCTTTGGTAGTAATTCGACTTTTCGATACTGTAGTTATATATAGTTATAATTAATGGTTGAGCTTTAAAACTATAGATTAAAGCCTATTGGCCACATCAGCAATGGCTGCTTGTTTGCGTTCTTGCTCTTTAATACGCTCTTGTTTACGCTGCTCTTGTAGCGCCAATTGCTCATCGTCAAAGACATCGTAAGCTTCCACTATTTTTTGTACTAAATGATGACGAACCACGTCTTTTGAGTCAAACTTAGTGATATGAATCTCTTCGATACCACTTAGAATATCCATCGCCTGCGCAAGACCGGATTTGTGACCACGCGGTAAGTCCACTTGGGTAATGTCACCAGTAATGACCGCTCGTGAGCCAAAACCTAAACGGGTCAAGAACATCTTCATTTGTTCAGGCGTAGTGTTTTGCGCCTCGTCCAGAATTACAAATGAGTTATTAAGGGTACGACCACGCATATAGGCGAGTGGAGCAACTTCAATAGTTTGGCGCTCAAGCATTTTACCGACTTTTTCAAAGCCAATCATTTCATAAAGCGCATCATATAATGGGCGTAGATAAGGGTCGATCTTTTGGGTCAAATCACCAGGTAAAAAGCCCAGTTTTTCCCCAGCTTCAACCGCAGGGCGCACCAGTAAGATACGCTCAATCTCATTACGCTCAAGCATATCAACGGCGCAAGCTACTGCTAGATAGGTCTTACCAGTACCGGCAGGGCCGATGCCAAAGGAGACATCAGAGTCTAAGATGTTTTTGACATAACGTTGTTGGTTGCCGCCACGTGGGACGATTTTACCCTTACGAGTGCGTAAGCTTACCGGGGTAAAGTCACGAGCGGACTGTAGATCTTCTTCGCTATCATCAGCCGTTAAGTGCTCCTCGTCTTGCTGATCCTCATCACGGGAGAGACTAGATTGGATAATCAGGTGTAGCTCTTCTGCGCTGATATCTTTAGAGTTTTGCGCTTCATCAGCGAGCTTATATAAAATGCGCTCACCACGCTCAACACCCGTTAGGTCACCGCTCAAAGTGAAGTCACCTTGGCGCTGGCTAATCTTGATATCTAAGCGCTCTTGCAGATATTTCATATGGTTATTGTACTCACCTAACACAGTCTTTAATTGCGCAGGTGTCAACGATTCAAACTTTACACGACGGCTTATAGATTCAGTCAAGCGATTATCCTTTTATATGAGTTGCCTAGCTATCTTTGAAAGCGACATTTATAGGCAAAATAAATAAAGTAATTGTTTAATAAGTAGTTGTTTAATAGGTAATGATTTAAAGAGTTAGATAAAGTAGTTAAATGCTAGGTTGACCTGTTACGTCATAAAAATAACTAAATTTGCAGATAGTTATCAAATTAGGCTCAGACGAAATCAGGTTAATGCATGGTATGTCTTCATTATGGTTGATAGTTTTTAAATTTCAAGCACCACACCCCTTTAGTAAGACTGATTTTGTATGCCGATTGCAACTATTTAGCGCACCGTTAACAGCTTATTAGTTTTTTAACCTCGGCTTAATACTATCTAATTTATTATTTAATTAAATGCTTGAGCTTAGCGTTCACTAAAAACCTTAGCCATACAGTTAAGCTTAGTGAAATCTAAGCAATTCGTGATAACCTATGAGTCATCTAATAAAGGTTTCTTAATGATATTGAAAGCCGTACGATAGCATACAGTAATGATGGGTTTTCGCTAATGAATGAGCTTGTTAAATAGCTTGTTCAAAGACTTATCGAAAGGTTTTTTGACTCAGTAGATAACTACATAGGAGTAGATAATGGATAATAATAATTTACAGCATTCAAGCACTACCTCAGCTAATACGGCTAATAACGAGCCAAATAAAAAAAGTACCGCTAAGCTTACTGAGCAACAAGTACTCATCGCTGGTGGCGGCCATGTCGGCTTATCATTTGCGCTGCTATTGGCGCACCATGGTATTGCGAGCACCTTGCTTGAGAAGAATAGCTATCCTGAGATTAGCCCTGACGATGATGAGCAGCGTAGCCACTATTTGGATAGCCGTAATACGGCGCTATCACGGCGCACGGTACAAATTTATGAGGAAATTGGTTTATGGGAACAGCTACAAAGTCATGCTTGCCGCATTGATGCGGTCAAAATCAGCGAGCAAGGCAGCTTTGGACAAGCGCAGCTCAATAAAGCAGATGAAAATGTCGAATCCTTTGGACAAGTGATGGAAAATGCTTGGCTAGGGCGCAAGTTATTATTGGCCGCTCAGCAAGAGCCTTTAATTACCCTGATTGATAATGCTGATGTTACTGCGGTTGATCAACAGTATGACGGCGTTACCTTGAGCTTTAATTATTACGGTGATGAAGAAGGCGAGCAGCAATTGCAAGCCAGCGTCTTGGTCGCCTGTGATGGTAGAGACTCAACCGTGCGTCAATTATTAGGTATCGGCACCACGACTTATGATTATGAGCAAACCGCCATTGTAGGGGTGGTCGAGACCGACAAGGCGCACGAGCATGTCGCCATTGAACGCTTTAGCCCAGCGGGGCCGCTCGCTGTCCTGCCATTGACGGATCCCAATGGCGATGGCAATGATGAGTATCAACAAGGGTATAGACGTTCGGTAGTTTGGGTGTGTCCCAAAGGCGAGGAGACTCAATACCTAGAGGATGATGAGCACTTTTTGCAGACCTTGCAACAAGCTTTTGGTCAGCGTGCTGGCAAGTTTATAGCGGCAGGTCGCAGAGGCGCTTATCCTTTAACCCGAGTATTAGCGGACCAACAAGTCAAGGGTCGCTGCGTGATTATGGGCAACTCAGCGCATACCTTGCACCCGGTAGCGGGTCAAGGGTTTAACTTATGTATGCGTGATGCTCATGTACTGGCGCAAATGATGAGCAGACAGGTGCTAAAAGGAGAAGATCTTGGTGATCCGAGCCTGCTTAAGCGTTATGAAAAAGCCCGTCAGACCGATCAAAAGCGGGTTATTCGTTTCTGCGATGCGGTCGTTCATGGCTTTACCCATCCCAATCCAGCGATTAAGCTGGCGCGTAATGTGGCCTTGGTAGCTTTTGATAAACTGCCTAATATTAAGCCATTGGTTGCCAATTATGCCATGGGCTTAAAATCGTAATATAAATTAATAGCTTATACATTGAGAGATATCTTATGAAAAATAACCATACGCTGATTATTGGGGGCGGTATAGTTGGCGCTACGCTTGCGCTGAAGCTGGCTCAAGCCAAGCATCCAGTAACCTTAATCGATGCCCGCCCTAAGCGTAACCAAGCCGATTGGGAGCAAGTACTTAATAACCGTGATGCTCGCGTTTATGCGCTTAGCCTAGCTAGTATTGGTCTACTAAAAGAAGCAGGCGCTTGGCAAAAGATAGCTAGCTCAGGTCGCAAGGCGGATTACTCACAAATGCAAGTTTGGCAACGTAATGGTATCGGCGAACTGCTATTTGGCGAGAATGACAGTAGCAATGATAATAGCAATGATAGCGCAAAGCCTGAGATGCTAGGAAGTATGGTTGAGCCTTTGGTCATTGAGTATGCGCTGTGGCAACGCTTTTTTGAGCCCGATGTTAGCGACTATCTAACCGTTATTGACGGGCACAAAGTGGTACAAATGGATTGGCTGGGATCACAGCAAGGTTATCGGGTGACCTTGGATGATGGAACCGCTATTCAAGCGGCATTATTGATAGGCGCTGATGGTCGAGGATCGTTTGTCCGTAAGCAAGCCGGTATTGAGCTTGATACCCTTGATTATAAGCAAACCGCTATTTGCTGTGCTATTCAGACCGCCAAACCGCACCGTGCTACCGCTCGCCAAGCTATGCTACCGACTGGTACGCTGGCGCTATTGCCACTCGCCGATATCACCGATGAAGACAAAGCTCGCCCGCAACATTGGCAGTCAGTAGTTTGGACTTTGCCGCGTAATCAAGCGTTGTCATTGTTAGAAGAGGATGCGCGCGTTATCGCTGATAAACTTGCTGCTGCCAGCACTTATGAGCTTGGTGCTATAGATAAAGTTGAATCTATCGCCAGCTTTCCACTGGCGGCTCAGCAAGCTAAAAGTTACGTCGCTGATAATTTAGTACTGATAGGAGACGCCGCCCATGGGGTGCATCCGCTGGCGGGACAGGGGCTTAACTTGGGTATGCTCGATGTAAAAGAGCTATTTGAGCAACTGACTCACGATTTTGCCCGTAGTGGCGGTACGCTTTGGGGTGCTAATCAAACCCTGCGCACTTATGAGCGTCTGCGTCGCCCGCATAATAGTTTGATGATGCATAGCTTTTCGCTACTTAACTGGCTGTTTGCAGGGGAGTTGGCGCAATTGCGTCCTATCCAAATAATTCGTAATGAGGGCATGTATCGGGTGAGCAAGATTAGACCTTTGATGCGGTTATTTGCTAAGCAGGCGAGTGGGGTTTAGGGGTTTGGACTTAACGAAGAGTAGAGTATGAACGTGAAATTATGGACAATAGCGTCAATTATGATAGGCACTTTAGTACTGACAGGTTGCCAAACTACTAATTTGTCTAATCGAACAAGTCAAGCTATCAACATACCAACGGTTGTGGTTAATGTAGATAGCGACGGTGATGGTGTACCTGATGATTTAGATCAATGTCCAGCTACGCCATATAACGTGGTTGTCGATGAAAGAGGCTGCCCTTTTACGATGCCTGGGGTAGGTCTAAAAATGGAATATCGCGCTTTTTTTGATAAAGATAGCAGTGAGCTGTTGCCAAAGTATCAAGCCGAGCTTGACAAGGTAGGTATGAAATTGCAAGAGCATAAAACCGCTACCATATTGATTGAAGGTCATAATTCAAGAACTGAAGTTGATATCGCCTCTATAAACGAAGCGAATGCCTTGGCGCAAAACAGAGCCAATAAGGTTAAAAATTATTTAATATCGAAATATAACATTGCCTCTGAGCGCATCACGGCGACTGAGTATGGCGCAAGAAGACCAATTGCGCCTTCTGATAGTGAAGAGGGTAATATGTTGAACCGGCGCGTATATGCGATTGCGTCTGAACCTCAGGAGTAAAAATAACTTTATTACTCAAACGATTTGAGGTAACTCGTAAAGTCTAATTGAATAAGGACTCCAATTAGATATGAAAATAAATTTATATCTAGCCGGTACCATTTTTTTAGTTCTTTTGGGTTATCGGCGTGTCAAATCACTCTAACTATGCCGTTTAAAGATACAGCTCAACATGAAATTATCAGAACGATGCAGGCAGAGACTGATTTAGATGACAATAGTATGAGCTGATACCGATAAAATGAGAGTCCAGAAATAGAGAACCGCCACTTGCAAAAGCAGAGGTGACGGTCATATTGATATCTATATTATCATGTAAAAAGAAGGCATGTTATATTTTTTAGCAAACACACAAAAAATTACTATGAATATTAAGAGTAAAAGGCAAACCTATGCTCATCCCCAAATACTGGGCGCAGTATAAGCAGCGCTTTACCTCTCAAACGACAGGTGATAGCGGTTCTAAACAAGCCACTATCAAGCGTTATGGTTGGTCAGATGTTAGCCAAGTTGAAGCATTAAGCCATGCCAAAGCGCGCGTCACTGAAGCGCATCAGCGCTGGCTAGCTGGTGAGGATATCGTGCGCCGTGAACGCAAGGAGGAGTATAACCAAAGCAACGGCATTCCCATTCGTGAACAAATTATCTCTGAGCAGACTTATCCTAGCTCAAATTTATCTAACAGCTCTATACCTCTAACCCAGCTTATCGTTACTCGCAATAGCTACGGCGCCCAAGTGGCAAACGTCGATAATATCGCCATTATAGACATTGATAACGCTGAACTGTTGCATCATCTTTATCCAGATGACTATGATCAAGATGGCTTTATAACCACAAATTCAGTCAATAAAAGCCAACCTTCAACTAAGCTGATAGTTTGGAGCTTCATTATCGTCTCTGCGGTTATCGCCAGTATCATAGCGTGGCAAGAGTTATCTTGGCTGTGGCTGATTGCACTGATGATAGCCGCAACCGCTTTTTTATGGCAAAAAGCCAGTAAACAAGAGCAGGCGCGCCAGCAAAAATCAGAGGCTGATTTGGCTTCACTGCTACCGTTTATGACTGACTTAATTCAACAGCGTATTACTAATCATCCCGATGAAAGCTTTCGTTTGTATCAGACGCCCGCCGGCTTTCGTATTATCGCGACGCATGATGTTACTTTGCCTAGTGATAGCGTAGTTGCCGAGTGGTTTGAGTATTTCCATGCGGACGCCAATTATGCTCGTCTTTGTCAGTCGCAGCAGTGCTTTCGGGCGCGCTTGACGGCCAAGCCTTGGCGTATGACTAAGGTTACGGAGACTGGTAAATTGGATAAAGATATTCCAACCAAAGACTTTTGCTTTGGAGCTGATACTGAGGCGAGTGATGACATTAAGCGCCGTCAAGATAAGTTAAAAGCGCGTAGACAGTGGATTGCTGACTATGATGGTTTTGCTAAGGGTTATAAGGCTTGCCGTTATGTTGCAAGTTTTGACGGTAGAGACGCTACAACTCCTAACAATCAGCCTATACAAAAAGCTATTGATGAGTTTATACAGTGGCATGATAAGGTTTGTCAGGTGGATAGGGATTTGCCGTTAGCTTGATGGGTTTTTTAAATTTTCATTTGTTTTTGGTATAAGTTCATGGCACGATTATTTTATTAGATTCTAATTTTGAGTTCTATGATGACTATTGAAAGTGATGCCATTGTAACGGAAGGACAATAAGATCACATTTTTATTTTGATAATTATTTAAGCTAAAGTGGCTATAAAATGACTAAACTTAGAAAAGGTACTAAAAAATACGAATTAGTTATGAAGTCGAGAGAGGCTGCTTTAGCGGCAGTTCAAATATTCAACAACCCTAATATCACCTTTAAGTCAGAGTCATTTTCGGTATTGATAATAATTAGTTGGACATATTTATTACACGCTTATTATGAAAATAAAGGTATTGAATATCGTTACTACAAGAAGCCTAATAAACGTAAGATTTTTGACAGAACCAAGCATGGCGCATATAAGCACTGGGAGCTTGAAAGATGTTTAGATAATGATAAAAGTCCAATAGACTACGAGTCTGCTCTAAATTTAAAGTTTCTAATAGGGTTACGTCATGAGATTGAGCATCAAATGACATCTAGAATCGATGATAGTCTGAGTGCTCGATATCAAGCCTGTTGTTTGAACTATAATCATTATATCTGCAAGTTTTTTGGTAAAGAGCACGGAATAGAAAAACACTTGTCTTTTAGTCTTCAGTTTTCTAGTATATCTGAAGAACAAAAAAATCTTCTTTCTGAATTTGAAGAATTACCCGAAAATATTAAAAGCTACATAACTAAATTTGACGAGTCTATATCGGATGAAGAATATGGTAGCCCAAAATATGCCTACAGAATATTATTCGTACCTAAAACTGTTAATAAAAGAGGACAGGCAGATAAAGTCATTGAGTTTTTGAAGCATGATGACCCCTTGGCTGCAAAAGTGAATACAGAGTATCAGTTAATAAAGGAAACTGAGAAGGTTAAATATCTACCTAAAAAAATTGTAAGTATCAGAATGATGAAGGGTTCGTAAACTTTAAGATTCATCATCATACTAATTTATGGAAATCTTTAGATGGAAAAAATAAGTCTCAAGGATATGGCGTAAAAATTGAAAAACAATGGTATTGGTATGAGAGATGGTTGTATGTTGTAAGGAAGCACTGTCAAGACAACGCCAATCAGTATAGATAACTAATGAATTATAAATTATTTGTTATCTATGAGTATTATTTTACTCGAACCATTTTAGATTAAGTTCAAACCAGCTACCACCAAGCCGCAAACACCACCATCAATACCGGCGACACAATATTAATTATAAAACCAAAACTAATCGCTAACGGTACCACCTTTAAGCCGCCAGATTGCTGAATAATAGGCAGAGTAAAGTCCAAACTGGTCGCGCCGCCAAGGCCTACCGATGCTGACGGATACTTACGCATAAATACCGGAATAAATATCAGCGCAAAGAATTCCCGTATCAAGTCATTAAACAATGCGACACTGCCCCAAATCGCTCCATAAGCATCGGTCATCACGATAGCAGACAGCGAGTACCAACCAAAGCCCGAGGCCAGTGCCAAACCTTTTGTCCATGAGACCTCAGTGAATAGTAGCGCAAAAATCAGCCCGCCAATCAATACTGACAGCGTGAAGATAACACTCATCTCCACCCCGCGCTTATTAAGCAGCACCTGTTTGAGGGTGATGCCCGAGCCTTTAAGTCCAACGCCGACCAGTAATATCAATATCATTAGCATAATGGTCATGGTATTTTCAGGCGGCATGTAACCAGCGGGCAAGAAATAACCGATGATCATACCAATCACCACGCAGCTGACTTGCGCCAAACTGCCACGAATACTGACTCGATGTTGCTCGGTTTTAGTCGTTGTTTTTTTGGCCTGCCAAGGACGCCAGTGGTCGAATATCATCAGGGCCACTAAGCCGGTTCCAATGGTTAATATCGATAAAACGGTGACATACAGCGCAATCTCGCCCAACTGGCTGCCAAGCCCTTCGACTTGCGACAGCTCAATCCCGATAAGGGTTAAGATGATAAATACCAGATAAGACAGACCCTTGTCGGCAAGAAGCGTGATCCTGCGGTTGGAGGGCAGGGCAAAGCCAATAAACATCGGCATCAGTACCAAGACGAGGGTAATAAGGTTTTGCATGGTCTACAGGCTCGTAACATTTTGACAAGGCGTTTTTACAAGCCGGAGATTGTACCATACTAGGGGTCAAAAGCTGGTATAGGGCAGGATTTTTAGCTTTATAAAGGGGTTTAGCTCGCTACTTCTAAAGCGCTGTGGTTAGGCTGTTTTATCTTAGTGGGTTGAGGATTATTCTTTGGCGTGCTGTTTTCTTTAACTAGCGGCTCAATAATACTGACTTTCGGCTCAGCGGCTAAATTGGGGTAATCCGTTCGATAGTGCCCACCGCGACTCTCCTGCCGCTGATAAGCAGATTGAATAATCAGGCTAGCCAGCCCTAATTGGCGTGTAAGTCGAAAATAAGCCAGCCTGCCCATTTTATTTGGGAATGCGCAGTCAGAATCTCCCAGCATGGATTGCCATTTATTTATTTGTGCTAAGGCTTGCTCTAACGACTTAGCGCTACGCACAATACCTAAATTATTCGTCAGCAAAGCTTTTAATGGCGTCGTTATTTTATCGATGTCAGTAACAATATCAATATCGATATGACGGTTGTCATTAGCAATGACACCAGCAGTAAAATTAGCTTGCGATAAGTGAACAGACTGGTTATTCGATAAAGTAGGGGTTGCCCAAATATTAGTCATTAAATAGTGTGGTAAATGTGCCGCAATATTGCGACCAACCACTACGCATTCTAATAACGAATTACTGGCCAAGCGATTGGCACCATGCAGTCCTGTGTAAGCGACCTCGCCAGCGGCATACAGCCCTTGCAGGTCGCTCAAGCCATTAGCACAAGTGACGACCCCGCCGCAGCTATAATGAGCGGTCGGTGCAACGGGAATGGGGTCTGTGGTAATATCAATGCCAAGCGCTAATAGCGTCTGATAAATTTGCGGAAAGTGCGCTTGTATAAATTGACTTGGTAAATGGCTGATATCAAGATGCACATAACCCAGACCGTTATCGCTGATTTGTTCGGCAATCGCTCGGGCGACAATATCTCTAGGAGCAAGCTCAGCTCGCTCGTCTACATCTAACATAAAGCGCTTGCCGGTCTGCGGACAATACAAGCGTCCGCCTTCACCGCGCAGGGCTTCGGATATCAAAAAGCTGCTGTCATCCAGCGCTAATCCTGTCGGATGAAACTGGATAAATTCTAAATTCGCCAAACGACAACCTGCTTGCCAAGCCATCATCACCCCATCACCAACACAAACATCGGGGGCGCTGGCACGTTGAAACAGTTTACCTAAGCCGCCACTGGCGAGCACCACCGCTTGGCTATGAATAGTAAGCTGACGTTGGCTACGATGATCAAAAACGATGGCGCCTTGGCATTGTTTATCGCCGGTAGTATTAGCGTGCAGATTTGCCGCTGACGATTCTGTTAGTAAGCTTAAAGCCTCACAAAAAGGCATAATCGTAATATTAGCCGCCGCTTTTGCCTTGTTAATTAAAGTGTCCATGATATGGCGACCAGTGGCATCATCAGCGTGAGCCACTCGGCGACGGCCATGACCGCCTTCTTGCGTTAAATGCAGATTATCAGTATATAAAGTTTGAGCGGGCTCTTGAGCATGCTGGTTTTTCTGCGGAATTTGAGTAAAAGGCACGCCTTGCTCGCACAGCCATTGCACCGCTTGTTGGCCAGCGCTTAAAATATTACTAGTATTGTCAGCGGCGCATAGTCCGGCGCCAGCGATAAGCGTATCGGCGACATGATCGCTTACCTTATCGTCTTTATCTAAGCTCGCTGCGATGCCGCCTTGCGCGTAGTGACTAGAGCCGCTCTCCAGCGCCCCTTTACTTAGCACCATAACGGTTAACGATTTAGGCAGTGATAGGGCAGTGCTTAGTCCGGCAAGCCCAGCACCGATAATCAATACATCGGTCTGCTTACTTTGGCTATATTGAGCCATTTTATGCCGCTCCGACATTGGCAAATAATTCACGGTCTTTGACGATGTCACCGCTCGCTGCTACCCGCTGCTTTTGCGATTCGGCAAAGTCGAGCATACGCTGCAAAGGCTTTTTGGCGGCATCTGCTAGCTCTGGCGTCATGGTTATTTCGCCAGTTTTATGCAGCAGACACTGCTCGATACCTTGGAGGCCATTCATCGCCATCCATGGGCAAAAGGCACAACTTTTGCAGCTGGCACTTTCTCCAGCAGTGGGCGCCGCTAAGAAACGTTTATTCGGTGAGCGTTTTTGCATCTCGTGCAAGATACCCAAATCGGTGGCAACGATAAAGGTATCAGCGTCCATTTCATAAGTTGATTTGAGCAGCTTACTAGTAGAGCCCACGACATCGGCAAGTGCAACCACGCTATCAGGTGATTCAGGATGCACCAACACTTTCGCATCAGGATGCTCGGCTTTTAATTGCTCAAGCTCAGTGGCCTTAAACTCGTTATGTACTAAGCACGAGCCTTGCCATAACAGCATATCAGCGCCGGTCTCACGAGCGATATAGTTACCCAAATGACGGTCAGGCCCCCAAATGATAGCTTCACCTTGCTCATGCAAATGACGAATAATATCGATACCGACGGATGAGGTTACCACCCAATCAGCACGTGCTTTCACCGCAGCGCTAGTATTGGCATAGACTACCACTGTACGCTCAGGATGAGCATCACAGAATGCGGAGAACTCCTCGGCAGGACAGCCCAAATCAAGCGAGCATTCCGCTTCCAAATCCGGCATCAATACGGTCTTTTCCATACTTAATATTTTGGCAGACTCGCCCATAAAGCGTACGCCTGCAACTACTAAAGTTTGGGCGCTATGCGCTTGCCCAAAGCGAGCCATCTCCAGCGAATCACCGACACAGCCGCCAGTAGCTAATGCTAAATCTTGGATAAAAGGATCGACATAATAGTGGGCCACCAGCACTGCATTGTGCTCTTTTAATAAGCGTTTTATATTGCTTTCGATAGCGCGGCGCTCAGTACGGCTTAAGTCTTTTGGAATTTTAGCTTTGGCGTGCTCAATATCAAGCGTAGCTACGCTGCTATTATCAGTACTCAAGATAGGGGCGTCGTAAGGATAAGTATTCATGGCGGCAAGCCTCCGTGCAATAGCGATAATGATTATAGAAATAAGTTATAAAAATAAGTGATATAAATAAGAAGTAGTGAGTAATTCATCTAAAAAATAGGATTTATTAATAAGCTGTTTGTAATTATGCTCATTATGAGCATAATTACAAGTGGTTTTTCTATATTTTTATAAGTTTAATAAAATTATCTAACTGATTTAACAAAATTAGCACGGCCAAGTTGCATCCAGTAGCCACGATAGAACACAATCCACGCTATACTAAAGGCTATTAATTGAGCCTTATTATCAATAATTTATAATCAATAAAGGGTAATTATAAAAGGATGACTTTATCTTATTCACATGCGCACCAGCAGGGCAGTGGCACGACTGAGGTGGTCGCGGTACTTGTCGCTATTACCAATCATACGGCGCGCGTGCTAACCGTTGATCAGGGTAAGCTATTGCCGAACGGACCTTTGATGCCGCTTCACCGCTCCCTGCAAGCGGGCGTGCGCCAATGGGTGGAGGAGCAAACCGAGCAGCCACTCGGCTACATTGAGCAGTTATATACTTTTGTCGATACCAATAGGCGTAACGTTGATGGTCATGCTCTAGTCTATGTCAGTTATTTGGGGCTGGTACAAGAAGAGCAAACCCAGGAATTGCCTAGCAAAGCCTTATGGCGAGATTGGTATGATTATTTTCCGTGGGAGAATCATCTACAGGGCATGCCGAGTATAATTACTGACTTTATCCTTCCGGCTTTGTTTGACTGGGCAGCTGCAGCGCCAGATGAGATCACTCAGCAACGCCGCCGTCAGCGCATTGGTTTGTGCTGGGGAATAAACGGAGACGGTCCTGGTAACAGCACTCAAAGCACATCGAAAAATTACACCGATAGTAATGATGATAAAAACCAGCATGGTGGCTGGCTGCCAGAGCACGTGCTGCTACGTTATGAAATGCTTTATGAAGCAGGACTTATTCCGGAGGCGCCTAGTTATTCGCCTAGCAGTCAGGCTAGTAAGCTCCCTGCCGATTGGTCACAGATTATAGGCATGCCCATGTATTATGATCATCGCCGAGTGATAGCGACCGCAATCTCAAGACTGCGAGCGAAGATAGAGTATCGTCCGCTTATATTTGGCCTAATGCCTGATACTTTTACTTTGTCGCAGTTACAGCAAAGCGTGGAAGCGCTCTCAGGAGTGCGCTTGCATAAACAAAACTTTCGAAGATTGCTGGACTCGCAAAACTTGGTGATGGCAACAGGAGAGAGTAGTAGTGCTCAGCGTGGTCGCCCAGCCAAGCTCTACCGTTTCTGTCATGATATTGAGCTACAAAGCCTACTGATGGATAGTAAGCTACCTAAACGCAAATAGGTTTTATTGACGCAAACCTTCATCTTATCTTGTCAGCTTGGACACATTACGCTATATTTATGCTCATTTTGAGTTTAATTCAGTTAGATTTACTATCATAGATTATTTACCATTATTAATAAGGGTCAGAATAAATGAGCGTCCACATAGAGCCAGCGATAGATGAAGTGTTACTAAAACCTTTGGTGCAAGCAGCATTGGTAGAGGATTTGGGCAGGCGGGGCGATGTGACTTCGCAAGCCACCATTCCCGCCGATAAGCAAGCGCAGTTACAGATTAGAGCGCGGCAAGCTGGGGTGATTTGCGGGATGGACCTAGCGCACTTATCATTTGCTCTGATTGATAAACAGATTGAGTTTAGCGCCCAAGTGCATGATGGCGAATATGTCGAAGCTAATACCGTATTAGCAACGGTCAGCGGTAATGCGCGTCATTTATTAACGGGCGAGCGTACGGCGCTGAATTTTATGACCCATCTAAGCGGTATTGCCACCGCCACTCGGCAGATTGTCGATAGTGTCGCTGATTACCCAGCGCAGATTACTTGTACCCGTAAGACCATTCCGGGCTTACGTATCGTGCAAAAGTATGCAGTACGCTGCGGCGGTGGACGCAATCACCGTTTGGGACTCGACGATGCTATTTTAATCAAAGACAATCATATCGCTATCGCAGGTGACATCAAAACCGCTATTAAGCAAGCACAAGATTTTGCTGGGCATCTGATTCCTATCGAAGTTGAGGTTGATACCCTAGAGCAGTTGCAGCAAGCGCTAGACGCTGGCGCAAACTTGGTACTGCTGGACAATATGACGCCTGAAACGTTAAAACAGGCGGTAGCACTATGCAAAGGGCGAGCAAAAACCGAGGCTTCTGGCGGCATTACGCCTGAAACCGTAACAGCCGTTGCAGAGGCTGGCGTGGACTTTATTGCCATGGGTTATCTGACCCATAGCACCACCGCGCTCGATATTGGCCTTGATTTTAGTGCTTAGCGTTGCAGAGGTTTTTTGATTAGAATTTAGAAACAATTTGTATATAGTAACGTTTTAAGAGGACTAAATAGTATTTTATTAATGGGTGTTTTTATAAGATAAAATCAATCGAAGTTAATGATTTTATTAGCTTATCTACCTATGGTACAATGCCGCTGTCATCGCCTATTGGGATGCCTACTGGGCCATCGTCGCACTCGCACGATGGCCTTATTTTTTGCTAGATGTTGATGATATAGTTAGGTCAATATAAAAAATATACAGCTAGACTGGGACGAATTCTTTGCAGCCTCTGTCAGCGTAGACACAGCACGCCAGTGAAATTTGTTCCAGTCTGGCGCTATAGTTTAGTGTACCTATTGAATTTAGTATCAACTATAAACAAGCGAGCGCTCAGTGAATACTGAAATTATTAAAATTATTTTAGCCTTTGTGGTATTGATCAATCCATTTAGTGCTTTGACGCTGTTCTTAGATTTAACCCGTGGCTACTCGATGATTAATCGGCGCAAAGTGGCACGAGTGTCCTGTTTAACTATCTTTATCACCATCACCTTTTTTACCATAGCGGGGGAGACCTTACTAAAGGCTTTAGGTATCTCTATCGGCTCGTTCCAGTTGGCAGGGGGCATACTAGTGTTCTTAATCGCCCTTAATATGATGAATGGTGAGGGCAACCCGGTCAAACCGGATCAAGAAAACTTTGATGTCGAATACGATAAATTTGCGCCGCCAAGTACTGCCTCAGCGGTAGTGCCACTAGCTATTCCGATGATGATTGGCCCTGGTGGTATTTCCACGGTCATCATCTATTCCTCACAAGTATCAGGAATCTTGCAGGTATCAGCGGTGATTATTGCCGGCTTGCTTATTAGTTTGTTCTGCTATTTAGCGCTGATTTCTGCAGGACGTATCAGCCGTATACTGGGCGATACCGGACTTAACATCATGAGCCGGATCATGGGTATGCTGCTGGCTGCGGTGTCGATTGAGATTATCGTCAATGCTTTACGGACTCTTTTTCCTAATTTAATGTAAGTCGCCCAACTTCGTAGTCACAGATGTAACAATTTTATACTTGTGACTTTTTACGCTCTGTAATCCTGTTACTCACGCAGCAACTTTCCCCATAGCCCTAAATCAAAGGGCTACCTCCTATTTATAGATATTTCATTCTAAAACTTTTAAAGTTAAAATATTTTATTATTAATGGACTTTTGTTTATTAAAGAGTCCATTTTTCTGCTAGTTGCACTCATATTCTTACAGATCAATTGCTAATAGTGTCCTCAGTTTATAATATCCATAATAATATGTTATAGTTGAGCTCCACTAATTTTAGCAGGAGTGTACTTTGAGTAAGACAAGAATTGCTATTTTAGGCGCAGGTCCTAGCGGTCTGGCGCAATTACGTGCTTTTGAAGCAGCTCGTTTAGCCGGTGCTAAAAATTTGCCTGAAATAGTTTGTTATGAGAAACAAAATGCAATCGGCGGTATGTGGAATTATAGCTGGCGTACCGGTTTAGATAGAAACGGTGAGCCGGTTCATGGCAGTATGTACCGCTATCTATGGTCGAATGGTCCCAAAGAGTGTTTAGAGTTTGCTGACTATTCTTTTGAAGAGCATTTTGGTCAACCTATCCCGTCATATCCCCCACGTGAAGTGTTAAAAGACTACATCATGGGTCGTATTGATAAACAAGATATTCATAAATACATCCGTTTTGAATGTCCTGTACGCTGGGTATCTTATGATGATGAGACCGAAAAGTTTACGGTTACAGTCATGAATCATAAAACGGATGAACAAGAAGTTGAAGAGTTTGATTACGTCGTAGTTGCGACTGGTCATTTCTCCACCCCCAATATGCCTTATTTTGAAGGCTTAGAAGAGTTCCCGGGTCGTATCATGCACGCTCACGACTTCCGTGATGCTCTAGAATTTAAAGACAAAGATATTTTATTAGTAGGCAGTAGTTATTCAGCCGAAGATATCGGTACCCAGTGCTATAAGTATGGTACCAACTCAGTAACGATCAGCTATCGTAGCAAAGCGTTGGGTTATGACTGGCCAGAAGGTATTAAAGAAGTGCCTCTAGTCACTCATTTTGAAGAAGACGTGGCCCACTTTGCTGATGGTACCAGTCAGAGCTTCGATGCGGTTATCATGTGTACCGGTTATTTGTTCCATTTCCCGTTCCTGCCTGATGAGCTACGTTTGCAAACGCACAACTGTCTATATCCAGCGAACCTATATAAAGGTATCTTTTGGCAGCCTAACCCTAAGCTTATCTACTTAGGTATGCAGGATCAGTATTTCACCTTTAATATGTTCGATGCGCAAGCTTGGTATGCCCGCGACGTGATCATGGGTGATATTGAAATGCCTGACCTTGAGACTCGTCAGCAGGATGAGGAAAAATGGTTAGCGACTTATGCCAAGACCGTAACGGTCAGTGATTCTATCGACTTTCAGGCGGCATATATTCGTGATCTGACCAATCCTACTGACTATCCTGAGTTCGCAGTAGAGCAGCAAGCTGAGCTGTTAAAAGAATGGCAAGAGCATAAGAAAGAAGGCATCATGACTTTCAGAGAAAAGTCTTATCGCTCTACCTTAACGGGCACATTAGCGCCTGAGCTACCAATGCCTTGGCTTGATGTGCTAGATGATTCATTAGAGCACTTTTTGAACTTGTCATTTGAGAAGCCTAAAAAGGCCAAAAAGGCATCTTAAGA
Organism: Psychrobacter jeotgali; assembly: GCF_904846315.1. NCBI lineage: Bacteria > Pseudomonadati > Pseudomonadota > Gammaproteobacteria > Moraxellales > Moraxellaceae > Psychrobacter > Psychrobacter jeotgali. Next base: position 86,636 of record NZ_CAJHAF010000001.1, read on the forward strand.
TAGTTAGTAGTTTGATAGATTTATTGTCAATAACCTAGCATAAATATAGATGCTAAAAGCCAAACATACCGCAGAGGTGTGTTTGGCTTTTTTATTGTCAAATATTTAGTCAGATTAATGGTTGATTCTTAGCTTAACAAGCTTGATAAAGTTAATCGTATTTTTTGGGTTTGCTATAGTCAGGTCAATATAAAAAAGATACAGCTAGACTGGGACGAATTTTGCGCAGCCTCTGTCAGCGTAGACACAGCACGCAAGTGAAATTTGTTCCAGTCTAGCGCTATAGTTTAGTGTATTTATTTAATTTGGCATCAACTATATTAACTCGAATATAAATGCCAAGCCAAATAAAGCATCAATAGTCCAACCAAAGCGTCAAGTATATTCCAAGCTTTGGGTTTGCTGAATAATGGCTGCAATAAACGTGCTCCATAACCTAAGGCAAAAAAGAAAAAGAACGAGGCACTAACTGCGCCGCTGGCAAAGGTTAATTTACTACTGGCTCCGGTTGAAACCATACCGACTAATACCAATGTATCTAAGTAGACATGGGGATTCAGCCACGTAAAACCGAAGCATAATAATAATGACTTTTTTAAGCTGGTAACGACTTGTCCCTCAGCGCTCAAAGCATGCGATAGGCGTAAGCTAGCATATAAGCTTTGTAAGCCATAGCCTACTAAAAACACCGTACCCGCTAACTTGGCAATCTCTACCACTTGCGGATAACGCGCCGTTACCGCCCCAAATCCGGCAACCCCGGCGGAGATGAGCAGGGCATCACTAACGGCGCAAAATAGGCAAATATAAAAGATATGCTCGCGCTTGATACCTTGTTTTAGCACAAAGGCATTTTGCGAGCCGATAGCAATGATCAATGACAGTCCGAGCAAAAAACCTGAAATATAATCGGGGGCATTCATAATATTAAGCTCGAGTTTTGAGAGAGAATCATTGACGTTTGCTTACTGGCAGAGTCGAAAAAAACTGTTAAGATACGTTATCAACTCAGCATAAGCAATATAAAATTGAGCATGTAAAAACTAATATAAGTAAGGAGCAGCGTAGGTCATGGTCATAAGTTTGACAAGAATGCTACAGTCATTTGGGCAAGCACAGGATGACCTGCCGACGACGGCTGCCAATAATATTCAGCAAGCCGCCGCTAATAACACAAAGAGTAGTGAGCATAACCCCGTGCCAGCCAATGCTAAAGGCATTAAAGGTGCTGAAGGTATTAAGAACGCTGAAGGCATTAATAGCGCTGAAGGCTCTACGCTAACTGCGCCCGAGCGAGTGGAGCGTATCTGTGACGCTTTAGCTCAAGTGAGTGATACCCGCTCACCAACGCCGTTGACCGATCGTTACTTGGCTAACAAGGTAAATTGGCGTTCGCCCAATCGCCCTCCTTTTGACCCTGATACTTTATGGTATCTCAAACATGGACGCGCTCCAATTATGACTGAACTTGTCGATGTGGTCGATGAAGCCACTCTAAATGCAATGCCGATTGAGGCTGTGGCGATTCTAGACCGAATCAACGGTAAGCTCAAACGCTATCGTGACTGGAGTCAAGAGCTTAATGAGCAGCAACAACAGCAGCACAATGAGCGGCAGTTCGTTATTGATAAGCTAGTAACCGAGAGTATTCCAGAAGCGCTCTATCATTATGAGCAGCTGCTACGTTTCAGTCCGCATCGAACTAAAAGCAGTACCGTTCAAGGTAATATGACCGCCGGCGATATGCTCACTGATCTGTTTTTGGAGATAGATTACGAGCTCGACGAATTACTCGATGAGCTGCATCAAACGGTGTTAAATCGTCTGGCCTCCACTCATCGTTATGTCAAAAGCCGTACCAAAAATTAACTTCATTAAATTAATTTTATAACAAGGATAACCTAATGACCCAAGTAACCGCCATGTTTGTCATGTTTATCTTGTATGGAGTATTGCCAGCTGCGGGTATATACCTAGGTTATCGCGGGATCAAAAAAGTCACGGCGCCCAAGATGCTTGAATATAAGGCGATGCCGCAATTGGGTTATATTCCTGAAAAGAGCTTACCGGCGGAAGTAAAAGCGGCGCTGGCTGAAATCAATCAAAAAGGCGAGAAGCTGCGCGTTATTTACGGTGATACCAATAATGATGGCAAAATTGATGATACTGATACGGTGAGTGAAACCTATATCATGATTCAAAACCTAATGGATAAGCATATTCCGCAAGCAGTGGCGGATTATCGTCGTCTGCATGATCTCGATGGCGCTCGTGCCGACAATACCAAAATTAAACACTCTGATGTGACCGGTAAGGAAGCACTGCTCGAGGTACTAGGAACTATTAATACTCAATTTGACGATTTATTAGCGGCATCCTACCATCAAGATGGGCAAAAGCTATTAGTAACTCAGCGTTATCTGCAACAGCGTTTTGAGGGTTCTAGTACTATTGATAACTCGAACACCCAAACCCTGCAAGCGCCTAAGATTAGTAGTGATGAGTAATAGGTGCTGCCAGCGTAGACACAGTACGCAAGGATAAATGAAGATGAGTATATTAATAGGCGTTGGTATTGCTACTACCATTACCGCCTTTTATTTGGGTAAAAAAAGCTGGCAGGCTTTTCATAAAGCCGTTGGCATTACCCCTGGAGTCCTTACTTATCAAGATCCTCATGCTCCTGTTATCTTATCGCGTTTAAAGTGGCAGCAACTAAACCTTAATAGCCAGCATTTGCAATGTTTAAGTGATGCACAATTGCGGCAACTGCAGCGTATCGATGATAAGCTAGCCCTTTATCAGCGGTATTTGACAGATTATCAGCAGCATTTAACAGAGCAAGGTAGAACGCCAACCGTTGACGAACCGCAAATCGTATTACAAAAACTGCTGTATACACGCTTGCCGGAAATACTTGCTAGTTATTACTATTTAGTCAATAACTCAGTTGCTGACAATGCTAATGCTACTGCGCAAGATAACAAGCAAGCGGAAGCTCGACATTTATTGCAACAAGCGTTGCATAATATTGAACGGCGTTTGGATCAAGGGTTAGAGCAAATGGATGATCAACATCTACAAGACCTGCGGGTTATGAAGCGTTACTTAGACAGTCGTGATTAGAGCATACTTGAGAGGTTAGAGTAACCCAAAAACAAGCAGCCAATGAATTTATCATTGGCCGCTTTTTTTTAACCATAGCTTATCAAAGCTTTAGCGCTGATTATTACGGTCACGATTATTGCGGCTACCACGGCTGGCAGGTTTTGCACTGCTCTTAGCGGTAGCGCTATTGCTAGAGCTATGACTACGTTTGTTGTCAGCACGGCGCGCTTTTAGCGGCTTATCTTTGATACGTTCTTGCTTGCGCTTGGCAGCACCATGTAAGCCGGTGCCATGACGGGGACGTAAATCAACCAAGTCGGTTAGGGTGTTGATCTCTTTTTTATCCAGCTCTAAAAAGCGCCCGGTACGCAGCTCTTTGGGTAGAGCGATGCTACCATAGCTGGTACGTAATAGACGGCTAACTTTTAGGCCTTGAGACTCAAATAAACGGCGTACTTCGCGGTTACGGCCTTCTTTAAGCTTGACGTGATACCATTTATTAACCCCTTCACCGCCGCCTTCTTTTATATCTTCAAACTGAGCCATGCCATCTTCTAGCATCACCCCTGAGGTTAGATTGCGGGCGATATCGGGGGTGACTTCACCGAGTACTCGTACCGCATATTCACGGGTAATCTCACTAGAGGGATGCATCAAGCGATGCGCCATCTCCCCATCATTGGTGAATAGCAATAGCCCTGTTGAGTTGATATCCAAGCGACCGACCATCACCCAGCGGTCATGAGTTAACTTTGGCAAGCGTTCAAAGACAGTGGGGCGACCTTCGGGGTCATTGGCAGAGCAGACTTCACCTTCAGGCTTATAATATGCCAGCACTCGGCGGCGTTTTTCATTTTCGGCGGTATACTTGATTAAGCGTCCGTCGACGCGAATCTCATCGCCTTGCTCTACACGATCGCCAATAGTGGCAGGGCCACTATTAACAGAAACTCGTCCTGCTTTAATGACTTCTTCCATTTGACGACGTGAGCCTAGACCCATGCGGGCAAGGGCTTTCTGTAATTTCTCATCTTTCATAACCATATCCTTGAATCGGTTGGTAATACATTTCGCAATGTATTGGGTTCGGAAAACTAGTGTTTAACAATAAACAATATTGATGCTTAAAAACATTAATATTAAAAAACTAAACAAGCGCTATATTCTACGCTAATTAAGATAATTAAGCATCTTTTGCAAAGATGTTTTCTCAGATAAAGCATTTACAGCCTTAAGTTGACTAAAAATTTACTAGGGTAATACCTAGTAGCTTAATATTTGTGCTATATTGCGATTAAATTTTTGATGCTGATTGGGCATCAACATGCTAGAATTACGGATTAGTTTAACGAACTATTTAGCTAACGCCATGTATTATAAGGTCTTTACTATGCATCGAACCTCTAAGCTACTGGGTGCAACAAGCTTACTGCTCATTAGTTTGCTTTCTGGTTGTGCAACCACTTCTGCACCTACTATTAATGCAGGATTAAAAGCGGGAAGCTTACCACCGGTTGGTAGTTTTACGGCTGAAAATGGCATACAATTCAATATCCAACCTCTAAACCTAGCGACATTGCCGCCGCCTCAAGTAGCCCAGCCTAATAACGATATTAATCATTTGATTCAAAGCTCTACTAAAGCTCAGTATCGTATTACTCCAGGTGATATTTTAAGTATCAATCTAGTAGGCTATCCAGAGATGAATGCAAGCTCATCCGGGTCTGGAGGGAGTACCCCCTACGCTTCAGGTTATCCTGTAGATCAGCAAGGCTTTATTCAGTTTCCTCTAATAGGACGTATACAAGCCTCCGGCTTAAGTGTGCCGCAGTTCACAGAAAATCTACGGGGACGGCTTGAGCGCTATTTGAAGTATTCAGATCCACAAGTAAAGATTATCAATTACCGTGGTAATAAGTTCTTTATCGATGGTGAAGTCAAGCAGCCTGGTGAGTTTTCTATTGAAGACTCTCCTGTCTCTCTCTATAGTGCTATTTCTATGGCGGGCGGTGCAACCGATACCGGTGATTCCAATAGTATTGTCCTTAATCGCAATGGCCGTAATTATAATATTGGCCTGCAAGACCTACGTCAGATTGGCGCTTCAGGTAATCAGATTTACATTCAAGATGGCGATTCTATCCATGTCAATAGTGAAGACCGCAAGAAGGTTTATTTACTAGGGGAGTTCGGTCTGGTTAATCCAGTGGCAATTCCTGAGCAAGGGCTAAGTTTAGCTCAAGTATTAGGCGAATCGAGAGGGCTTAATTCAAGTACTGCTAATGCAGCTAAAGTATACGTAGTTCGAGATAATCCAAACTATCAGCGTACTAATATATATTATGTTGACATGCAAACTATGACCAATTTTGCGCTTGCTAATCGTTTTGAGATGCATCCGAATGACATCCTTTATGTGGATCCAACAGGCTTAACCCGTTGGAACCGTATTATTAGTGCCATACTGCCATCTACTTCGGCAGTCGCTGCGGTTACAAATCTCGCTGAATAGTTAATAAGGTATATATGTTATGGCATTTGATAATATTTTAGTAGTTTGCGTAGGGAATATATGCCGTAGTCCTATAGCTGAAGCATTATTATCTGAACAATACCCACAAAAAAATATTGATTCTGCAGGAGTATCTGCGTTAGTAGGGCATAGTGCGGATTCTAAAGCTATAGAAGCAATGAAGAACGATGGCATAGATATCAGTAATCATATTGCCAAGCAGATAGATGAATCATTGGTGGTAAAATCAGATTTGATCTTGACTATGTCTGATCATCAAACGAAATGGATTGAGAGTCAATGGCCGCATAGCCGGGGTAAGACCTTTAAAATCGGCCATTGGATTGATAAAGATATTGCGGATCCGTATAAGTTAGATAAACAAGCATTTGAGACTGCGAAGCAAGATATCATTGATAGCCTTGATCAGTGGACTGATAAAATTAGTTAAGTTGCGGATAGTTATGAGTATGAATTCACAGACACAAAACAAGCAAAAGTCTACTGCAGAGCAGAGCAATGATGATATTGATCTGATGGCTTTATTGTTAGTACTATTACGCGGCTGGAAAGTCGTGGTTTTTTTTGCTCTTTTAGGATTAGCATTGGGGATAGTGTATAGCCGTTATGTCAATCCAGTATTTAAGGCAGATGCGTTAATACAGATCGAAGACAATACAAAAGGCCTATCAGGACTTGGATCAAATATCTCTGAATTACTAGAAGGGTCTGATTCTAGTAAAGCTCAAACAGAAGCAGAGCTTATAAGATCACGCATGATACTAGAGCCAGTCGTTGAGCTATTGCATCTTCGAGTACGCCTTTCTAATCCTAATATTGGGTTTATAGACAGAGTAGCAAGAGATAGTATTAATACTCAAATAAATACGTCTGAAGGTGTCAGTTTAAGAACTCAAGATGGCAAAGTGGATATCAGTCAGTTTAATGTATCACGTGCTTACCTTAATCAGCCTTTTACCTTAGTTAGATCTGGGACTGGTTTTATATTAAGTAACGGTTTTGATGAATTCAAAGGTCAGCTAAACCAGTCACACACATTTAAAGGAACAAATGGACAAGTTCAAATCACAGTCATTGATCTACCTGATGATAACTATCCTATCAATATTGCTAAGCAATCTTTACAGACAGCTACTGACTCTATAAATGCTGCTTTATCTGTAGTAGAAAAAGGGCAGCAGACAGGTATTATTGAGCTGTCTATGACAGGTTCAAACCAACAGCAAGTTAGTTTGATACTAAAAGAAATTATTTTTTCTTACGTGGATCAAAATCAGTCTAGGGGATCAGAAGAGACTACTAGAACGCTAGAGTTCATGGAATCTCAAATTCCTGTGCTTAAAAAGAAGCTAGAAGCTTCCGAAGCGGCATTCAATGAATTTCGTACAAAGTATGGCACTATCGATGTTGAACAAGAAGCAGGTTTACTCTTAACAGAAACTTCTAATATTGATAGACAGTTAAGTGAGCTAAAACTAAAAAAAGCAGATCTAACGACTTATTATACGGAAGAGCATCCTTTAGTTATCCAAATTAATGATCAGATTGAAGTCTTAAATAACAGAAAGCAAGAGCTCGAAAATACAATTTCTGAATTACCCGAAGTTCAAAGAGAATTTTTAACGTTATCTGAAGATACAGCTATTGATAGAGAAATCTATTTAAACATGCTTAAAAACTATCAACAATTACAGATCGTTAAAGCGGGTCAGGTTGGCTATGCTCGAATTATTGATTTACCTTTAAGCAATTTTAATATTATTGCTCCTAAGAAACTAATAATTTGGCTCTTAGCTACCTTGATAGGTACGATGCTAGGTATGTTACTAGTATTAATTAGAGGCTTGTTTAGAAAAACGGTTAAAGATCCTGAGCGTCTTGAAGCCAAAACAGGTGTTCCTGTTGTTGCGACTATTCCACGCTCACCGTTACTGACAAGGTTGAATAAAAACAAAAAATCTTCGAGTCGGTTACTCGCTCAAGCTGATAGTAATAGCTTAAGCTATGAGGCTATAAAAAGTTTAAGAACGAATTTAATGTTCAGTATGCCGAAAGTAGGTAAAGCTGGTAAACGAGCCAAGGTGATATTAATTACTGGTGAGAGCCCTGGAGTAGGTAAGTCTTTTATATCTTCAAACCTATCTGAAGTTTTTTCGCAGCTCGATAAAAAGGTACTTATTATTGATGCAGATATGCGGCTAGGAGAGTTACATAAAGTATTCAATATGACGCAGGATAATGGTTTAGCCGATTACTTTATTCAAGAGACAGATAGCATAGTCGATATCGTTCATCCGACGAGCTTAGATAATGTTGACTTTATACCTCGAGGACAACATCCTCGCAATCCTACTTCATTGCTATCTGGTGGTAAGTTTAACATCTTAATGGCAGAGCTCAGTGATCATTACGATTATATTATTATCGACTCACCACCTGTGCTCGCAGCTTCTGACGCTATGATCTTGTCGCAATTTGCTGATCAAGTATTGATGGTAACTCGATATGATACCTCAGTAGAAGGTCAGTTAGTTTATGCAGTTAATCAGCTGGGTAAGGCTAATGTAGAAGTAGATGGTATCGTTCTTAATGATGTACAGCAAGGTATTATGAGTAAATACAGCTATCATTATAATTATGCTTATGGCAATGATAGCCAGTAAACAACTGGTAAGTGTTATACCTTAGAATGAGTATTTTATTTATGAATTTAGTCCCGAACGAAGATGATTATCAACCCTCTAATAAACAAACCAGCGTCAATACTAGCTGGTTTTTTAATAGTACCCAGCGACTATTATCTCTACCACGTAGTATCAAGCGGGCTATTTTAATAACTGCCGACTTTGTAATGGCAGTCATCTGCTTATATCTTGCATTAGCGTTACGTTACAATTACATTGCTAATCATATTAGTCTCTCAGCATTATTCTTCTACGCACTTATTCCGGTTATTGGTTTATACCTTATTGGGTTTTATAGAGGGCTATCAAGGGCATTTTTTGAAGGTTTGATCGGCAGTGTGTTACAGCTATCAGTCATCCTTATTATCGTTTATCAAATTATTTTATCCTTTGATATTTTTCCTGATATGCCGCGCTCAGTACCCTTTATATTTTCATTTATGTATTTAGTTTGGTTATGGAACAGTAGACTGACTATTCGGGAGTTACTAACTCGATCACAAAGTAAATATCAGAAAAGTCTTAAAGGAAATGCTGATTATGACAACGTTATTATTTATGGAGCAGGCGAAGCTGGCAAAGAGTTATTAGAGGGGCTCAAAAATTCGCATAAATATAATGTAGTCGCTTATGTAGATGACGATCCCCAACTTACTGGTGCTTATTTATTAGGTAAAAAGATTCATGCAGCAGATGAGTTATTAGATGTAGTGGATAAGCTCAATATAGCGCAAGTGTTTTTAGCTATTCCTTCTATCAGTAGGGCGCATAAGCGCCAAATTATTGATAAGCTAGAAGGTATCTCTATCAAAATAAAAGAGCTACCTAGTCTAGAAGAGATCGCTGAAGAAAAAGTTACTGTTAGCAGTATGCGTAAAGTGGATATTCTAGATGTCTTAAACCGTCAGACGGTTGAACCAGACGTTCGATTGCTACAAAAAAACATAACAGGTAAGTCTATATTGGTTACGGGTGCAGGAGGGTCTATTGGTAGCGAGCTCTGTCGCCAAATCATCAAAAACAAGCCCAAATCTTTAGTGCTCTATGAGCTGTCCGAGTTCGCGCTTTATAGTATCCATCAGGAGCTGCTAGCGAAGCAAGCTAGCGAGCCTAATTATCAAGGTATTAGTATTATTGCTATTATTGGCAGTGTGACTAATGAGGATAATCTATTTAGAGTATTTGAGTCATACGATGTACAAACCGTTTATCATGCTGCAGCATACAAACATGTACCGATAGTCGAGCACAACCCTTTTGAAGGGGCTATCAACAATAGCAAGGGTACCTATCATTGCGCTCAGGCTGCAATAAGAGCTAAAGTTGAGACCTTTGTTTTGATCTCTACAGACAAAGCAGTAAGACCGACCAATATAATGGGCGCTAGTAAGCGTTTGGCAGAATTAGTGTGTCAAGGTTTTAGCCAAAAAAACAATCCGAATAATAATCACACCCTTATTAGTATGGTACGTTTTGGTAATGTATTAGGTTCATCAGGCTCGGTAGTCCCAGTATTTACCAAACAAATAGAGCAAGGTAAGCCGATAACGGTCACTCATCCTGATGTCACTCGTTACTTTATGACTATTCCAGAGGCAGCTAATTTAGTTATTCAAGCCGGAGCAATGGCAACGGGAGGCGAAGTGTTCGTCTTGGATATGGGTAAACCAGTTAAGATTGTCGATCTTGCTCGCCGGATGATTCATTTAAGTGGACATAAAGTTAGAGACTCTAATAACCCTGATGGTGATATAGATATTGTGTTTACAGGACTAAGACCTGGCGAGAAGCTCTATGAAGAGCTCATAATCGGTGAGGATAACGTTAAAAATACAGATCATCCCCTTATTATGCAAGCTATAGAGCACAGCTTCCCTTTAACTGATATCGAAGATACATTGTTTCAACTTACGGATAAAGCGAAAAATCAAGATATAAAGTGGCTCAAAGCGCAGTTCAAATATTTTGTAGATGGGTATACTGGCGGATCTACTGTGGATACTTCAAAGAATACAGTTATAGATTCCCAAAAAATTATTTAATATGCTGACTGAGCTTTCTTATTATGAAAATGATTAAAAAAAGTAGCTTTGTTAGTGGAGCGGGCGTCTATTTATTTTCTAATATTCTAAACGCTATTATACCGTTCATTCTGCTACCTATATTAACACGCTATCTTGATCCTGCGGAGTATGGCGAAGTAGCCATGTTTCAAACGTTATTGGGTGCGTTAGGTGCATTTGTGGGGGTAGCCTTTGTAGGGGCTATAAGTAGGAAATACTACGATCCTGACATTACTAAAGAGGAAATGGCTAGTTTTATTGGTTCCTGTGTTCAGCTAATTGTTATCTTTTCGCTGATAGTCTTTTCTGTTCTTTTTGTTTTTCAAGATAAGTTTGCTGAATGGTTAAGTCTAAAACCGAGTTATATCTTTTTTGCAGTGCTTGTTGCTTTTTGTATGGTAATTATAAGTATACGTTTAGCACAATGGCAGGTTCAAAAAAAATCAGTAAAATACGGTATATTACAAATATCGCAAAGCCTATTGAATATGCTCTTATCCCTTCTATTAGTAGTAGTGCTTTTAAGGGGTGCAGAAGGACGTATAGATGCTCTAATAATTGTAAACTTAGTTTTCGTAGTGATAGCCTTAATTCTCTTGAAGAAAGATAAGCTGCTGACTATCTTTGTGTGGCGAAAGGACTATTTATCAGAAGCGCTGAAGTTCGGTATACCTCTTATGCCTCATATAGCAGGAGGGTTTCTATTAACCACAGTGGATAGGTTTGTCATTAATAAGGAAATCGGTCTTGCTGAAGCAGGTATCTATATGGTTGCTGTTCAATTGACAGCGGCTATAGGTATTGTATTTGATGCTATTAATAAAGCCTATGTGCCTTGGTTATTTGAGAAGTTAAAAGCGGATCAAACAAAAGATAAACAAAAGATAGTTAAATTAACCTATGCATGGTTTGTTTTAATTATAGTCGGTGTTATGCTGTCTTTTTTAATTGGTCCTCCATTAGTAGTGTTAATAGCTGGTGAAGAGTATGCAGAAGCAGGAGAGATAATAGGATGGTTAGTATTAGGTCAAGGCTTTCAGGGCATGTACCTAATGATTACTAATTATATATTCTATTCAAAAAGAACCGGTCTGCTATCAGTTGCTTCTATCAGCTCTGGTATACTAAATTTAGTTTTATTAGTTGTATTAATCCGTATCTTTGGCTTAGAGGGTGCAGCGGTTGCATTTGCTATTTCAATGGGTATTCGTTTTTTATTAACTTGGTGGATAGCACAAAAACGGCATCCAATGCCTTGGTTCAGTTTTAATAAGCAATAGGTCTATTATGAATTCTATTTTAAAGTTAATTGGCAGAGAAAAAGAGCTTTTTACTACGGATATTAAAAATAACTCAGGAACACTTGAAGAAATTGTTTCTAACTCTAAGTTTCTAGTTTTGGGCGGGGCAGGTTCTATTGGTCAAGCAGTGGTCAAAGAGATTTTTAAGCGCAATCCTAAAAAGCTCCATGTCGTAGATATTAGCGAAAATAATATGGTCGAACTAGTTCGTGATATTCGCAGCTCTTTTGGTTATATTGATGGTGACTTTCAGACTTTTGCTTTGGATATAGGATCATTAGAATATGATGCTTTTATCAAGGCTGATGGACAATTTGATTACGTTCTCAATTTATCAGCCTTAAAACATGTGCGCAGTGAAAAAGACCCCTATACTTTAATGCGTATGATAGATGTCAATATATTTAATACGGATAAAACCCTTAAGCAGTCTATTGACGCTGGAGTAAAGAAGTACTTCTGTGTTTCTACTGATAAAGCAGCCAATCCTGTAAATATGATGGGTGCATCCAAGCGTATTATGGAGATGTTCTTAATGCGTCGCAGCTTAGAGATTGATATCTCTACTGCGCGTTTTGCCAATGTCGCTTTTTCTGATGGTTCGCTACTGCATAGCTTCAATCAGCGCTTAGAGAAACGTCAGCCTATTGTTGCTCCTAATGATATAAAACGTTATTTTGTGACTCCTCAAGAGTCTGGTGAGTTATGCTTGATGTCCTGTTTATTCGGCGATAACCGAGATATCTTTTTTCCTAAGTTGAGCGAAAGCTTACATTTGATATCTTTTGCAGATATAGCGGTTAGATACCTCGAACAAAAAGGCTTTGAGCCGGTATTGTGTAGTAGTGAAGAAGAAGCTCGTGAGCTAACCAAGACTTTACCTGGGCAAGGTAAGTGGCCTTGTTTGTTTACTGGTAGCGATACCACAGGTGAAAAAGATTTTGAAGAATTCTTCACCGATTCAGAAACCCTTGATATGGAGCGTTTCGAAAACTTAGGCATCATTAAGAATCAAGCGGTATTTGATTCACAATTACTACTTGAGTTTGAAAGTACTATTGCTGCAATGAAGGAAGATCTTGCTTGGGATAAAGAGTCTATTGTTGAACTGTTCTTTAAGATGATTCCTGATTTTGGTCATAAAGAGACTGGTAAATATCTTGATAGCAAGATGTGAGATGATAATGCAAAAGCAACTTATTAATTTAGTAAGAGATATTTATTCTTCTAATGAATTCATACCTTTACATGCACCTTCTTTTAATGGTAATGAGCATGCTTATTTGGCTGAGACTATCGATAGTACCTTTGTATCTAGTGTCGGTAAATTTGTAGACGAGTTTGAGACGAAGGTGCAAGATTTCACTAATTCTAATCGTGCTATCGCTACTGTTAATGGAACAGCAGCCTTAAATACTGCTTTAAATTTAGCCGATGTCAGAGCTGGTGATTTAGTCTTAACTCAAGCTTTAACCTTTGTGGCAACCTGTAATGCTTTATATCATATGGGAGCAAAGCCCGTTTTTATTGATATAGAACTCAATTCATTTGGTTTATGCCCCAAGGCGGTATCTGAATGGTTGTATGAGAATGCTATAGTTGATAACGATGGCCAATGCCGTCACAAGCAAAGCGATGCGGCTATCAAAGCAGTAATGCCAATGCATACTTTTGGTCATCCTATACAAATTGATGAACTTCTAGCCATTTGTAAAGAATGGAATTTAACCTTAATCGAAGATGCTGCTGAGAGTTTAGGTTCTTACTATAAAGGCAAACATACCGGAACTTTAGGACGATTTGGTGCGTTGAGCTTTAATGGTAATAAAGTGATTACTACTGGTGGTGGTGGGATGTTGTTATGCCAGCATGAAAACGATGGCGTGAGAGCTAAACACATAACGACTACGGCTAAAGTACCTCATGCTTATGAGTTTTATCATGACGAACCGGGTTTTAATTATCGCATGCCTAATCTTAATGCAGCTTTAGGCTGTGCGCAAATGGAACAGCTAGAAGCAAAGCTTATGAGCAAAAGAGCTGTTGCCAAGCGATACGAGGACTATTTCGAAGATAGTAAGTTCAAGTTTGTCAAAGAGCCTGAATACGCTCATTCTAACTATTGGTTAAATGCCGTAGTATGCCCTGATTTAGATAGTCGTAATCACTTGTTAGAAGCTACTAATGCTCAAGGAGTAATGACGCGTCCTGTTTGGCAGCTTATGCATAGACTACCGATGTTTGCTGATTCGTTAAGTGGAAGCTTGGTTAACTCTGAGTGGGCAGAGGCAAGATTGGTTAATTTGCCTAGCTCTCCTTTATAAACAAATTGTTCAATGAATAGGCTGGAAATATGAGATCTATATATATTATTGGTGCTAGCGGATTTGCTTCAGAAATATCTGAATATATTAGTAATGATAACGAATACAGTGTAGCAGGCTATTTTGATAAAAATAAAAATGATTATGATAAGTATGATTTTAAATCACCATTCTTAAACCTTGAAAAGGATTTTGATTTTAAGGAAGGTGACTGTGCCATAATTTCAATTGCTGAACCTACAATCAAAGGTAAAATATATAGAGAGATGAAGTCTAGAGGGGTTGATTTACCTACATTTATAAGTAAACAAGCTTATGTTTCCACAAAATGTATTATAGGTGAAGCATCTATTATATGCCCTTTTGTAGCTATCACTTCCAATGCTCGTATAGGTGTCAATTTTCATGCAAATATCTATAGCTATGTAGCGCATGACTGCATAATAGGCGACAATGTTACTTTTGCCCCAGCAGTTAAATGTAATGGCAATGTAATAATAGAGGATAATGTTTATATCGGTACTGGTGCTATAATATTTCAGGGGAAACCTGATAAGCCTATGGTGATAGGTGAGAATTCTATAATTGCTGCGGGATCAGTTGTTACTAAGAGTGTGCCTAAAAACACAACAGTTTTTGGTAGCCCAGCCGTTGAGTTTACTAAAGAAAATATAAAAAGACGGTCTTAGTCTAAATTGTCTTTATAATTCTTAATCTATAATGAATAGATTCATTTAAACTAACATTATCTATTTTTTATAGAGATAATATTATTAAAAGGGTTCAATAATTATGAAAAAAGTTTTTGTAATAGCTGAAGCAGGCGTTAATCATAATGGCTCTATCGAACTTGCTAAAAATCTTATTGATGTTGCAGCAGAAGCAGGAGCAAATGCTGTGAAATTTCAAACCTTCAAGACAGAGCTTTGTATAACTAAAAATGCTGTAAAAGCTGATTATCAAATTGATAACACTAAAGATTCTAAAGAAAGTCAATTTGAGATGGTTAAGAAGTTAGAGTTAAATGAAAGTGCCCATGAGGAGCTCATAGACTATTGCAGAAAGAAAAATATTTTATTTTTATCAACTCCATTTGATCATGATAGTATTAATTTGTTAGATAAGCTAGGATTAGAAATATTTAAAATTCCGAGTGGAGAGATTACTAACTTACCTTATTTACGGCATATAGGACAGCTAAATAAACAGCTTGTACTCTCTACAGGTATGGCTAGTTTAGGCGAGGTAGAGGCTGCTATTGATGTATTAATAAAAGCAGGTTCTCAACGAGACAATATAACTGTTTTACACGCTAATACTGAATATCCAACGCCTATAGAAGATGTAAATCTAAAAGCTATGATTACTCTAGGAAAGGCTTTTAACATTAATTATGGTTATAGTGATCATACAAACGGTATAGAGGTTCCTATAGCTGCAGTTGCTATGGGTGCAAGTGTCATTGAAAAACATTTTACTCTAGATAAAAACATGGATGGTCCAGATCATAAAGCTAGTTTAGAGCCGAGTGAGCTCATAGATATGATAAAAGCTATTCGTAATATAGAACTAGCCCTAGGTAGTCAAATTAAACAGCCTAGTCCTAGCGAATCTAAAAATATACTTGTAGCTCGTAAGTCTTTGATTGCTAACAAAGATATTCTTGAAGGGGAAGTATTCACTGAACATAACTTAAGTGTTAAACGTCCAGGTACAGGTGTTAGTCCCATGCGCTGGGATGAAATTATAGGCACTAAAGCGAGTAGAAGTTATAAAGAAGATGAATTGATATGAAAAAAAAGATATGCGTAGTCACAGGCACTCGAGCTGAATATGGTTTATTGTATTGGTTAATGAAAGGTATTCAACAAGACAAGGACTTAGAGTTACAGCTTATTGTGACGGGCATGCATCTTAGTCCCGAATTTGGTTCTACCTATATAGAAATAGAAAAAGAATTTAAAATAGATAAAAAAGTAGAAATGCTTCTGTCTTCTGACACTATAGTTGGTGTTTCTAAGTCTGTCGGATTGGCGCAAATTGGTTTTGCTGATGCTTATAATGATTTAAAGCCTGATCTATTAATAGTATTAGGAGATAGGTACGAGATCTTCAGCGCAGTAAGTGCTGCAATGATTTCTAGAATTCCTATAGCACACCTTCACGGTGGAGAAACTACAGAAGGAGCTTTCGATGAAGCTATACGCCATAGTATAACTAAAATGAGTCATCTTCATTTTACAGCGACTAAAGACTATAGACGTAGAGTTATTCAACTGGGTGAGCAGCCTGATCGTGTATTTAATGTAGGTGGTTTGGGAATTGAAAATATATTAAAACTTAAACTTTTAAGTAAGAAAGATTTCGAGGAATCAATTGGTTTTAGGTTAGCCCTGAAAAATATCCTAGTTACATTTCATCCAGTTACTTTGGAAAAGTCGACTTCAAAGAGCCAGTTTCAGGAGTTACTTAGTGCAATAGATGAATTAGAGAATACTCATATAATTTTAACTAAAGCAAATAGTGACACTGACGGTCGTATTATTAATGAAATGATAGATAATTATGTTAGTCAAAATAGTGACAAAGCAGTAGCATTCCACTCATTAGGCCAATTAAGATATATAAGCTCTCTTCAGTATATGGATGCAGTAGTAGGTAATAGTTCTAGTGGTTTAGCGGAGGCTCCAAGTTTTAAAATAGGTACTATAAACATAGGTGATAGGCAGAAAGGAAGAGTTAAGTCTAAAAGTGTCATAGATGCTTTACCTAATAAAGAAAGTATATTGGATTCATTCGATCGTTTATATTCTGACTCTTTTCAACAATTATTGACTGAAGCAGAAAATCCTTATGGTAAAGGGTGTGCGAGCGAAAAAATAATTGAAGAAATAAAGCGTGTTAATTTAACTGATATATTGAAAAAAAGTTTTTATGATCTAAATTAAAAGCTTTTGGGATTTGAAAATGGATAATTGGAAAGATGTGATTCTTAAGGTTGATTCAACTATTCGCGATGCTATGCGGATTATCGATAAGTCTGGAATACGTATTGGTTTAGTAATTAACGAACAAGAAAAATTGTTGGGAACAGTCACAGATGGTGATATTCGTCGTGGTCTATTAGCTTCAGGTGATATGGACGATTCTGTTGTTTCAGTTATGAATGCCAATCCTATAATCATAAAACCCTCTCATACTAGACAACAACGCATTGATATAATGGATAAGTATGACGTATTAGTTTTACCTGTAGTTGATGATAATAATTATCTAGTAGGATTAGAGACATTACACCAAATTTTACAGCCTAAAAAACGTGATAATCCTGTTTTTATTATGGCTGGAGGATTTGGCACTCGTTTGCGTCCTTTAACTGATCATTGCCCTAAGCCTATGCTACATGTGGGTGATAAGCCTATGTTAGAGCATCTTATCAGACAATTTATCAAATTTGGTTTTCACGATTTTTACATCTCTACACATTATATGCCTGAACAGATTCATGAACACTTTGGAGATGGTAGCAAATGGAATATCAGTGTCACTTATATCCATGAAGATGAACCATTAGGCACAGGTGGTGCATTAGGTTTGCTGCCTAAGAGCTTGCCCGAGCTGCCATTGATTATGATGAATGGTGATGTATTGACTAAAGTAGATTTTAAACGTTTGTTAGATCATCATGAATCGAACAATTTTGATGCTACTATGTGCGTGCGTGAGTTAGAGCATAAAGTATCTTTTGGAGTGGTAGAGAGTCAGGATGACTTGGTTACAGCTATGGTCGAAAAACCAACATATCGTTATCATATTAATACAGGTATATATGTCCTAAGTCCCGAATGTGTAGCTTCTGTAGAACCAAACGAGAAAATAGATCTGCCTACACTGCTTGAAAACAGAATGCAAAAGAATAAAAAAGTTGGAATCTATACCAGTTATGATTATTGGCTAGATATTGGACAAATGGCTGACTATCAAAAAGCTCAGCAAGATATAAAAAATTATTTTACTGAAAGAAACTAGAATATGAGAAAAATCGCTGTAATAGGTTTAGGTAATATTACTAATAGACATCGAAAAAACCTAAAGAAAATTTACCCTCATTCCATCATTTATGCTATGTCAGCAAGTGGCCGTATACCTACAGATGAAGTTAGCAATGCAGATATAGTTGTTAACGACATTTGTGAGATAATAGATCATAGGCCAGATATGGCAATTGTAGCATCTCCAGCTACCCTTCATACCAAACACGCTATACCATTGATTGAAGCTGGAATTCCTGTACTTATTGAAAAGCCTTTAGCTGCCAATAAATTAGATACAGCAGCAGTTATTGAGGCAGCAAATAAATATAAGACTCCTGTTGCTGTTGGATATTGTATTCGCTATTTGTCAAGTAGCAAGTGCATGAAGGTGCTATTAGAAGAAGAAATTATTGGCAAAGTTTATAATGCATTTGTTGAGGTAGGACAGTATCTTCCAGATTGGCGTCCTAATACGGATTATCTTAATAGTGTGTCAGCTAATTTAAATCTTGGTGGAGGTGCTTTACTTGAGTTAAGCCACGAACTCGATTATGCACAATGGTTATTTGGATCGTTACAATCACATTATGCTATTTTACGGTCATCAGAAGAGCTCTCATTAGAGGTCGAAGATGCAGTAGATATATTAGCTACTAATGAGGAAGGAGTCGTTGTATCAATTCATTTAGACTTCTTACAGCGTAAAGCATATAGAAAGTGTCGAATTATAGGAAGCAAGGGTAGCATCGAATGGGATTTGATTGAAAATGAGATAACACTCACGACAGCAAGTTATAAAAAGGTGCTTTTTAGTGAGCCTGAATGGGATAAAAATAGAATGTATCTTGATATGATATTAGATTTTGAAAATTTGATATCAGGTAAAGATAACCAATGCATTACTCTTTTAGAAGCAAAAAATACAGTTTCTTTGATAGATCATATTAAACACTCAATAACTAATAAAAAGTAATTTTATGAAAAACTATGCATTTATTTTTGTTCGAGGTGGCTCTAAGGGGCTACCTGGTAAGAACATAAAAAAACTAGCTGGTAAGCCGTTATTATCCTATTCTATAGAAACCGCTAAAGCGACTCCTTCTATAGAAAAAGTATTTGTATCAACGGATGATAAGGATATTGAGTCAATAGCACAAGAGAATGGTGCTATTGTGATCTTTCGCCCCAAAGAATTAGCTACGGATAATGCTCCAGAATGGCTGGCCTGGCGCCATGCTATCGAATGGACAATAAGTCATTATGGTTCTTTCGATGAGTTTATAAGTTTACCTGCTACTAGTCCTTTGCGTAGTATAGAAGATGTTGAAGGTGCAATCCTAAAGAGAAGAGAACAAAAAGCCGATATATGTATTGGAGTTACACCTGCTAGTAGAAGCCCTTATTTTAATATGGTTAAGCGTAGCGATGATGGTGTTGTCGAACTAGTGAATAAGCCAAAAGATAGTCTAACACGTCGTCAAGATGCTCCAAAAGTATTCGATATAACGACTGTTGTTTACGTATCAACTCCTAAATTTATTATGGAAAATTATGGATTGTTTTCAGGCAAGGTAACTAGCATTGAAGTACCTAAGTCCAGGGCTGTAGATATTGATGATATATATGATTTTAAGCTAGCTGAAGCAATTTTATTAGGAGTAAAAAATGAAAGATTTATTAAAGAATAAAACTATATTGATCGCTGGTGCAGGAGGGTTATTAGGAAGTCGTTTAGTGGTTGGAATCCTATCACAAGGTGGTAACGTGATAGCTGCTGATATTAATGTTGAAGAGACAAAGAAATTATTAAGTGAGTTAGATGCTAATATTGCTCAATCATGCCTTCAAGTTGTACCTTTAGATATTACTAATAAAAATAGTATTAAAGAGATTTTCTTGAAAAATCCTAATATTGATGGTGCCGTTAATGCTACTTATCCTCGTAATAAAAGTTATGGTGCACATTTTTTTGATGTAACGCCTGAAAGTTTTAATGAAAATATATCTTTACATTTAGGTAGTTCATTTTTATTCACACAACAGTGTGCTGCTTATTTTAAAACTAATAAAAAAGAATTCTCTCTGGTAAATATTTCATCTATTTATGGTGTTGTTGCTCCAGACTTTTCCATATACGAAAATACTTCCATGACTATGTCTGTTGAGTATGCTGCAATAAAATCAGGTTTATTGCATCTGAATAAATATGTTGTTAATTATATCAATGATAGTAAATTTCGCATTAATGCAGTTAGTCCAGGTGGTCTTTTTGACAGTCAACCAAAGCCTTTTCTAGAAGCGTATAAGAAGAAAACCCATGGCAACGGAATGCTGGACTCTCAAGATATACTGGGGGCTATATTATTCTTACTTTCTAACCAGTCACGTTACGTAACTGGGCAAAACATCATTGTTGACGATGGCTTTAGTTTATAAAGGTTTGTTTGTAATCACACTTAATATTATTGATGGTTTATTAAGAATCGTACTGATTAAAATTTGAATAGTTTTTAAATATTCAAATGCCAAATAAAATTGCTGAACTAAACATGAACACTATTTTATTGTCTTAGTTTTTATTGCGAGCATCCTTTTTAGAAAACCATCATATTATTAATGGCCTATATAATAAAGAAAGATTTATAGTCAGTAAACACTGTATTTTATTCTTACCAACCTATAGCTCAATCTTCTAGATAAAAAGTAGGCTTAAGCAGGGTTTATATGACAAAGCTAGGTATAGGATAGTTTATCTGAATTTTCTAATAATATTTGTCTTAGTTATAGTAATTACAATTATATTTCGGGCTGACTATATATCAATTATACAAAAAATTAATGAGAGTTATTAGTATGAATAATATTGGTGATAAGCTTATATCAGATTTAACAATCGACGATATCATGGATGATTTGATAAAAAAACTTAATAATTTTTTCTTTGTCAGTAAAGATGAAGTTAAAGCTATGCTACAGGTAAAAGAGGTAGTATTTCAGCGCTTAGAAAACTGTATTAAAAACATAGATAATAAGTATTTCATTAAGGATGGAAATCCATATTTTTCCTATATACACTCTGGCCAGTATTTAATTTTTCTTTATATTTTTTCTAATGAAATAAGTAAAATGAATCTTATTTCATTAAAAGAAAAGCTTTATTATCTAAATAAAATTTTACATTCAGTTGATATCTATCCGGATGTTGAGTTACCAGAATGTTTCTTTCTTGAACACCCTATGGGAACTGTATTAGGACGAGCCGAATATGGAAATAACTTTATGGCAATGCAAGGGTGTACTATTGGAGGTGATAAAGGAGTCTATCCAGTTTTAGGAAGTAATTTAAAGATGTACTCTAATTCAAAAATACTAGGGAACTGCAATATAGGTAGCAATGTGAGTATTGGTGCAGATGCTAGTATAAAGAACCAGGACATACAGGATAATTGTTTAGTTTTTGGACAATCACCTAACTTAATAATAAAGCCTGTCCATAATAAAAAATAACTTATCTAACCTAGTTTGGTCTTTTTCAATAGGTGGTTGATCCCATAAAATTTTAACCAAAGTCAAGATATCAATAGATAAAATACTAAATATTAATTTATATATTGTTTATACAAAACTTTTAAACCCTCAAGAGTTGACTATACTTTAATTAGCATAATTTTTATAAAATACTATATTTCTAACTAGAAAGTTTTTTAAATAGTATAATAATCATAAAATTTTTTTGACCATTGGTTTGCAATAAAAATTAAATAACAAGGTGTATGAATGTCATCATTACTTATAATTAGAACGCCTTTTCAAGCATTTTTGGCTCAAAAAATTATTGAAATAGAAAATATATTATCCTATGATCTGATTTATTTTACTGAACATAATTCTGAGGAGGATATATACTATTTTAGACAACTTTCTTCTAGGGCTAGAAATTCTGATTATTATTACGTAAATATGAAAGGACCTTCAATTCTATCTTCATTTGTATTTAAGTATAAAACTTTAAAATGGTATAAAGAAAAAACCTATCAAAACATTATATGTGCAAGCATTGATGCATTATTCATTAACTCTCTAATTAAACACTATTCGAATGCAAAACTAATTACTATGGATGATGGTGCTGCAAATATATATGAGAATGGAATATATTTCAAAGAGCATAGTTATCTAAGAATAAAAGTTTATCATTTTTTATTACAGTCTTTATCTTTGTCTAAGGTTAAATCTCGTATAGATCATCACTATACTATATATGATGGTAAGCGTAATATAGTTCCTCATCATAAACTTATACCTATCAAGAAGTTGCTTAACAATAATATAAATAAAAATAAGGGTAGCTCAAAAACTTACTTTATAGGTGCTCCATTTGAATATTGTATGAACCCTGAACAAATCAAAAGACTCGAAAATTTAATTGAAACTTTTGATATTGACTATTATATAAAGCACCCTAGAGAAAATAAAAGATTAAATATCGAAATACCTTATTTGAATAAAAACGGAAGAATTGCAGAAGAGGCGATTCTAGTTAACTCTAAATCTGAGAATATTATCCTGATTGGCTGGTTCAGCTCAGTTCTACTTAATATGGGAGACCTGTGTCTTAAACGAATTGTATTATTAGCTAGAGATTCAGATAACACCAAAGAACTGACCAAAATGAGTAGAGACGCAGGCTGTGAAGTTATTCTGTTTTAGAAGCTCTTATAACTTTTGGAGCATCAAACATTATACTCGTATTAAATAGATGATTATCAGTTAAAAATGTATTAAGGTTATCAATATGATATGTATTTACTCACCTAGTGAGAATATTTGGGGTGGTGGTCAGGTTTATATAGAATACTTATGTAACTATATGAATGATAAAGGCTTATCTGCCGTTATTGCAACTTCAGAACCAAAGAGCTTCTCTTGTCCTACTATAAAGATGGACTCTGTCCTTTCTAAAAAGAAAAGACTACTAGATTCGCATTCTTTTGCTAAGAGAATTAAGAAAGAGGGTGCAAAAGTGATAGTCCTTAACGATTTATCCTCTCTTTGGCTAGCACCAATATTTAAATCTCACGGCTTAAGAGTAGTAGCACTTTTACATATATATCTTCATAAGAAAAACTCTGCTGGACTAGGTTATAGCACTTTTGAATATCATCTCCTAAGAGCTTCTAGTCTATTTTGTGACAAAGTATTTAGTGTAAATAAAGAGAACGTGAGTGCCTTTCCAGTTAAAGTGGAATTCGTTGGTAATTTTGTTTCTCCTTGGTTCTTTGGGTCAACAACTATGCCCAAGAAGTATGACTTAGCCATTATCTCTAGACTTTCTAAAGAAAAAAATATTCCCTTGTTTGTAAAACTAATTGAAAATCTAAATAGCAATAAAGCTGTTGATATTAAGGCTCTCATACTAGGTCGCGGCGAAGAAAAAGATAAAATAATTAAAGCTATTAAATCAGCAGGATTGGAAGATAGTATTGATTTACAAGACTGGGTAGATAGAGCAGAATTACCCAGTATATACGACAGTATTAGATGTTTTGCTATCACTAGTTATCATGAGGGATTTGCTACTACGCTGTTAGAGGCTCACGCTCGCGGTGTACCTTCTATCACAACTAAAAGTGCCGGATTCTGTGCTGAATTTATAGAAGGTTACGGAGCAGAAACGGGTATCGCTTTTACTCCCGAAGATATAAATTCAACAGAATTTCAACAAAAAGTTCTTTCATTAATTGATAATGCAGAAAGTTATTATGATGATTGTATCAATAAAGCTAAGTTATTCAATGAAGATGAAGTACTAGGAAGAATTACTCATGGCGTTGAACTATTGTTAGATAAAAATCAGAAGGTAAGGTAAGTGAAAATATTATACGTAGTGACAGGGTTAGCTAACGGCGGGGCTGAACGTGTTGTTTGTGACTTAGCTAATGAGATGTTTGTAAGAGGTCATGAAGTTAAGATAGCTTATCTTACAGGTGAAGTTCTCACTCAACCAGATTATAAAGAGATTGAACTTATCAAGGTTAATCTTAATGATCTTAAGACATTGTTGCCTGCGTATCTTAAATTGTCGAAAATAATCAAAAAATTTAGACCAGATGTAGTACATTCGCATATGGTACACGCGAATATACTAATGCGCCTAGTCAGAATAACCACACCAATAGATAAACTAATAAGCACAGCTCATAATAGTAATGAAGGTGGCGCTTTACGCATGATCAGTTATAGAGTAACTCACCGTTTAGCAGATGTCTCTACTAACGTCAGTCAAGAAGCTACTCAAGCTTTTGAAGATATGGGTGCAGTGCCTAAGGATGGAATGCAGACTGTATATAATGGTATTAGCTTGAAAAAATTCCGTTATATCTCAGGAGCTAGAGCAAGATTAGAAGAAGAGTTAGGTTTCACTGAGAGTTATAGAGTCATTCTGGCCGTTGGAAGGTTCAATGAGCAAAAGGACTATCCTAATTTATTAAAGGCTATCAGTCTGCTAAAAGAAGAGACAACCTATCCATTTAAAGTCATAATTGCTGGTGATGGCGAGTTAAGAGATACTATAGAAAATAAAGTTAATAATTTGGGTTTAAAAGATGAGGTATTATTACTGGGTAGAAGAACCAACATACCGGAGCTTATGAGCGCTGCAGACTTATTTGTACTGCCTTCCAAATATGAAGGTTTTGGCTTAGTAGTTGCAGAAGCTATGGCATGCAGATGTTTGGTGGTAGCTACTGATTCTGGAGGAGTGGCAGAAGTATTGAATAATCCTGAATTCTTAGTGCCGCCTTCTGATGCCTTGGCTTTGAAGACTAAGATTAAGTATGCCCTTGAACTCAATAGTAAAGATAAGGATAAGATAGTTGACGTAAACTTCAAACATGTCCGAGACAGCTTTTCTTTAGAAAATGCAATACAGAAATGGATTGCTTTATATCATGAATAGTAATGGTAAGTTTTTCGAAAGAATTCCCAATTCTATTATATTCTTATTTATAATAATTGTTTTTTTCTTAAAAACAGTTGTCTATGTATTTATAAAGCTTCAGTCATCAGGTATTGTGTTAGGGGGCGGAAGTGATGCTTCATATTATCATGGTTATGTCCAAGGATATACAAATTTAGCGGTTAATATATGGCCGGTAATGTTAAGGTATCTTAATGATATCGGTTTATATTCAAGAGAAGGTGTATCCTATTTCTTATTTCTCTTAAGTTTAGTCTTTATCCCATTCATAACTGCTAGATTAACAGGGCTTAGTTTTAAAAAAAATCAAAAGTATTATCTTTATATAATCTTATTATGTTCTGTCTATCCTGCATTGTTTTTCTATTCATTCGATATTTATCGTGATGTGTTTATGGTATCTGTGTTTTTGCTAGGTTGTCTTTCAGCAAAAAGAGCATTGGATAGTCGGAATTTTCTATATTCTATTTTTTATTTTATAATATCTATAGCAATTGGGATGCTTCTCTTAGAATTGAGAGCTTACTTAGGATACGCTTTTCTGCTAAGTTTGTTTTTATGGAAAATAACATTTACTAAAAGAAGAATTATATTTCTGGGTGCTTTATATCTTATAGTTCTCTTTATTGCAAATTATATTGGAGTTTTCGAGTCTTTAACTGAATACCGAGCTGGATTTGAAGAAAATAGTGGTGGTTCTACGCTAGGTTTAGATTTCTCTAACCCAGCATTGTTTATTCCTAACTTTATTTTAAGTTTTTTAGGACAGATGCTAGGGTTGTATGTTACAAATCCATTGGCTCTTGTCCTGTTATTAGTCGAGACATTACCATTCTTTCTTATGCTCCTTTATGTAATGAAGAATATCAAGCTTGCAGATAGCTTCGTGCGTTTTTTAATCATATTTTTTGTATTATATGCTAGTGTCTGGTTAGTTGGTAATGATAATTTGGGTACGGCAGTACGATTGAGAATGTATAATTACTTAGCAATATATATAAGCTTCTTTTATATTCTGAGATTAAAAATTCAATCCGTAGAAGCTCACAGGTTATAAATACATGAAATTAGTCATTATAGGTACAGTAGCAAGTAGTTTTTTTGGGTTTCGTGCTGACTTTATCAAAGCTTTGCTCGAAAAAAACTATACTGTCTATGCTTTTACCTCAGAATATTCGAATGAAGATTTACAAAAAATAGAAGCTTTGGGTGCTATACCAGTTACTTATCGGCTCAATCGCGGAGGTATAAATCCTTTAGCCGATATAAAAGCAACCTACGAGCTTTCCAAAAAAATTAAAGATATAGCACCAAATATGGTGTTCTCTTATTTTTCTAAACCAGTTATTTTTGGTACACTTGCCGCAAAATTAGCTAGAGTGCCGAAGATTACAGGTATGCTGGAAGGCTTGGGCTATACTTTTACTGAGCAGCCTAATCAAGTCAATAAAAAGACCCAAATTATCAAAAAAGCTCAAGTCCTGCTTTATAAAATAGCCTTACCACAGCTAGACAAGATTATATTTTTAAATCCTGATGATCCACGTGACTTGTTAGATAAATATAATATTAAGGTCAAAAAGGTAGAAGTTCTAGGCGGTATTGGATTGAATCTAACAGAATATCCTTACTCAAATACTTACCCTTCGACACCGACCTTTATTTTTGTAGCTAGGTTACTTGCTGAAAAAGGCATACATGATTATTTGGCTGCTGCTAAAATTGTAAAGCACAATTATCCTGAGACGAAGTTTATAGTACTAGGTACTATAGATAAAGAAGCATTAGGAGCACTTACGCCTGCTCAATTACAAGAATTTACCAAACAGAATATTGTAGAGTATCCCGGGCACGTTGATAATGTATCAGAATGGATAGCGAGTTCTAGTGTGTTTGTCTTGCCTTCTTATTATCGCGAGGGTGTGCCGCGTAGTACTCAGGAAGCAATGGCCATGGGAAGAGCGGTTATCACTACCGATGTTCCCGGTTGTCGTGAAACGGTAGTTGATGGCATAAACGGCTTCCTAATTGAAAAATGGAATCCTCGAGCGTTAGCTGAAAAAATGACTTACTTTATAGAAAACCCTAAAGCCATTAAAGAGATGGGTTATGAAAGTAATAAAATGGCTCAAGAAAAGTTTGACGCAGAAAAAGTAAATAAACGTTTATTAAATATTTTAGGTTTATAAATGATAAAACGCCTCTTCGATATAACCGCTGCTACAGCCGCAATAGTAGCTTTATCTCCGGTATATGCTATCACCGCCTACAAAGTTAAGAAAAATTTAGGCTCACCAGTGCTATTTCGTCAGACTCGTCCTGGCCTCTATGGTAAGCCATTTGAGATGGTCAAGTTTCGTACTATGAAAGACGCTGTAGATAGCGAGGGCAATCCTTTACCTGATAGTGAGCGCTTGACTGATTTTGGCAAAGCGCTACGTAATAGCAGTCTTGATGAGTTACCTGAGCTGTGGAATGTGCTAAAAGGCGACATGAGTTTGGTTGGCCCGCGCCCACTGATGATGCAATATCTGCCCTTATATAATGAAGAACAAGCGCGCCGTCATGATGTACGTCCGGGTATCACAGGTCTGGCTCAAGTCAACGGTCGTAACGCTATTGGTTGGCTGGAAAAGTTTGAGCTAG
Organism: Psychrobacter jeotgali; assembly: GCF_904846315.1. Classification (NCBI taxonomy): domain Bacteria; kingdom Pseudomonadati; phylum Pseudomonadota; class Gammaproteobacteria; order Moraxellales; family Moraxellaceae; genus Psychrobacter; species Psychrobacter jeotgali. Next base: position 114,308 of record NZ_CAJHAF010000001.1, read on the forward strand.
ATACTTGGTATGTCGATAATCAATCGTTATTGTTGGATGCCAAGATCCTAGTAAAAACAGTATATAAGGTGTTGTCTCGCGATGACATCAATGAAGATGGTCAAGCCACCGCATCACCGTTTAGAGGAAATACAAATGAATTATAAAATCTACGATACTGCAAAGATTATCAATAAAGATCATTTGACGATAGGTCATGATTCACAAATTGATGACTTCGTGTTTTTTAATGCAGGCGAAGAAAGCATTATAGGCAGCTTTGTCCATATTGCTTGCTCTAGTAGTATTATCGGTGGCGGTAAGCTCTATATGGATCATTTTAGTGCACTAAGCGCTGGTTGCCGGATCATTACTGGCAGTGATGACTTTGTAGGGGGCTATCTAGCTGGTCCCACTATCCCCAAAAAATATACCAATGTCAAAACATCTACTATTCGTATCGGTAGTCACGCCATATTAGGTACCAATGCTATTGTGATGCCCGGCATCACGATCGGAGAGGGGGCTGTTGTTGGCGCAGGTGTCTTAGTACGTAAAGATTTAGAACCATGGACAGTATACGTAGGTGCAGATTGTAGACCCATAAAAAAACGGGATGCAAGTCAAGTTTTGGCTCAAAGACAAGAACTGCTTGACGAGCTAGGTATTAGCTTAGAGCGCATTATCAAATAATATAGATCGGCTAGTATTAAAAGGTAAAACCGAAGTTTATTTGATTTAGTTAGCAGTATTTTGGTATTTTTAAGCAGTTAAAACACGGTCGCTTATACTATATTTAGCATGAGCTGACACTTCAATTTATAAGTAATGCATTGAGATCACTATGTTAAACACTTCCTTTTCACCATGGCCAAGCTTTACTCAACAGGAAGCCGACGCCGTTAGCCAAGTCTTATTATCTAACAAAGTCAACTACTGGACCGGTACTGAGTGTCGCCAATTTGAAGAAGAGTTCGCTACTTGGGCTGATAGCAAGTTCGCTATCGCCTTAGGTAATGGTACTTTAGCTTTAGATGTGGCGTTGCAAGCACTAGGTTTGGGAGAGGGGGACGAGGTCATCGTCACGCCGCGTACCTTTATCGCTAGTATCTCGAGCGTTGTCAATGCCGGTGCTACGCCCGTATTTGCTGATGTCGATGCGGCGACAGGCAATATCACTCCTGAAACCATAGCAGCGGTATTGACTGATAAGACTAAAGGTATTGTCTGTGTGCATTTAGCGGGCTGGCCCTGTGATATGGACGGCATCATGGCGCTGGCGGATAAGCATGATTTATACGTCATTGAGGATTGTGCTCAAGCGCACGGTGCACTATACAAAGGTCGCAGTGTGGGTAGTATTGGTCATGTTGGCGCATGGAGCTTTTGCCAAGACAAGATTATGACCACTGGTGGTGAGGGCGGTATGGTCACTACCAATGATGAGCAGCTATGGCGCAAAATGTGGGCGTACAAGGATCATGGTAAGAGCTATGCAGCAGTCTATGAGACTGAGCATGCCCCAGGCTACCGCTGGCTGCATGAAAGCTTCGGTACCAACTGGCGCATGACAGAGATGCAAGGGGTTATAGGCCGCATTCAACTAGGTAGGATGGATGACTGGACAGCGGCTCGCACGGAGAATGCACAAGCTATATTGCAAGCGTGCGCTAAGTGGGAGGCTAAAGGGTATTTATCGGCTCCCAAACTAGAGCAGACCCCTGAATTTGCAGATTGCAAACATGCCTATTATAAATTATACGTTTACGTAAAGCCTGAGAATCTACCTAAAGGCTGGTCACGTGAGCGTATTATTGATGAGATAAACCAGTTAGGCGTTCCTTGTTTTTCAGGTTCAGCTTCTGAGGTTTATTTAGAAAAAGCCTTTGATAATACTGGCTTGCGTCCAGAGACTAGACTGCCCATAGCCAAGCAGCTAGGGGAGACCAGTCTGATGTTGTTAGTACATCCTACCTTAAAAGAGGCTGAAATTGAGCAAACCGTTGCCGCAATAAATAGCGTATTTGCTAAAATTGATAATTCAAACGATGATTAATTAATATATAATAGATTTTTTAATTATTAACTATCTAGCATTAAGTTATTAAAAACAATAAGTTAGTGCTAATTATGTATGACAAAACACCTTTATAAAAGTAGCTGATTATGTATAAAAGACTGAGCGTTCTACTGGGTTTTGGTATGGTATCGGTGCTGGCATCGGCACAGAATTTACATATGAATGACCTAAAATTAAAGTCAGAGCTTGATTGGTTGAACAGTCAAGGAGTGACCCAGATTAGCACCAGTACTTGGCCGCTAACCACCAATGAGATCAATCGAGCTTTAGCTACTGCTAGAATAAAGACCGCTACTCAACAACAAGTCGTACAGGCGGTACAAGCTAAAGTTGCTGAGCAGTCAAGATTAGGCGTTAATGGGGCTGCAAAACTGTATCTACAGACTGATAGAGATCAGCTACCCCAGACCTTTGCAGATAATCAGTTGGCAGGTCAACAAGCTACAGTTGAGCTAGGCTTTAGTGATACCCAGTGGGAAGCCAATCTACAAGTCAATATCAAGAACGATAAGCTGATTGAAGAGGCGAGCGATGTCAGTCTTGAAGGCTCATATATAGCAGGTACACTGGGTAATCAGTGGTTGGTCGCTGGGCAAATACCAACGTGGTGGGGACCGGGAAATGATGGCAGCCTTATCCGCGGAGATGCCAGTTTACCAGTAATGGGGTTTACTATGCAGCGTGATGAGCAAAATGCGCCCGCATCTCAGTATTTATCTTGGGTAGGCCCATGGCAATATCAACTATTTGCTGGCCAACTTGACGACTACGAAGCGATACCAGATACCAAGCTATTTGGTGCTCGCCTTACTGCTAGTCCATGGGAATGGTTAGAGGTGGGTGCTTCTCGTACCTTTATGTGGGGCGGAGAGGGACGGCCGTCAGATTTTAGCTCCTTTATCGATGCTATTAAAGGCACTAAAGATAATGGGGGGAGAGATGGTGGCGACCCTGCTAACCAGCTTGGCGGCTTTGATGCTAAATTAAAACTATCTTCATTGGTTGATGTACCAGCTACCGTTTATGCTCAGTATACTGGAGAAGATGAAGCTGGCGGCTTACCGGCCAAGAATATGTATTTAGCTGGTGCAGACTATGCTTCTGCTGCTTACGGTAAGCCTTATCAGCTCTATGCTGAATATGCAGATACCCGTACTAGTGGCGATGTTAGAGGTATTTCTTATAGCCATAGTATCTATACAGATGGTTATTATCAGCATGGCTATCCACTCGGTCATGCGTTGGGCGGTGATACCCAGAGTGTCTCGCTAGGTGGTAAGTTATGGCTTGATAATCGTAATTTTATCAATGCTAAAGTACAGCATGCTAAAGTCAACCAATCAAATCTCTCTATCAACCATGCCTTCCCCGTGGAAGACAAGCTAACAGGGATCGACTTGGCTTGGGAGCATCAATTGCAGCCCCAAGCTTTAGTCACTACTAGAGTTTGGGCAGTAGATTCTGATACTCAGTCGAGTGATATTGGTGCAGGAATTGGACTGGAATTGAAAACACGTTAACTTCAACAATAATTCAACTAGATAGCAAAAACAAACGTATCAAATCTAATCGTTAATTAATATTAGGTTTGATACGTTTTTAGTTTCAAACATTAGTGTTTTGAAGTAAATAAATTTTATTATATTATTTCTTCAATTTTAGTTAATTACTACTAGCTTTAGGAATCCAGGGTCCCGTATGAATTATCGTGCAGATATACAAGTGATAAGAGGAATAGCTGTAATACTTGTAGTGTTATTTCATTTAGGCTTTAGTTCAATTAAGAGTGGTTTTTTAGGTGTAGACGTCTTTTTTGTTATTAGTGGTTTTTTAATGGCTGTCCTATACGATAAGAACAATATTTCTAATTTTTATTTAAGACGAGCTAAAAGGCTATTACCTGCTTACTATGCAACGATACTTTTTACTCTGCTATTCTCATATTTATTGACTACTCCAAATGAAGCGGTACAAGTAGCTAACCAAGCAAAGTATGCCATTGCTTTTGCATCTAACTTGGGTTTCTGGGCTCAAAACTCTTACTTTAGTACTACTGATTTTAACCCCCTTCTACACTTATGGTCTTTGGGCGTTGAAATGCAGTTCTATCTTATTGTTCCCATACTTTATTGGCTATTCAGTAAGAATAAATACATTTTCCTAGTAATCTTAATCATAAGTTTAGTTACGTGTTTCTTTGTCGTTGGCATCTCTCCAAAAACCTCGTTTTTTATGCTTCCCTTCAGATTATGGGAGTTTCTGCTAGGTTATGGAGCGGCTTATTATTTCACCAATCAAGGTAACTTAAAGTTTACTAGATATAAAGGGTTGGGTTTAGTGGGACTTGTTATATTATTTATAATTCCACTTTTCACTGTAAATGGAGAAGCGCTTAACGTTGTTGATGGTCACCCAGGATTATTTGCTCTAATAGTCACTATCGCTACTGCATTGATTTTAGTCTTTGGTATACCAAGTTTTATTGAAAGCTCTATGGTAGCAAAGCTCTTGGAAAGAATCGGTAAGTATTCATATTCTATTTACTTAGCACACTTCCCTGTCATAGTGCTTTATTTGTCAAAACCATTTAGCGGTACAAATTTAATCATTCCTAGCCTAAAAGATGGCATTATTATAACAATACTCACTATATTGACTTCGGCTTTATTATATTACTTTTTTGAACATAAACGACTCAAGTACAGTGTCAGAAGTCTTGTTATAGGCTCCTCATTAGTAATAGCTTTGTTAGTTTTAATATTACCCCTTATACAGAATAAGTTTTTTACACCACAAGAACATCTGATTTTCCAAGCTTTTAAAGATAGAGGTAATTATCGCTGCGGTAAAATGATAAGAATATTAGAGCCAACAGCTATATCCTGCGATTTGACTCCTGAAATTGATAATCCTAAGCAAAATTTGATGCTTGTTGGGAACAGCCATAGTGATTCAATCAAAGATAGCTTCGTTGAAGAGGCAAAAAAATATCAAGCCAAGCTATTTTTTATGGTTTCAAATGAGCCTTTAATGGAAGGTGATATTAGCGCCAAAAGTTTAATTGAAGAAGCATCTACGAAAGGAGTAAATAAGTTAATTCTTCATTTTAAAAAATCTTCAATATCTGAAGAAACTATTAAAGAGGTAGTTAAAGAAGCAAGGCTTGTTGGGATTAGTGTTTATTTTATTGAACCTGTACCCGAATGGCAAGATAGTGTGCCCGTCTTTATGTATGATGACATTCATAAACAGGATTATGAGGTTGAAAAACAAACTAAAGCGGATTACCTGAGTGATAATTTTAACCAAATTAGTTTTGTTAGAGCCATTGACGAAGATAATTTTGTCTCATTGCCAGTAGTTGATTATTTTTGTACTCCAAATTGCCGATATGCATCTGAGGAGGGTAGGCCATTTTATTTCGATAGCCATCATTTGACTATCACTGGTAGTCATCTCTTTAAAGAGATATACAACACTATTTTACGAGATCAAAAGTCGTTAGCCCCATCGTGAGACTTATTAATTACTATACTGAATAATATTTTGGCGTCTAATCCTATGAAATTTAGAAAAGATATTAATGGCCTTAGGGCGCTTGCTGTTATCTCTGTAGTGTTATTTCACTTTAATGCGGCATGGATGCCAGGTGGCTTTGCCGGAGTTGATGTTTTTTTCGTCATCTCTGGCTTTCTCATGACTGGAATTATTTTTAGAGGTATTGAACAACAAAACTTCTCTATTCTAAAATTCTATGTAGCTCGAGCAAATAGAATCATTCCTGCTTTAGCTTTACTATGCCTAGTATTACTGGTGTTTGGCTGGTTTTATCTAACTCCCATGGAGTACAAAGCACTGGGTAAGCATGCCGCTAGTAGTGTTAGTTTCCTCTCTAATATTGTTTATTGGACAGAAGCGAATTATTTTGATGCCGCTTCTCATGAAAAATGGTTATTACATAGTTGGTCACTATCAGTTGAATGGCAGTTTTATATTATCTATCCGTTAATCTTGGTAGCAATGCGTAAATTCATGTCGATAAAGACTATGAAAGTTATGTTGATAGTAGGAACCGTAGTAGGATTCATATTTTGTGCTTTGGCTAGTTACAGATGGGCAAGCGCTTCTTATTATCTATTGCCGACCAGAGCTTGGGAGATGATGATTGGCGGTGTCGCGTATCTATATCCTTGGACATTATCAGAAAAACGTAAGAAGCTGGTAGAGTGGGTGGGCATAATCTCAATTATTGGTTCTTACTTTTTAGTATCTGCTACAGACCCATGGCCAGGCTATTTAGCTTTATTTCCAGTAATCGGCTCATTCCTAATTATACAAGCTCAACGTAATGATAGTTTTATCACCAGTAATATTGTCTTTCAGAAGTTAGGAAGTTGGTCTTATTCTATTTATCTATGGCACTGGCCACTTGTGGTTGCTATCTACATCTTCTCAATGCCTGACCAGTATATATATATAGGTATGGCATTATCAATATTACTTGGTTTTCTAAGCTATAAATATGTGGAACGAATTAAATTTAAGAGTAATTTCAATAGCTTATTGAGTTATTTTCGTAGCAAGCCTATTTACATTGCAGGTTTTGTAGGGGTAATAGCAGGTCTTGTTTTTATACAAAATGGTGTTGGAAGTCGTTTCTCTTTAAGTGCTACTGATACAGCTATAGCAAAAGATTTAGTCATTCCTTATAGGAGTAATGGTTATTGCTTTTACTCCTCTCACGATCCAAGCTTTGTTGTAAGTCAAAGTGTAGGTACCAACTGCTATTTGGGAGATAAGGAAAAACAATCAACGACTTTACTATTTGGAGATTCCTATGCTGGTCATCTTGAGCCGTTCTTTGATGAAGTATTTAAAGATAATAACGCTTCATTCCAATCTATAGTGACTAATTGGTGTATGCCTTCTCTCAGTGAAAACTATACAGGACCTAAATCTGATAGCGCTTATGACCAATGCTTGTTGAATAGAGCTTATCTAAAAGAAAATATGAGCAATTATAAAAATATAATATTCGCAGGCTCTTGGGATGGTGCTTTAAATCTAGGTTATTTTGAAGATATTGAGCAAGTAGTCGATGAAGCAGCTGAGCTTGATATTAATGTGTTTATTATGGCAGCACCTCATCGTTATATGAAGAGTCCGTTACAGAGCTTCTATAGAAGCATGTATTTTCAAAAGCCATTTAATATGAGCAATATACAAGAGAATGATGTCCTTGTGACTGATGCTAACACGAGATTAGAAAGATTGTCTGAAAACTATGCCAACGTTTACTATCTTGATAGAAGTTTACTCTACCGAGACACTAATACTTTTAATATAGAAGATTATACTATTCCATATAGTTTTGATGGCGGTCATATCTCTGTTCTTGGATCTAAATATGCAGCTAAGCATTTTATGAATCAACAAGATTATGAATTGGTAATGAGCCATTTCGATTTGAAATAGATTATCAATAATTTTTATTAAGAAATACTACATAAAAATTCACAAAGATTCTTTCTCTATCTTAATATCAATCACTATTATTTTAGAATACTGGCTAATTAACCTATGAAATTTAGAAAAGACATAAACGGCTTAAGAGCTATTGCGGTTATAGCTGTAGTCCTGTTTCATTTTAATGCGACATGGATGCCAGGCGGCTTTGCTGGGGTTGATGTATTCTTCGTTATCTCTGGTTTTTTAATGACTGGGATTATCTTTAGAGGTATTGAGCAAGATGATTTCTCTATTCTAAAATTCTATGTAGCCCGAGCCAATCGAATTATTCCTGCTTTAGCGTTGTTGTGTTTAGTATTGCTAGTTTTTGGTTGGTTTTATTTAACACCTTTTGACTATCGAGCTTTAGGTAAACATGCTGCTAGCAGCGTAGGCTTTTTATCTAACTTTGTTTATTGGTCAGAAGCGGGATACTTTGATGCTTCTTCACATGAGAAATGGCTGTTGCATAGTTGGTCGTTATCGGTTGAATGGCAGTTTTATATTATTTACCCTTTAATATTGGTAGCAATGCGTAAATTCATGTCAATAAAGACTATGAAAATTATGCTGATAATAGGAACCGTGATAGGTTTTATATTCTGTGCGTTTGCTAGCTACAAATGGGTAAGTGCCTCATATTATCTACTACCAGCCCGAGCATGGGAGATGATGATTGGTGGTGTCGCGTATCTGTATCCTTGGAGATTACCAGAAAAGCGTAAGAAGATAATAGAATGGATAGGAATAATTGCAATTGTCGGCTCCTACTTTTTAGTATCTGCTGCAAATCCTTGGCCAGGCTATTTAGGACTATTTCCAGTTGTTGGTGCCTTTTTAATTCTTCAGGCCCAAAGAGATGATAGCTTTGTTACTGGAAATATTGTTTTTCAAAAGCTAGGAAGTTGGTCTTATTCTATTTATCTATGGCATTGGCCAATTGTAGTAGCTATATATTATTTTTCCTTAAACGACGCTTACATCTACATAGGTATGATGCTGTCAATATTACTTGGCTTTCTTAGCTACAAGTATGTAGAGAAGATTAGATTTAGAAGTAATTTTTCAACGTTATTCAGTTATTTTAAAAGTGTACCATTATATATTGCAGGAGTATTAGGTGTACTAGGAAGTTTGGTCTATGTACAGTATGACAAGTTGAGTCCTTATCGTTTTACACCAGAGCAAATTAAAATAGTAAATCAACAAAAGAAAGATCCTAGGGAAGGGATGTGTAGCATAGTTACCGATGGTGTATCTGCTAGCTGTACTTATGGCAATGGACCTGTAAAGGCAATAGTTATCGGAGACAGCCACGCTATGGCTCAGAATATCGCTATTGGTAATAGAGCTTCGTTAAATAATGGAAGTATTCTAAGTTTACAGCTTTCAGGGTGCCCTACTATTAAAAATGTTTATACGGTTGATGGTCAAAACAAGGATTATAATTGTGGAAAGTTAGTCGCAAATGCTATTACGACTGCTGCAAAAGATTATCCGAACATTCCAGTTATCATTATTAATAGAGCTTCAGCATATACATACGGAGCTAATGAAGAGTTAGATTTTGAATCACTACCACCTAATAAGTTTGTTGATAAAGTTTTTACCAAAAGAAACGATGAATATAGAGTAAATATAGCAGATCATATGGTCAATACTATATGCGAGTTTACTGAAAGTAATCCCGTTTATCTAATGAGACCGATACCTGAGCTAAAAGTAAATGTGCCTACCACTATGTTTAAAGCATTAAGTTTAAAACAAAATGTAGAAAGAATTAGAATAACACGTGCTGAATACAGTCAACGTCAACAATGGGTTTTTGAGATGCAAAATGAGGCTGTCAAAAGATGTGGCGCTAAGACCATAGATCCTACTCCTTATCTATGTGATAGTGAATATTGCTATGGAGATATCAATGGTATTCCTGCTTATTATGATGATGATCATTTAAGCTTATATGGTGCAGAAGTGATTTCGCCTATATATGACGAGATACTTGAATAGTATTTATTCCAAATGTCAGCAAAAAATATAAAGTGGATATATTCGACACCTCTATTATGCTATTACAACTCAGTATTATTTTATAGAAAAAAGATTTTAGTAGGCCTTTGAACTTATGAAATTTAGAAAAGATATTAATGGCCTTAGGGCGCTTGCTGTTATCTCTGTAGTGTTATTTCACTTTAATGCGGCATGGATGCCAGGTGGCTTTGCCGGAGTTGATGTGTTTTTCGTCATCTCTGGTTTTCTAATGACAGGTATTATTTTTAGAGGTATCGAACAAGATAATTTTTCAGTTCTTAATTTTTATGTTGCTCGTGCTAATAGGATCATTCCTGCTTTAGCGCTACTTTGCTTAGTATTATTAGTATTTGGCTGGTTTTACCTCACACCCTTAGAATACAGATCATTAGGTAAACATGCCGCTAGTAGCGTAGGGTTTTTGTCTAATTTTGTCTATTGGTCAGAAGCGGGTTATTTTGATGCCGCTTCTCATGAGAAATGGCTATTACATACTTGGTCGCTATCGGTTGAATGGCAATTTTATATTATATATCCATTAATACTCTTAGCGTTACGTAGGTTCTTATCTATAAAGGCTTTAAAGTTATTAATTATAGTAGGCACCGTAGGTGGCTTCATCTTCTCTGCTATTGCTACTTACAAATGGCCAAGTGCATCCTACTATCTTTTTCCAATGAGAGCTTGGGAGATGATGATAGGTGGTATCGCCTACCTTTATCCTTTTAAAGTACAAGAGAATAAAAAGCGAATTATAGAATGGACAGGTTTGATTTTAGTTATTGGCTCTTACTTTCTAATATCAGCAGAAAATCCTTGGCCTGGGTATTTAGCTATATTTCCTGTTGTAGGCTCGTTTTTAATTTTACAAGCGCAACGTGACGACAGTATAGTTACTGGTAATGTTGTCTCTCAAAAGCTAGGCTCTTGGTCTTACTCAATCTACCTATGGCATTGGCCTTTGGTCGTTGCCATTTACTTGTTCTCACTACCTACTTACTATATTTATATAGGTATGGCGCTTTCAGTACTGCTTGGCTTCTTAAGTTACAAATATATTGAAAAAATTAAGTTTCAAAGAAGCTTTCCTACTCTTTTAAGTTACTTAAAGAGTAAGCCAATATATATAGCGGGTATTGTTGGTATTTTAGCAGCTACCTTAGTTATAGAGGATGAGACAGTCAGAAGCTATCGTATGTCACCTCAACAAATAGCATTTGTTGATAGTATGGAAAGAGGGAATTATGAGTGCTTTGACAAACCATACCAACATCTTATAGAGAGTGAGTTTTGCACAGTAACGGAAGGTAAAGAGAAGCTTTTAGCTTTTGGAGACAGCCATTCCTATTCACTATTACCCGCAATTGAGAATTTAGCTAAAAATAATAAATTACAGCTTACATACACCGGATATAGTGGGTGTCCCCCTCTTGTAGATACTTATGTGAAACGGGATGACCAAGAAGAAAAGTCGTGCTATGAGTTAAATAATAAAATAAAAGAAAATATTTTGAGTGGCGTCTACGACTATGTACTCTTATCTGCAAGATGGACATACTATACAGAAGGCAACTACGAGAATCCTGACATTCAGTTTATTTATAATGATGCCAATCAAAGTGTAAGTCAGGAAAATTCAATCGAAGTATTCAAGTCAAGTGTTAAAGAGACTTTTGCAGAGTACGCAAAAAGCGATTCTGATATATACGTTATGCTTCAAGTACCTTTACAAGAGAATAAGCCTGATAAAATACTTTTTAATTCGTCAGAAAATAAGGCAACTAACATTGAAGAGCTAAATAGAAACTCTATTTCTACAGAAAAACATAATAATTTTCAGAAAAAGACCAATGATATAATCAATGAAGAAGCAGATCTTTATGCGAATATTAATGTTATAGACCCTACAGCTGCTATGTGTAATAAAGACAACTGTCCAGTTGGAGATATAGAAAGTTCATATTACTTTGATAATGACCATTTGTCTATTGTAGGAAGTTTGAGGCTAGAGGGTTGGTTAGAAGATACTATGATTTCTAAATGACAAAATTATTATACTAGAAGACCAGTTTCTCAGTGGTAACCTTCTCTCCCAGACGTTAGGATAATCATCCCTAAAAGTAAAAACTAAACCGTCCCAAGTATGGGCAATGGCGGCTTCACACCATAAAAGATCAACTTAGGCGGCTTAACTTTATTTGATTAGTGTTTTATGGTTGGGGAAATTGCCTACTCAGTACTATTTTATAGAAAAGAAGACTTTAGTAGGCCTTTAAACTTATGAAATTCAGAAAAGATATCAATGGCTTAAGAGCCTTTGCCGTTATTGCGGTAGTCCTGTTTCACTTCAATGCCGCTTGGATGCCGGGTGGTTTTGCTGGTGTTGATGTCTTTTTCGTCATCTCCGGTTTTTTGATGACTAGCATTATCTTTAGAGGTATCGAACAGCAAGACTTCTCTATTGCAAAGTTCTATATCGCTCGAGGCAATAGAATCATTCCCGCATTAGCGCTACTTTGTGTGGTGCTATTGGTATTTGGTTGGTTTTATTTGACCCCATTAGAATATAAAGCCTTAGGTAAACACGCTGCTCGTACTATTGGTTTTGTATCCAACCACACTTACCTAAAAGAAGCAGGCTATTTTGAAGCGGCCTCTCATGAAAAATGGTTACTACATAGCTGGTCATTATCGGTTGAATGGCAGTTTTATATCATCTATCCATTGATACTATTGGGTTTGCGCAAACTGGTATCACTCAATACTATGAAGCTATTACTGGTATTTGGGACGATTGTCGGTTTTATCTATTGCGTATTTGTGAGTTACTCTACTCCAAACGCTGCTTATTACTTATTACCTGCTAGAGCTTGGGAGATGATGATAGGCGGGGTAGCTTATCTATATCCATTTAAACTATCAGAACCACGAAAGAAAGGGCTAGAATTACTAGGTTTAGCTCTGATCATTGGCTCTTGTTTTTGGATATCAGCAGAAAATGCTTGGCCAGGTTATCTGGCGCTATTTCCAGTACTAGGTTCGTTCTTTATCATTCAAGCACAGCGCAACGACAGTTTGCTTACTGGCAACTTTGTTTTCCAAAAAATAGGTGCTTGGTCTTATTCCATTTATCTTTGGCATTGGCCTATTGTAGTTTTTATTTATAGGGCCTCGTTAGATTCGTTTTATATCTATCTTGGAATGGGACTATCTATTTTTTTAGGCTATCTCAGTTATAAGTACGTCGAGAGAGCCAAGTTAGCTTCATATAGTCAGTGGAAGAATTTATGGCGAGTCAAGCCACTTTATATATTGTTGGCTACTTTTGCATTAGGAACATTGATTTATAAATCTGAGGGTGCCGATATAGATAGGCGCGCTGGAGCTAACTCAGAACAAGCAAAATTTTTGGATTACTATACCACTCAGCACCAAAACTTAGATGAAACCTATTGGCTAAAGTGTAATTCCTATTCTGCTTTAGAAGAAACAGGAACTACTGATATAGATCCTAGTTGTATCACTAAAAAAGGTCATGGCGGTATATTTCTTTGGGGTGATTCTCATGCTGAAGCGCTATCTTTTGGTTTAAGAGAGCTTGCAGAAGCGCAAAACATACCTTTTTATCAAAAGACTTCAGCAGGCTGTATAGTCTCGCTAAGTGAGACTGATAAGCAGACAGGATTAGGCAAAAAAGCTTGTGACTCTTCTAATAAGTTAGCTCTACAAAGTATTAAAAAGCTTAATCCTACTTTAGTAGTTATTGCGCAAGCCAACAGTCATGAAGAGCAAGACTGGCAACAAATAAGTGCTAAAGTAGCATCAATAGCTGACACAAAAATAATAGTGGTTGGACCTGTGTCTCAGTGGCAGCCCTCTCTACCAGACATTATGATCAAACCTAAAAACTGGAAGAGTAAACCACAAATGATAGCTGATAATGGCTTAGATTTAGATATGATAGCTACCGATCAGATAATGAAGAGCCGCAATGAAAACGGCTATAAATACATATCATTAATTGACCAGCTGTGTGAAGAGCATAAAGATGAAGAGGTATACTATTGCAAAGTGCTTGCTGATGATGGAGAGTTGCTACAGGTTGATTATGGTCATCTAAGTAAATCGGGATCTTTGCTCGTAGTTAACGAGATTCTAGCAGAGCCTTTATTAAACCTATATAACAAGTAAAACTTTAGGTTGTTTTCAATGTTCTGTACTCTTTATCGCTGCCAAATCCGGCATCGGCGGCAACTCATCCAAATGACTTAGTCCAAAAGCATCTAAAAACTGCGGCGTCGTATGTAGCAACGCTGGACGCCCTAAAGTATCTTTGTAACCTTCCTCTTTAATCCAGCCTTTATCAAACAGTTGCCGTAATATATTACTCGATAAAGTCACCCCGCGCACGTATTCAATATCGCTACGAGTAACCGGCTGCTTATAAGCTATTACGCTTAGGGTCTCTAGCAACGCCTGACTTAGACGCTGTTGGCGCTGCGGAAACACCCGCTGAATCAGGGCGCTATAACTATCAGCTATTTGCAAGCGATAGCCACTAGCGGTTTCATTTAGACTAAGTACGCCATCACTTAGGCGCTGCTGTAACAGTACCAACGACTGCTCTAACTCTGCTGTCGATAGCGATAAATGCTTTTTTATCGCATTGGCTGTGAGCGGAGTTTCAGAGGCGTGCAATAGTACTTCAATATGTCGGCTATGCGCTTCGGCATTATGGATATCATTGTTGTTTGCCATGCTGGGTTTGCTCTTTATCATTACACCAACCACTCTAGCTTTGACTCACTAATTTGCTTGTGGTTTTCGGTTTTTGTAGGGTGCGTTCCACGCACCAACGCATAAATATGAAAAATATTTCTTTCTATAAACATAGTTTTATGTTCATTTGTTTTTCAAATAACGCTTTTGTATTCAAAATCCAACTCTTAAGTGGTGCGCCGGGCGCACCCTACAATAAGTTAATTTAAGCAAAATATTTTGTATACATTGCAAATGTTGTAGGGTAGCACAGCATACTACACCAACCACTCTAACTGTAGCTGGTTACTATCTTCATGGGTAGCACTTTCCATCACTCCAACCAATTGCCGTTTCATAAGCTCTAACACCGCCACAAAGCTAACTACCACACCGATTTTGCCTTGCGATTTATCTAGTAATGCAAAGAAAGGTAGCGAACCGTTACTACTCAATTGACGGCTGATACTAGCGATACGATCAGATAGAGGGATAGCATCAACCTTGATCGTGTGCATCTGGTAATCGGGCTGTAATTGCATTTTAAAAAGGCTGTCTATCAGTAAGTTGGGCGAATAGCTTGGCAGCTCAGCATTCATGATGCTTTGGTCGGGGATGCTGACTAGCGATAAGAATACGTCACGCTCAAGGCGCACTAGACTGTCTAAGCGCTGGCTGGCTGACTTAATCTGCGCATAGGCCTCTAAACGCTCAATCAGTTCAGCTTTTGGATCACGCTCATCATGCGGTGCTTGCGGTTTGGGTAATAGCAGCTCGGTTTTGATAGCAATCAAGGTCGAGGCCATCAGTAGATAATCGCCCGCCAACTCAAAATGCTCATGACTTAAGCCTTCGATATAAGCTAAGTACTGCTCAGTGATCGGCAGAATGGGCATTTGAGTCAGATCAACGTTGTTCTTTTTGACCAAATACAATAAAAAGTCCAGCGGCCCGGCAAATTGCTCTAGCCAAATAGCAAAAGCGCCAGGGGGTATGTATAAATCCTCTGGCAACTGCTGCACGGGCGTTTGGTAGATACGAATGCTATCAATGCTATCAGGCTCATGATTAATGGCAGCATTGTTAGCAGGATAGCTCGGACTGATCTGCATTAGCTATTTAAGCTTAGCAAGCGGGCGAATCCCAATAGCACGGCGAGTCTTATCCAATTGCTTACGGCTATGACGGCGGGCTTTATCCGCACCCATTTGCAGTATCTCTTCTAACTCTTTGGGATTGTCCATCAGCTGTTGATAACGCTCACGGAAGGGCGCAATCTCGCTATTAATTTTGTCAAATAACACTTGCTTGGCATCACCCCAGCCGATACCTGCGGCGTACTGGGCACGCATATCGGCAATCTCTGCTGGCGTGGCAAAAGCTTTATAAATCTCAAACAGCGCCGAATCATCAGGATCTTTGGGCTCATCTGGCAACTGCGAGTTGGTGACGATTTTCATGATGGCTTTATGCATCTGCTTCTCAGAGCTTACTTGCGGATTGATCTCACCAAACAGCGGGATAGTATTAGCATAGCTTTTACTCATTTTGCGCCCATCAAGCCCTGTTAGTAGCGGAATATCATCATCGACAACCGCACTTGGTAGGGTAAATAGCGACTTATATCTATGGTTGAAAGTACCGGCGATATCTCGTGCCATCTCGATATGCTGAACTTGATCACGGCCCACAGGAACATGAGTGGCATTGAACATCAAAATATCAGCTGCCATTAGCACCGGATAGCCAAACAGTCCCATAGTGACGCCCTGATCAGGATCGACGTCGTCCTTTTCCATATTGATGTCAACGGCTGCTTTATAGGCGTGGGCACGGTTCATCAGCCCTTTAGCACAGGAGCAGTTTAAGATCCAAGCGAGCTCTGGTATCTCAGCGATGTCAGATTGACGATAAAAAGTCACCCGCTCAGGGTCAAGGCCACAGGCGATCCAAGTGGCGGCGATGGCTTTGGTAGATTCATGAATAACAGCCGGGTCATAGCAGCCAATAATGCCGTGATAGTCTGCCAAAAAGAAAAACGCCTCATGATCGCTATTTTGGATAGACTGAATCGCTGGGCGAATGGCACCGACATAATTACCTAGATGCGGAATACCGGTAGGCTTGATGCCGGTTAAAATACGTTTGCTTTCTGAACTAGGAGCGGCATTTGCAGGCACGGCGGCATTATTATTACTCATGAAAAATCCATTATTTATTGTAGAAGCTAAAAGTTAAGGCTATAAAAGGTTAAAAAGGGCGACTTACCGAATACGAAGGATAAATTATAACAAATCTAGCGCTAGGCATATCACTTATAAATATCAGTACGTCCCTCAGGGCCATTTTTAAAGCGTTTATGAAACCACATCCACTGAGTAGGATCAATACGAATCAGCCCTTCTAGAATCTCATTAACCCGAGTAGCATCAGCGACCTCATCCTGCGAGGGATAATTAACCAGCGCCGGCGTAATGGTCAAATGATAATGTGGACGTTTACCGCTGGGCAGGCTATCGGGGGTTTGCCGATAGGTATGTAACGCCATTACGGCTGGAGGATGCTGTTTGCTGCCCATTTTTGCCAAGCGCCGCGGCGTAGTAATTGTAGCCGCCGGAACCCCAAAGAAGGGCGCCATTACCCCTTGCTTCAGTCCATAGTCCTGATCAGGGGAGTACCAAATAACATGGCCTGATTTGATAGAGTTGACCAAACTGCGCATATCCCGGCTGGAGATTTGCTTACCAAAGATAGTGGTACGGCCATTATAGATAAACCAGTCAAGGAGCGCATTATTCTGGGGTCGATACATACAGTCAGTAGCGAAAAACTGAGTACAAAGCAGGCCTCCCAAATCTAACATGGTGTAATGGGCTCCCAATAAAATAACAGCGCGGCCTTCATTTTGAGCATTTACTAAGTGTTGTAGTCCCGATATAGAAACCGTGCGGGTAAATACGTTGGGACGAAACCAAGCGCATAGAGTTTCAAATACGCCGATACCTTGATTGACAAAGACTTGTTTGGCCATCAGCTCGCGTTCAGCTGCTGGCTTTTCAGGAAAGGCCAAGCCTAAGTTAATTAAAGTATCACGGCGCCGCGAGCCTGCTAGCTTGTAAATTAATATACCGAGCTTACGCCCTAGCCAAAACTGCCAACGCAAAGGCAAATAAATCAGCGGCATGATAATAGCAAAGAGTAGCCAAAACCCCCAATATTTAGGCAACAAAAACTGCCACTGAAAGGGTTTTTTAGGCGCTTCAGCGGTCCGCTTTTGGGTTTGCTTGATGGTCGGGGTGCCAGCAGCAATGGCAGGGGATTTAATAGGCTTGCCCTGCGGTGACGACTGTTCTGGCGAATCCTGTTTGGATTTTTTGGGATCAAATAATTCGGGCGCTTTCATAATAAGGGAGCTGATAATAAAAGTTGCTATTATGATGGGGTAGCTGGGCTGGCTTTACAAGGTGAATTTAAAGCTGTTTTGATGAAGTTTTGCTGCGTAAAACGCACGCTAGGCAACGGTAAATATATCTGTACGAGCAATTATTAACCAACCATCAGCCACAAAAAAACCTTATAAGCTGTGACCAACTTATAAGGTTCTGCAAATCTATTACTTTATCTACTCCGCTAGCTTTGATACCAAAGTAATAGCGGTAAATAGATAAAAAATAGCTTTGATTAACGTTTGGAGAATTGTGGACGTTTACGTGCTTTACGTAGACCCACTTTCTTACGTTCAACTTTACGTGGATCACGAGTTACAAAGCCAGCTGCTTTTAGAGCAGGCTTTAGAGTCTCGTCAGCTTCGATAAGAGCGCGAGTGATGCCATGACGAATGGCACCAGCTTGACCACTAATACCACCACCAGCGACAGTAACGTATAAGTCATAGTCGTTAGTAGAGTCTAATAGTTCTAATGGCTGACGAACAACCATGCGTGAAGTTTCACGGCTAAAATATTCATCAAGTGGCTTACCGTTAACAACGATGCTACCAGTACCTTTTGATAAAAAGACACGAGCGGTAGAAGTCTTGCGGCGACCAGTTCCGTAATTGCGTTCCATAAGTATATCCTTAGATGTCTAGTTCTTTAGGTTGCTGGGCTTCATGTGGATGCTCAGTACCCGCATAAAGTTTCAGCTTCTTGATCATCGCATAGCCAAGAGGACCTTTTGGAAGCATGCCCTTAACTGCTTTGTGTAGAACATCTTCAGGCTTATGTGCAATCAGCTTGGTGAAGTTGGTTTCTTTGATACCGCCTGGGTAGCCGCTGTGACGATAATATTTCTTATCTTGAGCTTTTTTACCAGTAACAGCAATCTTTTCGGCATTGATGACCACAATATAGTCACCAGTGTCAACGTGCGGAGTAAAAGAAGCCTTATGCTTACCGCGTAGGCGATGAGCGATTTGGCTAGCTAGGCGACCAAGGGTTTTGCCGTCAGCATCGACAACGTACCAGTCATGGGTCACTTCAGCTGGTTTTGCACTAAGTGTTTTCATGATAAAACCTTAAAATTAAAATTCGTTGAGAGTTTGTCTGGGAACGGGGCTCTCAAAAAACAGACTGCACATTATAAGCAGTAGCGTCTAAGCATGCAAGCTGCATTGTGGTTTATTTTAGCCTGCCGAGTATTAAACAGCTACATTTGGCAGTTTTTAGTCAAAATTTGTAAATTGACGGCTATTATATCATAGCGACTCGCCCGCTAGGTTAATAAAAAAGCTTAAAGCAAAAATTATTAAGATGAAATACTTATGGCGATGAGGGTTAAGACTAGTTTTGCTAGGACCAAGACTATTATGACCAAGACTGTTATGATAAAGAGTGTAATTAAAAATTAAGGGCTCAGTTGATAAAGTCCAGCGACCACTTGACCTACTTTAGTCTGTTTTATGCACTCAAAGCCATTTGGCTTTTGCACTGTCAAAACGGTTTCCATAGAGACGACCCACTGCTGTAAATGCTCAGTCAAATCCTTATCAGCTTCAATATAAATCAGCGTAGTGTTATCAATCAATTCAGCCCTTAGCAGCGCAGTCAAAATAGGCTGCCATAAATCAGCTGCATAAGGCGGGTCAATAAAGACGATATCAAAGGTCGGGTTGCCAGTAGAGTTATTAACACTACTTATTTCATGCTCTGAGCTTTGATTGAACGGATTTAATTGATCGAGCACTTGCTCCGCTGGGCCATATAACACCTGATAACTAGCACTATCGAGGGACAGTTGCTCAGCGCTTTTACGGAGCATTTGGCTCTGCGCTTGATTGGCTTCAATAAAGGTACAGTGCGCCGCCCCGCGTGATAAAGCCTCAAATCCTAAGACGCCGCTACCTGCACAGCTATCTAGCACTCGTGCGCCGTGCAAGTCATTTAATAACCAGTTAAATAAGGTTTCACGCAAACGATCCGGGGTAGGGCGTAGGCCTTCAGCGTCAATAAAGGACACCACTCGCCGTTTAAATTGACCACCTATAATGCGTACATTGCCGACCGCTGAGTTTTTATTTTTAGCGGCTGCTTTTGGCTTACGTTGCCGTGCTGGGGATCTTTTGGCCATAATGACTGCTCTGTTACTGCGGTTTTAATATTATATTTACGATTTTATTCATTGGTTTTATTTATTGATTTTATTCATGGCTTGGCGCTGTCGTTGACTGTGCTTGCTCTTTAAGCGCTGCTTGTTGATCACGGATAGCATCACGTTTGGCTTTTTCTAAGGCTTTTTGCCGTTTGATAACTTTTAGTTGGTCCGCATTAGGGGGCAAGATAGGGTTTTGGTTACGTTGCAGCACCCAATAGTCAAAGAGCGCCCGTCCAATAGGGGCGGCCACCGCACTACCACCGCCGCCATTTTCGACCAAGACCGCTAGCGCAATCTCTGGATTTTCAACCGGTGCAAAGCCGTTGAACCAAGCATGATCCCAGTGGCGTTTATCGAGGGCAGACTTATCATAGCTCTTACCTTGGGCAATAGATTTTACTTGGGCGGTACCGGTTTTGCCAGCGATACGGTAGCGATCGGTATAAATACCGCGCGCCGTGCCTCTCTTAACCGTATCTTCCATGGCATCCTGCATACGTACCCAGTCGCTATCCTGACCGTTATAATCGATTTTGCCATCAGGTTTTTCGATTACCTCAACCTGAGCCGCACCTTCACTACGTTTTAATAAATGCGGGGTAATATGATGGCCTTTATTGGCGGTCATAGCGGTAGCATTAGCCACTTGTAGCGGGGTTGCCAAAAAATAACCCTGACCGATACTCACGGATATAGTCTCACCGGGTAACCAGTCTTTATTATAAGTGTCTTTTTTCCACTGCGGTGACGGCATAATACCCGCCTTTTCATGCGGCAAGTCGATACCGGTTTCTTCACCAAAACCGAAGCGCACCATCCAATCATGTAAACGCTGAATCCCCATCTCATAAGCCAGTTTATAATAATAAGTATCGACCGACATCACGATAGACTTTTTTAGATCTACCGTACCATGACCGCCACGCTTCCAGTCACGAAAGCGATGGCTATCACCCGGCAAACTAAAATAGCCGGGGTCATAAATAGTGGTATCCCAGTTGCGCAGTCCATAATGAATACCGCCTAAACCCTCAAAAGGCTTGATAGTAGAGCCGGGTGGATAGGTCCCTTGCAGCGCTCGGTTATAAAGCGGCTCATCAGGATCTTCGCGCAGCGCCCCATAATCCTTAAAGGAAATACCGGAGATAAAGGGGTTAGGGTCGTAGCTTGGATTACTAACAAAGGCCAGTACATCACCATTTCTCGGATCAATGGCGACAATAGCACCGCGCCGACCGTCCAGTTGCTGCTGAGCAACGGTTTGCAGTCCATAATCTAAGCTTAAAGTAATATCGTTACCAGCGGTGGGCGGCTGGGTATCTAATTGGCGCAGAATATTGCCATGAGCATCAGTTTCAACCGATTGATA
Organism: Psychrobacter jeotgali; assembly: GCF_904846315.1. Classification (NCBI taxonomy): domain Bacteria; kingdom Pseudomonadati; phylum Pseudomonadota; class Gammaproteobacteria; order Moraxellales; family Moraxellaceae; genus Psychrobacter; species Psychrobacter jeotgali. Next base: position 135,625 of record NZ_CAJHAF010000001.1, read on the forward strand.
GCCTGGTTGCCCTAGTAGGATATCTTCATAATGCTTTTCGATACCGATTTTCCCGATAAGGTCGGTGCCAGCGTAGCGATCCTTATTGATTTGCTTGGTCTCTTTATCATTGATACGGCCCACATAGCCAATGACATGGGCAAATAGCTCATCATAAGGATACGAACGGGTCAGTTTGCTCTGGATAGTTACCCCGCGAAAGAAGGGTTTACGCTCGCTAAACTGCGCCAGCTGGGCTTCGGTTAGATCTATTTTAATAGTCACAGCATCGTTTTTACTTTTGCTCAAACGAGCCAATATATCGGTGATATCAGTCTCAGTTAAATCAAAGATAGGCGCCAGTAAAGCTAAAGTACGCTCAGGATCTTTGGCCTCATTTGGGCTGAGCATCGCCGTAAAAACCGGCTTATTATCTGCCAATAAAATACCGTTGCGATCATAAATATAGCCTCGGCTTGGAGGCGCTGAGATCAGTTTTATACGGTTGTTTTCGGCCTGAGTTTGATATTTTTCATGTTCATAGAGCTGCAAATAACCATAACGCAGCAACAGAACGGTTAGACCCAAAAATATGATAACGCCTAAAACAAGCACTCGCTGAATAAAGATGCGATTGATATGTTCAGTTTCTGAGGCTAAAGGCTTATTCATGTAAATTCAGTATTCATAATGGTAATGGCATAATAATAGATAGGAACAATAAAAACAGGAACAATAAAAACAGAAACGATAAAAACAGAAACGATAAAAACAGGATAAAAGCAGAAACAGTAGCAGTAGGTAAGATAGAGTTTATAAGGGGTGTAGATTGATAACTATAAATTATAGCAGAATAGTCTAGAGCCTGTATAGAACTAGGCCTATAACTGAGTATAGAACTTAAATCGAGCTGGGCATGGAATTTGGCTTGGGACTTGAAGCGGAACTCAACGAGTATCACTGGGCAGCCGAGAGCTGATAACGGAAGCTGATAATGAGCGATCTCATAGCCCAAAATACGGCCTTCAATTAACCGCTAGCAAAGTATGCTACTAATAGTCATAAGTTGTAGCGGCTCAAGAAGTGCTAAATAATGACAAGTATGCTAAAATCACTCGATTTATTTTAGCCTATATTTCTAATAATAAGTCATCTTTGTCAAGTGCTTATGATAAGTACGCTGGTTTATTACTGATAGAGTGAAAACATCGCCAAAGTAACGATAATCGGTCAATAATAATGGCCAAGTTAGGGGCACCAACAGTCATGTTCGCAACTATATGGCAGACGCTCGCCGAGCATCCAGAATTCTTTGCTATGCTGACCATTCCGCCAGTGACTGCATTTGTTACTTGGGCGCACGTATGGATGGCGCTAAAGATGCTATTTCACCCCATTAAGTTTTGGGGGATTCGCATTCCTAACTTTCCTTTTTTTGGCTTACCTGGCATCGGCTGGCAAGGCATCGTCCCCCGTAAAGCGGGCAAAATATCTGGGGTTATTGTCGATCAAACGCTATCCAAGCTGGGCTCACTCGACGAGTTTTTTCAAGCTATGGAGCCTGAAGAAATGGCGGTTTTTATCACCGATACGGTCGATGAAAATTTAGAATCGCTCATTGATGAGATCATGTTGGAACACTCTGGAGCTTTGTGGGGCAGTCTTCCTTACGCCGTGAAGCGCCGTATCTATGCTCAAGCTCATCAAGAGTTGCCGGAGATTATGCAGTCTTTGGTGGTCGATTTGACCTATAATGTCGAAGACTTGGTTGATATGCGCCAGATGATTGTCAATAAGATGGAAAGTGATCGCAAGTTGATGGTCAATATGTTCCTAAAAGTAGGGCAGAAAGAAATTGACTTTATTTGGCACATCAGTGCGCTGATTGGCTTGGTGTTTGGTATTATCCAGATGTTTATTTTCTTGGTAGTGCCGCAGCATTGGACCGTACCGTTCTTCGCTGCCATTTGGGGCTTTTTGACCAACTGGATTGCGATTTGGATGGTGTTTAATCCTGTAGAGCCGCGCTTTATCTCTTATTTGCAGTTTTTTACCCGCCGTAGTGGTTTTCCTTTTATTAAACTACAGTTTCCTCATATCGCCCAGTTTCGCTTTCAAGGCGGTTTTATGAAACGCCAAGAAGAAGTCTCAGAGGTGTTTGCCGAGATTGTGGTCAATGACTTAGTGACGCTTGAAAATATCATGAATGAGATGATGTATGGCGCTCGCGCGGCACAAACTCGTGAATTGATGAAATCGCACCTTTACAAAGTACTGGAGTCGCCCATCGTTAGTACCACCCTGCGGATGGGGCTTGGCCGCCGTGAGTACGGCCAGCTAAAGAACACTATTATTGATAAATCCATCTCTGCGACTATGGTGCCTCTGCGCGATCCGGAGCTCAATGAGAGCCGAGCTAGTAAAATATTCGGGCTGTTTCGAGATCGTATTCGCGCATTATCACCTGATGAGTTTCAGAACTTACTGCGCCCTGCGTTTCGTGAAGATGAAATGACCCTGATTGTACTGGGCGGCTTGACTGGGTTTTTGGCCGGGTGGTTGCATCTGGTTTTGGTGTTTTTTCCAGCAGTACAATAAAGCCGCACTGAGAGTATAAACTGAGTATTAAAGGCTTACTACATAGCTGCTACAGGGTAGATACATCTGCGTGATAAGTAAAAGTTAATGTACGCTAATGTAAATATAGTAAGTTAATGTAAAGCTATCAGAAACCAATTTATAAATACTAAACCAAAATAGAATGGCAACTGCTAACAAATATAACTAAGTAAAGATAAGTAAGTCAGTATTCATAATTAAGTATAAGTAGTATAGCCACGCAGATAATGGATGCTTGTAGAGACTGACAAGTCCGATCTGTCACCGTAACTTATGACCGTATTAAGGTAAACAAGGTTAGACCGTATGTTAATCACAGAATTGGGTTATTTTGCCTTGCTGGCCGCTTTTGTGCTGGCGATTTTGCAAGTTGTATTACCTACCGTTGGAATCATGCATGGCCAAATATCATTGCAGCGCTTGGCACCAAGCTTAGCTTGGGCACAATTTGTGGCTATGATGTTCTCCTTTTGCGCTTTGATGGCAGGCTTTTACTATAACGACTTTAGCCTTTCCTATGTCGCTCAGCACTCTAACAGCTTATTACCTTGGTACTATAAGCTATCAGCCACATGGGGTGGTCACGAAGGTTCGCTATTATTATGGCTTACTATTATGGCCACTTGGTGTGCCTTGGTTTCCTACTTTAGTCGCGGTTTACCGCTGTCGATGCGGTCACGGGTATTGGTTATTTTAGCTGGTGTGCAGTTGATGATGCTAGCGATGTTAATCTTTACCTCCTCTCCCTTTGAGCGCACTCTACCTAATTTATTGGTCGATGGCGCTGACTTAAACCCGTTATTGCAGGATCCGGGATTAATTTTCCATCCACCGATGCTGTATATGGGTTATGTAGGTATGGTGGTGCCGTTTGCGTTTTGTATGGCGGCATTATGGGCAGGGCGTTTGGACGCAGTTTGGACACGTTGGTCGCGTCCTTGGGCATTAGCGGCTTGGGGGTTTTTGACCATCGGTATCGCTCTGGGCTCATGGTGGGCTTATTATGAGCTTGGCTGGGGTGGTTGGTGGTTCTGGGATCCAGTAGAGAATGCTTCATTAATGCCATGGCTTGCTGGTACCGCTTTGATCCACTCTTTGGCAGTGACCGAAAAGCGTGGGGTATTTAAAGCTTGGACGATTATGCTGGCGATTTTCGCTTTTGCACTCAGCCTGCTCGGTACTTTCCTAGTACGCTCTGGGGTCATTACCTCTGTGCACTCGTTCGCAGCTGATCCCACTCGTGGTCTGGTTATCTTAATTATTCTTGGTGTTATCGTCGGTAGTGGTTTGCTGATGTTCGCTGTGCGTGGTTGGCGCTTGACGGTTGAGAGCCAATATCAGCTGGTGTCACGTGAATCATTTTTAGTGATTAATAACGCTATTATTTTGATCGCAACGCTAGTGGTGTTGCTCGGTACCCTTTACCCTATCATCGCTGATGCCTTTAGTCTTGGTCAGGTATCTGTAGGCCCTCCATACTTTAATGCGCTGTTTGTGCCTTTAACTTGGCTATTATTAATCGCTATGGGGATGGGCTCTAATATTCGCTGGAAGCAAGATAAACGTCCATTATTAGGTATTAGTGTGGCGATCGCCGCTAGTAGTATCGTATTGGCCGCTATTATCGCTTACTTTACCAGTCCGTCTGCCATGTTCAATATTGGTATGACTTTAGCAGTAAGCTTTTGGGTGCTGCTATGGATGATCGTTGATTTTAGAGACAAAACTAAGAACGCCCCTAATTTCTTTAAAGGCTTGGGTCAGCTGCGTCTCAGTTATTGGGGTCAGCAAACCGCCCATATAGGGGTGATTGTCGCCTGTATTGGGGTGGCGTTTGTCACCAGTTTAGATATCGAGCGCGATGTGGCGATGGGACCTGGCGATACGGTGCACGTACAAGGCTATGACTTTAAGGTGGTGGAATTTACCGAAGTCAAAGGCAGTAACTACGATGCTACTCAAGCTCAGGTTGATGTTACCAAAGACGGCCGCGCCGTAGCTACCCTTTATCCGCAGAAACGTACTTATGTGGTTAGTATGATGCCGATGACCGAAGCGTCAATTGATGAGAGTCTACTACGTGATGTCTATGTGGCTTTGGGAGAGCCTATCGCTGAAGATAGTAATCAGTGGGCACTACGCATTTATGTGAAGCCCTTGATTCGTTGGATATGGTTAGGTTCGATCATTATGACTTTGGGTGCTCTACTCAGTATGCTCGATAAGCGTTATCGTCTCAAAAAAACCAAAATAGCGGCTGAAATCACTACTGATCATTTAGATTCAGTACCTGCAGCGGGGGAGAGGTAATATGAGCTTTTTAGAGAATCCGCTTCAACTTGAGGAGGCTTGACAATGAAAGCTACCCAAATACTATTGCAGCAAAAAGCGCCGCTACTCTTTAAGCTGGTGGCTTTGATGCTGGCGTGTATGCTCACTATGACTGGCTACGCTGCTATTGATGTTTATGATTTTGATTCGCCACGACAAGAAGCCCAGTATCGAGGGCTTATTGAGGAGCTGCGCTGTCCCAAATGTCAAAACCAAAACCTTGCGGCATCAGATGCGCCTATTGCGCAAGACTTGAAGCAAAAGACTTATGACATGGTCAAAGATGGCCGTAGCGATGCTGAGATTCGTGATTACATGCAAGAGCGTTATGGCGACTTTATCAGTTATAAGCCGCCTGTACGCCCTTCAACCTGGATTTTATGGTTTTTTCCACCGTTATTATTAATTGCGCTTATCGTCGGCTGGTTTTGGCAAAGTAAACGCCGTCAAGTGGTTGCCAGTGGTAAGGGCGCTACTACGGTAGAGCGTACTACGACAGCGCTTAGCACCGAAGAGCAAGCGGAATTAGATCGTCTGTTATCACGTACGGAAGGTGATAGTAGCAATCATGACATCACCAGCACAGAGGACAAAAAATGACCATATTTTCCACTTTTGGCTTATTTGTTGCCCTAAGCTTATTTATTGCTTTAATATTAGCGGTTATCGCTATTATGCCGTGGTTAAAGTCGTCAAAACGTAACGCTCAGCCCGTTGACGATCAATTATTAGATATCAACGTGGCGGTGTTTCGTGAGCGTCTAGCAGAGCTGCAAATCGATAAAGACCAGGGCACGATCGATGACGCTCATTATCAAAACCAAAAGCTTGAGCTGGAACGCCAATTACTAGATGTACAGCGCCAAGTAGCCACGATGACACCTCCGGATACCAAAAGCCGTTTGATGGTTATGGTTTGGGTGCCGCTGCTAGCGGGGCTGGCCTATATCTTGATCGGTGATCGCACGCCTACTTTTGATTTTTGGGCGGCAGAGGATAAAGTAGGCCAAGTTGCTGATGATCTGTTAACTGGAAAAATAGATCAGCCACCTGCCTGGGCTATTGAAGACGAAGGACGTGAGCTTATCACTCAAATGCAAGCTAACGTTCATCATCATGCTCATGATGCGGATCGTTGGATGCGTTTATCTGAGCTGTTTTTATCCTTAGAAGCGAATGAAGCCGCTCTAGAGGCTTTATCGCGCGCCTACCGTCTATCACCCGATAATGAAGAGATTGCCACTACTTATGCGCAGATTAGCTTTTTTGCTAATCAAGGTCAGCTAGATGCTAGTAGTCGCCGTGTACTAAAAGAAGTACTGGCAAAAAATCCAGAGCATGAAGGCGCACAGATGCTGATGGCAATGGGTGAAGCACGAGCCAGTAACTTCGATGAAGCTCAGAGCTGGATCAAAAGATTACGTGATAGTATCGCTGCAAAACCAGGCGATCATACTCAGGCTTTAGCCAGTCTAGATGAATTGAGCGCTAATGTGGTTATTCAACAGCAGCAAGCCTCGCAAGGTATTGAAGTAAATGTAACGGTCAATCCAAGTCTGCTACCGTTAGTAAAGGCTGATGATATCCTATTTATAGCGATTCGTGATGTCAATGGCGGCGCACCTTATGCGGCAAAGCGTCTACCTATTACGGTGATTCAGCAAGGTCAGGCTAGTATCAGCTTAAGTGATCTGGATGCCATGATGCCGGAACGTACTATTGCCTCAGCACGTAGTGAAAAAGTACAGCTGGCGGTGGTTGCTCGTATTAGTCACAGTGGTACTGCTGGTGCAGAGTCAGGTGACCTATCGGGTAACCCGGTAGTTATTGCAGCGGATCAAAATCAGGTCAATGTTGAGATCAATCAACAAGTACCCTAATAGATAGGTCAAGTGCCATAGGTGTTAAGCTGGGTACAATAATAATACTTGAGCTTTATAAATCCACAAGGTAAGGTAGATTTTGCTTTCGAGCATTTGACCAATCCCTAAAATTCAACATTTTTATTCAGGAGAGACGTATTATGATGCGTATTATTTTGCTAGGACCACCTGGCGCTGGTAAAGGCACTCAAGCACAGTTCATCTCACAAGAGTTTGATATCCCGCAAATCTCTACCGGTGATATGCTAAGAGCGGCGATTAAAGAGGGTAGTGAGCTTGGCAAACAAGCTAAAGATGTGATGAATGCAGGTGGTCTGGTTTCTGACGACCTTATTATTGACTTGGTAAAAGAGCGTATTAGCAAGCCTGACTGTGCCAATGGCTGCATCCTTGATGGCTTCCCGCGCACCATTCCACAGGCTCAAGCCCTTGCCGAAGCCAATGTTGCAATCGATCACGTGATCGAAATTAGTGTGCCAGATGACGAGATTGTTAAACGTCTCTCAGGTCGTCGCCAGCATGCAGGCTCAGGTCGGGTTTACCATATTGACCACAATCCGCCAAAACAAGCAGGCATCGATGATGTCACTGGCGAAGCGCTTATCCAGCGTGAAGACGATAAAGAGTCAACCATTCGTGATCGCTTAGCTACTTATCATCAGCAAACCTCGGCTTTGGTTGGTTTTTATCAAGATAAAGCTAAAGAGCAAGCCGATGCTCCTAAATATGATAAGTTCGATGGCACTCAACCTATTGACGAAGTGAAGCAGCAGATCCTATCTACTCTAAAAGGCTAATACTCTTTTAGACGATGATAAACGATATCATGAGCACTGCCACACAAACAAACCCTGCTAATTTATAAATTAGCAGGGTTTTTGATTTTTGAGTCTTTAAATCATTAAGCTATAGCATTTCTAATGCAGCGTTTGATAGATATTAAATCAAAACACATGATGAAAGCTTATTTTAAAGATTAAGCGTTACCTTGAGCATCAACTTGGGCTTGTTGCTGGCTTTGGGCATACGCTTGATCAAAGTTCACAGGAGCCAATAATAACTGCGGGAAGCTACCACGAGTCACGATATCGCTAATGACTTCACGTGCATACGGGAACAAAACGTTAGGGCAATAGGCGCCTAGGATTTGTCCGATTTGATCTTCAGGAATATTCTTAAGTAAGAAAATACCTGCTTGATGCACTTCGGCTATAAAGGCCGCTTCTTCAGCGTTCTTTGCAGTAACACTAACAGTGAGCACCACTTGATAATGGTCATCATCCAACTTTTCAGCATTGCTTGATAAGTTGATATCGAGCTCAGGATTCCACTCCTTGGTGAATACATCGGCACCAGGGACTTCAAGTGACATATCTTTAACATAAATGCGTTCTAATGCTAGCTGCGGTTGTACTTGTTCTTCAGCCATGATGGCTCCTCTAATAATGAATCAAATAATGATACAGAGTATAAGCTTAATTGGGAGTTAATGATAATACTCTCTACCGACATCTTGCGGTGGCTAATATTATAGCGAAGTGTGGTAAAGCAATATAGTCCTTTAACCGGCTAATAACTGGTCAAGCTTATCTTGCTGATTGAGCTGATTAAGCTCATCAAAACCACCAATGAAAATCTCACCGATGAAAATCTGCGGCACAGTGCGATAGTTATTGGTCTTTTGCATCAACGCACGGCGCTCATCGCTACTAATGTCATACATACTGATTTCTTGGTATTCAACGCCTTTGTTTTCTAGTATTTTTTTAGCGTTGGTGCAGTAGGGGCAGATAGGAGTGGTATAAACTTTTACAGGAACGGTCATAATGAATCCTTGTTAGGTAAATGTGAAGGTTATAAATTAGATATAAATATAAAAAATATGACTATAGCAAGCCGATTTTATTATTAATGCCAATATTAGCAATGCAAATTTTGCTAAGCACATATTAAGTGATGCTAATTATAAAGTGGGGATAGGGATTATGAATTCAAGTGAGTAAGCTGAGGGCTTACCAAACTACCCAAATCATCCCGATTCAGACAACCCTTAGTTATAGGCCTTAGTTGTAGGGTCACGGTGTTGGCTGGATAACATGCAAATAAAAAAGACACCATTTAATATGATGTCTTTTATAATAATTTCTAAAAATCCTATACTGTTATTTGCTTAGCTTAGGTTTCGATTTACCTTTTTTAGCTTGCGCATCTTTTATGCCTACTAAAGGCATGCCAGCCCCTTGCCAACCACCAATGCCGCCTTCTAAGCGATAGACATTGTCCTTACCAAGCATTTGTACCGCAGCGCCTGCTTGCACACCGATATCACAGATAACAATCACCGGCTGCTCAATAGCGCGAATCTCTGCCAAGCGGTCTTTAAGCTCAGTAAAAGGAATATTACGACTGCCTTGAATATAGCCACTCTCAAATTTCTTTTTGGGGCGAATATCAATCAGCTGCGCATTTTGGGAATTAACCATCATACCGAGGGTGTTGGGCGATATTTTTTTACCGCTACGCTTATTTTCAATAGTGAAAAATAATATAATAAGTACGGCTAAAATACCGAATAAAAACGGGTGGTTACCCATAAATTCAAGTGCACGATCCAAACCATACCTCCAAAAAATAAGTGTTCTATTAAGCTATAGAAATAAAAGGCTATAAACAGCAGCTTAATAAACATGAACAAGGCGCTATTATACCGATTAGCCTCGCTATAGTAAACGTACGATAACGAGATGGTTAATAAGGTTTGGTATCGGCTTCAGCCTGCAAAGTAACTAAGTTCTCCACACGGCGTTGGAGTACTTCGCCCTCCTCAACCGCCTGCCACAGAGCGCAGCCTTTACTATTATGAGTGTGCTTGCAGTCGCGAAACTTACAATAACCAGCTAATGGCGCCAGCTCAATAAAGCCTGAGATAATATCCTCAGGCGTCAGGTGCCAAATACCATACTCACGAATACCGGGCGTATCGACAATCCCGCCCGCCGTCAAGTCGTCAGGATTAAAAGGCAGTAAGCGGCTAGTAGTGGTGGTATGCTGCCCAAGCTGGGAGTTCTCTGAGATCACATTGACGCTTTGTACCGACTCAGGCAATAGCGCATTGACCAAGCTGCTTTTGCCAACGCCTGACTGACCTGCAAAAATGACTAATTTGTTATCGATATGGTGTTTTAAATCATCGAGCCCTTGTTGATCGTTACTATCGGCAATATTTTCGGGACAATCAACCGAGGTGAGCACGCTGTCATAACCTAGCGCAGCGTACTCGGTTAGCAGCTGCTTGGTATCAGCATCATCCTCTGCTAATAAATCGGCTTTATTAAGCACCAATAACGGCTGCACGCCGGCATGATGACAAACCACCAAATAACGATCTATCAGCGACGGCGCGGCGGCAGGTAGCGGCGCAAATACAATCGCCAAGATATCGACGTTAGCCGCAACGGGCTTGAGCTTATGGTAACGATCAGGGCGTGAGACTAAAGAGGTACGCGGCTTGACAGATTCAATACGGCCAAAGCCAGTATTGGAATCAGCGCTCCAGCGTACTTGATCGCCGGCGGCCAGCATCGGCAAATTGGTACGAGCATGGCAGCGCCAAATATCACCAAGCGCCAATTCTTGCCAAAAAGGTTCAGGATCATCAGGGCCAATTTCAGGAGGCTCAGGAATGACAGCAGGCAAGCTGGTCACTTGTACCTCTAATTGCTTGCCATAGTGCGCCATGACTACGCCGTCCATCAAGCTATCATCAATGCTATCTTGACTTTCTAATTGCTGCTTATCAATGCGACGAATCTGCTGCTTGGTCAGTTTGCGTTGCCGGATTAATGCCATAAGTGGAGCCTATCAAAAAATTTCTCTAAGTGTAGCGTGAAAGTTTGCTAACATACAGCCTAAAGCGAATGATACTAATAGCGGTTTTGTAACGCTTTAACCGCTAAGAAATGATAAAAATTATTGATCATAGGATATTTAATGAGTACTGACGACCACCCTAATAAAGTTAAAATCAAGAATCAAGGCAAAAAAGGTCTGATTTGGATAGACTTAGAGATGACTGGGCTTGATACTTTAAATGATGAAATTATTGAGATTGCGACGGTCGTGACCGATGAGGACTTGAATGTTTTGGCTGAAGGGCCGGTATTTGCTATCAAGGTATCCGACCAAGTCCTGAATAAGATGGACGAATGGAATACCAAGCAGCATGGACAATCAGGATTGGTTGATCGGGTGCGCCGTAGCACGGTGACTTTGGCGCAAGCAGAAGCGGAGACTATTAAGTTCTTGAATAAATGGGTCGATGAGGGCAAGTCGCCTATGTGCGGTAATTCCATTTGCCAAGACCGCCGCTTTTTGGCAAGACAGATGCCGAAGCTGGAAAAGTTTTTCCACTATCGCAATTTAGATGTGTCATCGATTAAAGAGCTATGTTTTCGCTGGCGTCCTGATATCTTAAAGAACTTTGAAAAAGGCGGCAGTCATTTAGCATTGGACGATATCCGTGATTCTATCCGTGAGCTGAAGCATTATCGTCAGCACTTTTTTAAGTTGATGCCAAGAGATTAGGTTTTAATATATTTTCGTATAAAAAAAGGTTTGTTTAATTAACAAACCTTTTTTCTTTATTGAGTTTTTATGGGGTTGTAAGAGGCACCCTACACCAAAATCCTAAAATCCACCAAGCTAAACTCGGCACCGTCATCGTTCTCAGTCACTGCGCCAATGACTGCGCTGACTTTTGGCTGGCGTGTTTCTTCATCGATTAAGCGCCAATCGCCGAGTACATAGCGTTTTTTATTATCCATTTGATGAACGGCGGGGCGATGGGTATGCCCATGTAATAGCGCATCGTTATTTTGGAGTACAGTTCTGACCGCATCATCGTTTACATCCATGATATAAGCGGCTTTCATAGTGTTATTTTGCTTGCTTTTTTGACGGATATCCTCAGCAATGCCGAGACGTTTTTCTAAAGATTTATTAAGCAAATACCACTTAGCGAAACGGCTGCGTATTACTTTGCGAAAGAGCTGATACTTTTTATCATCAGTACATAATGCATCACCGTGCTCTAGCCGGTAAGTTTTTGCTCCCAATGCCAAAGTATAAGGCTCATAAATAAGCTCGCCGCCAAATAAGTTGCAAAAAGGCTGATCTAATAAAAAATCACGATTGCCGTGCATCACCAAGATCTCACAGCCATTGATGCGTAATTGCTTTAAGCGCCTGATCAGCGGTGTTAGCCAGTGCGCTTGTCTTGCATCCTCTGAGAGCGCTAAATAAGCATCATCACCGAGCCAAACCTCAAACCAATCTCCCAAAATAAACAAGCGTTTAAGATTAGGCAGTGCTAGCGCGTCATCCAGCAATAGCAAAAAAGCCTGCACTAGGGCAGGCTCATCTGGCGATAAATGCAAATCGCTAATCAATAGTTGTCGCACCTCATGAGGACGGGTAGTTATTAGATGGTCAAAACTTTGCATTTATCTTAATCTCACCTCAATTGCTAATGAGTCAGTTATGAAAGGCAAAAACCGTTTACTCAGCAACAATCTTTGCTGATTGGATAATAACTGGCTCTTTGGGTACGTCGGCATGCATACCGTAACGTCCGGTTGGCACGCTACGCATTTTTTCGATAACATCCATACCGCTGGTCACTTTACCAAAGACCGTGTAACCCCAACCTTGGGCATTTTTGCCAGTGTGGTTTAAAAAGTCGTTGTCTTTGACGTTGATAAAGAACTGACTGGTCGCTGAATGTGGGTCTTGGGTACGCGCCATGGCGATAGTGCCCTTGTCATTCTTTAGACCATTATCCGCTTCGTTTTGGATAGGGGCATTGGTCGCTTTTTCATTCATGTCAGCGTCCATACCGCCGCCTTGAATCATAAAGCCGTCGATAATGCGATGGAAAATCGTGCCTTCATAATGACCTGATTTAACATAGTTTAAAAAGTTTTCTACCGTTTTTGGCGCTTTTTCTTCGTTGAGTTCGATAACGATAGCACCCATATTGGTGTCAAGTTCTACTACTGGTGGCATATCTACCATGTGATAATCCTTTTTTATTACTGGTATCAAAATTGATACGGGGTGAGTGAGTGGTAAAAGTCATGGTTAGTCTAACGACTTTTTTATCCTGTGTCATGTATCAGGCTGTTAATGAGTTTGCAAAAGCTGATAGAATGACGCAATCTTAGCTTTTTGTTATAGAAAGGCTGCAAACTTCTTTGTTTTAACTTGAACCCTCTCTAAATTGAACCATCTATCAAATATTGCCCGATTAAATAATGAATCGACTATACCTTGCTTAGGAGCAATGAGTAATGAGTGAGCACAACAATATTACTGAAAAACAAGCCGCTGAACAAAAAAACGATTTTATTCGTAATATCATTCGTGACGATGTTAAAGAACAAAAATATCAGCAAATCGTCACCCGTTTCCCGCCCGAGCCTAATGGCTATCTGCATCTTGGGCACGTAAAATCTATCTGCCTAAATTTTGGGGTGGCTGAAGAGTTCGGCGGTGTCTGTCATTTACGTTATGACGATACTAACCCGACCGCTGAGAAGCAAGATTATATCGATAATATCAAAAAAGATGTGCAATGGCTGGGCTTTGAGTGGGTAGGTGAGGCACTGCATGCGTCAAGCTATTTTGACCAGCTCTATAAGTGGGCGGTGCAATTGATTGAACAAGGCGATGCTTATGTCGATTTGCAAACGCCTGAGCAAATCAAGGAAAATCGCGGCTCATTTAATGAAGTGGGCACCCCATCGCCGCAGCGTGATGCCAGTGTAGAAGATAATCTACAGCTATTTTCAGCTATGAAGGCTGGCAACTATGCCGAGGGCGAGGCGGTACTCAGAGCCAAGATCGATATGGCGCATCCCAATATGAATATGCGTGACCCGATTATCTATCGGGTGATGCATCAACAGCATCATCAGACTGGCGATAGCTGGTGTATTTATCCTATGTATGATTTTGCCCATCCGTTATCCGATGCTATTGAAGAGATTACCCATTCGTTATGTACGCTGGAGTTTGAAGATCACCGTCCATTCTATGACTGGGTAGTGGAGAAGATTGGTTTTGAGCAGCCACCGCATCAGTATGAGTTTGCCCGCTTAAATGTCGACCATACGATGACCAGTAAACGTAAGCTCAAACAGCTGGTGGATGAAGGTATCGTCAGCGGTTGGGATGATCCACGGATGCCGACAGTCGCTGGTATGCGTCGCCGTGGCTATACGCCAGAAGGTTTGCGTGACTTTTGTGATCGGGTAGGCGTCACCAAAGCCGATAGCGTGGTTGATTTTCGCTTATTAGAGTTTAGCATTCGTCAGTCACTAGAGACCACTACGGCGCGCGGTATGGCGGTGTTAAAACCTCTTAAAGTGACCATCACTAACTTTATTGAGGCGGTTAATCAGTGGGAAGATCTAAAAGCCGATAGCGTGAGCGCGCGTTGGGATGAGGATGCGCAAACCTTATGGCTGACTCAACCTAAGCACCCCAACGTTGATATGGGCGAGCGTGAAATCCCCTTTACCGAAACCCTTTATATCGACCAAGGCGATTATGAGATTGAGCCGCCAGCAGGTTATAAGCGTCTGTCGCCAGAAAAGCCGGAGATTCGTCTGCGTAATACCTATGTATTAGCGGTGACCGAGCACATTACTGATGATAATGGTAAGGTTATCGAGCTAAAAGCCACTATTGATCCAGCAACCTTAGGCAATAATCCTGAAGGTCGCAAAGTCAAAGGGGTTATCCATTGGGTATCAGCTGACCAAGGTATTCCAGCGACGGTGCGTTTATACCAGCAATTATTTGCGGTTGAAGATCCAAGTAGCGTCAGCGATGTACACGATGCGCTAAATCCTAATTCGCTAACTGTACTTGATGCGGTAGTTGAGCCCTCACTAGCAGAGGCGCAGGCGGGCACGCGCTTTCAGTTTGAGCGTGAAGGCTACTTTATCACCGATAGCGAGGATCATAGTAGCGACAAGCCGGTGTTCAATCAAATCGTCAGCTTGCGTGACAGTTATAAGCCTGCTTAAGCTATAATTAAGTTTATTTTAGTAGCTGTATATTTTTTATATTGACCTGACTATAGTACGCTAGGAATGGGCTTTTTTGAGTTAGAGAAGTAGCGGTTAGAGGGTTTGTTTTTTTCTACTTACCCCTAAATGGAATAACCGAATTACAATCCGTCACAAGACATTCATAACCGTTTTGATAAGATGGAATAGGTTTAATGACATGCCGAAAGCTATCTGCTGGATAACTGAGCATGCTAACGATAATAATATAGCGCTGGCAGTATGCTGTTGGCGCTCAACATTGAAAATAAGGAGCCAAGAATGGCACATTTACGTTTAGGTGATGATGCACCGAATTTTGACGCCCCAACTACCGACGGTGATATCAATTTTTATGATTGGGCAGGAGACAACTGGGTGGTGTTCTTCTCACACCCTGCAGACTTTACCCCAGTATGTACTACAGAGCTTGGCCGCGCGGCTTCTCTGAATGAAGAGTTTAAGAAGCGTAATGTCAAACAAATCGCTATTTCAGTAGACAGCTTAGAAGATCATAAAGCTTGGGCGAGCGACATTGGTGAAACTCAAGGTACTGATCTCAACTTCCCAATTATTGCAGATCCAAACAAAGAAGTGGCTGAGTTATATGACATGATGCACCCTAATGTCGATAGCACCCACACAGTACGTAGCGTATTTATCATTGATCCTAATAAAAAGATCCGTTTAACCCTGACTTATCCTGCCAGTACTGGCCGTAACTTTGATGAGATTTTACGAGTGATTGATGCTCTGCAATTATCGGATGAGTATAATGTGGCAACACCAGTCGATTGGAAAGAAGGTGATGATGTTATCATTCCACCAAGTGTGAAAAACGAAGACATCCCTGCTAAGTATCCTAAAGGCCACACTGAAATCAAACCTTATCTACGTACCACACCTGCCCCTAATAAATAACTATTTATTGGTCTAAGGTTTTCTAAAAACAAGAGCCTCATAACTTTAAGTTATGGGGTTTTTTACTATTCAGTTAACAAGACTTGATAAGGTTTTGTTATCATGATGAAGATAGATGGATATAATTAAAACGTTGTAGGTAATAAAAAACTATAATCAAAAATGACTTAAAAGGAATTAACTATGAAAAAACTCTATGTTACTCGCACCGCCCCTAATCCTCGTAAAGCCCTTATTTTATTAGCATCGAAAGGTATTGATGTTGATGATATGGATGATCTCGATGTGGTAGATATCGATTTTGCGGCTAATGAGCAGATGTCAGATGAATTTACCAAAATAAATCCGATGCAGACGGTGCCGGTATTGACGCTAGATGATGGTACTGTACTCAATGACTCACAGGCCGTTTGTGAATATCTTGATCGAGTTTATGGAGTGCGCTCAGTCATGGGAAATGACGTGGTTCAGCGGGCGCAAGTTTGTTCCATGCGCCGTATTGCTGAGTTTGAAGTATTATATAATCTAATGCTTGCATTCCAGCATAGTCACCCGTCCAAAGCCCAGCGAGTAGAGCAAGTGCCCGAGTTTGTAGCGCCTTCTATTGCCCGCGCTGTAAAAGCTTTAGATTATTTTGAGACTGCCTTAGAAGGTAACGACTACTTAGTGGGTAATCAGTTGAGCTTTGCTGATATCGTGCTGTATTTAGGCTTAGATTTTGGTAAAGCCCTGAAAGTGAATCCTACCGAGCAGGGAGATAATTTGGCGCGCTTTTACCAGACGATGCATGAGCGTTTTAGTATAAAAAAGATGGCTAAAGCCAAACCAACAGCAGCGGAATAAGCGTTTTGATATAGGTTGTGGTTTTATTCACTTTATTTTTAAGTTTTTTATCAAATCAATCAATTATGGGTAACTGTAGTAATCAGTTATCCATATTTTTTTTGAGATTAATTGCTGAAACATCAAGGTCCAGCCATAGTCTATTTCAGCCACAGCTATTATTAAATACACTTAAAGAAATTAAGTAATAAATATAAACATGTTGTTACAAGTAGTAAGCTTATAAGGTTTATAATTATTGTTATAAAAATAATTGTAATAATCAGGTGTCAGAAAGGTTTTAGAACTTTAGATTTTTAGAAAAGAAATAAAAGAGAAGTAGCGTATGTTAGTTATTAATAGAAAATTAAATTTGAAAGTAGCATTATTACCCAGCTTGTTAGTAGGGGCGTTAGTCTTAAGTGCCTGCAGCGATCCGGCGGCAACTAGCGAGACTGACGCAGAAGCCGCCGATGAACAAGCAACATTGACGGCTAATAGCAATGAAAGCGGTGTTGAGCAAACCGATACCACTGGCACCGAAAGCGTTTCTAATATTAATGCTGAACAACAAATGATTGATAAGTTGGCGCGCTATCGTTGGACTTTGGTGGAAGCTACTGATAATGAGGCCCAGCCTCTTACGTCGCTGCTAAATATTAAAGATCAGGTGACCCTTAAGTTTAATCAGTCTCAAGGCAGAAACGCTATTAACTATAGTGTGGGCTGTAATACTATGAGCGCCCTCTATCAGCTTCAAAATAATAAAATGACTGCTGAAAATAGCATGAGCACCAAGATGTCATGTGGTGAACTAAATGTGGCGGAAGATCGGTTAAATAAAATGATGCAAGGTGTTAGTCAATTAACTCTGACTGATGGAGACACTCCCACGCTAAAACAAGTTACTAGCGATTCTGCGACGCTAGTTTGGGGAGGAGAGATGACGGCTCAAGCTAAGTATAATAGTAAAGGCGAAACAGTATTTTGGGCGGTAGATGCTAACACTAAACCTTGTACCCAGAACAGTACTGAGCAGTGTTTGCAAATAAAACCTATTACCTATGACGATCAAGGCTTAAAGGTTAGTGAAGGCGAATGGACTGAGTTTGTAGGTGATATTGAAGGCTATCAACATGATGGCCAGCATGACGAGGTGTTACGTTTGCAAAGGTATAAGCTAAATAATACGGATACAACCGCAGCTATAGCAGATGATAATTATGCTTATGTACTTGATACTGTGATTGAGAGTGCAGTGGTAAAGTAGCTATAAAGCTTTATTATCTTGGTATAATAACTTCAGCGTAGGTTACCCAAATCCTCTTCACTCAAGCGCCATCGTCCTTTTTTCTTAGAGGTTCCGCGTCCACGTAGCGCACTATTGAGTAGCAGCTTATTCATAGAATGGCTTGAATGGGCGTGGCAGATAGCGCAGGCCAGACCATCGGCGGCATCGGCTTGAGGCACTACATCTAGCTTGAGAATACGACAGACCATCTCTTGCACTTGCTCTTTGCCAGCAGCGCCATAACCGCAGACCGCTTGTTTTATTTGCCGAGCTGTATATTCAGATACTTCTAAATCCAGGGCTACCATAGCAGCTATAGCGGCCCCACGTGCTTGACCAAGCTTCAGCGCTGAATCTGGGTTTTCAGCCATAAATACTTGCTCAATAGCGGTATAAATAGGCTCGTTGGCGTATTTAATATGATACTCAGTAATTCGCGTCAAACCATTAAAGATACGTTTTAAGCGCTCAGGCATCTCTTTGGTGTCGGTACGAATAGTCCCGGCATCAAGATAAGTCAGCTTGTCGCCCGTTTGCTGGACGATACCATAACCCGTCATGCGTGAGCCGGGATCGATTCCAATGATAATTGCCATAATATTCCAGATTACTTACATTTTATTTAATAACTTAAAAAGCAGCTACAAGTTTGATAGTATAGCAAGCCATCCCCATATATATCATTAGTTAACCATTTTAATTTGCGTAAAGCTTAAATTTTAGTTTCAATTTTATAGGACAACATTCTATGGGTCAGATAGTAGGTATTGCCATTGTTTGGTTTATTATCGAGATGCTGCTTTGGTATTTGCTAGCCCAGTTCATTAGTGGCTGGCTGGTATTTATTTGGTTTATTATTGCTGCCGTTATTGGTATTGCGCTTATCCGTAAAGGTATGGCGGCTCTCAATCCTATGGCGCAGCAAATGAAAGCAGGCGGCATGATGAACCCTGCTATGCGTCCTCAAGAGTCTACTATGATTAAGAGTGTCGCTATGGCTGTAGCTGGTATTCTACTGCTGATTCCAGGGGTCCTTAGTGATTTGTTAGCGTTACTGTTAGTTTTACCACCAGTCCAAAAGAAATTAAAAGACATGGCTAATAACTACGTTATGAATAATCAGCAAAAAATGATGGAAATGATGGCCAAGCAAATGGGCGGCCAAAGTCCATTTGGCGGCGCTGGTGGTATGGGCGGCCAAAATCCGTTTGGTGGAGCTGGTATGGGCAATCAAAACCCTTTTGATAGACAGCAACAAAATCCGTTTGGCGATGTCTTCAAGCAGCATACGACTGTCGATGGGACGGCCAAAACTGTGCCTAAAGATGTCAAAAAAATCACCAAATCAGCTAACGATGAGTAATCTCGGCTAATATCATAAAAAAGCCCCCTTCGTCGATAACGAAGGGGGCTTTTAAGTGACAACTATCAGCTATTTTAGCGATTAGGAGTACTTTAGTTATTGGTTAGTTATTGAAAGTACTGCAGCTATTAACCATAGCTATCACTGAATTTAACAACCGAAGTGCCGCCGTGGAGTGGTGACCCATGAACCGTGAAGTTCAGGGCGGATGCGTCATTGTCTCGGCAGGTTTCCTGATACACTGCAAGCAGTGCAGGCATACACAATGAGACAATAGGTAGCGCATCCATTTAACGCATTATCGGCTCAGGGAATAACACTCCACTAGCCAACACTTCAGAATAGTCTTATCTTAACCAATGAAATACGGGATTGCAAGTCTGATTTATGAATAGCTCAGAATATGTGCTATATGATGAATATAATGCCTAGCAGTCTGCCAAGTTCAATTGAACTTAATTAATTATATGAAATAACTACGCAATAATGGACATAAAATAGTAAGCAAAAATGCTCAGTTTTCGGCTATTTTGAGAATTGTGTTAACATAGAGGCCTTTAAAGCGCTAATCCTAATAATACAAACAGGCTTTCATCCACTTGAGGAGCGGTAACCTATGATGAGTACACCACAGCAAGCTGAGTCTGATAACGCTAAGCAACAGCTTGATAATCAACAAAATAAAAAAGTCCCGCATGTGCTAATGATCTTGGATGGTTTTGGACATCGTGAAGACGATAAGGACAATGCTATTGCTGCTGCCAATACCCCTAATCTTGATAAAATTTATGAGCAGTATCCCCATGGCTTAATCTCAGCCTCGGGTGAGGATGTGGGATTGCCAGAAGGACAATTCGGCAACTCAGAGGTCGGTCATATGAATTTGGGCGCAGGTCGAGTGTTATATCAGGACTCTACTCGCATCTCAAATGAGCTTGCCAACCGTGAATTCTATAAGAATGAGGCCTTGGTTAATGCGGTAAAGGCGGCTAATGAATTGGGCGGTAATGTGCATATTATGGGCTTGTTATCCGATGGGGGCGTGCATTCGCATCAAGACCATATCGAGGGTATGTGCCACTCTGCCTTAGTTCATGGTGCTAAAAATGTCTTTGTTCATTGCTTCTTAGATGGCCGTGATACCCCGCCCAAATCGGCAGATAAATATATCAATCGATTACGTGATTATATTAATCAGCTCAATGCCCATTATGAAGGCCGAGTGCAGATCGCCAGTATTATTGGGCGTTACTATGCCATGGATCGTGATAACCGCTGGGACCGGGTACAAAAAGCTTATGAGCTAATCACTGAGGGCAAAGCAGACCGTTTATCAACTCGTGCTGATGGTGCCGTCCAAGCAGCGTATAAAGCACGTGAAACTGATGAATTTATTAGTCCAACGACGGTGATTGGACGTGATGAGATACCTTATACCGTTGAAGATAATGATGCGTTGATATTTATGAATTTCCGTGCTGACCGTGCACGTGAGTTAGCGCAAGCGTTTGTATTGCCGGATCATGAGTTTTCAGGGTTTGCCCGTAATAAGCATCCTAGGCTTGCCGCTTTTGTAATGCTAACTAAGTACTCCGACATTTTGGCTGACAATAGCAAAACTAGCATTGCCTATTATCCAGCATCGTTATCTAACACTCTTGGTGAGTATCTACAAGATCAGGGTAAGACCCAACTGCGCATTGCTGAAACTGAAAAATATGCGCATGTAACCTTTTTCTTTAGCGGTGGTCGTGAGGAGGAGTATGTAGGCGAGACCCGTATATTGGTCCCTTCGCCCGATGTCGCTACTTACGATTTACAGCCGGAGATGAGTGCACCGGAGGTTACTGATAAGTTAGTAGCCGCTATTGAGTCAGGCAAATACGATGTGCTAATCGTCAACTATGCCAATGGTGATATGGTGGGTCATACCGGAGTGTTTGATGCTGCTGTACAAGCCGTAGAAGCCTTAGATAGCTGCGTAGGTCGTATTGAGTCAGCCGTACGAGCAGCGGGTGGTGATATGCTTATCACCGCCGATCATGGGAACTGTGAGCAAATGCAGGATTATGAAAGTGGACAAGTTCATACCCAGCATACTACCGAACATGTGCCATTGATCTATGTGGGTGAAAAACAGCTAAAGGTGCGTAGTGGCGGCCGACTAAGCGACGTAGCGCCCACCATTTTAGCATTAATGGATATTAAATCGCCTAGCGAGATGACAGGCGAAAATCTATTGATGCCTTTGTCTTAACCCTTTGCAGCATAACGATCTAAACGATGTAAATAAAAGGAAGAATAGCGATTATTCTTCCTTTTTTTATGAGCGTACACTTTTTTGTGTTTTAGATTTATTGCAGCTAATATTTTTATTTATACCAAAGTTAATGACAGCGATTGCAATATTGCCATAGTTTTTAGTCCGCTGTTAATGCTATCTTATAGCTCTATAAGTTGTGCATCTTGCCTTATTATTTTATCGTCTATACGAGTTTTTTATGCGTCTATTTGCTCTTAGGTTGCCATTTTTTTTAGTTCCTCTCATAGTAAAGTCTAAACTGCCTAGACCTGCACTGGTGGCTGGGTTATTGGGTTTTAGCAGTATCGCTTCTGTCCAAGCCGCCGCTGCACCTAATCCTGTATCGATGACTGCTAACCAAGCATCAAGCATAAGTAACGTCGATGCCAAGGTAGTTAAGGAGTCTGCTGCTCAATCTAGTAAAGTCCGTCCCACCGCAGATTTGCAGCTTATAGATCTGACAGATGAGTTATCTACTAACGATGATATGTTGAATGCCGCTGATCAGGCTGATGACTGGCTAGATGGCGATGATATTGACAGTATTCCGGATGATAGTGCTCTTATTGATGATGGCGGTTATATTGATACTGACATTCCGGCTGAGGTAGCAGGAGTCTCTTTAAATGCTATTTCACCTGAGACCTTAAAGACCTTTGTCGCTGTAGTAGGTTTAGTACGCCGTGAGTATGTGGATACGGTCAATGATGAAGAGTTGTTTAATAACGCTATGAGTGGCATGCTGACCAAGCTTGATAGTCACGCTGAGTTTTTAGATGCCGAAGCGTATGAGAACTTGCGTGCATTTACCCAGGGCGATGTGGGGGATGTGGGTATAAAGGTTAGCTATCAACCAGAAGCAGAGCATTGGGTGGTTACCGAAGTTACTACAGGCTCCTCGGCGGCTGACAAAGGAATTGCCGTAGGAGACTACTTGCATCAAGTGGATGAGTTTAAACTCGATATCGACATAGAGACTTATGACATAAAGCAGTTGCTAACCGGTATTGCGGGCACCCAAGTGGATGTAGTGACTTCAAAGGCGGGGCGGCGTAAACGAGTTTCAACTTTACAGCGTAATAATACCAACCCTCAGACTATCGAAGCTCGACTAGATAATGGTATTGCGATTATCAAATTACCGGTCTTTCAAGATGATAGCCGTGAAAAGTTGTTAAATAGCTTAACCCGTTTAAATGCGCCGGTATCCGGTATTTTGTTAGATCTACGCGATAACCCAGGCGGGGTACTGACCTCAGCAATAAATGTTGCCAGTTTATTCATGACTGATAGCGACGTTGTCAAAGTAAAGGGCCGTGATAGTGAGCAGCGCACTTTATCGACCCGAGGGGCAGCCATCCTAAAACCCTTACCCGTAGCTATTTTACAAAATCGTTATTCAGCGTCAGCAGCAGAGGTACTTGCCAGTAGTTTGCAAACTCAGAAACGGGCGACGATTATCGGTGAGCTCAGTTATGGTAAAGGCTCGGTACAATCGGTGATAGCGCTTGATAACGAGCAGGCGGTAAAATTAACGGTAGCCCATTATTTGACTCCAGATGGGAGAGAGATTGAGAATGTTGGGGTCAAGCCCGATGTGATCTTATCCGGTAAGGAGAATACTTGGGAGCAGCAGGCACTTAGCGTCTTACGTCAAAAAACCAATCCTGCAAACGCTATTCGCTTCGTACAAAAGAGCAGTACACAAGGTAGCAGTGCTCCCTAATTTAGCTGTGCTGCTCTTCATCAATGCCTAGTTTTTTCATTCGATAACGTAGCGAGCGAAAACTGGTGCCCAGTAGCTCAGCTGCCTGAGTTTTATTCCAGTCGGTTTGCTTGAGTGCGGTAATAATCAGTTGTTTCTCTTGCTCTTGTAGATAAGCTTCCAGTCCTTTCTCTGGTAACTCGTGCTCAAAGCTAGGCTTAGAATTAAGAGTATGCTCAGAATCAAAAGTGTGCTCGGGTACTGGCTGCATGGATGCCAGTAGAGTCTCATCAGCGGTCGAGCCTGATGTTGATTTTAGCTTGTTGGTTATAGCATTGTAGTTCTTTTTTACCTTATGAATAGAGGCCTTTGTAGCAGTGGGATAGGGATTATTGGGAATGCGATAAGGATGCAGGTTGCTCTGGGACTCTTTTATCTGCGTATTTGACTGCTCACTAGGCGTTGCTATAGAGTTGGAAGGCTGAGTTAATGCAGCGTTAGCGCCAGTACCAACCTCACTTGCACGAGTGCTAGACGCTAGCTCCTGCTGTGCAGTATCATTAAGCCCTAAATGCTTGCTATCAATAATTTGGCTATCAGCTAAGGTTATAGCCCGTTCTAGTATATTACGTAGCTCGCGGACATTACCTGCAAACTCATATTGCTGCAAGCGTTGCAGAGCAGATTCGGTAAGCTCTAAGGTTGAATCCAAATGCCATTCTGTAGCAATCAAGCCCAAAAAGTGCTGCGCTAATGCGGGAATATCAGCGCTGCGTGTATTTAGTTGAGGGAGCTGTAATTCAATCACGTTGATACGATAATATAAATCCTGGCGAAAAAGACCTTCTTTCACCAGTTGTTCTAAATGCTTATGAGTGGCCGAGAGAATACGAATATCAACCGGCAACTCTTTGGTGTCGCCAATAGCGCGCACGGTTTTTTCTTGAATGGCACGCAGTAGTTTGACTTGCATAGCAAGCGGCAAATCAGCGACTTCGTCTAAAAATAAAGTACCGCCATTGGCTTGTTGGAACAGTCCTTGTTTATCCCCAACCGCACCGGTAAAACTACCCTTTTTATGACCAAAAAACTCAGATTCCATCAGCTCTGATGGTATAGCCCCGCAGTTCACTGGGACAAAACTGCCATCACGGCGTGGACTTAAATCGTGAATAAGTCGAGCGACTACTTCTTTACCTGTCCCTGATGCTCCTGACAAAAAAACCGGCGCTTGCGAACGTGCTAGCTTGAGAATAGTGGTCTTTAAAGTTTGCATGACTGCAGAATCACCGATTAAGCGACTGTCCAATAGCTGTTGCTCAGGAGTCAGCTTGGTGGCTGCTTGTGAATTTCCATCTTGACGGATGACTTTAAGCGCATTTTCTACTAACAGGCGCAGTCTTGGTAATTCAAGAGGCTTATTGACGAAATCAAAAGCACCCAGTTTCAGCGCTTCAATAGCCAAATCCATACTGCCATGCGCAGTGATAACCGCAACCGGTACATTGGAGTGATCACTAATCTGTTTGACCAAATCTAGTCCTGAACCATCAGGTAGCTTAAGGTCGGTTAAACAAAAATCGTAATCGTTATGCTCCCAATAGGTCTGCGCCTGCGCTAAAGTATAAGCCACATCGCTTTTGATGCCCATCTTGGTCAGGGTAATTTGCATCAGACGACATAAATCTACTTCGTCGTCGACGACTAACGCAGTGGCTGTCATAGGTAACCTCATGTGTAAGCAGTAAAAGTAAAGTGTTAAAAATTATAGCAAAGTATGACTTGTTAGAGGTTCTTATTTGACTCATAAGATAAATTAGTTACTGCTTTAAGAGCTAGCTTGGAGATAGTTAGTTGAATACAAAGGCAATATAGTCCTGCGCCATAATCTAACTTAGCTATTTTATTTGGTATTGACCATAAAAGCTTCAGGCATTATTAAGCGAAAGCAGGTTTTTTCATGCTCAGCTATATAAAGTAGCCGAGCATGATTGGCTTCACAAAATGCTTGTGATAAATACAATCCTAAACCCGTTCCGGATTGGCTGGTAGTAAAGAACGGATCGAATAGATATTCTAAATCCTCAGAGCGCACTCCAGCACCGATATCCAGCACATCGATAATAACGTCGTTATTTATACGATAAATCTCAATCTCGACGTAAGCATGGGGATGAGCGTAACTACTGTAGCGTAGACCATTATTAATAAGATTAATAAAGATTTGTTCTAACTGGTGAGTATCAAAACTGATAGTAGGCTGCGCATGTAGATGCAAAAAAACATCGTGTTCACGAAAAAAATTATCTAAAAACTGCGGCATCCAGTCAGCAAGAGTGATAACTTGCTGCTGAGGCAACTTTTGACGAGATAGTTTTAATACATCCTCAATAATACGATCTACCCGTTTGGTTTGCTCAAATATCATTTGGTAGAGCTCATGATTGTCCGAGCTAGCATGAGTATGACGGGGTGTATGAAGGTGCGCATCGTTATGCTGATCATTGAGCTCATTTATCTCCTCCATAAGCAGCTGACTGGCTTGGGAGATAGCGGCCAAAGGATTACGTACTTCATGAGCGATACTGGCGGTCAACTGACCCAGAGAAGCCAGTTTTAACTGTTGAGCGCTGGCTTGTTCGCGTGACAGGTCTTCAAGAAAGATAAGACGGCTATCATCTTTTAAAGGAATGGTTTGAACCCGTAGCCTGGTCGTTATCGAAGTGCTAGCACTCATAGGTAGCTCATAAGTAAAAGTGCGAGACTGGCCACTAGGTACTGCCAAGCAGCTTTCAATCAGTGGGGCGTGTAACTCAGTCAGCTGTTGTTGAAAGTGAGATAGAGAGTCGTTATAGCTGGACGAGATTAGGGGAGTTGACGAGCTACTGGTTATCGATTCATTTTTTTGCTCATTATGCTTGCTAACGTTAGAGGCTTGTTCTTGAGCCGCTAAACACACTGGCGCAGATTCGGTAATACCAAGTAAGTGGCAAGTGGCTTTATTAAATAGGACTATGTGTTGGCGATCAACGACTATAACTCCATTAATCATCTGGCTAATGACTTGTTGATTGATCGCATTTAAATGCTCGACTTCTTTGGCCTGACTGGCGGCCATTTTTTCAACATTGACTAACCTTTGGGTAAGGGTCCAACTAAGGAACCCTACGGCCAAAAAACTGGCCGATATTAATAAAGCATTGCCTAAATTAGTCAGGCTCATGCTATTAGTAATCGCATAAAAAAACTGCTGATAAATGACAAAAATAATAGCCATTAAGGTGACGATAAGTGCTTGGGTGCCATGCAGGAGCATAAAACTAGCAGCAACCACCACGGTGTAAAGCATGGTCAACTGTAGAACAGGCGCGCCATTGGTATAGAGTAATAGACTTAAAATAACAATATCTAAGGCCAAACCAAATGCTAACTGGCGGCGTTGATTACTAGGCACTATATAAAATAAACCCAATAAAATTAGGCTGAGTACCACATAAAATATTAGAGCCGTTTGTTGTAAAAAGCTAGGTAACAGTAGACGGTCATTATCGGTTATAGCGGCATAAGACATTAACAAGAAAAATAAGCTAATAATAAAGCGATAGCTACTATAAATAAGCCCCAGTCGACGTAATTGTGCTGGAGGTAAAGTATCTGCTTGTTGGAAGTGTCTACTAATCAAAGTATGCGCTCTAGAAGCAGCTATCATAAGAGCGCTACAGTAAATAAAATAAAAGCACTTAAAGCGGGCGTTAAGGTCACAAGTTAAGCCTTAGAGAATGGATTATTACTTAAGTGATTAGGAGGGTTCTAATTATAACTATCACCGTTAGGGTTGCACTAAACCATGACGAATGGCCAAATGGGTAAGCTTAACGTCACTATCTACTCCTACTTTTTCGTAAATACGATAACGATAGGTATTAATGGTTTTGACGCTAACAAATAATTGATCGGCAATTTGCTGCGGGCTTTGACAATTAACCACCATCATCGCTACTTGCTTTTCACGGTCACTTAGCAAATCAAAAGGAGAGGCCGCATTATCTGATAATAAGGATTCTGCTAATTGATCAGCAATATCATGACTAAAGTAGCGCCCGCCCTGATACACCTTTTTGATACCGCGAATCATCTCATCAAGAGGAGTACCTTTGGTAATATAGCCATGCACGCCGGCTTTGAGTAGCATTGAAGGATAGGGCTGGGCCGCCATACTACTCACAGCCAAAATTTTGATGCCCAGATCCAGTTGTACCAAACGTTTGGTGGCTTCCAGCCCCCCTATATTAGGCATATTAACATCAAGAAGCACCACATCAGGATGTAGTTGTCTTGCAAGCTTAAGCGCCATATCGCCACTATCTGCTTCGCCAACCACCTCAATATCAGCGCTGTCAGCTAACATACGACTAATACCCATACGTACTAAATCATGATCATCTACTACTAATACTCGAATCATAGTTGTGCTCTTTTTAAATGACATTATCCGTTAATTTGATCTAAATTATTATGTTTTAAACCAATAGAGTTCAAAAGGTAACTATAAGCTTGATTAATATGATATTTTATTAGATAGTTATCTTTTAATTCGAAACATTGCTAAAGTGTTAACTAATATCACGCAAACCTAAACCGTATGTAGCAAAGTTTGATTTTTTATAAAAAATGCTTATAAGGTCAAACAACTAGATTAGAATTAACTACAATCCATGATACACTAAAAGTACAAAAATTCTATATGAGTACTTAGAAACGCATCTGATAACGTTATATGTACCTGTTGTAATTTAATTTTACACTGACGTAATCAAAGGTTGATGCGCTATTAATTAGCCGGGGGAAAAATGAAGAATCTACCATTAACTAAGAAGCAATTGGTCGCTGCTGTAATTTCATTGAGTTTAGGTGGCGTAGCACAAGCCGCATTGACTATTAATGGTAGCTCCGAATCTAGTGCCCGTATTGGTTGGGGCGGTGTTGATAA
Source organism: Psychrobacter jeotgali (assembly GCF_904846315.1). NCBI lineage: Bacteria > Pseudomonadati > Pseudomonadota > Gammaproteobacteria > Moraxellales > Moraxellaceae > Psychrobacter > Psychrobacter jeotgali. The sequence goes on from NZ_CAJHAF010000001.1 coordinate 163,942, forward strand.
CTTATCTGAAGCCCGAAGTATCATGTATAACGGTAATAGTGGCAGCACTATTAAAAAGGTCGATAATGGCTATGGTACTACCAATATTACCAATGCTAATAGTTTTGGTAGCAATGCCAACCGCTATAATACGACTTATCGTGGCAGCTTTGGTAGTAGTGATATGCTACCGATTAGTACCAGCTCACGTAGTGTAGCCGTAATTGATGCCGAGACTGGCGAAGCTATCTATGAAAAAGATGCCGATATCGCACGGCCCATGGCGAGTATTACTAAGGTAATGACGGCAATGGTGGTTCTAGATAGTGGCCTTGATATGAGTGAAGAGCTGATTTTAGAGCCAGAGGACTTTATTGGTCCTAAACGTGCCAGCTCACGTCTTAAATCTGGCGATCGTCTGAATCGTGCCGAGATGTTACTGATGTCGCTGATGAAATCAGAGAATCCAGCAGCCAAGAGCTTAGCTCGTAACTATCCAGGTGGCTACGACGCCTTTATGCGTGCTATGAATCGTAAAGCGCAAGAGCTGGGTATGACCACCGCTTTCTTCGGTGATCCAACCGGACTGGATAAGCGTAATGTAGCTTCTTCTAATGATTTGGTTAAAATGGTACGTGCAGCAGGGAACTACGATGTTATCCGCCGTTTCTCTACTACCAAGAGCTATGATTTCTTCGTTGCTAACTATGCCAGCGGCAACCGCACTTATAAAGCCAATAATACCAGCAGCTTAGTACGCTCAGGTGATTATCCCATCGGTATCTCAAAAACAGGTTTCATTAACGAAGCCGGACGTTGTGTGGTAATGGAAACTCGGGTTAATAACCGTCCTGCCATTATTGTCATCTTGGGCGCTAATAGCTCAGCTACTCGCTGGGGCGATGCCAAAAATATTATGACCAGTTTGGCAACCCGCCGTACCGTTTAAATATTAAATTAAACATGAATATTTGAACCTTACTGCGACTAAATAATTCACTGTTGCTAAATAAACTGTTACTAAATAAGAAGGGCCGTTATAGTATGCTATAACGGCCCTTTGTTGTTAATATCGGTTTTAGTAACCGTTTGTTTATTGGCATAAGTTCATTATTATTATGTCGGCTATTGTGCTTGTTGAGTTTTAATTTATACCAATACTTTTATTTAGCTATTCAGCATGTTCCATACATAATGTGGCATAAGGCAGGGCTTGTAGACGCTTTTCTTCTATATCTTTACCGCAAACCTCGCACTCACCATAAGTACCATTTTCGATACGGCTCAATGCATTTTCGACATAAATCAAACTTTGACGCGCCTCACCCATTAAGCTTTTACGCATATCGTTCTGACGATAAGAGATGGCCTGATCTTCCCAATGTTCATTCAAGTCATCTTGTGGGTTTTGGATATGATCCTCAATCTTATTAATGCGAGTTTCATATTCGTCTTTTAGTTTTAATAGTTCTTGTTTGGCAACGTCTAAATCGATGCTCATTTTAATCTCCTAATAGGTTGTGGTGGTATACGCTGCTAGCATAAGACGAAAGGGCGGTGAGTACCACCACAAAATGTTACTGATGTTATAAAATAGAGCTTTAAGATTATTAGGGCCTACTCAACCCTCGATAGCAGTTAAAAGTTGACGATAGGATAAGCGCACGGCTAAAATGCACAGCAGCAATCAAGCGCTCAAGAATAGTGCTGATAGTGCCGTTTAATATCAGATTTTTAAAATCAATAGTAATAACGATAGCAACCATAATACAGTAGGAGCAGTAATGAATTTTTTGCGTATGAGTGAACTGGATTTAACCGATAAAGTGGTGTTGATTCGTGAAGATCTTAATGTGCCTATTAAAGAAGGTAAGGTTGCTAGCGATGCCCGCCTGCAAGCCAGTTTGCCAACGATTAAATTAGCACTCGATAAAGGTGCTGCTGTAATTGTTTGCTCACATTTAGGTCGTCCAGTAGAAGGCAATCCTGAAGCAATATACTCGCTAGCTCCGGTAGCGGATTATCTTACCGACAAACTGAACAGCAAAATTATCAAGCCGGTGACTCTCAATAAGGACTATCTAACCAATGGCGTTGATGTCAATAGCGGTGAAGTGGTATTGCTTGAAAACGTGCGCTTTAACGAAGGTGAAAAGAAAAATGATGCTACGCTTGCCAAAGCTTATGCAGATTTGTGTGATGTATTCGTGATGGATGCGTTTGGCACCGCCCATCGGGCGCAAGCGTCGACAGAAGGGGTCACTCAAGCGATGCGTCAAGCTAATAAGGTAGTTTGCGCTGGCCCTTTATTGGCCGCTGAGCTTGATGCCTTGAGTCAAGCACTCAAAACTCCTGATCAGCCTATGCTTGCTATCGTAGGAGGTTCAAAGGTTTCAACAAAACTTGAAGTGCTACATAGTTTGGCTGAAGTTTGTACGCAGATTATCGTAGGCGGTGGTATAGCCAATACTTTCTTAGCGGCGCAAGGTCATAAAGTGGGAGCGTCACTATATGAAGCAGATCTAATCGAGACCGCCAAAGAGATTATGCAAAAGACTGAGATTTTGTTGCCAGAACAAGTGGTGGTTGCTAATAAAAAAGAGATTAATTTTGACGATTTCGTTGGCTCTTTACAGCGAGCGCAAGCAAGCATTAAAGACGTCGATAATATCGGTACTGATGATATGATCTTGGATATTGCTCCTGAGAGTGCCAAGAAGTTAGCCGCAGCAATTATTAATGCCAAAACTATCTTGTGGAATGGACCGGTTGGCGTATTTGAAGTAGATTCTTTCGGTGCCGGCACGGAGATCTTGGCAGAAGCAGTCAAGCAAAGTGAAGGGTTTTCGATAGCTGGAGGCGGCGATACTTTGGCCGCTATTGATAAATATCAAGTAGCGGACGGGGTTAGCTACATGTCGACAGGCGGTGGGGCCTTTTTAGAGTTTGTAGAAGGGAAGGTATTGCCAGCAGTAGCAGCTTTACAGACCCAAACCCAGTAACATGAGCTGTACAGTTGTTACTAGCTAGCTGGGTTAAGCTATTATCGTTTGAACAGTTACTAACTTTTAAGTATCTTCTTTTAGCCCTGTTATAAAAGGCTATTAATAATAGTTGATAATAAAGCGGTAATAGTTATTTGTTAATATACTAAAAATTGTTATTGCATGTCCTATTTGCTATCTATAAAATAGCGATATCATGCACTTTGACATGTATTATTCAAAAGAGGTTTATTATGTTAAAACGTCATTTATTACTTGCTAGTGTTCTGGCTGGTACTTTTGCAATCGCCGGCTGTAGCCAAGAAACTCAGGATAAAGCTGGAGCTACTGCAGAATCTGCTGGTGATGATATTGAAGCGAACACCGAAGCTGCTGCTGCTGAAGCCGAAGCGGCCGCCGCCGAAGCAGAAGTTGCTGCGGAAAATACGGGTGATGCTATCGCTGATGGCGCTAACCAAGCGGTTGAAAGTACGGCTACCGCAGTTTCTGAAGGTGCTGACTCAGTATCTGATGGTGCCGCTGAAGTTGCTGCTGACGCTGAAGCCAATCAAAATGTTCCGGAAGATCAACAGTACTAATTAATCGACGATTACGATTTAATTTCGACTAGTGAACCTCTGATTTATCTAAAAAGCCTTGGTTATAACCAAGGCTTTTTGTTGTCTGACAATAAGTGCTACGAGAGCAAAGGGAAATTTGCTATAATCACTGCCCATTAGCTTAGCGGTTTCAACTGGCTATATTTATCCCTATCTAGACTCTTTATCCTATCTTATTTTAATCTGAGAGCGTTTTATGGCTTTAATCTCTTTACGTCAACTTTTAGACCATGCTGCTGAGCATAATTACGGTGTACCTGCATTTAATGTCAATAATTTGGAGCAAATGCGAGCCATCATGATGGCAGCTGATGCTTGCGATTCACCAGTCATTGTACAAGCTAGTGCTGGCGCGCGCAGTTATGCAGGATCGGCTTTTTTACGTCATTTAATTATCGCCGCTATTGAAGAGTGGCCGCATATTCCAGTAGTGATGCACCAAGATCATGGGATGTCACCAGCAATCTGCCAGCGTTCTATTCAACTTGGCTTCTCCTCAGTGATGATGGATGGCTCATTAGGAGAAGATGGAAAGACGCCAATGGACTATGATTATAATGCCAGTGTTACCCGCGAAGTGGTCAAGTTGGCGCATGCTTGCGGAGTTTCAGTAGAAGGTGAGATTGGCTGCTTGGGCAGTTTGGAAACTGGTATGGCAGGAGAAGAAGACGGTTCTGGAGCAGAAGGCGTACTGGATCACGAGCAGCTATTGACCAGCGCTGATGAAGCTGAGCAATTTGTCAAAGATACCAATGTTGATGCGCTAGCTATCGCCATCGGCACCAGTCATGGCGCTTACAAGTTCACTCGTCCACCCACAGGCGATATTTTATCTATTGAGCGCGTAAAAGAGATTCATGCACGTATTCCTAACACTCATCTGGTAATGCACGGTTCATCCTCTGTACCTCAAGAGTGGCTAAAAATCATCAACGAGTATGGCGGTGATATTGGTGAGACTTACGGGGTGCCGGTTGAGCAAATCGTTGAAGCGATCAAACACGGGGTACGTAAAGTTAACATCGATACCGATTTACGATTGGCATCGACTGGCGCTATTCGTCAGTACTTAGCAAACAATCCTAGCGAATTTGATCCACGCAAATACTTTAAAGCCTCTATGGTAGCGATGTCTGATATTTGTACCAATCGTTTTGAAGCGTTTGGCTCAGCTGGGCATGCTAGCAGTATTCGCCCGATTAGCCTGGAGAAAATGGTTGATTTTTATCAATAAGCTATAGCGTTTGGTGGTAACTAGAGCTGCTCAATAGAAAACTTAGAACAGGTGACAGATTATGATAGGACTTATTAGTGGTCAAGTGCAATATTTGATGGCACCAACGGCTTGTATCATGACCGCATCTGGGGTTGGTTATGATATTGAGCTGCCATTGCCCTCATTTTGCCAATTACAGCTAGATCAACAGGCGCTTATCTGGACGCATCTGCATGTGCGTGAGGATGCGCAGCTGCTATATGGCTTTATAGACCGAAAAGAGCGTGAAGTGTTTCGTCAATTGATTAAAATCAATGGCGTGGGTGCAAAAATGGCTTTAGCTATGTTATCAGCGATGTCAGCTGCTGAGCTGAAAATGCATGTTGAGCAAGACTCGGAAGCGGCATTAACCCGCATCCCTGGTATCGGTAAAAAAACCGCTCAACGCTTGTTAATCGAGCTCAAAGACAAGCTGAAAAATATCGAGGTTGATAATAGCAATCTAGAGCTCAGCGTACAGCCCGTCGCAGTCTCTGCGGAGGGTAGTATTATTGCCGAGGTAGAAGGCGCTTTAATCAGTCTAGGCTATAAAGAAAAAGAGGCGCAGCAAGCTATCAAGGCGGCAAAAAGTAGCGGCGAGGTATTTGCCGATACTCAAGGGTTATTAAAGGCTACCTTGCAGCAGTTATCAGGGTTTTAATAATTCAATTTAAAAGTAATAAAAACAAGCGACACTAGTTGTCGCTTGTTTTTATTCTGATAGCGACTTTAAGATATTTTGCATGACTTGTCGGGTAGCTTTGGTTATGCTGTTACTAGCTTTTATATTATTTACTCTTTATTATTTAACTCTTTATTATTTACCTCTTTTATATAACGATAAAATCTATGATGCAAGACCGTTTGATTAATCCACTAGAAGGTGCAGATGATGCTCCTGATACGAACATTCGTCCTGCGCTGCTGGCTGAATATATTGGTCAGCCGGTTGTACGTGAGCAGATGGAAGTCTTTATTGGTGCGGCGCGCGCCCGTGCCGAGGCTTTGGATCACACTTTAATTTTTGGGCCTCCGGGCTTGGGCAAGACCACCCTTGCTAATATTATCGCTCGTGAAATGGGTGGTAATTTGCGCTCGACCTCAGGACCGGTGTTGGAGCGTGCTGGCGATTTGGCGGCAATGCTGACCAATCTAGAAGCTGGCGATGTGTTATTTATTGATGAGATTCATCGATTAAGCCCCGTAATCGAAGAGATTCTTTATCCGGCGATGGAAGATTTTCAGTTGGATATTATGATTGGAGAAGGGCCTGCTGCTCGCTCTATTAAGCTTGATCTGCCGCCATTTACGTTGGTTGCTGCTACTACTAGGGCGGGACTATTAACCTCGCCGCTGCGTGACCGTTTTGGGATTGTGCAGCGCCTTGAATTTTATAATATTACCGATCTCACTACCATTGTAAGCCGGGCAGCGCGGTTGATGCGCGTAGCGATGAGTGAAGATGGTGCGGTTGAGATTGCCCGCCGTGCTCGTGGTACGCCTAGGATTGCCAATCGCTTATTGCGCCGAGTGCGCGACTATGCAGAATTCAAAGGTGATGGGCAGGTCAACGGTCAGATTGCAGCTAGCGCCCTTGATATGCTAGCGGTTGATAGACGGGGGCTGGATCATTTAGATCGACGTTATATTGAGATCTTGTATGAGCGTTTCGATGGTGGTCCTGCTGGTGTGGAAGCGATAGCGGCGGCAATGGCTGAGGATCGCGGTACGCTTGAAGACGTGATTGAGCCTTATTTAATCCAACAAGGCTATGTACTGCGTACAGCACGGGGACGGGTATTAACCCAAATGGCGATAGATCAGATGTAGTAAGTGATTGTATAAAGCCGTATCATAAAATAAGCTATAAATTAAACATAAAAATGCGCAGACTTTAAATGAATAAAGTCTGCGCATTTTTTATTAACTAGGCAATTGTAGTTCTGATATTTTGTTTTATTATTATAGATTTGCGACTGTCGATTGTGGCCATATCTTACCGGGATTTAATATATTTTTAGGATCTAGAGCAGACTTGATAGCTTGCATCACAGCGACGGCGTTGCCATGCTCTTGCTCCATATATTTTTGCTTACCTTGACCGATACCATGCTCACCGGTACAAGTCCCATCCATCTCAATAGCCCGCATGGCAAGGCGGCTGATAATACCGTCGGCAGCAGCGACCTCGGCAGGATCTTGGGTATCAACTAATAATAACACATGGAAGTTGCCATCACCTACGTGACCGACTATAGGGCCAATCATTCCTGCCTCTTCAACGTCCTTTGCTGTAGCGCTGACACATTCCGCTAAGCGCGAGATGGGCACGCAAGCGTCGGTAGATAAAGCGCTAGATCCTGGTCTGAGGGCGCAGCTGGCGTGATAAGCATTGTGCCGTGCTTGCCAAAGGCGTTTACGCTCACGCTCGTCGGTATCCCAAGCAAAGTCAGTGCCACCGAACTCTTCGATAATCTCGTTAAAGGTCTGCGCTTGTTCGCGTACGCTCGCTTCGGTACCATGAAATTCGACGAACAGGGTAGGGGTTTCTTTGAGATCAAGATTGTCGTATTGGTTACAGGCTTTGACTTGTAGCGCATCGAGGAGTTCAATACGGGCGATAGGCAGGCACATCTGAATGGTCATCATCACCGCCTGACAAGCATCCTCAATGGTCGGAAAATGACAGATGCCACTACCGATACTTTCGCTAATACCAAACAGCTTAAGGGTAACTTCGGTCACAATCCCAAGCGTGCCCTCAGAACCAATCATGAGACGGGTCAAGTCATAACCAGCCGCAGACTTTTTAGCCCGTGTACCGGTACGGATAATCTCGCCGTTAGCGGTCACTACTTCTAATGCCAATACCACATCTTTCATCGTGCCATAACGAACCGCATTAGTACCGGATGCACGGGTTGCTACCATGCCGCCAATACTGGCATTAGCGCCTGGGTCTATCGGAAAAAATAAACCAGTATCGCGCAAATAATGGTTGAGCTGTTCACGGGTAACCCCTGGCTGCACGGTCACCGTTAGATCTTCGTTATTGACCTGTAAGATAGCATCCATAGCATGCATGTCGATACAGAGACCACCAGACGGGGCGTTTAACTGCCCCTCTAGCGAGGAGCCAATGCCAAAAGCGATAACGGGCATTTCATACTGGTTACAAATAGCCACGGCGGCGGCTACGTCTGCTTTATCATGAGCGGTCAGTACCGCATCGGGTGGCTGATTGGCAAGCCAAGTCATAGTATGACCATGCTGCTCACGGGTGGTTGGATTGACACTCAATTGCTTGCCAAACTGCTCTTGTAAAGCGTTAGTTGCCGCTTCATGAGTAACTTTTGCTTCATTAGTAGACGTACTGCTTGTGGAAATCGTCATAAATACTTTCCTGGTTGATTCTGAAAAATCTTTATTAGTTTTTTATTCAAGCTCATTGGACTTGGAAAAGTTTGATTAAGCTAAGATGCGCCAAACGACGGCCAGTAAGGCTAAAATATAAAAGATAGGTGCCAAGAAGCCCACTTGGGTAGCGATGGCGACAAAGACGCCAAACCCTGCTAAAGCTATCCAGTCGCGACGGCGATCGTTGAGCATATCAGCGCGAATTTGCTGAATTTCACGCAATTGGCTATCCTGCCTTGAGCCTTGAGAAGCTAGACTTTGCAGGCTTTGATCTAATAGTTTTGGAATATCAGTGCTGGATAATAAAATCTCTGGCAGCTGAGTGCGTAGCTGTTGCAGATTACGCATTGGATCAAGTTGCTCTTTAATCCAGCCGCTCAATATAGGCTTAGCTAACGACCAAATATCCAGATCAGGATAGAGATCACGCCCCAAGCCTTCGACATGCACTAAGGTCTTAAGCAGCAGCATTAATTGCGGCGGAATGCTCATATGATGACGACGGGCAATATCTAATATCTGCATCAGCACCCCAGCAAAGTCGATATCGTTGATCGATTTTTGTAGCATCGGCCCGACCGTTCGGCTCATGTCACGCATCAAGGCGTGCTTATCAGTATTAGGCGGTATCCAGCCGGCACGGCTGACGATATCAACCAAGGCGGTAAAGTTATTATTCATCACCGCCAATAGCATCCGTGCCACTATCATCTGATCTTCTTTTGATAGCGTACCCATAATGGCGCAGTCAAGACCGATATAGCGTGGCTGGTGACCTAAACGAGCTGAAGAGGTTTCATCGCTCATAGCAGCGCTTAGCGTTTTAACCGGTGGAGTTTCTACAAAGACGTTACCCGGATGCATGTCAGCATGAAAGAAATTATCACGAAAAACTTGGGTAAAAAATATCGTCAACCCCTTTTCTGCCAAAGCAGCTCGGTCATAACCAAGTTTATCAAAGGTCTCAACTTGCGATATCGGCACCCCCTGAATACGCTCCATCACCATTATATTCTTGGAGGCATCGTAAACTTCCGGCACATACATAAGCGCTGAGCCTAAGAAGTTATTACGCATTTTAGTGGTGTTGTCAGCTTCTAAAGTCAGATCCAGCTCATTGAGCATTACTTGCCGATAGTCCTCGACAATATCGATAATATGGACGGCACGTGCCGCCTCAACCCGGGCTGATATCCAGCTAGCAAGCTCACGCAGCAGCTCAAAGTCAGCAATAATAGTGGTGCGAATATCAGGGCGCACCACTTTTACCACCACTTCACGACCATCAGTGAGGGCGGCAGTATGTACCTGAGCTATGGAGGCGGCTGCCAGAGGCTTATTATCAAAGCGGGCAAACAGAGTATTTACCGATTGACCGAGACCTTGTTTGGGATCTTGAATTTGCTTGATAGCTATCTCGGGGTCAAAGGGTTTAACTTGATCTTGTAGCTGAATTAATTGCTCAATAATCTCAGGCGGCACCAAGTCGCGTCGGGTAGAGAGTAGCTGGCCGAGTTTTAAGAACAGCGTACCCATATCCTCTAACGCATATTTGATAGCATTTGGCTGATGCTTTTTGCCCCAAGCGGCGGGATGCAGACGAATGAGTCTAGCAACAGACTGCATCTGCGGTGCATCATCTAGGGGAATGTGGGTGTCAATTCGATAGCTGGCGGCAATACGCCAAAGTTCTAGCAAGCGGGCGCGATGAGATAGTAGCATGGCAAAGTTACTCTAGAAATCACTCTGAATAAGAAACAATAGTTATTGATCAACAAAAGCTGTTAATTATTGATCGTTGGCTAGACGTGCTTGTTCAGCCTTGATGGCTGCTAACCTGGCTTCTTCACGCTCTACATCCGCGCGTAGCTTAAGCAATTGCTGCTTTAAGCTATCAGATTCTGCCTTTTCAGCAGGATCAGGAGCCGTATTGCCCACCACTTCATTCGCCCAATCGCTAACATCATCAAAAGCCCGCTTGGCACTGTGGCGCACGCTACCTTTAAGCTGTGAGATTAATAGCTGTAGCTGGCTTGCCATTGGTTTGCCGATAATAGGCTCAAGTTGTCCAGCAATATCAGGATCAAAGCCCGCTATGAGCTGTTTGAGCTGCATCAGCACTTTATAATCACCTGCAATAGGCAGATTACCTTCAGCGCCGCGCATTAAGTTGAGCAGCTGTGCGGGGTTTTCGACATTGATAGTACAGTCAGGTTGACTGTGACCGATGCGCGCCATATCAGCGTCTGCTTGTTGGCGCTCATCGTTTTGGTTATTCTCATCACCGCGGGGCTCAAAGACACTAGCAAGTACATTATGAGTGCTAACCGGCTCAAATCGCACCCGATCATCGTTAAATAGAATATCTAATTGTAGCTCAGGCATAGCCATGTTTAGACGCAGCACCTTACCTGCCAAGGGTGCAAGACCCGCTTGGGTAATCTCGTCACTAGCAATAGCGATATTAATAAGCTTCTCAGCACCGGCTAAAAGTAATACAGTCAGCATATGACCCTCACTTTGAATTAAAATTCTATTTTTAACGACCTTTATGCTTACTCAATAATCAGTTTATATTATTGAATAAGCATTATCGTTCTAACGATGACCCTGTAGTACGAGTGTTTCTATGAGCATTTATTAAGCTTTAAAACCGCGATGGACGGCGACAATACCCGCAGTTAGGTTATGATAATCGCAATTCTCAAAACCTGCTTGCTCCATCATTTGCTTTAGAGTTTGCTGGTTGGGATGCATACGAATAGATTCAGCTAGATACTGATAGCTCTCTGAATCATTAGCTACCAGCTTACCCATCAACGGCAGCGCTGTAAATGAGTATAAGTCATACGCCTTGGATAAGGGCTCAAAGATAGGCTTTGAGAACTCTAAAATAAGCAAACGGCCGCCAGGCTTAAGCACACGGTACATAGCGCGCAGAGCGGCATCTTTATCGGTGACGTTACGTAGACCAAAGCTGATAGTGACCAAATCAAAGCTATTGTCGTCGAAAGGCGCTAGGGTTTCAGCGTTAGCCAAAACGAAATCAACGTTATTGCAGCCTGCATTGATCAAGCGCTCACGGCCCACTTCTAACATTGCCGCATTGATATCAGATAATACTACATGACCATGACGGCCCACTTCTCGGCTAAATACTTTAGCTAAATCACCTGTTCCACCAGCAATATCGAGGACATGCTGGCCGGCACGAACCCCTGACAAGCTAATGGCATAACGTTTCCATAAACGGTGAATACCAAAGGACATCAGGTCATTCATAATGTCGTACTTTTTGGCTACTGAGGTGAAAACATCAGCTACACGGGCTTGTTTTTCAGCTTTATTGACCGTTTTGTAGCCGAAATGGGTCTCTTCATCGCCATCGGTGTCAGGAGTATGCGGGTTGTTGATATCATCACGCTGATGAAAGGCTGATGCTGCGTTAGTAGCAGCTGGGTTTGATTGATTATTATAAGTATTTGGCATAGTGGTTTGTTGACCTTGTGGGGTACCTACCGGTAAGTCTTCAACTCGAGTAAAGTCGTCTGAATCGGTGTTAGGGGCCGGATGGGTAGTTACTGAATTATTGACAGCAGAGATTTGCTCAGGGGTAGGGCTTTGGCGTGCTTGCGCTTGGGCACTAATGTTTTGATTTTGAGTAATGCTGTCTTGCACCAATTTATCTTGAATATGGCCGTGGCTATTTGGGTTAGTCTGGCCAGTAGCTTGATGATTAGGCTTGGCGTTATTATTCCCCAAGTTATCATTAGCTGCGGGATTTTTTATATCATTATTTGCAGGATCGTTGCTGGAGTGGGTCATGGGATTATCCTATTAAATGTGCTTATGATATGGACTGACTTAGCGCTGTATGACCAGACTATGATACATCAAACACCGAGCTCTTACTCTGGTTATCTGTAGCATGTACTTGATCGATAATTTGGAGCTCACGAGCGCAAAATGGATCAATGAAGCTACTAACACTTTTAAGCGGTTTCATAGCGGCAAATCCGGCATCAATGAAGTCGTATAGAGGCTGGAAATTATGACGATAAGCGGCACCTTTGGAGAGTGCAAAAGCTTTGCGTAACATAAAAGAATTGAGGTATTTATCTGTACGGTAGCAGACTTCTTTTAGCTGATTTATTTGCACACGGCGCTTGTCCGCTTCATCAACACCGCGGTAGGCTGCTAGCATATTATCTTCGTTAACCGCTAAGTCTTCAGCGATTAACCACTGTGCCAAATGCATATCCAGTTCAATGGCTAAAATAGACGATTGAATGGTCATACTAGCAGTCTCTAAGGCGGACTCTTTAGCCAAACGCTCAAGCTTTTTCGCTTTGGGTAGAATACGTGCCAATTGTTCGGCCAATAGCTTAAATTCGCTACCGCCATACAGTTTAGTGAGAAAGTAATCTGCCATAGGTTTGTTTTTAGGTTGGTCAAACAACTTACTATGAGTGCGTTTAAGACGTGCTCGCTGCCAGTCCTGTACTTCATTAAGTTTAGCTTTTAATTCAGTATCATCATGATAAGGTAGGGCCCAATAACGGTCTAAATGAAGTTGTAATTCTGATAACGCAGACATAATAGATAATCCTATTCGAACAAATATTTAATAATTAAAGAAAAGCTTTGGAAGCAAGTACGGTTTAGCTTGATATGCTAAGCCATATCGGCTCTATTGTATATCAACTAATAGCTTAGTTTTTGATAAATATTGTGAAGCTATAATATACCGAATGCTGCCAAGGCCTCTTTTTTATTGGCTCCATTTATCTGCTCAATAAGCGCCAGCTCGCAGGTATAAAAGGGGTCTATAAAACTTTTGACGCTATCAAGAGGTTTCATAGACTCAAAGCCGGCATCAATAAAGTCATACAATGGCTGATAGTTATTACGATAAGCGGTACTTTTGGCTAGTTTGAAAGCCTTTTGTAAAAAAAACGAATTAAGATACTTATCAGTACGATAGCAAACTTCCTTTAGGTTACTAAGCTGAGTACGGCGCGCAGTAGATTCATCAGTAGTGCTATAGGCTATAATGATATTTTTTTCGGTGGCGGGTAAGTCGTGAGCTACTAACCACTTTGCTAAGTTTAGATCCATCTCAATAGCGAGTACCGCTGCTTCAATCGCCATGCTGCCCGTTTCTAATGCGGACTCTTTGACCATACTTTCAAGTTTTTGCGCCTTGGGTAGGATACGTGCCAATTGCACAGCCAATAATTTGAACTGTTCACCGCCATAAAGCTGAGTTAAAAAATAGTTCGCCATCAAGTGGTTTTGTGGTTGCGAGAACAGCTCATTATGGGTACGCTGCATTCGAATGCGCTGCCAGGCTTGTACATCGTATAGCACCGTATTGAGCTTGCTATCTTCATGATAAGATAACGCCCAGTAGCGTGTTAGATGCTGTTGCAGATTCAAGAAAGCACTCATGATGGCCAATCCTGTATAGTTTTAAGCAGGTAAATCTGACAATAAAACAGTAGTCTCGTACAAAAAATGGTATAGATAGCTATTTAATATAAAGCATACCATTCAAATGAGACATCTTCGTTAAATAACTTAAAATAAAATATAACGACCAAACTTTTACGGTTTAATAAAAGCCTTATAGAAGAAAAATATAAATCAACCTACCAAGAGAATAAAATGGATAACAATAAAAGTAATAATGGAGCTAAGAGCCAAACAGTCAGTGCGCAGTTCAGTGAGACTGTAGTTGATGAACGCTTGACACCCAATCCATTAAGCTCATTTTTTATGGATAAAGACGAGCTTAGACTGGCATTGGTGACGGCGCAGTATGCCTTGCAAGCCACCCGTCAACAGTCGCCAAAGACTAGTAACAAACCTACAGGACTGCTGGTGCTGGTCAATGGTATGGAACAAGCGGGTAAAGGCTCGGCGGTCAAGCAGTTGCGGCAGTGGGTTGACCCTCGTCTATTAAAAGTTGAGGCGACTATTGGTCATCCACCGCTGGCCAGTCAGCCGATTTGGCAAGCCCATACTAAGTCTATGCCGCGCCACGGCGATGTTATGGTTTATTTCGGTAACTGGTATGCTGATCTGCTTTATAACGTCATGCGTATGGCAACGGCTGATCACCAAGATGACAATAGCAAGGACAAGAATAAAAAAAGTAAAGCAAAACAAACATCGACAGCGCTACCTATTGCCCAGTGGCAAACTTATTTGCAGGAACAATTAATGGTTTTGGCAGCATTTGAGCAAGATCTGGCTGCCAATCAAACCAAATTACTAAAATGCTGGTTCCACGTTGATGCTAAAACCTTACAAGATCGTCTAAATGATGAGGAGGCTGATCCAGAATTCTTATACCAAATAGACTGGGATGATGAGGAGGTGTTGGCCACTTTCAATAAGGTCGCTGCAGAACTGCTACGACAACAGGGCGACTGGGTTATTATTGATGGTTGTGATAAAGATCGAGCGACGATTAATTTTTGCCATGAAGTGTTAAACGCTATGCAAGCAGCGCTGGCAAGCAGTAGAGTACCTGTGAATAAAGCCGCTAAACCTCCCATACCTTCTAAATCTGCAATCCTAGCCAAATCTAAAGTTAAAGCGGCCTCCCATCATAAAGTATTTGAGCCGGTAAAAGTCCCTAAACAGTTAACCGATATCGACGATCCAGATATGGATAAGTCCGATTATAATAAGCAGTTAGAGGATAAGCAGGCTAAGCTGGCAAAACTACTACGCACTCGTAATGGCCGTCATGTGGTGTTCGCTTTTGAAGGTATGGATGCCGCTGGTAAAGGGGGCGCTATCAAGCGTCTCGTAGCGCCACTCGATCCACGTGAGTACCAAATTTATAATATTGGCGCACCGATGCTTTATGAGCTCCAGCACCCTTATCTATGGCGGTTCTGGACCCGGCTACCAAGTGAGCAAACCGAGCGTATTAGCCGTATCGCTATCTTTGATCGCACTTGGTATGGCAGAGTTTTGGTAGAGCGTATCGAAGGATTTGCAGAAGATCATGAATGGCAGCGAGCTTATGAAGAGATAAACCGTTTTGAGAAAAGCTTATCTGCCGCCGGTACTATCGTCATAAAATACTGGTTGGCCATTGATAAAAAAGAGCAGTTAAAGCGTTTTGAAGCCAGACGTGAGACCCCACACAAACAGTTTAAACTCACCGATGATGATTGGCGCAATCGTGATAAATGGTCAGATTACGTACAAGCGGCGGCCGATATGTTGGCGCG
Organism: Psychrobacter jeotgali; assembly: GCF_904846315.1. Lineage (NCBI taxonomy): Bacteria > Pseudomonadati > Pseudomonadota > Gammaproteobacteria > Moraxellales > Moraxellaceae > Psychrobacter > Psychrobacter jeotgali. The sequence continues at coordinate 179,447 of NZ_CAJHAF010000001.1, forward strand.
TACTGATACGCACACTGCCCCTTGGTGTGTGGTAGCTACTAACGACAAACGCTGTGCACGTCTACAAGTGCTGGATCATGCAATCGAGCAACTAAAGCTTTATATATAGATACGCTATCCGTCATTCAGTCATTCAGTCATTCCGTCATAATAAATTTGATGGATAATAGTCTGCTGGGCTACTTGCGCTGGACTATGATGGGCAGCAATGAAAAATAATGAGCTCTTGTTCTATTGTTTCTACAGTAATATACACTTACAGTTACAAATCTCGCAGTATCATCATGCATTAAGTACATATTTTTAATATAATAGGCGCGTGATTACTTTTGGTAGACCAATAAGTGATATTGCTAACGTAATATTGGTTTTATTGAGCTATTTAGTAATCACCATAAATCGATTTTAGTCTATTTTTACTCAATATTCCCTCAACTACTTTATCAAGCCGCAAGCTGCTCCAATCGAACGATTTGGCGATATGACTTGCGGCTTAATGATATGTTGAGTGATTTAATTTATCGCTATAAGCTAAAGAAGCGTTTAGCAGATAAAGGCATGTACAGGGCGTGCAAGCCATTCTTAGATAGGAACGGAGTGTTCCAGAACAGTGTTTGAAGCCGTAATACAAGAACTAAATTGCGTCGATATTGTGTGGGTATAACGCTAGCTTACCTTCAGTAGGTCTATAAGCCTAAGATATACCCCATGATTATACGTAGATATCAATTGCAAAAAGTTCTTGGTTACTTAAGTGTTTTTCAATTAGCAGTATTTTCGATGAAAAATGTTTTCAACTAACAGTATCTTCAATTAACAGTATCTTTAACAGCTTACGCAGGGCGTATCAATCTATGGGTATTAGCAGCAGCTCTACAGAACCAACCAAATCAGTTGGCACTATGAGAATCAATCTATTTTTTGCCATTTTACTGATTGGAATGACGGCCTACTTTTTATGGTGGGGACTCGACTACACCATGCGTCAACAAACGACGTTATTTATCATAGCCACGGCCTTTGGCATTTTTATGGCTTTTAATATTGGTGGTAACGACGTCGCTAACTCTTTTGGCACCTCAGTAGGTGCAGGCACGTTAACCATCCCCCAAGCATTAGGGGTGGCCGCTATATTTGAGGTATCGGGAGCCGTGTTGGCAGGCGGCGCAGTCACCGATACCATTCGGAAAGGGATTGTCGACTTAGATGGCTTGGCAGTTAGTCCCAATCAGTTTATTTATGTGATGCTGTCGGCCTTGATAGCTGCGGCGTTTTGGTTGTTATTTGCAACCAAAAGAGGCCTGCCGGTCTCAACGACCCATGCTATTATCGGCGGCGTTGTCGGTAGCTCTATTATCTTGGGCTATGATGTGGGAGGAAGCGGAGCAGCGTTATCTACCGTTGATTGGAGTACTATAGGTACGATCGCTATCTCTTGGGTACTATCTCCATTGCTGGGCGGATTATTAGCTTATCTACTTTATGGACAAATTAAAAAGAATATCATTGAATATAATGACAGAACCGAAGCTCATATTAGTGAGCTAAAAGCCAATAAGAAAACGGTAAAGCAGGCGCATAAAGAGTATTTAGAACAGTTATCAGAATCAGAGCAGTTGGCTTATACCTCAGCTATGCTACGGGATCAAGAGATCTATCGAGATGACGATACCGATCTTGAAGATTTAGAAACAGATTATTATAAAAAGCTCTATGAGATCGAAAATGAGCGTAATAATCTGGATACGCTAAAAGCCCTTAAAAAGTGGGTACCGGTTATAGCTGCTATCGGCGGGGTAGTTATGACCTCTTTGGTAGTATTTAAAGGACTCAAAAACGTCAATAGCAACCTAACGACCTTACATGGTTTCTTATTCATGGGTATGGTTGGGGCACTCGTTTGGCTAGCTACCTTTATTTATACCAAGAGTATTCGCGGTAAGCATAAAGAAGATTTGACCAAAGCAACCTTTATCATGTTCAGCTGGATGCAGGTATTTACCGCCTCAGCTTTTGCTTTTAGTCATGGTTCAAATGATATTGCTAACGCCGTTGGTCCTTTTGCGGCAATTATGGACGTTATTCGTACCAATCAGATCGCTTCACAAGCGGCCGTACCACCAGCGGTCATGCTCACTTTTGGTGTGGCTTTGATTGTGGGTCTCTGGTTCGTTGGTAAAGAGGTGATTCAAACCGTTGGTACTAACTTGGCAAAAATGCATCCAGCCTCTGGCTTTTCAGCTGAATTGGCAGCGGCGGCGGTAGTTATGGGCGCCTCAACAATGGGTTTGCCGGTCTCTAGTACTCATACGCTGGTAGGGGCAGTATTAGGTATTGGCATCGTCAACAAAAATACTAACTGGAAGCTGATGAAACCTATTGGACTGGCTTGGGTGATTACTTTACCAGCCGCTGGGTTGATGTCGGCGTTAAGTTATTATATCTTAAAGCAAATATTCTAATGCTTGGCTTATAAATAAAAACCAATTATACACTTTGCATAAAAAAGCTTATCAGTATCGTGCTGATAAGCTTTTTTTATTTTATTTAGGCTGTCTCTTTTTTATAGCAATATTGAAATGATGACAGTTAAAGCACAATCAATCGGTGCCGAATTGCTGACGTTTTTTGGCAAAGAAGCGATCTAAGCGATCCATAGCATTTTCAAGGTCATGTAAATTAGGTAAAAACACCAAACGGAAGTGATCAGGTGCATCCCAATTAAAGCCAGTTCCTTGTACCATCAGCACCTTTTCATCAACCAATAAATCCATCATGAACTGCATATCATCTTTGATAGGGTAGATCTCAGGATCCATCTTTGGGAAGCAATAAAAAGCGCCTTGTGGCATGGTGCAAGAGATACCTTTAATAGCATTGAGGCGTGAGATAGCCATTTCGCGTTGCTTAAATAATCGGCCTTTTTCCGAAGTCAACTCTTGCATACTTTGATAGCCGCCCATTGCCGTTTGAATGGCATATTGACCTTGAACGTTAGAGCACAAGCGCATAGAGGCTAGCATATCTAACCCTTCAATAAAGTCGCTGGCATGTTGTTTTTTACCAGACACCATCATCCAGCCTGCTCGAAACCCTGCAATACGATGCGACTTCGACAGACCGTTATAAGACAGTACCAATACCTCGTCAGTCAAAGTACTCATGGGTGTGTGTACCACGTCGTCATAGAGCACCCGATCATAAATTTCATCGGCCATAATAATCAAATCATGCTGTTTGGCCACTTCGATAATTTGCTTCAGCATCTCGTCAGAGTATAGAGCACCCGTCGGATTATTAGGGTTAATAACTACGATGCCTTTGGTTTTACTGGTGATTTTTGACTTGATATCCTCAATATCAGGCTGCCAGTTATCGTCCTCGTTACAGCGATAATGTACCGCTGTACCACCTGACAGGTTAGTAGCTGCTGTCCATAGAGGATAGTCTGGCATGGGAATTAATACTTCATCACCGTCATTTACCAAGGCTTGCATGGTCATAACGATGAGCTCAGAAACCCCATTCCCCAAATAAACATCACGCACATCTACCGCTGAGAGAAGTCCTTTTGATTGGTAGTATTGCAAAACAGCTTTACGCGCTGAAAAGATACCTTGCGAATCAGAATAGCCCGTAGCTTCAGGCAGGTTCATTGCTACGTCACGTAAGATCTCATGCGGCGCTTCAAGACCAAAAGGCGCAGGATTACCGACGTTTAGCTTTAAAATGCGCTGTCCTTCGGCTTCCATTTGGTTGGCCGTTTTTAGTAAAGGCCCACGGATGTCGTAGCAGACGTTTTGTAGTTTGTCAGATTTTTTCAGAGTTTTCATGGAGGTAGCATCCATTGTCATGTATTCGGGATTATGGTGAGAGTTGGTTGCAGCAAGCAGATCAGGACTATCGGCAATAGCCGTCATTGGGACGTTGTTATCATTATTAAAAGCATCACTATCATGATCATGGTCGCCGCGTAATAAGTAGCCCTCGGTACAACCTAGAATACGAGCCAAGGTAGGGAGTTTTGACGACACAATACCATTGATACCCCGTTCCCAATTAGAGATAGCGCCGCGGCTGACTTTAGCGCCAGCATCGGTCATAGCTTGCGCTAATTGCTCGGCGGTCATGCCTTTATCTCGGCGCAGCTTGGCTAGGCGTTCGGCTTGAGCTAACTTATTCTGCTTATCATTCATGATGTCCTAAGCCTTGTCATTAATTTTGATACTTAATGTTTTAAATAGTTAATGCAAGATATTATTGCATTTTTAGTTAAGACGCAAGAGGGATTAGCTACAATATTTATAATGCAAGATTTACTTGCATTTACTATGTTTTCAGCCTTCCCCATAATAGGTTTATCCAGTAATAGATTATTAATAGATCAATATAGCCAACGTTATTGATCTAGCCCCTTGTTTTTAGATGAATAATCAGCATATAAAAAGGGTAAGAGTTCAAGTGATAACCTAAAATAAAAAGGATAACTTATGCAAGATAATCAACTTAGCAAAGAAGAGATTGCCCAATTAACAGAAGCGGACTGGAAAGAGCGCCTTAGCAGTGACGAGTATCATGTGATGCGTGAAAAGGGCACCGAGCGTCCTTTCACTGGCGTCTATAACGATGTCGATGATAAAGGTATCTATCGTTGTAAAGGCTGCGGAGCCAAACTATTTGATTCAGATAGCAAGTTTGATGCCGGCTGCGGTTGGCCTAGCTTTGATCAAGGTATCGACAATGCGGCTATCGATGAGCATGAAGATAACTCGCTTGGCATGCGCCGTACCGAAGTCACTTGTAGTAACTGCGGTGCGCATTTAGGTCACGTATTCCCCGATGGTCCACGCGAAACCACAGGTTTGCGTTACTGCATCAACTCAGTGTCTATCGACCTTGATAAAGCTGAGTAGCTATTAGTATAAAGTATGCATTAGCATAAAAACGAACAGCGGCGTGATTTGTCCCATCACGCCGCTATTTTTTTGCTATATTGGTGCTCTATTATTATTTGTTATGACCCTAATGACACCGAGGATTTGATATGAGTACTATTTATGATTTTAATGCTGAGCGTATGGATGGCGACTTACAACCTTTTGCTGACTTTGAGGGTCAAGTATTACTAATAGTGAATACGGCTAGTAAGTGTGGCTTCACCCCGCAATTTGAAGGTCTAGAAGCATTGCATCAGCAGTATAAAGATCAGGGTCTGGTAGTTGTGGGTTTCCCTTGTAATCAGTTCGGTAGTCAAGACCCGGGTAGTAATGAGGAGATTGGTGCATTCTGCCAGAAGAATTATGGCGTAAGCTTTCCTATGATGGCAAAGGTCGATGTTAATGGTAAAGAGGCCCATCCTATTTTTGATTGGTTAAAAGCGCAGAAGGGCGGGGTGTTAACTGATGGTATTAAGTGGAATTTTACCAAGTTTTTGATTGGTCGTGACGGTCAAGTGCTTGATCGCTATGCCCCAACCACCAAACCTGATGCTATCAAAGGGGATATAGAAAAGGCACTCGCCGATAAATAAGTGACAACCGAGAAAATTATTGGCTTTTTATAATAAGATAAAGTCAGTAAAAACAAAAGGTTATGCTTGTAATAAGAATATAGCTAAAAAATAGTGATTAAATGCTCAAATAATATTTGACAGCCATGTGTAAATGTATATAATACACACCCACAGCAAGGGTGATTAGCTCAGTTGGTAGAGCGTCTGCCTTACACGCAGAATGTCGGCGGTTCGAATCCGTCATCACCCACCACTTATTAGCAAGTGGGCTCTGTTAGGAGCAAGATGCTAAGGTACGAGATAAGCAGCGGTAGTTCAGTTGGTTAGAATACCGGCCTGTCACGCCGGGGGTCGCGGGTTCGAGTCCCGTCCGCTGCGCCATATTTTAAAACGAATTTAAACTTTCGAGTTTAAGCAAGTTTCGCCTCAAACATTAGCTTGTTTGGGGTTTTTTTGTGTCTGAAATTCTCTTTAAAGCCTTTGTTCATAAGAGCCAGCTATTTTATTTCTATCAATCCTTAATAAATAATTTACTCTTTAACAATACATGAATGATAAGTTTGATTACATACAGTCTAACTTTTGAAAATCGGTGACCACCTGCTCGGTGACCAAACGGTGACCATTTTGTGACCAAATAACTCAATATAAAACAGTCTCTAAGCTCTACTCGAAATCTCCACATTAACCTCAAAGTAATCATCATCTTTTATAGTAATACTAACTTTGCCATGGTGCGCACGGGCGATGGCTTGTACGATAGACAAGCCCAAACCGGAGCCGGCATGCATGTCCTTGGTTTGATCATAGCGATGAAAGCGCTCAAACAGTTTATCCGCCTCGCTTTGAGTCAAAGGTTTATCCAATCGATTAGTAATGGTTATTTTTGATGTAGCAGGGGTATGAGTTCTTGCTTTAATTTCAATTACACTATTACTGGCAGCGTAATAAATAGCGTTCGACAGCAGATTAGCAAACAGTCGTTGTAATAAACCCTCATCGCCCAATACCGCACCAAATTCGCCACTCTTCTCAAAGATTATCCCGCGTTCCTCCGCTATCAGCTCAAAATAATCAATCAGTTTGGAGATCAGTATCTCGGTATCGACCCGCTTAAGCTGCGAGTCACTAAGCCCTTTTTGGGTCTTTGCCAGCAGTAGCATATTATTAATCAAACTCGATAACTGCTCGAGTGTATCGTGCTGCTGATGCAACTGTTCGATATACTCTTCAGTGGCTCTTGGCTTACTGAGCATAACCTGCGTCTGAGTGCTTAGCGTGGCTATGGGCGTGCGCAGCTCATGAGCGATGTTGTCAGAAAAACGCAATAGGGAGACAAAATTGCTCTCAAGCTTAGCCATCATTAAATTATAAGACTCCGCTAAAGGTCTTAGCTCTAAAGGCATCTCACTGGTATTAATCCTTTCATCAAGCCTTTCAGGGTGGATACCCTTCATCCGCTGCATGATAGTAGATAAGGGCGCAAAACCCCAATAGACGCTTAATGCAGCCACGGAGACTAGCAATAAAGTAATAGCGAATAAAATTAAACTTAGCTGGCGATTAAACTGTAATAAATATTGGTGATGGATATCAATAGGTAGAGCGATAAGGGCAAGGGTCTCATCCGTTTGCACAATCACAGCTCGATACCGCCGATTATTTATTTTGGTTACAAACTGCTGCTCATGATGGTTTTGCCACAAAGATAATAAACTAAAATCTACAGGTAGCTCCTCAGCGAAGCTATTAGGTACGCTGGTTAATACGTTGTCGTGCTTATCAGTTAGCAGGGTTTTGAGATCATAATTTTGCCATGCAGGGTGCGAGTGTTCGGCTTGATCCACCTCGTTTGTGGTATCGGGTAGTGGCGTTTGATTATAGCTATCATTAGTATTGGCTTGCTTACGCCAATTAAAAGCGGCATGGGTGAGAATCTCGGCATCCATCTCTTCAAAGTGACTTTTAACCGAGCGCTGTACCCAGATATAGATGACGACTTGGGAGATAACCACAAATATGGTGAGCAAAAATACCGTACGCCATAATAGAGGTAGACGTCGATTGTCCGACTTAGTGTTAATCTTATTGGCTGCCATTTTATTTAACGTCGATTTGATGGGTTGCATAACTATCAGCGTTATCAGAGTTATCGGCGATAGGGTTTAAAGGGTCTGAATTTTCTGAACTTTTCGAAGTCGTTGCAGTATCTGGAGTCTCTAAAACCTCCAACTTATAGCCCATGCCGCGTACAGTATGAATCAGCTTGATCTCAAAGCTATCGTCGATTTTGAGGCGCAGGCGCCTGATCGCCACATCGATCACATTGGTATCACTATCAAAATTCATATCCCAGACTTGCGAAGCAATAACCGAGCGCGGCAGTACCTCACCGCGGTGCTCAAGCATAAACTGCAATAAAGCAAATTCTTTGGCGGTCAGTTTAATAAGAACATCGCCTCTATGAACCGTGCGTTTGGCAATATCCATCTTTAAATCCGCCAGCTCTAAAAGGGTGCTTTGATAATCTGCTTGATTGGCGCGGCGCAGCAGACTTTTTATTCTCACTATCAATTCGGCAAAGGCAAAAGGTTTGGTCAGATAGTCATCGCCGCCGATTTCAATCCCTTTTACTCTATCGCTTAAATCATCTTTAGCGGTCAAAAACAGCACCGGCGTATGCTTGCCCGCCGCTCGGTAATTGCGTACCAACTCAAAGCCGCTAATATCAGGCAGCATTACATCCATCAGCACCACGCTATACTCATTGGTCATCAGTGCATGATAGCCATCAAGCCCCGTCAGCTGATGCTCAACGATAAAGCCGGCCTCGGTTAGCCCCTTTTTTATATATTCGCCAAGTTGTACTTCATCTTCTACTAATAATACTTTCATACTTACTTCTCTTAGATGCTCTATTACTAGAATAGTAAAGCAATAAAGGCTTTATGGACATTTAAAACGGCAAAGATGACAAAATTGTCATCTTAATGTCATCTGATTGTCAGGGTTCGTCAGCTACTCTATAAATCAATCTAACCAACGTCCAACTAAAGAGAACCCATCATGTGGTCACCTAAATCGCTCATTATTACCGCCGTTGCTCTAGTACTCTCAACCTCAGCGCTAGCTCATGATCCAAAGATGCATGGGCAAAAGGATCAAATGAATTGTGAAAAAATGGATAAGCATCTGCAGATGATGCAAAACATGGATCACAGTCAAATGGATATGAATGATCCTGCCATGAAAGCTATGATGGCGAATATGGGTAAAATGAAACAGATGTACCAAAAGCATTGCATTAGTGATAATGCCAATACCGATAAGGTTAATATTAGCAACAAGCAAACTTAAGGTTTTTGATAGGAATCACAAGGATTGTTTATAGTGATTTATGAAAAAAATGGAATTAGGATAAATGAATGACGTTTTTATGGGGTGTGCTGTTTAGTATTGTTGTAGCGGTAGCAAGTATTTTTATAATCGTAATGAGCGGCGTGATAAATGTCGGTGCCGATCACGCGCACAGTCCAATGGTTTATAGCCTACTTGAAACTGCTCGCACGCGCTCGATAGCTAGGGCCAGTAAGGATATTGAGGTTCCCAATTTGGATAAGGCGGAGATGGTCAGCTCAGGTGGCGCGGATTATAAAGATATGTGTGCAAGCTGTCATTTGTCACCAGATAGAACTCAAACGGATCTTAGCGCAGGGTTATATCCCAAACCACCCAACTTTACCGATGCAAAAGTGGTTGAGCGTTATCAAACGGATGAAGGCGCGCAGCAAAGCTTTTGGGCGATTAAGCACGGTATTATGGCTTCAGGGATGCCAGCGTGGGGCGCAACCCATGATGACGATAGGATGTGGGCGATGGTGGCTTTTATTAGATCACTGCCCCAATTAAATGAGAGTCAGTACACCATGCTGACCACTAGGTTTGATGATGATATGCTAGATATATCAGATGCTGCCAAGATGCAGCATTAACTAAAAAACAAGTAGAGGTACTCTATGAAAATTTCTATAAAACCTTGCAACCACAAACTCTTTTTTACTCTTAATAAACCATTGGGAGCCGTTTTTTTATTGTTAGCAACATCGACGCTATTCGCTTGTAGTGAGCCTAATAGCACTGCTGCAACGGCGGCGCCAGTAGAGGCGGCAACGGACACTTCAACACTGCAAGTCCAAGCAGCGGATACTACCGATCCTATTAACTCTACCTCTGGGTCACTAAAAAATGTTTCTGCTAGTATTTATAAAGACGCTAATTGCGGCTGTTGTAGCGAATGGATCGAGCACGCTGAAGGTCATGGCTTAAGTGCAGATGCGCATGATGTCACCGACTTAATGGTTTTTAAAGAACGCTACGGCGTACCGAATAATATGCAGTCCTGTCATACCACTGTCACCACTGACGGCTATGTTTTTGAAGGTCATGTGCCAGCCAAACACATGGCACAGTTCCTAGCTAATCCACCAAGTGAAGCTATTGGACTTGCCGTACCTGGTATGCCAATGGGTAGTCCAGGTATGGAATATCAGGGTAGATTTGATCCGTATCAAGTTATGCAAATCAATAAAGATGGCAGCACTAGTGTTTATGCCAATATTGATTCTCCTGAAGCGCAGCTATAGTTTAGGTTTTAGTAAGCGAACAAATCTCAGCCTACACCAAAAATGGTACCTCATTGATAATAAGCTATTAATTACCCAAGTCAAACAAGTGTTAACAGATTTTTAATAAGATAAACTAGGTCACATTATGATAAATAAAAACAGACTAAATCGTAGGCGTTTTTTAACTGGCTCTTCAACACTACTTGGGGCGTCGATGCTATCGACACTACCAACGATAGCCAATAGTGCGCTAGGCGTAAATGGACAAAACGCGGTTATCAATAGTGATAAACCGGATCATAAAGTACCGATACTGACGGGTAAAGAGTTTGATCTGTATATCAGTAAAAAGCCGGTCATAGTCAATGGCAAATCAAGCATGGCAACGCTGATCAATGACTCACTACCTGCGCCAACGCTGAAGATGCAGGAAGGCGACACGGTGGTGATTCGTGTCCATAATCAGATGGATGAGTCGACCTCTATTCACTGGCATGGTTTACTGGTACCGTTTGAGATGGACGGGGTGCCGGGTATTAGCTTTGACGGTATTCCGGCCAATAGTACCTTTACTTATACCTTTACCCTGAAACAATCGGGCACTTATTGGTATCACTCGCATACCGGCTTTCAAGAGCAGACTGGTATGCGCGGGGCGATTGTCATCGAGCCTAAAGGACGGGAGCGTCATCCTGTAGAGGAAGATCACGTCATACTGCTTAGCGATTGGACGCACCGTGATCCCAATAATTTGCTTAAGCTGTTAAAGCAGCGTGCTGACTTTGATAATTACCATTTACCTGATTTTAAAAAGCTGTTGTCCGATATTGCCAAAACCGATATTAAAACCGCCTTTGATGAGCGCAAAATGTGGAATCAGATGCGCATGATGCCGACCGACTTCAGTGATTTGACTGGCGAGACCACTTTTGATTATCTAATTAATGGTAAGACGACCGCGGCCAATTGGGCGCAGATCGTCAAACCTGGTCAACCCGTTAAATTACGCTTTATCAACGGCTCAGCGCAAACCATATTTGATGTGCGTATTCCGGGTCTGAAGATGACGGTGGTGGCAACTGACGGTGTCGATGTGGAGCCAGTCGCTATCGATGATTTTCGGATTGGGGTCGCAGAGACTTATGATGTCATCGTTACGCCGACCAAAGATGCTTATACCATATTTGCGCAAAATATCGACCGCTCCGACTATGTAGCCGCAAGGTTAGCAACTAATCCTCAGGCTCAAGCTGTTATTCCTAGCATGGACGCTATTGAGTGGTTAACGATGGCGGATATGATGGGGGCGATGGGTGATAACGGCTATAAAGCCCATCATGCCAAAACCGAGTATGACTTTAAAACCGATATGCGCGTCGATAGCCCACGCATCAACCTTGATGATCCGGGTATTAACCTGCGTGAAGTCGCTAAAAAACGTGACATATTAACCTATAGTCAGCTACGGTCGATAGATGAGACCGCACTTAGAGAGCAGAAAAAGCCAACCAAAGAGCTTGAGATTCATCTGACCGGTAACATGGAGCGTTATATTTGGGCGCTAGACGGGATTAAATTTGTTGACGCCAAGCCTGTGAATATCAGACCAAATGAGCGCGTACGTATCACTTTGGTCAACGATACGATGATGAGTCATCCTATGCATTTGCATGGTATGTGGAGTGATTTACGCGCACCTAATGGCGATTTTCAGGTACGCAAACATACGATATTGGTACATCCTGCACAAAAGGTAAGCTTCGATGTCACCGGAGAGGCGGGACGCTGGGCGTGGCATTGTCATCTGCTTTATCACATGGAAGCGGGGATGTTTAGAGAAGTTGCCGTTGTATAAAAATGGTGGAATTTAATTTATCTGAAAAATATACAGGTAAGAGTCGTGGCGTGAGGCTGATAAAAAATTTCTTGCGTGCTGTAGCTAGCAGACAGAGGCTGCAAAAATTTCTACCAGCCTCACTGTATTTTTTTGAAAATAAATAGACTATGTGGGACTCATTATGAAAACAATTAAAAAAGGTCTGCCATTCATCGGATTGTCATCATTAGTCATGCTGGCGTCACCCTTTGCAACGGCCGCCGAGATGCCTGAAATGGATCATAGTGATATGGACATGTCAGGCGATATGATAGATATGGATCATAGCGGTATGGATATGTCAGAGATGGATCACAGTGGTATGAGTATGTCAGATGATATGTCAGGCATGGATCATGGTGATATGGACATGTCGGGTATGCAAGGTGGAGAGCCGCCAGCTGATGCTCGTAGCCCTGATTACTCAAACGGCGTCGGTTATGGCGAGCACGGCAAGCCGGTGATGATGGGTAGCTTGCCCACATGGGGGGTCTCCGTAGACGATCTGGGCTATCAGTTTGAAGATGATGAGATTAACTTTGAAGTTGATGCTTGGTACGGTCAAGACGAGCAGCGAATTTATCTGCGTAGTGAAGGCCACGCTCAGACCAAAGACGACAAAGATATCGATAGTTTGACGTCATTGTCATATTGGAAGCCGCTAAGTATTTTTTGGAATGGCGAAGCGGGTATTGCCTATGATACTAAAAACGATAAATCTGCGCTGATGGCTGGTATCGCAGGTACCGTACCATATTTTATCGAAACCGATGTTCGAACCTACTTGTATACCGATGGTCAAATTCGGCTGGACTTGGGCGCTGAGTACGAATGGCGTTTAAATCAGCATTGGGTGGTAATACCAGAGGCTGAATTAACGGTTTTTAGCAAGGACGATACTGACAATAACATTACCAAAGGCTTTAATGAGTTAGAGACTGAGGTTCGCTTGACTTATGAGATGCTAAGTCGACAGTTTGCGCCTTATGTCGGTTTTAGTTATGAGACCGCTCTTGGCAGTGCGCGTGGTTTGCAGCGTGAAATAGGCGAAGATGTTGAATCTAGTAGCGTTACCGCAGGGGTAAAGTTTTGGTTCTAGTGTTTATAATTTAAGCAGCGATATTTTAAAACACTGATACTTTAAACAAACTAGCACCTCTTTATGTAGGTGCTTTTTTGTTAAGTTTTTATTAAGCTCATATAAAAAGATAAATTAAGGATTTGATTAAAAAATAGGAGCAATGACATGGATAACAATATGAACAATAAGCAGAAAATGAATCCCTACGTAAAGTTTGGCCTGATGATTCTGACATCGACCCTCTTTATGTACATCATGATGTACTTTAATACGTATCAATGGGATCACGTTTATTTTAGTGAGACTAGAGCTTATATGGCGCTGTATATGGGTGCGATGATGGCTATTATCATGCTCGCTTTTATGGGTAATATGTACAAAAAGACCAAAGTAAATCTGATGATTTATGGTCTTAGCGTGGTGCTATTTGCCTTTGGTCTATGGGGCGTGCGCTCACAGCAAACCGTCGATCAAGTCGACTGGATGCAGGCGATGATACCGCACCATTCGATTGCTATTTTGACCAGTAGCCGTGCTGATATCGAAGATCCACGTGTACGTGAGCTGGCCGATGACATTATAGAAGCGCAAGAGCGTGAAATCGGTGAGATGCAGGCGTTGATTGAAGAGCTTAAATAAAACATCACGGTACTGCTGTATGTATCATTGTTTACTGTTTTAAGGAGTAGCGTTATGTCTCATAATACTGATAAAAAATCTATCGAAGCTGGCAAGTTTGATAAAGTACCAAAAGGTTATAAGGGTACGATCTATACTTGTCCCATGCATCCTGAGGTTAGAGACATCGAAGATAATGGCTGTCCGATATGCGGCATGGCGCTCAAACCTGAACATGCAATTGCTGATTCAGATGCCAAATATAATGAAGAGCACAGCCATGCAAACGAGCATGCGCATGAGCACAAAACGGCTACGGATAGCAATGACGTAAAATCTGTTGAAGGCGGCAAATACGATAAAGTGCCCGAAAATTATACAGGCACGGTTTATATCTGTCCGATGCATCCTGAGGTCAGAGATGTTGAAAAAAGCGATTGCCCGCTATGCGGTATGTTTTTGCAGCCTGAGGACGAAATTGCTGATTCAAACGACCACAGCCACGCGCACGACCATGATCATCACCATGCACACGGTCATGGAAAGGGTGCTGACGGCGGTAAATACGACAAAGTGCCAGACGATTACGATGGTACGGTTTATACCTGCCCGATGCACCCAGAAGTCAGAGATGTCAGAAACAGCGGCTGCCCAATATGTGGTATGGCGCTTGAGCCTGAAACCGTCACGGCAGGTGAGGAAGATACCGAAGAGCTCGACGATATGACTCGCCGCTTTTGGATTTGTACCCTGCTGACCTTACCGCTATTTATCTACGCTATGGGCGAGATGGTCGGCATTAATTTTGATCAGATTGGCTCTCTTGATATCTCAGGACAGCTTGGTCAAATTATTCAGTTGGTACTAGCGACTCCAGTTGTGGTTTGGGGTGCCGCGCCGTTCTTTATGCGCGGTTGGCAATCGGTCAAGAGCCGCAATTTAAATATGTTTACCCTGATTGCGCTAGGGGTCGGCGCCGCTTATATTTTTAGTATTGTGGCTACCTTTTTTCCGGATATCTTCCCAGATAGCTTTAGAGATGCGTCCGGGCAAGTGGGCGTTTACTATGAAGCGGCTGCGGTTATCACCACCTTAGTATTATTAGGTCAAGTGCTGGAGCTTAAAGCCAGAAGTCAAACTTCAGGGGCGATTCGAGCACTGCTTGAGCTGGCACCGCCGACCGCAAGACGTGTCGATGACAACGGAGAAGAGGTTGAAGTTTCACTTGATGAAGTCGTCACTGGTGATCATTTGCGCGTTAGACCCGGCGAGAAATTACCCGTCGATGGCAAAGTAATCGATGGTAGTAGTAGTGTCGATGAATCGATGGTGACGGGTGAGCCTATTCCAGTTTCAAAAGAGCAGGGCGATGATGTCACGGGTGGTACGGTAAATGGTACCGGCACCTTACTGGTTGAAGCGGTCAATGTTGGTGAAGATTCGGTATTATCCAAAATCGTACAGATGGTTAGCGATGCTCAGCGCAGCCGTGCGCCCATTCAGCGTTTGGCTGACCAAGTATCGGGTTGGTTTGTGCCTATCGTGATTGTCACCTCCATTATTACCTTTATTGTTTGGGCACTATTCGGTCCTGATCCAGCTATGGCTTATGCCTTGGTGAATGCGATTGCAGTACTTATTATTGCTTGTCCTTGTGCGCTCGGACTTGCCACCCCGATGTCCATTATGGTGGGTACCGGCATGGGCGCGCAAAACGGCGTGCTTATTAAAAGTGCTGAGGCGCTGGAGACCATGGAAAAGGTCGATACTATTGTCGTTGATAAGACCGGAACGCTAACTGAAGGACAACCTGCGCTGACGGCTATTGACGCTTTATCAGGTCAAAATGAAGATGAGTTTTTGGCACTGGTCGCCGCCGTAGAAAGCGCTAGTGAACACCCTTTAGCAGAAGCTATCGTCAGAGCGGCACAAGAGAAATCGTTGACTATTCCCAAAGCTCATGACTTTAATTCAACCACCGGTGAGGGCGTGCAAGCGGTGGTCAATGATAAACAAGTCGCTATCGGTAACTCAAAACTTATGGAAAGCCTAAATAGCTTTGATAAAGACTTATCTACTAAAGCTGACGTGCGCAGAAAGGACGGCGAAACGGTAATGTTTGTGGCTATAGACGGCAAAGCAGCGGGTCTTATTTCGGTCGCTGACCCCATTAAGCCTAGCACTAAAGAAGCTATTTCATTGCTCCATGACGCAGGGCTTAAAGTGGTCATGCTAACCGGTGATAACCAAAAAACAGCGCAAGCCGTGGCTAATAAACTTGGCATCGATGAGGTTCATGCTGACGTCTCACCCGAGGACAAAAACCGTATCGTTAAAGAAATGCAAGATAGCGGTGAAATGGTTGCGATGGCAGGTGATGGTATCAACGACGCACCCGCACTAGCGCAGGCTGATGTCGGTATCGCTATGGGTACGGGGACTGATGTGGCGATGGAAAGTGCTGGGGTGACATTATTAAAAGGCGACTTAATGGGTATTGTCAAAGCCCATAAGCTCAGTCGCTCGACCATGCGTAATATCAGACAGAACCTGTTCTTCGCCTTTATCTATAACGCCATTGGCGTACCGATTGCTGCTGGCGTGCTTTATCCGGCGTTCGGTCTGCTGCTAAGTCCGATGATCGCAGCGGCAGCGATGAGCTTATCGTCAGTCTCGGTGATTGCCAATGCGCTCAGGTTACGTACTTTGGATTTATCGAAAACGTAATGCAAATAGCGAGTGATTATGAATCAAATAAGCGAATGGGTATTAGGTATCATGGCAAAGTTTGGCTACTTTGGCATTATATTTGCCATGTTTGCCGAAAATGTGTTTCCGCCTATTCCGTCTGAAGTGATTATGCCAGCGGCCGGTTTTGCCGCTTCAAAAGGTGATTTGAGCCTAATACTGGTCATATTATCCGGTACGCTTGGCGCGGTATTAGGGGCTCTGCCTTTGTATTATTTAGGTAGTATCTTTGATGAGCAGCGTCTAGTAGCCTTTACGGAAAAGTACGGCAAATACGTATTTGTAAAACCGAATGATGTCACCTCAGCTAATGAGTGGTTCGATAAGCATGGCAAAAAGGCCGTGTTTTTTGGACGTATGGTACCGGGAGTGCGCTCCTTGATATCTATCCCTGCAGGCATGAATAAAATGTCGCTACTGCCTTTTTTGGTATTCACTGCATTGGGCTCCAGTATTTGGACGGCTATATTAACCTTAGCAGGATTTTATTTAGGCGAGAATTATAATGCTATTGAAAGCGTGTTAGCCCCTTATTCTAAGGGCATTGGCATAGCAATCATCGTTATTATTCTTGGTCTGATTATCAAGCGCCGTTTATCTTATAAAAAAGACCAAGCCCACGATAAAAACAAATAAACCTCGCTAATCTAATCCTTAGTTTGCGCTAAGTTTCTCCTATGTTTAGCTTTATATAATAGCTTTATGAACTCAGAAGCGGCTAGAGTCAGGTCTAGATAAAAAGGATACAGCGAGACTGGGGACATATTTTGCGCAGCCTCTGTCAGCGTAGACACAGCACGCAAGAAAAATTTGTCTCCAGTCTCTCGTTATAATCTAGTGTATCTATTTAATTTAGTACCAACTATATCAATAGTCAGCTCTGTATTTATAAATCAATTCAAACTTAAGGATATATACTATGAAAAAGTTATCAACATTTAGCAAATCTTTGGTTATGGCGCTTGGTATTGCAGGAATAGGTACGGCTAGTATCGTTGCTGGGCAAGCGGCAACCTCAAACGGTCAAATAAGCGAAGCAATGGCGGCGGTACAAAGCAAAATCAGCCTTGAGCAAGCGATTCAGATAGGCCAAAAGACCGTCAAAGGGCAAGTGGTTAGCGCTGGGTTTGACCAAAAAGGTAATACGGCAAATGGCAAATATGAAGTCAAACTGATTGCTAATAATACCGAGTATGAAATAGATATTGACGCCAATACTGGCAAGGTATTAAAGAGAGAACAAGAAAGACTCGATAAAGAAGATATCGCCGAATATAACGCTATGCAACAAGCAAAAGTTAGCCTAAATCAGGCGATGCGCTTAGCTGCTAGAGCAGTAAATGGTAAAGTTATCGAAGCCGAGTTCGATGGTGATGATGCGCAAGCGGTCTATGAGGTGGACGTTGCCAAAGGGAGTCAAATCCATAAAGTCGTTATCGACAGTATGACGGGTAAAGTCATAAGCACTCGTATAGATAATGATGACTAATCTAATAAGTGCGATTAACTATCTTACAGCGTAGTAAATCTGGTATTTAATAACAGCGCTAAGCCGTACTAGAATAGGCTCTAGATTACGGCTTAGCGCTTTTTACTGGCTGCTGTTAATATGGTCATGTTATCTATGACGTACTGCCATACCAGAAAAAGGAAGCCTTATGCGCGTATTACTGGTTGAAGATGATTTGATGATAGGTGAGAGTCTAAGCGAAGCGCTACAAGACGAAGCCTATACGGTCGATTGGGTAAAAGATGGCCGCCAAGCTATCCTGACCCTAAAGGTGCAGCCTTATGACATTATATTATTAGATTTAGGTTTGCCAGAAGTGGACGGCATGGGCGTGCTTACCACGATTCGCGATGCCAAGATTGATACGCCAGTATTAATTATAACTGCTCGTGATGATACCAAGGATCGTATCAAAGGGTTGGATCTAGGAGCGGATGATTATGTGGTCAAACCTTTTGAATTAGGGGAGGTATTCGCCAGAATGCGCGTGCTTATTCGGCGTGCTCAAGGCAAGGCGGATAATCAATTAAGCGTAGGTAACCTAAGCTTAGATACCGCCAATAAGCGGGTTATGATGGATGGAGCGCCAGTTGACTTGACCGCCAAAGAATATATGCTACTGAGCACCTTTATGCAGTCACCTGAAAAGGTTATGTCCAAGTCTGAACTAGAGGATTCGCTATATGGCTGGGGTGATGAGGTGGAGAGTAATGCTATTGAGTTTTTGATTCATAGCCTAAGAAAAAAGCTGGGCGCCGAGCGGATTAAAAATGTCAGAGGTTTGGGCTGGTATATCAGTAGCAGTCTTTAATAAGGTATAACTTATGATATCACCGCGCCAACTCTTTAAATCTATGCAGTTTCAGCTGATATTTTGGTCAGTTTTAGCCCTATTGTTTTTGGCGATCATTGCTGGCGGCTATGGCTTTTGGTATAGCTATGAGGAGCTCAATGAGTTTCAAGATGATAGCCTTGAGAGCATGGCGGCATTGATTGAGCAAACCATCAATATCGGTGGAACCGGTGATAATATATTGCTGGAGTCTAATATTCATTTTGATACCGATGATGAGGAGGGCAGTATTACCGTCGATGTGCTCAACACCGCTATTGCAACACCGGTTGTTTATTACTCCTCTCACGACAGTGATGACCATGATAATGATGGTGATGACAATAATAACAGTGACAATAATAACATTGACAAAACCCACAAAGATGAAGACTTTGATACCATCACCGTTGCTGATCTCGCCAGCATTCCAGTAGGGATTAGTACCAAAGTTATCGATAAGGACACTTGGCGTATCTATCGCAGTGATAGCGCTGATAATGTTGTTATCGTGCGTCAGCGTACCGAGTTTCAGGACGAGCTGGCTAGATCGAGTGCGCTGCAATCCTTTTTACCGTTAATTATCGGTATAGCGCTTTTGACCTTATTGCTCCCTTTCATTATGTGGCGAATGCTAAGACCGGTGCGCCAACTCCAAACCAAGATCAGTCAGCGCCGTGACAATGATTTAAGTCCACTACCTATTGATAACCTGCCGACCGAACTCCTCCCTTTTGCGCAGTCGTTAAATCGGCTGTTAATAGTGGTTAAAAGCAGCATTGAGCGCCAGCAACGTTTCATTGCCGATGCCGCTCATGAACTGCGCTCACCGCTGACCGCCATCTCCTTACAATTGCAAAGGTTGCAGCGGGTCACTGATGATGAGGTTATGGTTAAAGGGCTGGATAAGCTTGCCCTTCGCCTAAAACGCAATCAGCAGCTGGTTGAACAGTTATTAACCCTAGCGCGAGCAGGCAATATTAATAGCAGCTCTCAAGATGAGCTTACGCCTGTCTCTGTAAAAGCCACTATTGAACAAGTGATTGGCTTACTGATCCCTATTATTGATAATAAAAATATAGCGTTGTCGGTAGATTTGGCAGCTGATGAACCAGTCAATATTGACGAGACTTCGCTATTAATAGTAATCAAAAACATCATTCAAAATGCCATTATTTACACACCTAATAATGGGCAAGTAACCATTAATCTATTCAAATTTCATTCAGATAGCATCAATAATGATTCTAATAAGGCAAACTTAGGCCAACACGTGATTCAGTCTAACGCTAATGCCAACGCTATTGCAATTGACCACTTCGATAAACCAAATAAGCTTGATAAAGGGGATAACGGGCTGAACAATAGGCTAGCCTTACAAGTTATGGACACCGGTAAAGGGGTAAACCCTGCAGACTATGAAGCCATATTTGACCCGTTTGTGCGCTTGAGCACGTCTAAAGAGCCATCAGGAAATGCTATAGATGCTAATTCAGCAGCGGTTACCCTGCAAAATGCTGAGTTAAGGCGCTCAGATAGTGCAAGTAACCCAATGCAGGAAGTTGAGGGTATTGATGGCATCGAGGGTACCGGATTAGGTCTGTCGATCGTCAAATCAATCTGTGAGCAGAGCGGGATTGAGGTGTTTTTAAGTCAGTCGACGCTTAACAGCAATGCTGGACAAAGGGGTAGTGGAGAATATAGTGGACTGTGCGTGACTTTGGTATTTCCGCCTACTGCATTAGATAATTAAGCTTTTGGCGTTAAGTGTTTTGCATTATTTTTATTGAGTAATCTTCCAAACTTAAAGGCTTTTTTATGCCGAATTAAAGCCCTGAATAATAAGTCACTCTATCTTCACGTAAGAATCCTGCCAACCCTAAGCCATAACGCTGAGCAACTCGCACCGCTGTACTGGTAGGCGCAGACATTCCAGCCAGCCAAGGCAAGCCCATACGAATGGCTTTTTGTATCAGCTCAATCGACATTCGTGAAGTCATGACTACGCATTCAACCTCGGTTTTGTTACGCAGTTGCCAACCGATAAGTTTATCGAGTGCATTGTGGCGGCCTACATCTTCAAATAGGTATAGCTGCTCACCTTGCATGGCGGCGGCGGCATGGACAGCGCCCGTTAGCTGATGAGTATGCTGGGTAGTGGCAATCTGGTTACGGATTTTGAGCAAATACTCCAGACTAGGCTGAACCGTTTTCGCTTGTGCTAGGCTCTGCTGATAACGACCAAGATTGGGCAGTGCTTGAGTGAGACCGGTAATACCGCACATACCGCAGCCGGTGCGTCCTGCCAATTGCCGCCTTTGCGCTTGGATACGCTGATGACAGCGCTGGCTCAAGGTGAGCTCAATGATATAAGTGTCATAATCCAATAGATGTTCTGGAAGTGCTTCAAGTAATGAGGATTCATCATCCGTACTATCTTGGGCAAATTTTTGCAAGCTCGATATATCAGTCACAGGGATAATTTCCCAATCGAGCAGCTCGTAGCTGTGCTCAATTAAGCCTTCACTATATAAAAAACCAATCGCTAAATATTCAAGCTGGCTGGGACTTGCCATAAGTACCGCATAATGAATACCGTTGATGACGATGGCGACCGCCGCTTCCACCGCCAAGCTGGCAGGTTTGCTTTCGATATAAGTTTGTGGAACAAGGTTTGGCTGGCTCTCAGCTGGCAGAACAGGCGCACCTGTATAGTAATTATCTAAGGCATAATAGTGTTTTTGGGTGAGGTGAGTGCGCGCCAGTGGTGCTGAAGCTACAGGCGCTAAGGGCTCAGTCATCAGGTGTAGTGTTGGATTGATATCCTTTATAGGGGAATTGGTGCGATTAGATACCAAATCAGCTGACGCCACCGTTTCAGGGCGGTCGTCTGCTAAGATTTGAGGATCAGCTTCGTTAATGGTGGCGGTTATCATAAAGCGTTGTTTTTACCATATATATTTATCATTAAATATTTTAAGTGGCACCTAGCCCTTTGCCTAACTTATAAAAGCTTTTTGGCGATGCTAAGGGCTAGATGTTTTTAAGCCAAAGTGCTTATCAAGCAAAAGCGGGAAAGCCATTGGTATTGTTTTCAGCCTTGTTATTGCTGGTCTCGCTGCTGGTTTGACTAATGGCTGCGCGCGCTAAAACCACGGTGGTGGATTTATAAGCGGGTATATGCGAGTCGGGTGCATGGGTGTCTAAGTCAAATAAATCGTTACATTCAGGATAATAAGCAGCGACCGCATTAGCAGCGATATCCATCTCGGTCAGCACCAGTGGCCCAAGGGTACGGGGTGGATTGGTGCTGCCTTGCTCGGCTTGACGCGAGACCGTAACCTTATCGCCTTTTTGCCAGCCTAAACGGCTGATTTCATCAGGATGCATAAATAATACGTCACGGCGATTGGTTTGACGATAACGGTCGTTATAACCAAAAATCATAGTATTAAATTGGTCATGACTACGCACGCTGGTCAATTGCCAAACCTTCTGTTGATTATTCTGAGTGCTATTACTATTCTTAGAGTTTTTTGTATTATCATTAAAGGTAGCGGTAGTTTCTGCCATCTGAGCAGCGACATAAGTAATCGGGTATTTAGGCACTTCAAACTGTGCTTTACCACTTTCGGTATTCCACTCGCGATGGCGGGCAGGGTGGTATAAATGGAAACCACGTTCGGACTCTCGGATACGCTGATTAAAGTTCTCAAATCCATCAATAGCCTGTGCAATATAATCACGAATCACATCAAAATCCGCACTCATTGCTTGCCAAGGGATTGATGAGTCATCACCGAGTACATGGGTAGCCATATCGGCTACGATTTGGGCTTCAGACTTTAGGGTAGCACTAATAGGCTTGAGGGTACCTCGGGTCGGTACAATCTGGCACATAGAGTCTTCAATAGTGGCAAATTGCTCACCTTTAGCGGTTACTAGACGCTCGGTACGGCCTATACAAGGTAAAATTAGATTATTGGCGCCCGGATATAGCATGGTTTCGTTGAGCTTAGTACCTACAAAAACATTAAGCTCATTAGTAGTTAGAGCTTGTTGAATGGCACTTTTGTCAGGTGCCGCAACCGCATAGTTACCACCCATACCGATAAAGGCTTTTATCTTGCCTTGAATCATAGCTTTGGCGCCTGCGACGACATCATAACCATCTTCACGTGGCATGGGTCGCTCAAACACCCGCTCTAAACTATCAAGCAAATCTTTACCGGGACGCTCATGAATACCCATGGTTCGGTCGCCCTGCACGTTGGAGTGTCCACGTACTGGAGACGCCCCCGCACCATCAATACCAATCATACCCATAAGTAATAGCAGATTGGTAATCATCGCCACGTTATCGTCGCCTTGTACGTGCTGAGTGATGCCCATGCCCCAAGTACAAATGGTTGCAGGGCTGTCGGCAACCAGTTTTGCAAGGGCAATAATCTCTGCTTGAGCAATACCGCAGCCAAGCTCAATATCTGCCCAGGTTTGCTGGTGCAGCCATTGCTTTAACGGCTCAAATCCTGAGGTATGCTCGGCAATAAAGTCATCATTGATCTTATGGTGTTCAATTAACCATTTGGCGAGACCCGTCAATAGCGCTGTATCGCCACCAATCTGAATTTGAACGACTTCATCGACCATATCGTCGCTTTGACCTGCGGCCATATGAGTAGGTTTTTGTGGATTTCTAAAAGCGCTCAAACCTTGTTCACGCATTGGGTTGATAGAAGTGATTTTGCAGCCTTCGCTATGGGCATGGGCTAGCATCTCGAGCATACGAGGATGATTGGTTGCAGGATTCTGCCCAAACATGAGTATCAGTTTGGCCTGTTCAAAATCCTCTAACATCACCGTGGCTTTACCAACGCCTAACTGCTTACCCAGCATGACAGAGGTCGGCTCGTGACACATATTGGAGCAATCCGGCAGATTATTGGTACCAAAACAGCGCACAAATAATTGATACATAAAGGCCGGCTCATTAGTAACCCGACCTGAGGTATAAAATAAAGCATCATCAGGGGAGGCAAGCTTATTTAGCTCTTTAGCGATAATCTTATAAGCGTTTTCCCAAGAGATAGGCAGGTAACGATCTTGCGTGGCATCATAACGCATAGGTTCGGATAAACGGCCACTATGCTCAAGCTCGTAACCTGTCCATTTTTGCAGCTGGGTTACGGTATTTTTGGCAAAAAAAGCAGCGTCGGCCTTTACAGACATAGTCTCACTAGCAAGGACTTTGATACCGGTTTCACAAACGTCTATAGTTTTATGACTTTTATGGTCCGGCCAAGCGCAGCCTGGGCAATCAAAGCCTCCTTTGGGCTGATTACTACCGAAAACGCTTAAGCTTCCTCGCAAAAAGGCTTTATAATCCATAAGCTTACGAGTAGAGGCAATCAGCGCCGGCCAACCAGCAGCTGGATGAGTATAAACGGGGATTTTACGCATGATAAGCCTCATAACTAATAAGAAATAAATGACAATAGATAATGATACTAAATGCTATCTACAGATAGCCAGCATAAACGCAATAATACCAATATCTTTACAAATATCCTTATCTTATACCAACAAAACCCTCAAGAGGTTTAAATTTCTTGAGGGTTTCTTGGATAGTTGAGCTTTTAATAATGGAGTTAAGCCTTTAATAAAAGCTCATGCTCTTTAACTCGCATAATTAAGATTAATAACGTGCATCTTTGGGTTTTTTGCCACTTGGCCAGTCATTTACTTTACCCGCAAAATCAGGGCGTGGTTTATGAGTAAAGAATTCTGCTACATCAACGGCATCTTGATCACTCAAGACGTTACCATGACCCCATAAACCTTTAGTTTGAATACCCATCGGCATATTGTATTTTACAAAAGCCGCTGCTTTATACGTTCGTGCCATACCAGCGCCAATATTAAAGGACTCATCGCCCCATAATGGTGGGAATACAATGTCGCCGCGGCTGTCTTTTATGCCTTCGCCATTATCACCATGGCAGGTAGCACACTGAGCATAATAGAGCTTTTCACCACGTACCGGATCACCGACTAAAGTAGTATCAACCTCACCGGCATTATTGATATCGACTTTTTGATCTTTAGGGGTGTTTTGGCTAAGCCACTTCATATAGGCAATCATGGCTTTCATCTCAGGACCTTCGCGATCCAGTGGCACCCCATTCATAGAGCGCTGGAAGCAGCCATTAATCCGCCCTTCCATATCTACCTCTTTACCGGCGCGCGGCATAACTCTAGGGTAAGTGTTATAGCTGTTGATGTACGGATCGCCAAGTGGGACTTTACCTTGCGAGATATGGCAGCTATTACAGTTCATCTGAGCGCCTACGTTTTGGGGTAGTAAACGCTTGGTCTCGTTCAATAAGCGTTTACCATAAAATATCTCATCAGCATTAGGCTCATCCAAGATAGCTGTATCCTGTGGCAACACATAAGTACCGATATCTTCGTTAGCATCGTCAGCTGTTACCAGATTGAACTCTGATGCTTGACGCTCGATGGGTTCAGGCTGAGAGCAACCACTGATAGCAACAATGGCACTGATGCTCGCTGCTAACAGGACAGTAGTAGATCTGCCAGCAACATGAGGTCGATTAAAGAGTGATTTATTCATTATTTTGCTCCTTGTGTGGCAGCATCAATACTTAGGTCTGGGGCGATGTCTGTACCAGTTTTAGGCTTCTTGGCGAGGAAGGCACGCATTTCAACCACATCATTCACATCAATCTCAGGCGCCTGATTGGTCCAGCTATTACGCACATAGTTGACCACTTCTGCTACATCAGCATCGCTTAGGTTGGTGAATTCGGGCATAGTAAAGGCCATGCGGTCATGTGGGGTCTCAGGCATCCTGCCGCCACCTAAAGTAATTTGTAATACTGAGTCGGCATTTTTGGAGAAAACCGCACTGTTAGCATCGAGTGCTGGGAAGATACGAGGAACCCCTTTGCCATCCGCACGGTGACAGATTTGGCAATATTCAGCGTACAAGATAGCGCCGCGCGAATCATAATCGCCATCTAATAATTTTTGGGTGGTAACGTCTGCTTTCTCAGGGAGAGTGACTTCTTTACCAGGGGCGGGGCTAAGAGTTTTTAAGTAAGAAGACATAGCGTTAATATCATCTTCTGTCATATATTGGGTACTATGTTCAACCACTTCTGCCATCGCACCAAAGGCGGCTGTAGTATCGGTACGACCAGTTTTAAAGAAGTCATTGAGCTCATCAACGCTCCATGTTGCAAGGCCGCGATGCTCACCGCGAATGCTCTTTGCACGCCAGCCATCGATAACCGCACCGCTTAAGTATTCATCAGAATCAGCATTGCTCAGCGCGATTTCTTGATAACCGATACCACGCTCGGTATGACAAGAGCCACAGTGACCAGGCCCTTCGATTAGGTATTGACCACGAGCTAATACCGCATCGTTGGTCTCGGGTACAAACTCACGTTTTGGGGCAAATAGCGCTTGCCAATAAGCCAAAGGCCAGCGCCAGTTAGTCACAGGAGGCAACTCACTTTTTAGGTTGGCCTGATTGACCGGCTTTACAGCAGACATAAAGTAAGCATACATCGCTGCCATGTCTTCATCGGGCATGATTTGGTAGGAGGGGTACGGCATAGCAGGGTACAAAGCTTTATTGCCAGGGGCGACACCATGCTTGACGGCGTTTTTAAAATCATCAAAGCTATAATTGCCAATACCCGTCTCTTTATCCGGGGTAATATTGGTAGAGTAAATGGCACCTAACGGCGTTAGCATAGGTAGGCCGCCAGCGTAAGCTTCACCATCAAGGGTAGAGTGACAAGCAACACAATCAGCGGTACGAGTGACATACTCACCTTTTTTTATGAGCTCAGGATCAGTTATATTAACCTCAATATCGCTACTACTGGTGCGTAAATTGGGTAATAATATACCGATAATAAAGGCGATTGCCAGCCCTATGACGGCAGCCATTATTATAGTTAGTGGCCACTTTTTCATAAGCTTGCCCTCCATGATAATTTATTTTTTGATAATCTCTTTGCTAAGCTCAGTATTGAGTGCAACAATTAACGTAACCAATTACAGTGTTGCTATATAGTATAGGGTAACGTGTAACATCATGGTATTGTGGAAAACCACATTCTTTTTGAGGCTTTAGGTTATCAGCTTAAATAAAGATTAATATAGATATCGATAATCACGTAGATAGAGTGTTGAATAGTAATGCCACGAACCATAACAGTACCTAAGCTCATGCTGAGATCTCCAGCTTTATTATTGCTAGCTATAACAGTGCTTATGGTGCAATCCATAACCTCTGCGTGCGCCCAGACTTACTATTTGGGCGTACTGGCTCCGCAAGGAGAGGCGGCGGCACAGCAGCGCTGGCAGCCTTGGTTGGACGGTCTTAATAATCATTTAGCGGAAGATACGATCGTTTTGGTACCACTAGCGTTAGAGAATTGGCAACAACAAATTGAAGCGGGGCAGTTTGCTTTTGTACTGGGTCCGCAAGTACAGTTTATTAGAATGGATACTACAGGCTGGCGCTGGATGGCTACGGTGCAATCTGCTAGAGCTGAAAACAAGAGGCTCACTACCTCTGAATGGTCCGAAGCACAGTTAGTAGAGTCTGCATCCGAGCCTGAAGCAATTCCATCTACTCCCTCAGCAAGTTTTATAACCCCCCAAAATCAGCAGTCGCCAACAGTGACTTTGGCTAATGAGTTAAATGAGCTCAGTCAGCTGACTGAAGCCAGTGCTATGGAACAGGTCGCTAGTGCGTTATGGGTAAGGGCAGATAGCGACATCTATAGGCTACAGGATTTGCAGCAGCGCAAAGTAGTGGCGGTGGATGAGGATGCGTTTGGCGGTTACCTGCTCATTGCGCATTTATTACAGCAAAATGGCATTGCTCCGAGCAGCTATCAAACCCAATTCGTCGGTTACCCTGTCGAGCGTACCTTGAGTACCTTAGCAAGCGGGGCAGTGGATGCCGCTATAGCGCCGCTGTGCTTGATGGAGGAGATGGCGCGACAAGGGAAGATTGACCAATCAAAGTATCGGCTTGTGCATTCGGTCAAGACCGCCTCACAATGCCAGTCTTCAACCAAGATTTATCCCAATTGGACATTGGCAGCTACTGCGCAAGCGCCAGCAGGTTTAATAAGGCAAGTGAATCAAAATCTGTTTACCGTATCTGGGCAAGCTAATGATACACATTTAAGAGGCGAAACAACTGTCTTACGCTGGTTGCCGCCTGAGTCTAGTGCAGATGCAGAGCGCATTTTGTACGATATGAATCGCCATCCTTCGCAAAAGCAGTTGGGCAGTCATATTGTTGATTGGATTTATGCGCATCGTTGGTGGGTGGGGATCATTGCTTTTATCATCGTTATATCGACTATCAATTATGGTTGGATGAGCTGGCTGGCGTGGCGCAGGCGGCGACAAATTCTTGAG
The DNA here is from genome assembly GCF_904846315.1 of Psychrobacter jeotgali. Classification (NCBI taxonomy): domain Bacteria; kingdom Pseudomonadati; phylum Pseudomonadota; class Gammaproteobacteria; order Moraxellales; family Moraxellaceae; genus Psychrobacter; species Psychrobacter jeotgali. The sequence goes on from NZ_CAJHAF010000001.1 coordinate 207,723, forward strand.
CAGAACCGCTTGATCCGAGATTATGATCATAGGCTTAAACAGTCTGAACGCTTTGCAGTCATTGGAGAGATGAGCGGATCGATTGCACACGAAATTAACCAGCCCCTAGCTACCATTCAGAACTATGCTCAAGGCTTATTGATTCGCAGTCAAAAGGTAACGACCGATGGTCAACATGAAAATGACCATAACAATAGGAATGAGAATCAAAAAAATGCCGTTGACAGAAGAACTACGGAGAGGGCGCTACAGCAGATCGTTAATGAAACCACACGGGTTGCCGCAGTGATTAGTAATATTCGCCGCTGGGCAGGTAAACCTCAATCTGATGAGGTGAGCGTCGATATCGCTGATATTTATCAGCAGTGCATACTTCTATTAGGCGAAAAAGCGGCAGATATGAGCTTTTGGTATGCTAGCGACTACCAGCAATTGCAGCTACCTAGCTTGCTGCTTGATCAGCTATTTATTAATACTATGCTAAATAGCCAGCAGCAAGGAGCAGCTCATATTATGCTACGCTGCCAAGCGTTAGAAGAGAACCATACTCGCTGGTTGGTTCTACATATTACTGACGATGCCGGCGGTTTTGATGAGTCGCGTTTGACCTCCGCTCAGTTATCTAAACAAACCTATACTCAATCTGATTCAACCAAGGTAGAAGGCTTAGGCTTGGGTTTGATGATCTGCCAAAGATTATGCAAATCCATTGGCGGAGCGATGCGGTTGAATAATATAGAAGTAGAAAAAGAGCTCGCACGTATAAAAGCGCTTAACCCGCATTATCAACAACGTCTCAAACATACTTTAAATGGTAAGACTCAAATTGTTCCAACAGATAGTAAATATCCATGGAAGCATAAGATAGGGGCACAAGTATCGTTTTATCTGCCATTGCAATCAACATCTGCTACTATTAAAGAGTTCAATACTATTCATAAAACCGATTCCAATAACCCCAGTCAGCAAGGTGGCGTATGACATCCTCAAAAACAGCAGATGGACTAACTGAATGGTCAAATGAGTCTGTCAACGATGATTGGTACGAAAGTATGGTTCCAGAGCAGCTAATGATACACATTATTGACGATGAACAAAGTGTGCGTGAGTCCTGCGAGTTCTTAGTTAATAGTTTGGGCCTGAGCACTAAAACTTGGGCGAGTGCCGTATTGTTTTCACAGCAGGTCAATATTTATTATCCAGCAGTGGTGATCAGTGATTTGATGATGCCAGAGATGAGCGGGCATGCCCTGCAAGATTATCTGAACCAACATGATAGCCCTATTGCTATGATTGCATTAACGGGCAATGGTGAGATTCCCGATGCAGTGACTATGCTCAAAAAGGGCGCAGCTGATTATCTAGAAAAGCCTATTAGCAGCCAACGCCTACAAGAAGCAATTAGTGCCGCCCAAGTTTTAACCATCAAACGTGCTAAGCGCTACTATATTCGAAAGCTCTATGCCCAGCTGACCGATAAAGAAAAGCAAGTCGCTCATGAGCTGATGCAAGGGAACCTTAATAAAGTTATTGCGGATCATCTAGAGGTTTCAGTCCGCACAGTAGAGGTGCACCGCTCACAGGTCATGAAAAAGATGCAAGCGCAGCATGTCAGTGAGTTGATTCAGAAGTTGGCGATGTTAGAGGATTAGTTTAGGTAGGTTGGTTCGAATTAAAGTTAATTATCCTTAATGCTTAATGCTTAATGCTTAATGCTTATTCCGTTGATTGTTGTATATAGTTATACTATTATGATGTACTCAGGTATTTGCCACAGTTATATACGGGTAAAAAATGACAGTACAAGCTCAAGTTGACGTAAAAATCTTAAATGATTGTCTATCTGGTGAAAGTAAAAAAACTACCGATTTATTTAAATTAAATAGATTGGAAAAAGCGGTGTCTGCATTAGAGAAGGTTGAGCCAGTTCAAGGGTATGCAGCTAGAACCTTGTACTTATGCTATATGAATAAACCAAAAGAAGCGGTCTCTTATATTACAAATATTATTGAACAATATGGTTCTATAGATAGTTTGCAAGAGATTAGATTATACGCTTTAAAAAAGTACGGGAACTGGGATTTGTATAAGTCTGAAACTGAGAGGTATTTGCTTTCTAAAAAACCAGAAACAGCAGCGGAAGTGTTAGATACTTATATCTCTGAATCTCAAATGTTTAGTGACAACTCTGGTAGTTTCGTTGAAGTATTAAAACATCATAATGTGGCTGATTTTCATAAGTTAAATCATATAATTGATGAGCAAAAGCAAAACTATTTAGATTTAGGAGTTAAACTCAAAACATTTAGAAAGGTATTACAGATTGCCTTTTCTGTTATTGATAGTCTGTTTAATGTGCAACTTTATACAGATGTCAGAACTTCAAATGTTATGCAAATTATCATCTCAAATGAATTTTGGACATCCGAACAAGCGTCAGAATTAACAGAGGAGATTAATAATGCCATTCTTGCTGAAGACGATATTGAATTTCAGCTTGCAGCCGATGAAATTGAGGTGTTCTGCATCAATGTGAATCCAGAGAAAGTACCCCTTGACTTTAAACTGTATGAAGATGATTCAGATGAAGAGTTGGTTAGTTTAATCAAATCAAGAATGGCTAGCGAACCTAAATTTGAGAGATTAGATGTCTGATGCTGTAGAAAAACCTAAAGTTAGCGCTTATACACTAATGATTGTTCCAGAAGCGCTAAAAGAGTGGAATAAATTAAATAATAGTATAAAACTACAGTTAAAAAGTAAGCTCAAAAGTATTCAGTTGACTCCTAAAATACCTAAAAACAGATTAAGCGGACTTGAAGGATGTTATAAAATTAAGCTTATGCGTGCTGGCTATAGATTAGTTTATCAAGTGATAGATAGCAAAGTTATTGTTCTCATTTGGGCTATCGATAAACGAGAAGACAGTAAAGTTTACGATAGTGCCCGAAAAAGACTTGATAAAATCTATAATAACGATGCCGTAAGCTTAATTTTGGATTAAAAAACTATTATTTATAGGTCTTAAGCACATCAAATGATTAAGATCTTTTTTAATCTAAAAATGTTAGTTGTAGATACTATTTTCTCTAAAATAGCGTCTTTAGAGCCACTTTTCTAAAACTGCATCTCTAAAGTCGAGACCTATCCTCCTAAAACCGTAGCCCGCCATTGATATCCAAGACATGACCCGTAATAAAAGAGGCTTCATCGCTTGCCAAAAATAAGATACCATTGGCAATCTCTTGCGGCTCTGCTAAGCGTCCAAGCATGGTTTTTTCCCGAATCGGCTTTAGCACCTTATCAGGTATGGTTTCCATCAAGTCCGTCTTAGCAAATCCCGGGGCAACCACATTGACCCGTACCGCTGCGCCTTTTCTTGAAAACTCTTTCGCCCATGTCTTTGCCATAGCAATAACGCCGGCTTTGGTCGCAGCATAATTGGTCTGACCAATATTACCATCCTCGCCGACGATTGAGCTGATATTAACAATAGAGCCTGAGCCTTGTTCCATCATGATGGGGCCAATGAGCTGGGTGACGTTAAAGACGCCTTTTAAATTGACATCGACGACTCTATCCCACATCTGCTCCGTCATATTGTGCAGCAAAGCATCTTTAGTCACCCCAGCGTTATTAACCAAGATATCAATATGCCCAAAGGTCTCTATAACCTCATCGACCACCGTTTGTAAACGTGCTCTATCGGTCACATCAGCTGATTTAAAATGTAGGTTTTCTTGCTGCCAAGCCGCCTCGCCAATATCTAAATTTATAACCGTTGCGCCTTCTTTTAAAAAGGTTTGCGCGGTTTGCTTACCAATACCTTGGCTGGCACCAGTAATCACAGCAATTTTATCTTTAAGTCGCATTCATTATTCCTTTTGAACCTTCAATTATTCATTGAGTTATTTTTGTGGATTATAGCTTAACTTTAACTGTCGAAATATGTTGATTTACCATGGTCTATACTAAGTTGGCGTAGACTGGGGGTAAACCCAGCATTTTGATTTTGCATAGGGTTAAGCTGGGCTGATTGATTAAATTGCATTTTAGATTATTCTCAACACATCTTGATAAACTATGGTTTATTCCACCAAAATACCGAAATCTATTGCTTCTTGACGTAGCGCTTCTCGGAACTTGGGATGAGCGATAGAGATTAAGCGTTCTATGCGCTCTTTGACATTGGTGCCTTTTAGGCTGACCATGCCATATTCAGTGGCTATCATGTCGATACTATTGCGCGATAAAGTCACGATGGCGCCGCGCTTCAAAGTAGTCACAATTTTTGAGGTTTCTACACGCTCGCCTTGGTCGTTTTTGACCATAGCGGTTGAATAAAGGGCAATAATACTTCTGCCGTTTTTTGCCATTTGCGCGCCGACAGCGGTGTCGGTCTGACCGCCTGAGCCGCTAAATTGCACCTGACCGATAGACTCAGAGCAGACTTGCCCAGTTAAGTCCACTTCTATGGCAGTATTGATTGAGACCATATTGTCATTTTGACTAATGACATAAGGATCAATAACGTAAGCGCCGTTGAGTACCAGTATGGATGGATTGTCGTCTAAATAGTCATAAAGTTTCTTACTACCAAGTGCAAACGAAAACACCACTTTTTCAGGGTGTAGCGACTTTTTCTTACCACTGATTACCCCTTGTTCGATTAAATCCAGCATACCTGAGGTCAGCATTTCTGTATGTACGCCCAAATCCTTTTTATCTCTTAGACAGACGGCAACGGCGTTAGGAATACCGCCAATGCCCAGCTGGATAGTATCGCCATCTTGAATCTGCTCTGCGATAAGCTCACCAATTTTTAAATCTTTGTCATTGGGCTCAATATCAGCCAATACCGGCGCGTCGTAATCGACTTCAATCATATAATCAATATCATCGATATGCACCTCGACATCACCAAAGGTTCTAGGATAATTGGCATTAACCTCCAAAATAACCAGCTTAGCTTTTGCAATCATCTGCTTTTCATAAGTGTTAGACAATGATAAGGACATAAAGCCATGCTTGTCTGGCGGTGTAGCGACGCCAACATAAATATCAGGGGTTATATGTTTGAGTCTATCGGTGCCTGCTAAATGCAAATGATTGGGTACAAATTCAGCATTGCCGTGTTTATGAGCTTTACGCATAGAGGGTGAGAAAAATAGACTATCAATATTGAATGATTTTTTATATTTTTTATCGTAAAAGGTAGGATGATAAGGGGATAAGCAATTGGTAACGGTCACGTTTACGACGTCATCTGCTATGGTATGCAGACTTTCCATAAATAGTTTTGCTTCGCCAGCGCCAAGACCGGTGACAATATGCTGGTCATTTTTTACCAGCTTTAGCGCTTCAGTGACGCTGATACTTTTTCTACTGAGTGTTTTACTGAGAGTTTTGCCGATAGTTTTATTGTTCGTAGTTTTATTATGAGCCGCTTCATTATTATTCATATATATTCCTAATAGTAGCTTGGAGTAGTCTTTACAATGCTATTAATTTAGCCGATAAGACTGGTATTAAAGATAGCTAAAAGCCCATTCCTAAAGCTAAGAATGGGCTTCCCTTTAATCTGAGTAAACAACCAAAACCAGCTTAGAATCAGCTCAAAATCAAACTGTCATCTTCAACCTTTTCACCGCGAGTTTGCTCAAACATATCAAGCAAATCATGGACGGTCATGCCTTTACGGATATCGCCTGCCACATCTAGTACCACTTGACCTTGGTGTAGCATAACGGTTCTAGTGCCATGCGCTAAAGCTTGTTGCATGGAGTGGGTAACCATCATGGTCGTTAGTTGGTTATCGGTGACGATTTTGTCAGTCAATTCTAAGACAAAAGCGGCAGTCTTAGGGTCAAGGGCAGCGGTATGCTCATCAAGCAGTAGAATCTTGGAGGGCTGCAAGGACGCCATAAGCAAGCTGACTGCCTGACGTTGACCGCCCGATAATAGCCCCATGCGATCGGTTAAACGGTTCTCAAGACCAAGCTTAAGCACTGATAACTTTTCGCGGAACAGATCACGGTTGTTTGCGTTTAGCGCAAAGCTCAAGCCGCGCTTGCCGCCACGCTTATAGGCCAGTGCCATATTTTCTTCGATGGTCAATGCTTCACAAGTGCCCGCCATTGGATCTTGAAATACTCGTGCCACCCAGTGGGCACGCTGATGGGCGGTTTTTTTGGTGACATCGATGCCGTTTAATAAGATGGAGCCACTATCTACCTTGGTCGTACCACTAACAGCGTTCAAAAAGGTTGATTTACCCGCGCCATTGGTACCAATCACCGTTACAAATTCGCCATTAGCAATATTTAGATTGATACCCCGTAGAGCAGGGTTCTCAATAGGGGTGCCCGGATTAAAGGTCAGGCGTAAATCTTTAGCTTGCATCATAATTATTATTCCTCACTGCTCATGGTTGCGATTGCATAAAGCTAACTACGAACTCTACGAGATAAAAACTTAGTTTTAACTTTGGGTAATACCAGCGCCACCACTACCAGCAAGGCCGTAATTAAGTTTAAATCCTGCGGTCCAAAACCGATACTACGTAAGGTATCACTTGATAAAGCAACCTGAATAAACAGCTTGTAGAGCACCGCACCGATAATGACTGCAAGCGTGATCAGCCAAATTCGCTTGGCTGGAATAATGGTTTCACCAATGATAACTGCGGCTAAACCAATGACGATAGTACCAATACCAATAGAGATATCCGCCCCGCCTTGGGTCTGTACAAACAGCGCACCTGCTAAAGCAATCAAGCCGTTAGAGATAGCCATACCGATGATAGTCATCTTTGAGGTATTAATACCTTGTGCTTGTGCCATCCGTAGGTTAGAGCCCGTAGCGCGCATAGATAGACCAGATTCAGTACTATAAAACCAATCTAAAAATAGCTTAGCCAATAGCACTACACCGCCGATAATTACGCAGCGCATCCAAAAACCATTACCGTCGGACACCAGCCCACTAAATACAGTAGTTTCACCTAATAAAGGTAGGTTTGGAGCACCCATAATACGTAGGTTGACTGAATATAGCGCTACCATTACCAAAATACTAGCGAGCAGCTGTAAGATACCGAGCTTGACGTGCAGCCAAGCGGTAACAATACCAGCAACGGAACCCGCCAGCATGCCAAAGATACAGGCTATCCACGGATTAATACCAGCAATAATAGAGATACCAGCGACCGCGCCACCCAAGGGAAAACTACCATCGGCAGTTAAGTCAGGAAAATCAAGTGTCCGAAATGAGATTAGGACGCCAAGAGCCACAAGACCATAAATTAGGCCACTTTCAAGCGCACCAAAAAAAGCAATAAGAGACATAAGGGATCAGTAAGTCGTAACCAAGCGCAGAGTAAAGAGACTCTCAAACGCCAGCGGTGAATTTAACAGATTAAGTAATCTGCAGTTAGGGTCAACCAAAACATATCACAATAAGATGAGTGCTCAAATAATAAGCCCAGCCTTCTAAATTAGTGCTGGGTTTTAAAATCAGACGGCAACCAGTATTGCCGTCCTTTATAATTGTTAGCTATAGTTGCAGCTCTATAAAAGCCGCTATTCTATCACTTCTTTGGCCTCGTCAATAAGCGCTTGTGGCAAGGTAATACCCTGTTCAGCAGCATTTTTCGGACTGACATATAAATTAAGGGCTTGCGGAGTATAAACAGCAATCTCACCGGCATTTTCACCGTTTAAAATACGAGCTACTATTTTACCTGTTTCGCGGCCAAGCGCATAGTAATCGACACCTAAGGCGGCAATCGCACCGCGCTTAACTGAGCTGGTATCAGAGGCAATAAGGGGAATTTTACTTTCTTTAGCCACTTGATATAAAGCCTCATAGGCTGACACCACGTTATTATCGGTTGAAGTGTAGATCATATCGACCCGACCTTCAAGACTACGGGCGGCCATAGCGATATCATTGCTACGCTGTGCTGGCGCTTCGTGGACATTAATACCGAGCGGTGAAAGTTTTTCTTTTAGGTTCTTAAGCGTAATAGTAGAGTTGACTTCACCTGGGCTATAAACGTAACCCACATTCTTTAAATCAGGAATAATTTGACGCATCAGCTCAATCTGAGGCTCATAAGGTAGAGCGTCTGAACCACCGGTCACGTTAGTCCCGGAACCATCTAATTTAGGCACTAACTTAGCTTCGATAGGGTCTGTAACCGCTGAAAACACTAAAGGAATCGTGCTGGTCGCTGCTGCCACTGATTGCGCTGAGGGCGTACCGATAGCAACAATGACATCTGAACCATCGGCAACGAATTGCTTGGCAATCTGCCCAGCAGTGGCGGTATTACCTTGAGCGCTTTGAAAGTTAACCGTTAAGTTCTCGCCCTCATTGAACCCTTGATCCGCCAATTCGTCAACCACGCCTTTACGCACATCATCAAGTGCTGGATGCTCAACAATTGCAGTAATAGAAACGGTCTGCATGGTGGTTACTGCTTTATCGCCAGCAGTGCCATCGACACTAGAGGTGTCTTGTGCTGATTGGTTACAGCCGGTCAAAATAGCGGTACATACACCGCCCCATAATAAGGCCTTTGCAAAGCGATTTTGATAGAACATAAGTGTTACTCCTAAAAATAATAATGTATCCGTACAAACAGGTGATGAATGGTAGTATCAATAAAGCTATTCAAATCAGCACTATTCATTGGCTGCCTTGGTATCGACATTAATAGCATCGTTAAGTATATCTGCTGGCAAGTTGACGCCTTGGGCTTTAGCATGTTTAGGACTGATATATAAAGTCAGCTCATTCATAACTTGCGGCTTAATGCTACTGACTTTTTCGCCATCTAATACTCGATAGACCATTTTGCCAGTGACCCGTCCAAAGTCATAATCGTTGACCCCAAGAGCGGCGGTTGCCCCGCGTCTAACACTAAATTCGTCAGAAGCAATTACTGGAATTTTTAGCTCGTTAGCAGCATTTGCCATCGCCTCAAACGCCGAGACTACGTTATTGTCTAGAGAGGTGTAGATAACATCAGCTCGACCGTCGAGGCTGCGAGTAGCCATGGCAACGTCAGTTGGGCGATTGGCGGTTAAGTCTAGTATCTGCAGCCCGCGAGCTGGCGCCGCCGCTTTGAGCTGATTCAGCACGGCAACCGAATTGGCTTCGCCTGGGCTATAAACATAACCGATGGTTTTAGCGTTAGGGGCGATTTTTTGAATCAAATCTAACTGGGGCTCAATAGGTAACTGGCTGGATAAACCGGTCAAATTGTCTTGTACAGGCTTATCGTTTACATCTATAAGCTTGGCAGCCAATGGGTCAGATATAGCAGTGTAGATAATAGGAATAGTGGTGGTCGAGGTGACCAAAGACTGCGCTGAGGGGGTGGAGATGGCCACAATAGCATCCGGATTATCACCAGCGAACTGCTTGGCAATCTGTCCTGCGGTGCCCAAATTGGCTTGCGCACTCTGAAAGTTAATGGTTAGGTTCTGATTTTCAACATAGCCATTGTCAGCCAATTCTTCGACGATACCACGTCTGATTTCATCTAATGAGGGATGCTCAACAATTTGGGTAATAGCTAGGGTTTTAGCAGGTTTATCAGTACTGACTGCGCTATCGCTAGCAGCAGGCTCAGTCGAGGAGTTTGAGCAACCAATAAGGCCAAAGGTACTGATGGCACTAATGGCGGCTCCATATAAACTTAAGCGTAAGGTCGTGGCAATAGTCATTATTGGACTCATAAATTAGAAAGTGCAGGTTAGCCGAGCTACAATAGCGCTTAAGCTCAATCAACGTTGAGATAGTAGGCTAACGTTAAAGTAATAGAATTATTATTTAGTAGGTTCATATTATGACAGTAATGTAAGTTATCGCAATAAAAAATTAACGCCCAGTCGTCATCAAGTAATATTAAGATGTTTATAAGTTAATTTTTTGTGCTATTACCCATAAAAAAGAGATGCCGCAAAGGACACCTCTTTTTAAGATAAATACCAGCACGGATAATATAGTTTAGCTTAAATTTCAGCTTAAAAGCTTAAGCCAGTAAGTCACCCACCACAGCTTCATCGGGTAGGGTGATGACGACTAACGAAGTCTTTGGGTCGCCAGCAGACAATACCATGCCTTCTGATACGCCAAATTTCATGGTGCGCGGCGCAAGATTAGTCACACAAATGACCTTTTTATCTGTCAATTGCTCAGGCTCATAAAACTTACGAATACCGCTAAAGACGTTACGTGGTTTATCCTCGCCAACATCTAGGGTCAGTTGTAGTAGCTTATCAGCACCCTCTACATAGTCGCAAGATAGTACCTTTGCTACCTTCATCTCAACCTTGGCAAAGTCTTCAATGCCGATATAGTCGGTTTGCTTAGGACTGTCGTTAGCAGCGGCTTTTTTGCTATCTTTTTCTTTTTGCACTTTTTGAGCCGCCGCCTTTGTATCTTGGGTAGATTCTTGAGCTTCACCTAAAGAGGCTTTTGATGCTTCAATCATAGCGCTAACATCTTTTTCATCGATACGCTGCATCAAAGGTTTGAACTTATTGATTTTATGACCGAGCAGCCACTGATTACGGCTGGCAAAGCTTAAATCATCAATATTCAAAAATGCCTTGGCGTTTTCAGTCAGCTCAGGCAATACCGGCGCCAGATAAACCATTAACTGGCGGAAGATGTTAATTGCCACCGAGCAGACCTCTTGTACCTCTTGCTCAGTACCTTCAAGTTTAGCCAGTGCCCAAGGCTTTTTAGTATCAATATACTCATTCGCCTTGTCGGCGCACTGCATGATTAGGCGCATAGCTCTTGAGAACTCACGATTCTCGTAAGCGGCGGCAATCTCATCGCCAGTCTTGGTAATATCATCTAATAAAAGCGGCTCCGCGCAAACCTCGGTCAGCATGCCGTCATACTTTTTGACCAAAAACCCAGCACTGCGACTGGCAATATTGACCACTTTACCGACCAAGTCGGAGTTGACCTTTTGCATAAAGTCGGCTAAATCAAGGTTGATATCTTCAACTTTATCAGACAGCTTACTGGCAAAGTAGTAACGCAAATATTCAGGATGCAAGTATTCAGCGTAAGTTTCCGCCTTAATAAAGGTGCCACGCGACTTACTCATCTTCTCGCCATTGACCATCAAAAATCCATGAGCAAAGATGCCGGTTGGGGTGCGAAACTCGCTACCAGCAAGCATCGCTGGCCAAAATAGCGCATGGAAATAGACAATGTCTTTCCCTATAAAGTGGTAAACTTCCGTTTTATGCTCATTTTCCTCAGCCCAGTAGCGATCAAAATCAAGCTCGTTAGCTGTTCCCTTACGCTGCTCGCACAAGTTCTTGAAGCTCGCCATATAGCCGACGGGCGCATCGAGCCAAACATAAAAATATTTATCAGGCTCATCGCTTGGCGTATCGGGTATCTGAAAACCAAAGTAGGGGGCATCGCGGGAGATATCCCAGCTGACCAGACCCGCATCGAACCACTCTTGTAGCTTATTCACCACCGAAGGTTGCAAGCGATTTTCACTACGTGTCCAGTCCTTTAAAAACTGCTCAAATTCTGGCAGATCAAAGAAATAATGCTTGGAAGTTTTGAGGGTTGGCGCTGCATCTGACAAGGTTGAGCGCGGATCGATAAGGTCGGTTGCATCATAAGTGGTGCCACAAACCTCACAGTTATCGCCATATTGGTCAGGAGAATGACACTCAGGGCAGGTGCCTTTAACGAAACGATCGGCTAAAAACAGCTTTTTTTCCGGATCAAAAAGCTGTTCGACATCATGGGTTGAGATATGGCCAGCATTGTTTAGACGACGATAAATCAGCTCAGAAAAATGTTTGTTTTCTTCTGAATGGGTGGTGTGATAATTATCAAACTCAATCAAAAACTTAGCAAAGTCAGCTTCATGTGACGCTTTTACAGTAGCGATTTGCTCCTCAGGCGTAATACCGTTTTCTTCTGCCTTGAGCATGATAGCGGTACCGTGCGCATCATCGGCGCAAACATAGGTAACCTGATGACCTTGCGCTCTCATTGCGCGTGCCCAAATATCGGTTTGGATATATTCTACAAGATGCCCTAAATGTATATAGCCATTAGCGTAGGGCAGCGCACTGGTTACTAAAATCTCACGCACAAAATCACCTTTATTTTGATATATGGTTTTAAAGCTTATAAAGTTATAAAGCTGGAAGTTTTAGAATTCGATAATGGGGCCTATGATACCGTAAATTGGCTGAATTTGTGATATCCCTTAGTAATTAACTCAATAATATTTGCAAGGAGTACTCATTTTTCATAGGGTTTATGGTCTTTTTTAGACTTTAATGATAAATAATAAAAACCCACCTAGCTATCTACCAAGTGGGTTGTACCGTTAACAATATAGGTTCAATAAGTAGCCGTTAGAAAGAATAAATTAGAAAGAGCCAAATAAGGTGCCTAATACAATTACGGCCACTACTGCAATCAATGGAATAATGATGGTGACTACTGCTAAGTTGAGATAAGACTGTTTATGCGTTAGTCCGCAGATGGCAAATAGAGTAATAACCGCACCACTATGCGGTAGGGTGTCAAGGCCGCCAGCTGCCATAACCGCCACTCGGTGCATAAGCTCGGGATCAATACCCGCATCTACCGCCATCCGTAGATAATCCTCACCCAATGTCGATAGTGCAATACTCAAACCCCCAGAGGATGAACCAGTAATACCGGCAAGCGTAGTCATCGCTACGGCCTCTGATATCAAAGGATTGTTAGGGTTTAAATTCAAGATACTGTCACGAATAATGAGAAAGCCTGCTAGTGAAGCAATAACTGCCCCATAACCGACTTCTGATGCGGTGTTAAAAATTGGTAACATCGAGTCATAAGTACCACGGTTGATGGTTTTTTGTAGGTTAGTCCAATGTCCAATACGTAGGACAATCAATACCAAAATAGCAATAACCAATGAGATAATAATTGACCATAGCCCTAAAGAGCCTGCGATATTAAGATCAGGGAACTGGGTTTGCAGGGTGGTAAAGTCTAATGATGGAAAGATAGCATAAGTCAGTAAAGCGTTTAAGGCGATGACCAGTACCAGCGGAATCATAGCGACCACAAAAGAGGTTTGACGAGTATCACGCACCTCGCTGGGGGTTGCTAGATTACTTTGAGCAACATTGATTTGAGGGTCGTCTGTAGGTGTTTTTTTGGCATCAATGCCACCGACTCCGACATCCTCATCATCATGCTGACCGTAGCCTTCACCCGCAGCATTAGCTTTATTGGCACGTGACTGTAGCCATAACCAACCGCAGATAAACATAATAGTACCGCCGATAATACCTAAGACAGGCGCGGCAAAGACGTTGGTATTGTAATAAGGGATAGGAATGGCGTTTTGGATGGCAGGCGTGCCGGGCAGCGCAGTCATGGTAAAAGTAAAGGAGCCTAGCGCAATAGCGGCTGGTATCAAGCGTTTAGGAATGTCAGCGGCTTTAAATAAGTCTTTGGCAATAGGGTAGATGGCAAAGGCTACGACAAATAACGACACTCCGCCATAAGTTAAGATTGCACAGACCAAAATTACGGCAAGAATGGCTTTGCTAGCGCCAAGCTTTTCGACCACCGTTTTTGCAATTGCGGTTGCCGCCCCTGAATCCGCCATCAAGCGTCCAAACAGCGCCCCTAACAAAAATATAGGGAAGAATTTCAGCAAAAATCCGCTCAAGGCACCCATAAAGACGTCGGTATAAGTCGGAATACTACTTAAGAAGTCTCCCGATAAAAACACCGCTAATGTCGCCATAATCGGTGCTAAAATCAGCACAGAATAGCCTCGATAAGCGAAAAACATCAGTAAAAATAAAGTGATAACGATAGCAAGTGTACTGAACATGATCGCCCTCCTTGGCATGAATCAAGCAGAAAGTATGAATTGATTATGAACGGGGGTCAATGAGAATAAATCGATCCCAGCCGAATAATTATTTTCTTAATTGCTAATAGTCTCTATTAAATCTGCTTTTCAAATTAATGCGTCTGTGCCATCCTTGTTTTTTAGTAGTTCTCAGAATAGTATGTTAAGTTAGAATTGCACTATTATAATGATACAAAATGTATTATAAGTATAGTGACGTAGGCAGATAGTTTTTTACCTATCAATTTTTTATCTATCAATGGACGCTGAATTTATAAGGAGATAAGCGTGAGTCAGTCAAAAGTATATAACAGTGCCAAGGAAGCCTTAAAAGGGGTCATAAAGGATGGACAAACCCTGGCTATAGGCGGCTTTGGACTATGCGGTATTCCCGAAGCCTTAATTGAAGCACTGCGTGATAGCGGGGCCAAAGACTTAACCTGTATCAGCAATAACGCTGGCGTTGATGACTTTGGCTTGGGGCTACTACTACAAACACGACAAATCAAGAAGATGATCTCATCCTATGTCGGCGAAAATAAAGAATTCGAGCGTCAATACCTAGCAGGCGAGCTAGAAGTAGAGCTGACGCCCCAAGGTACTCTGGCGGAAAAGCTGCGTGCAGGCGGGGCGGGCATTCCAGCATTTTATACTGCCACAGGTGTCGGTACCTTGGTCGCTGAGGGCAAAGAAACCCGCGATTTTGAAGGTCGCACTTATGTGCTTGAGCATTCACTAACCGCTGATGTCTCGCTTATCAAAGCGCAAAAAGCAGATAAAGCCGGCAATCTAATATTTAACAAAACCGCACGTAACTTTAATCCAGACTGCGCTATGGCAGGCAAAGTTACTATTGCCGAAGTTGAAGAAATCGTCGAAACTGGCACCCTTGATCCTGATGAGATTCACTTGCCGGGTATATTTGTGCAGCGCATTATATTGAACGACAACCCTGAAAAACGTATCGAAAAAACCACTACTAAAGCAACTGAGAATGCTTAGCTGCGAGTGCTTAGGTTTATAGCAATTAAAAATTAAGGATAATGACATGGCATGGACAAGAGAGCAGATGGCGCAGCGCGCCGCAAAAGAGCTACAAGATGGCTATTACGTGAATTTAGGTATTGGGCTACCCACCTTGGTCGCCAACTATATCCCTGAAGGCATTGATGTTTGGCTACAATCAGAAAACGGTCTATTAGGTATAGGTGAGTTTCCAACGGTAGATAATGTCGACGCCGATCTGATTAATGCCGGCAAGCAAACCGTTACCGCCGCTCCAGGTGCTAGTTACTTTGGTAGCTCAGAATCGTTTGCGATGATTCGCGGTGGTCATGTCAACCTAGCGATATTGGGCGCCATGGAGGTCTCAGAGCAGGGCGATCTGGCTAACTGGATGATCCCTAAAAAGATGGTTAAAGGTATGGGCGGCGCTATGGATTTAGTGGCAGGCGTCCAGCGGGTCATTGTACTGATGGAGCAGGTTAATAAGCACGGCGACCCCAAGATCTTGTCTGAGTGCCAGCTGCCATTGACGGGTAAAGGCGTGGTTGATCGTATTATCACCGAGCTTGCGGTATTAGATATCACCGATAAAGGACTAAAACTGGTTGAGCTTGCAGACGGTGTAAGTTTTGATGAGTTACAACAAAAGACCCCCGTTAGTATCATTCGATAGGGGTGGCTGATAAATATAGGAAAATGGCACAATAAATAAAGCCATTTGATAAAGGATTATAAAATATGGCGACTCAACTACAACAAGATCTAAGCGGCAAAGTGGCTTTAGTGACCGGCTCTGCCAGTGGTATTGGGCGTGATATAGCCGAAACCTATGCCAAAGCTGGGGCAGCGGTAGGTATTGCTGATATCAATCTCGCCGCCGCACAGCAAACGGTTGCTGCTATCAAAGCGGCTGGCGGACAAGCATTCGCTATTGAGATGGATGTTACTTCTGAAGATGCAGTAAACGCAGGAGTACAACAACTAGTAGATACCTTTGGCAGTATTGATATTCTGGTTTCTAACGCCGGTATTCAAATTATCAATCCCATTAGTAAAATGGCGTTTGATGATTGGAAAAAGATGCTTGCTATCCATCTAGACGGTGCGTTTTTAACCACCAAAGCCGCTGTACAGCACATGTATAAAGATGATAAAGGCGGTACGGTTATTTATATGGGCTCAGTGCATTCGCATGAAGCCTCTATGTATAAAGCGCCTTACGTCACTGCCAAGCATGGCTTACTTGGCCTATGCCGAGTATTAGCAAAAGAAGGCGCTGAGCATAATGTTCGAGCGCATGTGATTTGTCCAGGCTTTGTAAAGACCCCCTTGGTTGAAAAGCAAATCCCGCAGCAAGCGGCAGAAAAAGGTATCAGCGAAGAGTCTGTAGTCAATGATATTATGCTAGTCAATACGGTGGATAAAGAGTTCACTACCGTTGATGATATTGCACAATTGGCATTGTTTTTGGCCGCTTTTCCTAGCAATGTATTTACCGGACAGTCTATTGTTGCCAGTCATGGTTGGTTTATGAATTAATGTTTTCTAATGAGCATTAGATGGTTTTCACAGTCAGCTACTTGATAATGAAACATGAATCGATTAGCATCTTGTTTCACTTTATAGAAGCATTGATTTGAGCCAATGACATTGGCTCTTTTTCATTAGGACCTTTGCACCATTTGGGTTGCACGGAGTAATACAATGAACCACGAAGCCCTTGCACTAAAATTAAGCCGTGCCATTCAACAACAACAATTTGACCAATCTGTCTCAGAGGTTCTGCATCTGCGACCTATTGACATTGCAGACATATTAGCATTTATTGAGCCCAAGTTTGCTTGGCAGCTGCTGGAGCGTTTGCCCAATCGTTCTACAGTATTTTCCTACTTAGAGCCTGACATTCAAGTAGCTATGGCGCATGAGTTTCCACGCGATAGTATGGCGATACTAGTGGGGGAAATGCCAGCTGATGAACGCACCGACTTGTATAAACACCTCAACCAAAAGCAGCGAGATGCTCTATTGCCCGCGCTAGCACAAGCGGAGCGTGAGGATATTCGTCGGCTATCTGCTTATGAGGAGCGTACGGCTGGTGCTTTGATGACCTCAGACTACGCTACTTTAACGGCGCAGATGACGGTTAATCAAGCATTAGAAGCTTTACGTTTAGAAGCCCCCGATGCCGAGACCATTTATCATGCTTATGTGATCGATAATGAGCGTAAGCTATTAGGAGTAGTGTCACTTAGAGTATTAATCCTAGCCTCACCGCAACAGATTATTAGCGATATCATGGTCAGCTCTGTAGTCACCTGTAATGTCAATGATGACCAAGAAGATGTGGCCAAAGTAGTAGCTCGCTATGACTTGATTGCTTTACCTATTGTCGATGACCGCGGCGCC
Source organism: Psychrobacter jeotgali (assembly GCF_904846315.1). Lineage (NCBI taxonomy): Bacteria > Pseudomonadati > Pseudomonadota > Gammaproteobacteria > Moraxellales > Moraxellaceae > Psychrobacter > Psychrobacter jeotgali. Next base: position 225,058 of record NZ_CAJHAF010000001.1, read on the forward strand.
TTGGTAGGCATCGTGACGCATGACGATGCGATGGACGTTGCTAGTGATGAGGCTACCGATGACTTCCATAAGTCAGGCGGTGTCACCACTATGGTCGGCCGATTAAAAGACGTCAGTATTAGAGTGTTATATCGCAAGCGGGTATTTTGGTTGGTGCTCTTAGTGTTTGGTAATCTGCTATCAGGGATTAGTATTGCAAACTTCGAAGATGTCATTGCTGCCAACTTAGTATTGGTGTTTTTCTTACCGTTACTGGTCGATAGTGGTGGTAACGCCGGTTCCCAGTCAGCTACCTTGATGGTACGTGCGTTAGCAACCGGTGATGTGGTGATGCGTGATTGGTTTTCTTTACTGGGCCGAGAAGCGCTGGTGGCATTGATGCTAGGCTCTACTATGGCGGTTGCCGTTGCGCTTATTGGCTATATTCGTGGCGATGCTATGGTGTCATTAGTGCTAGCGCTTAGTATGGTCTGTGTGGTGATGATTGGAAGTGTTATTGGCATGAGCTTGCCTTTTGTCCTTAATAAACTAGGCTTTGACCCTGCTACAGCCAGTGCTCCTTTGATTACTTCAATAAGTGATGCTTCGGGCGTGCTGATTTATCTGTTTATTGCTTCCCAGTTTTTACCCTTATAATAATTACTAATGCAATAATAGAAATTTTGCTAAATTTTTAATTAAAAGTTTATAAAGCAATCATTTAGATAGGCTACCTAAGCTTTAAGCTATTGGATTCAACTACTGGCGTTGTGGTTTTTTTATCCTTGTAATTGAGCTACACTATAGGCTAATGACAAAAGGATTTGACTAGAAGCTTGGCGACTACCGTTGAATACTTATATAGTTAAATACTTAGGTCTTGATTATAGTGTTAGCTAAGCTTGCCCACTTACATATTGATATAGAAGCAAAGGTAGCTATGTTTAACTTTATAAAAAAAATGTCGTCAGCAAAGCCTGAAAGCTCCCAGCAACAGGCAGAACGTGATAGCGTCGTAGACAAAGTGTTGCTCGGTTATCACGTAGGAGATACCAGTATTGCCACGATGGTGACTGGTATTGATCGTAATGGTAGCGAGCTCACCCTAGACCTACGTCTGCCGCCAGAGAGTGATCCTGAGACCATTCAGCAAGAGCTTGGGAAAATGCTATCTCCTCATGGTATTCGTACTATTCATATGAACGTTCGTTTGCCTGCAGCAGCTAAAGGAGCGGCCGCAAGTCTACCTAAGCAGCCTTCCCAACAGAATCAAGCAGCTTCTAAACCCATACCTAAAACGACTGATGCGATGGCGAGTACTGATAATGCGCCTAGTAGCCATGCCCAATCAAATACAGCAGCAGAAGTACCCATTACTAAAGCGGCGCCCACTCAAGCGTCATTGTCAGCGCATCCGCGTATTCGGCATATCATTGTAGTGGCGTCAGGCAAGGGCGGCGTAGGCAAATCAACCACGACCGTTAATATCGCCTTAGCTTTACAAAAGCTTGGCAATCGGGTTGGGATACTCGATGCGGATATCTATGGACCGAGTATGCCCACCATGCTGGGCGTCGCTGAAGTAAAGCCTGAGCTTGAGAACGAACAGTTCGTGCCGGTCGAGGCGCACGGGATGGCGATGCTATCTATTGGTAGTTTGCTTGATAGTGACAATACGCCAGTTGCTTGGCGCGGACCTAAAGCTACGGGTGCATTGATGCAGCTATTCAATCAAACCAATTGGCCGCAGCTTGATTACTTAGTGATTGATATGCCGCCAGGGACGGGTGATATTCAGTTAACGTTAGCGCAGCGTATTCCGGTTACTGGGGCAGTTATTGTCACCACGCCGCAGCATATTGCCCTGCTTGATGCCCAAAAAGGCATTGAGATGTTCCATAAAACCAATATTCCCGTACTAGGCGTGGTAGAGAACATGGCACTGCACACTTGCAGCAACTGTGGTCATACTGAAGCCATCTTTGGCGCAGGCGGCGGCGAGCAAATCGCTAAGCAGTATCAGGTGCCTTTATTAGGTCAGTTACCTCTTGCCAGTGGTATCCGTGCGCAGGTAGATAAAGGCGTGCCGAGCGTATTGGCGGATGACGAATTCGCTTCTTATTATTTGAGTATCGCTGAGAATATCGAAACCAATATTGATAAGTTTGCCAAACCAATTGATGATAAGCGTATCTTTTAACGCTTGAGGTGATGTTAATAGAAGCTAATGGCCTGAGACTAACAAAGATCAAGTTAACAAGGATGTTAAAATGTCAATGCTATCTGCTCATAAGGTATATCAGTCTCGATCAGTAATCGACCAACTTATTCAAAACGGCCAACCCAGCTTTGGAGTTTTCAAACAAGTCAAAAATATCAACTATCTAGACTATCACAGCCACCTTATCTCACAAAAACCATTGCCCCATTGGCGTAAAGAGCTAAAGGCTAACCAATTCTGCTTTATCCAAATTGTTCAACCTCCGTATAGAGTCTGCTTAGCCTTAGCGACGATTAAAGTGGCGACTAGTGCCTTCATTTATGTTTATAATGATGAGACTGAGCAGTTGGAGGTTTGTGAAGCGCTGCAACCTTTAATCCATCATACTTGCTTGCAAGGTGATTGCTATCAAGGCCAGATGACATTTACGCATGCTAAGCTGACAGTGACTTTAGATTTTACTCCTCTGCAAATGAGAGTGGCACTAGACAGTCAGCAGTTGGCACTTGAGGCAACCTTAGCACGGCAGTCGCAACCACTCACTATATGTACACCGACCGGCAGGCGTGGCTGGACCTTTACCCAAAAAGAGCCGCTAACGGCAGTAACCGGTCATTTACAATTTAAACCCAGCTCAGAATTTGCTATTAATAATCACAACAAATCGATAGATTTTAATCATACTACGATTGCCAATTTAGATTGGACGCTTGGTTATATGCGTCATGAGACCAACTGGTTTTGGACTTGTATCAATAGTTATTTGCCGGACGGTCGTCATTTTACCCTCAACCTCTCTATGGGAGTCAATGAAACCGGCGCTAGTGAAAATGCTTGCTGGCTTGATGGACAGATAGTTTATCTACCACCTGTAATGTTTATACGTAAAGATTTGGACGCAGCAGCGCAGAATACTTGGCGTATTTATCATCAGAACTTAGGTTGGAGCAATGTCGATATCGATTTAACCTTTACGCCTATTACTGTCTATAAAAAGACCGATAACTTTGTTGTGGTTGCCAGTATCTTTGAGCAATGGCTGGGGGTTTATAATGGTGAGATTAGCTTGGGCGATGAGGTGATTAAAATCGATAATATTATAGGCTTAGCAGAAGACCATTTTGCCAAATGGTAAATAGTCAAGCTTATTACTATTAGCTAAGATTCACTTTAAAAGCTGCCAGCTCTATAAATCGAGCACTCAATTCCGTATAATCATCGCTATCAAATTGATATCAAATTGATATCAATAGACCCTACTGCACCTAATATTTGCTAAGGAAAAAGAATGTCTATTAAATCTGACCGCTGGATTCGTAAAATGGCTGAAGAGCATGGCATGATTGAGCCGTTTGAAGCCGGTCAAGTACGTTTTAATGATGCTGGCGAGCGTTTGGTCAGCTACGGCACCTCAAGCTATGGTTATGATGTACGCTGTGCGCCGGAATTTAAAGTATTTACTAACGTCCATTCGGTAGTAGTCGATCCCAAGAACTTTGATGAAAAAAGTTTTATTGATATCGTTGGTGATGAATGTATCATTCCGCCGAACTCATTTGCTTTGGCGCGTACGGTCGAATACTTTCGTATTCCTCGCGATGTGCTGACTATCTGTTTGGGAAAGTCAACTTACGCACGCTGCGGTATCATCGTCAACGTCACTCCACTGGAGCCTGAGTGGGAAGGACATGTGACGCTTGAATTTAGTAATACTACCAATCTACCGGCGCGTATTTATGCTGGGGAAGGGGTAGCACAAATGTTATTTTTCCAAAGTGATGCTGACGATGTTTGTGAAACCAGCTATAAAGATCGTGGTGGTAAATACCAAGGTCAGCGCGGAGTAACCTTACCAAAAACTTGATACCGGTTCAGTCTTAGCATCACAGATCAAAACTAAATAAAAAAGGCTGGTCGTATTAAATACGTCCAGCCTTTTTGCATGCTATTTTCTTAGCATTTATAAGTCTATTATTTTAAAACTTTTAAGCCTGCTTTATTATCACGTTTAGGTTTAGAAGCAGCAGGAGATTTGCCTTGTTTAGCCGTTGAGGTAAAAGGCTCTTCTTCTGGCTGGTAGTTATCATACTCATTGGGATCAAAGAACATTCCTTGCGAATTCTCTTTGGCATATATACCCAATACGGCGGGTAGAGGGACCCAAATCTCTTGGGAGACCCCGCCAAAACGAGCGTTGAAATGAATATAATCGTTTTCCATACTCATATTACCAGTCGCACGACTAGCAATATTAAGGACGATACGTCCGTCTTGTACATGCTCAGTTGGAATCTGCACATTCTTAGCAGTGGCGTCGACCATCAAATACGGAGTTAACGCATTATCTTCTATCCACTGATAGAGGGCGCGTACCATATAAGGACGAGTGGGAGTAATAGAAGTAATTTCGCTCATCTTATGATTTCCTATACTAAAATAATAATTTACTAAAGACGATGACTATCGGATACTTTTTTGGAAGCTATCTCGTTCAAACAAACGGGTTTGATAATCAAGCAAGGGACGACTAATAGCACGTGGTAATATGATACCCATATCCTCTAACCGCCATAACAATGGGGCAAGTAGCACATCACACCAGCCAAAATCATCAGCCATAAAATAAGATTTATGGGCGAATAGAGGTGACAAAGTAATCAACGAGTCAGTTAGCTTCTTTTTGGCAACTTCTGCTTGTGCTTTATTAAAGCTATCAGGATGCATGAGTAAGCGCTTGCCTAATACCAGCCAATCATGCTGAATTCGCCATGCCAATTGTCTAAACTGTGCGCGCTCTTGCGGCGTATCAGGCAGTAATTTATTCCCATGATAACGCTCTTCTAAATACTCAAAGATGACATTGATCTCGTATAAAGCAATCTCGCGCTGTTGCAGCACAGGCAAAGTATGATAAGGATTAAGCTCAGCCAAATCTTCAGGACGCTCTGAGTGCAAACGTGACAAATAGTAATCTAGCTTCTTTTCTTCAAGTAATAAGCGTACTACATGACTGTTGTAGCCATCATCAGCGTATAAAATCAGCTGACTACTTGGAATGTCGTTCGCATCAATCATGGAAGCCTAAAGTTAGTAGTTAAGGGTGTCATCGTAAACAAAGTCGCTTAGTTTATCAAGCTATCAAGCGTAACCTATATCTAGTATAAGCTCCAAATGGGTAATGGTAAATGCTGTTACATAAAAAAGGCACTACCGAAGTAGTGCCTAATATAGTTCTTAATTTGCCGATTAAGTTACTTAACGTCTTTCCAAAACTCTTTGTTAAGTAAATAAACAGGAATCAGTAGAACCAACAAGAATAAAATAACCAGAGCGCCAATAACTTGACGGTCATGACGAGCAGGCTCTGCCATCCAAGCCATGAAGTTAACCAAATCACCAACTTCGCTTTCAAACTCTTCCTGACTCACGCTTTCTTGCAGATTGTGCAACACATGAGGCATGGCAGCGTTAGCTAAAACTAGGTTGTTCGCACCCCAAGGACGGCTAGGATCTTCGTAGAATGAGAGCAGGTAAGTATAAACCCAGTCATCACCACGCAGTCTAGTTTCCAGTGACATGTCTGGAGGTGCAGCTCCAAACCATGATGCTTGAACATCAGGATCAATCTCAGCATCGATGTGATCACCAATTTGATCTGTAGTGACCATCAGATACTTTTCGACCAATTCAGGCGGAATCTCTAGGTCTTGAGCGATACGTGAATGTCGAACGTACTTTGCTGAGTGACAGCCTGCGCAGTAGTTCATAAACATCTTGGCGCCGTTTTGTAGTGAGCCCTTATTAGTGAAATCAATAGGGGCAGTACTACAAGCTAAGTTTTCTGTAACCCCATCAGCGTTAACAAAGGTTCCGCATCCGCCGCCGCCTGCCGCCATAGCGGTACCAGCAGTCAAGGTTAATGCCGCGCCCAAGCCCAAACCAGTTAAGGATTTTGTTAGGGTGTTCATTAGTGACCTCCGGTAACACGTTCTGGTGGCTGTTTACACTTCTCAATAGCAGTGTAGAACGGCATTAATAAGAAGAATAAGAAATACAAGATGGTGAATACACGCGCCATAATAGTTGCGGTTGGCGTCGCTGGTGTGGCACCCAAATAACCCAATACTACAAAGCTAATGGCAAACACGGTTAAAGCTATTTTAGACAGAATACCTTTATAGCGGATAGAGCGTACTGGTGATCTATCAAGCCAAGGGATTAAGAAGAGTACCGCAATCGCACCACCCATAGCAATAACACCACCTAGCTTACTTGGAACTGCACGTAGAATGGCATAGAACGGAGTGTAGTACCATACTGGTGCAATATGTTCTGGAGTCTTCAGGGAGTTAGCTGCTTCAAAGTTTGGTGGTTCAAGGAAGAAACCGCCACCTTCTGGGAAGAAGAATACTACTGCAAAGAATAGAATAAAGAACACCACAATACCGACCATGTCATGCACAGTGTAATAAGGATGGAATTCGATACCATCTAATGGTACGCCATTCTTGTCTTTCAGCTTTTTGATGTCGATACCATCAGGGTTGTTTGAACCCACATGGTGTAGTGCCACCAAATGCATAAATACTAAGCCCACGAGTACCAATGGAATAGCCACCACGTGTAGCGCAAAGAAGCGGTTCAAAGTAATGCCTGAGATGATATAGTCACCACGTACCCATTCAGCCAGACCATCACCAATAACGGGTAGGGCAGCTGGTAGGTTCAAAATAACCTGTGCACCCCAAAATGACATGTTGCCCCAAGGTAATAGATAACCAAAGAAGCCTTCTGCCATTAATGCGAGGTAAATACCCATACCGATAAGCCAAATGAGCTCACGCGGTTTTTGATATGAACCATAAAGTAGCGCTCTAAACATGTGCAGATACACTACTACGAAGAAAGCAGATGCACCTGTTGAGTGCATATAACGGATGAGCCAACCCCCTTTAACATCACGCATGATATATTCAACGGATGCAAATGCCCCTTCGGCACTAGGGTTGTACATCATAGTCAACCAAATACCAGTAACCAATTGGTTAACCAGTACTATCATTGACAATACACCAAAGAAGTACCAAAAGTTAAAATTCTTTGGTGCATAGTACTTTGACATATGGTATTCGTAGGTTTCGGTCGCTGGAAAGCGTGCGTCTACCCAGCTCATGAACTTTTTGCCCATACTCATATTAAGCCTCCCCAACCGTCAATATAGTCCCGTCCAGATTGTATTCTGGAACAGGTAAGTTAGTCGGTGCAGGGACGCCGCTATAGACGCGACCTGCTATATCGTATTTAGAACCATGGCAAGGGCAGAAAAAACCACCATACCAATCATTACCACCCAAGTCAGCCGCGCCAACATCAGGACGATAGTTCGGTGCACAACCTAAGTGCGTACACACTCCTTCGACCACCAAAAGGCTTGGCTCTGAGGAGCGAGATGGGTTTTTTGCATATTCTGGTTGTAAAGATTCATCAGAATCAGGGTCAGCTAGTAGAGGTTTAACTGAATCTAAAGTGTTAAGCATCTCTTCAGTACGCTTGACCACAAAGATAGGTTTACCACGATATTTAACAACGATCATCTGGCCTTCTTCGACAGAGCTGATATCTTGGGTAACCGCAGCTCCTGCAGCTTCCGCTTTAGCACTTGGGTACCAAGAGCGAACAAAAGGTGTTGCTACTGCAGCTACCCCAGCTGCACCAATCGCGGCAGTCGAGGCAATTAGAACTCTACGGCGCTGTACATTAACGCCTTCGGCTTGGCTCATTAATACTTCCTCCAGGTGAATTAAATGGGATTGTCCCACACTGGGTTGTGGCCTAGAAAGCTTACAATAAATCGCAATACGTAAGCCACTTTAGCTGTGCCTAATTTTGCTAATTGTTACTATTCTAAGCTATTTTGGTCATAAAATAAATTGTACTGTTAAAAATAATACGACCTTAGTAGGGTTTATTATGCTGTTGAATATAACAAAAGCACCCCTAGCCAACTTTTTATTGATATTTGGCAACAGACTTTAGGTGATATTACTTGTTAACAATTACCCTTAAATTAATAAGGGTATTTAACGATAGGGAATGATACTCGAAAAGACGGCAATGTTCACTAACTTTCCGTAAGTTTACGCAGTTAGTTGGCTATAAAAGCCGTAAGGAGCCCGTAGCAAAGCTACTATTCGGCTTCTAATGCTTCCCAGCGCTCCAGTTTAGTCATCATTTCATCCTCTATTACTAGCAAACGCTCACTAGCGGCTGTTGCTGCTTCAAAGTCATCAGTGAACCATGAACCATCAGCCAGCTTTTCTACCAGTTTAGCTTGCTCAGTTTCAAGCGCTGAGATCTCTTTGGGCAAGTTATCAAGCTCACGCTGCTCATTATAGCTGAGCTTTTTGGTTGCCTTTTTAGCCTGAGCTGGTGCTGACTTGTTGCTGGGTTTACTGGTTGCTGAGCTGGTATTAGACTTGGAATTGTTCGATAGCTTAGCATGAGCGGCTTGTTCACGCTGTTTTTGTACCAAGTACTCTTGATAGCCGCCCACATACTCTTTGACAATACCGTTGCCTTCTTCATTGGTATCAAATACCCAAGTCGAGGTGACGACATTATCCATAAAAGAGCGGTCATGACTAATGAGCAAGATAGTACCATTAAACTTACTAACCGATTCTTCTAGCAGTTCAAGGGTTGCCATATCCAAATCGTTGGTGGGCTCATCAAGCACTAAAATATTAGCTGGCTTTAAAAGCTGTTTTGCTAATAGTACTCGGTTACGCTCACCACCTGACAAGGCTTTGACCGGGGTACGCGCCCGCTCTGGTGCAAATAAAAAGTCTTGCAGGTAGCTCATAATATGCGTTTTGCGTCCACCCACTTCAATGAAGTCTGATCCTTCAGAGACGTTTTGCGCGACCGTGGCTTCCAGATCTAACTGGTCACGCAGCTGATCAAAAAATGCGACTTCTAAATTGGTTCCTAAAGTAACACTACCAGTCTTGATGACTTCATCATCAGACATGTCAAGTAGAGCCTTGATAAGGGTGGTTTTGCCTGCGCCATTAGGACCAATAATGCCAATTTTGTCGCCGCGCATAATAGTAGTGCTAAAGTTATCGACCAACACGTTACCATTGTATTCAAGATGCAGATTCTTAACTTTACAAACCAGCTTGCCACTTTTCTCGCCTTCGCCCATAGTGATATTGACGTTTCCAACTTGCTCGCGGCGAGCACTACGCTCTTCTCGTAACGCTTGAAGCTCACGTACACGCCCTTCGTTACGGGTACGACGCGCTTTGATCCCTTGGCGAATCCAAACTTCCTCTTGAGCTAACTTTTTATCAAAATTAGCGTTGTTTTTCTCTTCGGCGATCAGTTGCTGCTCTTTTAGCTCTTGATAGCGGGCGTAGCCTTTGACACCCTGAGTGACGTCGTAGCTTGACAGCTTACCGCGATCAAGCTCTACAATGCGCGTCGCCAGCTTATCTACAAATGCTCTATCATGGGTAATAAATAGTAGGGTTAAGCCTTGCCAATCTAGTAAAAAGCGCTCAAGCCATTCGATACTATCAACGTCCAAATGGTTGGTGGGCTCATCAAGTAGCAATAAATCAGGCTTGGTCACTAGAGCACGGGCCAATAATACTCGGCGTTTACGACCACCCGATAAAGAGGATAGGTCATCCTCAGGATCTAGTCCCATAGTAGTAATCAGGCGTGTGGCTTCACGCTCCAAATCCCAGCCATGTACCGCATCGATATCATGCTGCAAGGTCGCCATACGCTCACAAGCATCCATGTCGCCGGTAGCACATAGATCGGCTTGCTGATTGTAACTGATCAATAAATCAGCAGTACGGCGACTACCGCCCATAACGATATCTAGCAGTCTACCGCTAGTTTCTGGGACGTCTTGCTCAAGCATGGCCACACGTGCGCTGCCATTGATAATGATCTCGCCACTATCAGGCTGTATCGAGCCATTAATTAATTTGAATAAAGTTGATTTGCCTTCGCCGTTACGACCGATCAAACACACACGCTCGCCTTCATTAAGGCTAAAGTCGATGCCATCTAGAATAGGAGCTACGCCAAAAGCGAGATGAATATTTTTTAAATGTATCAGTGCCATAGATTATCTTAAGCTTATATATAGTAATAAAAATAGTGAGTGGAATAATAGTTATATAAAGGGGGTGAGTAAATTGCCAGCAGTATAACATGCTGTTGTCTGACTTTAGCGTAGACAACTGTTCTTTTTAAAATGCATCGATTATAGCCCCTATTAATATGATAAAAATAGCCATAAAATGGTTAATTCTAAATTAATCATCAACTCTTTATTCTACAATCTGTTGTATAAACAGCCTTTACGTTTAAAACTCCTTAAGCTGAAAGTCCTTTAAGTTAAAAATCGAGAGTGTTATGAAAGCCATACCGGTAGACAATGAGCAAAACAACGAGCAAAAACCTGCAAATCCAAGTAATAATGGAGCAGAGCAATCAGAGCAATCAGAGCTACAAGCGCAAATGGTAGAGCTACAGATGAGCATGGCTCATTTAGAGCTAACCGTAGAGCAATTAGATCAAGTGATTGCTCGCCAAGATCAGCATATCCAAACTTTGCAGCGTCAATTGCAACTGTTATATACCCAAATACAGACGCAAGGCCCTGAAGAAGGTATTGCCCCCTTTGATATTATGGCGGACAAACCACCGCATTATTAAAGAATCGATAAGCAAACAACCGTTGGATAGCAACTTAAGTAACAGTGACTAAACCGTCATAAATGCGCAATAATGTGTTTTTATGGTTGTCTTAGCGTTTAAAAGCTATTAACATCGCTGACTAATCTATCACTTGCTTAATGACTTTATAGCGATTGCTAGGGCAGTGGTATAACAATGAGGATGTTTGGAGATAACAATGCACCCCACTTTTCATGCAAAAACTCTCGCAGTAGCGGTTGCTGCTCTTTGTGTCGCTGGCACTGCTAATGCAGCAGGCCTCGACCGTTCAGGACAAGATATCACGGCCTTCTTACAAGACGGTGTCTATGCAGAAACGGTCTATACTTACCTCGACGCTGACGTAACAGGTAAAGATATTTCAGGCAATAAAATTAAGGATATTGCTGAGGATTATGATTTTTTCCGTTATGGGGTAAAAGCGGATATAAATGATACTTTTAGTATCGGTATCTTATATGATGAGCCCTTTGGTGCGGCCGCTGACTATGTGGGCAATAATGATTTTGTCACTATCGGTGATCGTGACGCCATTATTCAGGATATGACAGGAAATCCTAATATTACTGAAAGTTATGTCGATAATGTTTTGATCCCTGAGTTACAAGGTGCCTTAGCCCCAGGAAATCCAGGCAATTTGACACAAGATCAGTTGAAAGAAGCTCAAGGTCAATTAATAGGCCTGCAGGCTGCTAAAGGACGCGCAGAAACAGCGGGTCAAGGCACGCAAGTTGAGGTTCGTACTGAGAGCATTACCGGTCTTATTGGGGCAAAGTTCGGCGCTAATAAAGAGTTTCAAGTCTACGGTGGTCCAGTTGCTCAGCGAGTAAGAGCCGATGTAAAGCTGCGCGGTGATGCTTATAGTACTGCCTCAGGTTACACTGCTCATATTGGTAAGGATCAAGATTATGGCTGGATTGCGGGTATGGCATATAGCAAGCCAGAGATTGCGCTAAAAGCGGCCCTGACTTATCGCTCAGAGATTAAACATGAAGCATTAGCGGGTGAGATCTTTCCAATTGCTACTGCCGCAGGTGCTACTGCTGGTATGGCCTTACCGACGACTAGAAGCGATACCATCAAAATTGATACCCCAAAATCAGTTAACTTCGATTTTCAAACCGGTATCAACCCCACTACCTTAGCCACCGCTAAAGTACGCTGGGTACCTTGGAGCGATTTTGCAATTGTACCGTCACTATATAATGATGTCAGTAAGATTGCGACTAAAGATGATAAGGGCTTAGCATTAGTAAGCTACGATGATGATCAGTGGCAGGTTGAGCTGGGTCTTGCTAAGCGTATAGCGCCAGAGCTTGCCATCAGCGGTACGGTTGGTTGGGATAGCGGTGCTGGTAATCCAGTGACATCATTAGGACCTATCGAAGGCTATTATAGCGCTGGGCTTGGAGCTAAATACAATCTTACTGAAAACTGGGCGATCTCAGCCGGTGGTAAGTACTTATGGTTCGGTGATGCTAAAGGTCAAATACCTACCAAAGCTGTTGTTAGTAAATTCGATAGCAACGACGGTTATGCATTAGGTGTAAAACTATCTTATCAATCTACACAGTAAGATAATGAAGGCTAGTTTATTTAATATACTTTAGTATTTATCAAATATATAAAGCCCACATATAATTAGCGAATCAATAAAAGCGATCCATTAAGGGTCGCTTTTTTTATGGGGAAGGCTAATAAAAAAACAGCCAAACGATTAAAGGAAGAAGCTGTTAGCGAGCTTAAATGACCTAGAATCTTGGTAATATAAAAACGATAGTTAGTGATATTCGAAACTAATTCTGAATAAATACTACGTGTACTGTGCAGTCATAATTGAGAAATAAAGTGCTTTAATTGTTGTTTTAGTGTCAAAAAGCTATTACTATTCAGCTTAGGACTCCGTTTATGTAATCAGTGCAATATAGCTAGCATAGTTATATGTCAATTATTTAGACGATAAAACAACTAGGATGTTTGGAGATACAAAATGCGCACTACCTTTCACTTAAAAACCCTCTCGATTGCCATCGCTACTCTTTCTATTGCCAGTATGACTAATGCCGCCGGTCTTGATCGTTCAGGCCAGGATGTCACCGCATTTCTCCAAGACGGCACTTATGCTGAGACTGTCTACACCTATATTGATGCTGATGTCACAGGTTATGATAGCGCTGATGATAATCCTAACAATAATGCCTACGTTAAAGGCAATAAAGTTGGAGATGTGGCTGAGGATTATGACTTCTTTCGCTATGGGGTAAAGACTGATATCAATGATACCTTTAGTGTTGGTATTTTATACGATGAGCCTTTTGGGGCAGCAGCTGAATACAAAGGTGATAATAACTTTGTATCAATGGGCGATATCAATAACTCTATTATTCAGATGACTGATGGGGACTATAATGGAGCAACCCTTAAACCTACTGTGGATTTTTTAGCGAAGAGTGCACGTGATGCAGCAGCAGAAGCACAACGATTAGGTCAATTAGCGGCAACTGCTACTGATCCTCAAGTAGCACAGCAACTTGCACAACAAGCTCAAGCACAACAGCAAGCCGCGCTAGAGTTTAAGGCTAATGCTACAAAGCTTGGTACTGTAGGTGCAATAGCGCAAGCCGAGGCGGGTAATGCTGGTGAAAATACCAACGTTGAAGTACGAAGTAATAACCTGACCGCTATACTCGGTGCCAAGTTTGGCCCTAATAAAGAGTTTCAGATTTATGGTGGTCCCGTTGCTCAGCGTATCGAAGCTAAGGTGAAATTACGCGGACTGGCCTATGGTCCGGCTACCGGCTATACCTCTAACATCAACCACGATCAGGACTATGGTTGGATAGCAGGTATGTCTTATAGCAAGCCTGAAATTGCTTTAAAAGCAGCGTTGACTTATCGCTCTGAGATTGATCACAGCATGAATATAGCTGAAACCTATCCATTACTAGAGCAATTAGCGCTTGCAGAAGGAGCTCCAGCCGCCGCCGCAAAAGCAGCAGCGAATCGAACTAGCAAAATGGAGATATCTACTCCTAAATCGGTTAACTTTGATTTTCAAACCGGTATTAACCCTACTACTTTAGCTACCGCTAAAGTGCGCTGGGTACCATGGGGTGATTTTGCGATTACGCCACCTTTATATAATGAGGTCAGTAAACGCAATCCAGCTTACGGTCCTGGTGGTCTTGATTTAGTCGAGTATTCAGACGACCAATGGCAGGTTGAGCTGGGCCTTGCTAAACGCATAGCGCCAGCGCTTGCGGTCAGTGGTACGGTCGGTTGGGATAGCGGCTCTGGTGACCCAACCACTTCATTAGGCCCTATTGATGGCTACTATAGTGTTGGTTTGGGTGCCAAATACAATGTCACTGAAAACTGGGCGGTATCCGCTGGTGGTAAGTATCTCTGGTTCGGAGATGCTAAAGGCCAATTACCAACAGGTAAGCTAGTGGGCGACTTCCAAGATAACGATGGTTATATTTTAGGTGCAAAAATCTCTTATCAAGGAAAGTAGGAATTTAATCAAGACTTTTTGAAGCTCTTATTAAATTAGCCTTATAAAGTAGAAAAAACGACTCGTTATGAGTCGTTTTTTTATTTGGAGTATATTGCAAATAAGAGGTTTGACGTATACAAGTAAGCTTATAGCATTCGAAATCGAGGCCGGTTAATGCGCCTTTAAACAATGATAAGCTTGTGACCTTGTGCTTTAACCTCAGACTCTCGACCTTTTAGTCCTTATTGGCTGATTACCGTATTTTACAGCCGATTAGTAAAATCAAAAAACCTCGCTATCAAGATGATAGCGAGGTCTGTGCTTTGAGCTTATATTCGAGTTTATACTTTTCAGTAAAGAGCTTAATAACTTACTTACTTATTTAGGTTAAGTTCCATCTCTTTAAACTTCGCTGAAACCGCAGGTCTTGGACCGCCGGTCATGATACTGACTGCGAAGATAGCGATAGTGCTCAAAACAAATCCTGGAACGATAGCATATAACCAATCATTTAGCGGCATACCATTCATCTCGAAAGGACCGTACACCCAAAGAATAACCGTTAATGCACCAACTACCATACCAGCAACAGCGCCGTTACGGTTCATACCGCGCCATGTGAGACTAAATACTACCAATGGTGCAAAAGCAGCACCGAAGCCTGCCCAAGCGTGTGATACTAGGCTAAGTACCGAGCTTTCAGGATCGGCAGCTAGCAATATTGCCACGACAGCGACTAATATCACAGAGAGACGGCCGACTAATACTTGACGAGCTTCTGGCGCATCTTTATCGAAAAATAGCTTATAGACGTCCTTGGTTAGCGAGCTTGAAACCACTAATAGCTGCGATGAAATAGTACTCATAATGGCAGCCAAAATAGCCGCTAATAAGAAACCTGATACCAACGGCGTAAATAAGAACTGAGTGAATACTAAGAAGATTGTCTCTGGATCATCTAAAGTCATAGCGGTCTTTTGTACATAAGCACGACCCGCAAAACCAGTCATCAGCGAGCCAATCAAGCTGACGATCATCCAGCTCATACCTATATTACGCGCAGTTGGGACGTCTTTGACTGAGCGAATAGCCATAAAACGCACGATAATATGCGGTTGCCCAAAATAGCCAAGACCCCAAGCCAGTAAGGAAATAATACCGATAATAGTCATGCCGCTGGTCACATTGAGTAGGCTTGGATCAATATTTCTAACCGCAGTCGTTGTGGCAGAAATGCCACCAAGATCAGTAAAGGCCACTACCGGTACAATCACCATCGCAAACAGCATGATGACACCTTGGACAAAGTCAGTCATCGACACCGCTAAGAAGCCGCCGAATAGGGTATAAACCACCACCACCCCTGCGGTGACCCAAAGACCGGTACCATACGAGAGATTAAGCGAGCTTTCAAATAACTTACCGCCACCAACGAGGCTAGCTGCGGTGTAAACGGTAAAGAATAGGATAATGACAATGGCTGATATCACCCGTAGCATATGCGATTTATCTTCAAAACGATTGGCGAAGTAATCGGGTAGGGTGATTGCATTGTCAGCAATCTCAGTGTAAACACGTAGTCTGGGGGCAACAATAAGATAGTTCAAAAAGGCACCCAGTGTTAGACCTAAAGCAATCCAAACACTGACGACGCCGTCAGCATACATGTAGCCCGGTAGTCCCAGTAATAGCCAGCCAGACATGTCCGAGGCGCCAGCTGATAGGGCGGTTACGGCAGGACCGAGATTACGACCCCCGAGCATATAACCTTCTGTATCATTGGCTTGTTTAAAATAGGCGTAAATACCAATACCTATCATGACTAAAAAATAGGCACCAAGCGATATCAATACGCCACTAGGAACTCCATTCATATAAATCGTCCTTAACCAACAGGGTTGGCAGTAATTTTAATAAATTGTAAAAGCTTTGCATTTAGAGATCCTCTTATATTTAAATAGATCTAAAAATGACATTTAAAGACAAAAAAAGCCATTAAGTAGGACATAATGGCTTTCGACTTTACATATTATTTACTTTTAGTTTTATATGATTGATTTTGTCCTGCAAATAGCACTTTCATAACTGAATATGGAATTGCTGACTACTAATAAAGGTTGCCTACTAAGTAACCTTATTAAGAGGTAATCGCATTAATTAGCCAAGAATAATATCAATCATTCAAAACCAGGAAATCTGCTATAGTTAGTGTGAAAATAAAATAGCATTGATTGTTTTACTAGCATATCTTACTAAAGATCATCTTTATGTATCTATCAGTGTCATTGTAGTTGCGATATGTTATCTGGGCAAAACAATTTGCATTATAACGCATGAAAACAGCAATTGCGAATAAGCTTCTAATCTATATTGATTAATATAATGGTTTTAATGCTTCTGTCTATACTTAAACCTCTGTAATTAAGCTCTAAGCGGCGATTCAGTTGTGCGGTTAAATGGCTGTAAGTTAAATGACTATAACGTGCATTTAGTCAATAGGCGCCAGCAGATCAAGCAAAGCTTCCACACTGCTAGAGCGCGTAAGTTTGGGATTAATAACCACACCCAAAAAACGCTGTAATTCGATATTATCTGCCATATCTATACGCTCAAGATCTTGGCTGATAAGCGTTTGAGGTAGCACTGACCAGCCCAACCCAACCGATACCAACATACGAATAGATTCAAGCGGATTGGTACTCATAGTGGCATAAGGCTTTAGGTTGTGCTTGGCGAATTCCGCTAGGGTAATCTGGCTGGTAAAGGTATTGGCCGAAGGTAGAATAGCGGGGTAGCGTGCTAGCTGCTCTAGAGTCACGTTATTCTTTTTGGCTAGTGGTGATAAAGTGCCGGTCATAAAGTAAAGCGGGTCGGACCATAGCGTATGATAGGTCAGACGTTTATCATAAACGGGCGGCAGGGTCAAAAATGCCAAAGACAAATCACCATCAAGCACCGCTTTATGAGCTTCTTCTGAATCTACAAAATGCACTTCTAGCTGCACTGCTGGATAGCTTTGAATAAAGTCTTTGAGCACCGGCGCAAGATGATGTAAGCCTATATGGTGACTGGTACCAATGACCAGCTTGCCTGAAACCATATGCTCAGAGTGTTGCAAGTTAATTTTAAAATTCTCATAATCATCAAGCCAGCGTTTGGCATGGGGGAGCATCTCATTTGCAGCTTGAGTCGGCACAATACCGCGGCCCACAGTATCAAATAAGGTAATTTTGAACTCATCTTCTAAGTTTTTGATACGTTTACTGACTGCAGGTTGAGTAATAAAAAGCTTTTCCGCTGCGCCGGAGATGCTGCCTGTTTGCATAACTGTTACAAACGTCGTCAAATTAGTGGTGTTCAAACCGATGTCCTTAGCTTTAACAAGAGCTATAAATAAAAGTTGGCTACTCCAATCACAATATTTTAGAAATAAAAGTTTGCGACTGGGAAAAAATCATCAATTATTATTATAGGATTAGGCTGCTATAATCACAAGACATCTAGAGGTTTTATGAGACTTTTATTAGCTTAAATATAAGCTAATAGCTGATATAGCATAGATAAATGAATAAATGATTGATAAGTTTTCATAACTCAGCAAAAAATCGTCCTCGATGAGCAAAGATTTGATGACCAAATACTAGGGCTAATTAATAGCCAATCTGCGTTTGATATAGCTTGGACTAACATCCTATAAAGCCGTTAGTCATATTATCAGCGACAGGACTTATTAAATAATTAGTAATTATTAAAGGATAGCAATATGAGCGCTCAAACTTTATACGATAAACTTTGGAATGCCCATGAAGTCACCAAACGTGATGATGGCTCAAGTTTAATTTATATCGACCGTCACCTGTTGCATGAGGTCACTAGCCCGCAAGCGTTCGAAAGTTTGGAGCTGGCTAATAGAGAGCCGTGGCGTCTGTCGGCTAACATTGCTAGTCCAGACCATAACGTGCCGACAGTAACTAAAGAGCGTAGTGAAGGGGTTGAAGGAATTAAAGATAAGGTATCACGCCTGCAAGTGGTGACTTTAGATGAAAACTGTGCAAAATTCGATATTGCTGAATTTACTATCAATGATGATCGCCAAGGTATCTTGCACGTGGTCGGTCCTGAGCAAGGCTTGGTGCTGCCTGGTATGACGGTGGTTTGTGGCGACTCGCATACCGCCACTCACGGAGCACTGGGTTGCCTAGCTCATGGTATCGGTACCTCTGAAGTTGAGCATGTGCTTGCCACTCAGTGTTTGATTACCAAAAAAATGAAAAATATGCAGATTCGTGTCAACGGCAAGCTTGGTAAAGGCGTGACTCCGAAGGACGTGGTGCTAGCTATCATTGCCCAGATTGGTACTGCTGGTGGCACCGGTTATGCTATCGAGTTTGCAGGGCAGGTGTTCGAAGAGATGAGCATGGAAGGGCGCATGACGGTCTGTAATATGGCGATTGAGGCGGGCGCTCGTGTAGGTATGGTAGCCGTCGATGATACCACTATCGATTATGTCAAAGGTCGGCCGTATGCGCCAACTGAGGAGCAGTGGGCGCAAGCAGAAGCCTACTGGCGCACTTTGTATTCAGATAATGAGGCGGTTTTTGACACCGTTATTGAAATTGATGGCAGTCAGATTGCTCCGCAAGTGTCATGGGGTACCTCGCCTGAGATGGTGGTCGATATTACTCAGTCTGTCCCAACTCTTGAGCAAGCAGCGGATGAGACCCAAAAAGAAGGTTGGGAGCGTGCTTATACCTATATGGGATTAAAGCCAGGACAGCCCATTACTGATATTGAGCTTGATCGGATATTTATTGGCTCTTGCACCAATTCACGTATCGAGGACTTGCGTGATGCCGCTTCAGTGATAAAAGGTCGTAAAGTTGCGGACAATATCAAAGAAGCTATCGTAGTTGCAGGCTCTGGACAGGTGAAGTTGCAGGCAGAGTCTGAAGGTTTGGATAAAGTATTTACCGAAGCTGGATTTGAATGGCGGGAGCCGGGTTGCTCAATGTGTTTGGCGATGAACGCTGACAAACTTGAGCCCGAGGAGCACTGCGCTTCGACTTCTAACCGTAACTTTGAAGGTCGTCAAGGCAACGGCGGACGTACGCATCTGGTTAGTCCAGCCATGGCTACAGCGGCGGCATTAGCGGGTCACTTTGTGGATGTGCGTACTTATTAATCGCCTGACTCAATAATTACGGCAACCTTTATCTTATAGGAAATTATTATGCAAGCTTATAACACTCAAACCGGCATTGTTTGCCCTCTTGATCGCTCAAACGTAGATACCGATCAGATTATTCCCAAGCAGTTTTTAAAGTCTATCAAACGTACGGGCTTTGGCGTCAACTTATTCGATGATTGGCGCTACCTTGATGAAGGCTTCCCTGGTCAAGACCATAGCAAGCGTCCCATTAATCCAGACTTTGTATTAAACCAACCACGCTATCAAGGGGCCACTATTTTGCTGGCGCGTAGAAATTTTGGCTGCGGCTCTAGTCGTGAGCATGCGCCTTGGGCGCTGTCAGAATATGGCTTTCGTACTATCATTGCGCCAAGTTTTGCTGATATCTTTTATAATAACTGCTTCAAAAATGGTATGTTGCCCATTGTTTTGGATGAAGCAATTGTTGATAAATTAATGGAGGCTACTTTTGCCAATGAAGGCTATGAGCTTACCGCTGATCTTGAACGTCAAGTAGTGGTTACGCCTACGGGTGAAGAGTATGCCTTTGAAATCGATGAGTTCCGTAAGCACTGTTTACTTAACGGCCTCGACGATATTGGGCTAACTTTGCAGAAAAGTGATGAAATTAAGGCTTATGAGCATAAAATGATGCAAAAAACGCCTTGGATATTTAATCCAGTTAGAGCTTAAGCTCTTAGTATAAGTGTGAAAAGCTAAATATTGTTAACAAAGGTTTAGAGTCAATAATAGAACGTTGAGTTATAGTAACAAAATGGCTAAAATGAGTAATCAATTGTCATCAATATGAATAGTAGTTGCCATTATGAACAAAAAACTTAACGTAGTATTCACTAGCGCAGCTATCATGGCTAGCTTATTGTTATCAGGCTGTCAGCTATTAAGTGGCTATCAGCAGATAGAAAAGGCTGAAAATGCTGATAGCTGGGCAGGTAAGATTAGTCCGGTAAAAACTGAGACCAGTATTGCCTGTTTTGGTACTTATCACTGCGAAATAATTCTCATTGATAAGACATCGATTATATCGCCAACCACTCATCAGCCAGTAGATAATAGAATGCTTACAGCAGCGCCTAGCGCCGATGACATATCGCCGCTACTAGATAATAAATCGGTCAAGATAGTGCCATTAGCTCCATCTAGTATCAAAGGTTTGACCAATTATTATGCGCGGGTAAAGCCTGTGAAGCGTGAAGTGCATATCAACTTCTATCCTGAAAATAATCTTGATTATGTCGAGCGCTTCGCTGTGATTCATGAGTTCGTTGAAGGTACTTATCAGCTTCGAGCTTATCGTCAAAAGAATAATCAAACTAAAGGCAGTTTGTTAGAGAATGCTTCTCCTGATCCCTTATGTGTAGACTTGATTCATAATGATAAGGTACAGCGTCACTTTTGCAAACAAACAGATACCGATACCCAAGGAGAGTTTGTAGAAAAAGGGCTGAGCAGTCACATCAAAGTGAAATAGCAAGAAACGCAGCCAATCTAGATAGCTCGACTACTGCAAAAATTAATGACTTACCGTAAAACAATAAACAATTGCATTTATACTTATTGTACTTAAACACTCCCATCAATTTAAAGGACTAGTATGGCAACGATTTTAACATTAGCAGGCGATGGTATTGGCCCTGAGATTATGGCTCAAGCTATCGATGTATTAGAAGCTGTCAATAAAAAGTTTGCGCTTGATTTGACCTTGGAGCAAGGGCTAATTGGTGGTGCTGCAATCGATGAGACTGGCGAGCCGCTACCAGAAGATACCCTCAAGCAAGCACGTAACGCAGATGCGGTGTTACTGGGGGCGGTTGGAGGGCCTAAGTGGGATGGTATTGAGCGTAGCAAGCGTCCTGAACGTGGTCTGCTGAAGATTCGTAGCGAGCTTGGTCTATTTGCTAATCTACGAGTAGCCAAGCTCTATCCACAATTGGCTAATGCGTCTAGTATCAAACCTGAGATTATATCGGGGCTGGATCTATTAATCGTACGGGAGTTGACCGGCGGGATTTATTTCGGTGAGCCGCGCGGTATCCGTACTTTAGAGAATGGTGAACAGCAAGGCTATAACACCATGGTTTATAGCACCAGTGAGATTAAGCGCATCGGTAAAGTGGCTTTTGAGCTGGCAAGAACACGGGCGCAAACCTCAGGTAAACCAGCTAAAGTATGCTCAGTCGACAAAGCTAATGTGTTAGAAGTCACTGAGCTGTGGAAGCAGACGATGATTGAGATGCAACAAGCCGATTATAGCGATGTTAATCTATCGCATATGTATGCTGATAATGCTTGTATGCAGCTGATTCGTGATCCCAAGCAGTTCGACGTCATGGTCACCGGTAATATGTTCGGTGATATTTTATCCGATGAGGCCGCTATGTTGACCGGATCTATTGGGATGCTGCCCTCAGCCAGTTTGGATGAGCAAGGTAAAGGTATGTATGAGCCTTGTCATGGGTCAGCACCTGATATTGCCGGACAAGATAAAGCCAATCCGCTAGCTACAATCTTATCAGTAGCTATGATGCTGCGTTATACCTTTAAACAAGAACAAGCGGCACAAGCAATCGAACAAGCGGTTAGTGAAGTGCTTGATGACGGACTGCGTACCCCTGATATCTTATATAGTACAACGGATAGCAGTGAAACTGGATTGACGCAGGTTGGCTGTAAACAAATGGGTGAGGCGGTGTTGGCTAAGCTTGCTTAACAGCTATAAAATCTAAATAAACCTAGAACCCATAAGCTACTGAGTAGTTTATGGGTTTTTTTATAGCGCTAAAATCGTTAAAGTTCACTGAGATAAAGTGGAAGTGATGGTAGTTATAATAGGAGACAGTGCTAATAATCTAACAGCTTTCTAAGCTCTTGTTAACATCCTTATGCAAAGACACACAGCTTATTAACAAAGCAATATGCTATTCTGATATCTCATATAATACTGTGACCGTTTTTACTAGCTATAGAACGTCCTTTAGCTTAGCAGTATTTTCTGTAGAAAATTTTTATAATAAATATTAATTATACTAATAATAATTTGGAAATAAAATATGTATCCACTAACCAAAATCAGCGGCGCCATCACCGCTATAGGATTATCTACGGTTTTATTTATAACTCAGTCGGTCGCTGCTAGCACCGATAATGTTGAAGAATCCAGTCCTGTCACTAATAGTGTGAGCCAAAAACTAACTGGTGATAGTCAAACTGCGACTTCTTTAAATAAGCTACTACCCACCCTGGAATATAGTACCCAAAACCTATCAAAGACCGCCCAAAAGGTAAATGCTGCTAAGTGGCAAGCCGGTAAAGAGATAAACCGTGATACCGGTGCTAAAATTCAAGCTTTACTTAATTGGAGTCAACATGGGGTAGGACCTGTCGATGGTTATTGGGGTAAAAATACCAAAAAAGCCATGCAGGCGTTTCAAAAAGCCAATAATTTGCAGGTTACTGATAACCTAAACGATGAAACATGGCAGGCACTAACAGCTAGTGAGCGTTTGATGGGTGAGCCTGTTTTGGTAAATTATACTCTGAGTAATGATGACGTTAATATCAAGACCACCACTATTCCTGCTGGCGCTGAAGCCAAAGCTGAGCTTGAAGGTATGTACTACGAAACCGTCACCGAAGCACTGGCAGAAAAGTTCCATATGAGCGAAAAGTATCTTAAATCACTAAACCCTAACAGCAAATTCAGCGCTGGAGACACTATTACGGTTTATAATCCGGGTAACCCCAATACCAAACCAGTAAGTAGAGTAGTCGCTGATAAAAGTACTGAAACTCTGTATGCTTATGATGATAAAGGCAATCTCGTTGCCAGCTATCCGACAACCGTAGGCAGTACCGCCACCCCATCGCCTTCAGGCACCCATACGGTCGAAGTAAAAGTACATGAGCCCAACTACACTTATACTCATGATAGCGGTGACAAATCTATTATCCCGCCAGGCCCTAACAATCCAGTAGGACTGGTGTGGATTGGACTAAGTAAACCTTCCTATGGTATTCATGGCTCACCAGATCCTGCACGCATTAGCCGTCAAGCCTCAGCAGGCTGTGTGCGCCTGACTAACTGGGACGCATTGGCTCTATTAGGTACTATTGAGGACGATGCGACAGTCGAGATAAAATAGAGGGCTATTTAAAACTATAGTCAGGTCAATATAAAAAAGATACAGCTAGACTGGAACGAATTTTGCGCAGCATCGAAACAGCGTAGATACAGCACACAAGTAAAATTTGTTCCAGTCCGGCGCTATAATTTAGTGTATCTATTTAATTTAGTATCAACTATAGCATTTGGAGGGATTTAAATGCTTAGCCTAGCAAAAATGAAACAAAAAAATACCGCTGATCTATAGCGGTATTTTTGTGGGCAGATTGTTAACTTCATAATCTATTTAAGCGTTTAATTTGACAGAATAAACGTTCTCGTAAATAAAATCCCACATTGGGTGTTGCGCAGTAATAATCGATGGCGCTGCTCAATAGAGCTTCGATAATCTCTAATTACTACTTAGTAAAAGATAAGTCAGTAAAAAGTAACTCAGCAAAAGGCAAATGCAGC
This sequence comes from Psychrobacter jeotgali, assembly GCF_904846315.1. Taxonomy (NCBI): domain Bacteria; kingdom Pseudomonadati; phylum Pseudomonadota; class Gammaproteobacteria; order Moraxellales; family Moraxellaceae; genus Psychrobacter; species Psychrobacter jeotgali. The sequence continues at coordinate 249,299 of NZ_CAJHAF010000001.1, forward strand.
ATTAACCTTTGGTCGTTGTATATCAGACTGTATATACTTTATTAAGGTTATAATTACAAAATTAAGTTTTACCGCGGTAAGTAATGCGACCTTTAGATAAATCGTAAGGAGTCATTTCGACCTTAACTTTATCACCAGTTAAAATGCGGATATAGTGCTTACGCATCTTACCTGAGATATGTGCAATGATTTCGTGTCCGTTTTCTAAACGAACTTTAAACAATGTATTTGGAAGGGTGTCGATGACTTCACCTTCAAATTCAATAATATCGTCTTTAGCCATAATTTGTATCAATCAATGAAAAATAAGCACATATTATACGCAAGTTCGGCTATTAAAGCAATGGCAAACCCAGTTTTTGCTTGACAGTCTGTAACTGATATGTATATCAAGTAGGCAGGTTTAACCAAATAGGCGTTAAAGCCGTATCTGGCAGCAATTGTTGATAGCGCTCAGGATAGTACGCATTGATAAAGTATAAGCCATCACCCGAAGCGGTAGGCGGAGCAATGGTACGATCTTTTTTGGCCAAAATATTGAGGAAATCTGCAGGCTGTAGCTCATGCTTACCAATAGCAAATAAAGTACCCATTAGATTGCGTACCATATGATGCAAGAATCCATCCGCTTGAATATCAAACACTATAAATGGGCCGTGTGCAAAAAGGTCTGCATGGCTAATAGTACGCACAGGCTGCCTAGATTGGCAGGCTGCCGCACGGTAGCTACTAAAATCATGGGTACCTATAATGTCAGCAGCGGCCAGCTGCATTGCGGGCAAGTCTAGCGGTTCATAGACATGGGTCACTTGATGATTAAGAATAGCCGGGCGCTGGGGTTGATTAACAGTGATATAACGGTAGCGCCGTGCAATGGCGCCGAAGCGCGCATGAAAGTCAGCTGGCATCGGCTGAATCCAGCGCAGCGCAATGTCATCCGGTAGGAGGCTATTGACCCCACGTAACCAGTTGCGGGTAGGACGATAAGCACGGGTGACAAAGTGGGCAATCATATTGCTGGCATGGACACCAGAATCGGTACGACCTGCGGCGACCACTTCTATGGGCTCATTGGCTACTTTACTAATAGCAGCCTCTAGAACTTCTTGGACACCTGTGACTTCTTTTTGGCGCTGCCAGCCATAATAATGGGTACCTAGGAATTCAATGGCAATCGCCAAGGTATAAACAGGCTGGTCTTGATCGGTAGAAGGAGTAGTGATTAGTTCAGGCATTGTAGGCTTCGATACTGTTTTTGAATTTTGAAAGAGGAGATTAACTAAATACGTTTAAATGGCAATATTCAATGAGGCTATCTAACGCTTTTTGATAGTCGTTCCCGCCTGGTTAACATTATGTGCCCAGCGCTGACGTCGCCGTGCAGGAGCATCATAACGTAGCAGCAGCCATAATAACCGCGCATAAATAGCGGCAATCGTTAAGCGTCCGCCAGCTATAACTTGATAATCATATTGCCAACTGCCAGCAGCATAGCTATCGCTGACTCCGCCAAATGGACATTGGCTGGCGCTAATCACCATATGACCGTTTTCGTACGCTTGACTTAGGGTCTTTGCCAAAGCTGGTGAATAGGGTAGATTACCTGCCCCAAAGCCCAGTAAGATAATGCCGCAAGGAGGCTGCGCTAGTAATGACTGTAACTGGCTATTCAATATACTAGGATCATTGGGCAAGCAGTATAGCGCGTGGACAGCTACCCATTCAGCCCGTGACTCGATATCATCTGTGAGCGCTTTTTGGTCTTCGAGCCAGTGCTGACGGCGACTGTCTGGCAGCGCTCTGATATAGCTGTTAGCAGGATAAGCCGCACGATTATGACCGGTAAAAGCCATAAAGTCATGACTATGAATTTTCTGTACCGTTTGCGCAGGCCATGATTCACCGCCAAAGCAAACCTTCACTCCCGACTCCCCAGCCGCAGCTAATCTTAACGCTTCGCTTAAATTATCCCAAGCATCACTATGGCTATCGATAGCATAATTATGCCACTGCTCACTATCTAGTAATGGTTTCATACTGCCAGTCACAACGACGCAGATATCAGAGCCAGCAAAAGCTTCTGCTAAAAAAGCCCCCAAATAGCTCAAAGTATCCGTGCCGGTAATTAGTACAAAGCGGCGGTTTTGTGCTGTATACGCTGCTAATAACAGCTTATAAAAGTGTACAAAATCACTAGGAGTCAGCTGGCTACTGTCCTTAATTAGGAGATTGTTTAGCCATGAAACGGCTGGCAAAGGGATGGAGGGCTCTTGTTCATTGATAAGCTGCTGTAAGATGGGCAAGAATAAATCAGCATCTAACGGTGCAAGCGGACGACCGTAACTGCCAAAAGTACCGCCAGCATAAATAAGCTGAACTTTAGACTCTAGTAAGGGGGTAGCTTGACGCATATAGTTGTCGCAAATAAAAGCAGTAAGGAAGTTAACAATATAAGTCATCATCAGAAAAATGACAACCAGCAATCCATGGTTAGGATTGCTGGTTGTCAGCTACTGGTTCAAAGAGCGGCAGCTATTAGCTAAGCAGTACTACAAAGCAAATACTGTGATCTAAGCGTTATAACTTAAGCGCTACGAGCTAATAAAGCTTGTGCTTGCTGTTGTTGTTCACTATTACCTTGGGCGATAACTTCTTCGAGTAAACGCTTTGCACTGTCATATTCTCCCAATTCTAGGTATTGACCGGCTAAGTCTAATGTTACTTGTTGGCTGTCCAACGACTTAACAAAGTCAAAATCAGCGTCAAACTGCGCTTCAAATGCGGTTAAGTCCTGTGCCGGTTCAGTGACAGGCGTATCTTTTGTGGCTGCTTCAAACTCTGTATTTGCTGCAAAGGTATGAAGGCTATCGTCTTCCTGAGCGAAAATAAAGTCATCATCAAGTGGCGTATTATCATCAAATAACAGCGTATCACTATTATCCGTAACAGGATCAGCAACGAGCGAACTAATAGTCTCTTGAGCTAAGTTCTCACTTTGTGGATCATCTAAACTAAAGCTAAAATCGTCTATGCTTGGTTGGTCAGGGCTTAAAACAGGATCTTCTTCTAGAGCTGGCTCTTGACTGAGGCTTTCAGTCTTAGTTGAGTCATCCGAGAGGCTAGTATTCGCTGATGTCAAATCAAAATCAAGATCAAAGTCAAAATCAAGCGTAAACTCTGCATCGGGACTTTTATCAGCGCTTTCGAGGGCAGCTGGCGTATGAGTGATGTCCGACTGACTCTCAATAGTATTCTCTAAATTTGGAGCATCTAATTCTAAACTATTTAAGTCCAAGTTCTCTAAATCATTGCTATCTTTAGAAGAGCTAAGGTTTTCGTCAGTAAAGTCAAAATCACCGAAATCATTACTGCTGTCTAGATTATCTAAGTCAGGCGTGCTTGTGGCAGCAGTTTCTAGATCGCCTAAAGACAGATTGAAATCATTATCGGTAGTATCTGTTTGACGCTCAGGCTCATACTCAGGCTCAGATTCTAAATATGAGTCTGACTGGGTCTGTTGCTCACTATCTGTAGGTATGTCGAAGTCTATACTTTCAATATCAACGCTATCATTTAAACCGTTGTTCTTATCATTAGCTTTTGCTGCTACTTGTTCGGCTTGTAAAAGCTCTTCTTCTAAAAAAGATTTAAGTTGTTCAGCTTGTTCGATAGTATCAGGGTCGCCGTGAGCTTTGATGCTATCGTAGGTTGTAAAAAAATCATCGTTTTGATGGGTAAGCGCATAGATATTAAGAAGTTTTAACAACAGTGGGTTATCTTGCGGAGATTTAACCAATCCACGTTTTAGAGTATCAATGGCTTTGTCATAACGCTGCTGATCTACAAAACGCTGCGCAACGGTAAGGGTGTCGAAACCAGTAGCAGATGCAGGGCTACTTTGTTCCGTTGGGCTATCTTGGGGATCAGCAACCGTAGTTGTTGCCTCTGAGTTGACTGGCGGCAACGTATCAGTAGAGTGTTTGCTAGCACGGGAGTTTGATATGACTTTTGGTGGTTGCGCTTTATTTCTACGCATAATTAAGAGAGCAACCAGCGCGACAATAAGCACTACTGCGATGATATATAGCATGTTATCCATAGAGGTTCCCGTGCCTGATGATTAGCAGCATTTTGTGCTGGATTAAAGGTTAATTATTGGTTACGCAGTGTTTTCAGGCGAGCTTCAAGCTCGGCCAGCTTTTGGTTTTGTAGTTTTAGTTTTTCGGTATAACGGCTTAGAGTGCTACTGGTATCCACTAGGCTTTTGACCTGATCGGCTGTACGCTGACGAGTAGATTTTAGCGTGGCTAATATATCAGTGCTTAAGCCATTGCCAGTAGCAGCAGTGGCTTTGGTTTGGGTGCCATCAGCACTACCATCACGACCAGGAGCGATCACTGAAAAATGAGCTTTGGGCAAGGTTTTGGTTATGGTAGTAGTCGGTTTGGCGTCACGTTTAGCCGCTTGAGTATTTTTAGTTTTATTAGCTGCACTTTTTGCTGAGGTTGGTTTTGGGCTTACTTTAGGCTTCAATGCTTTCGCTACGGACTTGGATTTGGCAGCTTGCAAATAATGCTGGCGTTGAGCGCTAATGGCTGATTGTAAGCTTTGCTGTGAGGGTACGACCTCATAGTTAGGTAAACTTAGCTTAGCATCTGCCATAAGCTGATCAGCATTTCTATTAATAAAAGCCTCTGGGTTTTGAGCTTTGATTTGGCGCATAACGCTCTGTACATCTAGGTTATTCTGCTGAGCTATTTGTTCTGAGATAATCCACAGGTTGTCATTACGCTGAACGGTGTAACTTGTTGTTTGCTTAGCAGTCGCTTGACTACCAATAGTCGAACCATCATTTGACTGGTTAGGCTGTTCATTTGTAGTGGTAGAAGTAGCTTGTTGCTGGGTACTGCCTTGCTGAGCGCTGCTACTGGCTAAGGCCTTATTAGCCAAGATATTACCAGTATCATTGTCTTTTTTAGCTTCTATGCGCCGGGTTACTTTTATGTTTAAAAGGTCTTGCTGGGTGCTCAAAGGCATGGGTGCAGCATCAGCAGTAGTTGCTACCATTTGCTGGTCATTAGCAGTCAAATCGTCATTTAGGCCAAGGTTAGCAGCATTAGCATTGGCATTGGCATTGGCATTGGCATAACTATCGTTGTCGTCAGCTGCGCTATTGCTAGCATTTAAAGCGGTAGTTATATCTAGATTTATATTGCTGTTTCTATCTGCTTTTTTCACTTTACGAGTAATATTACTGGTTACTGTTGTGGAAGAAAATGATGATAAAGGCGCTGTATTTGCGCTTATTATCGCTGAGCCTATATCTTTATCTTGTGCCATAACTACATTGTCAACGGAGCTAGTTGGTGTCGCTATAGGAGCTTGAATGTTAGGAGTTGCAAATAGAGGCGGCGGCGCTTCACGTTTAACTTTTAACGGCTGCACTGTAGGGTTAGCTATAATATTAGATACTATATTAGATACTACAGGCAAATTGGGCTTAACCGTGGTGCCAAGCACTTGGTTTGGACGCTTAGTAGAACCATCAGTAGAACTATGGTCGCCTAAGGGCATCAACAAAGTCTTGGGTATAATATTGCGTTTACCCTTATCATCTATGGTTAATACCACATCAGCAAACGGCTTTGATACCGGCTGTGAGGTGCTAATGAGTACTTGTCCTGTCGTTGCCGAGGTAGGGACAAAGCGTATAGACATAGAAGCGGTTGGGGTCAGCCCCATTTGCTGATACACATTGGAGCTGGCTAAGCTGGCAGCAAAACTGGCTGACTCTATCTCAGATACTGGAATACTGGCTACTAAAGGCTCGTGCTGAGCAGAGGTGATTTGCATTTTACCAAAGTTTGCTGCTTGTGCCCCAGATATGAGACCCAATGAGCTGGTCGAATACAATAATGCGATTGAAACCGCATAATGGACGGTGGTTAATCGGTGAGGTAAATGCCAAGACATGCGCAGGCCTTTTATAGATTCTTAAGGGACTGACGAGTAGCAATCAGCAAGTTATTGTTACATTTTTATTGTATAAATAGATAGTGTTAATCAATAAATTGATGCTATTAACTTAGATTTAGACCTAAAACAAGCCAATAGCAGCTGATTATCATAATGCCTAACACATATAATGTTATAACAAAATAGCCTTTAGTTTACCAGTTTATTTTAATTTAATTAAGAGATGATGTTGATTTACTTAAAGAGAGTTGGTTTTATCAAGTAGCATAGCGTCGCCATAACTAAAGAACCGATACTCATTAGCAATAGCGTGCTGATAAGCTTGCTCAATAGCGCCTTTACCAGCAAAAGCTGAGACCAACATCAAAAGGGTGGATTTAGGTAGGTGAAAATTAGTCAGCAGCTTGTCGATCACCCCAAATTTAAAGCCTGGATAAATAAAAATATCGGTATCTCCTGACCAGCTAGCAAGCGCTCGACCATCGCTAGCCGTTTGCTGATAGGCAGTCTCAAGCACGCGGGTCACAGTGGTGCCGACGGCGATAACTTGGTTGCCATTTGCATGGGTTTGGTTAATCAGATCAGCGGTTGCTTGCGGCAGATGCGCATATTCGCTATGCATAGTGTGATTGAGCAAATTGTCGGTCTTGACCGGTGCAAAAGTACCCGCTCCCACGTGTAAAGTGACAAAAGCGGTATTGATACCTTTATCGGCAAGCATCTTGAGTACGGTATCATCGAAATGCAAACTGGCTGTAGGCGCAGCGACGCTAGCCAGCTTGGCGGGATCATGAAAGACAGTCTGATAGCGAGTATTGTCCGTAGTATCGGCATGGCGCTCAAAGTAGGGCGGTATTGGCAGCTCACCATACTGCTCTAAATCCGGCAAAATAGGCGCATCAAAAGCCAACACAAATAAATTATCATGGCGGCCTACCATCACCGCATTCATGCGTCCTTTAGCCAATGATAGATGCTGCCAAAGTTTGGGTGCTTTACTGGCCTTTACGTGGCAAAGTGCAAAGTGTCTTTTATGAATGTTGATATGGATATTTAGAGCCTCGTCCACACTCTGAAGCTGGGCGGCAAGCTCGGGCTCCAAATACAAACCCAAATCTGAGAGGTCAAACAAGCGCTCAATCAATACTTCAATCTGACCGCCAGTGTCTTTTTGACCGAATAAGCGCGCCTTCATGACTTTAGTGTCATTAAAGACGATTAGATCGCCACTATTGAGCAGCGATGGCAGAGCAGTAAACGGATAATCTTCTATGTTTACGCTGTCAGAGCCGTCTTTGCTTCTATTATTAGAATTAGCAGGCAAATATAGTAGTTTGGACGCCGAACGCTGCTCTAGCGGATAGCGGGCAATTAAGCGGTCGGGGAGCTCATAGTCATAATCATCAACACTTAAATAGTTCATAGGCGCATCAGGATTGTTTATAGGAGCATTATTGGTAGGGTTTTGATTATTAGAAATAGCTTGGGAATCAGTCATAAGAAGATCGTTTAGTAGATAAAATTTTGGCGTAAGTTTAACAGAAAGCCGCTGGATAATGGCTAATTTGCAAGGTTTTGGGTGTCATTTAACAGGCCATTAATCAAACCCTTTAATTGAAGCACTTTAGTCAAATAAGTTCAGCTGCGGTAATATCTGAGCGATGGGCGTTAACGAGGAATAGGTGACGCCAACCAGCCTAATCGGTAGCTGACGCGGAATATCCGCAAATAGCTTGTCAAGCCAAAAGTGGGCGGACTCGGCGCTATTAAAGGCGGTAGATAAGGTGTGTGAGCGGGTGATTTGACTAAAATCAGCATATTTAATCTTTAAGGTAATAGTATAAGCGGTTAGCTGCTTGCTATGTAGCTGATTAAAAGCGTCGTCGTTCTGCGCATAGATCTGCGCACGTAAGTCGTCATCACCGCTTAAATTATCACGAAAAGTAGTCTCAGAGCCTACCGACTTGTGCTGACGTTTGGACTTGACCGGACGCTCATCACGGCCATTAGCAATGTCGTGGTAGAACTGCCCACGTTTGCCAAATTCATTGACCAGTACTGGCGCTGGCGTACGACGCAAATCAGCACCCGTGCTGATACCCATCGCATGCAAGCGTTTGGCGGTCGCTTTGCCAATACCATGAAAGCGCTCAATAGGCAGACTACTAATAAAATCTTCCGCATCTGCTGGAGCAATGATAGCCGTGCCATTAGGCTTATTAAGATCGGAGGCGATCTTGGCAAGCATCTTGTTAAAAGAAACCCCAGCTGAAGCGGTCAGTCCAGTCTGCTCAAGGATTTGCGCGCGTAGCCAATTCGCCATCAAGGTCGCTGAGCCTTTATGAACGTCCAGTCCTGTGACGTCAAGATAAGCCTCATCTAGAGACAAAGGCTCAACGTGCGGCGTCAGACTGAGCATGATAGCTCTGATGTCAGCACTAACCGCACGGTACACCTCAAAACGTGGGCGCACAAAGACGGCATCAGGACAGCGTTTATGCGCCTCATAACATGACATGGCGGAGCGTACGCCAAACGGGCGGATCTCATAACTGGCTGCTGCTACTACGCCGCGCCCACTCGGATCGCCGCCGACGACTAAAGGTTTGCCTCGTAGTTCGGGGAAATCGCGCTGTTCGACACTGGCATAAAAAGCATCCATATCGAGATGGATGATCTTACGCAGCGGAGGAATAATAGGGACTGTCATAATCGCTATTTTACCTGATATAGCGGCTGCTTTTAAGTATTATTAGGTGTCAAGCATGCCGCAAAAACAGCAGACGACGCTTGAGTCGAGCGAGTGATTGGCAGGCTTTGGCGTTGCAACTGAAGTCTTAATAAAACTAACCCCCTAACAATTTTCGTAGTTCTTGAATAGTTGTATGATTGGTGTCATCTAATACTTGCTTCTCGAACAAAGGATAGTAGCTTTTAGGCTCTATTGGATTACCAGATAATTTGGGGTGTAATAGACTCTTACATTTTTGAGCAGTAGATATAGAAGCAGTGTACTCACCTAGTATTGTCAGTAACATACCTTCCAAACAAACTGGAGCAGATTGCAAAATGACAATACTTTCTTTATGAGCAATATCGTAATCCTGCTGCTTTATAGCAATATCCTCATCCATCAAAATAAATCTTTTATCGTAGTCGGTATGTTTGCTTTTTTTGACGGTGTCTTTAATAATATCGTGTGGAGAGCCGCCACTAGAAAAATCTAAGGTTATCTTAACACCAGAGCTTCTATTGTAATATACTCCACGCATGTGCTTTAAAAATGCCTTGTCGTGTTCGCCTTCGCCCATAATTAACAGAGTAGTTTTATTCATCACTCGTACTTTGCGTTTTGCCATAATTTTACATATCCCTATAAGTTTGGTATGGCATCAAATGCACCTGCCATGTACTTAGCATAGAGATTATCATCATTACGAATGCCTTCTACCTCATCAAGTCGCCATGCTTCAGAGACCTGCTCGTATTTTTCTACCAAATAAATTTGATGTTTATTTAGTAGATTAAAAACTTCTGGCGTATGACAGCTAAAGATAAGCTGAGCGTTATGAGGATTATAATGTGAAGAGCGGAATAAATCGAAAATGGCAGGTAACAAGTGAGGATGGAGATCGTTATCTAGCTCATCAATAAAAGCAATACCACCACTGTGAAGAACAGGCAGTATCAATCCAAGCAAGCTATAAGCAGACTGCGTACCATTAGATTCTTCATAAAAGCTTAGCTCAAATTCACCATCATCGGTCTTATGAGTACCAAAAGGTAGAAGTATTTTTCTAGGCTTATCTTCCTCTTGATTTACGAGTAATACTTCTTTGATATTAATATGGTTTATACCGGTATCGAACTGACATAAAAGGTTCTCAACCATTACTTTTAAATCTTCATTTTTGTGTAGTATCTCTGTCAATTCTACAATAGATTCAGTTGTACCACCTTGTCTACCACTAGTATTTACGTTAGTCGAAGAATGTAAAAAAACGTTAAATATAGACATTGCAATTGGATTATCTAATAAATTAGCGTAACTGATTAACGAGGCATTTTTTTTGACATCGTCAGCCAAGGATGGGGCTATAAAGTCGCGATGTTTGTAAATCAACTTATCATCTTCATAGTAACGTATAAATATATAACTAAATTGACGACTGGTCTTTTTATGTAAAGACTCTTTCACTACAGCATCTTTCGTCAAGGTTAACTCATAACGATATTCTTCATAGATATTTTCTGCGTTTTTGACTAAAAAACCCAGCTCAAAATTAGTCATATCATTGTTGCTTAAAGCATACTGACTAAAAGGAATGCCTTCATAGTTATATTTCTCATACATAGAAACGAACATAAATATGCGTAAAAATGCAAAAGCTTTAAGTATTTGCGTCTTTCCGGAACCATTAGCACCTACTATAGCCATAATCTTATTTAGCCGATACTGATCCTGAGTGGTTTTGACTGTAAAATCATAATCTGATGTAGTAGGTTGTTTACCTAGTAGAAAAGATACTTCTGTATCTTCCAAATAAGAATAAAAATTATTAAAACGGATGTAAGTAATCATACTCAGCTTCTTTTAACAATATAATGTTAGTTTATATGTCAATATAGCATATTTATTAGTATGAAGTAGGAGCAAGAATTGAAAAAGTGTTTTAGAATTCGAAGTATAGACTTAGATAAAACCTAAATACTCAAAGTAAGGATAATCCCAAGTCTAACTCAAAAAAATACTGCTAAACTTAATAGTTAGCGGTATTTTAGTACTATCTAAATAGTGGTACCGGTGGGACGACAAATGAGAGAGGAAAGTCTACGTCGGTAGTGGCGGCGTCTATGGCGATAAAGATAGCGCCATAGAATGGCTAAAACGTGGCTGTGAGAATGGCGCGCTAGATCATTGTCAGTTATATGAGCTGCTCGGCTCGCAGGAGTGATAGGTTTAGTTAAATCGATTTGAAGGATGGGGTTAGGATTCTAATTACCTTCGAAAAAACGGACATTATTCTAACTATTTAGTGCAATTATTACTCTAATTGACCTATAATATTTATAAACAAGCATGTTTAATTTTAAGAAGATGTTGTTATTTTAAACTGACCGCTAAGCTGTCAATAAATATATACCTAAAAGCTATTGGATAATAATGAAAACTATTGAAGTTGTTGCCGCCATCGTCGTTGATGAGGGGGAGATTCTTTGCGCTCAAAGAGGTGACAATAAGTTAGCTTACTTGTCAAAAAAATTCGAATTCCCAGGTGGAAAACTAGAAAAGAATGAAAATTTGGAACAAGCTCTGACTCGCGAAATAGAAGAAGAGCTTAAAGCATCCCTTAGTATTGAGCGCTTTTTCATGAGTGTTGAACATAGCTATCCTGACTTCAAAATTATCATGCACAGCTTTATCTGTAGTACGCCTAGCCGTGATTTTACACTCACTGAGCATTTACAAACCTTATGGTTAAAAGCTTCCCAACTTGAAACTCTGGACTGGGCAGCGGCTGATATACCTATTGTGGAGCAGCTAAAGGTGGCAGTGATATGAGCTATGCCGCCAATACTACCTATGACGAATTAAAAAGCGCTTTGGTATCTGGTTTTATAGACCATTCACAAGCATCCAAACACACTTTGAAGCCAGAACTGATAATCAATGATGGTAAAGGCAGAAAGGTTTTAACTACTATCAACAATCACCTGCAATCTAGTGATAACTTTTGGTTCTCAGTGGCTTTTGTCACTACTAGTGGCATTGCTTGTTTAAAACAAGAGTTGCTTGAGCTCGAAACTAGAGGTGTATCAGGTCGTATTCTAGTCTCACAATATTTAAATTTTACTCAGCCAGAAGCTTTACGTGAGCTACTTAAATTCAAAAATTTAGATGTGCGCATTGCGACTGGTTCTAACTTCCATGCTAAAGGCTATTTATTTAGTACCTCTGACATTCATCATTTGATCATAGGTAGCAGTAACTTGACCGCTAATGCGCTGACTGCTAATAGAGAATGGAATCTTAAGGTGAGCTCTAGCAAAACGGGTGCTTTGTCACAGCAAGCGATAAATGAGTTTAAGAATGAATTTGACTCTGCGTTACCTGTAAATTATGAGTATATAGAAAGTTACGAGCTAGTATATCGACAAACAAAAGGGCTTTTTCAAAAAATAAACAATACGTCCAGCTATGCAGCAGGAAGTGTTATTAAACCCAATAAAATGCAAAAAGAAGCATTAGAGAATCTAGCAATTCTAAGAGCTCAGGGTAAAAATAAAGCATTACTGATCTCAGCGACTGGTACCGGCAAAACTTATTTGTCTACTTTTGATGCACTGAATGTCAATCCAAACCGCTTGTTATTTGTGGTACACCGAGCAAACATCGCTAAAAAGGCTATGCAAACCTATCAATCCATTTTTGGCGATAAAAAAACTTTTGGTTTATACAGTGGTAAAACTACCGAAGCTGAAAGTGATTATATATTCTCAACCATACAGACACTCTCAAGAGACGATCATTTAACCAAATTTGCTCCCGATTCCTTTGACTATATTGTTATTGATGAGACCCACCGAGCCAGTGCTTCATCGTATCGAAAGATATTAGATTATTTTGAACCAAAGTTTCTGTTAGGGATGACAGCAACTCCAGAGCGTACCGATGATGGCGACGTTTTTGAGATTTTTGATCACAATATCGCTTATGAGATTCGTTTGCAAAAAGCGTTAGAGATGGATATCTTGGCGCCTTTTCACTATTACGGAGTGACGGATCTAATCATAAATGGCGATACGGTAGATGACACCTCTATGCTAAACCTATTAGTTAGTGAGGAGCGTGTTAAACATATTTTGCACTATATTAACCGTTATAGCTGTGATAATGGTGAGGTTCGCGGTTTAGTTTTTTGCTCGAATATCAAAGAGTGTAAAGCTCTAGCAGATATATTTAATCAACACGGTTTACCTTCTTTAGCGTTGACTGGAGAGCATACCGAGCAGCAACGTGAACAAGCGATACAGCGCTTAGAATCCTGTGATCCTGAAACTAAAATCGATTATATATTTTCGGTTGGTATCTTTAACGAAGGTATCGATATTCCTGCTATTAATCAGATCGTAATGCTACGTCCTACAGAGTCAGCGATTATCTTTGTACAGCAGTTGGGCCGCGGATTAAGAAAGGCTGAAAATAAAGAATATCTTACGGTTATCGATTTTATTGGTAATTATAAAAACAACTTTATGGTACCTATCGCATTGTATGGTGACGACTCTTATAATAAAGATACCCTACGCCGTTTACTAGCTAGTGAGAGCTGCTTTATACCAGGCACCTCTACTGTAAGCTTTGATAAAATAGCCAAAGAACGTATCTATGCGGCTATAGATACTGCAAATTTGCAAACCAAAAAAGATTTGGTCAAAGATTATAAAATGCTCAAACAAAAACTAGGTTATGCGCCTATGATGATGGATTTTATTCGTCATGGTGCTCGTGAGCCTTTTTCTTATGTCGAATATGCTAAGTCTTTTTATCATTTTGCTAAAGAACAAGAAAAAGAGGCGCTACCAATACTCAATAGCGATGAGCTCAAACTAATCACTAGCTTTTCAAGAGAGATTAATAACGCCAAGCGTGTAGAGGAGAGCTTGTTACTACGTTCGCTATTGTCAGGAGAAAATCTCAGCGTTGATACTTTTAGAATGCTGATTGAGAACCGTTACGGTTATGAGATAAGTCTAGAAGTTATAGCTTCAGTGATTAATAATCTTAACTTTGGCTTTGTGACCGAAAAGCATAATAAGCAATTAAAACCTGTAGGCGAGATTTATGATTTTCATGTGCTTCAATTAATAGAAGATAAATTTTATTGGCATCCTGAATTCTTAAACTATTTAGCTAATGATACTTTTGTAAGGTTTTTGATAGATAGTACTGATTATGCTATTTTTCAGTATGATGAAAAATTCAAACTTGAAGACTTTATTGGTGGTTTTCAGTTGTATCGTAAGTATTCACGTAAAGATGTGTTTAGAATTTTGAATAAGCAGATAAACCCTGTAGCTCAAAATGTTGGCGGATATTTAGTAAGCGAAGACCAAACCAACTGTCCGATCTTTGTCAATTATCATAAATCTCAAGATATAACAGATACTACTAAGTATGAGGATGACTTTGTGAACGAGTCTGTCTTTAGTTGGATGTTTAAGTCGAGAAGGACGTTAAATAGCCCAGAGGTAAGACTGTTTAGAGAATATCCCTCAGATCTGCGCATTCCTTTATTTATCAAAAAACACAATGACGAGGGAAATGACTTTTACTATATGGGAGATGTATCTCCAAGAAAAGGAAGCTTTGAGCAAACTTCAATCTCTGGCGTGTCGGTAGTAAAAGTAGAGTTTGATATGCAGCATGAGGTTCGAGCCGACATTTATAATTATTTGCTCGATAAATGATGAGATTCTTAATTTAATAAAGCAGCACCAGCAGATTATCAGTTTTAACGAATTAATCTTGACCTCTCTAAACTATTAAAGTCATCATTCGATTGAGTGATGACTTTAATTAATCTTCTTAACATCATTATGATCGTAAGGCTCTTACGACCAGCCACCGCCAAGGGCCTTATTCAGGTTTATCAGCATTTGGGCTTGAGCCAGTCGCGACTTAAGCAAATTTTCTCGCAGCTCTTGCGATTCAATCTCCGCTCTTAGTGCATAATCCAGAGTGTGATAGCCATAGCGAAACAGCTTTCTAGCATCGCTGGCGTGCTGCTCGGACTGTCGATAGGCGGTCACTAATAAAGATTGTTGTTCTTGTAGCGCATGATGGAACTGGTAGGCGCTGTCCACTTCACCAAGTGCGCGTAACAAGGTTTGGTCATACTCTAATAAAGCGGTCTGCAACCTGGCATCGGCGTTATCAATATTGGCTTGGATACGGCCATTGGTAAATAGCGGCAGCTGTACGCCTACGTTTAAAATACTACCCCAACCACTTAATTTCGGCACATCGCTATCAATATCGATACGGCCACCTTGACCCAAAAAGTTGATAGAGAAGCGTGGGAGTAAGTCAGCTTCAGCACTAGCTAGTCTGGCAGAGTAGGCATTCACCAGTGCGGCGTTGGCTCTGATATCGGGACGACGCTCGAGTAATCCTTGTGGCGTCTGACCTGTAGGGGCGGCTGGCAAACCAGTGAAGATATCTTTAGGCGCTTTGGGTAGGGTAAAGTTTTGCGGCGTTTGACCTATCAGCACCGCTATACTGCGCACGTTTGCAGCATACTCAGCGTTTAAGGTGCTTTTTTGGGCACGAGCAGCGTTGAGCTTACTTTTAGTATTATTTACCTCATTAATAGTAGCGTCACCGGCGTTAAAGCGTAACTGTACGTAGCGTTCAAACTCAGTCAGCGTAGCGATGGTGCTATCTATAATAGCTTCACGTTTTTTGGCGGCGCGTGCTTGTAGGTAATGATCGGCTATTTGGCTTGCAACCAGCATTTGGGCACCATAAACCTGTTCTTGTACGCCCATCTGAGCATAAGCTGCGGCATCGGCATCACTTTGTTTTTGGCCGAAAATATCAGGCTCCCATGCCGCTGCAAATCCAACTGATCCGTAGTCGCCACTGGTACGAAAGCGATCCTCTAATGGCGCAATAGCCCCACCTGGTAAGCCAAGTCTGTCAGTGGAAGACAGCTCAGCTGAGCTTTTGCTGATGCCAGTAGAAGCATTGACGCCAGCTTGGGGGCCAAGATCAGCCTTAGCTAAGCGGCTGATGGCAGAAGCTTCAGCAAGGCGACTTTGAGCCACTCTGATATCAAAACCACTTTGCAGCCCTTGCTCAATGAGCGAGGTTAACACGGGATCATTCCACTGCTCCCACCAACGGCTAATGTCTTGACTGCCTTGTGCCGCTTGATCTTGACTAAAGGTCGCCGGAATGAGTACGTCACTTTGTCTGACCACCTCTGTAGGCTGAGTTTGACAGGCACTGATAAATAAAGTGAGTGCACCCAAAGTAAATACTTTAGATAATGGTGACATAAGCTTCTCCTAATTATAGGGCTATATGATAGCGTTATTTTTATGAATTTATCCCAGTTGCTCAAGCATAGCTTTGAAGCGTATTAAAGCAAAAATAAGAAACAAGCCGCCAATACCGGTCATCGCCAATAGCTCAGGCCAAACAATGTCAAATCCAGCATTACGAAATAAGACGTTTTGAGCGAAAGCAATGAACTGGGTAGTGGGCCAGTATTCACTTAACAGCTGCACCATCTCAGGCATATTACTACGCGGCGCTACAGAGCCAGATAGCAGCAGTGAGACCACCAATACGGGTAGCATCAGTAGCGCAAACTGCGGCATGGTCGGGGCTATGGTCGATAGCATAATACCTAAAGAGGATATAGAAAACAGATAAATAGCGACACCGACAGCGAATAGCGCTAATGAGCCGTTAATAGGAATACCGAGGAAATATTGCACCATAAAAATCATCGATAGCATAGAAGCACACAGGATAACCACCCCATTAGCCAGTATTTTTGATAGGACAATCTCAGTGGCATTAACCGGCATAACCAATAGATGCTCGATAGTACCGCGTTCGCGCTCGCGGATGACGGCAGCACCAGACAGACCTAAGGCTAACAGCGAGATCATATTACAGACCTCCATCACTGGGGTGTACCAATAGCTATCGGCGTTGGGGTTGTAGACCATATTGAGCACGGGCTTGGCTAATAAAGGTGGATCCTCTTGCTGCAAAAAGCTGCTGACTTGTTCATTGAATATCTGGCTAATATAAGTCTGTCCCACACCAGCTTGAGTCATGGTGGTGGCATCAATTAATAGCTGAGCTTGCGGCTTTCGTCCCGCCAGCACATCGCGTTCAAACCCAGGCGGAAAATCGAGCACAAAGATAAGCTCGCCCTTATCCATCATTTCATCGACTTCTTCACGCTTAACATCAACTGGCGGAATAAAGTAGGGCTGCTGCAAGGCTTCTTGGATTTGTCTGGTAAGAGCGGTACGGTCTGAGTCTATAATACCTACGGGAGCATTACGTACCTCAGTATTGATACCCACCGCTACCGTATAGATAGTCACCGAAAAAACGACACCGATCATCAAAAACAGTACCGTGTCGCCGAACAAGCTCCGCAGCTCTTTGATGGTTAAGGTCCAGATGTTCTTTAAGGAGCGCATTTACACCTCCTGCTTTTTTAAGAAAATAGAGGCCAGCGTGATAAACGTCAGGGCAAAGGCAGCCAGAACGATATATTCGGTCAAAAAGCTGCTCCAGCCAAGCCCTTTGGTAAAACCGCCAATACTAATACGCTGATACCAAGAAGCGGGAAACCCTACGCCCAAAGCATAAGCGAAACCATCCATACTGGAGATGGGGTAGAGCAGTCCCGAATAGTTGATAGTGGGTATCAGAGTCACGATAGCGGTGATCAGTAGTGCGGCAATCTGAGTGCGCACCAAACTTGAGACTAACAGACCCAGCCCAGTAGACACATATACCAATAATAAAGCACCCAAGGACATCCCTAAGAACGATCCTTTTACCGGTACTTTAAACCAAAAGACCGCCATCAATACCAATATAATATAGTTGATAAAGCCCAGAACAACGTAAGGCAGCTGTTTGCCGATGAGGTACTGCGGCACACTGGCAGGCGAGGTATAGAGGTTGGATATCGAACCAATCTCGCGCTCACGTACCACCCCAAGGGTGGTCATCATCGCCGGAATCAACATCAGAATCATCATGATCACGCTAGGGATGACCGCACTGACACTTCTAAAGTCTTGGTTATACATAAAACGCGGAACTATTTCAGCAGCGGGCTCTAAGTCGATAGGCAGGCCGGTCTCTTGAAAGCGGTCTTGCATATACATCCTTGCAATACCGCCCACATACCCTTGAATATTAGTCGCATTAAAGGGAACGGTGCCATCAATATAAAAGCTCACTTCTGGCTGTCTGTTGGCAGTTAAGTCACGGCCAAAACCTGCTGGGATATCGATAACCAGTTTGGCCTCGGAGCTCTTGAGCGCATATTCAGCCTCTTCTAGGGAATATACTGGCGGTTTTGTTACAAAGTACTCTGAGCCGGAGAAGTACTCAGTTAATTGTCGACTTTGAGTGGTCTGATCTCGGTCGAGGACCGTATAAGGTAAATCATTGACATCAAAAGAGATACTCCAGCCGGTCATAACCATCAAGATAATCGGGCCGAGAATCGCAAAAAAGAATCTGATTTTATCGCGCAGTAGCTCTTTAGCTTCACGAGTTGCAAAGGTCCAAACCGTGCTAAACCAGTAGCGTAGCGTATCAGTTTTATTATTCTGTGCTTCAGGTGCAGACGCTATAATATCTGAACCGATAGCAGGCTCTACATTTTCAGCTGCAGCAGCTAGCTCATTTTGACTATCATCTGTGTTATTTGCATTCTCTTCGTTCTGATTGTCTTGGTCTTTACTGTCTTGGTTTTGACTTTTTTCATCATCAAGCAGATATTGCACAAAAGCTTCTTCGAGATCCTCCGCCTCTTTATTGCGAGTCAGCTCTGCCGGTGTACCCACATCGAGCACCCGCCCTTGATGCATAAAGGAGATGCGATCGCAGCGACTGGCTTCATTCATAAAGTGAGTGGAGATAAATATCGTCACTTCATCTTCACGAGAGAGCTTAATTAATTGTCGCCAAAACATATCACGTGCTTCAGGATCGACCCCAGAAGTGGGCTCATCGAGGATTAACACCTCCGGACGATGTAAGCAAGCCGCCGCTAGCTGTAGCCTCTGGCGAATACCAAGCGACAATGAAGAAGGGTCAGTGCTTTCAACTTCAACCAAATCAAATTGTTCTAAAGCATCCTTGACCGCTTGCTCGCCGCGTGCGCCTTCTATTTGATAAAGCTTGGCGTGCAGCTCTAAGTTTTGCCGTACCGTCAGCTCCTCATACAGCGAGAAAGTCTGCGACATGTAACCCACTCGCATGCGGGTATCGACATTTTCATCATCGATAGATTGACCCAGTAGCTTTGCTGAGCCTTCGGTCTTATCAATAAGACCAGTAAGCATCTTCATAGTGGTGGACTTACCACAGCCATTAGAGCCTAAAAAACCAAAAATCTCGCCCTTTTCGATACGAAAGCTGACACTATCAACCGCCGTAAAATCGCCGAAACGTTTGGTTAGATTTTCAGCTTCAATGGCCGGCGGCGCATTTGGATCGGCCTCGAATGGAGGGATTTTTAGTTTACCTGAGTTGGTTTGTTTTTCTTCGGGCAAAAGCTTGATATAAGCTTCTTCAAGCGAGCTGACCTCAAGCTCTTTCATGACCGTTTGCGTACGCTCATTGACCAGTAACTTACCATCATCCATCGCCAGCAAATACTCAAAATCCTCGGCCTCTTCGATATAGGCGGTTGAGACAATCACAGTCATCTCTTTGCGTTCGGCTTGCAGCGAGGCTACCAGTGCCCAAAACTGGCGACGGGCTAATGGATCTACCCCGGTGGTGGGCTCATCAAGGATAAGCAGCTCTGGGTTGTTTACTAGAGCGCAGCAAAGACTAAGCTTTTGCTTCATCCCTCCTGAGAGCTTGCCAGCAGGACGATCAGGGAAAGGGTCAAGCCCCGTTGCTTCAAGCAATCGAGCTATGCGGGCACGGCGTTCATGGGCGTCTAGCCCAAACAGGCGCGCATGAAACTCCACGTTCTCATACACCGAAAGTGTGGGGTAGAGGTTATGACCCAAACCTTGAGGCATAAAAGCAATATGCTGCGATAAGTCGTCACGCACGGACTTCTTTGCCATATCCTGACCGAGCACTTGTACCGAGCCCTCTTGAATGACCTTGACCCCAGCAATAAGAGACAATAAAGTGGACTTTCCCACTCCATCAGGACCAATCAGACCCATGGTAGCGCCACGTGGCACGCTAAAGGAAACATCATCAAGAGCAACTGTTTCGCCATAGCTATGAGAAACATGGCTAATCTCAACTGCTGTATGCTGGCTGTCCATACATTATCTCTCAGTTATACCGTTAATTTTTATATAATCATAAGGAGGCAGTTTTATGAGTCATAAAACTGCTAAATAATCTATGATTGGTTTTGTTCAGATATATTTTGCACAGGGGTTGTTACTGTAGGAAGTTTTACCGTCAGATCTTCAGGCCACGCTATGCTGCTATCACTACGCACATAACCGTTACCAGTCATTCCGCCTTTGAGTAAGCCTTTATATCTTTGAGATACTTCGACAGGTAATTTAATGCGGACCTTGAACATCAGCTTTTCGCGCTCGTTCTGAGTTTCTACTGACTTTGGGGTAAACTGAGCTTCGGAGGCGATAAACGATACCTCTGCAGGCCAAACATTATCGAGACCATCGAGCACAATCCTAGCTTCATCACCCACTTGTAAGCCACTCATCTGCTGGTTAGGCAAAAAGATATTCATGAAAGCATCCTCAGTATCGAGCAAGCTAATCACTTTATTACCTGCCGCAATGACACTACCGACCTCAGTAATACGGTATTCGACACGTCCAGCTTTGGGGCTACGAATCTGCATGTCTTCATTCATTGAGGAAGCTGCTTGTTGCTGGGCCTTAGCTTCATTGACACCCGCTCTAGCTTCAGCGACTTGCGCATCTATTTGCTGAGCGGCTGCCTGAGCTTCAGCGTAGGCCGCTTGAGCCGCCTGTACTGCTGCAGTTGCTCCATTGTAGGCCGCTAATCTGCTACTAAGCTCTGAGTTAGAGATTAGATTTTCATTATGCATCATGCGTGCATTATCTAAATCCATTTTTGCTACTTTTTGCTGCTCCCGCTGCGCATTGATCTCAGCTTGGGCGCGTGCCATGGTCTGCTCAGCCTGATTACGCCCCGCCTGTGCCTGTACTACCATTTGCCGCGCACGTTGCTCAGTGGCCTGCGCCGCCGTAAGTTGACTTTCGCTTTGGGTAGAGGACAGTTTGACCAGCAATTGGTCTACCACTACGTCTTCGCCTTCATCCACCAAAATATCCTCAACCCGACCCGGGTAGAGACTGGCAATATCGAATTGCTCCAACTCTAGTCTACCGTTTGAGCTGACGATGCCGGCAGGAAGGGCGTCGGCTTGCTGCTGCTGTTGCCAGAAATACCAACCAACAGCAGCGACAACTATTAATAGAATTAAAATCCACAATTTTTTCATGATGAGTACCTATGTGTCTCTGTGCGTCTTCTTTATGCGGAAAACAGAACGGAAAATGACCAAGTAACACTTTGATTAATTTTGTCATCCTCAAGTATTTCGAAATTTTTCAGTAATTTTTTAATAATAAAGGCTAAATTTTCTATGATGATAGCCTTTTAGAAGCAAGCTGACAAAAACGTAGCGTCACTTGACACTCTATGTGCAGTGTGAATCAATAGATTAGTTTTAAAAAGACAATTAGCACTTATCAAGACTAACATTTGTATATTAATTATTTATAAGTGCTTCATTTTTTTAAATATAATTTATTAGAGAAGTGTTATAAATAAAGGTCGCACCACCAATAACAGAGTAATAACCACTATTTTTATGTGGTTATGATACTAAATATTAGTTTAATAAACTACTAAGGATGAGTTTAATCAGAGAACTGCTTAGTTTACTAATCAGCGGATTATAGGGTTGCTTAGTAGAGAGAGTGTTTTAAGCTATATTGATGACCAATAAAAAACCCTTACAGCCCATGACTGTAAGGGTTTGGTATATATATGGTACCAGTGGTCGGACTCGAACCGACACGCTTTTAAAGGCAACGGATTTTGAATCCTTTGGCTATCTTAAATAACTAGATATACTTAACGATAATAAGCAATGATTAGAGGTAAAATATATTTATAAACAATGACTTAGGTTTAAATCAACTATGTTTAGCTATAACTAAAAAGATGTAACAATATTTTTCGAGTATCAAATAAGTATCAAAATTACTTTTAAAAATTGGTTTATTTAACTGATTTTAGATCTCGTCATTAATTTCAATATGGTGAAGCACATTTATATGACGGACTTCGATTCAGTTAGGAGTATCAAAAAAGTTATCATCACATTGTGCAAAATGTTGAATTGTATAGATTGTAACAATCAAATCTTGGCTCAATCGTTTATTCCTAATTATCACACTGAATGCGCAGCATATCGAATCAGCTGCCATACATTTATTTGCGGCTTAGCCGATAAGCTCTATAGCACATAATTATTTATCCTATGTTAGATATAAGCAGTCGTTAGTAGTCCAGATGCATTTAATGTCACTGACCCACTCCTTATTCGTGCAATTGTCATCAAACTAATAATTTAGCGCGTTTGGATAGTCGAGCTTATTATTTGCTTATGCTTCCTAAAGGTGCAGATGACCTTTTTTTAATATTTAGCACTCTTCATAAGTAGCTTTAAGATCACGTTAAGACATTTCTTTACCAAGGATCCATATTAGTCCAAGCATAAACGTAACCGAGAACCTCTAAGCTATCTATTTTAGATTTAGAAATTTTCTCATCTGGATATTCCTTGTTCTTACATTGTAGTAGCAGACCACCATCAGACTGACTAAATAGTGCTCTTACCCCGTAAAAACTATTCCTTCTTATTAAGTAAAACTTGCCATTTTTTATAGTGCGTTTAGTTAAATCTACTGAGCACTGTGCACCAACACTAATTAGTGGCTCCATCGAACTATCTTCTTGATTATAAAATAAGGTCTTATTTAAGTTAGTATTCGTTCTTCTAGCAATCTCAGATTGCAATCTTAATGTCTCTTCTACATATTTAAAATCTTCTATAAACATACTTAAATTGGAGTATTTCTTTATCTGTTCCAATATTGACCTATTTTCAATAAAATCATCCGCTCTTTCCTCCCATTCTAGCCACTCTTCATACTCTTCTATTTCACGCTCTTGTTCAGCAGAAAGCTGATATTGTTGTTCAATTTTTTCATGCTCACTAAACATTTTAGTTTCAAACTCTTCCTGTAAAAATCGAATGCTATATGGAAGATCAGGTTCTAAACCGAGCTCTGCAATGTAATGATCCCTCATACTTTCTTCGTAAGCGTTCATATAGTCCATAGCGTCGTCAATATCTTCATAAGAACTGTAAGGATATTCACCGTTTAGTATCCAATACTCAGAAGTTTCTAATACTTCAGAGAGGCGGCGAAGATACTCCCCACTTGGACAGGCTTTAGCATTTAGCCATTTAGATACGCTCGATTTGGAAATTCCTATAGCTTTTACAACATCAACTTGCTTTAAGCCTTTAGAGTCCATTAAATCTTTAATTCTCTCAGCCACTTTATCAAGATCCATACTCATAAATAATCCATTGCTGTTGTTAAAAGTTTCTTTTGATAATTCAGTATAAAATAATTAAAGGAAACTTTATATAATATAAATTCTTTTAATGTAACTTTATGTTATAAAGTAACTATTTTTATAATTTAAACCTATCAATAGAAATAAAATAAACACAATTTATACAAATAAAGAACTATCATAAGCTAAAGTCTTCTTATGAGCTATATCTACCTTCATTAGACAACAACTAAATGAGTGAATGCTATGAGTAAAAAAAGTTGGTCAGAATATACAGATGATGAAAAAGAGGTGTTAAGACAAAAAGTTATCGAAGCTGCTCCAGAAACTCCTTTTCCTCCTGAATTTGCCGCCGCCTATATTGGCAAGTCGTTGCACACATTACAACATATGCGCTGTCATCAATCAGACGCTATTACTTATAGCAAAGCTGGCAGGCATGTTTTATATCGTAAAAAACATCTTGATGAATATCTTGATGTCTGCCAAAGGTCATGTACATCAAATTAAATGTTTGTGAAAAGTATTAGTAAATTCAGGACAAATTATATTTAAGGATATTAATGATGAGGAATTCAAAAAATACACCAATTAGCTCTAGTGCCATGCATTATGTTAATCATAATTTCGGTGACTGGGAGCTTGAAACTCGCCATATGACGCGTATAGAGAAAAGCATATATTTAGATATGCGTACGAATTATTTAAAAGATGGTAAGCCGTTTACTTCTGATGTAGATCTATTGGCGCACAGGTTATCTTGTAACAGTGATAATGAAAGAAAGGCCTTAGAAATAATTTTAAAAGATAAATTTAAATTGGATAAACGTACTAAATCTTATAAACACACTGCGTGGGAAACTACTCTAAAAAATTATAGGGCTCGCAACTGGGAAAATAGTACAAACGATACAACAGGCAGTAGTGATGTCACGACTGATGATAGTAACACTATCTCAAACACTCCCTTAACTGATGCTCAAAGAAAAGCCAAGTCACGTGATGCTGAAAAGATAATGCGTCAGCAGTTATCAGACATAGGTGTAGATAGCACAGGCACTAAAGGCATGACTAAGTTGCGAAAATTATTTGACATACATCAGCATAAAATTAACTCAAACAACAATAACATTGCAACGTGTCACTCTGAGAGTCACGCAATAGTCACGCAAAAAGAAGCTATAACTATAAAACATGAACTAGAAAACAGAAAACAAGAAACATTTGAGAGAGAGGCGCACTCACAAGGTTCTTCTATTGTGTGCTCAGATGTTCAAACTGATTTTGTTGAGCAAAATGATACTAACTATGATTTATCCACTAGCGGTTATGATGGTATTGAAAAATGGCAAGCACCCTCAAAGAGCGTTATGCAAGTTGATCTATCTCAGGCAAGTGTGAAATTAGAAATGACAGATAATGAGTATAAGTTACACGTTGAAGATTTTAAAACTTATTACGCAGAGAAGGCTCAGAACGGCAAGCCTTTAGAAAGTGAAGGTATTCGTAAGCTAAGACTACGCCAATGGTTACAACGTGTTGCAGATCGCCAACGCACTACTAAAGAGCAGACTGATAAACGCTTCAATATCGATGATGAAGACTGGGAAAATGAGAGAAGTAGCAAATCAAATAAGAATGATAGCAGAGAGAGTACGACTGATGTTTATCACCCAAGTCATAAAAATTCATCAACTTCTAAAGTTAAAGCCAACCCTAAAATTAATGTAGTTCTTAACGGATTATGGAAATCAACTTTACCTAAAATGTCAGTTGATGAAACCTACTCATATATAGAACAGCATCACATGCCAGGCGAGTCGAAGGATGAGACGTATGATCGATTGATAACTGAAATACAAAAAGAAAATAAATTTGAGACAGTATGAAAACTACAAACTTAAAACCGAATCAAAAGCTTATTAATTTAAATAGAGACAAATTGCTTATACATCCGCAAGCTGAGCAAGCTTTAATAATTTGGCAAAGACTCAGGCTCAGCTCATCTTCTGTAAGCATTAGATATCTAGATAAGTTTTATTGCCCGCCTATTAGAGTGATCAAAAACAGTAGTGATACATTATTTTTTATTAATGATTTTAAGAGAGTTGATGAGATATTAAGACTGCAAAGTACGGACAGTTATCCATGTCTCATCACACCAGAAAGTATTAAAGATATTCAAATGCTGGCATGGGCTGAGGTAGTGCAACTCGTCAACCTAAAAAATATTAATCACCCTGACTTATTTAAGGCGCTTCAGCAGAAAGCGCCCAGCTCAGTTATTTGTAAATTGATGCGCATAGATGTTTTATCCGTTGAGTCGTATTGTAAATTTGCAGGTATTAAAAAGGCAAACTTTGAGTATCAACAATGTAGAAAAGCTATTGAGAACGATGTGATAGGTATTCCAAAAAACATGGATTGGCTGGCGAACTAATTATGATGAATTTAAATAAGAATGAGCTAAAAACAGTTCTTAATAAGTTAATACCTGAAGGTTCACCTGACAGTCTAAAAATACAAAATTTGATCATTTACGTTTTGGGCTTTAGACCAAATTTTGCTTTGAATATAAACTTCGCTATAGATGTGTTTGAGGTTAATTTTACAGAAAGTGAATGCTTTGACATAGCAACTATTATTATTAAAGAGCAGAAAACTGAAGAATGGGCTGTAACATACATGCTCGTACTGTTTTATAAAAGATATGGAACGGTAGATAGCAAAAACAGTGCTTGGCAGTTTATGAGTGTTTACCTGCAAATAATTATAAGAATCACAATGCGTGGGGATAATCACTTTGCTAAGGTCAGTCAGTTAGGTGTTAGAGTCAGAATGGGATTGAATGCACACAATCCACAATCTGAGCTAATAAATCAGCTTATTGATATACATGCCCAGCGGAGTTCATTAGAAAATGTATTAGATGCTATTTGCCAGTATGAGGTTTTAACTAAGCAGTCAGAAGCCTCAAGTAAGGTTGTTAATAAAAAGCTGGCAGGAAAGATTGGTCGTATTAGGCTCGCTTACGAGGTCGTAGCGGAAGATAAGGCGTTTATTGGCAAGACTTATTCTAAGTCTGATGACACTGACAATAATAGTGTTGGTTTAAACAAGGTTTTTCTTGATAGTGATGATGAACCACTTAGAGCCACTATATTTGGAATAAGTCACCAAAACGATAATGTGTCCTCCAATGAAAATTTAGCTGATGATGATCCAGAGAAGCTTTTAGATAACGATTTTAAGCCTTCTAGATATACTGCTAAGTCTGCTGAACTGCAGCAATGGAAAATTAAAAATAACTTTCGTCACACTAGGCGCAATCAATTTGGCTTTCCAACAAGTTTGCGGCAGCTAAGTTTACTGAGTATTCAAATATTGTTTGATAGAGTCTGGCAACTTTCAATGGTTACGGATGATGATAGTCGTTTTGGCTATGTAGTTATCTTAATGTCATTGCTTAGTGGACGTAAGATCCAAGAAGTCATTAATGAAATTGGTAAAGAGAAAAGCCAACGCACATGGCTCAGCAGTAAAAAAAGGATAGATGAAAGCTACTATGCTTTAAAGATCGTAGTAAACGTCACTATGAATCGCAGAAGTCATCTAATACAACATCGTCAAAGCATTGATAACGAATTTATACTTCTTTTACCTCCTCAGTTGCATTCCATTATAGAAAAAATAGTCAATATCGAAAATACAGATATATCTGAAATATTAAAAGACCTACAAGAACAATTAGACCTGCCTGCACTCAGTTATCAACACATAAATTTAGCTCTATATTTCATCATAAAAAATAAGTTAAATGAGCCATTGCACGCTGATTTAATCACTGGTGTTGACGTTAGACATAGCTCGCCTCTTTACTACACAAGCATTGATTCTAATAGTATTGAGAATACATATAGAAGTGCCATTTTGTTGATGGGCAAGCATTGTCCTAATGTGATTCAAGCAAAGCTTCGTCAAGACTACAAATCTAAATCAGAAAATATAGAGCGTCAGAGTTATATCGGTAGTGAGATGGCTTTAAACAAACTAACATGTCAAAAGTTCTTTGCAGAACTAGCGAATGGAGCCGAAAGTTTTAATGGACGCCTTGAGCGAAACTTAAGTATTCGAAAGGATCGTTATATAGAGCAGTTTAATGCCTATGGTATTTGGCTATGGCATATTATCATGATTCAGACAGGTATAAGACCTGTTGTACATGCGCCAGGTGTGTTAAACCAGCTTGATTTTATAGCAGGGTTGTTTTGGGTCTCTGATAAAGAAGAGCGTCAAGGACAAGAGCAGGGAAGACTCATACCTTTAAGCAAATTTTTGATTATAGCGATACAAAATTATATTGAATATATAAAAGAATTTGCTTCACTGCATAACGTTATATATTCCTCTGAGCAGTTTCCTATAGATGATATTTTAAACTCTCGCCAACCTCTTATTCAAATATTTAGTAAAAACCCTAAGGGATTTTCAGGCATTACACCTAGCAAAGTTCGCTATCAATTAAAGAGATTCTTTAGTCATCAAGACAATTGGCTGAGACACCAGTTGCGATCAATGTTAGTAAATAGAGCGCCAGAGCACTTGATATGCGCTCTTTACGGTCATGAACACCCTGATCAGGAGGCGATGCATCCAATGTCTTCATTATCAATTAATGAGCTAAAGGGAATAAGTAACTATTTGGATGAAATTGCTTGTGAACTTAATCTGAAACAAGTTGAGGTAACTGTACATGTCTGATCTAGTTGCACATAAGCTAAGAGCCGAGAATCGTAATAGCGCTCATGAAGACATTAAAAATAAAGCTAAAAGCCTTGTTGAATCTTATATGAGCGCTAACCCGCTATGTAAAGACACAGATCTATTTGATTATTACCAAGAGATAAATATCATTTTAGAAATCAACTTCGACACCCCTCTTAGTTTTCAGCTGGCACGTCAAGGATTCTTAGAAGTTATTCGTATGTACAACAAGAGTCATAAAGCTCATTTAGATGAGCCAGTTGTTCCTATCTTAGCAGAGAGAGACAGCTTGAGCATTGATTATGATTGGTTCGTACGGGGGTCAAAAGTTAGTCAAGCCAGCCGAGAAATGATAGAAATATGGCAAAGGAAGATGAAGTTCACTACCAATGATTTGGTTGAGTCAGCAATATTCTGCAGCATTGTCTACGGTGGTCTTAATGATATTGAGGTATTAAAAGCATTTTACGAATGGCTTTTGGCTGAACGCGAAGTCTATAGAATAGATTTACCTAGTGAAGGTGATACGGTAGGTGTTGAGAGTGTGCCGATTATTCTATTAGTTATTGACGATGATAGTTATGGGTGTTGGGAGTCATCTAGTAGAAACTCAAGTGATACGTCTGACAGCGAATTAAAACGCTATGTTGAGTATGTTCCAGATGACATGACGCTATGCTTTTTATACGCACTAAAAGATGGAATTGTTAAAAAGGGACTTACTAAATCGTTTGATACATTAATTAATGATATTAGTAAAAAGCTCACACTGAAAAATAAAGATAAAACAAAGCCATACCTCTCACACCTGATCAAATACGCCAACTATCATTGGAGGCAATTAGAAGGCGCTAATATTGACAATGCATTAGCTACAATTAGACAAGGTAGGATTAAAACTACAGGCCTACCTAAGAATAAGCTGCTTAATTACAACAGAGAAAAAATCAACTCTAATATTAAACAACTTCAATGGGATGAGCTTTTTGAACTAGATTATTCTAAGCCTATAAATGCAAATAGAGAAAATATGAGTTATCCTGCGCTTAGTAAAAATCTAATAAGAGCAATTCAGGAAGAACTCAAAAATACTAGAGCAAATGCCATAGAGGGTATAGAGCAGTTACAGAATGAGTTTCCTCAACCAAACGCACAGCGCATACTAGGATGGGTACGTCAGTTATTAGATGATAAAAGTATAAACCAAGAGAGCATAAGCAAGTATGTGGGCTGTATAGGGCGTGATTGGTTGATGCTGACAATCGGTGAGAATATAGACAAATGGGACGGCGAAGATTTTGAGATTATTTATGAGCAAATTATTCAGAGCAAAACTAGGGATGGTCGAAAAAAATCAGTCATAAATAAAGACTCTAATTTTGATGACAAGCTAGTAGGTAGTAATGATCGTTCGTACATGAATAAGCTTAAAGATGGTCAAGGGTTTACGTATGGTCGTTTGAGAGCTTTTCATGATTACCAGCGTGAGTGTCATGATGCACCCTATGTATATTTTTCGTGGCATCATAATAGGCAAGTCGTCAAAGCTAATATCATCTCTCCTCGCATTTATCGTGCTATGAAAGTGTACATTGAAGAATCAGAGTTAGAGATCAAGCAAGAAAGAGTTTGTTTAGTGGTTCTGAGTCTTGCCTATAGAACAGGGCTACGGATAAAAGAGCTCATTGGTATTAGAGTTTCAGATATTGCAGATATTTATACTGATAATTATAACCAAGAGATTGATGAGCCTAAGATTTGGATAAGACCAAATCGTTATCGTAGGCTTAAAAGTAGCAGTGCAAGTCGTATAATACCTATTAACTGCCTTTTAAAAAAAGATGAAATGGATTTGTTTATCGAGCTTTTTGAGCATCAAAAACGATTGAAACGGAAGTACTTGTTCTCACAAGGTTCAGGTAAACAGCCATTACCGAGTACGTTCTTTAGTAATATGATGAAGTTAATTTGGGATAGATTGCTTGGAGAGCATGACTTTACTTTTCATAGCTTTAGACATACAGCCATAAGCCAACTGACTTTAGTGCTAGGTAAGTCTTCATTAGCATCAATAATGACAGATTATGATGCTAAGCAGCGTGAGACTATTATTGAGGGTATCCTTGGCTATCATAAAGCACAAGGATCATGGTTTGGGCTGGCAAGTTTTGCAGGGCACTTAACGTGTGATACGACGTTTGAGCACTACATTCATACTGCCCACCTGCAGACAGGAATACAGTTAGCTGATGCTAAGTTACAACTACCTTATACAGTTTTTCAGCAAATTACAGATTTAAAATATCAGACTATACATAGACAAAAAAGAGATGCTTACGACGCAGGTACTAAAAAAGTGAGGCTTAGACTATTAAGATCTTATCTGGTTAAAAGCTTAGTAACTAGTAAGAATCCTCTATTTGTTGATAGTCTTAATATTTCTATAAATACGCCAATCATAGAATCTAATAGATTAGCATCGCAATCTATTTTTATTCATCAAAAATATTCGGATGTGATTGCCTATTTAGAAGAGCTACAGAAACTTAGCTTAGAAAAGCGGGATATATCGCTGCCCGAGGTTGCTATAAGACATGGCATTAATATAGTTGAAGCTAGACAGTTATATGATAATGCAAGTCAGGTTTTTGCTAACAATAAGAAACTATTATTAAGCTCACCGAATGGTAGCAAAAATCAAGAGTTATTAGTTAGAGCCTTAGAAAAGGCGTACCAGATGTCTATTCATGAACCCGATCAACTAAAAATGTTTGTTGAAATATTTGTAGCGAAACAGAGTCTAAAAACATCATCTATCCATTTTGGGATTAAATCTAATCAGAAAAAAATGTTAGAGCAGTTCTTAGAGATAGGATGTAAACTCATTAACGCACAACACTGGCAAATTAGAGCTTCAAGTGAAAACGAAGTAACTCAACTAAAACGATGTTTGAAGCTAGATAGTCAGATACGTACTGGAAATCGTCAAAATTTTCATGGTTATGAGCTCAGGGTAGTACAGAAAAAAACTAAGCGATCGGACAAGAATTTGGCTATATCTGAGACTTATTATGCTTCATCAGGTGTGCTGAAGTATCTTGGATATTTATTGAGTGTGCTGATTTATATAGAACGTTGGTGACTTCATCTATATCAAGAAAAATAGAGGCTAGATATACACTGGCTTTGTTATTAATATATTTGCTCATGCTATTGTGGGCTAGAAGCCATCTAAGCATATGAATATCGGTAACCCTTCTAAACCTAAGACGCTATTACGATAATTTAAATAGGTTAAACTTAATGGTGCTATTTAAATAACTAGCCTTCGATATAGTCAGAACTTTTTACTTGTGAAAATGCTTTTATTATCTACTGTTTAGTCAGTATTTTGTGCTTATTAATGACAGTTATAATAAATATTAACATCAAATACAAAGGAATAGCTACATGAAGTGGAGTGAATTACTAGACAATTGGAGCCTTAGCTCACTAAGCTTAACAACTGGCTTTTTAAATATGGAGTGGCAACCTAATGAAAAGGATAAACAGTGTGCTTGGGAATTATACGTAGAATTACTGACAAGCATTGCTACACAACCATTAGAAGACAATCATGGAGACGAATTAGCTGCTCTGAAAAATATCTACTCTTTATTTCAGACAACACGAAGTATTCTAAAAACTGATGGAAGGCACTGCAAAGAATTTACTAAAATTTCAGTAATAGTACTGAATCAAGTTGTGCGACCATTCACTGCAAAATGGCATAAGCGCACTAGCTCTTGTGAACTGTCTTCAGAGCTTCGTCAAGAGTTCAGGGTAGATTTAAGTGATCTACAGGAAATTCTAATTAATTACACAAGATTATTAGCTGAGATGGCTGGCGTGGAGGATTTAACTAGAATGGAAAAAGACTAGTTCTCATACAAGCTTATTTACATTACTTCAGTTTGGTATGTGCGTTTTAATGATAAGTTTTAAAGTCATAATTTACTGGGATTTTATCATTTAACGCACACATCTATATTGTTAGACGGCATATTAAGGGTGGTCTTTCCAGTTGACAGGATCGCCATGTATACCTGATTTATAACTATCTTTTAGCCATAAAACAAAGGATTCTCGTACTTCTTGTGGTATTGTCTTATATTTCATATCACGGCCTTCATTACAAACACCCTTGAGTTCTTCTGGTATTTTAGGCGCATTTTCACCGAAGTAATAAAATTCCTGAGAAACGAGAACATACTTTCCACCTATATCTCTTTTCATATGGTTTTCGTTAGTAACTCCTTGATCTAACGAATGAGCCGAGTCTTCTTGAATCCATTCTTTATTATTAGCGTCTTGATGGTATATATTATCGCCATACATTTTAACTAAACTACCTTCAATTATAGGCTTTTTGCTTTCAAACCTTTCATCTTCCCAATATTCATTAAACGTAAGCTTTTCCTCAATTTTCATTGCATAAATAAGATGATTAGTATTACCTAGAGATTCACTTCCTGTACCTATAACCCAGTCACCAAATGACAATTCTTTATTGCGTCTGATAGAAGACTTGCAGACAGCTAGTGTACAAAAATCATGAAAAGGATTAGGTGCTAGACCTAAATCGTGTTCAACTTTATAAGAAAAAATATTCATATCTAACAGCTCACTCTTTCAATTTTATATATGGGTTCACTTTTGGTTCCATCTGGATTTTCGAACGATGCTTTATCACTTGCAATCGCATTACCTATATCATCAGTTGAATTCCATCCTATAATTGAGTCAGCATACTTTTCCAAATTTTTAGGAAGCTTAGTATCAACCGCGCACCCATGTTTGTAAACACCAATAACTTTTTTGCCCATCGATACGGCTTGTTTAATCTCATAATCTACCCATGGTCGTGTATGCGTCCTTTTGCCAACCAAACAAACAAACGTTCCTGACCATGCAATTTTCTCTTTTAACATTCTTTTAATAGATCTATCACTGTCGGTGCTTTTTTTATTGTTATGCTTGGTACTGTCTATGGAACTATTTCGAATATCATGACCTGCATCTCTTAAACGTTGTTTTAGTCTCTGTACATTATCGTCGTCTTTACCATAGTGACTTATAAAAATATTGCTTTTTTTGCCCATACTAACCTCTTGGAATGATAAACATGTAAACCCAAATATATATCTTAATATATAACTCTATAAGCCCAATTTCTTGTTACATTGAATAGCACATTAACTGCGTAGTTACAAATTATATATTGAACTTAAGCTGTATTCAATGGATAAATGTTCATCATTTTAGAATGAGGAAATTATGAGTTTTTTAGGTGAAAAAGAGTTAAAAGAGCAAATAAAATTAATTATTCCTCAGTATAGGCCAAAGTTTATAGACAGTAATAAATATGAGCTATGCTTAGGCGCTTCTTATTGTGCTTCTGATAGCAAATTTCGGGTTCTACAAGCTGAAGATAACCAAATAGTTGTTAATCCTGGTGAGTTCTATTTTTTAGAAACTTATGAAACAGTCGAGATGCCTAATGATGTTATGGGCTTTATATCCATAAAGGCTAGCATTAAGTTCAAGGGGTTAGTAAATGTATCAGGGTTTCATGTAGACCCTCACTTTAGAGGGAAGATTGTGTTTTCAGTACTTAATGCTGGCCCTAGTCCGATAAACCTAACGATAGAAGAGCCATTGTTTCAGATATGGTTTGCTAAATTAACTAGTGCTTCTGAAAGTTATAATGGTAAGCATCAGAACCAAACTGGTGTTAATGGGAAGCTACTTAATGATCATATGAGCGGAAGCGATAATGCATCTCTTGGCGATTTGCAGAAACAAATTAAAGATTTAGATAATAAGTACGAAAAGGTATTAGTATTAGCAAGTGTATTAGTAGTTGGTATACTTAGTTTGGTTTTCAAAGCACACCTTAGCTAGATAAATAAAATATTTAGAATAATGTAGGGTGTTTTTTTGTAGCTGGCATGCTTGGCTTATCTATTTTATGGTTAATATGCCATTTAGGAGGAAAAAATAACTCTAACGGTTTAGGTGTTTCCTTATACTGTTGCTTAATACGTTTATTCTGAACTTGTAAATCTGGCATTTTTACTCTCAAAAGCTTATCTGTCTCACAAAAACAGTTTTGTAAATCTATGAGAGTAGGTGATCTTCCAAAAAGCGTAGTAAAGTCATTGTATCCAAACTGAGATTGGTAATATTCGAAATTATCTTGGGTAAATTTGATAATGTCTTCATTACTATATTTTGAAGAAGAGGTATTACCGAAGCATTTTTTAATACCTCTAATAGCACCGATGCCCGCCTTTACAAATGAGTCCTCACTAAAGTTAATTACATCTGAGTAATTCATATCAATAGCATATTGATACGCTAGAAAGTCACCGATAAAAGAACAGCATCTGAGGTAATTAAAAGTATCTGACAAAGACTTAGCATCGATAATTTTATCAAAAACAGACTGACCAATTAATTCGTCTTTAACCATCTGTAGCCATTTCTCGTGCTTAAAGTCGAGATGGTTATATAAAGAATGTGTGCCTGTCATCATATAAGCATTATTAAAGATAGGACCACTTTCCTTACGTTTTAGTAAAGCGTTATTAATATCCCTCAAATTAAAATTTTCCAAAGAAATTTTACCAAATTCGCTCTCAAGGTACTCCCATGTCTCAGGCTTGTTAAATATTTTGAATACAATGATTCTAAGTAAAACATCTTTGTCAGAAAAATTATCATCTGAATAAATAACATTCTTGATTAGGTATTGACTGACTCTATCCATTGCCCTATAAACATTAGTAAATTTGTAAGACTGTAGGGTAGGGTCTTGGGTTAGAGGGTAGTTATCTTCGTATTTATTCCAAAATATATTCATTCTTTCTTGAATAAAGTAAAAATAATATTTGAAAACCTCTTCGTTTGGTTTGATCATACTCATTGCAACTTTATTACGGTCATTTATTTGATGTAGATGGAGCAGCTATTTTTTTATTAATCATTAAGCTTCCTAAAATCAAGTGTTCTCTCTCTACGATTACCTATTATAATCCCACCTTTATTATCAACAACTTGATTAAATACTTTATATCCTTGGATAATAGCTTTTACCCATAACTGTAATGGACAGCTTTCAACCTCATACCCTCTGACAAAAATCTGAATAGTCTTTAATAAATCATATGAAATACTGCTCTCTTTAGTAAAATCAATATCCCTTTGCTTTGATATGGAAAATAACCAAGCACTCAAACCCTCTTCAATCACGATTGGTCTACCACTATCTTGTGTTTCATCAATAGAAGGGTCACTTTTCCTCTTATGTTTAATCAAGGCTCTAAATGTAGGTGACCAGTGTAGTATGGCAGCAAATGCCAGATGAAATACATCATGGTATTTGTAATTATCATCCTCTTGATGGTTATCATTTAAAGCACTTCCGATAAATACATCATTCCATTTGAGGTAAGCCTTACCATTCGGTTTTTCAATAATATAGACCTCGAACTCTACTGGTAACTGCTCGTCTTTACTGAAATTACTGTCAAACGATAGCAAAGGTAAATTAAGTTCGTCAATTGGTACAAATCTATTCCTAATTTTAAAAGTATTGTGTTCAACAATATTTAACAAATCAAGATTTAAAAAACTCATTACTTTTGAGTATATATTTAAAAAGTCTTTAGCTTTTTCTACAGTGGCCTTTTTGCTAAGAGATGTTGTATGGCTTATTAATTCACTAAATAACGACTCAGTATCTTTACTGTTTGTATTAGATTTAACTTTTACAAACGGTTGGTTCCTTATCCCTGATATAACGATTGTACTTCCATCTCGATCATATGGATCAGTATCGTTTGTTAACTCATAGAGATCAATATTTTTTACAATAGTTATGAGTGTGAAATACCAAAAAATATCTCCCATCTCTTCGACGACTAATTCGTTCGAATGATCATTTGAGTCATTGTTAAGCAACTTCTTTTTTAGTAAGGATACTAAACTACCTACTTCACTGAATAAACCCATCTGTGCACCGAAAAGAGCTTTATCAGAAGTGAATTTATTAGTTTCTTTAACAAGCTCAATATAGTTACTTAGAGAAATGCTGTTAACTCTAGTCATGTCAGCCTCACCTTTTTCAGAAAGTAGATAATCGTCTAGTTATTGATAAATTCATGCTATCCTAATGAACGAATTCGTACCCGTAGGTACGTTTTATATGACAGTACATAGAGTAATCATATCAAGAAGGAGATTAATAACCATATGTTACGTAATATACCAAAGCACAAAGTATTCGTCAGCTTCCATCACGCTGATGGTGATTATCGAGAAGAGTTTGAAAATGCCTTCTCGGATGATGTTAAAACCTTTGTTTCTCGCTCAGTTCAAGATGGAGATATTGATCCTAATAATAAAACTGAAACCACTCGTCAGGCGATTAGAGATAGGTTCATATCTCAAAGCTCAGTTACCGTTGTATTGATTGGTCAAGATACGTGGAAAAGAAAGCATGTTGATTGGGAGATAGGCTACAGCATTAAGAAGACGAGTCAGAATACACGTTCAGGACTTATCGGTATACTATTGCCTAGCTATGATAAATGCAATAGCTATGGATGTTCTACTGAAATTACAGATGATGGTGTAGAGTACACCCCTTGCAATATTCCACCAAGACTTTACGATAATATACAGGCTGGTTATTCAAAATTATACTCATGTCCTATAAATCATCAAGAATTGATGGCTTGGATTCATGAAGCTTTCCAGAAGAGAGATAGCACACTCTATTTGCCAAACAATTCTCGTCCTTATTTCAGAGAAAATCGTAGAGAGTATCAAAATTACTGGCAAGCTTAAAATTTAATCAAAGCTATCTTGGAGCTTTATACAATGACTACTACTCAGAACTTACCACCTCTTGCCGTTCACTTTATTTGGCATCCGTCCGACAATAAGGTCATTTTAAGCGTTATTAGTGAGTTCCGTAGGTATATTACTCGCGATACAGATAGACCATTTTCACGGGAAATCAATATACCTACCTTTCTCTATAGCTCTAGGAGTCCAAGTGACCCACCGAAAAACACTCCGCCTAAGCTTGGTAATAAAAATGTTATCTTCGTATTCACTAGTGGGCAAACTTTAACCGAACCATTATGGGTAGACTATTTTAACAGACTAAACGGTAGCACTAACTATTTTATTGTACCAGTTGCTATTGACGAAGCTGGCATGAAGCATAGTTACTCTGGTGCTCTTAAAAATTATAACTTCATTAGAGCGCATAATTGGCCTCATGATTACCGTATAGAAAGTGGTATTTTAGAGCTTTCACATGAGCTGTATCGTTATGGTCTGAATGATATTGATTCTGATGAGGTTGGAAAAGAGACATCAATAAAGTTATTCCTAAGCCATGCAAAAAAAGGCGATACAGGATTGAATCACGCTCAAGAAATTAAGAGTTTTATTGATAATAGTAATATGAATAGGTTTTTCGATGCCAATGAAATATCGCCAGGTTTTAAATTCGATGAGGAGATAGAAAGTCATCTTAAAAATTCTACAATGATAGCTATTGTGAGTGATGCCTATTCTTCTAGATATTGGTGTCAGCGCGAGGTTTTGACTGCTAAATCAGAGTATAGACCTATAGTAGTGGTTAATAGTCTTGAGGATTACGAAGATAGAATTTTCCCTTCTATCGGTAATGTACCCTGTGTACACGTTACCGCTGAACCTTTAACGCACAAAGATATATTACGCATTCTAATTGCATCCTTATTAGAAACTGTCCGTTTCAAATATGCTGAAGCGTCATTGAAATTTTATCAATCTCAGGGATGGATCGACTCAAAAGCTTTTATTCTTTGTCGTCCTCCTGAAGTACAACAAGTAGTAGAGATTCTGTCTAAGAATGAAAGTTCCTCAATAGACTCCAGTAGATTGCATCTTTGTTATCCTGAACCACCTCTATATGAAGAAGAAACTATATGGACAGACTATCTTAATATAACAGTGTCTACTCCTTTGTGGTCAAGTGACGAAGTGCAAACCGATAAATATAATGTTGGAATCTCTATTTCAGATTATCTTGAAGATGGTTATGAGGAACATCATCAGCACACAGATGAGTTACAAAGACTCTCTCAAGATTTGGCGAGACACATTTTATCTCGCAATCATACTCTAATCTATGGGGGAGACTTGAGAGAAAATGGTTTTACAGAGTTTGTTCTTGAAGAAGCATCAGTATTAAAAGAGCGCTTAAAATCTGATCAATTTCACGTTGAAAATCACTTAGCGTGGCCTTTGTACTTAACTCCAGCCAGTAAAGAATTTAGTATTAAGTATTATGGTTTATTAGATATTGTCAAACATGAAGTACCCGATGATATAGATTCTATATTAAAGAATAAAGAAATTTTTCTTAAACCTGACTGTCCAGAAAACCAATATATATGGTCGCGTTGCTTAACGACTATGAGGAAAGAATCGATAGAGAGTTCAGATGTCAGAATTTTTGCAGGAGGTAAGTTAGGGGGATACTTAGGTAAGATGCCTGGAGTACTAGAAGAGTTTCTGATAGCTATCGACTTAAATAAACCGATATATTTGGCTGGAGGTCTGGGTGGACTTTGTCAAAAACTGTGTGACAGTATTCTAAATAATGAAATAAGCGAAGAATTTACTGAAGAGTGGCAGATAAGTCATAATGCGAGATATATCGAACTTCAACAGATTGCAAAAAGTAATTCTTTTGAGGCTGATTACGAACAGGTAAAAACGTTAATTCTAGGTTTATCGGTTGAAAAATTGTCTTTAAGATCTGGTTTAAGTAAAGAAGACTACAATCGCTTGATGACGACGCCTTTTGTTGACGAAGTTGTTCATTTGATACTTAAAGGGTTAAACCAGTTAGAAGGCAAACCCCAATATTAAGCACACCACCTAAGTAAAATGATAAATACAAACCCCCATATCAACAACATCACCTAAGAAAATTAGACTTCACACTTTAGCCCTATACGCTATATAAGTAATAGCATATATGGCTTTTTTGACTTATCAAAATAGAATAGACCTATAGTAGGTCTATATATTATTAATATTTTGAACACTAGGATATTGAGGTGTATGCTACTTAGCAATCAATAATCCTACAGTAACTTCAAAACAATACTCATCTTTGATAGTGATATTGACCGTCCCTTTATGAGCATTAGCAATAGCCTGAACGATAGATAAACCCAAACCTGAGCCTGAGTGGTGCTGGCTAGTTTTATCATGACGATAAAAGCGCTCAAACAATCGATCTGCTTCGCTTTGGTTTAACGGTTTTTCTAGAAGATTAGTAAAAGTTATCTCTAGCCAAGATTGCTTCGCGGTTTGAGTGTTACTTTGATCGTCTTCAAGCATCTTATAAGTATTAACGGAAGTATTTGGAGTGTTGACAGTGGCTGATATTGTGACGACACTATTACTAGCGGCGTAGTAGATCGCGTTTGATAGCAGATTAGCAAATAGCCTTTGCAATAAACCTTCATCGCCTAATACTGCCTTAAAATCTCCTAATTTTACAAAAGTTATTTTACGATCCTCGGCAATCATTTCAAAGTAATCTAACAGCTTATTGATTAGGACCTCAGTATCTACAGTAGTCACTTGCGAATCACTCAGTCCTTTTTGGGTTTTTGCTAGCAGTAGCATGTTGTTAATCATCGACGATAATTGCTCTAAGGTGTCATGTTGCTGATGTAATTGTTCGACATATTCCTCTTCCTCTCTAGGCTTATTTAACATGACTTGCGTTTGCGTAATCAGCGTCGCTATTGGCGTGCGTAGCTCATGCGCGATATTGTCTGAAAATCGCGACAACGACTCAAAATTGCTTTCAAGCTTAGCCATCATCGAGTTATAGGATTCTGCTAAAGGTCTTAGCTCTAATGGCATATCACTAACTATTACTCTTTCGCTCAATCTTTCAGGATGAATACCTTTCATCCTTTGCACGATAGTGGATAAAGGGGCAAAACCCCAATACACGCTTAAGGCTGCTATTGAAACCAACAGTAGTGTGATGGCAAATAGGATCAGACTAATTTGACGGTTAAACTGTAATAAATACTGATGATGCACGTCAATGGGTAAGGCGATAAGGGCAAGCATGTCATCGTCTCCAATAACCATAGCTCGATAACGTCTGTCTTTAATATTTATTACAAACTGTCTGTCATCATGATTTTGCTGTAATGATAATAGGTTAAAGTCGGCACTTAATTCATTAGCAAAGTTTTTGGGAGTACTAGATAGCAATCGCCCCTCTTTATCAGCAATGATAGTTTTTAGATCGTAATCTAGCGCTGATGAATGCAGGTGATCATCATTTTCTGTGGCTATTGTAGGAAGTAGATTTGAAGAAGCTTTCGAGCTTAGCGGTTGTTGAGTGTTTGATGGACTTTGAGGCTTAGGTAGTGTCTGAGAGGCTATTTGGTTATCCGCCTCTGTTACGCGCTTACGTAGATTAAAGGCTGCGTGGGTAATGATTTCAGCATCCATTTGCTCAAAATGGCCTTTAACAGAGTGCTGTACC
Organism: Psychrobacter jeotgali; assembly: GCF_904846315.1. Taxonomy (NCBI): domain Bacteria; kingdom Pseudomonadati; phylum Pseudomonadota; class Gammaproteobacteria; order Moraxellales; family Moraxellaceae; genus Psychrobacter; species Psychrobacter jeotgali. Next base: position 290,071 of record NZ_CAJHAF010000001.1, read on the forward strand.
CAGATATAGATTATCAACTGCGATAAAACGACAAATATCGTCAATAAAAACACAGTTCGCCATAGTAAGGGTAAGCGTCGATTGTCCAATCTATTTATCATATTGGCTATCTTCCGTTTCGCTGGCAGCTTTATTACTAGCTGAAACGTCGACAGCATCTAATCGGTAGCCCATGCCACGCACAGTATGAATTAGCTTGGTATCAAACTCATCGTCTATTTTTATACGCAGACGTCTTATTGCCACATCAATCACATTAGTATCGTTATCAAAGTTCATATCCCATACTTGTGAAGCAATGATTGAGCGTGGTAATACTTCACCGCGGCGCTCTAATAGAAACTGTAATAGGGAGAACTCTTTTGCGGTTAGTTTAATGGGCGTGTCTCCTCTATGTACAGTGCGCTTAGCAATGTCCATTTTGAGATCCGCTATTTGCATGAGCGTACTTTTATAGTCGGCTTGATTGGCGCGTCGTAATAAGCTTTTTATCCTGACTATTAACTCTGCAAAGGCAAAAGGTTTGGTCAGATAATCATCACCGCCAATCTCAATCCCCTTGATTTTGTCATCTAAATCATCTTTTGCGGTTAGAAATAACACTGGCGTATGCTTGCCAGCCGCTCGGTAATTACGTACTAGCTCAAAACCGCTAACATCAGGCAGCATAACATCCATGAGTATCACGCTAAACTCTTCAGTCATCATAGCATGGTAGCCATCTAAACCTGTCAGCTGATGATCAACAATGAAGCCTGCTTCACTTAAGCCTTTTTTTACATATTCGCCGAGTTTTAATTCATCTTCTACTAGTAGTACTTTCATAGTAATCCTTCAATATAATTATGATTTTATAATACCCAAATCAATATAAATGACAAAACGGACTGGTATCTGACAAAGATGTCATGCGCTCGTCATCAAATGGTCAGTCTTCGTTTGTTAATCTATACCTATAGTACATAGCGGCTCATTCTTGATACGAGTAGCTACTATGAATTATTACTACAGGTAATTAGTTTCAATATTTAATAATTTATTAAGGATGTTATATGAAAAGCTATCGTTCATTCAAAAAAGTGGTGCTGCTATCCGCTTCGATGCTTATCGGTATATCAGCAGCTAATGCGCATACTACCAATCTAAGCACTTCAATTATCGATAATTGCGATAACTTAACTACGTTTGCCAGAAATCTAGATCACAATAACGCGCAGATGTCTGATGCTCAAATGAAAAGCTATGTTGATGCACGAGTCGCTTGCCAAGTTCAGCATCAAGATCAACATCTGCAGTCTGAAAAGTATTTCATAAAAAAATATGGTAGCGATCGTGATAGAAATGCTGATGCCATACTAAATGAATACGTGCAGCATTAAAATATAAAAGTAGCAAGATGACAATATTGTCATCTTGCTGTCATCTCTCTGTCAGAATCAATAAGTTATGCTTTAGACTGAATTAATATCCTAAAGCTTTATGTACCCTCAACTAAATCAATTAAGGATTAACCATGTCACTCTTTAAATCAAAGTCTTTACCTAAAGCAATCGTAGCCACTGCCGTCGCTCTAGTCGTTTCAACCTCAGCTCTAGCACATGATCCTAAAATGCACGCTGAAAAAGATCAGATGAACTGTGAAAAAATGGAAAAGCATATGCAAATGATGCAAAAAATGGATCATAGCAAAATGGATATGAACGATCCCGCTATGAAATCAATGATGGCTAACATGGGTAAAATGAAACAAATGTATCAAAAGCACTGCGTAACAGATAAAAGTGACTCTTAAACATTGATTTTATAAATCCTTTATTACTGCTAGATAGTTTCATCAATCAGTAATAAGGGTTTGTAGGAAATATTTGTAGACGCTAAGAGTAGGGTATTAAAGAAAATAGATTTTAGGATAAACCCATGAAGTTTTTACTAGGAGTACTTTTCACTGTCGTGGTCGCTATTGTTGGTGTCTTTACTGTGGTTATGAGTGGTGTCATTAATATTGGCGCTGATCAAGGACATAGTCCATTGGTTTATAATTTCTTGGAGACGGCTCGCACCCGTTCAATAGCCTACGCTAGCAAGGACATTATTGTTCCAGATTTAGAAAAAGTAGAGATGATTAGCTCAGGCGGTGCCGATTACAAAGATATGTGCGCAGGCTGCCATTTGTCTCCTGGGGTAGAGAGCACTGATTTTAGTGAGAGCCTATACCCTAAGCCACCTAATTTCACTAATGCGCAAGTAGTTGATCGTTATAAAACGGATGCAGGAGCTCAGCAAAGTTTTTGGGCGATTAAGCACGGTATTATGGCATCAGGCATGCCAGCATGGGGTGCTTCTCATGACGACGATAGAATGTGGGCAATGGTCGCTTTTATTAGATCACTACCTGAGTTAAATGAGAATCAGTATACCATGCTAACCACTAGACTGGATGATGACATGATGGATATGTCAGAAGGTGGAGCTGGAATGCAGCATTAATTCTTCCATATTCCTTTATAAAAGCGCAGTGCTAAATAGTGCTGCCTTTTGGGATTTAAACTTTGCCTATACTACACTTAGTTATAGGGTATAAATCTTTAGAAGGTTCAACAGATAAGCAGACGCTTAGGAGTAAGTTATGAGACGCTATATAAATATAATGGGCAATGGACATAAAAAGGTATCAGCTTCTGCTCTTTTACTAGTAGCAACGTCAACAGTAATGGCTTGTAGTCAGCCCGATACTAGTGTTTCAAATTCTACTCAAACTGAGCCAGCGTTTGCCACCAAAAGTGCTCAAATAGAGCAACCACAACCGCAAATGATGTCTGTCAGTGCTAATTCAGGTACTGGGTCGACAATTCTACAAAACGTCTCGGCTACAGTTTACAAAGATGCTAATTGTGGCTGCTGCAAAGAATGGGTAGGCTATGCCGAAGGTCATGGTCTAAGCGCAACTGCGCAAGACGTTACAGATTTATCTTTATTTAAAGAGCGTTACGGTGTCCCGCAGCAAATGCGCTCTTGTCATACCACCGTCACTACTAATGGTTATGTTTTTGAAGGTCACGTTCCTGCCAAATACATGGCACAGTTTCTAGCGAATCCGCCAACTGATTCCATCGGTCTTGCGGTACCGAGTATGCCAGTTGGTAGTCCGGGCATGGAATATCAAGATAAATTTATGCCCTATAAAGTCATGCAATTGAACAAGGATGGCAGCACTCAAGTGTATGCGGCTATTGAGTCGCCAGCGCAGCAGATGTAGTTCTATTAATAAGTTATCAGATATATAAGTTCAACTCTCATTTCATGGATTAACTTAGGTCAATATTATGAATAAAAACAGATTTAACCGCAGGCGTTTTTTGACAGGGTCATCCACCTTGCTCGGCGCGTCGATGCTATCCACACTACCGACGATGGCTAATAGTGCTTTAACTAAAAGCCAAAATGTTGTAGTCAATAGTGATAGAGCCGATCACATTGTACCTATACTAACGGGTAATGAATTTGATCTTTATGTCAGTGAGAAGATGATAACGGTCAACGGCAAGTCAAGCATGGCAACGCTGATAAATGACTCACTGCCTGCACCAACGCTTAAGATGCAAGAAGGCGATACGGTCACCATTCGAGTCCATAATCAGCTGAATGAGTCGACCTCTATTCACTGGCATGGCCTCTTAGTGCCGTTTGAGATGGATGGCGTACCGGGTATCAGCTTTGATGGTATTCCTGCGGGTAGCACCTTCACGTACAAATTTAAACTGACACAGTCAGGCACTTATTGGTATCACTCGCATACTGGCTTCCAAGAGCAGACCGGTATGCGGGGGGCTATTGTGATTGAACCTAAAGGGCGCGAACGCTACCCTATCGAGGAAGATCACGTTATCCTGCTTAGTGATTGGACGCATCGCGATCCGCATAATCTGCTAAAACTGCTTAAGCAGCGTGCTGACTTTGATAATTACCATTTGCCAGATTTTAAAAAACTGTTATCTGATATTGCAGCAACGGATTTAGAAGCCGCTTATGATAAGCGTAAAATGTGGAACCAGATGCGCATGATGCCGACTGATTTTACTGATTTATCTGGTGAGACCACGTTTACTTATCTTATGAATGGTAAAACGACAGCGGCTAACTGGTCGCAATTGGTCAAAGCCGGTCAGCCGGTCAAACTACGCTTTATCAATGGCTCCGCGCAGACCATATTTGATGTGCGCATTCCAGGGCTCAAAATAAAAGTGGTCGGCACCGATGGTAATGATGTCGCGCCCGTTGATGTCGATGATTTTCGCATCGGTGTGGCTGAGACTTATGACGTCATCGTCACCCCAACCCGTGACGCGCATACCATATTTGCCCAAAACATAGATCGGTCAGGCTATGTTGCGACAACGCTTGCTACCAAAAAAGGCGCTCGTGCGGCAACGCCTGCTATGGACAAAATCGAATGGCTGACGATGGCCGACATGATGGGCGCCATGGGATCGAATGGCTATAACGCTAAACATGCCAAAACAGAATATGACTTTAAGTCCGATATGCGCGTCGATAGTCCACGGATGAATCTCGATGATCCGGGTATTAATTTGCGTAACATTGATAGAAAGGTTTTGAATTATAGTCAGTTGCGCTCTGTCGGCGATGAGATAATGGCAGAGCAGCGCAAACCTACCAGAGAGATTGAAATACATCTGACAGGTAATATGGAGCGCTATATCTGGGCGTTAGACGGTATTATGTTTAAGGACGCACCGCCTGTTAATATCAAACCGGGCGAGCGTGTGCGTATTACCTTAGTCAATGACACTATGATGAACCACCCTATGCATCTGCATGGTATGTGGAGCGATTTGCGCACGCCTGATGGCGATTTTCAAGTTCGCAAACATACGATAATGGTGCAACCAGCTCAAAAAATTAGCTTTGATGTCACAGGAGAAGCTGGTCGATGGGCATGGCATTGTCATCTGCTCTATCATATGGAAGCCGGTATGTTCAGAGAAGTGGCGGTCGTTTAAGCAAATCTTTGGTTGATAGGTGAGAGATGAGATGAAAATACATAAAGTGGGTTTACGGTTCGCTGGGGTATCATCATTGGTATTACTAGCATCATCATTTGCTAATGCTGCTGACCCTGCCACTGCTAAAAAAGACATGACTATGTCAGATATGGACCATAGTAGTATGGACATGTCGGATATGGATCATAGCAAAATGGATATGTCTGGTATGGACATGTCGGATATGGATCACAGCAAAATGGATATGTCTGGTATGGGCATGTCGGATATGGATCATAGCAAAATGGATATGTCTGGTATGGACATGTCGGATATGGATCACAGTGGCATGGATATGTCAGGCATGGACCATGGCAGTATGGATATGTCAGGTATGCAAGGTGGTAAAGCTCCAGCTGATGCTCGCAGTCCTGACTATTCAAACGGTGTTCCCTATGGTCGCTTTGGTAAGCCTGTGATGATGGGTAGCTTACCGTTATGGGGTGTGTCAGTAGAAACTTTGGGCTATCAGTTTGAGAATGACCAAATCGATTTTGAAGCTGAAGGCTGGTACGGTACTGATAGTAATCGTGTCACTCTACGCAGTGAAGGTAGTGCTCAAACTAACGATGATAAAGAGATCGATAGTCTAAGCTCACTCGCTTATTGGAAGCCGCTCGGTATCTTCTGGAATGGAGAAGCGGGTATTGCTTATAATACTGAAAACGATAAGTCCGCAATCATGGCAGGCATTGCTGGTACGGCGCCGTACTTCGTTGAGACTGACGCAAGAGCTTATCTATATACTGATGGTCAAGTCCAGCTTGATCTTGGGGCAGCGTACGAGTGGCGCTTAGATCAGCGTTGGGTGGTCAGACCAGAGCTGGAGCTGACTGCCTTTAGTAAAGATGATACCGATAACGGTATTACTAAAGGATTTAATGAGTTTGAAGCTGAAGTTAGGCTGGCTTATGAGACATTCAGTCGTCAGCTAGCGCCTTATGTTGGTTTCAGCTACGAGAGCGCCTTGGGTGATGCGCGAGACTTACGTCGTCAAGAGGACGAAGACGTTGATTCTAATAGTCTGACTGCTGGTGTGATGTTTTGGTTCTAGTGTTAACCATGTAAGTAACAACAGTTTATAACACTAGCTCTAAAAAAAGGCACCTCTTTATTTAGGTGCCTTTTTACTAAATTAAGGACAAGAATATGAATAACCATATGGATAATAAACAGAAGCAAATGAACCCTTATGTAAAGTTCACAATCATGATTTTAACATCGACAGTCGTGATGTTTATCATGATGTATTTTAATACTTATCAATGGGATCACGTTTATTTTAGCGAAACCAGAGCTTATATGGCGTTATATATGGGCGCTATGATGGCTATTATTATGCTCGCCTTTATGACCAATATGTATAAAAAGACTAAGGTCAATCTAATGGTTTATGGGATTAGTGTCGTGCTATTTGCCTTTGGTTTATGGGGCGTTAGATCACAACAAACGGTCGATCAAGTGGATTGGATGCAGGCGATGATACCGCATCACTCGATTGCTATTTTGACCAGTTCGCGTGCTGATATCGAAGATCCACGTGTACGTCAGCTTGCTGATGACATTATCGAAGCACAAAAGCGTGAAATCGGTGAGATGCAAGCACTTATTGATGAGTTGGAATAATATATTATGATACCAATAAGTAAGCTCTTCTTTAAAAACTATTTACTATATCGCGTCTTTTAATTCTAACTATACCTACTCCTTACTTCAAAAATAACCTGTAAAACTGAAGTTCTACGAAGAAATAGATTAAGGTCGAATAAGTATGAAGCAAGATAGAACGACTCGCTATCAGAAGGATAGTTTGACATTATCAGGAACAGTTATGCTAGGTACCGGTGTCATGATCGGTGCTGGTATTTTCGCTCTGACCGGTCAGATGGCTCAGATGACGGGTTCGCTTTTCCCACTTGCTTTTCTAGCCGCCGCAATCGTTGTTTCTTTTAGTGCCTATTCTTATATCAAAATCTCTAACGCTTACCCGTCGGCTGGCGGTGTTGCAATGTACCTGCATCAGGCATACGGAGATCGTTTACCGACTGGATTTAATGCCATGCTGATGTATTTCTCCATGGTTATAGCGCAGAGCTTTTTGGCCCGGACGTTCGGGTCATACACTATGCAGTTATTCGGTGGCGATGACAGCGGTCGCATGGTATCCATCCTTGGCGCCGCGCTTATTCTTGCTGCGTTCTTTATCAATTTACTTGGTAATCGTTGGATTCAGGGGGTTGCATCGGTTATCGGTATTATAAAAATTGTCGGTATTCTTATATTCGGGTTGGTTGGTATCTGGCTAGCTGATAGCTTTGCAGTTGATTCTTCTACATTAGGTGACACTAATACTGTTGGTGACTTTCTTGGCGCAACGGCGCTAGGCATACTGGCATTTAAAGGCTTTACCACGATTACCAACAGTGGCTCGGAAGTAAAAAATCCTCATCGCAACGTCGGCCGTGCCATTGTAATATCAATCGCAATATGCGTAGTTATTTACACTCTAGTCGGTTTAGCGGTGTCTAGTAATCTATCTCTTGCCGAAATCATCGAAACTAAAGATTACTCCTTGGCTGCCGCCGCACGCCCAGCACTTGGCGACTATGGTCTATGGTTCACAGTTGCAATCGCAATGGTAGCTACCGCTGGCGGCCTCCTTGCTAGCATCTTCGCAGTCTCTCGTATGCTTGCTATGTTGACTGAGATGAAGCTGGTGCCTCATCGTCATTTGGGAATGCCGGGAAGCGTTCAAAAACATACGTTGGTCTATACTGTGGTGTTGGGTTTAGCTTTTACGACGTTATTTGACTTATCACGAATTGCAGCGCTTGGCATTGTTTTCTATCTAATTATGGATATCGCCATTCATTGGGGTGTTTTGCGATACCTTCGTCAGGATATAAAGGCGGTGATGTGGGTGCCTATAGTGGCCATACTTCTTGACCTGTTGGTTCTCGGCGGTTTTGTCTGGATTAAACTAAACTCAGATCCATTCGTACTTGGCGTAGCAGTCGTCACTATTGTAGTGATTGCTGTGGCTGAGCAGGTTTACCTGAAATCTTCAGCGAGGAAAAAAGCTATCGAAAAAGATACGCTTGCAGACCATCATTGACAGTAACATCAAAGAGTTTACAGAAAATTGTTTGGTTAAAAATTGCATAGATTTAAGCGTCTGCTTACTATCTTCAAGAATTGATTTCATGCAATACGATATTCATAAAGACAACAGGGAAAGTAAGCTATGAATGAGTCATTTAATCACGCTGGAACTTGGGGTCTCGCACTAATTGTTATTGTTCTGATTTCTTGGTTCTTTTACCGTTATTTCGCACCAAAGAACTGGCGTGAATGGGCGGGTGCTGGTGTAGTTCAGGCTTTCATTATTGCACTTTACGCAGAAATGTATGGCTTTCCGCTCACTATATATTTATTAGTACGGTTTTTTGGTTTGGACAGCCAATATGTCAGCGCTAGCTTATGGTCGACCCTTGTTGGTTTAGGTGAGACAGGCATGATGATCTCAATGCTACTCGGCTATGCTATTGCATTTTTAGGAGTCGGTCTTTTTGCTCAAGGTTGGCGCCAAGTCCACAAAGCACGAGGGGAAAATCGTTTAGTAACTGATGGACTCTATGCCTACGTACGTCATCCTCAGTACACCGGGTTGTTTATTGCACTGTTCGGTGAGGGTGTGGTGCATTGGCCAACTCTGTTTTCAATCGGTCTGTTTCCAGTGATTGTGCTTGTATACAAATGGTTAGCTCGACGTGAGGAACGGCATATGTTTGAAGAGTTTGGTAAAGACTACCTTGCTTACAAACAGCAAGTGCCAATGTTTATTCCTCAATGGGGTCAATGGCGTCAACTTGCCGCCGCCGCACGAGTTAAAAAGTAATATCAATACAGGATAAAGCTTTAATTCATACAAATCCTTAGAGTTAGCATGGTTAGATACGATTGGTTATCTTGAGCTTGAACCACATCATACAATAGTGAGGATTACTAAGATGGTCAAATCAAACTTAACAACAAGTACTTTAAGGATTGCCCCTGTTGGCAACAGTGTATCGTTGTTTCTACTCATTAGTTACCTGTTATGCATAGGCTTTGGCTTACTTGCACCCGAACAGATAAGTATGCATGAAGCTTGGGCGCCTCTGCTACCTGGCTTTGAGTGGTTGACGTGGACAGGTTTTCTAATTGGACTTGTAGAATCATATCTTTACGGTTGGTATTTCGCCATCTTGTTCGTGCCACTATATCGTTGGTTCGCAAAATAGGTCGAAGGTATTAGTGTATTAATAGTCAGCAAACCTTTTCAATTTGAGTAAATCGATTGCGCTAGTATTTATTAGTAGAATCAAGTGGATTGGATGCAGGCGATGATACCGCATCACTCGATTGCTATTTTGACCAGTTCGCGTGCTGATATCGAAGATCCACGTGTACGCCAGCTTGCTGATGACATTATCGAAGCACAAAAGCGTGAAATCGGTGAGATGCAAGCGCTTATTGATGAGTTGGAATAGGCAGTCACAAATTTTGAGCACTTTGTATTAGGTGTTATTAAGTAAGCAGACTATTGAGAGGTGTACGTTCACACACTAGCACTATATCATTACTTATACTAAGGAAATAACAAATAAGGAGTCCTTGTAATGGTTATTATGATGCACGGTATGATGAACGGGACTATGCACGGCATGATGAATGGATCGATGCACGGTATGGGTTGGGGAGAATCTATTGTCTCCTTATTGTTTACAGTACTGGTTTTTGCGGTACTGATATTGACTATTATGGCCTTACTCAAATATTTGCGTAATAAAGATTAAGTTCCAATTGAAACTTAATTTTCGAGATATCTAGATTAGTAATTAGATGAATAGCAATTAAAGGTTGATGATTGTGCTTTAAAAGCTTTATTTATTGTCTTCAAGGAGTGGTTTTATGAAACATATTGCCGATGAAAAATCTATCAAAGGTGGTCAGTACGATAAAGTACCGGAAAATTATAGCGGTACGGTCTATATTTGTCCTATGCATCCAGAAGTAAGAGATGTTGAAAAAAGTGACTGCCCAATATGTGGCATGTTTCTTAAGCCTGAAGACGAGGTTGCTGAATCCAACAACCATGAAGATAGTCATGCGCATTGTCATGGAGCGAATGCTAATAATAGTAATGAGGTAAATTCTGTCGAAGACGATAAGTACGACAAGATACCGGAAAATTACAGCGGTACGGTCTATATTTGTCCTATGCATCCAGAAGTAAGAGATGTTGAAAAAAGTGACTGCCCAATATGTGGCATGTTTCTTAAACCTGAAGACGAAGTTGCTAAAGATGATAGTCACGCTAGCTGTCATGGAAAGGATACTGATAGTAGCGGAGTAAAATCTGTTAAAGGCGGTAAATACGATAAAGTACCTGCTGATTACGATGGCACGGTATATACCTGTCCTATGCATCCTGAAGTGAGAGACGTTAGAAATAGCGGTTGTCCGATATGTGGTATGGCGCTTGAGCCCGAAACGCTTACTATCGGTGAAGAGGACACCTCAGAGCTTGACGACATGACTCGTCGTTTTTGGATATGTACCGTGTTGACTGTACCGCTATTAATATATGTGATGAGCGGTATGTTTGACTTAAACGTAGTTAATTTTAGTCAGTATGGTATCTCTTCAAAGATCTTACAATGGGCTGAGTTAGTGCTCGCGACCCCTGTAGTGCTTTGGGGCGCCGCCCCGTTTTTCGTCCGTGGCTGGCAGTCTATAAAAAGCCGCAATCTAAATATGTTTACCTTGATTGCGATAGGCGTAGGCGCTGCTTATATTTTTAGTATTGTCGCGACCTTTTTTCCCGATATTTTCCCAGACAGTTTCAGAGATGCCTCTGGTCAAGTCGGAGTCTACTATGAAGCGGCAGCGGTCATTGTGACCTTGGTGCTACTGGGTCAAGTATTAGAGCTCAAAGCTAGAAGTCAAACTTCAGGTGCGATTAGAGCTTTGCTTGAGCTCGCACCACCAACCGCAAGACGTGTCGATGAAAACGGTGAAGAAGTCGAAGTCTCGCTTGATGAGGTCGTCACTGGCGATAAGCTACGGGTTAAACCAGGTGAGAAACTACCCGTAGATGGTACAGTGATCGATGGTAATAGTAGTGTTGATGAATCAATGGTGACGGGTGAGCCAATCCCTGTATCAAAAGTAGCAGGAGATACAGTGACTGGTGGTACGGTAAATGGCACCGGAACGCTATTAGTCGAAGCGGTCAATGTTGGAGCAGATTCAGTATTATCTAAAATTGTACAAATGGTTGCTGAAGCCCAGCGTAGCCGCGCGCCTATCCAGCGCTTGGTAGATCAAGTGGCGGGTTGGTTCGTACCTATTGTTATTGTCAGCTCTATCATAACCTTTATTGTCTGGGCGATATTCGGCCCTGAGCCCGCTATGGCCTATGCCTTGGTTAACGCGATTGCGGTACTGATTATTGCTTGTCCTTGTGCCCTTGGTCTAGCGACGCCGATGTCCATTATGGTTGGTACCGGCAAAGGCGCGCAAAACGGAGTCCTCATCAAAAATGCTGAAGCGTTAGAGAGTATGGAAAAAGTCGATACCATTGTCGTCGACAAGACCGGAACACTAACCGCTGGTAAGCCCGAGCTTACCGCAATTGATGCGCAGGTAGGTCAAGATGAAGACGAGTTCCTCGCATTGGTAGCCTCAGTAGAAAGCGCTAGCGAGCATCCTTTAGCAGAAGCTATCGTTAGAGCAGCTCAAGAAAGATCACTCATTATTCCTAAAGCTACTGACTTTAATTCGACTACTGGCGAAGGCGTACAAGCCGTGGTCGATGGTAAGAAAGTCGCTATTGGTAACTCTAAGCTTATGGAAAGCCTAAATAGTTTTGATAATGAGCTGTCCACTAAAGCTGATGTCCGTAGAAAAGACGGTGAAACGGTAATGTTTGTGGCTATAGACGGTAAAGCTGCTGGTATTATTTCAGTTGCTGACCCTATTAAACCAAGCACTAAAGAGGCTATTTCACTGCTTCATGACGCAGGTTTAAAAGTTGTGATGCTAACCGGTGACAACGAAAAAACCGCGCAGGCAGTCGCCAATAAACTAGGTATTGATGAAGTTCATGCGGATGTCTCACCAGAGGATAAAAACCGTATCGTCAAAGAAATGCAAGACAGCGGTAAATTGGTCGCTATGGCGGGTGATGGTATCAACGACGCACCAGCGCTAGCGCAAGCTAATGTTGGTATCGCTATGGGAACCGGTACCGATGTGGCGATGGAGAGTGCGGGCATTACCCTGCTAAAAGGTGATTTAATGGGCATTGCCAAAGCTTATAAGCTTAGCCACGCCACCATGCGCAATATCAGACAGAATCTGTTTTTTGCCTTTATCTACAATGCACTTGGTGTTCCTATTGCCGCAGGTGTGCTCTATCCCATATTTGGGCTTCTGCTCAGTCCGATGATAGCAGCGGCAGCGATGAGCTTGTCGTCATTCTCGGTGATTGCTAACGCGCTGCGATTGCGCCGTTTGAAACTATAATTCTGGTACGGTAAAAAGTGTTCTAAAGCACACTGACACATACTGGTCTAAACAAGATCACAAAATATAAGGATACCGTTATGGGCAGCTTTTCTATTACACATTGGCTGATTTTATTGGTCGTAGTGGTGGTCGTATTTGGTACTGCCAAGCTTAAAAATGCAGGTAAAGATTTAGGCGGTGCGGTGAAGGGTTTTAAAGAAGCGGTCAAAGATGAAGAACCTGAGAATGCTCGCAAAAATCATGTGCTTAGCCATGAAAATAGTACGCCAGCTGCAAGTAATGATTTAAATACGCGTGTAGGTAATCAGGCTGATGATATGGAAATCAGCCCTATTTCCACTGATGACCAGCCTAAAGTATGAAGCGCGCCGCTTATAAATAGCGGCACTAAGTAGTCTATTAATATATGTGACTGTTATGTTTGATATTGGGTTTTCCGAATTACTCTTGTTTGGCGTCATTGCTTTAATCGTATTGGGCCCAGAAAAACTGCCGCAAGCCGCACGTACCGCTGGGCAATGGTATGCCAAACTGCGCCGTACAGTATCCACTCTACAATCTGAAATAGAAGCTGAGCTTGATCTAGCTGAAACACGTCAACAAATGCAAAATGAACTTGCGAAAATCCGTCAGACCGAGTCGGATATGAAGCGCGAATTAGCAGAAATGCGTGGCAGTATGCAAAAGTTTGAGCAGTCACAGAACCAAAGCCTAGACGCTTCACATCAGTCAAACACTCCTCAGCAGCAAAATCATCAGCCAGATACTTCCTCTTCTTCAGCTATAGAGAAGGGGGGATAAATGAGCTTATTTAAGCGCCAAAAAAGTCGCCAAAGAAAGTTAGCAAATACAGATGCTAAGGCGTCAGATGCTACCCATAATGTTGAGACTGATAATGTGCTGAATGCGCTTAGCGACATGCCTATTACTGAGCATTTGATTGAATTACGCAAGCATCTCATCAAAATATGCGTAGCCGTTTTGATCGTCTTCTTAGCATTGGTAGGGTTTTCGCGTGAGCTCTACAATCTTTTATCAGACCCTCTGGTTGCGCAGCTGCCTGCGAATTCGACTATGATTGCTACTGATATTACCTCGAACTTTATGGCACCTATTCGCTTGACGATTTTCGTTGCTGCCTTTGTAGTGATGCCGTATATTCTGTATCAAATTTGGTCATTTATAGCGCCTGGATTATATAAAAAAGAGAAAAAAATCACTATTCCAGTGCTGATATCTTCGATATTCCTATTTTATTCTGGTGTCGCTTTTGCCTACTTTGTGGTACTCAAAGGCGTATTGAAGTTCTTTATTTTATTCGCTCCGCAAAACGTTATACCTATGACCGATATCGACAGTTATTTAAGCTTTGCGCTAAAGTTATTTATGGTATTTGGACTCACTTTTGAGATTCCAGTGGTTACTTTATTATTGATAATGGTCGGTATCATATCCACTCAGAGTCTAGAGAGTAAGCGCCGATATATCATCGTCGGTTGTTTTGCTGTGTCAGCGGTAGTCACACCGCCCGATGGGGTGTCAATGCTATTGCTCGCGATTCCAATGTGGCTACTGTTCGAGTTAGGTTTGTTTTTAGCGAAAGTACTCATTAAAGAAGAGCGTAAAACCGTATAACCTTGCAAAGTAGCTAATTTATAAACTAGATATATTGCAAATTAAGTATCTTGCAAAATGACTATTTCGTAAAGTAACTATAAAAATAACCTTATCTTAAACATTTAAGACACTTTTTTTATTTTGGCTGTCCCCTAAACCCTATCAGTACATTCAACTTAGTAATGAGATTTAAATGGAATCCCTAATTAATAATAAAAACAAAACGAATGATAATCTGGCAAATCAGCTTAATCAAGAGTGCTATTGCCGTACTTTAGATCGTAAAGCGCTTAATAACAGCCTGCAAGATCAATTAGTAAACACAAGAGATAATCCACTAGGAGCCAATGAGCTTAATAAGCTGTTTTCAGCGACACCGGTGTTTGTCCCTAAGACAGAGATAGAAGCAATGGTGCGAATCATCGCAGCTATTGAGTCGACTGCTAGACTACCGTCATATCAACAGCAAGTACTGTCGTGGGCACCCAATATCGCGGCTTTCGATCCGGGGCCAATAGGGGCCTTTATGGGTTATGACTTTCACTTAGGGAGCGATGACCCCAAGCTTATTGAGATCAATACCAATGCTGGAGGCGCATTTTTAAACGTAGCACTTGCCCGCGCACAAAAACACTGCTGTCGCCCCTCAGAGCAAAGTGTTGCTACTACTAAAATGCTTGATGGGTTTGAAGAAGCGGTCGCTAATATGTTCATACAAGAATGGCAGCGACAATCGGCAACTAGCATGCCCAATCGCATTGCTATTGTGGATAATGAGCCCAAAAGCCAGTTCATGTATTTGGAGTTTCAGCTGGCCTGCCAACTACTTCAAGCTAAAGGCATTGATACCGTTATACTCGATCCGTCTGAGCTTAACTATGCTGATGGTGTACTGACAGCTCATAGCAAGCCCATTGATATGATCTATAATCGGTTAGTCGATTTCGCCTTTGAAAACCCCAACCACGCCGTGCTTAAAAGTGCCTATTTAGAGGGTGCGGTAGTAGTAACCCCCAATCCGCATGCCCATGCTATATTCGCTAATAAGCGCAACCTGACTTTACTATCCGATACGCAAACTTTGCAGTCGTGGGGACTAGGTGATGATGATGCAGAATATCTAAAAAAGTCAGTACCAACTACCAGAATGGTTACAAAAGAGGATGCAGCAGAATTATGGCGTACTCGGAGACAATTGTTTTTTAAGCCAGTAGCTGGTTATGGTAGTAAGGGCGTTTACCGTGGCAGCAAGATTACCCGCCGCGTATTCGAGACTATTTTAGATGAAAGCTATATTGCGCAGACCTTTATCCCTGCTACAGAGCGATCAATAAAGATTGATGATGTGGTGACGACTAGAAAGGTAGATATACGTCTTTATACCTATGCAGGACAGCTGCTACTAACTGCTGGGCGTATCTATCAAGGCCAAGCGACTAACTTTCGCACACCAGGGGGTGGCTTTGCGCCTGTTTTTCAAGTCTGAACATAGCATGAACATGTAGCTTTGGCTTCTTAAGTAACGTTTACTAGTTTAATTATTCTGCATACCAACTTATCAATAAAACATCATGCTGAATTGGAAAGATGATGATCCAAACCGTTATCCACTACTTCCTGCATTTTGGCATGCCGTTGATTATTGCCTATACTTTTTTTCGTGATGATTACAAACGAGTATATTTGATTCTTTTAGCAACCATGCTGGTAGATTTAGATCACTTGCTAGCAACACCTGTTTTCTTACCTGATCGCTGTAGTATTAATTTTCATCCATTACATACTTACTATGCAATGGCAGTTTATGCGGCTATGCTATTTCTACCAAAGCCCTATAGAATAATTGGTCTAGGATTGTTACTACATATGCTGACTGATTCAAATGACTGCGTAATGACCTATCTGAATAGACTCTAGTGCTTATGCGTAGTCGTTAGCTATAGTGAAAAAATTATACAGGATTAGTTAAAATAAATAGGGTAATCTTCCTTTAATGTCGTTCCTTCCTCAAAAAGGATAAAAAGTGATTCTGGCAATTATAATGGCAGCAATTCTGATCGCTGTCTGCACAGCAATACATTACGGCGCATTAAAACTCTCGTCACAGTTTGTGACGCCGTCTCGCCATATAGGACATTGCCTTGGAGTCGCAGTCGGCTCAATTGTAATTGCTCACACGTTCGAGGCCTTGCTTTACGCTGCTGGCTTTTGGATTGCTGTTTACGGCTTTGAAATCGGTAACCTCGTATCGTCCTCATCTAGCGATAGTAGCTCCCTTAATTTTATGGACTACTTTTACTTCTCGCTAGTTAACTTCACAACGCTTGGGCGAGGCGATCTCATGCCTACTGGACATCTACGATTTATGGCCGCGATGGAAGCCTTTCACGGTTTCCTACTGATCACAGCCTCTGGAAGCTTTGTTCTTCAGGTCATGAGTGGTAAAAAACCCCTCTCAAGTTAGCTACAAGCTCTCTCAACTATAGGTCGCGCTGAGATCCATAACTCACGTCAGGACACCGATATTATTCTGACACAGAAAAAATAGTTCAAATCGTTAGAAGGAATAAAGCTATGACTCCAAACAATAAGGATCACCAAGACATTCATCAGTCTGCTATTGCTAATAAAACGTTAGATTCTGATGACAACTGGATCGAGAAAATATGGGCGTGGGCAGATGAGTTTGAGCTTAAAGAGTCCGAAATCCCTCGTGATAAAGAATCATTGCTAGCCCTAAAAAAGCTAGAGATCTTAGAGCCTGAACATGATGAGCAACACTCAAAAGACGTCTATAGAATAGCCTATCTACCCGATGAGCTTACCAACCTTACAAATCTAGTAGATATAACTATCAGTGGCATATATTCAAGTCATTTACTGCCCAATATCGGTAAGCTCACTAATCTAACCAAACTGTCTATTAGTCACTCTAAACTTGTCGCATTACCTGAGAGCATCGGGCAACTGAGTTATCTTACTGAACTCTTTATTGATCAAAGTGAACTCGAAGCGCTACCTGATAGTATTGGACAACTTCATAACCTTACTAAGATGTTCATTGGTCGCTGTCAGATTCAATGTTTACCTGACAGCATTGGACAGCTTACTAAGCTTACGGTACTTGATATAGTTCACTGTGAGATTGAAGAACTGCCTGACAGCATAGGGCAGCTTATTAACCTCGCTAAGCTTTTTATTAGTTATTGCCCGCTCAAGCACTTGCCTGACAGCATAGGGCAACTCAAAAATTTAAATGAGCTTGATCTTATTAACTGTGATCTCAAAGACCTACCTAGTAGTATTGGACAGCTTACCAACCTCAACAAGCTTTATATTAATCGTTGTCGTATTAAAGAGTTGCCCGCCAGCGTTGGACAACTGAGCAGTCTTACAGAGCTTTTTATTACTCATTGTGAGCTTGAAGAGCTACCTGATAGCATAGGCCAGCTTTTGAGCTTAACTCACCTTGACCTGCTTCACCTTGAACTAACGGAGCTACCCGATAGCTTTGGACACCTCATTAACCTTGCTGAGCTTAATATTATCAACTGTAAACTTAAAGTATTGCCTGATAGCATCGGACAGCTCGTTAACTTAACTAAGCTCAATTTTAATCACTCTAAGCTTGAAGTCCTACCTGATAGCATAGGGCAGCTTATTAGCTTAACTGAGCTTTTTATTAGTCATGGCAAGTTTGACAAGCTACCTGATAGCGTAGGTCAACTTACTAATCTAGAGAAGCTTTATATTAACCATTGTAGCCTCAAAGAGCTGCCTGAAATCATAGGGCAACTTAAGAGTCTGACTGAGTTTTTTATCAGTTATTGTAAATTGGGCAAGCTACCTAATAGTATTGGTGAGCTTAATAATCTTGTTAAGCTTGAGCTTGTTTATTGTAATCTTAGAAACCTGCCAGATAATTTTACACAGCTGAATAGTTTGAGATGTATCAATCTTACTGGTAATCCTCTTGATAGGCTTTCTCCGAGGGTGAAATGTTATTTACGTTCTATTGATACAGTCTACGGTTGGGATAAACAATCATACTCTTTGTAGTGGCATAATGAAATAGGACAGTAGATAAGAGGTTATACTATCACCAAGACTGGAGAGAAGATATGACCACCAAACGCGGACGCTACAGCCAAGAATTTAAGCTAGAAGCCATTAAACTGGTTGAAGATCAAGGCAGAAAGATACCAGAAGTAGCCAACTCATTAGGTATCGGCAAAACCACCTTAGAGAATTGGGTATATAAATACCGTAAAGAACAGCAAGGTGTCATGCCATCAGAAGGCAAAGCCCTAACGCCTGAATTACGGCGTATACAAGAGCTTGAAAAACAGGTCAAGCAGCTTAAGATGGAGCGAGATATATTAAAAAAGGCATCTGCTCTGCTAGCCCAAGACAATCTCAGCGTCTATCGCTAATAACCAAGCTTGCAGAGCATCATAAGCATATTAGCAAACACAAGCTATGTGAACTGTTTGGGATTGTTAGAAGCAGCTATTACAACAGTACTAAATCTAGGTCTATAGACCTTGAACTTATAAGGCTCAAAGCCTTAATCAGAGAAGTATTTGAGCAGTCAAATGGCTCGGCTGGTGCAAGGACGGTATCTGCTATCGTCACGCATCAACATGACATTAAACTCACACGCTACAGAGCAGGTAAGCTGATGGCACAAATGGGGTTGATTAGTCGACAGATAAAATCACATAAGTACAGGCGTTGTGAAAAATTCCATAAAGTTTATGGAAACATACTAGACCGTCAGTTTGCGCCCACTGCACCAAACCAAGTGTGGACAGGTGATGTTACTTATATTCGTATCAAAGGCGGATGGTGTTATTTAGCCATCGTTATGGATTTATATGCTCGACGTATTGTTGGTTTTGCCTTGTCAGATAGCCCGAATACCCAGCTGACCACATCTGCACTAAAAATGGCATATCACATAAGACTTGAGCCTAAAGGCGTGCTGTTTCATTCAGATCAAGGCAGTCATTATACCAGTGAAGAGTATGCTAAATGCGTAGCCAAGTGCAATGGTATGTCGCATAGTATGAGCCGACGAGGCAACTGTTGGGACAATGCACCTACAGAGAGGTTCTTTAGAAGCTTTAAGACAGAGTGGATGCCAAAAAACGGCTATGACAATATTGATGAGGCTCGGCAGGCAGTAAATGATTATATTTGGGGCTATTATCAAAGTGTAAGACCACACAGCTTTAATGAGTATTTAACACCGAGCGAGAAAGAGAGACTTTATTTCAACAAAAACCTCTTAAGTACTGTCTAAAAATATTTGACCACTACACTTAGCGGTTGTGCGATATTCACATCATACTCTTAGCAAACTTCAAACCCTAATATTAACAACCTCACCTGAGTAAAATATCAATTTAAACGAAGGCTACTAACGCTATATATAGCATAGTGTTAGTAGCCTTTTTTAATGTCTCAAATGCACAAAATATAAGCGCATATATACCATGAAGTAAGATTTATAGCCCCTCAATAGTTGAGTTTTTTACATCTAACAAATTATGATTTCGCTCGTAGAAATTCATCAAATCCTCATTAATAATGACAGTGTGGATTCCTGATAAGATTATTGGAGAATAACTTAGCACACACATCGCTAGGCTGAACCTATCATTCAGTGTCGAAAACATCATTCGCTCAAACTATTTTTACTAGATATAACGGGGTGCGCTATAATCCTTCACACATATCAAATAGCCCTTCTAAATATTAAGACGACGCTTATGACAACCAATAACTTCTCTCAAACTGCTGATTTCATTTGGTCAGTCGCTGACCTATTGCGTGGCGATTTTAAACGATCCCAATTCGGGCGCATATTATTACCCTTTGCACTGCTGCGCCGTTTAGAGTGCGTATTAAGCGACCATAAAGATGCGGTTGTCGAAAAGTATGCCGCTATCAAAGATCAAAATATGCAGGAGCAGCAACTAATTCGCGTGAGTAAGCGCGCATTTTATAATACTTCCCCAATGGACCTAAGCAAGCTTGGTCAAAGTGATATCAAGGACAATCTAAACACCTATATTCAATCCTTCTCTAAAGACGCACGGGAGATATTTGAGTATTTTAAGTTCGAAGAGTTCGTCGGACAACTAGATGATGCCAACTTGCTGTATCAAGTAGTACAAAAGTTTCAAAATTTTGACCTCAGTCCTGAAGCAATATCGAATCATGACATGGGCTTAGTGTTTGAAGAGCTCATCCGCAAGTTTGCCGAAAGCTCCAATGAGACGGCAGGCGAGCATTTTACGCCACGTGATATTGTACGTTTGACGACGTCCTTAGTCTTTATGGAAGATGACGAGGCGCTCACCAAAGACGGTATCATCCGTACTATCTACGATCCAACAGCGGGTACAGGTGGCTTCTTATCATCGGGTATGGAATACGTGCTTGAGCTAAACCCAGACGCGGTGATGCGCACTTTTGGTCAAGAGCTTAACCCTGAGTCCTATGCTATTTGTAAAGCAGATATGCTTATTAAAGGACAGGATGTCAGCCGTATCAAGCTTGGCAACACCTTATCCAATGATCAGCTAGAGAATGAGCGGTTCGACTATATGCTGTCCAATCCACCGTTTGGGGTCGATTGGAAAAAGATCGCAGGTGACATCAAAGATGAGTATGAGCAAAAAGGCTTTGAAGGGCGTTTTGGTGCTGGCTTGCCAAGAGTGTCAGATGGCTCCTTGCTATTTCTTATGCATCTGCTTAGTAAGATGCATGACAATCATAACTCTAGCGATAAAAACGCCAATTTTACAGATGCGCAGGGTAGCCGTATCGGTATTATTCTCAATGGCTCACCACTATTCACGGGCGGCGCGGGTAGTGGTGAGAGCGAGATTCGTCGCTATATTCTTGAAGCGGATCTGCTAGAAGCTATTATTGCCTTGCCAAACGATATGTTCTATAACACAGGTATTGCTACTTATATCTGGATATTAAGCAATAAGAAAGTCCCTGAGCGTCGTGGTAAGGTGCAATTGATAGACGGTAGCAATCTATACAGTAAGATGCGTAAGTCGCTGGGATCGAAGCGTAATGAGATGAGCGAGGATGATATCAAGATCATTACTCGCAGCTTCGGTGACTTTGAAGTGGTCAATGCGCGTGTGCTAAATAAGCTTGATGAAGTCAAGTCCAATCGGGGTCGGCAGTCTACAAGCCCCCAAACCGAGCCTGCCAAAACTTTTGCTAGTAAGATATTTTCCACGCATGAGTTTGGCTATCGTCGTCTCACTATAGAGCGTCCGCTACGTCTCTCTGCGCAATTATCCGATACCGCTATCGAGAGTCTACGCTACGCGCCCAAACCGTTTGATATGGTCATGCCAGCGCTGTACGAAAAATTTTTTGAAGAATGGGCTTGGGCTGATGTGAGCTATGATACTAGTCTAGAGACACACTACGGTTATTTTGGTAAACAAGATTGTGATATACATACCGAAGCACGCGCCATGATTAAGGCCGACTTCTCTGAGTTAAAAGAAAAGCAAATCAAAGACGTACTTGATCCTAAGCTTTGGCAGGATCAGCTTGAGATTATGTATAAAGCCCAAGCCTTGCAAGCGGCGATCGGTAGCAGTCAGTTCGATGATTATAACGAGTTTGAAAAATTGTTTAAACAAGCGCTTAAAGACACTGATATGACGCTTGATACCAAAGAGAAAAAGCAGATCATCGATGCTATTACGTGGAAAAACCCTGACGCCGAACCTGTAATCAAAAAGACGGTCAAAGTCGCTAATCCGCTTTATGGCGCATTTGAATATCGAGTATCAAATAGTTCATCTAGTAAAGCCAAAGTAGTAGAGTTCCAGCCTGATAGCGACTTACGAGATTATGAAAACGTGCCGCTTAATCCTGATATCACTACTACTGAATTGATTGAGGATTATTTCAAAAGAGAAGTACAGCCGCATGTGCCTGATGCGTGGATTAATGCTGACAAGACAGATGATATCGATAAAGAAATCGGTGTAGTCGGCTTTGAGATACCGTTTAACCGTCATTTTTATGTGTATGAGCCGCCAAGACCGCTGGCTGAGATTGACTCGGACTTAGATAAAGTCAGTCAGGACATTATGCAGTTATTGGGTGAGGTGCATTCGTAATGGCTCAAAAATATGTCGCCTATCCTGAGTATAAAGAGTCGGGGGTTGAAAGATTAGGTCAGATACCAATTGACTGGAAAATTTTTAGATTGAAAAACGTTTTAAAAATTCGTAACGGTCGTGACTATAAAGAAGTGGAAGTAGAAAGTGGGGGCTATCCTGTCTATGGTTCTGGTGGGGTATTCAGGCGTAGTTCTAGCTATTTATATGATGGCAAGTCTATTTTATTCGGTAGAAAAGGTACTATCGATAAACCGTTATTAGTTTCAGGAAGGTTTTGGACGGTTGACACAATGTTTTATAGTGAAATTTATGATAATGCAATACCAGAGTATATCTATTATCAATCTCTCTCTTTCCCTTTTAGTCTACTTACGACAAACACAGCCTTGCCGAGCATGACTCAAGAAGATTTGCTTGAGCTGGACTTTGTTTTACCGACATTGAGTGAGCAGATTCAAATTATTGATTTCCTTAACTTTGAGACGGCCCGAATTGACACTCTAATTGATAAACAGCAAACGCTTATTCAACTGTTAAAAGAAAAGCGCCAAGCCGTCATCAGTCATGCGGTGACAAAAGGCTTAAATCCTGATGCGCCGATGAAAGATTCTGGCGTTGAGTGGTTAGGGGAGGTGCCTGAGCATTGGGGGGTCAAAAAAAACAAGCATTTGCTTGAATTCGTTACCAGTGGCTCTAGAGGTTGGGCTGGTTATTATGCAGATGAAGGTAACTTGTTTTTTAGGATTACTAATTTAACTAGAGACACTATTGAGCCTAAATTAGAGTCAATCCAAAACGTTAAGCCTCCACTTGGTGCCGAAGGTGAACGTTCTAAAATTCAACTAGATGACTTACTCATTTCGATTACTGCTGATCTAGGTTCTGTTTGCGTAGCTGATAATTCAATATCTGGCGGTTTTGTAAGTCAGCATGTCTCACTATGCAGACCTAATTCATCTGTTAAATCTGCACGATGGCTTGCTTACTTTATCCTTTCTGATTCAGCCAAAGAACAGTTTGTTGGGTCTGGTTACGGTGGGACAAAAATACAGCTTAGCCTAGAGGATATTCGAGAGTTAAATATTGCTTACCCACCTAAAAGAGAACAAGAAGATATTGCGTCATATATTGATTTAAAGCTCAAAAAATTTGAATTGCTAATGAATCAAGCAGAGCAAGCAATCCAACTTATGCAAGAACGCCGCACCGCTTTAATATCGGCTGCGGTTACGGGTGAGATTGATGTTCGCAGCTGGCAAGTACCTAATGTAGGAGTCTTATAGAGTAAGTTCTATAAAATTCTTAAATTGAAAGAAGATAGGAATAATAAATAATATGAGTAATATCTTACGTGACTTACCAACGCTCTATGACAAAGCTCAAGGACTTCAAAATATCCTAACTTCTAGGGCTACTGGTGGCAATTGTAGTGATAGCGACTACATTCTATTGAGAAAAATAATTTTAGAGTCACAATTTAATACTTTAGTACCTGATTTTGTCAGACATGCAAGAGACTTAAATCAGTTTTGGCAGATGATTAAGCATAGGTATGATTCGTATGCGGAACGTAGAGATTTTATTTATAGTGAATTTCATAGTTTGATGGAAGCAGTAGAGTTTGATAAATCGGGAATGAGTCCTGCTTTTGATAAGTCTATTGAAATTATTAATTCTGGGTATATCGACAATATGTGGAAGAAAGCTATTGAACGTAAAGTTAATGATCCAGAGGGAGCAATTACCTTATCGAGAAGTCTTATTGAGTCTGTTTGTAAACATATTTTAGATCTTGAACGTATTTCTTATGATAAAAATGCAGATTTATCAGAGCTATATAAAAGAACCTCTGAGTTGCTTAAGATGTCTGCTAGTCAATATGAGACAAACCTAATTTTTAAACAGATTCTAGGTGGCTGTTCAGGCATTGTTAACGGTTTGGGTCAATTGCGTAATAATGTCGGTGATGCTCACGGACAAGGGGTTATTAATATTAAACCAAAACCGAGACATGCTGAACTGGCAGTCAATTTAGCAGGTTCAATGTCACATTTTTTGTTGTCTAGCTATAACGAGAGTTTTAAAAACAGATAGCTGGATCTCAATAGTTAAAATATACCTTATTCAAAATCATGATGAATGAGCAAGGGATATCAAATGTCTTGCAACACTTATAATAAAGTCTTTCAAGCTCAAGTTGTCAATTTGAGGCTGACACACGGTTGACAGCTATAACAGATTAATTTGACAAAACTTACCTGATGGAATGAATAATATGGTCAACAAAAGGCCCATAAAAGAATGGACAAGCTTTAACCAACAGTTGGAGCTGCTAAAAGAGCGCGGGCTGATTGTTGAAAATGAACAAAAAGCCTTGGGCTATTTAAAAACTATTGGCTATTATCGTTTGAGTGGTTACTTATATTCTTTTAGGCAATTCGACTCTCGTAATCCTAAATATAAGCTGGATAGCTTTTTAGAAGGAAGTCGATTTGATGATGTGAAAGAGTTATATATGTTCGATAAAAAACTTAGGCAAATGGCTTTGGATGCTTTAGAAAGAATTGAAGTGGCTTTACGGGTAAATATTAGTTATTCCCTAGGCCGATACGGTCCTACAGCTTATTTGGATAGTCAATACTTCGATGAAGGATTCAATCATAAAAACTGGCTTATTCGACATGATAATGCAATAGATAATGAAGCGAAAAAACAGAATACTTTTGTGAGTCACCACAGACGACACTATTCTGCATTGCCAATTTGGGTAAGTTGCGAAACATGGGATTTTGGCACCATGTCATTCTTATTTAAAGGTATGAGGGAGAGTGACAAAGATAAAATTGCTAAAATTTATCATCTTCAAAGTGGCAGTCATTTACAATCACACCTGCATGCCTTTAACTTTATTCGTAATGTATCAGCGCACCATAGCCGACTATGGAATAAAGCTATAATTTTCCAAGGAAGCTTAAAAGGCCTAAACGATAAACAATGGCAGGTGTTATCAGCTAAAAAAGTATTTGTTTATTTTTGCTTGATGAAGAGAATGCTAGATGTGATTTGCCCTAACTCTACATGGGGCAAACGCTTTTTAGCACTTTTAGATGAGTTTCCGCAAGTGAAGAATGATGCCATTTGTTTAGAGCAAATGGGTGTCAAGGTGAATCCTGAGTCATGGCAACTATGGCAAACACATCAAACAAAATAGACAGACAAAAAAAGCCCCTAGTCTTATGATCCAATCACATGGATTGGTAAAACTAGGGGAGTTGTTGCGTGCAATTATACAGAGATAATGTAGGTCTGTCAATTATATGAATAATGTTTTAGGGTAGATTAGATTTAGAGTTGATGAAAGATTGCAGAGCTATCAAACTCATGTAAGAACGTTGAATCGCTTTAATCTTTGCTGCGGTTACGGGTAAGAATGATGTTTGGGGTTGGGTTGAGCCTTATGTTGATACAGCTAAGGAATGTTCTAAGCATATTTAAAACATAAACAATCTATGTAAGTATTACAGTTTGTTACATATGAATAAGACATTTGAATTACATAAATATTTTTAGTTAATATTAAAGTGGAAGCTATGATAATTAAACGTGAAGAGTCTATAAAATCCATCACTGAAATGTTGACAAGGTTCGTTATTGACTTGTCGTTATTAAACGGAGCAGGTCTTTATGACATTAATACTACTTCTGAACATTTCTTTATTAAAATACTGGATATAACCTACAATTTATCCTTGAAAAATCTAAATATAGAAAAATCAAATTTTCCAGCTATAGATCTAGGGGATTTTAATAAAAAGGTGTGCTTTCAAATTACGTCGGAAACCAGTACCGATAAATTAAAAACAACAATATTAAAATTTAGAAAATACCAATTGAATAATGATTATGATCACTTAATATTCCTTATCATCTCACATACCAAGATTGGTAAACCATCTGATAAAGACATTAAAATAGAGGTGAAAAATTTTAAGGCATTAGCAAAAGATATTAGTAATCTTACTGATGATGAAAAGATCTATGAAATTGAAAGTTATCTTAAAAGAAATGTCAGGTATTCGAATATAACTGAAAATTACAGCATTCTCCCAGAAAGAAAAGAAACCGTAGCAACTGATATTGATGTTACAAATTTGATTAAAGATATTGATTTAGGAAGAGATAACCAGTTTAAGCCTTATTTAATATACGATTTAGGTAATATTTCACTTTTACTTAACAAGCTTACTTATAACCAAAGAGAAGTTTTGTTTTACATTATTGCAAATGGTGGTTTTTCTAACGAGAATAAGTTCGAAGATAAAAACTCTATCATTATATACTGGGAAGAGCTTAGACAAGCTATACCAGGTGTTTATGAAATCACCCAAGTACTAAGCAGCAAAAATTTACTGCATATTAATTATGATTATATACCTTACGGCTCATGTAATTCTGTAATTGTCGTTGAGCCATACTTCCACGGCAAGCTGGATTTAAACATTTTTGCTATGTTAAAAGACACTTTTGGTTCTGACGAGTCAAAGCTTCGTGATATTTTGATAAATTGTAATTTTTCGAACTTGTAGTCATATGATATGTGTACATTGACGATTAACAAACGATACTTTAAATAGCTAAGATTGTAATTTGAATATTTTGATAAGAGTTATATCATGACCCAAACCAACACTGCTACTAATGCGCATAACATCACTTACGAATCTGTCTTTCAAGCAGATATAATTAGTCAAATGCAAGCGCAGGGTTGGAAGCTTGGTCGCTCAGCTCATTATCAACGTGAGACCGCGCTGTATGAGCAAGACGCGCTCGACTTCGTCCGTAGTACCCAGCCTGAGCAGTGGGATAAATTTTGTAAGGTTTATCCTATCAATAGTGAACGTCATTTCATTAGCGCCTTAGTCAAGCAGCTGGGTAAAGCTGATGTCAATGCTACCGATGGCGCTTCGCGTACTTATGGCACCTTAGGCGTCTTGCGTCATGGGCTGAAGATTCGTAATGCTCGCTTTAGCCTTTGCCAGTTCAAGCCTGATCACAATCTTAATCCAGATATTACGGCACGCTACAAGCGTAACATCTGCCGTCTGGTACCCGAGCTGGTTTATAGTCCACATATCAAAGTTGATGCTGATGCCAATAGCGACTCGCCAGACCTAAAAACAGACCCCAAAGTTGCCAAACGCAATCGCATCGATATGGTGCTCTTTATTAACGGTTTACCCGTAGTGACCATGGAGCTCAAGTCCGAGTTTAAGCAATCCGTAGATAGCGCCATTAGTCAGTATAAACGTACCCGCCTGCCAAAAGACACTGACACGGGCAAGCCTGAGCCGCTACTTAGCTTTAAGCGTGGGGCTTTAGTACACTTTGCCGTTAGCCAATATGAAGTCTATATGACCACACGGCTGGCAGGCGAGAATAGCTATTTCTTACCGTTTAATAAAGGCACTAGTGAGGGCGGCGCTGGTAATGATGTGCCAGACGATAGCAGTCGTTATGCCACCGACTACCTATGGAATGAGGTGCTGACCCCTGAGCACTTATTAGCTATTCTGGGTCGCTTCGTGCATTTGCAAATTGAAACAGTAGAGGACTGGGAAGGGCGTAAGTCCAAAAAAGAAACGCTCATATTTCCGCGTTATCATCAGTGGGAAGTCGTCACAAAATTAGTCAATGCGGCTATCAATGAAGGGGCAGGGCAAAGCTCTGAGCAACGCTACCTTATTCAGCATAGTGCAGGCTCTGGTAAGTCCAACTCTATCGCTTGGACCGCCCATCAGCTCTCAACCCTGCATAATAGTGATGGCGCAAAGCACTTTCATTCGGTCATCGTTATCACCGATCGTACAGTGCTCGATGACCAGCTACAAGATACTATCTATCAGTTTGAACATGCCGATGGTGTAGTCGGTCGAATCAATAATAAAGAGGGCGACGGCTCCAAGTCAGAAAAGCTAGCGGCAGCACTAGAGAACTCGCAGCCGATCATAATTGTCACCATTCAGACCTTTCCCTACGTATTAAGAGCAATTGAGAACTCAGCCGTACTAAAAGAGCGGCGCTACGCTATTATCGCTGATGAAGCCCATTCCTCGCAGACAGGTGCTACTGCGCGTAAGCTCAAAGAAGTGTTGGCCTCTGGTACAGTGAATGAAAGTGCTACTATTAGCTCGGATGGCGTTATTGCAGATAATATTGAAATTCATGACCAGCCTTTATCGAGCGAAGATATGCTCGATAGTGTCATCGCTGCCCGTCGTAGTAGCCCTAATCTGAGCTATTACGCGTTTACCGCTACCCCAAAACCTAAGACTATAGAGCTGTTTGGGCGTCTGCCTAATCCTGAGCTGCCGCCATCTAAGCAAAATATTCCAGAGTCCTATCATGTCTACTCGATGCGTCAAGCGATAGAAGAAGGCTTTATCTTAGACGTATTGAAGAACTACACCAATTATAAAGTGGTCTATCAGTTGACCCAAAAGCTTGCCGCTGAAGACAAAGAAGTTGATACTCGCCGCGCGACTATTAAGCTTAATAACTGGGTACGCTTGCATGATCATAACATCGCGCAAAAGGTCAAAGTCATCATTGAGCATTTTAATGAAAACATCAAAGGATTGCTCGGCGGGCAGGCCAAAGCGATGGTGGTGACCGGCTCGCGTAAAGAGGCAGTACGCTACAAGCTCGCCTTTGATCGTTATATCAGTGAGCAAGGCTATCAGCGTATCAATGCCATGGTAGCCTTTTCAGGTGAAGTGAGCTTTCATGCTAATGATCCCGATAGCAGTGCTTTGCTTGAGCAAAAATTTACCGAGCAGACTATGAACCCCAATCTAAAAGGTCGAGACATGCGCAAAGCCTTTGATAGCGATGACTATCAAGTGATGCTAGTGGCTAACAAATTTCAGACAGGATTTGATCAGCCCAAACTTTGCGCTATGTATGTCGACAAAAAGTTAGGCGGCGTAGACTGCGTACAGACGCTCTCACGTTTAAACCGTACCTATGCGGGCAAGTCGGAGAGTGGTACCTTTGTGCTCGACTTCTTTAATGATCCAGAAGATATATTAGAGGCATTTCAGCCGTATTATAAAAATGCCACACTAGATGAAGTATCCGATCCTGATACTGTTTTCGAGCTATATGACAAGCTAGTAGCCAGCAAAATATTTCATTGGGCTGAGGTTGAGCAGTTGGTCATTGCCTTTTATGCTTCGAGTAAGTCTAACGCGGCTATTAGCAATATTTGCAAGCCTGCCGTTGAGCGTTGGCAAAAGCGCTATCAAGAAGCCCGCACGCAAGCCGCGCAAGCTAAGATACTGCTTGATCGTAGCAAGGCTACAGCAGATGCTGTGCTAATTGCCAATGCCGAAACCGATTATAAAGGCTATAAGACAGAGCAAGACGCGCTTGAGATCTTTAAAAAGGATCTGGCTACTTTTACCCGTCAGTACGAATTTATGTCGCAGATTGTCGATTATGATAATAAGGATCTGGAGAAGCTAAGTCTCTATGCTCGCCATCTGCAACCTATGCTACGTGAGAGACTCGATGACGATGAAGAGGTGGATCTTAGTAATATCGTTATGAGCCACTACCGCTTGTCTAAGCTACGTCAGCAAGACCTCAAACTGCAAGAAGATAGTGTCAATCCACTGAAGCCTGGGAGCGGTGGTACTGGTAAGGCTAAAGACAAACAAGAGGACTGGCTATCGAAAATAGTCGCTAGGTTAAATGAGCTATTCGATACTGAAAATTTGACCGATAGCGATTTAATTAATTACTCGCAAACCATCTGGGATAAAGTCAATGAAAATCAAATTGTAATGAAGCAGATCGCTAATAACACTGCCGATAAAGCGATGCTTGGCGATTTTCCAAACGCTACATTAGACGCCATCTTTGATAGCCAAGACGCTTATCAAGATATTACCAAACAATTACTATCAGACCCTAAGCGCTTGAGTCAATTCACGCGGTTTTTACTGGATACGAAGGTAAAGGCTTAGGAGAAGGTGAACCCTAATTATGCGCGATCATCTTATAAAGCATGAATATATATAAGAATGTATTGCTAGATCAAAAGTCAAAATAACTAAGGGTCAATATGGCTTTTATTTGTATAAAGAATGATGAAAAAATCTATAGTTTTATGTATAGCCTAAAAGACTGGATAGCGTTAAAAGAAGATAAAACGTCCAGTTTCAATATGGCTTGCTGTGGCAATCGAGCAATACTAAAGACAAGTAAGCTAGGTACGCAGTTCTTCGCCCATAAGACAAAACCTAAAGACTCTAACTGCTCGACTGGTGGTGAAACTGCCGAACACATGCATATCAAATATCTTGTTATGAAAGAATTAGATAGAAATGGTTGGAATGTAGCAGTCGAAAAAAGAGGGGTTACCCCTAGTGGTGAGGAATGGATAGCAGATATCTACGCAGAAAAAGGTAAAGCTAAGATTGCCATTGAAGTGCAATGGAGCCCTCAAACTTTTATAGAAACAAAATGCAGACAAGAAAAATATGCTCAATCAGATGTAAGGTGTGCGTGGTTGCTTAGAAGTGGCTCAATTAAAGATACCAACGCAATTACAGGCGATTATGCTTATAGTACGAAAGATATACCTGTATTCTCTATTTATAGAAATAAGACGCAGGACAATCAAGCTTATATGATTTATAACGTGAATAAGCTAGACAGCAACAGTAGTCGGTACAACCACCGTTCATTTAAGCCTATTACGCTACCATTAGAGAATTTTATACAAAGATTGGTGTCACAAGGCCTAGTTTTTATACCTTATGAGCGATTCACCTCTACAAAGTTTAGATTTAAATCCAACGGTATCACTGAGATGACTTTAGGGGTGAGTAAAGACTCTTGCGCTAAATGTGGTTACTCCAATCCGATAATTTCTGAGGTGAGATATAAAGAAGACTATAAAGTACGTTCTAAGAAAATAAAAAATTGTAGCGATAAAGAGCTTAGAATTATTAATACACATTTTTCTAAGAATTATGTTTTTTCACCCATAAAAAAGGTGCGTAGTGAAATACTTAACAAAGTTTTTATAGTCAACACTTGTGTTGAATGTGGTTTTGTCATAGATAGAGATGGTCAATATAGTACCTATTTAAAAAAATTTTTCACTAAGCCGCTTTTTATAAAGCATTTAGGTCTTAATACAGAAAAATTCTATACTTCGAATACAACTCTTAATACGGAATGTGTTTACCTTGTAAACAACAGTTTCAAAATCAAATATAACGAGAGTTTTGAGTTTGGTAAATGGGTTACTAGAGATAGTGAACCAGTTTAATCAGAATAATTGGCATATATGATTGTTTATAAAAAATCATATAATGTAATTTACTACTGTAGATTTTGCAATAATTACTATATAAGTTTGAAAGCAATCAAACGTAATCCTTTTGCCATACTGCGTTTTTGCAAACCATACAACACCAACTATCTTGAGCACGCATATATAGGATATCTGCTGGCATCTCTACCGGGCAAGCACTTGCACAGTACTCACAGAGCACATCATCTAAACAAGCGTAACATTGAGCAATCGTCTCAAACAATAGATTTGAGCTGATTCTATATTTCTGACATATCATTTGTACATGTTCAAGATAATCCTCCTTATGATCATATGCCCAATAATCAACACAGATTTTTTGATCTCTACTATTCTGTGTCATACCAAATTCAAGTTTGATACCCATAGTATGTCTCCTAATCAAAATGTCATTACATGTTCTATCGATTAGTTAGTTGTACAGAACTTTAAAAAATTATATGAAGTTATGTCTGTAAGAGACTCTTAATCACCTCATCTTGAGTCATTCCTATATGCTTGCAATAAAAAGCTTCAATCTCATCTAAAGCTTCACGTAATTGTCGCTGTGATACCTGTATGTAATGTAGTGTCACATCATCACTAGATTTAGCCTCACGATGATTGAGCAGTCTCTTTAACACTGGATAGGTTACATTAAGACTATTAGCGACAGTGCCAAATGTACGACGCAAATCGTGAGGCGTAATGTGCAAGCCAGCTTTGTTTGATATTGAATGATAACTACCGCTCAAATCTTTAACGTGGTCGCTATTTCTTTTCAAATCACTCGGAAATACCCAACGCTCTCCATTGCTCAATCTATAGCGTTCACTAAGTATGGCTTGAAGTATTTTTCCAGTAGGCATATGGTAATCAGAACCATTTTTAGTGGCTTTAAAAACGATACGAGCAGCGTCAAGATCTACATCTTCCCATCTTAGTGTCTGCGCTTCGTTTAAACGGACACCAGTAAACATAAACAGTAATAGGATGTCACGGGCATTATTACTATAAGGTGCCTGCTTGAAAGAGCTACCATCTCTATGTTTAATTAGAGTTTGAAAATATGTACCAAGGTATTCTTCCTCGACATGTCTAGTTCTAGGTTTAATTTTGTTCCAATCATTTTTGGCATTCAGTATTCGAATGGGTTGATCCTTTATTATGTACTCCTCATCGTCATCTAAGAAGCTATCTTGACAATAATTCCATACTGATCGAAGAGCTCGCATAGTAGCATTCGCTTGAGCTGGACTAGATTTGCTGATTTCCTTATGTTTTTCACTTA
Organism: Psychrobacter jeotgali; assembly: GCF_904846315.1. Classification (NCBI taxonomy): domain Bacteria; kingdom Pseudomonadati; phylum Pseudomonadota; class Gammaproteobacteria; order Moraxellales; family Moraxellaceae; genus Psychrobacter; species Psychrobacter jeotgali. The sequence continues at coordinate 323,152 of NZ_CAJHAF010000001.1, forward strand.
TCATAGTTTTAGTTATATCGTTTAACGATATATCAAGCCAGTCATCGAGTCGACCAAGTATTTGCTGATCATAAGTTTCAATAGTACGGCTGGCAAGATTTGGCTTCATAGATTTAAAGTAGGTATATGCTTCATTAAGTGTTGGTATATCAGAATCTTGAATGTCTTTTAACTTTGGAGTAGCGTGATAACCATCGTAAACATCAAGTCCCTTTTTTATGTTGACCATCATCGTGCTCGCTTTTTCACGAGCTTCAGTCAAAGTGATTAGATGTGTTTCTTCAACTTCGTCACGATAGAGCTTACCATTGATGCGTTTATGAAGCGTGTATCTCTTAGATTGCTTACCCACACGAAGTGCAAAACCCGTTAATACTTCATCCATGTAGATGTCTGTACCATTTGAAGCATATGCAACTGAATCGATAAACTTCTTACTAAGCTTAACTTTCATAATTCATCCGTCACGCCGCAGTTATTATATTAATAGCACTATAATACGTGAACATGCAGATGTATTAAAGTATCAAGATAGTATCAAAATTTTATTTTACGCTGTTATTACTCGACCAATTTATAAATAATTCACGCAATAAAAAACCCTCACAATCTATAGACTGTAAGGGTTTCGTATAGTGGTACCAGTGGTCGGACTCGAACCGACACGCTTTTAAAGGCAACGGATTTTGAATCCGTCATGTCTACCAATTCCATCACACTGGCATGTTAGGTGATAATGCTTATTTTATAAAGCTTTATCGAATTGGGCTACAGGGTTAACTGTATAGGCTGCGTATTATAACAGGCTATTATTAGCCGTCAAGAATTATTTATTATAATTACTCTTTAGCCCATTTTTATTAGCCTGCTTTTCATTTAGGCTGTTTTTTAACCGACCTGTTGTTTAACCGACAAAGGCACGCTCAACCACATAATCTGCTTGTACACCCATGCGCGGGGAGACCGTTAGGCCAAAGTCGTCTAAAATAGCTGAAACATCGGCGTTGAAAGGCATGCTACCGCAGATCATAACTCTATCATCGTCTTTATTTATCGGTGGTAAGCCAATATCTTCAAAGAGCTTACCGGATTTCATAAGATCAGTCACGCGCCCAGTGTTTCTAAAGTCCTCACGGGTAACCGTAGGATAGTAAATGAACTTTTCACGGCACCATTCACCAAATATCTCATCGTTGGGCAGCTCATTTTCGAACATCTCGCGATAAGCCAAATCTTCGGCGTGACGTACACCGTGGACCAAGATAACTTTTTCAAAACGCTCATAAACTTCGGGATCACGAGATAAAGCCAAGAACGGTGCCAGCCCTGTACCGGTGGAGAGCATATATAGATGTTTACCCGGTAATAAATCATCCATCACTAGCGTGCCCGTAGGCTTTTTACTGACCAGCAGCTCGTCACCAACTTTGATATGTTGCAGACGTGAAGTTAAAGGACCATCTTGCACCTTGATCGAAAAGAACTCTAAATGCTCTTCGTAATTAGGACTGGCAATCGAGTAAGCACGCAGCAGTGGACGACCATCCACCACCAGACCAATCATGGCAAACTCACCATTACGAAAACGCAGGCCATCATCACGGGTGGTTTTTATACTAAATAGAGAGTCATTCCAGTGATGGACCTCGGTGACCGTTTCAGTGCGAAGTTTTGACATAAAGTCCTCGTTAATTAGTGATTATGAGTGTCATTATTAAGGTTAAAATAGCTAAAACTTAATGATCGTTTTAGCTTTATTGGAATAGGTTGCTTTGGTGATTTATAGCATAAATAAAGCATTCGTACGGTTTATCAGCGTGATTTATCAGTTTTAGTTCTGAAGTTAGTATCCATAATGATGGAGGCTTAAGAACAATAATCAACTGCTATATAACCGCTGTAATGGCAATGCAAGTTTTTCTCAACAAATAATCTTGGCTATGATAACAAACTTTAAAATAAAAGTCCGCTAAGCCAGGTTTAGGTGGCATGATAAAATAGAATATCGTTAGTAAATAATATTTTATAATAAAGCCCTGTTAGTTGCAGCGTACTCATCAGCGACCTTTTCATTGTTGGAATACAGATATGCCTGATCACAGCTCGTCCCCAAATCAGCCTTGCCATCCAAGCCTTGATTTAGCTCAACCTCATAGTGCGCCCATTATCGGTTATCATCGGGCACCGCTCAGTCAAAAATTTGGTACGCCAAGACAACCAAACCTAATAGCCCTCAGCAGTGTGATTGAAATGGTAGCGCCTTATGATACGCCGCTGGCATTTGTAGGCTTAGAAGCTTTTAGCCATATTTGGGTCAGTTGGCAGTTTCATCATAACTATTTGGCTAAAGAGTGTCAGGCAAATCGAGCTGATAGCAACTTTCGAGCGCAGGTGCGCCCCCCAAGGCTAGGTGGTAATCAAAAGGTCGGCGTGTTTGCCAGTCGCAGTATGTATCGTCCGTCGGGATTGGGTCTGTCGGTAGTAAAACTCGAAGGTATCGAAGTCATTGAAGGGCGGGTATTATTAACCTTGAGCGGGGCTGATATGGTAGATGGGACGCCCATCATTGATATTAAGCCTTATATTAGCTATAGCGATGCGCTGGCGAATGTGAACGATGGTTTTGCGCCAGCAGCGCCGGCTTCATTAACGGTGACTATAAATGAGCATGCGCAACGGCAGTTTGAGCACATCATTGCTGCCCAAGCTTCTATTAATACAAAGGATAAGAAAAAACAGACGGTTCCAGCTTCAGTTTTGGTTCATAAAGTACAAAAACAACTCCTCGCCTCTGATATCGATTATATTAAAGCTTTGATTGCACAAGATCCGCGTCCTGCTTATCAGCGTCAAGTAGTGAATAAAGCGTTTACCATGCGTTATAAGTCGGTAGATGTGAGCTTTGAGCAGTCGGAGCTTGGCGAGCTACAAATAACGGCGATGCTAGAAGTCGAGTAGTCAAGTTTAAATGGGGATTACGCTGCGCTAACCTCACGATTAATGAATATTTTTACCCAATAATCAATCATATAAGAAGAGAGATATGTCCGCTCCAAAGTTCTCATTAGTAATCGATTTGCGCTGGTGTCTTGATGAGCTATTAGCGGATAAATGGATTGATCAGCGCAGTTATAATCTGGTATTGACCAGCCGCCGAGATCCAGCTCAACATCCGCTGGTGGTTATTAGCGAGTTTGGATTGCTTGATAGCCGCTTACCCTCTGAGTCTGTTAATAAAGACAATAAGTTAACTTTGAGCCTGCTTAATCAATGGCTGGCGGCTAAAGCTGAGATGCCACTAGTGCGTATCGATCCGCTAAAGGTCGATGTACCAGCAGTGACCGACCTGATGTCTTTTGAGTATGCGCGCTCCCAGCATATTCTGCCGATTGAAGTCACAGCGGAAGAAGTCGTTATTGGTACCGACCAGCCTTTTTATAATGATTGGCACGCTAATATCGAAAAAATTATTAAGTCTAAAACTTATCGTACCGTCTATATCAGCCCTGAGCAGATCAAGCGCTATCGCCAAGAGTTTTATCAAGTGACCCAAGCGATTGCGGGTGCCAACAGTTTGCATAAACGCGCCGCCGCTGATGTCACCAATGTCGAAGCCTTATTGCAGCTGGGCGACAATACCAATCCGGATGCCAATGACCAGCATATTGTAAAAGTGGTCGATTGGCTGCTGCAATATGCCTTTGAGCAGCGTGCCAGCGATATTCATCTGGAGCCAAGGCGTGAGACTGGCAAAGTACGTTTTCGCATCGATGGCGTGCTGCATACGGTGTACGAGATGCCATTAGCTATTATGGTCGCCGTGACCGCCCGTATCAAAATCCTTGGTCGGCTCAATGTATCAGAGAGGCGTAAACCGCAAGATGGTCGCCTCAAAACCCGTACACCTAAAGGGCTTGAGACTGAGCTGCGTCTGTCGACACTGCCAACCGCTTTTGGTGAAAAGCTCGTGATGCGCGTATTTGATCCAGAAGTGCTGGTGCGCTCATTTGCACAGTTAGGGCTGTCGGGTAAGCAGCTAGCGACTTGGCATGAGCTGACTGCCAAACCCAATGGCATTATTCTGGTCACCGGTCCGACTGGATCGGGTAAAACCACTACTTTATATAGTACGCTCAAGCAGCTTGCCACCGAAGAGGTCAATGTTTGTACTATTGAAGATCCGATTGAGATGATTGAGCCGGCCTTTAATCAGATGCAGGTCAATATTGGTATTGATCTGCACTTTGCTGACAGCATTCGCTCGCTGATGCGTCAAGACCCTGACATTATCATGGTCGGTGAGATTCGTGATACAGAGACTGCTAATATGGCCGTGCAAGCCTCGCTTACTGGGCATTTGGTGCTCTCAACTTTGCATACCAATGATGCGCCCAGCGCCTTGACCCGGCTACACGATTTGGGTGTACAGCCTTTTTTGACCTCGGCGAGTATCTTGGGCGTAATGGCTCAGCGGCTATTGCGGACGCTGTGCCCGCATTGCAAACAAGCGCTAAAAGTCACCGAAGACAGTGAGATAGCGCTTCAGTGGCAAGAGCTGGTGCAGCCTTGGCGCGCCTCAATACCTGCGCAGATATATAAAGCGCAGGGCTGTGAGCACTGTCGTCATACCGGCTATCAAGGGCGCATTGGCTTATATGAGATTATGCCACTCTCTAATGAGCTCAAAAAACAGGTCGCCGCCGATGCTAATTTGGGCACCATTAAACAGCAAGCTTACCGTGAAGGCGTACAGCCCTTACGCGTATCTGGTGCCAAGCGCATAGCTGAGGGGGTGACCAGCATGGAAGAGGTCATGCGAGTGGTTCCTTTGGGCTAAAGTGGCTTCATAGCTTTAAACCTTTATGCCTGCTATGCCGTTAAAGTTTTGCGCCGTGAAAATTTCTTATCATTTAAGATAATGGCTTATATGTGCTATTGGTAGGGGCTACCAATATCGCTACCCTTGAAAAACCTCGCTGGCAGGGCAATATTTAGTAATTGAGCTTATATTTTAATGATAAAGAGAGCATTTATGTTTACCGATACCCATTGCCACTTAAACCGCCTCGATTTGACCAAGTATGATGGTCAATTGTCTGGAGCCATTGACGCCATGAAGGCTGCCAATGTTAACCGAGCGATGGCGATTATGTGCGATTTTGCTGAATATGATGAGATTAGTAACATCGTTGATACTTATAGCGATGAGCAGCTGAATTTAGGGATGAGCGTGGGTATTCATCCCTGTGAGGATATCGAGGTGTTGCAATCAGCGACGGTAGAGCGTTTGGTAGAAACAGCGCGCCCTGATCATGTATGGGCGATAGGGGAGACGGGGCTGGATTATTACTGGTCAACCGAAAATGCCCATGAGCAGCGCGAGAGCTTTGCGCGCCATATTCATGCCAGCCAGCAGCTCAAAAAGCCGCTGGTCGTACACATGCGTGAAGCCAAAAAAGACACCATTGATATCTTAAAAGCGGAAGGCGCTGAACACGGCATTATTCACTGCTTTACCGAGGATTGGGAGACGGCCAAGCGAGCGCTGGACTTGGGGTTTTATGTCTCATTCTCAGGCATCGTCAGCTTTAAGAGTGCCAAAATGATTCAAGAAGCTGCGCAGAAAATGCCTAGAGACCGTCTACTTATCGAAACCGATAGCCCTTATCTAGCGCCCGTACCCAAACGTGGTCGACCCAATGAGCCGGCTTATGTTCCCTATGTGGCTCAATTTATTGCTGATATGTACGATTGCAGTGCTCAAGAGGTTGGCGAATTGACTGCAAAAAACTTTGTAAATTTACTAGCACAATACTATTAAAATCGTTATGCTATGACCAGTCAGTCATTTAATAAGGACGCTTAATTATTTGCTATTTATTATTAGCTTATAACTAAGCACGGCTGATATACCGTCATTACGCATAGCATCAGTAGACAAAGCATTATTATAGTTATAGGGTCGCCATAGTCGACGCAGCAACTGTTTCCTGATGACTGTATGCATAGTCTTATTAGGTTTTAGGAGCAATTATGAGTCGTCAACACCAGTTCAAAGTGCGGGAAGAAAATATCTTAGCGATGGCTGAACAGTTGTTGCTGGAGTCAGGCGACGGTGATATTACTTTGGACAGTTTAGCAGACCAGCTGGATTTGGCTAAAGGTACCCTGTACAAGCATTTTTCTAGTAAAGATGAGCTTTATCTGCGGATAATTATTCGTTATGAAGAGCAGCTTTTTAAGATTAACTGTATTGAGGATAGCTCGTCGGCAGGGATTGCCCGCATGATCTTTCAGCAATTGCTCAATCCCCAAAAGGCGATGTTACTCAACCAAATTGAAGAGCGTCTTGCTGCTTCGGCAACAGGTCTAAATCGCTTGTTTGGTGAGCTGTATGATATTCGTCGTCAGCGGATGAAACGCTTGATCGACATCATCGGTGCTTATTTAAATGATGAGCAAAGTGGCATGAGTACGCGCGATTATTTGTCCTCTATTTGGGCGATGGGTCAAGGCGGGGCCGGCTTATTAAATTCCAGCTTTTATCAGCGTTATCTTGGTCGCCGCGACACTTTACGGTATGCTTTAGTCCGTCAGATGCTTGAGCTGCCCAGCCATTATCCGCATAAGGATGCTGACAAATCAGTGTTAGAAGAAGATACTCAAGAGCTGGTCGAACAAATCGATACGGAATCAGAAGAGCATCGTAATACTAATTATTAATGATCGCTTTGTGCTTATATCATCATTTGCCTCTACAGGTGAGTAGCCCATAAACAGTAGGTGTACAAAGTAGGTGTGTTATGCCAGTCACTGTTAAAGCTCTGTCCAGCTTAGCGTCTGGTGTTTCGGGCAGCTATCAAGGCTCACCGTCAATACCTCATCGATCTCAATCGGGCTTCACCTTAGTCGAGATTGTGGTGGTTGTGGTTATATTATCTATATTTGCCGGGATGATGAGCCTGTCAGTGGGCAGTAGCGACTCGCGTAAAAACCGCGCTTTTTATGAGCATCTCATTGATTCGCTTAGTTATGTCAGACTGTTATCTGCTGAGCGGATGCAGCCAATGGGACTGAGCTTGCAAGCGGATAATCAAGGTCAAGTAGCGCCAGTTATTGTCACTTTATCAAATCCCTATATTGACTATCAAAGTCAAACCTCAGCTTCAGCTAATAGTCCTAATAATAGTGATATCTCACCCAAAAACGCTATGGAGCTATCAGCAGGTATAGCAGGCTTCTCCGCTTCTAATGCTAATGATGTGCCACTGCCAAGCTGGGATTTGGAGTCCGAAGTCACTTTGCCAGCGCTGCCTAGTGGCGTCAGTCTGGATATTCAAAGCTTAGATACTGGCAATAGTTATGGTGCAGATCAAACTCAGGTTTTACAGCCTTGGTTTCAGCGTCAAAGCGTGCCGCAAGTGTTATGGTTTGGCACCGGACAAGCGGCACCTGTGACTATTGAGGTGCGCCATAATTCACGCTTGGTTGGAGAAGTGATTACCATCATGCCCGATGGCAGCATAAGTATTGGGCAAGGATTATAGCCCATGACTGACTCGCTTAAGCTAAAACGTCATCCTAAAGTAAGCAAGCGTTTATCAAATCGTGAAGGCGGTTTTACGCTTATCGAGGTTATGGTAGCCTTAGCTATACTAGCCGTGGTGGCCGTAGCAGCTAGCCGTGCCAGTAGCGCTTATCTCAATTCAGTCGACACTTTAAGAACCCGAACGTTAGCGCATTTCGTCGCCCAAAACGCGGCGGCTGAGCTACGTATGCAACAAACCTTTTTGACCACCAATCGTACCCAAAGCGTGAATGCTCAAGGCCGCGATTGGCAGATCACTATGAGCACCGAGCAGTCTTTGACGCCAGCTCTAAGGCAGGTCAATATTGCGGTTGCGCCTATCATTGATGGTCAACCTCGAGCAGTAGTAACCGATATCGACATCCTATTGAGCGATGATAAGCAGCAGCCTACTAGCTTGGATTTGAATCAAATGGGCGGTCAGCTGTGAGGCGGCAGCAGGGCTTTACTTTGCTTGAGCTGATGGTAGCGATGGCGATATTCGCTATGCTAGCAGTGGCGGGCTGGCAAGTCTTTGATAGTGTTAATCGTGCGCGAGAGCGTGCGCAGCTGCATGCGGATAACTTAGCCATTCTACAATATGCTTATCTGCAATTACAGCAAGATATGGGTCAGATTATCGCTTATCCAGCGCCGAATTTGCAGGCTAGTATGCAGGTGGATAAGGCTGCTGCTAGTACTAATGCTAGCAACAATAATAACAATAATAACAATAACAACAACAGTAATGACCAATCTAATAAACCAGATCTCACTCCTGAGCCGTTTATGAGCTTAAATGGTGAAAAAATAAGCTTTGTACGTTTTGCTGATCCAGACCCACGTTATCAAACCAGCCCTAGCATCCAGCGGATCGATTATATCTTTGCCGAGCAGCGTTTGCTTCGCCGTCAATATCATCACATCCAAGACAGTCCTAGTAACGTCAGTCTTGATAGTGTCTTGCTCGATGGAGTCACAGCAGGGCGCTGGCAAGCCTATCTACCTGAGCTCAGCGCAAAATTTCCCAATCCTGATAGCCTGAATAATAAAATAGATGTTGCTACTAATAATGCAGATAATCAACCTAAGGTTGTGCTATTGCCAGAAGGGATAGGCATAAGCTTTACTTATCAAGATATGCCGATCACTTGGCAGTTTGCCCTTACTCCTGAAGCAAAGCTGGTTAGCAGCAACAGCAACGCTAACGCCGGCGACAATACATCTAATAATTCTGCTAGTCTGCCTAATGCTCAATAATAAGAGGAGTTGGTGTTGATGCCCATAACAGCAAACTCCCAGCGCGGAGTAGCGCTATTGACCATTTTATTATTAGTGGTCAGTATTACCGTAGTGGCAGGCGCCATGCTGGCCAGTCAAAAGGTGGCTATTCGCCGCAGTGGTCTACTATTCAGCCAAGATCAATTGCTGCAAGCTATCGATGCTGGTCAGCAGTTAGCTATGATGGCTATTCGTGCGGATAATAATCTCAACGACACCGATAGCGCTCAAGATATTTGGGCGCAGCCGTTACCACCTTATACTTTAAGTGGTCATAGCGTCACCGCTGAGATAAGAGATGAAGCCAGCCGTTTTAATATTAACAACCTCTACCATGATGGCAAGGTGGATGGAGTAGCCTTAGCGGTATTGCAGCGCTTATTATCCCAGCTACAATTAGAACCTGAGATAGCAATAGCCATACTGGATTGGCAGGATGCTGATAGAGAGGTTTATAACGATGGCGGCGATGAGACGGTAGTTTATGCTCAAACCAGTAATAGGGCAGACAGTAAGCTTGCCAATCAGCCCTTTATTAGTATTGAGCAATTGCAAGAGCTAAGCGCTGTAGATGCAAATACTTTAGCGACGCTACGGCCTTATATCACCGCAGTACCTTATTACTTACCTATAAATGTGAATACAGCAAGTCCGACCTTGCTGGCTGCATTAGTCGAAGATATGGATGTTGAACAGCTACAACCCTTAACGGATTGGCGTAGCCAGCAAGTATTAGAATCTATTGATAACCTATGGGAGCTGCCGGGGTTAAGTAGCGTTAGTGAGGAGCAGCGCCAGCTTATTAGCCCATTATTAGCGGTAGATAGCCAAGCTTTTATGGCGCTTATTACCGCTACCGATAGCACCGCTTTGGGCGCAGCCAAGCAGCGTTTTGCTACGGTATTGATTGGTAAAACCGCTGCTGCCAATGTTAACAACGATGTAGATAACACTGCTAATAATAATGACGGCAATAATGATGCGCAACAACTGAAGGAAGTTAAGGTTATTAATCAGCGCTTATGGGCATTTCGGCCCAATTTCTAAACAGTTTCTAGGACTTTATAATAAGTACTTATAAAAAGGCTGGAATGATAAAGCGGGCTGCAACGAAACTTTCTGGCTAATGCGTTACTCATCGCTAAGACGGGTCTCTTCGCTAGATTTCCAGTTATATGCGCCATAAAATAGCATTTGTGCTTGCCGAGTACAGTTGTGCAGCATCAATTGCTTTTTTTCTTCAATATCGGCCAAATCAACTTCATCGTCATGCGCCTCAGAGTAAGTCAGCTCTAACCAATCAACTATCCAAGAAAAGAACATATTGACCCCAGCTTCAGCCAATAACCGGCGATCATAATCGTTGATGTGAGCAAATGCTGGCTGCAATACTAAATCCTCTGCCAAGCTCTGACTGTTGGTCTTGATCAAATGATTGATGGCTTTACGCACCGATTCTGAACCGCCGTAACGCTCACTGACCAAAAACTGCCAATAACGCGGTTTAGCACTGACCGTACGTAGAAATAGGTGAATGCTCTTAGCAATTTGTCGATCAAAACTACGCCGGCGTCCAATTTGTAAGTTGTCACTCAAGGCCGCCAGTGTACTGCCCAATTCTTCAAATACCAAAGCCTCGCCTAGCGACTCCATATCGTCAAAATGTCGATAAAAGGCTGTAGGCACCACGCCAACTTCGCGGGTCACTTGCCTCAAGCTAATAGAGCTAAAAGACTGTCCCATCATGCATAGGTCAAGCACTGCATTAAAAAAGGCGTGCCGAGTTTGAAGTTTCTTTTGTTCGCGACTGCTCATAATATTTCAAAATTAGCTGATAAAGGCTCATGATACTCATTTCAACACAAAATTACGAATAAAACTTAATTATAAAAATTAATGCTCAAACTTAGATAGCGTTTGTAGCGCGTCTAAATCTATAAGCGTTTTATTTTTAATTGACTATAAGTGTTCATACACGGTGCTGTTTATATGATTGTTCCCCAATGACCTTGTAATTCTTGTGCCAGTCGATAGGCTTCGTGGTCATTCATACCGGTAATAAAGTCCAAAATATTTAAAATATTGTGATAAATATTATCTGATAATTGCCGCCGATGCTCCTCCAGATGCGGTTGTAGCAAGCTTAATAAACGCTGCTGCTCAAAGGGTTTCGGCGAGCTAGCAAGTGCAGTCCAAGCTAATGGCATAAAGGCATCCAGCAGTCGATGTAAGCATTGATTGGCCATCAGCTCCATCCGTACTTTACTAGGATGATTAAAGATCTGCTCGCGTGCCAATTGTTTGGCTTGGTTGATGCCGCTTTTCACCGTAGGTTCACAGTGAGCAAATAAACTACCCTCCAAAGTCCCTGCTAGCATGGTATCACTATTAGCAACAAAAGCATCGGTGACGGTGTTTACCAGCCGCATCATAGCCCGTGCCCGTAATGATGCGAGCTGTTGTCGAACTGATACTTGCGGTGGTAGCACAAGGGTAGCAGGACTCTCGCCAATCAGCTGATAAAATATCGCCGCCACATCTGGATAGCTGAGCATACCCAGATGAATACCATCTTCTAGGTCTATAAGCGCATAGCAAATATCATCGGCGGCTTCTAATAAATAGGCTAAGGGATGACGGGCAAAACCATCGTGTTGCTTTGAGCGCGGCAGCTGCAAACAGTCAGCCAGTTGCTCTAATTGCGTCGCTTCGCTATAAAAGCAGCCAAATTTTTGCACATTGCCAGTGCGCAAGTTATCGCTAGCGACAGTATTACTGTGAGTGGCAAGCCAAGGATATTTCATAAATGCACCCAGAGTGGCACAAGTTAGGCGCATACCGCCAGCATCAGGGTGGTGCTCGTTACGAGTAAGCAGGCGAAAACCTTGGGCATTACCTTCGTAAGCAAGTACATCCAAGCGCTCATTAGGGGTTAAATGCGGCAATATCGTTTGACGTTCAGGATGCAAAAACCAATCACGAATCGCATATTCTCCGGCATGACCAAAAGGTGGGTTACCAATATCATGGGCCAGACAAGCGGCTTGGACAATGACCCCAACATCAGCAGGAGTCACACCAGCTGGCAAGCCGTTGGGTAATTTATCATGGAGCTTTTCTGCCGCCATCATACCTAATGAGCGCCCGATACAAGAAACCTCTAGCGAATGGGTCAAGCGGGTATGAATACCCAACTGATTGGTTAAGGGATGGACTTGGGTTTTTTGATTGAGTTGACGAAACGAGTGCGAAAACACTAAGCGATCATAGTCTTTATGAAAAGAGGTGCGGGCACTGTCTAGCATCGCTGGCAGTTTATCACTACCCAAACGTTGGGCATTAAACAAACGTGCCCAATGGTCGCCAGCACTAGCGGGTTTATTAGCATAATTATTAGTATAAATATTCATAAGATGCGGCCCCTAATTTTTAATTATTATTATTTTCATAGCTTAAACTTGTTATCAGAATGAATACCAGCAGCACGTTTGAAGCTCTACTTTTAACTGACTCTTTACTTTCAACTGACTATAGTATAATAAAAAAGCCAGCACTAAGGCTGACTTTTAATAGGGTTCGTATTGCTACTAGAGGTTTTAAATTAACAGTTAGGTAGCATCATAGGTACATAGATAGTAATCAGTGCTACTTAAACATTAAATCTAAAATGCATCACATCGCCGTCTTGTACGATATAAGTTTTGCCCTCTAGACGCATTTTACCCGCTGCCGCTGCGCCTTTTTCGCCGTTATATTCGATAAAATCATCATAAGCAATCACTTCGGCACGAATAAAGCCGCGCTCAAAATCGGTATGAATGACGCCTGCCGCTTGTGGAGCGGTTGCGCCAACTTCAACGGTCCAAGCGCGTACTTCTTTGACGCCAGCGGTAAAGTAAGTCTGCATATCAAGCAAATCATAACCACCACGAATGACTTGATCTAGTCCGGCTTCTTCCATACCCATATCTTCTAAGAAGTCTTTTTTATCATCTTCATCAAGCTGGGCAATCTCAGATTCAATTTGATTACATAGAGCGATAACGATGGACTCATCACCCGTCGCATAGTCACGGACGGCATCCAAATAGGGGTTGTTCTCAAAACCATCTTCACTGACGTTAGCGATATACATGGTAGGCTTAAGGGTAATTAGGCCATAGCTTCTAATGAGCTTTTTCTCATCATCATCAAGATTAGCAGCACGGGCGGCTTTACCTTCGGCTAGTAACGGCTCGATTTTTTTGAACACATCCAACATAGCTTGGGCGTCTTTATCACCGCCTTTGGCTTTTTTATTCAAGTTAAATATGGCACGCTCAACGGCTTCTAAATCAGCTAAGGCCAGCTCGGTATTGATGGTTTCGATATCATCAATGGGGCTGACGCGGCCATCGACGTGCACCACGTTGTCATCATCGAAGCAGCGCACTACATGAGCGATAGCGTCAGTCTCACGGATGTTGGCTAAGAACTGGTTACCCATGCCTTCACCTTTTGAAGCCCCAGCGACGAGACCGGCGATATCGACAAACTCCATAGTGGTAGGTAATACGCGTTCAGGTTTGACGATGTCAGCCAATTGTTTCAGACGTGGATCGGGTACGGGTACGATGCCAGTATTGGGATCTTTGGTACAAAAGGGAAAGTTTTCAGCGGCGATTCCCGCTTTGGTCAAAGCATTAAATAAAGTGGATTTACCCACGTTTGGTAGGCCGACGATGCCGCAGTTAAAACCCATAATGGTCTCTCAATCAATTGATATAATTTGGATTAAATTAGGAGGTGTTGGTATAAAAATTGGCGCTATTATAGCAAAGTTTAACTGTTAGCGGGCGTATAGATGTGCTAGTTTCTAAGGACAGCATGGTTAAATAATGCGTAACTGAGACCAGAGCATGAGAAGCTTGAGCGAAACAAAAGAAGTATGGATGGCGTTATCAGATTTGTTCGTTGATAATAAAATAGATCACGAATGTATAGCCAAACGAGTGGCCCATCTAACTATCAATGAAGTAGAGCAAATTTTATTTTGCGAAGTCGCTCCTGTGTGTATGAGCAACTTATTAGCGCCTACACCGTCGGTCTGGCAAGAGTTTCATGAAGATTATGTTATCCCTGAGGTACAGCAGCATTTGCAAAAGATGCAGTCAGATTGGTTTTATAATCGCAAAATTTCACTGAAAATAAAGTTTTATAAGGCCTTTTTACATCAAGATTGGCTCAAGTTAGTGATACAGATACGTCAAATACAAAAAAGATCAGCAGACGATCTATAAAGACATCCCAACCAAACCTCTATTTTTTGGTCTTAACCAACCCAATTATTACTCCCATCTCCTTTTTATCATGCTTATCAATGCTAGGAGCATATAGCGCTGAAGCAATCCCGCCATCTAAAAATAAGGCATTTGGGCAGCTCAAATCGTCTTTAAATAATGAAGCAAATTGGTAAAAGCTTACAGGCTGGTTACTATTGACAAATTGCAGGCGTCCATCGTCGCAAACTCCCACACCATTACGAAACTTAAGCGAGGAGCTATCGGGGTTAAATTTAGGATGAATAGCGCCATCAATGACTAACATCGGTCCTGATTGGGTCGCATACCAAGGTTCAGCTTCACCATTTTTAAGCTGTGCGCTCAGAGCATTACTTTCACTGATTTGAACATTGTTTTCTTTATCCCACCACATAACGCCATTGGGCGATAAGTGGAAATTACCGCCGCCCTCATTGAGGTTCAAGGCACGAATTTCTTCACCCTCAATAACCGTATAGCCAATAGGGGCGTAGCGCTCATTATACATACCGGCATTCATCGCAAAGGCAAGAGTTTGCGGCTCTGATAAACTATTTAGCAGATTATCAAAAGTCAGCAGTGTTTTGGCGTTTTCAGATGATTGCCAAAACAGCCGTAATGAGTAATCATCACCAGCTAATACTTGCGTATCTACACCACAGACGTCATAAGAAAAAGGCGAGTCTAGTGTCTGACAAGACCACTCCTGAGCCATTGCATCTGTAGTATTTGATGGAGTTGGTTGACAGGCACTTAGAGCAAGGCTCAAAACTGCGATACCTGTCATTAATAAAAAACCCTGAGTCATGAATAACTTATCTTCTATAATAAAGGGAAGTTTGACCATATCTTATTATGCAGAGGCCATTAATGCTTAGTCGGTTGAACCTGGCAAATTACGAAAAGTGTTATTGACGTTACCAATCAATCTACCGCCATCCGCAGTATCGATAGTATTACTATCGGTAATCTCTGTCGGCGCATTGGTCTCTTTACCTTTGTCACGCGAGTCTTTATTGTAAGCAATTAACGCATCATTATCAGGCAAGAAGCTCTCAGGATCTGCCATAACCCACATCTGATTAAAGACATCGGCACGTGCATGGTTGTCGAGTAGAGCGCCTTTATCAGCAAAATAATAGAACTTTGATAACAATTTTATCTGTCCATCATCTAAACGCCTGGCGATATGGTAAGGTTGCAATTGGCTTGGATGCTCTAACCCCACCGCACCTACAATACTGGAGAGGGAATTTAGGGTGTTTTTATGAAAGCTGGCGACTCTCTCAGCTTTGCTAGGCACATCGAGCGCTTTTTGGCGATAAGGGTCTTGGGTGGCAACGCCAGTAGGGCAGGTGTTGGTATGGCACGAGCGCGACTGAATACAGCCTACTGCAAACATAAATCCGCGTGCTGAATTACACCAGTCGGCACCTAAAGCAATCATGCGTGCAATATCAAAGCCAGAGACAATCTTACCACTTACCCCAATCTTGATCTTATCGCGAATACCGGCGCCAACTAAGGTGTTGTGGACGAGTAAAAACCCATCAACCATAGGCATACCTACGTTATCCATAAACTCAACGGGTGCGGCTCCTGTACCGCCTTCAGCGCCATCGACCACAATAAAATCAGGATAATTGTCCGCCTCAATCATGGCTTTGACAATGGCCATAAACTGCCACGGCTGCCCGATACAGAGCTTAAAACCAACGGGTTTACCACCTGATAGTTCACGCAGCTGCTGCCAAAATGCAACCAGTTCACGAGGGGTACTAAAGGCGGTATGTGAAGAGGGTGAAATACAATCTTGCCCCATTGGGACTTCACGAGTCTCAGCAATTTCTTGAGTAATTTTCTCAGTGGGAAGTACACCGCCTTTACCTGGTTTTGCCCCTTGAGAGAGTTTAATCTCAATCATTTTAACTTGGGGGTCAACGGCTTTTTCTGCAAAAGACTGCGGATCAAAATTACCGACGGCGTCGCGGCAACCAAAATATCCGGTACCCAGCTCCCAAATCAAATCCCCACCAAACTTACGATGATAAGGGCTAATAGCGCCTTCACCGGTGTCGTGAGTGAAGCCGCCCATTTTTGCACCTTGGTTGAGCGCCATAATGGCATTGGCAGATAGACTACCAAAGCTCATCGCTGATATATTAAATACCGACATATTATAAGGCTGCTCACAGCGTTCACCGCCAACAATAATACGAAAGTCTTGCGTGTCTAAAGGCTCACTAATAGCGGACTGCAAAAACCACTCTTTACCATGGCTATATAAATTTTCAAGAGTACCAAAAGCGTTGGTATCACTGACATTTTTTGCGCGTTGATAAACCAGTGCACGCTGCTGACGTGAAAACGGTACTTGTTCCTTATCATCTTCTAGCAAGTATTGACGAATCTCAGGACGAAAATCCTCAAGGATATAGCGAATATGCCCGGCAATAGGATAGTTATTCAATATGGAATGCTTCGATTGGATTAAATCATAAATCCCTACAGCAACCGCCAAACCACCGATAACGATTAGCCACCAATTCATCAGTAATAATCCTGCTAAAAATAGCAAGATTGCCGCTGCAAAGGTACTGTAACGCAGTAAAACTCCTACTAAATAAGGGGAGCTGGTTTTAGGTTCAGGATTAAGATTGGTACGAGATTGGGGCATAGCAACGCTCAACTATAGATAGATATATATTAGATACTAAAAATCATTACGGCACAGATAAGGTCTTTTGCCTATTTATCTGTCGCCGATATTATAGGCCTATAATATCACGGCTCACTATGAATTGAGTAACGGTGTGCTAATGTTTGCTTTTGTGCGAGGGTGAGCGAGGGCTAAGACGTGCTTCTCATCCCAAACCTTTTATTAACGTATCTCACCCTTTCACACAAACCACCTGACGCAGTGTATGTACCACATCGACCAAATCACTTTGCGCGGCCATCACATCTTCGATATCTTTATAAGCTGCTGGAATCTCATCAATCACCGCGGCGTCTTTGCGGCATTCTACGCCTTCGGTTTGAGCGATTTGATCTTTGATGGTAAAGGTCTTTTTGGCCTCAGTACGAGACATGATACGACCTGCACCATGCGAGCAAGAGTGGAACGACTCTGCATTACCTTTGCCGCGGACGATAAAGGATTTAGCGCCCATTGAACCCGGGATAATACCGTATTCACCAACCCGCGCCCGCACTGCGCCTTTACGAGTAACGAATACTTCCTCGCCAAAATGCTCTTCTTTATCGACATAGTTATGGTGACAGTTCACCGCTTTTCTTTTGGCATTAAAGGGCTTGGTGACTACTTTTCGCAATGCTTTAATGGCATTTTCCATCATGATTTCACGGTTTTTAAAAGCAAAGCGCTGTGCCCAGCCCACCGCAAACCAGTAGTCGTCAAAGTACTGAGTACCTTCAGCAAGATACGCCAAATCCTTATCCGGTAAGTTGATCGACCACTTACGCATATCCTCCCGCGCCAGCTCAATAAAGTAGCGACCAATAGCGTTACCCACCCCGCGAGAGCCGGAGTGCAGCATAATCCACACCTGATTGGTCTCATCTAAGCACACCTCGACAAAGTGGTTGCCGGTACCCAGCGTTCCTAGATGCATCAAGTTATTGGTGTTTTTAAGCTTAGGGTGCTTTTGAGTGATATAGTTAAAGTCATCAACCAGCGTGCTCCAACCCTCTTTCACTGAGTCATCAGGATTTGACCACGCGCCAACATCTCGGTGTGAACCGCGTCCACGGGTTTTACTGCGACCGTGCGGAATGGCTTTTTCAAGCTCGCTGCGTAGACCGCGCAAGTTATCGGGCAGATCGTCAGCACTCAGCGTGGTTTGCACCGCCATCATGCCGCAGCCGATATCAACGCCGACCGCCGCAGGGATAATCGCCTCTTTGGTTGGCAGTACCGTACCGATAGTGGCGCCCATGCCGACGTGTACATCTGGCATCACCGCCAGCCACTTATAAATAAATGGCATTTGTGACGCTTTGATTAGCTGCTCATGCGCTTTTGGATCTACAGGGACGCCCTTTGTCCAAAGCTTGATAGGGGCACCGCCGTCTTGGATAACGTTATGATTTATGGGTTGCATAAAAACTCTCTCAAATTTATCAATGTTAATTTTTTAGTAAATGGTGTTTTTAATAATTATTTAATCGTTGTTGTTTTATTAGCTAAGGCTATGTTAAAGCTTAATATTATAGCATATTTTTGTTTAAGTTATTGATATTAAAGGTAAAATGAAATTTATTAAAGATGAGGTGGAAAAGTAGGGAGGAGATAGAAAGAGATTAGCTTGTGAATTTCTTTATTTTTATGACTCATTTTTAACTTAGCAAAAGGCTGGATTAAAAACCCAGCCTATATTTAATTATTCAGCTAGCGGCTCTACGGGCTCAACTTCAGCATCCGCTGGGCCTTCTACTGGAGCAGCTTCCTCTGGCGGCGGTTCGGCACAGCCCCCTAATAAAAGTACCCCTGCTATTAAACCAAACCACATTTGTTTTTTCATTGATTACTTACTCCTTTAACAGGTGATTATTCGGCTTCATTAGAATTAATGGAATTAACTCTATGTAGGTGTTATTCATTAATAAAATGTAAGTCTAAAAATTATAAGCTTTATTATCATAACACCTGTTTGCTACTTTCTAGGATTACAAAGTGTGATGAATATAGTGCTCATACTATAAACCGCTTTAATCTCCACGCCCAATCCGCTCAGCCAATGCTTGTAACTTGGGTACAATCATCGCCGCATAGTCTTCACTAGTCCAATTAGCCTGGGGAACGCTGGCATTTAATGAATAGCCATAATGACCGGTAGTCACATCAAATACGCCTACAGCGACTGCCAGAATATCGGGTGAATACTCTCCATCAGATAGCGTATAACTGTAGGTTTGATAATGCTGCTTTGCTTCTATTAAAGCGGTTTGCGCTCGTTGATAGTCTGTTTCTACCAAACGTTCTTGTAAATGAGTGTCAATGACTGCCTGCCTAGTAGGCGAGCTTACCGCATAAAAAGCACGTCCAATAGCCGTAGCGGCAACCGGAACCGCCGAGCCTACTTGTAGGTTTACCGATAGACGGGCAGGGCTACGAAAGCAAGCCAGATAGCGCATTTCTCCTTCAATCTCGGTTGCTAGATTGACCGAAACTTCGTTTTCTGTGGCGAACTGGCGTAATAAAGGTTCAGCAAAGGCGACCAAATCGTGCCGACTCCATGCAGTTGCACTTAAACGAACGGCGCTACTGCCTAGCTGATATTGACCTTGCGCAGTAGTACGTAAAAACCCCAGCGAGGTTAAGGTGTAAATCAGGCGAGTAACGGTTGCCTTTGGTAATCCACTCATCTGACACAATTGCTGATGGCTTAACTGTTCATGATGCTCAAAGGCGCTCAGCAAAGCCAGTCCACGTCCAAGCGCAGTCACAAATTGCCGATCTTCGTCAACCTTGCTCTGATTTAGAGTATCCGTGAGGCGCTCTAGTAAAGGCGAGGTAGTAGGTAGATGATTTGTCATTTAATAGGTAAATATCCAGTTAAAGGTTTACAGAGCAACAAAATTCTGTTTAAATAGTTTTATTAATGAAACTAAGTTTTGCATAGCGGAACTTATAAGTCAATGATAAATTAATGACTGCAGCAGCCAATTAATGGCTATCAATCATCATGCGTCGGTCAGGGAGACTGACACCAAGGAGTACAACATGGCAAATTACAGCGTCCCGAGTTTTGATTGGGAAGACCCTTTTTTATTACGTGACCAGCTGACAGATGAAGAGCGTATGGTCACTGATAGCGCTCGTCAGTTTTTTCAAAAAGAGCTGATGCCTGGTATTTTAGAAGCCAACCGTAATGAGAATTTTGATCGCAATATTATGCGTCAAATGGGCGAAATGGGTTTACTTGGAGTTACCATTGACGGTTATGGCTGTGCTGGCTTGTCGAGCGTGGCTTATGGTTTGATCGCTAAAGAGATTGAAGCGGTGGATTCAGGTTACCGCTCAGCGATGAGTGTGCAGTCAAGCTTGGTCATGCATCCTATTCATGCCTACGGTACCGAAGAGCAAAAAGAGAAGTATCTGCCCAAACTGGCTACTGGTGAATATGTAGGCTGTTTCGGCCTGACTGAGCCCGATTCAGGTTCAGATCCAGCCTCAATGTCCACTCGTGCACGTAGTGTCGATGGCGGTTATGAGCTGACCGGCAATAAGATGTGGATTACCAACAGCCCAATCGCCGATGTATTCGTTGTATGGGCGAAAGACGACGAAGATGTGATTCGCGGCTTTATCTTAGATAAAGGTATGAAAGGTTTATCTGCACCGAAGATTGAAGGTAAGTTTTCACTGCGAGCTTCCGTTACCGGTGAGATCGTAATGGATAAAGTTTTCGTTCCAGAAGCCAACGCTTTCCCTGATATCCGTGGTCTTAAAGGTCCGTTTGGCTGCTTGAATAAAGCCCGTTATGGTATCGCTTGGGGCTCAATGGGTGCGGCTGAATTTTGCTGGAAAGCGGCGCGTCAGTATACCCTTGATCGTAAACAGTTTGGCCGTCCGCTAGCGGCAACGCAGCTTGTGCAGTTAAAGCTTGCCAATATGCAAACCGAGATTGCTTTGGGTTTACAAGCAGCACTGCGTGTCGGTCGTCTGATGGATGAAGACAATGCAGCGCCTGAGATGATCTCACTTATCAAGCGTAATAACTGTGGCAAGGCACTCGATATCGCTCGTGTTGCTCGTGATATGCATGGCGGTAATGGTATCTCCGATGAGTTTCATATCATCCGCCACGTGATGAATCTAGAAGCAGTCAACACTTATGAAGGCACCCATGATATCCATGCGCTTATTTTAGGTCGTGCCCAGACTGGCATCCAGGCTTTTTTCTAATTTTAAGTTGAATACAAGATTTGCATAATCAACGTACGTTATTGTTGGCTCTTAATGAAGCGCTGAACATTAGCGTACGTTTTTTAGTTTTTGAAAGATAGTAATAAAACGTGTTAATGATAAAAATAATAAAGCTCGTTCAAAAGTAATATTAAGCAAATAAGGAATATCATGGACAAAGTAGATATTAATAATAGCAGTGCTAATAAGAACGGCGACATTGCTAACAAGGTTAGTAACGACGCTCAGGGGGCATTGCAAGGTATCAAAGTGCTAGATTTATCTAGAGTGCTGGCAGGTCCTTCTTCCACTCAAATTCTAGCTGATCTTGGCGCTGAGGTTATTAAAATTGAGCGTCCTCGCATTGGCGATGAGACCCGTCACTGGGCACCGCCTGCGTTCAGCGATGACACCTCCGCCTATTACGCCACCATTAACCGTAATAAAAAATCCCTCACGGTTGACATCACTACAGCTGAGGGTCAAACGATCATCAAAAAGCTCGCCGCTGCTAGCGATATCGTGGTAGAGAATTTTAAAGTGGGTGGACTTAAGAAATACGGCTTGGATTATGAGAGACTTAAGAAAGACAATCCGTGTCTGATTTATGCCTCATTAACAGGTTTTGGTCAGACCGGCCCCGATGCTAAGCTGCCGGGCTATGATTATATTATTCAAGGTCTATCAGGACTGATGAGTATCACGGGGCCTAGTGATGGTGAACCGCATAAAGTTGGCGTCGCCGTGGTGGATTTGTTTGCAGGCTTGCAGTTGACTATCGGTATTCAAGCCGCCTTAATAGCACGTGCGCATACAGGACGCGGGCAACACGTTGATGTGGCATTACTAGATAGTGCTCTATCGATGTTGGCCAACGTCGGTATGAATCATTTGGCATCCGGAGATGTGCCGCCGAGACTAGGTAATCAGCACCCTAATATCGTGCCTTATCAAGTGTTCGCTGGTAAAGGCTCGCAGCATTTTATTCTCGCTTGCGGTAATGATCAACAGTTTGCCCGATTATGTGAAGTGCTAGAAGCTGACTGGCATCAGGATGATCTATATACCAGCAATCCTGCACGAGTGGCAAACCGTAAGCAGTTGTGTGATCAAATTGCCGATAAGTTTGCTCAGCAGCCGCGTGCCCATTGGTTACAGGCGTTGAGTCAAGCGGGTATCCCGTGTGGACCTATCAATGATATTGCTGAGGCCTTAGCGATGCCGCAAGCTCAGGCACGTGAGATGGTGGTCGATTTTATCGCTCAGGGCAGTCCGGTCAAAGCGCTGGGCAACCCCATTAAACTGTCTGAATCGCCGGTTAGCTATCGGACGCCGCCACCAACTCTTAGCGAGCATACCGATGAGACTTTGGCCGCTTTGGGCTACGATAGCGGGATGATAGCCAAGCTTAAAGCGGATGGTATTGTTTAATAACCACTTCAATCTTCCCCCTAAAATGTTATGAGCAAAGGAATGCCTCACATGAAAATATACAGTCACCCCAATCTAAGTTTACATAGACCGCTCCCTTACTTTTCTTATGGCAAGATGCATGATCCTCTGGAGGTGCCGGAGCGTATGACTGAGTTGCTAAAAGCGCCGGAAGCTTTGGGACTAACCGTAACCACTGCCAAAGACATAGGCATGACGCCAATATTAGCCGTACATGACTTTGGCTATGTGGATTTTTTAAAGCATGGTTATGATGAATGGATGGCGGTAGAAGAGGATCTGGGCGCACAGGTGCAAACAGGGATATTCGTACCGTATGACAATCCTGGAATTGGTATTATGGCTAAAGCAGCAAAATATCAAGCAGATGATAGTGCGCCAATCAGCGAGCATTCATGGACGTCAATCTATTGGTCCGCACAAACAGCGTTAAGTGCTGCTGATGCTTTGTTGGACGATGTGAGCACTCAGAGCGATGTGCAATTGTGCTTTTCACGTCCTCCTGGTCATCATGCCCGAAAAAGTGCAGCCGGAGGGTTTTGCTATCTTAACAACGCTGCCATTATCGCTGAATATTTAAGACAAAAATACCAAAAGATAGCCATTATCGATACCGATATGCATCATGGCCAGGGTATTCAAGAGATATTCTATAATCGTCGTGATGTGCTCTATACGTCAGTACATGGCAGCCCTATTAACTTTTATCCGGCAGTCACTGGTCACGAACATGAAAAAGGTGCAGGCGAGGGCGAAGGTTATAATATTAACTACCCAATGCCTCATGGTACCGACGAAGTAGAGTTCTTCAATTACGTTGATCAATCAATCGAAACGGTTAAACTATTTGATGCGGACGTTGTTATTCATGTATTAGGCTTTGATGTTTATAAAGACGATCCAGAAGCCAAATGCAAGGTCAGTACAGAAGGTTTTAAAACATTAGCGCAAAAGCTTATAGCTTTAAATAAACCTGTGATCGTGCTGGTTGAAGGTGGTTATTATCTACCCAAGCTCAATGAAAACTTGCAATCGTTTCTATCAGGATTAATGCCAAAATAGCTCGTAACTAATAACCGCTACGTTGCTAGCAGCGTAGCGGTTTTTTCGTAGGCTGATTTCTGATTCCACTAAGAATAGTGGCTGAATTAATGATGGGTTTTCATAGTTAAAGCCAATTATCAGAGCTTAATACTAATGAAACCTAAGTGCTAATAAAACCTAAGTGTTGTTCAATCTGTTCAGCCAACTGGATAAGAGCTGCACTGACTTCTTCACGCCGACATTCATACTCTGCTTGCAAAAAGCTTACCGCCATACCAGCGATGGCGTTGCCAGAGGCATTACGAATATAAGTGCCTAAACAGTACATGCCATCACGCAGTTGTCCATCATCCAACGAGATACGACTGCGGTGCACCATGTTGAGCTCGTCTTGTAGACGGTCAAAGTTATCGACCCCATTTGCGGTCAAGGGTTCAGGAAAACCGCTCTCATATATTGATTCAATATTATCCATAGAGAGTGTCGATAACATGGCTTTACCGGTCGCTGAAAATACGGCAGGAACACGTACACCAGCGCGGAAAGTAAAACCTAGTGGGGCGGGTGCTTCGTGACAAGCTAAAAACACCACTTCGCCGACATCGAGCTTTGACAAGGTAACCGTATGCTGTAATAACACGGGATACTGCGTAATTAGGTCTTTAAACAATTGAATAATACCTTGCTGCTGCTCATATTTGCCCGCCCAATAAAGTAGATATGAGCCCAGATGAAAGCGACTATCAGCATCTTTATAAATAACGTGTTTGGATAGTAAGCTCTGCAAAATATTATGGGTTGAGCTTCGCGGGAGCGCTAATTGTTTAGCAATTTGCGCTGCGGTCAAGGGTTGCGAGGCGGCAGTGATTAAATCTAGGATTTGAAAGGTTTTATCTAGTGCAGGGACTGCCGTTGTGCTCATATATAGCCTATAGATTCTGGTGTAAGAATTAGTTTAAAGGCTCATTAACTGACCTTTAATAAATTAAATGATAAAAAGACAAATAAAGGTTGCAAAAGCTATCTAGTCGTTCTTATAATGATGTTTAGTATATAGAATTAATGTTCAGTATATTGAACAGTTGAAAAATTATCAATTATTAATTGTGTTTTATGAATATGAATAGCACTGCATCGGTTCTATTAAAGTATAGTTTTTTAAAGATAAGCAATAAACATAACAACAAGGACGGTTACAATGTCAAAAGATAAGCCACATAACACTTCATCTACTCTAAAATTATCCAATCCAGACCTGCTCAAGCAGCAGTGTCTCATAAAAGATGGTTGGCATGAGGCTAGTGATGCCGCTACTATCGAGGTGACCAATCCCTTTAATGGTGAAGTACTCGGCAGCGTACCTAGCTTAACCCAGCAAGATGTCAATGATAGCGTTGCTTACGCTCATGAAGTACAAACATCATGGGCTGCAAAAACGCCAAAAGAGCGTGCCGAGCTCATGCAAAAATGGGCCGACCTTATCGATGCTAATAAAGAAGATTTGGCTATCCTTATGACTGCCGAGCAAGGTAAGCCCTTGACTGAATCACGCGGTGAGATTGGTTATGCCAATAGCTTTATTCGCTGGTTCGCTGAAGAAGGCAAACGTGTCTATGGCGATGTGATTCCTGCTAATCAAGCGCAGCTACGCCACGTTATCTTAAAGCAGCCAGTCGGTGTGTGTGCCGCCATCACTCCTTGGAACTTTCCAGCGGCGATGATTACTCGTAAAGTAGGGCCTGCGCTAGCTGCTGGCTGTACCATCATTGTCAAACCAGCCACCGAAACCCCTTTTTCGGCCTTGGCATTAGGCGCTTTGGCGGAGCAAGCAGGTATCCCAGCAGGGGTCATTCAAGTGGTTACCGGTAAATCTTCTGTTATTGGTGAAATCCTGACGGGTGATGCACGAATTAAAAAGCTATCGTTCACAGGTTCTACTGAAGTAGGGCGTACTCTGATGGCCCAATGTGCGCCTACCATCAAAAAGCTGTCTTTAGAGCTCGGTGGTAACGCGCCCTTTATCGTCTTTGATGATGCAGATCTTGAAAAAGCCGCTGAAGGTTTGATTGCCTCCAAATACCGTAACGCTGGTCAAACCTGTGTTTGTGCCAACCGGGTCTATGTTCAAGAAACTATCAAAGATGAGTTTTTAGAAGTCTTTATCAAAAAAGTTGCTGAGCTTAAAGTCGGCAATGGTATGGACGAAGGCGTCGATATTGGGCCTTTGATTAATGAAGGCGGGCTTGAAAAGGTGCAAGCGCTACTAAAAGACGCTCTCGATAAAGGGGCAACGCTAGTTACGGGCGGAAGTACTAACAGTGCATCAGAGCTCACTTATAATCCAACGGTAATTACCGATCTCAGTACGGATATGGATATCGCTCGCGAAGAGATATTTGGTCCTATTGCCTCAATATTTACCTTTAAAGATGAAGAAGAAGTCATTCGCCGAGCTAATGACACTATTTATGGTTTAGCGGCCTATTTCTACAGTGGTGATTACGCCCGCTCATGGCGAGTCACCGAAGGCCTTGATTACGGCATAGTAGGCCATAATACCGGTTTGATTTCTACCGAAGTTGCACCGTTTGGCGGGGTTAAACAGTCAGGCTTTGGCCGTGAAGGTTCGAAGTATGGCATTGAAGAATACGTGTCTACCAAGTACTGGTGTTCTGACGTCAGTTGATACTACTTAAAATCTCATTTTTTAACTCTATAACGTTATTATAGACAGCTCTAGTATTACAAAACTAGTATTACCAGAGCTGTTAACTCAATCTTTTAAGATACTATTTAAAATGCTATTAAAGAAAAGGATATTCTTATGACTACTACCAATCAATCACTACTCGAGCGCCGTAAGGCTGTTTTGCCAACTGGACTTGGTGTTGCCTTTCCAATCTTTGCTGACAAAGCAAAAAACTCAGAAGTTTGGGATGTTGAAGGCAATCGTTATATCGACTTTGTTGGCGGTATCTCGGTACTCAATACGGGACATAGCCACCCTAAAATTATTCAGCGCGTGCATGAGCAAGTGGATAAGTTCACTCATACTGCTGCACAAATGATCAACTATGAAATCTATGTCGAGCTTGCCGAAAAACTTTGCCAAAAGGCGCCTATTAGTGGTGACAAAAGAGCTTTCTTTTTGACCACGGGTGCTGAAGCAGTCGAGAACTGTATCAAAATAGCCCGTGCCAAAACGGGTCGTCCTGGGGTTATCTCTTTTGTCGGCGGCTGGCATGGTCGTACTTTAATGTGCATGAGCCTCACCGGTAAAGTTATCCCTTACAAAAAAGACTTTGGTCCAATGCCAGGTCCTGTCTTTCATGCGCTATTTCCTGCCGAAGAATTAAATGTTACGGAAGAACAGGCGCTGCATAGCCTTGAGATGATTTTTCAGGCCGATATTGATCCAAGCGAAGTGGCGGCGATGATTATTGAGCCGGTACAAGGCGAGGGTGGCTTCCATCAAGTGACACCTTCATTTGCCAAGGCATTACGTGAAATCTGTGATGAGCACGGCATCGTACTAATTTTTGATGAAGTACAGTGCGGCTTTGCTAGAACGGGTACTTTATTTGCGTCCGAGCAATTAGGGGTTGAGCCTGATCTAATGACTAGCGCTAAGAGCTTAGCCGGCGGTTATCCTATATCTGCCGTCGTTGGTCGTGCGGATATTATGAATGCCCCGAAAGTAGGTGGTCTGGGTGGTACTTATTCAGGTAATCCGGTGGCAGTAGCAGCAGCTCTTGCTGTCATAGAAATCATTGAAGAAGAAAATCTACTTGAGCGTAGTGTGGAGATTGGTGACAAAATCGCTTCATTCTTACGTGATCTAAACTTAAGCTGCATCGGTCATATCCGTCATAAAGGGGCGATGCTGGCTTTTGAATTAATTAATAGTGATGGCAAACCCGATACGGAAGCGACTGCTAACCTAAAAGCAAAAGCTTTTGAGCAAGGCTTGTTATTAGCCTCTTGTGGTATGCATGGCAATGCTATTCGCGTCATGGTACCACTTACAGTTGAAGATGAGGTGTTAGATGAAGGGCTGGAAATTATCAAAGGAATCTTGAGTGCTTAATTTAAATTAAGTTTAGCTATTTTATGTCAGACACTATATATTAAATATTGTAATATTTTTAATTATACTGATAAGCACTTTTATATAGTGTCAGTTTAGCACCAAGGTTGACCTCAAAGCATTCGCCTTACTAATGAGCTTTGCAACGGCGCCTTGTCAATCAAGACGCCGTTTTTGTTTGTAGTGATTAGAGAGGAATAGAGTTATAGGTTTAACCCGCTTAGCTGTAAGATACAGTTAACATGGATGACACATAGACAAGGAGTAAGTTATGTCTGTAATGAAAAAATCGCTAGGGGTAGTCGATATTATTGCCTTAGCATTCGGAGCTATGGTTGGCTGGGGCTGGGTAGTATTAGCCGGCGGTTGGGTAGCAATGGCTGGTACTTGGGGCGCTATGACGGCGTTCTTTATTGGCGGTCTTATAGTAATAATGATTGGTATCACTTATGCTGAGTTGATTGCCTCCATGCCAGTGACCGGTGGTGAGCATACCTATACCCATCGTGCACTCGGGGTTAATGTCTCCTTCATATGCTCATGGAGTATGTTGTTCGGTTACTTGTCGGTAGTAGCTTTTGAAGCCGTAGCGCTACCAACGGTGGTTGAGTATTTGATTCCCAATTATAATCAGGGCTATTTGTGGTCAGTCGCAGGCTACGAGGTTTATGCGACATGGGCAGCGGTTGGTATGGCGGGCTCCATCCTTGTTACTTGGCTGAATACTCGCGGGATGGAGGTCAGTGCTTGGTTCCAAAAAACCGCAGTCGCTGGAATTTTATTCGTCGGAACCTTACTGTTTATAGGGGCAGTATTGTTTAATCCGGATACTAACAATACCGATTTGGCTCCAGCTTTTATTGGTGATGGTTTCTCTGGTGTCGCTGCTGCTATTACGGGGGTCATTGTTATGGTGCCCTTTATGTTTGTAGGCTTTGACGTTATTCCACAAGCGGCTGAAGAGATAGACTTGACCCGCCCTAACATTGGTAAGTTTTTGATTATTGCCTTGATTGTGGCAGTGATTTGGTATGTGGGCGTCATCTGGAGTGTCGGGGTGACACTGCCTGTAGCACTGGCGGAAACCTCTACTTTGGCAACAGCTGATGCGATGGAAAGTGCGTGGCAAGGCAGATGGGCAGGGGTTTTACTGGTTATCGGCGGAGTACTTGGTATTATGTCGAGTTGGAATGCCTTCTTGATTGGTGGTAGCCGCTTACTTTATGCGATGTCCAAGACTCATATGCTACCGGCATTTTTAGGTAAACTGCATCCTAAGCATAAGACACCTATCAATGCTATCTTATTCATCGGTGGTCTAGCAACGCTTGCGCCGTTATTTGGTCGCCAAATGCTGGTGTGGATTGTGACTGCTGGTGGCTTTGGGGTGGTGATTGCTTATACCTTGGTAGCCATTTCATTCTTAGTACTGCGCTACCGCGAACCTGAGATGGTCCGTCCTTTTAGAATACCTAAAGGCAAAATCGTCGGAATGGTTGCTATTGTGCTTGGTTTTGGTTTATTTGTTCTATATTTGCCGGGTATGCCAGCAGCGCTTAGTGGCCTTGAGTGGGCAATATTCCTTGGCTGGACCGCATTAGGCATCGCATTCTTTGCTTATGAATCCATGAAAAACCCAGGTATGAGTAAGAAAGTTATGGACGAGGAGCTAGAGGGGCTTAAAAATATCAATCAGCAGTGGGTAAAGGATAACCCCTACGAAGCAGAATAGAAAAGTGAGTCAGTGAGCCCATCGTAACAAAGCCTAGCGTCAATAAGATGCTAGGCTTTTTTTATGTTGCTCTAAAGTTTCTGATTAAGACTTATCACGAATGAGCTTATAGTTCAAAAACTCAGTGATACCAAGAGTACCAAGCTCTCGCCCAAACCCTGAACGCTTGACGCCGCCAAATGGGGTGTTGGCTTCGCTACCCGAAGGCGCATTAATCGTAACCATGCCGACTTCTAACTTTTCGGCAATCTCTGCTGCCAGTGCTGCATCTTGAGTTTGAATAGAAGCGCCCAGACCAAAAGGCACATCGTTAGCGATTTTGATAGCATGTTGAATGTCACGAGCTTTATAGACGACAGCCACAGGGCCAAATAGCTCCTGGCTATAAACATCCATTGAATCATCAACATCAGTTAACACTGCAGGCGCAAACCAAGCGCCAGGCTTATCTTTCATCATACCGCCTTCTACTAAGACAGTAGCACCAGCTTGTACAGCACTATCTAATTGTTGTTGCAAATTGACCGCCGCACTTTTTGAAGACATCGGACCGATAGCGGTTTTTTCATCCAATGGGTCAGCTAGGGTCATGGAACGTACCGCATCCGTAAAGCCCTGAACGAACATATCATAAACAGACTCTACCACGATTAAACGCTTAGCGGCATTGCAAGCTTGTCCGGTATTACCAAAACGGCCAGAGATTGCACCTTTTATAGCCTGCTCAATATCTGCATCTGCGGCGACAATAAAGGCATCTGAGCCGCCAAGCTCTAACACTACTTTTTTAAGGGCATTACCAGCTTCTTTAGCCACTGCTTGCCCCGCACGCTCGGAGCCTGTCAGTGAAACCCCTTGCACCCGCTCATCTTTGATAATGGTTGCTGCTTGTTCATTGGTAGCGAATACATTGTTATAAACGCCATCAGGGATACCAGCTTCTTTAAAAATCTCAGTAATGACTTCTGCTGTTTTTGGGCATTGCGGCGCATGCTTTAAAATGACGGTATTGCCAGCCATAAAGTTGGGTGCAACGAAGCGAGCCACTTGATAATGGGGATAGTTCCACGGCATAATACCGAGCAATGCACCCACTGGCAGCTTCTTCACTGAAGCTGAGCCGCTATCAACGTCGATTTTGTTGGGCGCTAATAACTGCTCAGCATTGTCAGCATAATAACGGAAAATCTCAGCCACTAAGCCGATCTCGCCTTTACCTTGAGCCACTGGTTTGCCCATCTCTTTAGCAATGATAGCGGCCAGCTCATCTTGACGTTCAAGATAAATATCAGCGACCTTATGCAATAAGGCACTACGCTCGCTAAGCGCCACCTGACGCCAGTCCTGATAGGCATCGTCAGCTTTTTTAAGCGCTTGTTGGATATCTTGTTCACTGGCAGTAGGGTAAGTAGCTTCTACTTCACCAGTAGCAGGGTTGGTTATTTGATAATCACTCATAGTTATTCCTTGGGTTCAAAGTCCATTTTTGGTTTACTTTTAAAGCTATCTTAAAAATAAAACCACTATATTTTGACGGCGGGTTGCTGCTGGGTAATACAATGAATATTGCCACCGCCAAAGACATACTCCTATTACTTGATACTGGGGAAAGATTTTTTCAAGTTGTGCTATTGCTAGGCTATCATTAACATCATCATAGCTGCCTGTTAAAAGTGGCCTTTATAAGAGTATAGTTAAGATTGAATAGCTCAACCATGAGTCAGTAAAGTACCGTACATGGAGGGGCGACGATCACGGAAAACGCCCCACTGCTGACGAGTAGCCGCAAGCTCATCCAAATCAAAAGTTGCTTTGATAATCTCGCTGGTATCTGCTGAAGCTTCTTCGATGATAGCACCTCGTCCATCGGTGATGAATGAGCGGCCGTAGAACGACATAACATTGTCCACTCCATTTTGGGTGATAGTTTCTTCTCCAATACGATTAGAGGCCACTACTGGCATCAAGTTGGCGGCGGCGTGCCCTTGCATACAGCGTTGCCAATGATCTTTTGAGTCGATATTAAGGGTAGGCTCATCGCCAATAGCGGTAGGGTATAATAAAATCTCAGCACCCATTAAGGCCATACTACGTGCGCATTCAGGGAACCACTGATCCCAACAGATACCTACACCAATCTTGGCGTACTTGGTTTGCCAAACTTTAAATCCGGTATCGCCGGGGGTAAAGTAGAATTTTTCAGCATAAGGAATACCATCTGGTATGTGGGTTTTACGATAAGTGCCCAGTATTTCGCCATCGGCATCAATAATGGCAATGCTATTAAAAAAGGTATTGCCCGACTTTTCATAAAAGCTAATAGGGATTACAACTTCAAGCGCTTTAGCCAGTTGTCTAAAGTGTTTAATAGCAGCATTGTCCTCTACTGAGGTAGCAAGTTTGAAATAATCAAAGTCATGTACTTGGCAAAAGTAAGGGGTCTCAAATAACTCTTGTAATAAGACAATATTAGCGCCCGCTTTGGCGGCATGGGTGACCAAGTCGGTTGCTATGGCGATATTCTGCTGTTTATCCCAACCACATTTCATTTGAGTAGTAGCAACGGTGACTAATCGCATAATCTAAATCCTTTTAGTCATATAAAACTGTTTATTAAAAATTGCTCATTAAATATTCGTTCAAAGTTGATGATGGGTAATTACTTGCAAGCAATCACCCATCAAAAGACTCTAATCTTTTATTGCAATCAAGCCATGTAATATCCCAAAATTAAGAAGCTGATAGCGGCTAATACTGCGCCAAGTATCGCATAGGGGAACTGGGTAAAGGCATGCTGCATGGGCGAGCATCCTGCGCCTTGGGAGGCAAGCAGTGATGAGTCACTAAAGAAGCAAGCATGGCTACCAAATGACGATGCTGATAGCAAGGCGCCAATCATCAAGGGCGTGCTCACGCCAAGTGCTAATGATATTGGAAATACAATCGGCATAGCCAAAACATACAAACCCCAGCTCGATGAAGTCGCAAAAGTTAAGAACGCCATAACGATAAAGATGACCGCAGGGAAAATCATTATCGTCATATAAGGTGTGATGGTTTCAATAACATAGGCCGTCATGCCAAGCTCATTGTTGATGGCACTTAAGAAGAAGGCGCCGATGACCGTCGACAGCGGATACAACATGACTTTAAAACCCTTAAACAAAGCTTCGACTTGAGTCTCAAAACTCAAAATACCTTGCACCCAATAAACTATTACGGTAACAAAGCAGGTCAATAGCGCGCCACGCAGCAGATCAATCTCAAAGTAAACCGTTGAGATAATAAGTAATAACATAGGGAAAGAAAAGTTTGCGATATTAGCTTTAAAAGATAATTTACGCTTAGCTTGAACATTTGAAACCAATTGCTCTTCTACAAACGCCTCGGGCACAGGATTACCTGCTTTGGCTCGTTTCTCTGCTTTTTTCATCGGACCCCAATCGCCCAAAATGCCATAAGCGACCAAGAATACAATAAGTAGGGCAAACCATGCATAAGCCATGTAAGGAATGGCGCTGATATAGAGCTTGAGACCACCGCCATCGACTGCGACCCCGTTCTCTTCTAATAGACCAGCAAAATAGACCGCCCAAGTTGAAATAGGCACTAAAATACACATAGGCGCTGCGGTTGAGTCGACGATATAAGCCAGCTTCTCACGTGATACGTTATAAGCGTCGGTCAATTTTTTGACTGAGGTTGAAACCGCCAAACAGTTGAGATAATCATCAATAAAGATGATAACGCCTAAACCAAAAGTCGCCAGTAAGGACTGCCGACGAGATTTAATAATTTTTTGTAGCCATTCACTAAAGCCATCGAGACAGCCGCTAATCTCAAGCAGCTGAATCAGACCACCCATCAGACCACAAACCAAAACAATCCATATAATGGTCTCATTACCTAAGACCGTTGACATATTGTCAGCAAAGGGGGATATCAGATCAAAGGGGTTGAGCATAACTAGGCCAGCAACGCAGCCTGCTATCATTGATTCAAACGGACGTCTGGAAACAACAGCTACTACCAATACTAGTAGCGTCGGTAATAGAGACAATGCTCCCCAAGACTCATTGGCATCGTTATTAAAAGATAACCAGGCAAAAACAAAATATATCGCTATTCCTGTCAGTAAGGTGATAAAAACGCGCTTATTATGATGCTTTCTTTGAACCGCATCGTTCAGCCCCATATTCATAGTTACACTCCTTGTAAACTCTCATTGTTTTTAAAAAGAACCATCCTGTTCTCAAGTTGTTTTGCGATAGGCAATAGCAGATCTATTGATCTGCTATCACTTACAATGACAATCGGCTTCCTCAATGATTTAGTCTAACTTTATAGTTTTGGCACTGGGCTACTGACAGCAAGATAAAGGCTTAATTATGAGTTATTCATCTACATACCTGTACGGTCTTTTAAGGCATACCACCATGAGCCCATCATAGAGTAGGGTACTCTCAAGGCGCGGCCACCGGGGAAGGGTATCCATGGAATCTTTGCAAAGGCATCAAATTCAGCGGTGTTACCATTAATAGCGTCAGCCAATATCTGTCCGAATAAATGCGAGCCAGTAACCCCGTGGCCACTATAACCATGAGCAAAATAAACGCGGTCATGGAGTTTACCCATTTGTGGTACGCGAGAAAATGACAAGGCAAAGTTACCGCTCCACGCATAGTCTATTTTGACATCACGTAGCTCGGGAAATATCTTGTTCATATTGGGTCTGATTTTGGCAGTTATATCTGCTGGGTCTTGACCGCCATAGACTGTGCCGCCGCCAAACAACATCCGTTTATCCGCTGATAAGCGATAGTAATCTAGGATGTAGCGCACATCTTCGACACAAACATCGGTTGGCAGTAGTTGATCGGCCAAGTCGCCCAATGGTTCGGTGGCGATAATCTGAGTCGATACCGGCATAACACGATCGGTCAGTTTTGGAATCACTTTGTTTAAGTAAGCGTTGCCGCAGATAACAGCCTGCTTACAAGTGACGGATCCAAACTCAGTGATAATTTTTATAGCGTCATCGGCATATTCAATGTCGACCACTAAAGTGTGCTCATAGATAGTACCGCCGCCTTGCTCAACAGCGACGGCTTCGCCAAGCGCTAGATTCAAGGGATGAAAGTGTCCACCTGAGTGATCTATAACGCCGCCGACATAAGCATCGGTTTTTACATGTTCTTGAATACCAGCTTTATCTAGCATTTCACGATCATGCATGCCGTGGCTTTCCCATAGCGCATGAGTCTCTTGCAAATCTCTTAACTGACCATTATTTAAAGCAGCAAAGATATTCTTCTCTTTTAAATCGCAATCAATATTGTAATCTCGGATAAAACGGCGAATAATTTTACCGCCGCGAGTCACAAGCTTACCGACAAAGTCTGCATTGTCTTGACCATAAGATTTTTTGATCTTTTGTAGGCTGGCGTTGAGGCCATTGACGATTTGACCGCCGTTACGACCGGACGCCCCCCAACCGATTTGGGCTCCTTCAAGGACGACCACTTCATGATCGGTTTCAACCAAATGTAGAGCTGCTGATAGACCACTATAGCCGCCACCAACCACACAAATCTCGACCTGAATATCGTTTTCTAGAGCAGGTCTATCAGGCTTAGGATTACGACTGGCAGCATAATAGCTGTCAGGATATTGGCCCTGGTCTGAGTAGTGCGGAATGTTACGCTTATTATTAGATAAGCGGTTTTGCGCTGAAGGCGGAGTAGCGTTGCTATTTGACATATTAAACATCCTGTAAATAGGTTGAGTATTCAAGGTTAGTAACTTGCTGAGCAAAACGCTTGGCTTCTTGCTTTTTTACGGCGCTCAGAAGCTCAATCATCTCGCTTGGAAATAGTGAGTCGATCACATCGCTTTTTTGAAATTCGCGAATGGCAGAGAGCCAGTCTAATGGTAAGGTTTTGAGGTCAGTATCGTCGTAAGTAATGCTATTGATAGGCTCTGGAGCTTCAAGTTTATTCTCAATGCCATACAGCATACCTGCTAATACGGCGCTACAAACCAGATAAGGATTGGCATCCGCACCCGATACGCGGTGTTCGATGCGCCGTGCTCGAGTGTCACCACCAGGAATACGAACGGCGGCGGTACGGTTTTCATAACCCCATGAGATGTTGTTAGGAGCGAGAGTCCCTGGCGTAAAGCGGCGATAAGAATTCACATGCGGAGCAAATAGTAAAGTGCAATCTGACATAGTAGCCAGTAGTCCTGCTACCGCATGGCGTAGCATATCTGAGCCATCCTCAGATCCATCGTCAAAGACGTTGTTACCATCTTTATCCAATAAACTGCAATGGACATGAAAACCATTACCTGACTGTAAACCAAACGGCTTTGCCATAAAGGTTGCGGTTAACTTACGGCGGGTGGCCACGGCCTTTACTACTTGTTTGAATAAGATGGCATCGTCGGCTGCTTTTAATGGATCATCCACGTGCAGTAGATTAATCTCAAATTGACCACAGCCATTTTCGGCTAAGGCGGCGTCAACAGGGATATCAAGCTTGCGGCACTGCTCATAGATTTCGTCTAAAAATTCATCAAATTGTAGTAAGTCATTGATACTTAAGATAGAGGTTTTATTGAGCCTCAAACCACTCTTGGGACGAATAGGCGGCTTTGGAGTTTCGCCTTCAGTATAATCCAGTAAATAAAACTCAAGCTCGGTTGCCATGACTGGTGTCAATCCAAGAGCCTTGAATTTTTTACTAACATAATCTAAAACGTGTCTGGCGTCACCATAATAAGGTTCGTTGTCTTCGGTATAGAGCCAAACAGGGAGTAGGGATGAAGGGGCACTGGTATTGAGAAGGGGGTAAGCTGCACGTCCTGTGGGCTTCGCAATGGCATCGATATCGCCATTAGTTTGAGAGGATTCGATAACGTCTGCCCCCCAAATATCGACACCTAATATAGATAAAGGCAAGCGTACCCCGCCACTTTCTGCTTTTTCCATTTGATCAAAAGGGATGCGCTTACCGCGAAGTAGACCGTTGATATCACCAGCTGCAACATATACATATTCAATGTTATTTGCAGAGTCGACCATTCCATTGGCTGTCGTCATGTCTATTATTCCTGTTAATTTTGAGACTTTTAAGGGTTTTATATCTGTGTTGCTAAGGTTTGTTATTTATAATTGACGCAGTATTCTGTCAGTAATACTAAATACAACACTTGTTAAAATAAAATTGCTAATTAAGAACTCACTATCTATTACCCAGTTTTATTTCAAATAAAGCTATTAAAATCAGTTACTTGTTAATATTAAAAACTAGTGATCTATGTTTAAACAAGGACTGTAGTAAGTTTTTTTATTAACAATGACTTCCAATATATGACTGAAATTTATAGTTGTCAAACACTATTTTAAATTAACCAGTAGTAAGTTATAAGATTCATATCTACTTATATTCAATAATAATGAAGTTTATAGTTTACATTATATGATTAGGTATGATAATTTTAGTTCAATCACCAGTCATTTAAATAAGACTTTGAGTATGGACTTAACCTTCAGGGAATTAACATGCAAACTTATAGACCTATTATCGCTATCGTATCTTGTCATAAAATGGTTGATGGGCAGCCAGCGCAAGCGGTATATCAGAAATATGTAGACGCCATAAATTTTTATGGAGGGAATCCGATATTGCTCCCTTATACCGCAGCTGATAGTGAGAATTTTGCTGCATTAATGGACCTTGCAGACGGCATTTTATTGACAGGCAGTTATAGTAATGTAGCACCTAGCCGTTACGGAGCTTCACATGTAGAAGCAAAGCAAGATTTAGGCCGTGATGAGCTGAGCTTTAAGCTATTGGCTTATGCTGAAGAGTTTAATATACCTTTGTTGGCGGTATGCCGGGGACTGCAAGAGATGAATGTTTATTTCGGTGGCACATTGCATCCCGATTGGCGTGAAATAGAAGGGTTTTATGAGCCGCATTTAGAGGATAATACCCAGCCTCTTGAGGTGCAGTATCAGCCCGTCCATGATATTAATATTCAAATGGGTGGGAGATTAGCGGCATTTGATGAGCAGTGGTATGTAAATTCCCTGCATAAACAAGCGATTAATAAAGTTGGCGAGCGCTTATGTGTTGAGGCGCTTGCTAACGATGGACTGGTGGAGGCAATAAGCTTAGCAGAACATCGCTTTATGATTGGTGTACAATGGCATCCTGAATTAAATTATGCTAAAGACGATATGTCTAAATTTTTGTTCACGGAATTCATTCAACATGCCAGCCAACAAAACCCCCAATAAAAAAGCAGTGGATAACGATATTGATGCTAAGGTTGAAAAAGATATTAGCAATGCTACCCGTATAGCTGATAACCATGAGACTAGCGATATTAATAACGATCACGATGCTAAAGATAAAGATGCTGAAGATAAAGAAATTGTCGATACTGACAACCACGATATTAGTATTGAAAATAAGTCCAAAGCTAATGGCAATTCGCTGACTTCGGCAATACTGGAACAGTCAGATGAAGAAAATATCGGCAAGAA
Organism: Psychrobacter jeotgali; assembly: GCF_904846315.1. Classification (NCBI taxonomy): domain Bacteria; kingdom Pseudomonadati; phylum Pseudomonadota; class Gammaproteobacteria; order Moraxellales; family Moraxellaceae; genus Psychrobacter; species Psychrobacter jeotgali. The sequence continues at coordinate 361,103 of NZ_CAJHAF010000001.1, forward strand.
AATTAATCAGCTGCGACTTGATAAAGGCCTGTCACAGCGTAAGCTGGCGCGGTTAGCAGGATTAACCAATACGGCGATCAGCTCTATTGAGCGCAATAAAGTAAGCCCAGCGGTCAATACTCTAAAAGCTATTTTACAAGTACTAGATTCTGATCTCACCACCTTTTTTAGTGATGAGTGGAAAGAGCGCAAACCTAGAGTGGTGGTGACGCCAAAGGACTTGTTAGAGCTTAGTGAGCCCAATAGTAAAGTCTCGCTCAAACAAGTTTACAACTGTAGTACTACAAAGAATTTAGGATTTTTGATCGAAACTTATCAGCCTAATAGTTCAACTGAAGAAAAGATTGTCCATGAGGGTGAGGAGATTGGAACGGTTATCGAAGGTAAAATCCTAATCCGAATTGAAGAGATGACTTATCTATTGAACGAAGGGGATAGCTATGTGATTGATACCAGTCAGCCGCATACTTTTATCAATCCTGGTAGTACCATAACTCGTATTGTCAGCGCACACACGCCAACGACTTATTAACACGCTATTCTTTATCCAGCGTTTTGGTAGATTTATTGATTTTAGATGGCTTTTTGGTAAGCGATATAGAGGAGGTTTTATCTAAATTATCGCTAACCTTAAGGGCAGGTTTTGGTTTATCGATAAGTTTATCGTTTTGCTTGACGGCTGAGTAATTAGAGGCTTCGCTAAGCGGCTTTACTGCGGCGGCTTTTTGTTGCTTCTTAATCTTAAGTGCGGTAGAGGCATCAAAGCGCGCTTGTTCGGCATCAAGTGCCTGCTGATAGAGCTCCTCGTACACAGCGAGTGTTTCATCGATCATTTCGCGCATAGTAAATTTATCTGTCATTTGCGGACGGGTGACGCTCTCTAATTGGTTGCGCACCGCTCTACATAGCGCTTTAGCATTGTAATTTTTGACCAATCCTTGCGGGTATAAAGGGCGCAGAATTTCACTAAAAGCCGCTTGATCCCAGCCGATGACAGGCGTCCCTAAATGAATAGCTTGCAGAGCATTTATACCGATAGATTCGGGCTGATTGGCCAGCGCCAAAACAATGTTAGCTGCTGATAGCCATTCGCGCATATCATTGCGCTTATTGCCCACATAAGTGACACGGTCAGCAAGCTCTAGGGTGTTAACACGCTGGCGAAAGTCCTCGTGCGCTACATCGCCGTCTCTATAATCTTCATCCATGATAATGGCGTGTATTTTTGGAAACTCCTCTTGTAAATTGCCTAAGATATCAATCAGCCATTCTTGACCATACTCGTTACCGATAATCGTTGGAAACACCAGCCATTTTTTATGCTCAAGCTCAGGATACTCAGCAAAGGTATGACGTAGCCAATAGACTGAGGGGTTATGCCGATAAGGGTAGCGCCGGATATCAACACCACGGTAGATACGCTTGATAACTTTTTTGCCCATCTCTTCGCGGCGTAGCCCTTTTTTAAGATAGTCAGTAACACTATCTGAGACGGTAATAATAGTATCGACATCAAGTAGTGCTTGCGAGTACTTATTGATGGGATAAAAGCCGTACATGGTCGAAACCAATTTGGGTGGGCGTTTAACCTTGGCCCGGCGCAGCGCTAAATGTAATATCCACGCAGGCGTACGTGAATGTAGGTGAATAACATCAGGCTCATACTTTTCAATAAGTCGGCGCAGCGGTGCAATCTGTAATAGCGACAGCCAAGATTTTTTATTCATATGTAGCTGATGATATATATTACCATCACGCTCTAGTCGCCTAACCAAATCGTTATCTTTGTCAGCGCTGGAGACAATGATTGAGGTGTGGTCGTTTTTTACCAGCGCGCGTCCAAGATGGAAAATACCACGTTCGGATTCATCATGTTTCAAAGACGATAACAGGCGCATAACGATCATAAGAGAGGGGATTATCCATTGGCTATTAACAACATCAAGCTGCTATTGTCAGTTAAAAATAGTCAAAACTCAACCTTCAAGATTAATCAGGTGTTACAAATAAATAGGATAGATAGGCTCAGCGCCGTTTTTGTAGATGTTCAGCATTGGGCAAGACTTGTTTTTCGCTTAAGTATTTCCAGTAACGTTGGGGTAAATACTGCTTATGCAAGCGCGGGTTTTTACGCTCCTTAATATTAACATTGGTAAAGTAACCTTGCCAAAAGCGCTGATAGCGCTGCTCATCCTCGCTATGAATACTGCTAGGATTACGTAGTACCGCTTCATCGAGATCGGTGATGGTTTGCAAAGCTGCTGGTCGCCTGCGGGTACTTTTACTTTTATCATAATAAATACCATAACCACGTAGCAGATCATAAATCGCCCAATGCTGGTCTTGGTAGCGCTGACGAAAGTGCTCGCCAATAAGCGGTAGTACATTAAAGTCAGGCTCAACCCGGGCAAAATAAATATCGTCGGTAGTGTGCTCAAAGCGTACAAAAGCTTCCATGCGGTGCTTTTCACGCCCAACTGATTTAACCGTTTGTGCCAATTCCAAGATATTTAGATTACCCAAATCCTGCATGATATCACGCTCAGGATAATCTAATGCGTATTTGACCACGTGGAATAGAGTCGTACCGATATCATCTTTTTCAGACAAAAATCCCCATAACAACTGGCGCATTTCGGAGCAATCAAGTAGTTTATTAAGCTTAACCAGTACCCGCTGGGCGTTATCTTCATCGACTACAGCTGGGGTTGCTTGGGCAATCAGCGAAGGCACGTAGCGATCATTAGCTATCAGTTGTAGCGCTTCATCGTGCTGCAATTTATGCGCATAGACATAGAATACGGCGCTGAGCCAGCCTTCAAAGCTGGGCTCATAAAGTACAATGCTGGGCGTTAAGTTGCCGATAGGGTGAGCGGCGTTTTGAGTAAGTGTTGTCATTAATTATCCTAATACTTTATTAAAACAACGCCAACTGCCCACTGCGCTGATCTTTATACTTGGTCTGGGTTTGCGCCAATACATATTGGCGAAAGTTATCACGAGTCAAATGGGCGAGGTGCTCATTTTTACCAGTAGTAGCAATGAAGTACTTGGCACGATTGACCGCTGCGCCCATTTTCTTCAAATGATAAAGGGTGAGCTGGTTGAACTTGCGGGCTTTAACGATTTTCTTCGCCGTTTTAATCCCAATACCGGGGATGCGCACAATCATCTCGTAAGAGGCGGTTTGAATATTAACTGGGAAATGCTCACGATGACGAATCGCCCATGCCAGTTTGGGGTCACAGTCCAAGTCCAAAAACGGCGATTCAGGCTCTACGATTTCATGGGCGCCAAAACCATAAAAACGCATCAGCCAATCGGCTTGATACAGGCGGTTCTCACGCACCATCGGTACAGGCGTACCGATAGCAGGGAGACGGCTATCAGCCAACATCGGCACGTAGCCGGAATAATAAACCCGCTTGAGATCATACTGCTGGTAAAAGTGGCTGGAGAGCTGAATCACTTGCAGATCGGTCTCATTACTAGCACCGACAATCATTTGGCTGGTTTGACCCGCTGGGGTGAATTTTGGCGCTTTTTTATGGGTTTTACGGCTCTCACGAATGGTGATAATCTCTTCTTTGACGGTCTGCATCGGCGCTTTTAATTGTTCATGCGACTTCTCTGGCGCTAGTAGTGCCAGACCAGACTTAGTGGGAATCTCGATATTGACGCTCAGGCGATCGGCATATAGTCCTGCTTCTAATAACAGCTCTTTGGAGGCGCCGGGAATGGTTTTTAGATGAATATAACCGTTAAAGCGCTCGCGAGTACGCAAGATTTTGGCGACTTCAACCAAGCGCTCCATCGTATAATCACCACTCTTAAAGATACCGGAGCTCAAAAACAGCCCTTCGATATAGTTGCGGCGATAAAACTGCATGGTCAAATCAACCACTTCTTCGACGCTAAAAGCGGCGCGCGGCGTATCATTGCTTTTACGCGAGGTACAATAAGCGCAGTCGTAGATGCAGTGGTTGGTCAAGAGGATTTTGAGCAGGCTGACACAGCGCCCATCTTCGGTATAGCTATGACAAATACCGGTTTTGGAGGCGTCACCCAGTCCGCCGCCTTGGTTTTTACGAGTGCCGGCTGAGGATGAGCAAGAGACATCATACTTTGCCGCATCGGCTAAAATATTGAGCTTGCCTTGGAGTCTGTCATAATTGATGGTTGCCATAGAGCAGATTACCAATGAATTAATGAAAGACTATTTTAGCAAAATGGAAGGTAAGTCATTGTAATTATGGATGAAATACCAATACTAAACGACAACTGTTGTCGCTTGATGAAAAAAGTCCTAGATAGCTTATAAGGTACTCAAACTATCTAGGACTTGGCATTGAAGATTGACAAAAATATTTGAAATCACTCAAAAATTAATCATAAATCACTTTCATAATCTCGTACTCAACCACACCTTTTGGGGTTTCGATACGGGCTTCATCACCTTCAGATTTGCCGATTAAACCGCGCGCAATAGGAGAGTTGACCGAGATTTTACCCGCTTTAAAGTCCGCTTCATCGTCACCTACGATCTGATACTGTTTCTCTTCGTCAGTATCCATATTTTCGATAACGACCGTGACCCCAAATACCACTCGTCCTTCTTTAGGAAGGGTGGCGGGGTCGATGACTTGAGCTGCACTAAGCTTGGCTTCGATATCACGGATACGCGCCTCACAAAAGCCTTGTTGTTCACGAGCAGCATGATATTCAGCGTTTTCTTTTAGGTCGCCATGTTCACGCGCATCAGCGATAGCTGCAGTAATGCGCGGACGATCGACGGTTTTTAGCTGTTTTAATTCGGCTTCTAGAGCCGCATGCCCTTGCGGAGTCATAGGATAGCGTTGCATGTTTTTTTCCTTAAACCAATAACACCACACCACCTCATAATGAGATGGTGTGAACGTTATTATGTGAATTTAAAATCTAAAAAAGAATATTATTACGCTTTATTAATCAATATATTATCAAGAGTTTATTGCTTAAGTAAATATTAAGTTAACGTAATAAAAGCATAGTCGCTGTGGAGCCACTATGCTTTTAAGGTTTTAATAAATGGTTGTTAACTTACATCGTTAAGCTTAATCTACTGAAATTATTGGGTCACGTCAATAGGTTTTGCTTGTGCGTGTAAGTCTTGTAGTTTGTAGACATCAAACGGCAAATCAATAGCATATGATTTACAAACCGCATCAGCCGCACCTAAGGTTGTGACATAAAACACCTTGCCTAACAAGGCACTACGGCGGATAGAGAATGAATCCTCTTGTGCTTGCTTGCCTTCTGTTGTATTGATGATAAGGTCGATTTTACCGTTTTTCAAGGCATCGACAATATGCGGACGACCTTCGGTGACTTTGTTAATTTGCTTAGATTCAATACCGTTGTCACTAAGCACTTTTTGTGTGCCTGTGGTGGCAACAATCTCAAAACCATAGTCAAGCAATTGGCGAGCAATAGGAGCGATTTGCGCTTTATCGCTGTCACGAACTGAGATAAAGACAGTTTTGGTTTCGCCCGCTGTTGGCAAGCCCGGTAAGCGCTCATTACTACCAATAACGGCTTTATAGAAAGCCTCGCCAAAGGTTTTACCAACGCCCATAACTTCACCCGTTGATTTCATCTCAGGACTCAAGATAGGGTCAACACCAGGGAATTTGGCAAAGGGGAATACCGCCTCTTTTACTGCATAAAATGACGGCACAATCTCAGTGGTGAAGCCTTGATCTTTGAGTGACGTGCCCGCCATACAGCGAGCCGCTATTTGTGCTAAGGAGGTACCAATACATTTTGAGACAAAAGGCACCGTACGCGCCGCCCGTGGGTTGACCTCAAGAATATAAACGGTTTCACCTTTTACTGCAAACTGGACGTTCATAAGTCCAATAACGCCCAGCTCTTTTGCCATCGCTACGGTTTGCTCGCGCATTACGTCACATAGCTCATCAGATAAAGAGTAAGGCGGCAGTGAACAAGCTGAGTCGCCAGAGTGCACGCCCGCTTGCTCGATATGCTGCATGATACCACCAATCACCACGTCAGTACCGTCGCAAACACAGTCGACATCGACCTCAATCGCATCGTCCAAGAAACGGTCGAGTAGTACCGGCGCCTCATTAGACGCTTGTACTGCCGTGCGCAAATAGTGTCTTAATTCATCTTCATTATAGACGATCTCCATCGCCCGACCACCGAGGACGTATGAAGGGCGCACTACCAAGGGATAGCCAACGTCTTTAGCTTTTACCAAGCCATCTTCTAAACTGGTGGCCAAAGCGTTTGAGGGTTGAATAAGATCAAGCTGATGAATCATATGCTGGAAGCGCTCACGATCTTCAGCACGGTCAATGGCGTCAGGGCTAGTACCGATGATATTAACGCCTGCGGATTCAAGAGCGCGAGCTAGTTTCAGTGGCGTTTGCCCACCGAACTGCACGATAACGCCATCAGGCTGCTCAATACGGACAATCTCCAGCACATCCTCAAGCGTAATCGGCTCAAAATAGAGGCGATCAGAGGTGTCATAATCGGTCGAAACCGTTTCAGGGTTACAGTTGACCATGATGGTCTCATAACCATCCTCACGCATGGCAAGAGCAGCATGCACACAGCAATAATCAAACTCAATCCCTTGACCGATACGGTTCGGCCCGCCACCGATAACCATAATTTTCTTATTATCAGTCGGATTGGCTTCGCACTCGCTATCATAGGTTGAGTACATATAAGCGGTGCTGGTCGCAAACTCTGCCGCGCAGGTATCGACGCGCTTATAAACCGGATAAACATCTAAAGCCCAACGTTTTTTACGTAGCTGCTTTTGAGAAACTCCAAGCAGCTTTGCCAAACGCAAATCAGATAAGCCTTTACGCTTAAAGCTACGTAGATTATCTGCATCTAGACCGCCAAAACCTAGCGCCTTGACCGTAGTTTCAGTGTTGACGATATCTTCGATTTGTACCAAGAACCAAGGGTCAATTTTGGTATAATTAAACACCTCATCGACGCTCATACCGATACGAAAAGCATCGGCAATATAATAAATACGCTCAGGCGTAGGAATAGTCAGATGGTTGACAACTTCGCTACGGGCTTTATCTGCACTCAGCTTGCCGTCCTTGATAGCACCAAAATCGATCTGTTCGTCAAAACCGTCAGAGCCTGTCTCCATGCCGCGTAGGGCTTTTTGCATCGATTCTTGGAAGTTACGCCCAATCGCCATCACTTCACCAACTGATTTCATTTGGGTTGATAGGATGTTATCGGCTTGCGGGAACTTTTCAAAGTTAAAGCGTGGTATCTTAGTCACTACGTAATCAAGCGCCGGCTCAAAGCTCGCTGGCGTCGCCCCGCCAGTAATGTCATTTTGCAGCTCGTCAAGCGTGTAACCAACCGCTAATTTGGCAGCGATTTTGGCAATAGGGAAGCCGGTCGCTTTGGATGCCAAGGCTGATGAGCGTGATACCCGTGGGTTCATCTCAATCACCACCATACGGCCAGTATCAGGGTTAATACCGAACTGCACGTTAGAACCGCCGGTTTCTACCCCAATCTCACGTAGTACCGCTAGTGAGGCATTACGCATGATCTGGTATTCTTTATCAGTCAAGGTTTGTGCTGGGGCCACGGTGATAGAATCGCCGGTATGGACGCCCATCGGATCGAAGTTTTCGATAGCACAGATGATGATACAGTTGTCATTTTTGTCACGAACGACTTCCATCTCGTACTCTTTCCAGCCGATTAAAGACTCATCGATGAGCAATTGATGGGTAGGAGATAAGTCAAAACCGCGCTCACAGATCTCGATAAATTCATCACGGTTATAAGCGATACCACCGCCAGAGCCGCCCATCGTATATGACGGGCGAATGATGCACGGATAGCCCATTTTTTCTTGAGTGGCAAAAGCCTCCTCCATGGTTTCAGCAATCTCAGCGCGTGGACATTCAAGGCCAATACGCTTCATGGCTTTGTCAAATAAGTCGCGGTCTTCTGCCATCTCAATGGCGTCTTTGCTGGCGCCAATCAGCTCACAGCCGTACTTTTCTAATACCCCATTTCTATCTAATTCCAATGCACAGTTAAGAGCGGTTTGACCACCCATCGTAGGCAAGATGGCATCGGGGCGTTCTTTATCAATGATTTGCTCAACCGTCTGCCAAGTGATGGGTTCAATATAAGTCGCATCCGCCATTACAGGGTCGGTCATGATGGTCGCTGGGTTTGAGTTGACTAAAATGACGCGGTAGCCTTCCTCACGGAGTGCTTTACACGCCTGCGCCCCTGAATAGTCAAACTCGCAAGCTTGACCGATGACGATAGGGCCTGCGCCAATGATAAGAATGCTTTTTATGTCGGTACGTTTTGGCATGTTTAGGGCTACCTTCGTTTAAGTGATATTTTGATTCATTTATATGTCAATCACGCTTATAGCGTTTTGTCTGAGGCTGCTTGAATAACTATTAGCTATTCAAGCGTTTACTTACGAGCTTACTATTAATAATTTAAATAATGACTCAAGCTTGCGCCGCTTTAGCCTTTTCCATCATCTCCGCAAACTTATCGAAAAGTAGTGCGGCATCATGCGGACCAGGACTGGCTTCTGGATGACCTTGGAAGCTAAACACCGCCTTATTGGTCAGCTCAATCCCTTGGTTAGTGCCATCAAATAGCGAGCGATGGGTAGATTTCACATTATCCGGTAAGGTATCTTCATCGATAGCGAAACCATGGTTTTGACTGGTAATCATCACCTTGCCTGTCGCCAAGTCTTGTACTGGATGGTTGGCACCGTGATGTCCGGTTTTCATTTTAATAGTATCAGCACCGCTGGCAAGCCCGACCAGCTGATGACCGAGGCAAATACCAAAGGTGGGAATGTCGGTCTCTTCAATGATATGGCGCACGCTGTCGATAGCGTAATCGCAAGCCGCCGGATCGCCCGGACCATTAGATAGAAAGATACCATCTGGATTCATCGCCAATACTTCTTTAATAGGCGTCTGTGCAGGCACAACGGTGACATGAGCGCCAATATCGACCAGCATACGCAGGATATTGGTTTTGGTGCCAAAGTCGTAGGCAACTACATTATATTTGTGTTCGATATGGGTGCCGAGCTGCTTATAAAAACCGCCCGTACCGCTGTCATGGCTACCCGGGGCATCACGGTTGAGTAAGGTGTCAGACAACTCCCACGTACCCGCTGTCCATTCAAAACCGTCAGGATGGCAGCATTCTTTTGCTAAGTCCATGCCCTCAATACCGGCAAACTCTTGCGCTAATTTGACCGCTTGTTGTTCGTCTTCTTGGGTGATGGTTTGACCGTTTGAAGCGGTCATGATACAGCCATTTTGTGCGCCCTTATCCCGTAATAGGCGAGTCAGCTGGCGGGTATCAATATCGGCAATGGCGACGGTTTCGTTACGCTGTAGATAGTCGGCGAGTGATTCAGAATTACGGAAGTTGGAGGTAACCAGTGTGGCATCACGAATGATAAGGCCTTCCGCCCAAACTTGGTGTTTAAAGTCGATGTTACCGGACTCTGCATCCTCAGCATTGGTGCCGGTATTGCCGATATGCGGGTAGGTTAAGGTGACCAATTGGCGCGCATAACTTGGGTCGGTTAGGATCTCTTGATAACCTGTCATGGCAGTATTAAACACCACCTCACCGACACGGTGGCCTTTGCTACCGATACTTACACCGCGAAAGATGGTACCGTCTGCTAGTGCTAAAATGGCTTGTAGTTCTGTCGATGAATTCAAGGGTTGCCTCCGCTGTAATTGGCGCTATGAGCTATGATAGGATAGATAGGTGCTATGCTGTTTTTTGGTGCAAATAATAGTTTATTATCACTATTTATAATGCTATAGATGCTATTAAAACCAAAATAAAAAAGAGCCAGACACAAAAATTTTCCACAAAAAAGCGAGAAGACATCATTGATGAAAAGGTACAGGATTCACAGGGTGGTGAATAAGTAACTTACATCATGTCCGCTCGCTTTGGCACAGATTTGGCGTATTATACTAGACTTTTCTACTAAGGGCTAGCACCATAAATCCACCTTCATTTATTAAAATTGATAATTTATCGATAAACCAGAGTATTCAGGTGATAAAGTGGTGGCTATATGCAATTGGTCGTCATAGCTTTTGGTCAAATACATGCTACTGGCGATCCCGAGCAATGCCCCGGCGAACACGTCGCCAGCATCGTGCTTATCGGATTCTATTCTACTGTAGCCTACAAAGCCTGCGCCTATATAAGCCGGAATACTATACTCCCATCCGTAGCGTTTATGGATGAAGCTGGCACCCTGAAAGGCGACTGAGGTATGTCCAGATGGGTAAGAGTCATCGTCACTATCATCAGGTCGGTTTTTATCGACTACTGATTTTAGCGCTAAGGTACTCGCCACATTGGTGCCGAAAGCATAATAAAACTGCTGACGCCCTTCTTTATCATTCATATAATAAGTGCTACCGTAAGCTATAGCAGGAATAGCAATGGCGACAATATCCCCTGCGGTCTCAATACCAGAATTGCTACCGGCGTAAGTAGGACTGGCAAATATCAAGCTGCCCGATAGCAGTATTAAGGGTGCATAAGCTTGGGTGCGCATCATTTATTCCTTAAGTTAATTTTGCCATTAGCATTCAAATCATTATTAAAGCGGCTATCAAAAACGGTACAGCAAACAGTATTGAGAAACGGCGCTGATTTCGTATTATAATGGCGCGGTAGTATTTTATGTTTAGCGATTTTGAGTTAATTTTACGTTAAAGTACAGATGATTCTTGATTAAAGTGCGACATTGTTAAAAAATTTATACCACTAACTATAAAGACTAAGGACAGACTATGATTTATAAATATTTGGATAAAACTCCTGAATTTGCCACGCCTTTCAATGGCTGGGTTGCCGATAGCGCACGGGTGATTGGCGATGTTTATTTAGGTCACAAAGCCAACGTTTGGTTTGGGGCGGTGATACGTGGCGACAATGAGCGCATCCATATTGGTGATTATACCAACGTGCAAGAGAACAGCGTGATTCATACTGATGCAGGTATTGAAGTCAATATCGGCAATCACGTTACTATTGGTCATTTGGCAATGCTGCACGGCTGTGAGATTGGTAATAATAGCCTGATTGGTATCGGTGCCGTGGTGCTCAATAATGCCAAAATCGGCAAAAACTGTATCATTGGTGCCAAAGCTTTGGTTACCGAAGGTAAAGAGATTCCGGATAATTCATTGGTCATGGGCGCACCGGCAAAAGTGGTCAAAACCTTAACTGATGAGCAAGCAGCCATGCTTACCTTATCAGCACTGCACTATGCAGAGCGTTGCCAAAATTTTAAAACCGGTCTAACCGAGATCGAGCAACCTGAATAACTTATCGTAAGTTAGGTATAGTTGGTACTAAATTAAATAGATACACTAGATTATAATGCGAGACTGGAGACAAATTTTACTTGCGTGCTGTGTCCCCAGCCTCGCTATATCCTTTTTATATTGACCTGACTCTTACTTAAATTCAGATAACTTAAGTAACATTAATTAAGCTATCTGATTTAGGTTGCCTAATTATTTTAACCATCAATATTTTTAATCACCATCAATGAGAATTGCAATATGAGTACGTCGTCATCCGCAGCAAACACCTTAGCCCTATTTGATTTAGATCATACTTTACTCGATGTCGATAGCGACTATCTGTGGGGCGAGTACATCGTTAAGCACAACCTCGTTGACGAAGCCCAGTATCGCACTGCCAATCAAAAGTTTTATCAAGACTATATCGAAGGCACTCTTGATGCGACCGAGTATAATGAGTTTGTCGCTCAGTTTTTGAGCAGTTTGCCGATGCAGCGCCTTATTGAGTTACGTGAGGATTACATTAAGTACGAAATTGAACCACACATGCGCCCAAAGGCAATTACTGTGCTGCGTGAGCATTTGGATTTAGGTCATGAAGTGGTCATCATCTCTGCAACCAATGACTTTATCGTCTCCGCTATCGCTGAGCGCTTTGGTATCGAGGAAGCAAATATTTTGGCGACCCCGCTTGAGGTCAAAGACGATCGCTATACCGGTAAATTGACCGACAAACCCAACTTTAAAGAAGGTAAGATTTATCATCTTGAAAAATGGGTGGATAAGCGCAAGGCTGAAGGGGTAGTGTTTGACAAAACTTATGCGTATTCTGACTCCAAAAACGACATTCCGCTGCTCGATTGGGCGGATGTAGCGGTATGTGTATCGCCTGATGATGCTTTGCATGCGCATGCTTTAGCCCATCGCTGGGCGGTGGAAGATTGGGCGATTTAGCTCTGACGGTATTTAGAAGCCATTCACACCCACGACAACCTTAAATAATCACAAAATCTCAGCAAAACCTAGGAAAATTTATGGAAATCAATCCCTACCAAGAGCAAATCAAAGATCTCACCGAGCGTGGACAGGACCTACGGAGGTATCTTTGACTTTGATGGCAAGCAAGAACGCTTAGAAGAAGTCAATTTAGAATTAGAGAATCCTGAGCTGTGGAATGATCCAGAGCGGGCAACCAAAATCAGTAAAGAAAAAAGCCAACTCGATGGCGTTATTGATGTGGTGGTCTCACTTGAGACCACTTTAGAAGATGCCGAGGCCATGCTGGATTTGGCAGTAGAAGCGGATGATGAGGCTTTACTTGCCGATGTGCAAGCCGAATTAGAGAGTGCTGAAAAACGGGTTGCCGATTTGGAATTTCGCCGGATGTTTGATGGTGAGATGGACGGCAATAATTGCTTTTTGGATATTCAGTCGGGTAGCGGCGGCACAGAAGCGCAAGATTGGGCGGAGATGCTGCTACGGATGTACACGCGCTGGGCAGAGTCGCACGGCTTTAAGGTTGAATTGATTGAGATATCCTCAGGCGGGGTGGCGGGTATTAAGTCGGCGACGCTGGCTATCAAGGGCGATTACGCCTTTGGTTGGTTACGTACTGAGATTGGCGTGCATCGGTTAGTGCGTAAGTCGCCCTTTGATAGTAATCATGGTCGTCATACCTCGTTTGCGGCGGTGTTTGTCTCGCCTGAGATTGACGATGATGTTGAGATTGATATCAATCCCGCTGATTTGCGTATCGATACTTATCGCTCATCGGGGGCAGGTGGTCAGCACGTTAACACTACCGATTCGGCAGTGCGTATCACTCATGAGCCGACTGGGGTGGTAGTTGCTTGTCAAAATGAGCGCAGTCAACATGCCAATAAAGACACGGCGATGAAGATGCTACGTGCCAAGCTCTATGAGCTTGAGATGCAAAAACGCATGGAGAAGCAGCAGGCGGTCGAAGATAATAAATCTGATATCGGTTGGGGCAGTCAAATCCGCTCCTACGTGCTCGATGACGGCCGTATTAAAGACTTGCGCACCGGCGTTGAGACCTCTAATACTGGTGCAGTGCTCGATGGCGATTTGGATCAATTTATTGAAGCCAGTCTAAAAGCTGGATTGTAAATCATCATTATAAAATACCGTTTTTAGCTATTTAACAACAATTACTTAAGGAAAAACTATGCCAAGCGTCAACCACTATTTCGATAATAAAGTTACTTCTATCGCCTTTCAAACCGCTACCAAGCCTGCCACCGTTGGCGTAATGGAGATTGGTGAGTATGAATTTGGCACTAGTGAGTTTGAGACCATGACCGTAGTCAGTGGCGCATTAACGGTTAAGTTGCCAGACAACGATAACTGGCAAAAATTTAACGCTGGCGAGTCCTTTACCATCGAAGCCAATCAAAAGTTTCAGGTAAAAGTTGAGGTTGAGAGCGCTTATTTATGCCTTTATGGTAAGTAATAATTTTTAGTTTAAACGATATTTATTATAAAGAGCGCCAAGTGTTTTACGCTTGGCGTTTTTTTTGACGGTTTTATCTTAATGATTTTACACAGCATTACACATTATCTGCGCCAAATGAACAGTAAAAACTGTAGTAATTGACTATGCTAAATAGTCTATTTGAACTTCAAATCAAAATACTAAAAGATAAATAACGAAGGCAGGACGCTATATGGCTAAGACCACTGAGCAACAAATAAATGACCTGCGTCATGATTACGAGCGCCTAGCCCAGCGTGCCAATTTGCGTTATGTCAGCGACGATGAGCCCGGCTTTACTCGTAAGCGCTGGGGTCGTGGTTTTACTTACAAGGATGCTAACGGTAAAACGGTTAAGGATAAAGCGCTACGTAAGCGTTTTGATGCTTTGGTAATCCCGCCGATGTGGTCGCAGGTTTGGATATGCCGTGATGATAAAGGCCATCTGCAATCGACAGGGCGTGATGACAAAGCCCGTAAGCAGTACCTTTATCATCCGCTATGGAATAGCGTACGAGACAAGGCCAAGTTCGATGCTATGATTGGCTTTGCCGAAGCATTGCCGGATTTGCGCGCGCAAGTTGAGCAGGACTTAGCAGCAGAATCATTATCACGTGCCAATGTGCTGGCGGCGGTGGTTAAGTTGCTTGAAACTACCTTAATCCGCATTGGAAATAGCCGTTATGCCAAGCTCAACAAAAGCTATGGCTTGAGTACCCTGCGCAGTAAGCATTTAAGCGTGACAGAGGACGGCTTAGCTTTTGACTTTATGGGCAAAAGCGCCAAAGAGCATCATATTGAGCTGCAAGATGAGCGCTTGATTGACATCGTGCAAGCTTGCTCAGAGCTGCCCGGCTATCAGATATTTAAATACTTAGATGAAAATGGTGATAAGCAAGTGGTCGATAGCGCCGATATTAACGATTATTTGCGCGCGCATCTTTGTAGTAATGATTGTAGCGATAGATTATATAGCGCCAAAGACTTTCGGACTTGGATGGCAAGCGTCCTTGCAGCAAGTTATCTGTATGACGAGCTAAAAACTTCAGGTAAAGAGATATTAGCCAGCGCTGCTGATAGCCGTAAGCGTCAACAATTAGTCACAGATATGGTAAAAGAGGTGGCAGAGGAGCTAGGCAATACACCCAGCGTTTGCCGCGCCTCATACATTCATCCTGTCATTATTGAAAAGTTTTTAGCAGGGCAGTTTTTTGAGCCTTATAAACAAGCGCGTCGTGGCCGTACCAAAAACTATCAAAGTACCGATGAAAAGGCTTTGCTTGGCTTTTTGAAGGAAAATAAATATCAAGACTTATCTTTAGTGGTATAAAAATGATACGCTACGTATTGAAATAGAAGATGAAATGGGTTATTAATAGATCAATGACTTTATATTAAAATAAATGTGACAAAACGGTCTATAGGATATTACCGTTTTACTGGACGTTATACTTGGTTTTCTATAGACCTTTTAGCTCTCTTTTCTAATATATGCTATGCGTCCTAATTTTCCATAAAGTTCTAACTTTCCAAAATATTTTTTGCTAAAGGATTAGCTCATGATTACTACTCAAAAACCTTCCGATCACTCTACTTCTAGCAGCTATACGGATTACTACAATAGCTTTGATCAATCAGCATTATTAACAGAAATCTTTGGCGAGCATCTCGATGATAGACTCAATGCCTATATGGCTTGTTGCGGGCGCCATGTCCGTGACGGTCTGACGAACAAGACCGCTTTGGTGCACGAAGATACAGCGGGTAAGGTCACTCGTATGAGCTTTGGCGAATTGGACAAAGCCAGTGCTCAAGTAGCCAACTTGCTGCAATCTTATGGGGTACAAGCAGGTGATCAGGTAGCGACTATGCTGCCGCGTACCCCAGAGTTATTAACTATCGTGCTGGCTACTTGGCGTATTGGCGCTGTTTATCAACCTTTATTTACCGCCTTTGGTTATGACTCGATCAAATACCGCATGGATAAAGCCAATACTAAAGTGGTCTTTACCAATCATGAGAATCGTAGCAAATTTAAGGATTTAGCTGAGCAAACCAAAATGGCATTGGTAGGCCCTCAATCTGACAGCTGGGATGATGATAATTATGATGACATCATTGCAAAGCAGCCGCAAACCTTTGAGCCAGTAACTCTGGATACCGATGCACCATTTTTGCAGATGTTTACCTCAGGTACGGTAGGTAAATCCAAAGGCGTTAGCGTGCCGCTAGCGGCGCTACCGACCTTTTATTTATATATGCGTTATGCGATTGATTTACGTGAGAGCGATAATTATTGGAATATGGCGGATCCGGGCTGGGCTTATGGTCTTTATTATGCGATTACCGGCCCTCTATTATTGGGTATGACCACTTATTTTAATGAAGCTGGTTTTGATGCGACCAATACCCGCGACTTTATGGTACGCCATAAAATTACCAATGTGGCTTCCTCGCCAACCGCCTTTCGCATGATGAAATCTAGTGGTGTTTTTACCGCGCCTACTACAAAGTCTGGCAATGAGCTGTTTTTACGGGTGGCCAATTCAGCGGGTGAGACTTTGAATACCGAAGTCGTCAATTGGGTAGAGAGCCATTTAGGCTGCAAAGTTTGTGACCAATATGGACAAACTGAGACCGGCATGACCTGCTGTGAACATCATGCATTAGAGCACAAATGCCCCGTAGGCTCGATGGGTATGGCGCTGCCCGGTCATACCTTAGTGGTGTTGGACGATGATATGCAAGTGCTGCCCGATGGCAAACAAGGACAACTGGCGGTAGTGGTCAGTCAGTCGCCAGCGTTCTATTTCCGCGGCTATAGCTGGAATGAGAAACAAGCCTTCGTCGATGATTACTATTTAACTGGTGACGTGGTTGAGCGCCATAGTGATGGTACTTATTGGTTCTCAGGGCGTGATGATGACATTATTACTACCGCAGGTTATCGAGTAGGGCCGACCGATGTCGAAAACACAGTGTTAGAGCATGAAGCGGTTGCCGAATCAGCGGCAGTTGGCGTTCCTCATGAAGTGCGCGGGCATAATATTAAGTCCTTTGTGGTGCTAAAAGAGGGTATCGAAGGCAGTGAAGAGATCGCTCAAGAGATCAAGGATTTGGTGCGGGAACGTTTATCGACTCATGCTTATCCCAGAGAGGTTGAGTTCGTGACTGCGCTACCAAAGACCCCAAGTGGCAAAATTCAGCGCTTTTTATTACGTAGTTTGGCAGCTGAATAAAATTGATACCAGTAGCACTGTACCTATTTTAAAGTGGGTGAACTATATTAGTCATAACATTAATAATAATTAGGGAATAAGTATGGATATGCAGTCTAACAGCTTTTTGGTTACTGGCGGCGCTTCAGGATTAGGCGAAGCAGTAGTTCGCGGTATTGTGAATAAAGGCGGTAAGGTCGTTATCGCAGATCTAAACGAAGCAGCAGGGCAGGCGTTAGTAGATGAGCTCGGTGATCAGGTACGCTTTGCTCGCTGCGATGTGGCTAGCGGCGCAGAGGTTCAAGCGGCGGTTGAGCTAGCCGAAGAGGCGTTTGGCGGGATTCAAGGCTCCATCAACTGCGCCGGTATCGCCGTAGTCCAAAAGCTGCTCGATCGTGAGAATACTCCAGCTGATCTTGATGACTTCAGCCGTGGGGTCAATATCAATCTAGTCGGCTCATTTAATGTGGCGCGTCTAGTCGCTGCCAGTATTGCTAAGCGTGTTGCAGCCGACAATAATGATGCAAACAATAATGATTCAAAAAACACTGATAATGGCGTCATCATTAATACTGCTTCAATCGCTGCTTTTGATGGGCAAGTCGGGCAGGCCAGCTATTCATCGTCCAAAGCCGGTGTGGTTGGCTTAACCTTACCGCTTGCTCGTGAGCTCGCTCGTCATGGTATCCGAGTGATGACCATTGCCCCTGGAGTCTTTGCGACCCCTATGATGCAAAGTATTCCGGATAAAGCGCGCGAGCAGTTAGAGTCAGCCGTACCTTATCCTAAGCGTTTAGGATCTCCTGATGAGTTTGCCAAACTGGTGCTGCATATTATCGATAACGCTTATCTAAATGGTGAAGTTATTCGTTTAGATGGGGCGATTCGGATGGTGTAGTAAATCCTAAGATATCTTGAATATTCTTCTTATATAAATTTTAGAACAGATATCAAGCATAAGCTTGAGTCTGTTCTTTTATACTTTTCAATATAGCGCCCTGATAATTTGTGATTGATGCTGCAAGATCTATCCGTAGTTATCAGAGCCTATAACTGTTTTTGACTTCTCACCCCATTTCCTCTAAAACGCTCTTGAAACATCCTCTCGTCATACCTATTAACGACTATGAAATATATCATTGTTGTCAGTAGGGTATTGGTATTTCGTTAGTAAATTTAATGTTTTCTTAATTTGATTAGACTATCACCAAGAAGTCATTATTTAGCATTGACAGCCAAAAATATTGAGTTGAAATTTTAGTCTATCTACCCTATATAGATAACAACTAACAGCAAGCGGTTTGATCTAATACCTATAAAAACCCGCTGCTCTATATCAATTATTAAAGGATAACATTATGAGGTTTGAAAAATTCACTCAAAAGCTGCAATCGGCTATTCAAGAAGCGCAAAGTCTATCTTTGGGCCGCGATCATACTGGTATTGATCCGGTACATCTATTAAGCGTGCTATTGCAAGACGAGTCTAATTTATCTATCTGCCAACAAGCAGGGGCGTCTATTCCCGCATTGAAAAATGGCGTTGCCAAAGCTTTGGATAATCAAGCGACTATTGCTGAGCCTACAGGCGATGTCAACTTAAATCCCAATGCGGTCAAAATACTAAACTTGGCGGATCGTCAGGCTCAAAAGGCTGGCGATGATTTTATCGCTACCGAATGGGTGATGTTGGCACTGGCCGAACAAGGTGAGACCAAAAAGATATTTGAGACTGCAGGTGTGACTGCTAGCCAGCTAAAAGCAGTCATTGAACAGTTACGCGGTGATCAAGTGGTTGACAATCAAAACGCTGAAGACCAGCGTGATGCGCTCAATAAATATACCATTAATTTAACTGAGCAAGCAGAAAAGGGCAAACTTGACCCGGTGATTGGGCGTGACGAAGAGATTCGCCGCACCATTCAAGTATTGTCACGCCGTACCAAAAACAACCCAGTACTGATTGGTGAGCCCGGTGTCGGTAAAACCGCCATCGCAGAGGGTTTGGCACAGAAAATCATTAATGGTGATGTACCTGAAGGACTGCGCAACAAAGAAGTGCTGTCGTTAGACTTAGGTGCCTTGATTGCGGGTGCAAAATTCCGCGGGGAGTTTGAAGAGCGGCTGAAAGGTGTGCTAAGTGACTTAGCCAAGCAAGAAGGCAACGTCATTTTATTCATCGATGAGCTGCATACCATGGTTGGTGCAGGTAAATCTGAAGGCGCGATGGATGCGGGTAATATGTTAAAGCCTGCGCTTGCCCGTGGTGAGCTGCACTGCGTCGGAGCGACCACCCTTGATGAGTATCGTCAATATATCGAAAAAGATGCTGCGCTTGAGCGCCGCTTCCAAAAGGTATTGGTCGATGAACCTTCTGTTGAAGATACCATTGCGATCCTTCGTGGTCTTAAAGAGCGTTATGAGCTCCATCACGGTGTCGATATCCAAGACAGCGCGATTATTGCCGCTGCTCGTATGAGCCATCGTTATATTACCGATCGTAAACTGCCGGACAAAGCCATTGACTTGGTTGATGAGGCGGCGAGCCGTCTACGGATGGAGATGGATAGTAAGCCTGAAGCTTTAGGTAAGCTTGATAGCCGTCTTATTCAGCTGAAAATGCAGCGTGAAGTCCTTAAGAATGAAGAAGATGCCGGCGCTCAAGCCGAGCGTAAAGTGCTTGATGAGCAGATTGAAGAGCTGGAAAAAGAATATGCAGATCTCAACGAAGTCTGGCAAGCTGAAAAAGCCTTGGTCAAAGGCAGTCAGCAGCTCAAAGACGAGCTGGATAAAGCCCGTATCGCTTATGATAAAGCCAGCCGTGAAGGTGACTATGAGACTATGAGTAAGCTACAGTACGAGACTATTCCGCAGCTTGAGCGCCGTATTCATGAGTCGGATCTGGCTGAGCAAAAAGAGCAGACAGGTGCAAATATTGGTGTAAAATTGCTGCGTAATAAAGTCACGGACAATGAGATCGCTGAAGTGGTTGCTGCTGCTACCGGTATTCCCGTGAGCAAGATGATGCAGGGCGAGCGTGATAAAATGCTAGCAATGGAGGACAAGCTCCATGAGCGCGTCATCGGTCAAGACGAAGCGGTTGAAGCGGTTGCGAACGCCGTACGCCGTAGCCGTGCTGGTTTGTCTGACCCCAATCGTCCTTCTGGTTCGTTCTTATTCTTAGGGCCTACCGGTGTCGGTAAGACCGAATTGACCAAGTCATTGGCGAACTTTTTGTTTGACTCTGAGGATGCGATCGTTCGTATCGATATGAGCGAATATATGGAGAAGCATAGTGTCAGCCGCTTGGTCGGTGCGCCTCCAGGCTATGTTGGTTACGAAGAAGGCGGCACCCTGACCGAAGCGGTACGCCGTAAGCCTTATAGCGTTATCTTGTTTGACGAAGTCGAAAAAGCGCATCCTGATGTGTTCAATATCTTGTTACAAGTATTGGATGAAGGTCGTCTGACCGACTCGCAAGGCCGGGTGGTTGACTTTAAAAATACCGTTATCGTGATGACCAGTAACTTAGGCTCGCATAAGATTCAAGAGATGGTTGGCGAGAGCTATGAGGATATCAAAGCTGAGGTTATGGATTCGGTCGGACAGCATTTCCGCCCCGAGTTCGTCAACCGTATTGATGAGATTGTAGTCTTCCATCCGCTGGGTATGTCGCAGATGGCGGGTATTGCTGATATTCAAATTCAGCGTTTACGTCAGCGTCTACAAGAGCGTGAGCTTGATATTGAGCTGTCACATGATGCGTTGAACAAGCTAGTAGCCGTAGGTTATGATCCGGTTTATGGTGCGCGTCCACTGAAACGTGCTATTCAGCAACAGATTGAAAACCCACTGTCTCTTAAATTACTGGCTGGTGATTTTGTCGCAGGCGATATCATTAAAGTTGATATTGATGCCAATGACAACCTTACTTTCGATAAGCTTAGAATGAGCTAATCGTCTATTATTAATAGTCTGTTAAAAATAAAGCCCCTTATCTACACTAGTAGGTAAGGGGCTTTTTAATTGGTAATCATAATAAGGTAGTAAGCTCTAAGCTTGACACTAGGCTGATTATATTGTTTATATAAGTTATAGCTTATAAGCAAGTCAAAGGATGAATACTATGATAAATAATAATGAAGGAAAACCCGCACCGTCGATTTTGGCGTTATCTATTATCGCCTTACTGTTTAGTGCGTCCGCTTGTTCTAGTCCCTCAACACCATCAACTGACGATAATGTAACCGACACTCAGAGTGTATCAACTGAAACGGCTGACGCTGTTTATCAGTCTGAGTCTGCTGATGAGGCTAACGCCGCTTATAATGCTGAGTCTAAGCAGGCAACTAATGTTAAGCCGGCTTTTATGAGCAAGGCTATCGCTAGTTTCAATGAGCCGTGGGCGATGACCGCCTTACCCAAAGAGAGTAATGAGCCGTTAAAGCTGCTAGTCACCCAAAAAACCGGCGAGTTATTTATCGTGGACACCGTCACAGCAGCTAAAACCCCTATTAAGGGTGTTCCTAAAGTTGGCTATGGCGGGCAAGGGGGCTTAGGAGATATTATCTTAGCACCAGATTTTGCCACTAGCGGCTCTATATACCTAAGCTACGTTGAGGCTGGTACCGCAAGTGAGCGCAATAAATATGGGGCCAAAGTCGTTGAGGCTAAGCTCTCAGGCTTAGATACCGCTACGCCCACGCTACAAGCTATCACGCCTATTTGGCAGCAGAATAAAAAGTACGGAGGTCAAGGGCACTATAGTCATCGCTTGCTATTTTCACCTGATGGCCGTTATCTGTATATCAGCTCGGGCGACCGCCAACAAAAAGATCCAGCCCAAGATATGGATGTCAACTTAGGTAAAATCATTCGCCTGTATCCAGATGGTTCTATTCCTAATGATAATCCATTCTATACGCGCGCTGATGATATCAAGTCCCAGTTTTGGAGCGTAGGCCATCGTAATGTGCTGGGTATGACCTTTGATAATGCTGATAGACTTTGGGCGATTGAGATGGGGCCTAGAGGCGGTGATGAGTTCAATTTAATTAAAAAAGGTAATAATTATGGTTGGCCTATAGTCTCTAACGGGCGTAACTATTCTGGCACTGATATCCCTGATCATGATACCCGTCCTGAGTTTGAAGCGCCCAAGATTACTTGGACACCCGTAATATCGCCTTCTTTTATAAACATCTATACTGCTGGCAGCCATAATGACTTTCCAGCATGGCAAGGAGATGCGCTGCTAAGCGGTCTGTCGTCTCAAGCATTAGTCGTAGTCAGTATCAATGAAGACGGCAGTGCAGCAGAGCGCTATCGCTATGATATGGGTGCCCGTATTCGCAGTGTATTAGCCATTGATGGGCAGGTTTGGCTACTAGAAGACGGTAAAGATGCTCGGTTATTGCAGCTAGTGCCTGAGTAAGTGCAATTAATCCCTGAATGAGTGTAGATAGCCTAAGCAATTCTTAGCCTTGATCTTATATATTAATATAACCATAGTATCACTAAGGATTATAACGCTGTAGCCAATTGATAAAAAATGGTTAGTTTGTTAAGGTAGCGCTACCTTAAATTATGAGATTTTATACATGAATGATGTGAAAGTAGGTAGATTAGGCCCTTTTCCTAGGGTAAATAAACCCGTTTTTATTACGTCGGGCATTCTGATCGTTGGTTTCATTATTTTTGGGGCATTTTTCACCGAAACCGCAGGAGCACTTTTTGAGTTTCTGCAAAGCTTTATTACCAAGAATTTTGGCTGGCTATTTATCATCTTAGTGAACATTGCACTAGTTTTCTGTATTTATCTAGCAATGAGTCGTTATGGCGATATTCGTTTAGGGAAGCAGACCGAACAACCGCAGTACCCTTTGTTCTCATGGATTGCAATGTTGTTCTCAGCCGGCATTGGTATTGGGTTAGTATATTGGGGAACGGCTGAGCCTTTATATCATTTTATGGCGCCACCACTGGGTGAGGGAGAGACCGTAGAAGCCGCTAAACAAGCTATGAACTTCTCTTTTCTGCATTGGGGGCTCCATGCTTGGGCCATTTATACCATAGTTGCTCTATCATTGGCTTACTTTCATTTCCGCCGCGGTTTACCACTCTCTATCCGTTCGACCCTGTATCCTATATTAGGTCAAAGGATCTATGGTAAATGGGGGCATACTGTCGATATCTTGGCGGTATTCGGTACGATGTTTGGGGTAGTGACCTCGCTAGGACTTGGGGTGATGCAGATCAACTCAGGTCTGGAGAATTTATTTGGTATACCCAATACGGTGTTGGTGCAGTTTGCTATCATTGCTTTTGTAACCGCACTAGCTTGTGGTTCACTGATGCTCGGTCTTGATAAAGGCATTAAACGCTTAAGTGACATCAATATGGGCTTTACCGGGGTGTTATTAGCTTTTATGGTCATTTTAGGACCGACATTGTTTATCTTTGATAGTTTTATTGAGAATATGGGGAACTATCTAGCGGCCATTGTACCTTTGTCCTCATGGGGTGAGTCTTATAGTAATACCGATTGGCAAGGCGCTTGGACGATATTTTACTGGGCGTGGTGGGTTAGTTGGTCGCCATTTGTCGGAGTGTTTATTGCCCGTATCAGTCGTGGTCGTACTATTCGTGAGTTTACCCTTGGGGTGCTGCTCATTCCAATGACCATTCTGTTTTTCTGGTTCACTACCTTTGGCGGTTCTGCTATCAATATGGAGCTACTGGCCAGTATGAGTCCTGAGCTGGCAAGTCCAGGGCTGGTTGAGGCGGTACGAGCAGACACCGGTAGCGCTATCTTTAAACTGGTTGAATATTACCCCTTTACCCAAGCCATTACTTTGCTAATTGTAGTAATGATTGTGCTGTGGTTTGTGACTTCATCGGACTCCGCTAGCTTCGTCATCGATATGCTAACCGCTGGCGGCGATACCAACCCGCCTAAGATTCAGCGTCTATTTTGGGCGATCATGCAGGGATTAATTGCCGCTATCTTATTGGCAGCTGGTGGTTTATCAGCGCTACAAGCTGCTGCCATTGTCGCAGGACTACCTTTTGCACTAGTAATATTTGTGATGATGTACGCACTTTTGCGCGGACTGAGTCGAGATCGCTTGATTCTATATCGAGCTAAGCAGCACTTTATTACTGAAGAGTCTGCTGATCACAACTCGGCTGATGAGTTCGTTGACGAGCATCTGTTAAAGGGGCCACCAAAGATTGTCAAAGGGGATTAAGCTAAGGCGTATCCTAATATCATAGATTGAATCAAAGCCCCATTCATAATGAATGGGGCTTTTTTAATAATTTTTAGAAATGGATATCAGCTTAAGTGATAACTTAAATCGATGAATAACTCTATACTGTTAACTTTTATTTAAACTGAGACATATTAAATTGATAATCGGGTAACATCTTGTTAAGGTAACAGCCCCTCAGATATCGGATAATATAATGAGTAAACTCAAAATTGGCCGCTTAGGGCCTTTTCCAAGGGTAAATAAACCTGTGTTTATTGCCTCAGTAGTGCTAATTGTTGGTTTTATCATCTTCGGTGCCTTATTCCAAGAATTAGCAAATACTGTGTTTAGTGACGCACAAGCGTTTATTACTAAGCGCTTTGGCTGGCTATTTATTATCTTGATGAATGTGGCCGTGGTGTCATGTTTGTATTTAATATTTAGTAGATACGGTGATATTCGTTTAGGTCATCAGACTGAAACTCCACAATATAGCTTACCCTCTTGGATTGGGATGTTGTTCTCAGCCGGTATTGGTATTGGTATCATGTATTGGGGTACGGCTGAACCTGTTTATCACTTTATGGCGCCGCCGCTTGGTGATGCAGAGACTGTAGAAGCCGCCAAGCAAGCTATGAATATCTCCTTCTTACATTATGGAATACATGCTTGGGCCATTTATGCCATTGTGGCTTTGTCATTAGCTTACTTTCACTTCCGCCGTGGTTTACCGCTTTCCATTCGCTCCAGTTTATACCCTATATTAGGTCAAAAGATCTATGGTAAATGGGGTCATACCGTCGATACATTAGCGGTATTTGGTACGATGTTTGGGGTGGTAACCACTTTAGGTTTTGGGGTTTTACAGATCAACTCAGGACTTGAGGGTCTATTTGGTTTGCCTAATACCGTCACCATGCAAGTCATTTTGATTGCTTTTATTACTATGCTAGCTTGTGGCTCGCTACTCATGGGGCTGGATAAAGGTATCAAACGTTTAAGTGATATTAATATTCTGCTGACGTTTTTGCTATTAGGCTTTGCCTTTATCATGGGCCCTACCCAGTATATTATGGATAGTTTGGTTGAAAACACCGGTAACTATCTACAAAATATTGTGCAATTGGGTTTTTGGAATGAAGCTTATAGTAAAACGGATTGGCAAGCGTCATGGACGATATTCTATTGGGCATGGTGGATCAGCTGGTCACCATTTGTAGGGGTTTTTATTGCCCGTATTAGCCGTGGTCGTACGATTCGTGAGTTTTTGTTGGGTGTGCTATTTATACCTATGATTATTCTATTTTTCTGGTTCACCACCTTTGGCGGTGTAGCGGTAAATATGGAATTGATTGGTAATCCTGGATTTATTGAAGTCGTACAGAACGATTATGGTAGTGCTATCTTTAAACTGATGGAGTTTTATCCGTTTACTAAAGCCACTACGATGTTGATCGTTATCATGATTGTATTGTGGTTTGTAACTTCGTCAGACTCAGCGAGCTTCGTCATCGATATGTTGACTTCAGGTGGCGACACTAATCCACCGAAGATTCAGCGTTTATTCTGGGCTATTACCCAAGGTTTCGTTGCTGCCATCCTGTTAGCAGCCGGTGGTTTAGGAGCCTTGCAAGCAGCAGCAATTGTGGCAGGATTTCCCTTTGCTATTGTTGTATTCGTTATGATATACGCGATGATGCGAGGCTTTAGCCGTGATAGGTTGATATTGTACCGTGCCGAACAGCGCTTCATTACCGATGAATCAGTAGAGCATAATACCGCTAATGAGTTCGTTGATGAAAGCTTACTAAAAGGGCCTCCTGAGATTGCCAAAGGTGATTGATCTAAACAAACTCAAGCCACAGTATTAAAGATATCATCAATAATATTACTCAATCCAAGCTCCAGTTTACTAGTAAACTGGAGCTTTTAAATTAAGTCAGTTTGTCAAAAAACATGCTAAAACTTTTGTAATTTTTTATATTTCAACAATAGTCAGGAGCATATTGATTTGATAAATTGATAATACCTTGATATGGTTACGCTATTTTGTTTTAGGAAAGTCTATGGATCACGTTAAAGTTGGTAGAGTGGGCCCTTTTCCGCGGGTAAGTAAACCGGTATTTTTGACCTCAACGATTTTAATTCTGGCGTTTATTATTTTTGGGGCGCTATTTAATGCGCAAGCAGAAATCGTTTTTGGTCAGGCCAAGGAGTTTGTATCTCTGCGTTTTGGTTGGTTCTTCATTCTAGTAATTAATGCCACCGTGTTGATGAGCATCTACATGATATTTAGCCGCTATGGCGATATCAGGCTAGGTCATCAGACAGAAAAGCCTGAGTACAATCTGATTTCTTGGATTGGTATGCTGTTTTCGGCAGGTATTGGTATTGGACTGTTATATTGGGGTACAGCGGAGCCGCTTTATCACTATATGGCGCCGCCGCTAGGGGCCGGAGAGACCGTAGAGTCTGCTAAGCTGGCGATGAATATCTCCTTCTTGCATTATGGTTTCCATGTATGGGCACTTTACGGCATGGTAGCTTTGGCATTAGCGTATTTCCATTATCGCCGTGGTCTGCCATTAGCTATCCGCTCCACGCTCTATCCTTTATTAGGTAAAAAGATATACGGCGGCTGGGGTCACACCGTTGATACTTTAGCGGTATTTGGCACTATGTTCGGGGTGGTCACCACCTTAGGTCTTGGGGTGTTGCAAATCAACTCTGGTCTTGAGAGCTTGTTCGGTATTCCTAATAACATTAGCGTACAGATTATCTTAATCATTGTTATTACCATACTAGCGGGCATGTCGCTATTCTTAGGACTGGATAAAGGTATTAAGCGTTTAAGTGATATCAATATCTTTTTGACCATTGTGCTCTTGAGCTTTGTGATTATATTAGGGCCTACCCAGTTTATCTTTAACAGCTTTATTGAGAATATCGGTAATTATCTGCATCAAGTTATACCTCTAGGCTTCTGGACTGAGTCTTATGAGGGTCAAGAGAACTGGCAGGCATCATGGACGATTTTCTATTGGGCTTGGTGGATTAGCTGGTCGCCGTTTGTTGGGGTGTTTGTCGCTCGTATCTCCCGTGGCCGTACTATCCGTGAATTTACCCTAGGGGTGCTACTAATCCCAGTAGCGATTTTATTCTTATGGTTTACTGCTTTTGGCGGTTCAGCGGTTCATATGGAGCTGTTATCGGTTCTTGATCCTAGTATCGCCAGCCCTGGGCTAGTTGAAGCGGTTAGCGCCGATACCGGTAGTGCTATCTTTAAGCTAATGGAAACTTATCCTTTTACTGCCGCTGTGAATTTACTGATTGTACTGATGATCGTATTGTGGTTTGTAACCTCATCAGATTCAGCCAGTTTTGTGATTGATATGCTGACCTCAGGTGGTGATACAGATCCACCAAAGATTCAGCGTTTATTCTGGGCAGGTACTGAAGGCGTTATCGCGGCAGTACTACTTGCAGCTGGTGGTTTGAGCGCCTTGCAAGCAGCCTCTATCGTCTCAGGTCTACCGTTTGCGGTGGTGATATTAGTGATGATGTATTCATTACTACGGGGCTTGAGCCGAGATCATCTGATTCTATATCGTCAGCAGCAGTGGTTTATCACTGAAGAATCAGCTGAACATAACTCCGCAAATCAGTTTGCTGATGAAGAGTTGCTCAAAGGACCGCCCGAAATTGTGGTAAAAGTTGAAGAGTAGAGAGTAGCTTTTCAATCATTAAAATATATTGTGATAATAAAAACCCCAGCTTAGTCATAAGCTGGGGTTTTTCGATCTAAAGGCTGTAATTTTGAAGATAAGCTCAAAGGCCGGTTAGAGAAGATAGTTAAAGAAAAAGTTTACTCAGTCGCTTGATCGTCTTTGTTAATCTGTACGTACTTATCAAAGTTCTGCGCATAGTCCGTCAAGTTATCGTTAAGCATCTGGCGGTATTGTTTAACATAAAATTCAATAATATCGTCTTTTTCTTTAGCGAAATCATCGCCTTTCACAAAGCCAATGGAAGCTACCGAAGCACTGTAACGGGCGGCGGCGTACAGTAACGAAGCCCCGACCTGACCTGAATGCGCATCTGGTCCTAGCTGACTATTGGCAAGTTCGATGATAGCATCAGCACGCTGATAAAACGCCTGCATTTCAGGGGTGATTTCAACCGCTGCCTCAGCATTATCATTCGCTTGGTTTTCAGGTGCATTATCTGTAGACATAGAGTACTCCTATTTAATTATTTAAAGGTAAGACTATAAACCTGCATCCGCTTTTAATATTTCAGCTTTATCGGTTTTTTCCCAAGTAAATGCGGTTTCAGAGCCTTCACGTCCAAAATGGCCAAAGGTAGCAGTCTGCTGGTACATAGGTTGTAATAGGTTTAACATCCGTGTGATACCGTAAGGACGAAGATCAAAATGGGTGCGAATCAAGCTAATGATTTTCTCATTACTGATTTTACTGGTACCAAAAGTATTAACCGAGATAGAAGTAGGTTCAGCAACGCCGATAGCATAGCTCACTTGTACTTCACAGCGCTCTGCTAGTCCAGCGGCAACGATGTTTTTGGCGACATAACGAACGGCATAAGCGGCGCTACGATCCACTTTTGAAGGGTCTTTACCGCTAAAGGCACCGCCGCCATGACGGGCCATGCCCCCATAAGTGTCAACGATGATTTTGCGACCGGTAAGGCCTGCATCACCAACGGGGCCGCCGATAACGAACTTGCCTGTGGGGTTAATATGATAACGTGTTCCAGCATGCAATAGATCTGCGGGCAGTACCTGCTTGATAATGTTTTCCATTACCGCTTCTTGGAGATCTTTTTGCGAGATGCTAGGATCGTGCTGGGTTGAGAGCACCACTGCATCAATGGCAGCAGGACGGTTACCTTCATATTTTAGGGTGACTTGGGCTTTGGCATCGGGGCGTAGCCACGGTAGCTCACCTGCACGGCGTAGCTCAGACTGACGCTCCATCAAGCGATGGGCAAATTCAATAGGGGCTGGCATCAGCACCTCAGTCTCGTTACTAGCATAGCCAAACATTAAGCCCTGATCGCCTGCGCCTTGCTCCTCAGGGCTACTACGATCGACCCCCTGAGCAATTTCAGGTGATTGCTTACCTAGCATATTGATTACTGCACAAGTCTCACCGTCAAATCCTAAGTCTGAATGATGATAGCCAATGCCATTGACGGTATCACGTACGATACGCTCAAGGTCGATATTGGCCGTAGTCGAGACTTCGCCCGCCAGTATGACTGCGCCAGTCTTGACTAAGGTTTCGCAGGCGACGCGCGCATGCAGGTCTTCACGTAGGATGGCATCAAGAATGGCATCGGAGATTTGATCGGCCATTTTATCGGGATGGCCTTCGCTGACAGATTCGGAGGTAAATAAACTATATTCACGCATAGTGGGATCGCTTAATTGCAGGGATTGTGATTAATGTAATCGACAATGCAGTCATTATTAGAGGTTGTTACCTGACTCTCAACAGCTTAATTTTATGGGGATCTTTCACCCAGATTTAACTTACGCAAAACTTGGTTGAGAGTTAGGTCTTTTTTGTAAAAATAAGAGTTAAAAAGTGAGCATATCTTACCGTGAATTGCGGCAAAACTCTAGCGCTGGATAGTACTGAGAAGTATGTGCGCCTCTACAACTCCAAAAACTTGGCTTTATCCTTGAACATACACTCTTCATATACTGGACAAGCACCGCATTTAGGCGTTCGTGCCTGACAAGTATAGCGCCCGTGTAGAATTAGGTAATGATGCGCATCCAGTATCAAATCCTCTGGAATGCGCTCAACCAGCTTTTGCTCGACGAGACGGACATTTTTGCCAGTAGCCAGCCCAGTACGATTACCGACTCGAAAGATATGAGTATCGACTGCCATAGTCGGCTGCCCAAAAGCGGTATTTAACACCACGTTAGCGGTTTTTCGTCCAACCCCAGCCAGCGACTCTAAATCTTTACGGTTATCAGGCACTTGACTATCAAACTTCTCAATAAGATCACGACAGGTTTTAATCACATTTTTGGCTTTAGCGTTATATAAGCCAATATTTTTGATATAAGACTTTAGCCCTTCCTCGCCTAAAGCCAAGATTGCTTCAGGCGTATTAGCTACGGGATAAAGCTGCTGGGTAGCAATATTGACACTGACATCAGTCGCTTGAGCAGATAAAATCACCGCAATGAGCAGCTCAAAATTACTTTCATAATTGAGCTCAGTGACCGGCTCTTTGATGGTCGCCGCTAGTTTTTCAAAGAATGGGCGTACCTGACGATTGGGCATCCGCCGTGAGGGCGGGGTATCAGCTGTTTTGTGTTTGACCGTTTTACTCATAGCATAAGTTCTTCAAATTATTCTTTAATATTCGACTCTCAAAGCTGCGCCAGCTCGGCTTGTAAGGATTCTAGCTCCACTTGTTTGTTAGCATTGGGACGTACGCTTAGCTGCTTCTCTAGTTTTTTAATTTTGCTACGTAATCTGGCAGCGGCAATGGTATCTTTAGCTTGCTGTTCGCTAATATCCAAAGTTTGAGAGGCGGCGTTATTGAGCTTGGCCTCAACCATACTGACCACCGGCTTAGTGTTGCTACTATCAGTCAGCTGCTTGGTGACCCGCTTAAGATGCGTATGATAACGTTGACGCAGATCAGTTTGCTCTTGCTCACGCTCAGTAGTGGTTATTTGGCGCTCAATAGGTAGCAAATCAATACAATCGACGGGGCAGGGAGCGATACATAACTCACAGCCTGTACATAAGTCGGTAAAAATAGTATGCATATGTTTGCCGGTACCGACGATAGCGTCTACAGGGCAGGCGGGAATGCATTTGGTACAGCCAATACAGTCCTCTTCACGGATAATAGCTCTTACTTCTTGCGGACGTTTGGTTACAGGGTCTGTAGACCACTGTGAGGGTGCTGCAGACAGCGGTGATTTTTCTTTAGTAGTGAGAATTTGATAAATAGCATCGGTAACTGGCTGACCGCCAGGGACGCATTTGTTATAAGCTTCGCCCTCGACCACGATAGCGGTAGCATAGGGCAGACAGCCATCGGGGTGTTCGCAAAGTCCACACTGAGTTTGCGGTAGGCAAGCATCAACCTGTGCAATTTTTACTTGAGTTGCAGTAGGTTGCCTATTTAGAGCTAATGCATCAAATAAAATAGGCAATTCAGTAAGGCGCGTAGGAGTAGCACGACTCTCATGGCTATGCATCGTCATATCAATATCGTGACTGGGTATGAAGTCTGTCATAAAATCTAAAGTATTTATCCTGATTTTTAAAGCAAAAGCGTGTTTTTCAAGAGTGCTTTTAAAGTAATAATAGTATGAGCATTAGCTGCATTCATAAAGGTTAGTCATTAATAGTCTACTATAGAAGGATAATCAACTATTACAGGCCAGCCTTTTTATCCTTTTGCTCTTGAATAATTTGGGCGATAAGTTCATGCGCAATACTGCCTTTTGGCGGTATCTTCGGCAGATTTGAGAGGTCAAAGAAGGCAGCATGAGACAGCTCAGACTCTTGCCAAACGATATCGCCGCTACTGTACGCGGCTCTAAATCCTAGCATTAGGTTAGAAGGGAACGGCCAAGGCTGACTGCTCACATAGCGGATATCTTTTAGGGTGATACCAACCTCTTCTTCAACTTCACGTACCACCGCATGCTCCAAACTCTCACCCACCTCTACAAAGCCTGCCAGTAATCCGTATTGTAAGGGTCGAATTTTCTGCCCATGCCGATGATGCTGCGCCAATAGAATTTGGGTCTCACCAGTAGTAGGATTAGGACGAGTAATAGCGGTGATAATACAAGGCTGTACCCGAGGATATTGACGCAGTTGGCAGGCAGGGCATACCATCGCCCGTTCACCAAGCTTTGCATGATCAACAGGACTGCTACAGCGACTACAAAACTGGGTATCAGCTTGCCATCGCAGTAATTGTATGGCCTGACTCAATTGATCCGCAATAGCGACGGGTAGCACAACAATCAGCTGTCGATAACTTATAAATTCAAACTGGCTAAACTGAGAACCCACACTATCTGCAGAGCTTATTACATTTGCTTCCCTAACTTCAGGTATAGCAATATGGTGCGCTAGGGCGTAGTCAGAAGTGATGGCAAAGGTAGCTGGTGCATCTAAGCGCTGGTCTTGCTCTACCTTTAACTTATTATCTTTACTCTCATTTATCCAGTGCTTTGGCGCTAAGCTTGCTAATAACGTTACTCGACCAATTTGATAGCGTTGATTATGGTCACTGCTCTTTATAGCACCCGAATCAGCGTTGGTGTTATACAAAGGTGGATCAAGAGCAGGTAGCGAAACTTGATAGGGCCACCAGCCATCATTGGTTTGACGACACAAAATAGTATCGCCGTGTAGTACAAAAGCGCTAGACATTGCTAAAATCCGGAAAGTATAAAAGTGTTGATTGAATTCATATCGCAAAGCTTCATTATACGATAAAAATTAAAAATGGCCCTTAGGCAGCAAGTAAACGATTGAGACCGCGTTGACCTATCTCTAATGAGCGCTTATTGACGGGATGGTTGCTCTCAAAACCATTGAGCTGATAGTCCACCGCCATCATAGTATCCGCTATATGAGCGAGCATATCATCGGCAATACCACGATCATTCGCTAGGCGCTGTTCTACATTAGTTGCCAGTTGGTTAAATAAGCTGGCTGGCAAAGGCAGGTGTAAAAAATGCATGGCACCAGCTACTTGACGCATCATAGTAGGAATATTCTCTAGATTTAACGGTTCACGGCTGTCATCTACCAAGTAATCATTAATAGCCTGCTCCGCACTAGCGATAGCGGTACGACTTTCTTGGATTAAAATGTCGTAGGCGCTATTGAGCTGGTGCAATGAGATGTTCTGGTTATGAAGAGGTAGGTTGATGGCTCCTGGGGTATGCATTTCCGCCATTTTTATAGTCGCATTTTCTGCACCTACTAACGCCAATAATAAGTGATCAAAGTCATCAGAGGTTGGCGTTTGCCACTGGGCAACCGCATGGGCCGCTTCTTTTAACAAAACTGCCGCATCATTTAAGCATAATAACTTAAAAGCTGAGCTTAACGAGATTAAGTCAGCTGCTATTTGAGCAGCTTGCATAGTAGCGGTGTTTATCAAGTCACCACGTGCGTAGCTATCTACATTGTCTTTGATGGTGTTAATTTGCTGCTGAATTAAGTCTTTTAAAGTATCAGCGACTTCTCGGTTAGGACCCATCAAAAACCGTTTGCTTTGTTTATACTGTGAGGACTCTAGTTGATTGAGCTTATATTGCTCGCGTAATACTTGTGCCTGCTGATTATCACGCTGGCAAGCAAAGCTAACCAAATCTGCAAACCTAGTATCCATCACTGGCAGATAGCTACAGAACTGCTGCTCTAAATAAATGAGTGTATGCTTTTGTTTTGAGCTTAAAGGTAGGGCTGATGCAATATCGGTCAGCGCCGCTGAGGCTGCTTGCCAAAATAAGCGATTGCTGTGAGCGGCGATCAGCGCACAAGCGGCACTCATTGCCGCCAGCTTGCGCTGTTCTTCTGCATTTACTGATCCACCTTTATTGGTTAAAGCCACGACTAGCCCACTGCGATAAGCCTGAGTGAGCAAGTCGCGATCAACGCTAAGCTCAGTTAATGGCTGAAAGTTATGTTCAGGATTGGCAATACTAATGCTGCTACTATCAAAATTAGTAAAATAATCTGCCGCTATATTTTCTTGCTCACTATGCTCTCTTAATTTATTAATAATAGGCAGTAATAAAGTAGGTTCGACCATCTCAGTTAGCAGCACAAATTCAACATAACGATCTAGGATCATAATAGCTTCTGATAGATCCATAATCAGCGCCGCATCGTTATTATCAGCAGAGTTATAAAGCTGCTGTAATCCCTGAGCAATGGCACTACTCAAAATCTTGCCCCCTTTTAAGGCAATAACTTCAAAGATAGCCGATAGCTGTTGTAATACCTCGATGGAGTCTAACAATAGCAGTGACTGGGTATGATCATCGTTGAATCTACGTAGATGAGCTTCCGTATCTTTGAGGGTCGCCATAATCTCGTCGTGTAATAAATGCAGCGACGGTAGATCAAGATTAGTAATACTAAAGGTTGGGGCAGAGAAGGTGGTTTGCTCAGATTGGCTCATAGCTATTTTTCCATAAAAGACTGATGATTAACGGTTATCGGTAAAGGTCTGCTGA
Source organism: Psychrobacter jeotgali (assembly GCF_904846315.1). NCBI lineage: Bacteria > Pseudomonadati > Pseudomonadota > Gammaproteobacteria > Moraxellales > Moraxellaceae > Psychrobacter > Psychrobacter jeotgali. Next base: position 395,733 of record NZ_CAJHAF010000001.1, read on the forward strand.
AATTTAGAGCGCGCTTAAAATATACTAATAGTCTGAATTACCAATCTGAGAGCTTGGCGGTAATGTCAGGATAGTCATCCGCTAAGCTAGTAAACCATTGCTCATTGGCACTGCGATCGGCTTTGGATGCTAGCAGTAATGAGGCCAGCTCAGCAAAGTTAGCATGAGCGGTCTGACCACCCTCTGTTTGTACGTCTTCTTCAATCGCTAATGCCACCTGTCCACCGGTCATTGCCAAATAGACTTCAGCTAAAATCTCTGAGTCAAGTAAAGCGCCGTGAAAGGTCCGGTCTTGCTTACCTACGTCTAATCGACGTACCAAGGCATCAAGAGTGTTTTTTTGCCCCGGATATTGCTGTTTTGCCATCGCTAGTGAGTCGGTGACTTTGACTCGCTGAGCAAAGTCAGTCATCCCCACTTTGCCAAACTCCATAGATAAAAAGTTCATATCGAACGTAGCATTGTGAGCGATGATCTCAGCGCCATCCATAAAGTCATATAGCGACTGAGCGACCTGATCAAAGGTGGGCTTGTCGGCTAAAAAGGCTTCAGAGATACCATGAATACGGATAACTTCCTCGTCCATACCGCGCTGCGGATTGATATAGACGTGCAGTTTCTCCCCAGTGAACTTACGTCCGATCAGCTCGACGATACCCACTTCAATGATACGGTCGCCTTTAAGCGCATCAAGTCCTGTGGTTTCAGTATCCATAATCAGTTGCCGATTGGCTTCATTTTTATGAATAGGTTGAGGCAATAGTGGCTGAAAATGGGGGTTGGCCCGACTGGTATCGCCATCGAACTTTGGAGCGTCGACTGCAGTATCGCTGTCTATCGCTGCGTCATTTATTAATGAGTTTTCTACAGAATTATTTATGGCCATATTATCGCTACTTCGTGACGCTATTGGAGGGCTGCTATTATGAGGGTTAGCATTTGTACTATTATTATTTCTACTGCTATCAATAGTATCTATTACGGCGCTATCTAACAAGCGCTCATTTATAGCATTTTCGGCTAACAAACCATCATCGAGCTCATCATCCAGCTCATTATCGAAGGCATCAAGACCTAAAGGGTCACTGAATAACCAGTCATTATCAACCGCTTCAGCAGCAGGCAAGTCATCATTCGAGGTTAGATGCGGTTTTTTTTTAGCCATTAGATCATTATTATCTTTTGATAAAGTCGCATTATTTGAGGCGCTACTCGATGTGACGCCCAGATTGGCCAGCTCGTCCGCTTTTTCGTTACCCGCATGACCAGCGTGACCTTTTACCCAGTGCCAATCTACTTTACGGCCTTGGCATAACTCATCGAGCTGTTGCCAGAGATCTTGGTTGGCTACTGGCTTTTTACTTGCGGTCTTCCAGCCGCGTTTTTTCCAACCTTCAATCCAGTCAGTGATACCGTTTTTGACATAGCTTGAGTCGGTCCAAATCTCCAGCGTAACCTCAGGCGAGCTATGCTGTAGCGCTTGTATAGCGCCCATTAACTCCATGCGGTTATTGGTAGTCTCGGCTTCACCGCCATAAAGGTCTTGAGTATGACCATCGCTGAATATAAGATGAGCGCCCCAACCGCCAGCGCCTGGATTACCTTTACAAGCACCATCAGTATAGGCAATGGTGGTGTTTTTCTTGGCGGCCATAGGATCGGTAACGTTATCTGACATATAAACTCATTGGATTTAATAGTAATTGATCATTTAATTGCACAGGGCTTGATTATAACAAATCCATGACTAACATGGGGGAGTCTGTAGACGCAAAATTCATTGTAGTAGCGTTAGTTTTTTTAAGTAACTTGGCTATATAAATCAATAGCACCAAAAAAGATAAAGCTAAATATCAGCACGGCAGCCGTTTGCTTTCTGCTAAAATAAGCGCCATAGAGGCAGCTGATTTTAGTTTAAGCTGTTTCGGGTCTGCTTCATCCCTTTTAAATAGGATAATCTCATTATGTTCAGGCGTCTAGATAGGCTTAGCAGCGCAAATAATATATCCAATAAGCTATTGATTGGGCTTACAGCTAGTGCTTTATTGCTGGCAGGCTGTAATAATAGCAGTACCGCTATTGATAATAGCACGGCTGACAACGCCGCTGCGGCAGATGTCTCCGTATTTGAGGGTTGCTATACCGTTAGTATGACTGAGCCTGCCCAAATCAAGGTCAGTCAGCAAGCGGGTGCTTGGGTAATGCAGATGAAAGAGCCTGCAAATGCCAATCGCGTATGGGATGATCCAGAGGCTTTGGAAGTGCTCGACAAGTCAACCCTACCTGAGTTTTTCTCCATTGATCCTGATAATGTCGATGCGGTGATTGCGCGTCCTGATCGAGTGCTAGTGATGGCGCACGTCAAGCCGGTGTATGCCAATATTGATCCGCTATTAGATAGCGAGTATTTATCTTATATTTATAAAGGCGCAAACACCATTTATCGCGTAGATTGTGACGAGGTTAATACCGATATATTGGCCAATCCTCATGCCAATATAGTTATTGATAATGTGAATCAAGAGAGTTGATAGCAGGCTTTGCTATAGTTGATGCCAAATTAAATAAATACACTAAACTATAGCGCTAGACTGGAACAAATTTCACTTGCGTGCTGTGTCGTTGCAGCCAGAGGCTGCGCAAAATTCGTCCCAGTCTAGCTGTATCTTTTTTATATTGACCTGACTATAGCTAAAATAATGCTTATAGCTGAGTCACTTTAAAAGGCTTACCACTCAGTAGTACGTGGCTAAATATGTCAGTTTTATTTGGGATTGACTATACAATATAGTAGTGATCGTTAAGAGATAGAGTTAAATAATATGAATTTTTTGGGTTATGTAGTATTGGGTGGATTGTCTTATGCAGCGGGTTGGGCGATACGTATCTATGTGCTCGACAAACAGCCCGAGCCTGAGCAGCCTTATAACTTGAAGCATCCAGCTATTTTGGGCTACTTAGGTGGGTTCTTTATTATTATGTTGATGGTTTCATGGCTGCTTGGACGTTATGTACTCGGTCATGTCCATATTGATATCCCTTTTATTATAGTAAATAGCTTGGTTGCCACTTTTGTTTATTCATTTGGACTCAATCCAGAAAAGGCACGTTACGACATACCGGATTAAGAAATGTCACCGTGACTTTTAAGCTTTTTTATTAAGATCAGTCGTATTCTTAGACTTAGGGGTGGACTGACGTAGTTTCCATATTTGATACTTTTGCAAATCCTTTTCGGCTAACTTTAAGCAAAAGGTCAGCACTATAGCGTCATCGATGTAGCCGATAAAAGGGATAAAGTCTGGAATGATATCGATAGGGTTGAGGATATATAACAAGGCGACGACGACAGCGGACATGCTTCTATAAGGGATGTCAGTATAGTTGCCTTGATAATAATCTTTGGCTAAACTCAAAAACAGCACCAAATCTTTAGCAAAGCGCTCAAGGTAGCTGCTATCTTGTAGTTTCTCTTTGAGCTTCTCCTCTTCATTGATAATATACTCTAAATCGGTATCAAGGACTTCATCAAGGTCTTCATTATCATAGTTGTCTTTAGCACTCAAAACCTTCTCCTCATTTAACAGCAGTAATAGGACTACATTTATAATTACACTATAGCAAGCATAACCGCCAACGCCAAACAGGGTTGTTTAGCTAATTGTTGTTTATAGTAATCCGCATTTTTAATAAGAATACTTCAATGGTATACCCTTTTAACGCTACTTTTTAACAAAACTCTCTTTATTAAATACTATTAAGTGTTGTTTGTAATAATTCATGGATAGGTTTTAGTTATAGACATTTAAAAGCCAGCTTTTAAGCGTTAGTTTTCATATAAGATTTCAAAGGTAATAAATAATATGTCGTCATCGTCTCAATCATCAGCCCCGCCGACTCTGAACCCACTTAACCGCCGCAAGTTTTTAACCAAAATGGGGATAGGGGCAGCACTCAGTGTTGTTCATAGTCAAGGTATGGCGGATACTTTAGTTAATACCGATACGATTGAGCAAAATGATGCTCGTTCACAGCTGACTAAAGATGATCTGCCTCTATCGTTAATAGATAACAAACCGCTATCTGAGTCTAATGAACTCCAAAGCAGATGTATAATTCCTAGTATTGAGACACGTTTGTTTGCCAGCTCTAATGTAGGTAGTAATAATAACCGTAATCAATTGGCTTTAGAGCGCTTAGCTTGCGCCGGATTTAAAGTGCAAAACCCAACTATTACCGAACGCCAGTATTTGCGCTTTGCTGGCACTGATGCCCAGCGTGTCAGTGATCTACAAAACCTAGCCACGGGTGCCATAGCCATGCCTAAACTGCTGATGGCGGTGCGTGGAGGATATGGCGCCATGCGTTTATTACCCGCAGTTGACTGGCTGACTTTGGGCCGTATTATGGCAGAGCGGGGCACTATATTGACTGGTTTTAGCGATGTGACCGCTATTCAATGCGCGTTACTGGCTCAAGGAAAAATGAGCTCACTTGCCGCCCCGATGCTCTATAGTGAATTTGGCAAAGCTAATCCTGATAAAGTAAGTTGCCAGCAATTTGTAGAAGCCCTTATTAACCCAAACCTAAGCATTGAGGTGCAAAATGCCAATCTGACTAGCAAGCAGTTACCAACGATTTTAGCCAGTGATAGTGATAACACTCAAACTTTAAATGGGACGATTTGGGGTGGCAATTTGAGTGTGGTATCGGCTCTAGCGGGCAGTAAGTATTTACCTCGTATCGATGGCGGTATTGTGTTCTTAGAAGATGTCGGCGAGCAGCCCTATCGAGTTGAGCGCATGCTATATGATCTGTATTTAGCGGAGGTGTTCAAGAATCAACAAGCTATTGTCTTCGGAGCCATATCAGCGACCGGTGAAGACGGCTACGATGCTCGCTATGATGTGGCCACGGTGATTCGCCAATTACATAAGCTCACAGGCTTGCCTATTTATAACGGGATGAGCTTTGGTCATATCAATCAAAAACACAGTTTCCCATTAGGCGCCCAGTGTGAGATAACGCCAAATACTATTGGGGGATACCAACTAACCTTTGCAAACTATCCTACTATAGAAGCGCATACTATCCATGCTGAAGGGCTATGGTAATAGTTCAGCATGAAGATAAAACAGATAGCCTCGGCTTTCAAGCTTTTTTACCAGATTGACATTTTCATCCCAAGCTAAAATATTTGAAGCTTCCAAAGGGAAGATAAGCTTGCGCACCAAAACTCAAATTTGCGCCATCACTATGGCGCTGTGTCATCATACCTTGATAATTAGCAAGGTAACCCTTTAGATTTTAAAATTATTTTTTAGTTTATCTTATAAAACCTTGATGATTTGATAGGTTATTAAAAAGTCGAGCTCTATCTTAGTCAAGCTGATATAAAAGTGGATTATAAACTACTCCTTGATAAAATCCTCTAAACTAAGTATTAAACTAATCAACGAGCTCACCATTTAATTTGCTGCTAAAAGGTATTTTTAGTCACTCACAATATTTTAAATTTGTCAACCATAATAAGTATGGGCGGTATTTTCTAGGGTATTAACGGTCTTAATGCTACTATAAATTAGTAAACAATTATCTGCTAAATTTAACCTATTATTTATATTCAATTTTATTTATATATAATAATACTAAAAATATCAATGACTTACGAATGAAAAATAATGGCTGTTATAAATCAATGTTTACTTTTTTTATAACCAAGCTATAATTGCCCGACCGAAACAAGGTTACAAATATATTTTTTAAGGTAATAAAAATGAAGAAAATTTCTTTAGCAGTTCTAACCGTTTTAGCAACTTCAAGTGTATTTGCTGCTGATGGCACGATCACAATTAACGGTATGGTTACAGATAAAACTTGTACAATTAATGCGGGACAAGGTAAGGATTTTACAGTAACTCTGCCTACAGTTTCTCAGCAAGTTCTGAAAGCTGCTGGTGATGTTGCTGGACGTACACCTTTTACTATTAGCCTAACTGAATGTTCAGAGGGCTCAGTGGCCACTTATTTTGAGCCAGGTTCAACAGTTGATTTCAATACAGGTCGTTTAAATAATACAACTGCTGGCGGGAATGCTGAGAATGTTCAAGTACAGCTATTGGGTTCAAATAACGAAGCTATTCCTGTTTTAGCGGCAGGAGCTGGCGGCGCTCAAACCAACTCGCAATGGGTAGACGTGGCTGCTGCTGGTTCGGCTGATCTTAACTACTATGCTGAATACTATGCTACAGGCGCTTCAACACCTGGTAATGTGGCAACCTCTGTAAAATATACAATTATTTACCAGTAATCTTATCTTAGATTAATAGGAGCTAGGATAAGTATTGGGCCTAGCTCTTTTTTTTAATTTTTAAGTCGAGATAATCCTATGTCGTTGAGACAGTTATTTTATAGAACATGCCTCATTGCGCTTTTAATCCCCTCTAGCTTAGTTAATGCTGAAATTATTATTCATGGAACGCGTGCCGTTTATCCTTCTGATGCCCGTGAGATTACGCTGCAACTAAGTAATAATGGTGAAAGCCCCTCTTTAGTACAGGTATGGATTGATGAAGGTGATCCACAGTCGACTCCAGATCAATCAAAAGCCCCTTTTGTCATTACGCCTCCGATAACACGTGTCGAAGCTCAAAAGGGTCAGTTTATACGCATAACCGGTTTGCCTACCGTGGATGCCTTAAGCAAAACCGAAGAAACGTTATTTTGGTTAAATGTTTTGGATATACCCCCAAAGCCCTCTGCAAAAGATAAAAGCGCTTCACCTGATAATTTTTTACAATTGGCAGTAAGGTCGCGTATCAAGTTCTTTTATCGACCTAGCGATATTAAACAGGATGTGACATTAGCACCCGAAAAAATTCAGTGGAATAGTAAAGGATCGACCTTACTAGCCAAAAACCCAACGCCTTTTCATATAACCATAACCGCTATAACCCAAGAAGAATTGGGCAAGCGTACTAATATCTTGCCAGAAGGTCTGATGCTAAAACCTTTTGCTGAAGAGAGTATTTTATTAAAAAATCCTAGTCTGAAGAATATGACGTTTACTACGATCAATGATTATGGTGGGCGTGTCAATCATACTATTAAGTAAATATTCTTGATCAGTATTCGAACTATAAGTATCCAAAACAACATAATCCAAAAACCTATTAGATGGCTGATAGGGTGGCGATGCTATGCAAAATACATTACACACTTATGAGTCTATGAAGCGACAATTTAGATACTACTTAGCTTGTGGTGTGATTACCCTTTGCCTGCCAGTATTGGCAAGTGCCGATGATGCCAGTAATAGTAAAGCTACCTCCGCCGTTACTAACGCTGAGTTTAATTCCGACTTTTTAATAGGCGATGCTAAAAAAATAGATGTCAGTCGCTTCGCTTATGGTAATACTATTTTGCCCGGCCATTACAACGTAGATATCTATGTCAATGGCAACTGGTTTGGTAAACATCAGATTGTATTTAAAAGCACTGAAGATGATAGAAACTCTTCTACTTGCTTTTCTTCAAAGCAATTGCTTGAGTATGGGATAAAAGCTGAGCTCATTAAGAAAAGACTAGAAACCAGCAATGAGAGTTGTCAGAAGCTTGGTGAGTGGGTTGAAGACGCTTTTTATGAATTCGATACTTCAAACTTAAGATTTGATATATCCATACCTCAAATTGCGATGGCAAAAAATGCACGTGGTTATGTCGATCCTAGTGTTTGGGATCGTGGTATTAATGCAGGATTTGTATCTTACAATGCCAGTACTTATAAAACCTATGACAAATCAACAAATAATGCAGACAGTACCAACGCATTTTTATCATTAAATGCCGGAGCAAACTTGGCAAACTGGCAGTTTCGCCATAATGGGCAGTGGAAGTGGGAAGATAAGACCGATAACCGAGAGTCTCAGTCAACTTATAATGCTACTAGTACCTATGCACAGCGTGCTTTTCCTAAATATAGAGGGGTACTAACACTAGGTGATAGCTTTACCAATGGTGAGTTATTTAATTCGTTTGGGTATCGTGGAGCAGAGTTTGCTAGCGACGATCGCATGCTACCTAGTAGTATGCTTGGTTATGCGCCAAGAATTCGTGGCAATGCTAAAACTAATGCCAAAGTTGAAATTCGTCAGCAAGGCCAATTGATTTATCAAACCACAGTAGCTGCGGGAAGCTTTGAGATTAATGATTTATACCCGACGGGCTTTGGGGGTGAGCTTGAAGTCTCTATTGTTGAAGCTAATGGTGATATCCAGAAATACTCAGTGCCTTATGCTTCAGTAGCACAAATGCTACGGCCAGGAATGAGCCGCTATTCATTAATGACCGGTAATTTTCGTGATGCAGATATTGATGCTGATCCATTCATTGCTCAGGGTCAATATCAACGTGGCATCAATAATCGTATAACGGCTTATGGTGGCCTTCAGGGATCAGAGGATTATACCGCAATTACTTTAGGTAGTGCATTTGCAACCCCGATAGGAGCAGTTGCATTAGATGTTACCCATTCTAAAACAGAGTTTAAACGGCGCAAGCAAGAAACAGGACAAAGTTATCGTCTTAGTTACAGTAAATTAATTACCCCGACCAATACTAACCTAACTTTAGCAGCATACCGTTATTCAACCGAAAACTATTATAATTTACGTGATGCACTGCTGGCTCAACAGCTAGAAAAAAGAGGGGTAAGCTCTGGGTTTTTTGGTAAACAGCGTAGTGAGCTGCAAGTAACTTTAAATCAAGGCTTACCAAAGGCTTGGGGCAATTTGTATGCTACAGGTTCTTGGGTAGATTACTGGGATCGTGAAGAGACCTCAAAGCAATATCAAATTGGTTATAGTAATAACTATCGCAACCTTAATTATGGTTTGTCAGCGAATAGAAGGATGATAGAAAACAAAGCCACAAACCATGTTGAGGATGATACTGAGTATATGTTAACGCTATCTTTACCTCTCTCATTCAAACGCAACGCTATCAATCTAAACTCAGTTCATACAGAAGATAATACTACGATTGGTATGAGTGGAGTGGCTGGGGATCGTTTCAATTATGGAGCTTCGGTGTCAACAGACTATGAAGATCGGTCAAGCTTAAATGTTAATGCTCAATACCGTAATAACTTTACCACCTTAGGCGGCTCCTATGGGGTTTCAGATCAGTACCAGCAAGTTTCACTAACCGCTAGAGGCAATGTCGTTGCCCACTCTGATGGTATACTGTTTGGTCCAGATCAAGGTCAAACTATGGTCTTGGTTTATGCCCCAGAGGCTGCAGGTGCTAAAGTAAATAACACCAAGGGTTTGACTATTAATAAATCTGGCTATGCTGTGATTCCTTATGTGACTCCTTATCGTTTGAATGAGATCGTTCTAAATCCTGAAGGTATGGCTTTAGATGTAGAGTTAGAAGGTACCAGTGAGCGTATAGCGCCTTATGCCGGATCGATATCTAAAGTTAATTTCGTTACCAAATCAGGTAAAGCGCTGTATATCAAAAGTTTAAATGCGAATGGTGAGACCTTACCTTTTGCAGCTGAAGTCTTCGATTCAAAAGGGGAGTACGTAGGCATGGTTGCTCAAGGTAGTTTGGTTTATTTGCGCACCAATACTTTGGCTGATACCGTCACCGTAAAATGGGGTGAAGAGCCAAATGAACAATGTAATATAGATTATGATGTCACCACTCAAGCTCAGCAGAGTGACAAAAATATACTGATGTTAGAAGGTTTGTGTCAATGAATTATAAGCTCTTAAATAGTGTTCTTATACTGCTAGGCTGTACTTTGAGCTTAGAGTCCTATGCTGCATGTACAGCAGACAGGAGATTTAATTCAGTAGACATCAGTATGAATGTAGGCAGGGTGGTCGTTAGACCAAGTGATCCCGTCGGAGCGGTGTTGCGCCGTGCTTCTTTTCCTATTACTGCTAATGGATCTACAATTACTTGTAATCGTTTTGGAGGCACAATCCAAGCGGAGCTCTCTCAAAACCCTTTATTAAGTCCTGCAGGCGGTGATGCTGTTTATGATACCAATATCGAAGGCATTGGTATTCGTTTATACAGGAATGCTGGCTCGGGTGCTGCAAACTTTTCAGGGTACTATCCTTATAATCGTTCTCTGACTAGTAATACCACCTATAGATTAGGAGAAGGTTTTTTTATTGTTGAGATCATTAAAACGGCGAGCTCGACAGGCTCGGGTGCTCTAACTGCAGGTAGGTATAGTAGCTATTACTCGCGTGATGATGTCAATAATCCATTTCTAACAAGTACGGTCTATGGGAGTGCTATTACGATTGCTTCCTCTTCCTGTGAGCTTTTAGGAGAGGTTAATAAGACCGTTCAACTCCCTACAGTCAATAAGTATGATTTCAAAGGTGTCGGTTCTACCCAAGCGGCGCAAGCTTTTGATCTAAACTTTTTATGTAATGGCGGTGAAAACCCAACAGGCTATCAAGAGAGCAATGTAATTAGTTTAAAGTTTGATTATACAGCAGCGCCTAATACTACCAATGTTATTAATAATAATGCACCTGCATCAACCAAAGCGCGAGGCGTTGGTGTTCAATTAAAAACCAGTTATAACAATACTAATAAAACCATTGCCAAGAATGAAAAACTCAAGCTAGGGGTGTTAAAGTCCAATGATAGCCTTCAATATAATGTCCCTTTGAGTGCCAGTTATTATCAAACTGATGCAGATATTACGGCAGGGAAGGTCAGCTCGGTAGCGACGGTGACGGTCGAGTACGATTGATTGCAGCACTAAATGCCATCTATTTGACTCCTAACTCTAACCTATTGTTTTTATTAATAATTTATTTAGTGTTTAATAGAACAAGGCTCAAATCGAGATTATTCATTAAGTATATATCAGGCTAGAATGAGCCTTTTCAACCCTACAGGATTTCTGTTAATAGCCTTTATTCATTTAAATAAAACTCAGCCATGCTATCGAGTTGGGTCTTAACCGCCTTCCAATGCGGCATCACCTGAGTGAGCAGCCGCCAGAATCGTTCACTATGATTGTGCTCTTTGATATGGCAGAGCTCATGCAAGATCACGTAGTCGATACTTTCTTTAGGCGCTTTAACCAAATGCGGATTGAGGATTAAATGGCCTTGAGTAGAGCAGCTGCCCCATTGCTTTTTCATCGAGAGTATCTTGAAGGTAGGAGAGTTATGTACCCAATGAGCTTGCGGCAGTACAGCAGCAAGGCGCTGTGCAAATATCACTTTAGCCTTGCCCTGATACCAGTCCTCTAACAGGGATTTAACTTTGATAGAGCGATCATTATTATCACTACCATCACAAGGCAAGCTAACGGTTAGTTTGCCACGGCTAAGCTTTACACCAGCAGCTTGCGTGGGATCGATAATGACTTTGAGTACATATCGGCGGCCCAAATAGAATTGGCTTTCACCACTGACATAGCGTCTTGGCAGCACGTCGCTTTTTTGCTTGGCAAAGTCCTGTAGATGCTGCCATATCCAGCGCGCCCGTTTTTTGACGACGCTCTCAATATACGCATCTGATAGCCGCGGCGGCGCAGTGATTATCACCCGCTGATCGGGATGTACTTTGATACGCAGTTTACGAGCTTGGTCTTTACGTACTACCTCATAGCGTATTTTGTCTTGCCCATAGTATAGATAGTGCTGCACCCCAGCAGATTTGGTAGGCTTACTATCCTTACTAGACATGCTATCTTTAACGGGCTGCTTATCATCGTTTAGTAAGGCAATTACCATGATTAGTTACCCCTAGATATGCCATGGCGAGCAATATCTATGACTTTATCAGACAGTTTTTTGGCATTATCAGTGCCGATAGCTTTGAACAATAGCTTTAGCAAGCCCACTCTGATGTCTTTTTCCATTTGTGAGGGATTCAGTGAGTTTTCTGCCACCGCTTTATTCACTACCTCATCAATATCGTAGGCACAGCTAACCAGTGCTGCATTATCTAAGTCATTTTCTGCTAAGATACTTGGATCGAATAAGTGTTTGAATAGTCCAAAGTAGGCTTGAGCATGTTTATTATGTTTACCTGATTCATCGACAAATTCGTTAGGAATATCAGGCACTTTGCGAGCTTTAACGTCTTCTTCAAAGTCAGCAAACATCATGTACTGCTTGACTGGCGCATCGAACATGGCTTTGGCATCCTCAATGGCTTGTCTGAGCAGCTTGGAGAAATGCTGTTGCGCATAAGGATCATCCGCCAAATCCTCTTCAATCATCTTCGTTACACGGCTGGTAATCTTGTCCGTTTGGTTACGGGCTTCATGATCACTCAGCGTTTCAGGCTTGCCGTCTTTTTGCAGCGTTTTGCCCAGATTGCCGATTAGATAAGCGCCTTTAGGCTCTCTGACCTCTAAACCGGCAATATGTTTGTTGAGCAGGTTACGAATGTCGTCTTCAAACTCATCAAAGTTAATGGTCTCATTGGCATCTTCACGCACTTGCCTGCGCAGCTCAACAAAGGCTTTTAGATCCTTTTTATAGTGCTCTCGCTTACCGTCAAAGAAGCTATCTTCAAAATAGGAAGCAGACTGTAACGCTACTTTCATCACATTAGCAAACTCAGTCAAGGCCGCATAAAAGTCATCGCGTTTTTTTAGGCGTGTATCAATGATAGTACCGTCTCTTTCTTCCATTTTTGGCGATAGAGATTGGCGGAGAGCATGCCCATCTTGTTTGTTAGCGACCTCTGAAAATATAGCCCAAACCTTCTTATGTAGCATCGGCAGCTTTTTATATTCAGAATCCATAGCGTGGTACATACCCGCTAAGTCTGCAATATCAAAGCCACCCTGAGTACGCTCGGCAAGATCTTGGTATTTCTCAATAGTGGTATCCAGCTCTTTTAGGATACCTCGGTAGTCAATCAGATAACCAAATTGCTTTTTGCTATGTAGGCGATTCACCCGAGCAATGGCCTGAATCAGATTATGACCCTTTAAAGGTTTATCAATATACAGCACGGTGTTTTTAGGCTCATCAAAGCCAGTCAATAACTTGTCTACCACGATCATAATATCTGGGCCATTGCCATTACTGTGGTCGTCGCCAAAGGCAGCGATGATGTCCTTGGTATATTGAGTGTCATCCATACCGTATTTGGGCGCCACGTTATCCTGCCACCAGTTTTGTACGATGTCCTTACTCTCGGCGTCGACAATTTCATGACCTTCACGAGTATCAGGAGGGGACATCGCCACCACTGATGTGACCTTACCAATGGTATCCAAAGCCTGCTTATAGCGAATGGCAGACACTTTTGAGTCGCAGGCCAGCTGACCTTTTAAGCCTTGCTGTTTAAAGTTTTGAAAGTGGTCAGAGATATCATGAGCGATCAGCTCTATACGCCCTTCAACCTGATAGAGTTGTCCTTTTTTGGAAAACTTACGTTTCAGATCCGCTTTTTGAGCGCTGGTCAGCTTTTGAGTAATACGATCAAACCATTTATCTATAGCGATATCATTGGTATTAAGCTCAGGGATACGCTCTTCATAGAGCAGGGGCGTGACGGTTTTATCAGCCACCGCTTGCTGCATGGTATAGGAGTGAATGATGCTGCCAAATTTATTTTCGGTCTTATCGTCCTTTAGCAAAGGCGTACCGGTAAAGGCAATAAAGGCTGCATTAGGCAGCGCTTGTTGCATACGGATATTGTTCTCACCGTTTTGGCTACGATGACCTTCATCGACTAAGACGATAATGTTTTCACTGGGGTTATAAAAGTCATCGTACTGCGCTGCGGCACCAAACTTATTAATGATAGAAAATATAATACGCTCGTTACTTTTACCTACTTTCTTCGCCAAGTCTCTACCTGATAAAGCTTTGGCAGTGCGCCGATCTTTATCGCTCAGCGCTCCTGCTGCGATAAAGGTACGGGCAATTTGGTTTTCTAAATCGATACGGTCAGTGACCACAAATACTCGGCATTTTGCCAGCTCTGGCAACCAAATCAGCGCCTTGGATAAGAACACCATGGTAAATGATTTACCACTGCCGGTGGTATGCCATATCACACCGCCCTCACGGCTACCACGCTCATCGAACTGGGTGATACGCTTGACTAGGGCTTTGATGCCAAAGACTTGCTGATAGCGTGCGACGATTTTACCGGCTTTATTATCAAACAAAGTGTAGTAGCGGGTCATATCGAGCAGTCGATCTGGGCGCAGTAAGCTGATAATCAGTCGGTCTTGATCGGTGACGGCTAGCTCGCCTGCATCAAGCAGTGATTGATATTCCTGCTTATCATAAGTGCCACGCTGCGCAAACAAGTGGTCAATTTGAGCATCTTCTAAACGCTGGTTCTTTAAACGATAACATTCAGCCTCGCTGATTTCTTCTTCGATCCACTTGGACCAAAACTTTTCAGGAGTGCCGCAAGTCCCGTACAAGCCCTCATGACCATTAACCGCAAGCAGTAGCTGACTATAAGCAAACAGGTGCGGAATGTACTTTTGCCCTTGATTGCGGATGTGCTGCGAGATGGCTTGGCTATTGGTCGACTGCTGCGGGTTATTGGAGTCGGGGCGCTTGGCCTCAATCACTACCAGTGGCAGACCATTTACAAAGCAGACGATATCAGGTATCACGTTACCCGTGGCATCGGTGTTTTGTACGACCATCTCTTCGGTCACATGATAGGCGTTATTGTCGATATCTTCCCAATCGATGAGCTGGATAGTCGGCGAGGCTCTTTTACCATCGATAAATTCAGTGACGCTGACGCCATAGAGTAGGGCGTCATATAGCTTTTCATTGGCACGGGTTAAGCCAAGATTCATCGCAGGATTTAGCTCGCTGATGATCTTGTTGATACCTGCTTCCGATAAAGAATGCTGCTGACCTTCAAAAGGGAAGGTTTGATTGGCTAAAAATTCACGCAGTATCGGCAATAGCAGCACTTGGTTACTGCTATTGGTTGCTGAGTCAGCTGGTACGCTAGTGGCTCGCAAAGTACGTAGCTTTGAGCATTCTTTAGGGGAGAGGTAGCGATAGCCCAAATTCATTAGTAGGGTAAGGGCAGGAATCTTTGCGCTAAATTCTTCGGCGAAATTGATGGCTGCATGGCAGCTAATATTAGAGCTTGGGTTGGTCATATCTGTCCACTTTAGACATAGCGTTTGTTTGATTATATTAATTGTAGCTGATACTGTCATAAAAAAGGCAACAAAAAACCGTCATGGTTGCGCGTTACCCAAAGGGCACTAAGCGTGACGGTTATGTTAGGTATAGAGTAGTTGACTGATTTTGCTGTGTCAATGTAGATTAATAGAAATTAAAAAGCAAAAACTTAAAAAATTAGCCTCGAGATTTGAATGCTTTAAAAGTGGGGAAATATGCAGGTCATGGGACGGTGTTCTTTAAAACTGCATTCGCGCCTCGTCCCTCGGCAAAAGCCGCTTACATCTTGCACTTGGACAGAGCAGTGCTTTGTTTAATACTTGCTCACTTTTGGCAAAGAATTTTTTGTAGGCTGGGTTTTTAACCCAGCGTTGTAATTCTGCAAAGTCTCAAAGCTGGGTTAAAAACCCAGCCTACGCATCCTACGAAACTAAAAATGCAGGACAACTTTTCAACGTTTCTCAGAGTTAAAAACTCAGATTATGCAACTATCACTCAAAAGCCATAATATTTGCTGTTTTAACTATTTCACCTATTGCCATTCCAGAGGTTAAAGAACGTCCCATAAATTCAACAACATAGTATTTCCAAGAGTCATCATACTTTTCTGGCAGAATATATTTTTCAGTATTTTTATTACAATCTTTTGCAATAAATATCATCATAACTTCAAAAACTTCTAATGCTCCCAATCCTTGTTCAAAGGTTGGAGTTCTTTCAACGCCTAAAAACTCTCCTAGCGAATTGGCATCAATGTTACCCTTTTTAATTTGCCTTAGTAAATCTGGTCGATAACAAACTAACATAACGCCAATTAATCGTAGCAACGTGTAACCAAGATAATTTCTTTCAACAAAAACTTTTGAGTCAGAAAGACCTTGTACAATTTGTATATGTAAAATTAATGTTTCAATCTCCCTGAGAGAAAGACTCTGATGTCGTATTAAATGCTCTATCGCGCCTCTAAAGTAGTCACCATTCAAGCAATCATCAGGTAAACATTGTTTTTCTGATGCAAGAGTAAAGAAATGTTGTTTAGAAGCTATAATGGGAGAATGAACACTTCTATCAGAAAGAATAGACAATTCAAATCTAAATTTTATAAACTTGTCCAAATAACGTTGCGCATCAACTGCTTGACCGTAGCAATGATTTATAGAGGCTCTTAATTGCTGAGTGTTAGTAATAAGTACAAAACTGACGTTTTTAACATCGAAGGTATGCTTAATAATTTCAAGCATATCAATTGCAAAGTTTGGTCTACAACGGTCAAGTTCATCTACGAATACAATAATTGGATTATCAGTTGCAATTGCGGTCAATGCTGCTTGCAACGTCTTTAGGTTATGCTCTGCTTCTACATGATCTTTTAGGATTAATTCAGCTGTAGCGTCAATTGCTTTATCGGTCGCATTTTCAATTTCTTCATTAAAATTTTCTGCAACATCGGAAAAGTCTTGCCGAAGTAAATGAGATACACCAGCTTTAGCAAGCGATTTAAGCCCAAATCTTATCGCAGGTAATACCTTTTTTATAAAGTTCTCACGTGTAGAGTCTTCTGGTAATGTCTTGATGATTTCTGCAAGTACTGTCATTAAAGGTTCGTTGATATGATCAGCTTTAAAGGCATCAATATAAATTATATTATGTGTATCATCTTCTTTCATTAAATTAATGAGTTTATGGCAAAACTCAGTTTTTCCTGTTCCCCAACTGCCATCAATGACCATTGGTGAAATATCTATATCAGATTTTAGAAGTTTGATAGCTTTTTCAGCGATACTTTTACGTCTAAACTCATCGCGATCTTCAAACGTTTTCGTTGTAATATCCATATCCATTTTATCTTTCCTCTTTAACTATAATCAAAATACAATTCAGCAGAAATATATGGTGCTGTAGGGTGTGGTTAGCGCAGCGTAACCCACCGAGTAATTAAGAAAACTGAAAATCGGTGGGTTACGTTTTTCGCGATTCTCTACGAGCATCTAAAAACTAACCGCACCCTACGCCAAAATCACCCATCAACCCGCACCCTTTTCCTACCCGTCAACAACACCTGCATCAACGCCTTTTTCTCTTGCTGCAAATCCGCCAACTGCTGCTTAAGCAACTCAATTTCTTTATCAGCGTTGATTAATACCGCAGCGATTTTTTGTTGTTCTTTGAGAGGTGGGAGAGGTATAGGTATTAAAAGCATGTCACCTTTATTCAGCTTTGCTCTTGTACCGCCATTAACAAAAGCTAGAATATTTTTATGAACTAATGAATAATATAACCATTCAGTTATCGTATTTGACTTCGCTTTAAGTACATGAGCATGATTATTGACCCATGCCTTACCATAAGAAATATTAGCTATTGGACGAGTAGAGAATTCACTAAAATTACCTCCATCTTCAGCTAAGAGGACTATAGGTTCATCAAAAATATATTTATTGATGTAACCTTGGATGCCATTAGCACCCCAATAGGGAATGTCACCCTGCATAGATTGTCGTTTGGTCGAATTCAAAGGGATTCTTTTGTTATCTAAGCTTGTGGCACAGTCTTTTAACTTAACCTTTTCCCATTCACCCTCAAACCGTTTACCCTCATCATCAAGCAAACGCTTTTTACCCGTGAGCAATTGCTGCATCAAGGCTTTTTTCTGCTGCGTACTGTTCTCAATCAAACGCTCAGTAGTGTTAATCGCTTTATCCCAAGTAGATAGGATTTTGGCAATTTTTTGTTGTTCATTAATGCAGGTAGGGTGAAGGAGTTTAACTTTCTTTAATTCAGCAGATTTTATTCCTTTAGCTGTAGAACCTGAAGATCTTATATCTATTAGTCGCTGCCCATGCTCCGAAAGTAAGAAATATAAAAGAAAGTCAGAATGTAGCTTATTACTGACTCTTAAAGTAACCGTTCTTTGTGCTACAGCATATCTTCCTGTCTCAGGAAAGCGACAAGCCATACCTAAAGGTGCTTCTGTTGTAAACAATATGTCGCCAACAGTAGGAATACCTCTAGACATCCAATTTTCAAATTCATCTTCATGTACATATTCTTTATTAGAAAAGTCTAAATATCCAAATCTTACGTTTCTTGCAGTAATTAAAGGAATGCCTTTATCGGCTTTCGGTACAGACTGTCCTCTGTAATCTATTATTTTATCTAATAGATTTACTAAGGATTTTTCATTCCACCCATCAGGCACCATAACCCAACTCCTTTAAAAACCCTGCCATTTCTTCTTCTAACGTATTTAACTCCGCTTTAAGCGCCAAACGCTCTTTACGTACCGCTTCCAAATCAATCTCCGCCTCTTCCTCAAAGGTATCGACATAACGCGGAATATTGAGGTTAAAGTCGTTCTCCGCTATCTCATCAAAGCTGGCAAGATAGGCGTATTTATCGACAAACTCGCGCTTTTGGTAAGTATCGATAATTTTCGCCAAATTATCCTCAGTAAGCTTGTTTTGATTCGAGCCAGAGTCAAACTCACGGCTGGCATCGATAAATAGTACCGTCTTATCGGTTTTACTCTTTTTAAATACCAATATCGCTGCCGGAATTCCTGTCCCAAAGAATAGCTTTTCGGGTAGGCCAATCACCGTATCGAGTAGGTTCTCTTCAATGAGCTGCTGACGGATTTTGCCCTCAGAGGAGCCGCGAAACAGCACACCATGCGGCACCACCACACCCATACGCCCATTGTCGTTCTTTAACGTTTCAATCATGTGGGTAATAAACGCATAGTCGCCTTTGGTCTTGGGCGGTATACCGCGATGGAAGCGACCATGCGGATCATCGGTGGCATCTTCATGACCCCATTTACTCAGTGAAAAGGGCGGGTTGGCGGTCACCACATCGAAGCGCAGTAGATTACCTTTATCATCGAGCAACAACGGATGGCGCAGAGTATCGCCCCATTCGATACGGTGATTGTCCTCACCGTGGAGGAACATATTCATTTTGGCCAGTGCCCACGTTGAGCCAATCGCTTCTTGACCAAACAGCTCATAGTTTCGGCTGCCCGAGTTTTTACGGGCCATGGCTCCACACTTAATCAGCAAAGAACCCGAGCCGCAAGCTGGATCACAGATAGCATCGCCCTCGGCAGGCTCTAGGATAGTGGCGAGTAGGTTGGAGACCTCAGGCGGCGTATAGAACTCGCCGGCACTGGCACCCGAATCGGCCGCAAAGTGCTTAATCAAAAACTCATAGGCATTACCAATCACATCCAAGCTACCGACCCGAGAGGGGCTTAGGTTCATCACCTCTTTACCGTAGTCCTCTAGCAAATGCCGTAGCAGCTCGTTTTTCTTTTTCTCATTACCCAGACGATCGGTGTTAAAGCTGATATCTTGGAAGACGTTTTTTAGCTTATTACCGTTGGCTTCTTCAATCGCATGTAGCGCTTCATCAATACGCTGACCGTTGCCCGGTTGATGGCGCAGCTCATATAAATCCCAAAAGCTAGCGCCATCTGGCAACACAAAGCGCTGGTTACTCATCAGCTCTTTGACCAAATCGGCATCGCCATACTCTGCCATCAGGGTGTTGTACTCGTCTCTATAGACATCGGACAAATACTTCAAAAATAGCATGGTCAAAATAAAGTCTTTATAGGTATCGGCACTGATCACCCCACGGAAGGTGTCACAGGCATTCCAAACCGCTTTGTTAATCTCGCTTTGGCTAATAGAGGAGGTAGGGGTTGCAGCCATGGCAGGGTATTTCCTTCAATTGAGACTTAATGGTTTTAAATAGGATTATATTTTATAGCTTTATAAATGGGTTGAATCACATCTTGTGCACTATGGTAGTTGACTGACATGCTTTAGTCTATCGCAATCTTAGCAGGGTACGACAGTAAGTGTCGCATAGATATAGAGTTTCTTGACTTAAAGTATGTTGAGGCAGGGGTGTCACTCGGGGGAAGCTTAACTGAATAAAATGGCTAATAAAAGTCAGCCATAAAAAAACCGCAAATCGTTATGATTTGCGGTTTTTTGTACTACTATAATGGTACCCGGAGCCGGAACAGTTATTATAACTTAAGTAATTGATTTAATTGGATAAATAAAATTATTAAATATAAAGTGTACATACTGGTGTACATAAAGTTTAGATTTCGAGATTGACTAGCAATTGCAAAATAAATCTATCGTAGCATGAAAACCTAACTTTCAGTATCATTGATCCTTATAAGCAGAGTCGATGAGACTAGTAAGCATCTCAACTGAACTTATACCATAGTTATTAGACAGCTCTAACAATTTCTTTTTACTTGCTTTTGGTAAAAGTAGGTCTTGAGCAGATTCAGCATCTCTCTTATCTCTAAATTTTTTCTGACTCCAAGCCTTGCGCATTCTAGATATGAATAAGTACTTATTCATAGATACTTCATAATGCTGATGCAATTTATATAAATATGAATCCATAGCATCAAGGCTAGCACATATCTGGTCAAAAATATCATCAATACTAGAAGGGTGGAAGGATGGTGGTATGATCAAAACCTTATGCTCTTTAAGATATTCAACTGCCCAATAAATTTGGTCTTCATTGCCTTTATCTAGCCATTTAGTATCCTTACGAGTAGTCATAATTCTTATGTATACCATTTTGGCTTGATTCAAAAAGTTAATCTTCTCTTGTACTGCAAAATTAAATTGAAAAAATGGTGACTGATCATATGCATTATTATCATCGCTCATTAAGTTTTGTTGCTGCTGAGGTTGCCGGTAGCCATACTGTAAATCATCTTGATTTGGTACAAGCTGATGCTGAGGTTGTTGCTGAACGCCTTGAAAAGATTGAGGATATGATGAAGTAGATTGAAGTTGCTGCTGCTGGTGTTGATAATACTGCTGTGGAAATGTTTGCCTAAAGAAACGTTGATGAATTGGAGCTGGATATCCCATGTATGGCTCTTGTAGTGCATAACCTTGCCTAGATTCTACATATGGGCCTATAGATTGTTGCGGTTGAGCTGTGTTAGATGCTTGAGGTGTAAAGTAAGTTATATCAATATTAAATATGAGGTTGTCTAAAAAATCGTTTAAAAAATAAAAATGAGCTTGTGGAATTGAATAGTCCATATAATAGTTATGATAGAAACTCTCCAACCATATGGCTGCTCTTAAGTCACTTTTGACCCAAGAAAAGAGTTCGTCATTAACTATTTTTCCATGAATAAGGTCGCAGATATTTTGAATTATATTGCTATTTTTGTAAGGCTCCCTGTTAAGAAGGGATAGTAAGTATTTATTATCGCCAGGAACTATGGTGGTAGGTTGGTCGTATCGTAAACCAAAGAGTATGAAGTTAGTTTCTCTGTAACTAAGCTTCTCGATACAGCTCTTAAGGTGAGAATCCACAATTATATCCCTAAAATGAGTGGTAATTTAATAATATACTACTAATATTTGAAAGATACAACAGTGCCATTTCAATAGTTTTATAGTAATACTAAGATAGTATTTACGTAATAATTACGTAGTTACTATATCGCTAGAAGCAATATTTATCGGGGCTTTAGCTATATATACGATAATATTAACGGTTTTAATAAATTATTAAACTTTAAGTATTATTCGGCCTAACTCCATCTCTCTCAAATTTCTCAAATCACACGTCTCACTCGCATCCAAACGTTACAACCCAAAAAAGCAACTTGCACTGGTACGCAACCTGCTTAGTGGGTTATTTATATTATTAACTAATACTCAATACCTACCAGTAAAAAATAACACTCTCCATTGATAATTATGTACAACCACCTCAACCTTAAAACCAATGGAGAATCTCATGTCATATTCACTCATAGGCCAATCACAACTCATCGATAACGTTGATAAACTCGTTAGACAGGTATTGTCTCTTACCCTTAGTTTCGAAGCGATTAAAAACCAGTTAAATAGGTTGTATCAACCATTCATGTCCACCTTTGATCCTGATTTATTCTACTCACAGACTATCGACTCATTTGTGTATAGTACCGATGCTATTGTCGGTGATTTATACCCGTCTGATGTTATTTGGGATCACAGTAAAACACAGCAATTCGTTAATAACATAGCTTGTTATAAACAGGACGTTGAGACCGAGGATAACGCTTGGCGCTATCAAGAGAGTCAGAATAGAAAGAAGCTCGAAAGCTACGTTAGAAACCTGCTGAATCACTACTCAAGGCTGTTGTTCATTCGAGTGGACTTGATGTATCTGAAAGAAACGAGTCATATGGTGACTATAGAAGACTTTAATGATCACATGACTAAGCTCAGAGAATTCATAGGAAATAAGAAGACATGCTTTGAGCATTTGCAAGGTAACGCTTGGGCTTTAGAGCAAGGGTATAAGAATGGCGGTCTGCATTGTCATTTACTGCTCATCTATGATGGTTCAGAAAGGAATAGTGATTATTACTTAGCGAAAGAAGTCGGTGAGAAATGGAAGAGCATCACTGAAGGTACTGGTACTTACTATAACTACCATGACGCTGAGACTAAGCAGAGTTATAGACGATATGGTAACTTAGGTATTGGTATGATCCACCGAGATAATCCGCAGCAAGTCGAGAATGCAGTGCGTACGGCATTATACTTAACCAAACCTGATAAGGTGGGTCAGCACTTAAAAGTATGGTTGCCTAGCATGCGTACCTTTGGTCATGGTATTTACCGTACAAATAAGCGTCGTGGATTACCGCCCATAACAAACTAATTTCAAATACATACTACATTCATGAGATACCACCGCTCACGCTTTGTGAGTGGTTGATCTAAATACTCCCTTTCCCAAGGTCTGCCTCGTGCAGGCCTTTTTTTATGCCCTAAATTTAAGGAGCACTTATGAAACCAGTATGTCCACGCTGTCAGTCCACTGCAGTCTATGAGATGACAGATGCTACCAGTCACCCACTGGTGAGTGAAACAGTCTTACCTGCAGTACTCGTCCCTCTCAGTATTGGCTTATGTAAGTCACTCAATATCCACCCTGTCATCGGTGTTGTGCTTGGCAGTGTCTTAGCCACTGCTATTGAGCAGGCAATACCTCATCACACACGACCGATCACTCACAAGCATTATCGCTGTGATCAGTGTTCTCACGTTTATCACGCCGTGAATGAATCACGCTTTTACATCCCCTCAATTTAATAAACAACACAAGGAATATTCTTATGGCACATTTAATCGAAACTATGGCTTACGTCGGTGACACCCCTTGGCATGGCCTAGGGCAAGAGCTATCGCCTAAGCAGCCTATCGAGATCTGGGCACGTGAGGCGGGTATGGATTGGCGTATCGAATCCTCCGATGTCAGCTATATGGCAACCAATGACAAAGGCCAAAACCTGATCATGCCTTTTGACAACAATAAGGTATTGTACCGCTCTGATACGCTTGAGCCATTATCAGTCGTCAGTCAGCGCTATCAAGAAGTACAGCCGAGTGAGATCTTAGAGTTTTACCGTGATCTGACCGAACAAGCAGACTTTGAGCTTGAAACCGCAGGCGTCTTAAAGGGTGGCCGTAAGTTCTGGGCACTCGCGCGTACGGGACAATCAGCAACCCTACGCGGTGGTGATGTCAGTCATGGTTATTTACTACTAGCAACGGCTTGTGACGGCACGCTTGCGACCACCGCACAGTTCACCAATATTCGGGTGGTATGTAATAACACCTTAGCGATCAGTTTGGCTAATGGCAGCGGCGGCGTGGTGAAAGTACCGCACAGCACCACCTTTGATGCGCAGAAGGTCAAGCAGCAATTGGGCGTGTCCGTCAGCCAGTGGGATGACTTTAACTATGAGATGAAGCAATTAACCAATCGACGAGTCACCCAAGCAGAAGCAGCCAATTACTTAAACCGTGTGTTTAACGATGTGCAGGACGATGGCCTGATTCTGTTTAATACCGCTAAGAAGGAGAAAGAAGCAGTGCCTAATGCTCGTGCCATGAATCAGGTAATGACGATGTTTAACGGTCAAGGTCGCGGTGCTGATTTGGCCTCTGCTAAAGATACCGCTTATGGGCTACTATCTGCGATGACAGAATTTGTGGATCATGAACGCCGTGCCATGTCGAGGGATCATCGTTTGGATTCTGCTTGGTTTGGGGCTGGGGCGAAGCTAAAGGATAAAAGCTTAGAGCAAGCGCTATTGATGATCGCCTAAATCAGCGTATGAAACTTAATGATTAAACCACGCCCTTGAGCGTGGTTTTTTTATGCCGTTTATTCAACCAATCACATTCACTAATCCATTTATAAGGAATCTATCATGGAAACTATCGCTTTACACAATACCAATCGCACTCAGCTAAGCGCTAAACGGTCAACTGTTACGGTTAAGCCAACAGCAACACCGCTAAAGCAAGATAGGACTGTTGATAAAACCAATCAATCTAAACCCTCAACCACGACCAAACGTCTGATCAACACCAAAGACTTAAGCCATGAGGACTGGCTGCAAGTACGCAAGCAAGGCATTGGCAGCTCTGACGCCGCTGCTGCTTGCGGTATTCATCCGTATCTCTCTATGCTTGAGCTATGGATGATTAAGACAGGACGCATGAGCTCAGACATCGATGAGAGCATTGAAGGGTACTCGCCTTTGTATTGGGGCAATACTTTAGAGCCAATGGTGGCTAAGTACTATCAAGAACACACAGGCAATAAGGTACGGCGCGTTAATGCCATCTTGCAGCATCCTGATGCTGATAAAGCTTTTATGCTGGCTAACTTAGACTATGCCGTAACAGGTAGTGACGAAGTACAGATACTGGAGTGTAAAACCGCTGGTGAACATGGCGCTAAGCTCTGGAAGCATGGCGTACCTTTATACGTCACTTGCCAAGTGCAACATCAATTAGCAGTGACAGGTAAAACGGCTGCTCATATCTGTGTGCTGCTGTGTGGACACGAGGCTAAGATTTATAAAGTTGAGCGTGACGAGCGCTTGATTGAATCCATCATCGAGCATGAGCGTCTGTTCTGGCAGTATGTAGAAACCGACACGCCACCCACCCCTGATCATTCTGAATCTGCAGCCAAAGCGTTAAAACTGCTGTATCCAAGCCCTAAGCCGTCAAGCAAGATTGATCTGCGAGACGACGACGGGGCCAATAAGTTGTTTGAGCAATTACTGAGCTACCGTAATTCCATGCAAGAAATGGAACAGCGTCATGATCAGGTGAAGCACCAGCTGCAAACGCTGATTGCTGATAACGAGATTGCGGTGTTCTCAAGTGGCGCGATCTCTTGGAAGCGCTCGAAGGACAGTATTGGCTTGGATAACAAGGCAGTACTTAAAGCCCACCCTGAGCTATTGAGTGAGTTTAGTAAAACCAAGCAAGGTAGCAGACGCTTTGTGATCTTAAACGACTAGGTACTTATCTCATTAATTACAAATCAATCCACTTATCAAACAACCAAAATAAGCGCATAACAGCCCACCAGAATCGGTGGGCTTTTTTATGTCTTAACCAATTTATTAAATTTAAGGAATACCACCATGATTAAAGGTCTCACGATAACCCCACCCGTCTTAGGTCGAATCAGCATTGGCCGTGTCATTCAAAAGGATGGCAAGCGTCTCCCTGCGAAAGACGATCAATTCACCATTACCAGCCAAGTGCAAAATAAAGACGGCTGGGTCAATCATCCACTAGACGCCAAGCTGCGTAAGGGTACAACCGATAAGCTCAGACAAATACCAGTACGGATGTTGTTTAACGATCCTGAGCTAAACCTACGTGCTGAATACACCTTATTTGATCGGCAAACAGGCAGACCGTTATGCGTCGGCGATGGTGAGCAGTGTCAACGTCGCACAAGTAACGGCGTTGAGCAACTGCCTTGCCCATCCCCTGATCGTTGCCCATTAGCACAAGGCGGAGCCTGTAAACCTTATGGTCGTCTGTATGTGAATCTATCAGAAGACGATGAGCTGGGTACCTTTATCTTTCGCACTACTGGCTTTAATAGTATTAGAACGCTTGCCGCACGCTTAAGCTACTTTGCGGCGGTATCAGGCAATAAGCTGTCATGCTTGCCACTGCAATTAACTCTAAGAGGTAAAAGTACCACCCAAAGCTATCGCACGCCAATCTACTTTGTGGACTTAACCCTGCGTGAGGGCGTCACGCTTAAGGATGCAGTACAACACGCTGGAGCAATTGATCGTGAGCTGAGTGAGCACGGCTTTGATCAAGCCGCCTTAGAAGCAGTCGCCAAACAAGGGTATGTGAACTCAGCCTTTGAGATCGATAGTGATGAGGCACTTGCCGCTATTGAAGAATTTTACCCAGCCGAGAGTAGTGACACTAATCAACAGCAGCAAGAACACAGGCAAAATGGGCTAGCCACTCATGAGATGAGTAGCATTGAGCAGGGACTACGGCAAAGTGTGACAGCGGTGAGCTAGTCCAGCCACAGCCGTTAATGGATACAACATAAAAAGGAGCTGATTTATTCAGCTCCTTTTTTTTATTAGCTGCATCAAAGGCTAACTGTCGGACGGTATGGGATGCAGTAAAAAAATATAGGTCTCGGTAAGTATATGAGAGGACACGCTCTCATTCACTTATAAGGAGCAAGTCATGGAAAATCTAAATGTAACACAGCCAGTAATCGAGCAGTGCAATCATATACCACAGCTATTAAGTATTAAGGATGTTGGTCATTATACTGGTCTTAGTCGCTCTACAATTTATGAAATGATCAATGAGAAGTCTGATCGTTATGATCCAACGTTCCCTAAGAAGGTACAGCTTACGCAGGTAAGGGTAGTGTGGGTCGCGAGTGAGATTGCAGAATGGATTAATACTAAGATCAGTGAGCGCTCAGTCTAACCATGTCAAACCGCCTTTACTCTAAGAGTAGGGCGGTTTATTTTTTTTATTACCTTGATTGCTGAATTCATAAGTATGCTAAAAAGATTTTAGAAGAAGACATATTTAGAGTATCACCATCATTGCTGACAAATTACTTTGTTTCTTTTAAGCTTAAGGTATCTAGAGCCATCCAAATTACTAAAATAATCGTAAATACCATAACCGTCCATTTTGGCACATACTTATTTAAGCTATGCTGATATTACTGTTCAAGATTGGTTAAAGTAATATGGCAGTTCCTAGTATTAGGAGGTTCAAACGATATACTTTCAAGAGTTTGCTATGATGCCTAATGAGTCTTTTATTTAAAACGGAGTTTAAAATTGAAGAAGTTCGAAAAAATATGTCTATTGGTGATTGATGACATTAAATCTGGTAGAAAAAAGGTTGGAGATAAAATACCTTCAATTCGAGCTATGTCAAAGAAATATCAGGTTTCAAGAAATACTATAGTGAATGCTTATAATATTTTATTAGAACAACGTTGGATCAAGGCGCTTCCTAAGTCAGGGTTTTATGTCAGTGAGGATTTATCCAATAAAGAAACTCATAGCACTATGTTAGATTTAACTAATTTTTACAATGGAGTCGATTTACTAGAACAACAATTAGTCAATGAATATAACCATAGACCTGGTGAAGGAAGATACCCTAGAGAATATATGGATAATTTGAATCTAGATAGTTATTTAGGACATCCAAATTATGGAGAAAAACCATTATATTTTGACTACGGCTATGGTGACCCAGCCGGGAACAGCATGCTTCGAGGATTTATTGTCGAAATACTCAAAAAGCACTCTCTTAGCGTTGAACCACAGAATTTATTAATGACGTATGGAACTAATCACAGTCTGGATTTGATCATTAGGCACTTTCTAACTGAAGGAGATAACGTAATAGTAGAATCTCCTGGATACTACCCTTTATTTAGTAAACTTAAGTTAAATCCAGTTAATGTGATCGCTGTAAAAAGAACTAAGTTCGGTATAGATGTTAATAGTTTAGAGACGATAATTAAAAAGAGTAATCCTAAGGTTTTCTTCTTACAGCCCTTTGCTCACAATCCTACAGGAACAGATTTAACAGTAGAAAATATAAAGTCTATTAAGTCAGTATGTATGGCGAATAATGTCCTTATTGTCGAAGATGACCCGTTTCTGTTGATTAGGAATAATGCAGCCAGCTATCTTTTTGGTGAAGATTCTCCTGTAATTTATTTAAGTAGCTTTTCGAAGACAGTCTCAGCCTCATTAGGATGTGGTTTTATAGTCGCATCTACGAAATTGATAAAGTCACTCACACGCTTAAAAATGATAACGATTATTAATACATCGTCAATAATTGAGAATATTCTTAATCACTTGATAAGTAGCGGTACTTTAAACAATCATTTACAAACCTTCAAAAATCTATCATATGAGAAGTCGACTGACTCGATAAAGGACTTAAGTAAAGTCGAAGGCTTAGAGCTTTATCCTCACAACCCTGGAGGCCATTTCTTATGGTTCCGTATTCCAATGGACGACAGAAAAGTACTTAAGCACGCAAGGAGTAATAGTATTTTTATTGCTCCGGGAAACCTTTTCTTTCCTACAGAAAACGGCTACTTCGCATTAAGAATTAATAAGTTTTATGTAGATCAAACCACTGTTAGATTTCTTGAGAAGGAGGTTTTTAATAGAGAATAAAATTGGTGCTTCGTTACTAGGTTTCTATCAATTAATCTGTGTTTGCATAGGCCTTATATATACAACCCTCCTGACTAAATCAAAGTCAAATATAGCCTTCAGCGATAGTGCAAAGTTGTCTAAGTTTATATCATAAAACTATTCTACTAAGGCAATATTAATAGCTAAAAACTTATTCGATTTTTTTGAAAAAAAACGTAATTCTTATTCTCAATGACGACAGCTAGCTATAGAAATGGGTACAGTTTCAAGTGAAAAAGTAGTTCTGTACCCTAGGAGGAAGACTAAACTCATGGTATTTCTATAGTAACTAGCTGAAGTGGCATTGCCACGAGAAACCTGAAGGTTTAGTTAGCTAGATTTATACTAAGGCATTTTTGGTGCGTATCTAATTTTTTCTAGTACAGAAAGCATATCAAATGCCCATCAAACCCTTCTTCATGGAATTGTTTTACAGGACGTATCCCTATGGAAAATTTAACCTCTTCTTCAAGACTTGCGGGTTTTCACAAGCTGCAACACCAGCAGCGTCTCGACAAAATATCTGATTTTTTAGGAAAAAGCGCATTCAATCAAGAGCATTTTCTAGACACAGGCAATACTAACTTCAAAGTCGTCGACAATATGGTTGAGAATGCAATCGGAACCATGAATATACCTGTGGGCGTTGCCACTAATATGATAGTCGATGGTAAAGATAAGCTTGTTCCTATGGCAACTGAAGAGTCTTCAGTTGTTGCTGCTGTTTGTAATGCTGCTAAACAGTGCCGAAATACTGGAGGTTTTTATACTTATACCTCTGAACCTATAATGATCGGCCAGATTCAATTGATTAATGTTCTTAATCCCATGATCACTAAACAAATCATACTTGAGAATGAGGAGGATATTAAAAGCATATGCAACGAAGTAGATCCTCTGTTAGTTAAGTTAGGCGGCGGATTCAGGGGCATGGAGGTAAAAGTTTTAGATAATGGCCATGAGTATAATGTCATCGTCCATATTCTTGTAAATACTTGCGATGCTATGGGTGCAAATGCGGTGAACTCTATGGTTGAAGCATTATCGCCAGTGTTAGAGAACCTGACAGGTACCAAAGCGAATATGAGGATTTTATCCAACCTTGCAGATAAACGGTTATCTATGGCAAGAGCCACTTGGAATACCGATGAAATAGGAGGGGAGGAAGTTAGAGACGCCATGTTGTCAGCATATAGATTTGCGGATTCAGATCCATATCGAGCAGCTACGCATAACAAAGGCATCATGAATGGCATATCAGCTGTTATCTTAGCTACAGGCAATGATACACGTGCGATAGAAGCAGGTGCTCATGCTTACGCTTGCAGAACTGGTCAATATCGTAGTTTATCTAGTTGGAGTGTCGATAAAGACGGTAATTTATGCGGCAGTTTAGAGCTGCCCATGGCGGTAGGTTTGATTGGTGGTGCTACCAAAGTACACCCAACGGCTCAGCAGAACTTGGAGATTCTTAGTATTGAGTCTGCAGATGAACTGGCTAGAATTACCTGTGCTGTTGGACTTGCCCAAAATTTTGCTGCAATGAAAGCATTAGTAACCACAGGTATTCAAAAAGGTCACATGTCACTACATGCAAAAAACATAGTCGCGATGGCTGGAGCTACTACGGATGAAATCGATAAAGTAACTGAATTACTAATCCAGGGCGGTAAGATACGTATAGACGTGGCTGAGGAAATATTAGCAAGCTTACGCAATACCAGTATGTAGAAAACTAAGAAGAGTTCAGTCTAGACTTAAGTACGAAGCTAAATGCTTACTTCTAGACAGTCGCTCTAAACTGTATATGGTGAAAAGGATGAACATGAATATGGAAAGTTCAGGGAGCAACTTGGTAGAAGTATGGGGTGATACGGTTAATTTTAGGTCAATGCTATTCGCTATAGTGATAGGTAGCGTAGTGAGTACAGGCACTTTTTTATTAGCCAAATTTTATATGTCTTCGCTATCTGGAGATCCAACTCTTCTAAATGGTTATGCGATGCTAATTGGTTTAGGAGGCTGCTTGCTATCAGGCTTTATTTGCTCAGTTATGTTTAAACCTGCGAGAACAGTAATAGCAAGTAGTGAGGATAACAGCGAAAATATCCAAGAGTTTATTGTTGAGCTAATAAGAGACGATCCTAATTACACTAGTGTAAACGACCTACCTTCTGAGGTTAAAGAAGAGCTGGATTTATTAAAACTGATGCCGGTGTTTCAGGAAGCTGAAGCAATTGTGAAGAAACAATCATGATGAATAAATGATTTTATTTCTGATGAGCACTTACGTCAGAGTAGTTTAGTAATTAGCTAAAGATAGAGTTCAAACATATTTATATTTCTTACTAATAACTGATACAGACTTCAAGGAAGAAGGTAATGTTACATGAAATTTTGATTCAGTTTTGGCCGGCTCTTATGTACGGCTTAGCTGGAGCTATTGTTTTTTCGTTAATTGGCATGGTCTCTGGAACAGACGAAACAGCAACAATGGTACCGCTTACCTTAATGGTGATAATAATTGGTGCGCCACCAGCAGCGGTTTTTACCTTTTGGATGGCAGGGGCTGTTTCTAAACATATGACTCATGCAATACCAACAGCGCTCTTAGGTATCCCTGGAGACACAATGGCGACTCCAATGTTGGAAGAAGCCGATCTCTTAAGAAAGTTAGGCATACCACATATTGCCCTCAAAAAAATGATTTCGAGCTCGATAATATCTGCTTTTATTGCTGTTGTTGCAGCCGTTGGTTTTGCATTAATTCTAGCTCCGTTTGGCGATATTATTACTAAATTTGCGCCATGGATATTTTTAATAGCAGCTATATTAATTGCTTATTTCTCTAAAGGTAAATGGGCTTCAGTACTTATACTAATCCCCTTTGTGACTTTTATCCTGGCTCTGAAGGCTTTTACAGGACAATATGATACTAAACTTGGTGTCACCTACTTTTTAGCCATTGCTATTGGTCCTTTAATAGCTGATTTATTTACAGTTATGAGTCCTATAGGAAGAAAAGCGCAATCTAGAGAAAAGGAAAATGAGATTCAAATAGCACCTGATTTGAAGTTATGGCAGGGCTATTTTCCTAATCCGTTCAAAATTTTGGATAGGACGCAGATTAAATTTACAGTGATAACTTCACTGATATCTAGTGCTACTTTCGTATTTAGTCCTGTAGCTATGACTGTTATATTGGGAGAGTTCGTAGGGTCGCGTATTAAAAATACATATCATCGACTGACTACCGTGCTTTCTTCTAAGAATGGTGTTACTGAGTCTACTTATATTGCAGAAGCGCTAATTCCATTAATTGCTTTTGGTTTACCGCTTAGTCCAGTTGCTGCTGGTCCAGCAGCCCCTTTATTCAATGCGCCTCCTGTTTTTAATGTTGAGACTGCAGAGATGGCTGGTAATAACCTGCATCACTTACTTAGCCCTATGGATTTTCTTTTCTATGGAATACTGTCTGTAATACTTGCCGCTATGATTGCCTACCCTTTTTCCATGAACTACGCTAGAAATGCAGCTCTATTTGTAGTTAAAAAAATTAGCCATGAAGCGATTATCGCTACCTTCATCGGTCTGATTCTAGTAATCAGTATATGGGAAGGAGGGTTAGTAGGGGTGTTTACAGTTATATCACTTGGGTTGTTAGGTGGGCTTTTATCAAAACACTTTTCCTTTAATACTGGGTGTCAATTCATGGGTTACTACGTTGCTATTTTATCTATCCCTGCCATTCTTTAATGCTTCGATCTTGTATAGACATATTCAGCTAAGCCGCAATCAAAGTATTTAAAAGCTAATGTTTTTCGTAGTTAGTCAAATACTTTTGAGCTTTTACAGAGCTATGCTCAAACATTGTAGAGTAAGACTTAATGATCTAATTGTCTGGACACTTAGATTGGTTTCATTAAGCAGTAGAGAAATCAATAAAATTAAATGACAAGGAAGAACTTAACTTTCAAAGGGAGAATGCATTTGTTAGCTTTACTGGGATTTTTGACAATTTTTGTATTTTTGGGTCTGATACTGACTAAGAAAGTATCCGTGATCGTTTCACTAATTCTAGTTCCTGTCGTTTTCGCTCTAATAGGTGGATTCGGTAGTGAGTTAGGAACCTTTATGTTGGACGGCATCGTTAGTGTTGCCCCTACGGGAATCATGTTAGGGTTTGCTATTTTATTTTTTGGAGTGATGAACAATGCGGGTTTGTTTGATCCATTAATTTCGAAAATCTTAAAACTGGTTAAAGGTGATCCGATAAAAATTACAATAGGAACTGTCGTTATTGCGATGGTTGCTCACTTAGACGGATCTGGAGCTTCTACTTTTTTGATCACCATTCCTGCGCTGCTGCCGTTATACGATAAGTTAGGGATGAACCGGATTATTCTAGCCGGTATGGTCGCTCTCGGTGCTGGCACAATGAATTTAACTCCTTGGGGAGGTCCAACAGCACGGGCCGCAGCTGCGCTAGACGTCAGCACTGCTCAATTATTTAATCCTCTAATTCCTGCTTTTGTAGCTGGAGTAGTTTGGATTATTTTCGTGGCATATCTAGTCGGAAAAAAAGAGCGTAAACGCTTGGGTGTTCAGGATATGGAGCATAGTTTGCATGACGAGTTGACTGAAGAAGAACGCAGTATGCGCCGTCCGAAACTTTTCTGGTTCAATTTGGTTTTAACCATCTTGACTATAGTAGCACTGGTTCAAGTCTGGCTCCCTCTACCAGTAGTCTTTATGGTAGCTTTTGCAGTCGCTGTCCTAATAAATTACCCTAAACCAAATGATCAAATGGATCAAATAAGAGCACAATCCGTTGGCATGATTACAGTAGTTTCCATTATTTTTGCTGCTGGTATTTTCACCGGTATTCTTTCAGGTACAGGTATGATCACTGCTATGGCTACTTCGTTAGTCAATATCATTCCAGATACTGTAGGCGGTTCTATGGGAGTTATTGTAGCCACAATAAGTATGCCATTGAGTTTGATTTTCACTCCAGATGCTTATTATTTTGGGGTCATGCCAATTCTTGCAGAGACTGCTAGTGCATACGGACTTGATCCAATACAAATCGGTCAAGCTTCTATGCTGGGGCAGATGACTACTGGATTTCCATTGAGCCCTCTGACAGCATCAACATTCTTATTAATTGGTTTGGCAGGGGTAGAACTTGCTGATCATCAAAAATTCGTATTCAAATGGGCATTTGGTACCACAATTGTTATGACTATCGTGGCAGTTATCACAGGTGTCATTATATAAATAGTACTACATGGAGGTTAGATTATGAAATCAATCAGAATAGGGTCTGGGGCTGGTTATTCAGATGACAGGCTACAACCAGCGCTTGATATCATTCAATATGGGGAAGTCGATTATATTGTTTTTGAATGCCTTGCAGAACGAACGATTGCCATTGCACAGCAGCGAAAAATGAAAAATATAAAAGAGGGTTATGATAGTCTTCTTGAGTATCGAATGGAGCAAGTTTTACCTCTTTGTGTAGAAAAAAATGTGAAGATAGTAACGAATATGGGTGCTGCAAATCCAGAAGCAGCTGCTGAACGGGTAAAACAAATTGCCCAAAAGCAAGGTCTGCATAACCTAAAAATCGCGGCGGTAACTGGAGATGATGTTTTATCAAGAATAGATCGATATCAAGATCAAAAACTGTTAGAAAATAATAAGCATATTAAAGAGCTAGGATCGGCAATCGTTTCTGCTAACGCTTATATTGGAGCAAGAGGTATTGTGGAAGCACTTGAAGCAGGTGCGGACATAATTATTACTGGTCGAGCAGCTGATCCTTCCTTATTCCTTGCACCCATGATTTATGAATTTGGCTGGTCTTTTGCAGATACTGAACTTCTAGGTAAAGGAACGATAGGAGGTCATCTAATGGAGTGTGGCGCTCAAATCACTGGAGGCTATTTTGCAGACCCTGGATATAAAGAGGTGCCTGAGCTTTGGAACGTAGGCTTTCCAATCATGGAAGTAGATGAAAAAGGTGATTATTATATTACGAAACTGAATGACTCTGGTGGTGTGGTTTCTCTAGCAACGGTAAAAGAACAGCTACTTTATGAAATTCATGATCCGGCTAATTACCTAACACCAGATGTCATTGCGGATTTTTCTAATGTTCAAGTCGAGGAAGTAGAAGACAATGTTGTTAAAGTGTTTGGCGGCTCCGGTAAAAAAAAGACGGGCTTGCTAAAAACCAGTATAGGATATAAAGAGGGGTACATTGCTGAGGCAGAAATCAGCTATGGCGGTTCAGGTTCCGTTAAAAGAGCAAGGTTAGCAAAAGAAATCATCCAGAAAAGACTGGCCGCCGAAAATATTGAACCCGTTGAGATTCGTTATGACTTTATCGGACTTAATTCTTTATATGGAAATGACATCCCCAATACGCAGGAAATGCTGGAGGTGAGACTCCGTGTTGCTGCAAGAGCTGAAGATGATGTAATTGCTAAGGCTATTGTTCGAGAAGTGGAGTCTCTTTATACCAATGGCCCAGCAGGTGGTGGCGGAATCCGCTCAAATATTAAAGAGATCGTTTCAATAGGTTCAATTTTGATTCCAGAAGCAGACACGGATATTAAAATCTCATATCGTGAGGTAAAATAAATGAAATTACGTGAAATAGCACATTCCCGTACGGGCGATAAAGGGAATATATCAAATATTTCTCTTATAGCATTTAAAGATGAAGACTATGAATTAATTAAAGAAAGAGTTACTGAGGAAGTAGTGAAAGAATGGTTCAAAGACATCGTACAAGGTGAAGTCACCCGTTATGAGCTGCCGAATCTTAGTGCATTCAATTTTGTTATGACTGGCGCATTAGGGGGAGGGGTTACAAAATCCTTAGCACAGGATATGCACGGAAAAAGTCTAAGCTCCAAATTACTAGATTTAGACATATAAACAAATAAGAGTTCAAACAGCATTATAGTAAGCGGCAAAGCTTGACCATGTAAACCCTTATATCATCATGATCCAACGTTCCCTAAGAAGGTACAGCTTACGCAGGTAAGGGTAGTGTGGGTCGCGAGTGAGATTGCAGAATGGATTAATACTAAGATAAGTGAGCGCTCAGTCTAATCCTGTCAAACCGTCTTAACATCAATGTTTAGGGCGGTTTATTTTAGATTTTTCGTTTTTTAGGTTAGAAAGATCATCTTTAATGAGCCTTATGGGGCTTTCTCCTACTTAAACTTATATAAGTTAGTCGTAGTTATCATGACTCACTTATATAAGTTTTTTTTATTGAGCAGGTTTATTTTGAGTGAATTACAGGTAGAGCTAACAGAAAATAAACTGAGATTTTTTAAAATATACTCCTTTATTCGTATAATAAGCAAATATTTGTAGACTTTGTTTCTAAAATGAACTATTGTTTTTATAAGAAATAAAAAGTAATAAATTATCTGTATCCCAAATACTGCCTAAAGGGGTGGTAGTTGTTTAGTACATTAATAAATCATAGTGCTAAGGAAAGTACTCGACTAATGCACATAAATATTAAGGGTGAAGAAGATGTCAGAAAACTCCAAAAAAAACGCAATTCTAGAGCTAGAAACACGTATTAAAGAATTGGCAGGAATAGTGGGGGAGCAAGAGTTTACTACGGTGCTCCCACCAAATATTGCAGCAACCATTGCAGATCGTATGGACCTAGAGTTCAGTCCCGTAGCTAACTATGAGAAAGGTGGGACTTATACTAAAGAAGGACCACCAGATTCATACACAAAAGGTGGCACCTATACCAAGAGTGATTTTACTAAGGAGACAGGTGATCTTGAGGGTCTTAAGGATAGTGGTTTACCTGGTCGTGACCTTATCATTCAACCTGGTGAGATTGAAGGCCTTGATACACCTCTTAAGGTATCATCTGTTTTACGGCACCCTGAAGTTCGAGAACGTTTAAGAAATGTGATTGAAGCTGAAGTGAAAGGGTTTAAGAAGTGAAGCCATGGTAACAGTAGACTTTGTAGCGGCTCCCTCTGATATAGATAGGAAGGAGCTATCACAGGTGGCTTTGTCATCTGTATTACTATTGGGCCGCGAACTTATCGATGTCTTCAATGTTTTGAGCAATGCTGAAACAATTATACTTAGCTCTGGTGATTCCCAAGATCAGAACGGATGCTATACCCGCATATATTTGATGAAATTGGAAACGCGTGAAGCTGTGGCTGCTGTGTTATTTATAACTTTTTTTTCTAGGCGCACAATAGCATCCAATGAGGCGGATATTCGTATTGAGTCACTAAAGACAGCTTTAATGAATCTCTCGTTGAACTACCGAGAATGGGTAATAATGAGAGTACGCTATATTTTGGTTGATCTTGATGATACTAAAACCTTGAATAGCGGCTCATCATCGCAGTCACCGGACACCATTAGAATTTCTGGAAACCCTGCTTCACATTGTATTGCCGAGATGGTCATACATGAGGCAAGCCATTTACACTATGTCACAACTGTTCAAAGTGATGCTGTCACGCAAAAGGATGCGCCAGAGGTTTATTCTATATTTATGCGGCGAGATCGTCCGCTCGAACGGGTTGTCTTCGCTTATCATGCCGCATGCAATATTGCGTGTATGATAGGGCAGTCTCCAAAACATAACCATGAAGTAAGGGCGTTGCAAGACACACTTGCATTGGGTCAAACTATTGCAGAAAACCAACATTTTCTGACGTCTTATGGACGTAAATTAATTGAGGCTTTGCCATGAGAGACACAGTCGAGATGCCAACTACATTTGTGGTTAAATTGACACAGATTTGCAATATAAATTGTTCTTACTGCTATGTGTATAATCATCAAAGTGATGCTCATGCGCATTTGCCAAGGTTCTTATTGGAAGATGACGTACACCGTCTTGGACGTGATATTGCGGCGACCAGTCATATCCATTCTGATGTGACTCGAAAAATTGTATTTCATGGCGGCGAGCCACTTGTTGCAGGACGAAAGAGGTTGCAGGATTACGTTAACATTATGCGAAGTTATGTGCCTGACATTACATTTTCACTGCAGACTAATGGAATCCTACTTAGTACTGACTGGGTGAAGTTTTTGAAAGACAACGCAATATCACTCTCAATCAGTATTGATGGAGCAAAAGCTGAACATGATCGATTCCGTGTTGATAAACGTGGACGAGGCACTTTTGATAGGGTTCGTAAAAGTATTGATTTGTTGCATGAAACTGACATGCCCTTTGGTCTCTTATGTGTGATTAACCCTTATGCTAATGGAGCAGACACCTATCGTGCACTTAAATTACTCGCACCACATAATTTTAGTTTCTTGATCCCAGATGTGTCACGTGATACACGTGACAGCTATTACCCTGATTTACCAGCATTAGCAGTTGGACGTTTTTTGCAAGAAGCATTTGATCTTTGGCTTGCTGAACCAGAAAGAATTAGGGTTGGACTGTTTTCTGATATGGTGGCGTCAGTTTTGGGGTGGCGGGGACGTACAGACGCTTTTGGTAGCGAAAACCTTGCTTACCTCATTTATGAAACAAATGGCGAGTATGAATTGTTAGATGTTCTAAAAGTTTGTAACAACAGTATGACAGAAACTTCAGAGTCTATAGACTTACTCAGCCTTTCTGGAAATGCACAGATTCGTACGATTATAGACTCTCAACGTACAATTCCTACAGGATGTAAATCTTGCAGACATGCTGAGGTTTGCCGTGGTGGGTATTTACCGCATAGATGGGATCAACAGCGTGGGTTCGACAACCCCTCGGTATGGTGTGATGACCTCATGTACATTTGGGATCATGTTACGCGATGTGTCTCTAATGCAGCTCGCCAAGTCGGCAATATTGATCCAGGAGTACTAGATGACATGCTCATACCTGTTTATGAATTAAATTAAATCTTAATAAAGCTTCAATTTATATCACCTTCCAAGAATTAATAAATATAGTATAAGTAATAGGTTTTTCAAAAATTTTTGTATATAAGTTGGGAATTGCATATCTAGATTTAATTCCTGAGCATTATTAAGTTATAGACTTCACTGAGCTATGCTAAAGAAACCGTAGAGATAAACTTGGTAAACTAAGCGAATTAATCGGAGTTTATCATGACTAAGAAAATAAGAACCTACAGTGCAGAATTTAAAGCCGAAGCCTTAGAATGTTTTGTAAAACTATCGGATATTAGATCAAAGATAAGCTACTACCGATACGGAGCGTCAATACAGCCACTCTCAAATCGATTGTTGATGAATAATAAGAAGTACCGTGAACGATGGTCTGCAGCGTGATACAGGTACAAAGAAGTATTTGATTTATTATCTAAATAATAAATTATTCAATCATTCATACAAAAATATACTACCCATCCTAAAATCCTTACGACAACCGTCGTCGTCTATAGTTTTTTGTCCCTTGAAATTTAGATCGTCTTATCTCTACAATCAAAGCCATCCTATCCAAACACTTTAATATGAGTGCTTGGATGTCATTCTGTTTTTATGCCGTCCACTTAAAGAGTCTGCCATGTATGCGCTCATCGACTGCAACAGCTTTTATGCCAACTGTGAGAAGCTCTTTCGTCCTGACTTGAAGGATAAGCCAGTAGTCGTGCTGTCCAACAACGATGGCTGCGTCGTCGCTCGATCAAGTGAGGCAAAGCTATTAGGTATTAAGATGGGTGTGCCGTACTTTCAAGTTAAAGACTTCTGTGAGCAGAACGACGTCACTGTGTTTAGCTCCAACTATACCCTTTATGCCGATATCTCCCAGCGTGTCATGACCACCTTAGAGACCCTCTGTCCAACGGTTGAAGTCTATTCCATTGATGAAGCCTTTTTATACCTAGCTGATTATCCTGTTGCCATGCAAGATCTCAGTGCTTACGGACATAAGCTTAAAGCCATTGTCGAGATGCACACGGGTATTCCAGTGGGTGTCGGTATCGGTACTACCAAGACCATGGCAAAACTTGCCAATCATGCAGCTAAGACATATCCCGCCACCAAAGGCGTCTGTGTGTTAGACCATATCAGATGGATACGCCGCATCATGCAGATAACCGATGTCGGTGAGCTATGGGGCGTAGGGCGTCGTTATAAAGTTAGGCTTAATGAAATGGGCATTCATACCGTCTACCAGTTAGCCATCTGTGAGCCTGCCAAAATCCGTCAACACTTTGGGGTGGTACTAGAGCGCACCTGCTTAGAGTTAAACGGTCAGTCATGTCTGGGTATTGAGAGCATAGCGCCTAAAAAGCAAATCATCTCCTCGCGTTCTTTCTCCGAGCGCATCACCGACCAGCAAGCCCTTAGCGAGTCAATCTGTGCTCATGTGGCAAAAGCGGCCAGTAAGCTACGACAGCAAGACAGCCTCTGTGCTTATATCACGGTCTTTGCTAAGAACAGCCCCTTTAGTAAAAATGAGCCCTATGTCTTTATCTCTGGTGACTATCACTTCATCACGCCTACCGCAGACACCAGAGTGATGGTCACCGCTGCTAGACAAGTCTTAAAGGTGATCTATAAAGAAGAGGTACGCTACGCGAAAGCGGGTGTGATGCTGCTTGGCATTTGTCAGCATGATGAGGTGCAGCTTGATTTGTTTGCAGAAGATCAGAGCAAAGACAACAGTGAGAATGAAAGTACAAAGAAAAGTGCTGACAAAAGAGGTGAAGTCACTGCCATCATGGATGAGCTCAATAAAAAGTACGGACAGAACAGTCATCAGCAAGCAGCAGTGTTTATCGCCAGTGAAGGCATTAAAGATAAGCAGTCATGGCAGATGAACCGAGACATGCTATCACCATGCTATACCACCAATATCAATCAATTGCCTAAGGTGCATTAGATGACCGTCAAAATAATCGGTAAGCTCACCAATGAAGGTGAAACGGTATTGCTGTCTTTATACAGCGATAAAGTAAAAGCGGGCTTTCCAGGCCCAGCCACTGACTATGTACAAAACCGTATTGATCTGAACACGCTACTCATACGCCACCCCGCATCGACGTATCTGGTCGAGGTGGAAGGGGACAGTATGGTCAATATCGGTATCTACCCCAATGACATCTTAATCGTTGATCGCTCACTGACAGCTTGTCATAAAGACATTGTGATTGCGCTAATAGATGATGGCTTTACTGCTAAGCAATTGATACTGGGTAAGAACATCATACTGCGAGCGCACAATGAGAATTATGCCGATATCGTGGTTAAAGGATCGGTTGAGCTGTTCGGTGTGGTGTCGAGTAGCATTAGACGGTTTAAGCGATGAGGGTAGGATAATAAGCGAAGTCAGATTTATAGCAGATAACACGTTAGCAGTAACGAGTATTATTAATGTCAATCAAGGGAGCAAAGCAATGACTGATAAAATAGAGCAAAGTGAGTCTAGTGATTTGGTACAAGGATGGATAGATAGGTCAGCACTGAACGCCATACAAATGAGCGAGGATGAGAACTACCGTCAGCTGGTGTCTGCAAGAGCAACAAATTGGGGTAAAGATATTCAAGCGAAGTCAGATCAGCGGATCAGACAGTCACAAGCGCCACATTTAGAGATATAGCTAGAAGTGAGGTTTTTAATCTCGCGTTTTTTTGAGTGTCAATGTTGTTAAAAACCCCATGTTTACGGGAGTAAGTTGTTTTTCTCCCGACATATAGCAGAATGTTCAAAATAACCGTTGCTGCATATGGTATGTTACGGCGTGGCGTAACGTATAAAAAGCGAAGTTTATATAAGAGCAAAGCGATTGTATAAACGACTTCGTAATCCCAATCAGTTAATGTTAAAAAATGAATACCTAACGATATCGTTGTCACTAAAGACAACGACATAATCTATTCAGTGTTATTTATGAATAAATCAACAGTATCGAATTTGAAATCAATCATCTGATGTATACCAAAATGCAATCAATATGCATTATATAGCGATTAAGAAATGCCATAGCATTTAAATGCCTGTTATTAATTTTAAGATATATAAATTTCATTTCATGAAAATGAGTTATGTTGTTCAACATACATATGCAAATACGTCTTTTATGTTGTTTAAGCAATATACAGAACCATGTACAATACTGGCCTGCGTTACCTTATAGCAATAAACAATAAGCATTATCCAAAACGATCAACCTCTATATGCAGGTTAAGCGTTTTTTAAGCAGGTTAAAAATAGATGAATAGCCAAAAATACAACATGTCATTTACAGCTGGTGCGCTACTTCAGACAGAGTCAGTAACGATAGCCAAGTTATATCTTGAAGTAGGCGACTGGGATTTAGTGAAAGACAAAGTGATCTCTGAGAATTTACTTCAATCTAGAGCATTAAGTACACTTAAACGCTTAAGCCATGAAATTATAGCTCGCTTGAGTACACTTAATATTGAAGAGCTTACGTTACTTACAGAGTCTGAGTACCAAGATCAAGCCTATATGCTGTGGATTGCAATTTGTCGTTACTATCGCTTTATTGCTGATTTTGCTACTGAAGTACTACGAGAGCGCTTTATCACTTTCAAACCAGACCTTCAGCACTCAGATTTTGATACGTTTCTGAATAGAAAGTGTGATTGGCATAGTGAGCTTGATAGTTTAAGTGTCAGTACGAGGAAAAAGCTTAGACAGGTATTATTTAAAATGCTTCGTGATGCCAATTTCTTAGACAGCAAAAACAACATTCAAGCCACTATGTTGAGCTCAAGACTAATAGAAACGATAAAGCGTAATGGTAGTAGAGATATCAAATACTTCACGATTTCTGAAAATG
This sequence comes from Psychrobacter jeotgali, assembly GCF_904846315.1. Taxonomy (NCBI): domain Bacteria; kingdom Pseudomonadati; phylum Pseudomonadota; class Gammaproteobacteria; order Moraxellales; family Moraxellaceae; genus Psychrobacter; species Psychrobacter jeotgali. The sequence continues at coordinate 438,305 of NZ_CAJHAF010000001.1, forward strand.
CAATATAAGGAAGTGCTGTCATGACTATGAGCAACGTACAAGCATGTGATAAAAAAAGTTATGATCATCTTTTTTCTGTCATTTCAAGTGAGAATTTCCTTAAGATGCAAGGCCTAGGGAATGAGGTTCCATTTTTCATTTGTCCTTTTAGGCCTGAAGAATCAAACGAGATGCTGCGTCTTGAAGACCAATTAACTAAGCAGTTACAGAAAAATGGTATCAATATCTTGGCTATAAATTTGTACGATCTGTCTATAGAGCTACTCAAAGAACGCGAAATTTTTGATCAGATACTAGAAATGGAACAGCAGATTGACAAGGAACAGCTGAAAGAGTTGCTTCAAGGAGTCTTAGATCCTGAGTCTCATTTGGCACCAGCGATTGCTAAGAAGCTAAGTAGTACAGAATACGATGTTCTTTTTCTATCAGGTGTTGGTGAGGTTTTCCCGTATATACGTTCGCATAACGTTTTGAATAACTTACAAAGTACAGCCAAAGAAAAACCAACCGTTATCTTTTTTCCAGGAGCCTACACTCATTCTTTAGAGTCTGGCGCATCGCTTGATTTATTTGGCAGACTGCATGATGACAAATACTATCGAGCATTCAACATTTATCACTGTGAAGCATAATGAGACAGATATGACTGCCCTTAAAACAATATTTCAAAAACCAGTAAACCGTCCAATTGAAGGTGTAATTAAAGCTGACGATGAAGCCAGCCTACGCCTAGAGTTAGAAGAGTATGTATTAACAGATGAAGTAGAAAATCGTCTAATATCATTTTTCGATGCTTACAATGACTATCAGGTTGCTAATGGTGTCTGGCTTTCTGGGTTTTTTGGTTCGGGAAAATCTCACTTATTGAAAATGTTGGCGCTATTACTTGAGAATCGCCAAATAGATAACACATCGGCACTGGAGTTATTCTTACCTAAATGTGGGGACAATGATGCGTTAAGCTCTGGTATCAAAAACGCGGTTACGATTCCCTCTAAAAGCATTTTGTTTAACATTGATCAAAAAGCAGATGTTATTAGTAAGACACAGGTTGATGCTTTATTGGCAGTATTTGTTAAAGTTTTCGATGAAATGTGTGGCTACTACGGTAAGCAGGGACATATTGCTCAGTTTGAACGTGACCTCGATAGTCGAAAACTTTATGGTAGCTTCAAAGAGGCATATGAATCTATCGCTAATAAGCCTTGGGAAAAAGGACGTGAGCAGGCAATACTTGAAGCAAAGAATATTGCTCAAGCTTATAGTCAGGTTACTGGAGAAGATCAGGCGCTAGCTATGGGTATTTTAGATAAATACCGTAGTCAGTATCATGTATCGATTGAAGATTTCGCTTCTCAAGTTGATGATTATATTGAGCGTCAGATTAAAGAAAATGGCTACACTGAGTTTCGTCTAAACTTCTTTGTTGATGAGGTGGGGCAATATATAGCTGAAAACGTTAAGCTTATGACCAACCTTCAGACTATCGCTGAGAGCTTAGCGACCAAGTCTCGTGGGCGTTCTTGGATTATTGTAACCGCCCAAGAAGATATGGGGACTGTTGTTGGTGAGATGGGCAAGCAACAAAGTAATGACTTTTCAAAAATTCAAGCTCGCTTTGCTAACCGTATGAAGCTAACCAGTGCCAACGTAGCAGAAGTTATCCAAAAGCGTCTCCTCGTTAAGACAGATGAAGGTGCTAAGTTGCTATCTGGCATATATGATAATCAGTCAAACAATTTTAAAACGCTGTTTGATTTCGCTGATGGATCACAGACATATAGAAATTTTAAAGACAAAGAACACTTTATAAACAGCTATCCATTCATCCCTTACCAGTTCAGCTTGTTTCAGTCTGCGATTGCTGATCTATCATTACATAATGCTTTTGAGGGTAAGCATAGCTCAGTTGGTGAGCGTTCGATGTTGGGTGTGTTTCAACAAGTAGCAATAAAAGTAGGTGATCATGACATAGGTCAGCTAGCAACTTTTGATTTAATGTTTGAAGGTATTCGTACCGCATTGAAGTCAAACATCCAACGAGCTGTCATCAATGCAGAAACCCATTTAGATAACAAATTTGCAGTACAAGTATTAAAAGCCTTGTTTTTAGTGAAATATGTTGATGGATTCAAATCCACAATTCGTAATATCTGTGTTTTAATGCTAAGTAGCTTTGGTGAGGATGTAGCTGTACTCCGTCAGCGTGTTGAAGAGGCGCTTAATCTACTAGAGGATGAGACCTATGTACAACGTACAGGAGATATGTACGAGTATTTGACGGACGAAGAAAAAGATATTGAAGAAGAGATAAAAAATACGGAAGTAGAAGCAGCTGATGTGGCTAGTGAGCTTGAAAGCATAATCTTTGATCAAGTGATTAAAAGTCGCAAGATTCGTTACAGTAGCGGCGCATCAGGTAGCCAAGGACAAGACTATTCTTTTTCACGAAAGCTTGATGATAAGTTATATGGTCGTGAATACGAGATAGGTATCAATGTCATCAGCCCGTTTTATGAGCATGCTGAAAATGAAGAGATGATGTCTAATAAATCTAACTTTTCTAGCGATGAATTATTTGTAATCTTGCCAGCCGATTCTCGCTTGATGAGTGATATAACGATGTACAAACGTACAGAGAAATATGTCAGGCAAAATTATTCTATTGCTCAGCAAGAGACAGTAAAACGTATCTTAGGCGAGAAAGGACAACAAAATACTAAGCGTCAGGCCGAGTTGCTACAGCGAATAAAAAGTCTCATGAGTCAGGCAAAACTACTCGTAGCAGGTACGGAGCTAAATGTTAGCTCAGAAGACGCTCAATTACGTATTGAGAAAGGCTTCAATGAGCTTGTTTCTAGATCATACCCTCATCTACGTATGCTACGCGATGCATCTTACACAGAGGCTGATGTTGCCAAGATTCTCGACTCTACCCAACAAGACATGTTGGGTGCCGATATAGCTACATTAGCCGAGCCAGAGCGTGATGTATTATCTTTTATCCAAAGAAATGCTAGTGCGGCTATACGGACGACAGTAAAAGGGTTGTTAGAACAGTTTGAAAAAAAACCATACGGATGGTCATACGCTGCTGTGCTCAGCACCCTTGCAAAGCTATGTGTAAATGGCAAGGTCGAAGTTCGAATGGATGGCAACATATTAGAGGACAGTGAGCTTGCGCGCGCTTTAGTAAATAGTCAACGTCAAAGCAACCTGGTATTAGAGCCCCAAGTTGAATTTTCTTCGTCACAAGTTCGTCATCTCAAAGAGTTTTATGAAGACTTTTTTGCTAAGCCTGCTAGTAATAATGAGGCAAAAGCACTAGGCAATGAAACGATTGATGCATTCAAAGAGATGTTACAAGATTTGGAGGGTTGGTATGCACAGTCCGCACGATATCCTTTCTTGAGTGCATTAGATCCCGCTATTCAGCAAATCAAAAAGCTTTCAAAATCATCCTACGCATGGTTTTTAACTGACCTTAACGAAGATATTGAAGATGAGCTTCTGAAGATCAAAGAGCAGCTGATAGATCCTATTTACAATTTTATGAATGGTTCTCAAAGAGAAATATATGATAACACTCAAAATTTCTTGAAAGATCAATCAGCGAACTTTGATTATATCGAAAGAGAACAGGTGAGGGTGCTTGAGGCCAGTCTAAACGATACCTCTATATATAAAGGCAGTAAGATCCAACAGGTCAAAGTGCTATTAGGCAGCTTGAAAGACAAGGTCAATGATGCCCTACAGGAAGCTCGTAGCCAATCGATTGAAGCGCTTAAACAAATGCAGTCGCGTATGCAAGAGATGGATGAGTATAAAAAACTTCCAGATATCAGACAGGCAGAACTTGACGCTCCTTATACACAACTGATTGATAAGGTGAATGAAGAGAAGTTGATTGCCGTTATTAATGATAGATTGCGATACTTTGAAGACAAGGGCTATGCAACTTTATTGCAGAAAATGGTAGTAATGGCAACGCCCAAGCCACCACCAACGCCTGCAAAGGTAAGTACTAACAACGGTGATAAGAGTGATAAAGACCAATCACAAGTGTCTGCGCTATCTGAGCCTAAACAGGTGAGTGAGCCTAAAAATGAGTATATCAACTCAAACAAAATCAGGGTGGATTACGATCGAGCTTGGATAGAGAACGAGACCGATGTAGAGCGTTATCTAGAGGCGATGAGTGAGGCACTGCTCAGCGAAATACGTAAAGGTAAAAGGATCTATATCTAATGGAAACGACCAAACTCAAAAAATTTGCTCAACAGGCACGTGTCACCTTGATTGAGCAAGTCGCTACTAAGCTCAAATTTGTACGCGCAGAAGAAAGTTTAGCCAGACGTGAGAATCCTATCGCTGTTAAAAAGCTAGAGGAGCTAATCAAGCAGCAGTCCGAACAGGAAATCGTCGAGCGTATCGCATACATCTGGTTCAACCGTTTCTGTGCACTTCGCTTTATGGATATGAATCGCTATAACCGAAGCCTCGTGGTCTCTGCTGCGGCCGGAGATACTCAACCTGAAGTACTCGCTCTGGCAAAGGCTGGAGACATTGATGAGCGAGTGGTCTCAGAAGCTGTCCGTGAGCAAATTCTCAACCTGTTAAATGGCAGAGCGCCCAGTCAAAATCCAGAAGCAGAGGTTTATCGTCTGCTACTAGTCGCGTACTGTAATCAGTGGCATGAGTCGATGCCGTTCTTATTTCAGCGAATTGATGACTATACCGAGCTGCTAATGCCTGATGATCTACTATCAAGCAGCTCAGTACTGGCTGATATGCGTGAATCGATGCCAGCGAGCGCTTGTAAAGACGTTGAGGTAATTGGTTGGTTGTATCAGTTTTACATCTCGGATAAAAAAGATGATGTATTTGCAGGTTTGAAAAAAAACAAAAAAGTGACACCAGAAAATATTCCAGCGGCTACTCAGCTATTTACGCCACATTGGATCGTACGTTATTTGGTAGAGAACTCGCTTGGGCGATTATGGCTGCTTAATCACCCAGAGTCCAAGCTAGCAGACAGCATGGAATACTATATAAAGCCCGCTGCTGATAATGATGACTCCGATTATCTAAAGGTAGAGCGTCCAGAAGATCTTAAGATTTGCGATCCAGCATGTGGCTCAGGTCACATGCTGACTTATGCGTTTGATCTGCTATACACCATTTATGAAGAGCAAGGCTACGGTGCAGCAGAGATACCTTCGCTCATCTTAACGCATAACTTGTACGGTATTGAGATTGATGAACGCGCAGGTGAGTTGGCTGCGTTTGCTTTAACTATGAAGGCAAGAGATCGTCACCGTCGCTTCTTTAATACAGGCGTACGTCCAAATATCTGTGTGCTTGAGCCCATCAGTTTTGATGACGATGAGCTCAATGAGTATATGGACTTCATCGGTCGTGATTTATTTACGGCTGACTTAGAGACGACACTGCGTCAGTTTGATGAGGTGAATAATTTTGGCTCTTTGATCAGACCAGCGCTGACGGACGTTGCTGAGATTTTAGAGCAGCTAGAAGCAACTGATGTATCAGGGCAGCTATTCTTAGGTCACACTCACCAAAAGGTACTTAAGCTTTTAAAACAGGCAGATTATTTAAGTCCGCAGTATCATGTCGTCGTTGCGAATCCGCCATATATGGGTGGTGGAGGAATGAATAGTGAGCTAGGTGATTGGCTAAATATTAATTATCCAGATGTTAAGTCTGACTTGTTTTCTGCTTTTATTGTTCGTAGCACTGAGATGACACTTGAAAAAGGTCAATTAGGTTTTATGACCCCATTTGTTTGGATGTTCATATTGTCGTATGCAAAATTACGAAAATATTTAATAAACACTAAAACACTTACCTCTCTAGTCCAATTAGAGTACTCAGGATTTGACGGTGCGACAGTTCCAATTTGTACCTTTACTTTAGAAAACCAATATAAGCTAGGGTATAAAGGGGCTTATATAAGGCTTACTGACTTTAAAGGTTCTCAGAATCAAGCACCTAAGACTTTAGAGGCAATCAGAAATCAGAGTAGTCAGTGGTTCTATCGTACATGTTCAAATGAATTTAATAAAATACCAGGAAGTCCAATAGCTTATTGGGTTAGCTCTTCAATTATAAATTCTTTTAACAATGAAAAAATTGGTTCTCTAACAATATCCGATGGACAAACTAAGACAGGTGACAACAATAAATTTCTTAGATACCTTTGGGAAGTAAGTAGCAGCTCTGTAGGTGTTGATAAGAATTGGGTTAAACATCCTAAGGGAGGTAAGTTTAGACGTTGGTACGGTAATTTAGACACTTTGATCAATTGGACGGAATCTGCTAGGAAGCATTATCGGAAAGATCGAGTAGCCAGAATTTTACCTAAATACCTGTGGTGGAAAAAAGGTTTTTGTTGGACATTGATTACCTCTGCGAAACAATCGTTTAGAGTTGTGAGTGATGATGAGATTTTTAATTTAGCTGCTCCAACTTTATTTCCAAAAAATGAAAAGCAACTCAATATTTTATTAGGATTAACTAATACACCAATATCTGAGTATATTGCAAAGTTAATGAACCCAACGTTAAATATGAATGTTGGTGATATTCAAAATATACCTTTAGTCGATGTCGATGAAAGCTCCATTAATCTTATTGTCGAATCTTTGATAGGTGTCGCAAAGCAAGATTGGGACGCTTACGAAAATTCGTGGGACTTTACTACCTTACCACTACTTGATGATTCTTTTCGAAAGCTAACGCTCGCGGATACCTATAGACAAGTACGCAATCATTGGCAGCAAATGACCGATGATATGAAGCGGTTAGAAGAAGAAAACAATCGTATTTTTATTGACGCTTATGGCTTACAAAATGAGCTTACTCCAGAGGTTCCCCTCAAAGAAATCACTCTAACCTGTAATCCTTATTACCGTTACGGCGGTGATAAGACGGATGATGAGCTAGAGGCACTTTTGCTAGCCGATACAATGCGCGAGTTGATCTCGTATGCCGTTGGCTGCATGTTTGGTCGCTATAGCTTAGATAAGCCTGGTTTAATACTTGCCAATCAAGGCGACACAGTCGAGCAGTATCTTGAGCAAATACCTGAGCCAAGCTTCACACCTGATAAAAACAACGTTATTCCTATCTTAGATGATGGCTGGTTCAGCGATGATATTGTTGAGCGCTTCCGTAAATTTATTAAGGTAGCTTTTGGCGAAGAGCAGTATGAAAGTAATATGCAATTCATTGAACAGTCGCTTGGCAAAAATGACAAGCCACGTGATATTCGTGACTACTTTTTAAAAGACTTCTACGACGATCACGTAAAACGCTATAAGAAACGTCCGATATATTGGCTATTCACCAGTGGTAACTTCAGTGCACTTATCTACATGCATCGCTATCAGCCCGATACGGTAAGTATCGTGCTCAATGACTATCTACGCGAATTCCGTACTAAGCTTAATGCTTATAAAGATCAGCTTAATGCGATCAATATTAGTGCCAGTCAAAGCCAAAGTGAAAAAACAAAAGCACAAAAAAAGCTAGATATCACTAACAAAATGATTACTGAGATGGAAGAGTATGAGCGCGATGTACTCTATCCATTAGCGACCAAACAGATAGAGATAGACCTAGATGATGGTGTAAAAGTAAACTACCCTAAATTTGGTAAAGCATTAAAGAAAGTAACGGGGCTTAGCTAATGAATGATCGCATCATCAACGCATTACAGCAGCTCTTTAAAAGACATCGTATTGTTTTTTGGTACGATGCCAAGCATGAGCTTCGTGATGACTTTGACAGTCTAGTACTAGAAGATATTGAGAAAATCGTCCTAAATAACAATGAGTTCAGTGTTAAATATAAAATAATACGTGAGCAGCCTAATCAAAAGTTTCTGCTTTATCGTGCAGGTGCTCAGCCTGCGCTATTAGATAATTGGCTATTGGATTTACAGCTGGCTCACGGCGAATTTCGTACTGACCAAGTTGCTATCTGGCTCTCGGAGCTATCATTAGGTATTGAGTTTGCAGAGGTCTTAAAAGATCATGCAGAGTTCTTTCGCGCTAAAAGCCGTAAGGATGCTCTAAGTAAGCTTATAGAGCCCAGTGATAGCTCAGGTATGGTTCAGCTAAAGATGCTGGCTGTTTGTGCTAAGAGCGAGCCTAAAATGGACACAGTCGTTGAGAGTTTGTTGCAGGACTTAGCCAATGATAAAGATGAAAAGATGAGTCTGATTAGTCGATCTGCTCTTGATGGCTTTTTCTGGGAGCAAATGAATCGCTACTATGGCTATAACTCTACTGAGCCTAGTATTCATGATTTTGCCATTGAGCTCTTTAAGTCTAGCTATGCAATGGCAACTGATGGTCAGGTAAAGCTGTCCAATGATGCTTTAGTATTTCTGAAACGTTGGAAAGACAGTAGACAGTATCAAGACAGCTTTGAGATGTTATCCGATAAGTTTTCTGCTGATCTCGATATTAGAGATGATCTTAGTAGTAGAGATTTTAAACAGCTCATCGATATAGACTACTTTCGTTTAATCGACAATAAGATAATTAGTGCGATAGCTAATGCAGTCTTACAAAGTGACTTTACCGCTGAGCAAATCGCTTTTTGGATTCGCCAACGTCGTCAGAGTCACTGGTTTGCTGAGTTTGAGCATACCTACCAAGCCCTTGATAATGCAGCGCAGTTTATAGATACATTTAACCAAGTTAAAATCGATATGGATAGCCTTGTACAAGGGGTAGAGCGTTATACCCAGTCTTGGTATAAGCTTGATCAACTTTATCGTAAGTTTATCTACCACAAACTTGAGTCTGGAGAAGTATCACTCCTCAACCATCTCAATGATAAAATTGAGAACATATACTCTAATAACTATTTGCTTAAATTAGGCAATCGCTTTCAGGATTTCGTAGAATCTGAAAGCAAATGGAATGCTGCGCCAATTCTTAGGCAGGATAGGTTCTTTAAGCATTGGGTGAAACCGTTTCTAGATAACAACAACAAAATATACGTTATTATCTCCGATGCCATGCGCTATGAGATAGCGGATGAACTTGTCAGCTTAATACGTCAAGAAGATCGCTATAGTGCTGATATAGCGCCTATGCTGTCTATGTTACCTAGCTATACTCAGCTTGGTATGGCAGCGCTACTACCGAACGAGACATTATGTATAGCAGACAACACTTCAGGCACAGTGCTTGTGAATGGACAAAGCTCACAGGGTACATCCAATAGAAGTAAGATACTTAAAACTGCATTACAGGATCGAGGAGATGCGATCACTGCCGATGATTTTATGCAACTTAATAGAGATGGTAGTCGAGAGCTATTAAAAGCTAATGACATCATTTATATTTATCATAATCGGATTGATCATACTGGCGATAAAATGCACTCAGAAGGGCAAGCGTTTGAAGCGGCAGAAAAGACGCTTAGCGATTTAATGAAAATCATTAAGAAGCTAGCAGCAGCTAATGCTAATAATATTTTAATCACGGCTGATCACGGTTTTATTTACCAAAACCGTGAGATAGATCAGAGCGATTTTTCAGGTGCTGAAGTAAGAGGCAAAGAAGTCTTATATAAAGATCGTCGATTTATACTGGGTAAGGGATTGGTTGATTCACCAGGCTTGCATAAGTTTAGCTCTGAAGCGCTCGGTTTAATTGGTGATGTTGAAGTACAGATACCTAAGTCGATTAATCGCTTAAGACTTAGTGGCTCGGGAAGCCGCTTTGTACATGGCGGAGCATCATTGCAGGAAGTTGTCGTGCCCGTCGTTAGCATCAATAAAAAAAGGCAAAGTGATACTACAGCAGTTGAAGTGGATATTTTACGCGGATCGAACTCTTTAATTACTACAGAGGAGCTTACTGTTAGCTTATACCAAAGTACCCCTGTCACTGAAAAAAATCAGCCTCGCGTACTGAGAGTAGGTGTCTACACTGAATCAGGTGAGTTGATCTCAGATAGCTATGAGATGACATTCGATTTACGCTCAGAAAACCCGCGCGCGCGTGAGCAGCAGGTAAACTTGATTTTCACGCGTAGAATCGATGAGCTTAACGGTCAAGAGGTTGTTTTAAAGCTAGAAGAAAAAGTAGGCGGAACTTCTCACTACAAAGAATACAAATCGCTTAAATATACAGTAAGACGTTCATTTACGAGTGATTTTGATTTTTAAACTGTTTTGATGCATAGAGTATCTGTAAAAGGAGTCATACCGCAGTGGACACGACTGATATAGCAATGACATCTGAAGTAACTACGCTCGGTTGGGTGGTATTGGTCGTGGTACTAGGAGTAATATTATTTGCTGTTATAAGAAAAATAAAAAGCGACAGGCGTTTCGGTAATCCCCCCAATAAATAAGAACACTTACAAATAGAGATTAACTGCTAAAATACACCAGCAGGAGAATCCTATGAAAAAGACACGCTTTAGCGACAACCAAATCGTCAACATCCTAAAACAAGCCGAACAAGGCGTCCCTATTACCGAGCTATGCCGTGAGCATAACATCAGCCAAAGCACCTTCTACAACTGGCGATCTAAATATGGTGGTATGGACGCCACACTTATCAGCCGTCTTAAAGAGCTTGAAGTTGAAAATGCCCGCTTAAAGAAGATGTACGCTGATGAATGTCTTAAATCCGACATCCTACAGGATGCTATGTCAAAAAAGTGGTAGCGCCCCAAGGGCGCAAAGCGTTGGTTTGTCACTACATTGAAGATCGTAGCATTAGCATACGCCGTGCTTGCCGTATCTTTAACATCAGCGTCACCTGTTATTATCACAAGTCGGTGGTAACAGATGAGAACCAGCAAATAGCGGACTTACTTATCAAACTGACTGATGAGAACAAGAACTGGGGCTTTGGCTTGTGCTTTTTAACCTTGCGTAATGTGCTAGGACTGCCGTACAACCATAAGCGGGTATATCGCATCTACTGCGAGCTTGAACTCAACCTTAGAATCAAGCCTAAGCGTCGCATTAAACGTGCTAAACCAATACCATTAGCAGTACCTGATAGGATTAACCAAAGCTGGAGCATGGACTTTATGCACGACAGCTTAACTGATGGCCGCGGCTTTAGACTGTTCAATGTCATTGATGATTACAACCGTGAGGCACTCACCGTTGAAGTTGACTTCTCGCTACCGGCCGGGAGGGTCATACGCAGTCTTAATCAGCTTATTGAGTACCGAGGCAAACCTGTGCAGATAAGATGCGATAACGGCCCTGAATACATCAGCAATGCGCTCAAAGACTGGGCTGAGCAGCAAGGCATCATCTTAAGCTATATTGAACCTGGCAATCCACAGCAAAATGCGTATGTAGAGCGCTTTAACAGAACCATGAGATATGATTGGTTAAATCAGGAGCTGTTTGATAATCTAGAGCAGGTACGCGCACAAGCAGAAAACTGGTTATACCATTATAATCATAAGCGCCCAAACATGGGCAATGGCGGTTTTACACCGATACAGAAACTCAATCAGGCAGCTTAATTCTATTTATTAGGTGTCTTAAGTTTGGGAGGGTTACCTTTCAAACTTAAAAAACTAAAAGTTCGTAGTAAAATCAAAGCATTACCAATTGATAATACTATTGATGATCAAGCATCTATGAGTATAAGTAACCAGGAATACGAAAGTAGCTTTGCAAAATATAGCGATGCGTTTAACCAACATATTGACGTGCGTAACCAAACTAATGCTTTATTAAAGAAGCTAGAAAATACTACTATCCATAACTTTAAACTGATAGAAAAAAGTAAAAGCTTGTGTAAACAGCCTTACGATAAATATGAACTAGAGCAAAAACTTAACTCGTATAGCTTTGTACCAGAGGAGTTATACCCTTTAAAACGTATATCAAAGTTTTATATAAAGCCAATTGTAGCAGTGATGTTTGGTGCATTGATTGGCGCTATTTTAGTTATGGCATTATTAGGCTTGGTATCAATGTTTGGAAATGCTTCCACTGGAACCTCTATCCAATCTTTGTCAGGTGCTGCAGAAACTAATGCTACCTTGGCATGGTTTGGCGGTGGCTCTCTAGTATCAGGTGGGGACGGTATTAATGGCGGTATAATTGCATTAGGTGCTGTATTCTTTATTCCGGTTGCAGCTTTACTTTATTTCTCTGTTAACGGCCGTGAGAAGAATATTCAGAAGTTCAAGTCAGAAACGAAAAAATTAAACTACGATGATGTGCAGCTTAGAAACAGTAATCGATGTATAGAGTCTGAAATAGCCCACTTTGAGACCCTCTATACATATATAGAAGAGTCTTATAAAGATACTTGCAAGCTTATGTATCCGAAAGGTTATATCACAAGAATGCGAAGGGGTTTGTCGAGTATGATCAATAAAGATCATTATAGTAAGGAAGAGGCCAAAGCGATCGATAGGCTAGCGCAAGCGGTTTACTATGTCGATCAAACATCCGATAAGATGAGATAGATTTTTCGTTTAATTTTATAAAACGTGTTTAGCGTTTTTAGTAAATAGTATATTTCTCAATAAGTTTTCTAATTTTAGTCTAAGACCTTACCACTAAGTAACTTAATCACTTTATCTTCACCAAGCTGATCAATCAATGCGTGCAACTGAGCATTAGTATTAATGGTGGTTTCCGCATCCGCTCTAAATTCTGCCGTATCTCTACCTTCTCTTAAAGCGTCTAAATAGTCAGCCCATTTCTGCATCATCTCCGCACGATCATCAATGTACTCAAATCGACCGTAAGCCGCTCCATTAGGATCTTTAGTAGTATGACCCAACGCCATCTCTACAAGCACTAGAGGGTACTTTAGCTGCTCTTGTAAGATGGTCTTCGCTGTCGCTCTAAAGCCATGTGCGCAATGTATGTCTTGATAACCCAAATCTTTCAGTCGCTTGTTGGCTGTAGCGTCAGAGATGATCTGATGTTTTTTAGCGGTCTGGCTAAAAAAGACATACTCTGTATGACCATTTGCTTTATGTTGTTCACGCAAGATTGCTATGGCTTGATCAGGTAGGGGAACCACCATGTCCTTGACCATATTTACCTTGCCTTGACCCTTTAAAGGCTTTAATTGCCACCTGCCAGCCTTTAGATCTAAATCAGTCCAGCGCATACGCCTTAGATCACCGTTGCGAACAAAGAGAAGCGCTAATAGCCTAAGGGAATTTATAGTGTTTGGATCACCTTCTATTGTTTCAATATCCCGCAGTAGCTTAGCAAGCTCTTTGGGCTTGGTAATAGCAGGACGATGACCGTAGCTCGACTTAGCCAATTGGCTCTTTATGAGAGCTGCAGGGTTGCTACTACAAAAACCTCGAGCGCCAGCATAGACAAACACATCACTGGCAATGCCAGCGCAGCGTTCAGCCTTATCCGTAGGCTTGCCAGCTTTATTTAATGAGTTGGCCTGAATATCTAATAGCACTTCGAGCATTCTAGGTGAGCTGATCTCACTGATCGGCTCATCACCAATGTATGAGCATATGAGTTCAAGACGACCTTTTTTACGTATCAGTGTATTACTTTTCTGAGTCTGCTCTAATCCTTCAAAATACTCCCAAGCAAAATGATTAAAAGAGTTTTTAGTTTTACTAACAACACTTTTCTTTATTTCTTCACGATGGTCTTTAGGATCAATATTTCGATTTAGTAGCTCTTCATACTCACGCCAGATCTCACAGGCACGAGCGAGCGATACGTTGGGATATACTCCAAGCGATATACGTTTATTTTTTGATTGAGTAGGGGACTTATACCGATATATCCAAGACTTAGTACCGTTAGGTCTAACCATGAGATATAGCATAGGATGATTTTTGACAGTGACTAGGTACTCTTTGTCAGCAGCTTTATGGCTACTAGTACTTCGATCGGAGCTTATAGGCTTGCGCTCTTCCATGATGATCATCCCAATGTACATTTAAAAACCAGTGTACATGATAGTGTACATCAGATGCATGGATTGGGATAGATAGAGCAGGACAGTATAGAACGCTAGATACAGCAAAGCCCCTGATATCAGGGGCTTTGGATGTTCTATAAGATAGTATAGGACTATGTAATGGTACCCGGAGCCGGACTTGAACCGGCACGATCTTGCGATCGAGGGATTTTAAATCCCTTGTGTCTACCAATTTCACCACCCGGGCAAAACTTGTATCATCTAGCAAATAAAGGCTAAAGCTAAGCTTTTTACTTGTTAGATAAGTGGTCGCTATTATAAGCAATTATACTGATAATGCAAGCCAAAATTAACGTAAATCTAATAAATAATTGGAGGCTGGAGTCGGAATCGAACCGGCGTTAACGGAGTTGCAGTCCGCTGCATGACCACTCTGCCATCCAGCCAATCAAGGTGGACTATATTAGCAAAAATATTACAAATTACAAGTCATTTTTTAATCAAAGTGAGGTTATTTTACTTATTAGCATGGTTTTACAGCTTTCTATCAGTATCAGCGTCATTAATAGCTATTAAACTAGCTCTAGTTAAGCCATTAAAGCAAGGTTATAGTCAGGTGAAAGTAAAACTATTATATAAACTCATTCCAGTAGCGCTATGTTTTTTTAAAGTGTATCGACTATATATATAATAATTCGGCATAGTTAGCGGTTCACGACTAGGCTTTTACTAGCGGTACAGGTACAATATTATGCTTAATTTTGCGTCAACTTATTTTATCCATTGGAGCTACTATGCCAACTGCTAGAGAGTCTGCCACTGTTTTAGACGGTAAAGCACTTGCTAAACAAATAGAACAACAATTATCTACGCGCGTCGATGCTATCAAAGCGAAAACCGGACGTACGCCTAGTTTGGCTACTATTTTGGTCGGCGATGATCCTGCTTCAGCGACTTATGTGCGTATGAAAGGTAATGCTTGTAAGCGTATCGGGATTGATTCTATTCGGGTTGAGCTGCCCACTGAAACCACTACTGAGCAGTTGAAGGCAAAGATAGATGAGCTCAATAATGACCCTGATGTCCACGGTATTTTACTGCAGCATCCGGTGCCTGCTCAAATCGATGAGCGCGCTTGCTTTGAGCAAATTGATATCGCCAAAGACGTCGATGGGGTAACCAGTTTAGGGTTTGGGCGCATGAGTATGCAGCAGCCTGCGTATGGCTCTTGCACGCCGCAAGGTATCATGCATATCCTCAATCATTATGAGATTGAGCTGGCAGGTAAAGAGGCGGTAGTTGTTGGTCGCAGTCCTATTTTGGGCAAGCCAATGGCAATGATGCTATTAAATGCCAACTGTACGGTAACTATTTGCCATTCAAGAACTCAAGATTTAGCCGCTCATATCAGACGTGCTGATATCGTGGTGGGCGCAGTAGGGGTGCCAGAGCTGATCAAGGCGGAGTGGATTAAAGAGGGTGCGGTAGTTATAGATGCTGGCTTTCATCCAAGAGAAGGCGGCGGCGTTGGTGATATCGAGATGGAGGGTATTGCACAGAAGGCCAGCGCTTATACCCCAGTGCCGGGCGGCGTAGGGCCGATGACTATCAATACCTTGATTCGTCAAACGGTTGAGGCGGCTGAAAAATCAGCAGGCTTAAATGCGGATAATAAGAGCTGATGAAACCAGCACCCGAGCAGCCATCAGAACATCAACACGACAGCCATGATCCTAGTAAACCTAACTTGGCTCAGGCAAAACCTAGCAAAGCCGGCGTAGATATCCATCAGCGCTTGCAATGTATAGGTAGAGAGTTTGTCGATATCTGCCACTACGTTATTTTATTTTTAATTAGCGTGGTGGTGGTTTGGACAGCGGGCAAGGAGTTTTTTGTCATACTACAAAAAGGATCGGCGGACTTAAAAGATATCTTGATGCTATTTATTTATCTTGAGCTGCTAGCTATGATTGGTATTTATTTTAAAACCCATCGTTTGCCGGTGCAGTTTTTGATATTTATCGCCATTACCGCTTTGTCACGACATTTAGTAGTCGATGTACAAGCGGTATCGGATTACTTTCATTTGTGGTTATTGGCGACGATTTGTATCGGTATCTTGGTATTGAGCGCCGCTATCGTAGTGTTGACTTGGACGGCAAAAATGTTTGGTCGGCCCGAAGACTACTCAGACGACCATATGGATAATCAGGGCGCTCAGCGTCAAAGCGCCCATACTGAGCACCATTTACCAAGCGATAATGCTCATCGTAAGTGAAAATAAAGGCAGATCTTAAAAGTTTTTTCTTAAAATAAATGCTGACTTAGTAAGCATTGTTTGCTAGAAGCTATTAAAGGCTGGGTTTTTAATCTAGCCTTTTTTTAGACTTAAAACATGTAAAACTTGCTTTACAACCATCCCAACCGCTTAAAATTGTAATATAAATAAGCACACAATGAGCCGATGATAGCCATAATTACCAAGTACGAATATTCCCAGTGCAGCTCCGGCATAAAGTCAAAGTTCATCCCATAAATACCGGCTATCGCAGTGGGTACGGCTAGAATACCGGCCCAAGCCGCTAGCTTACGTACTACTTCGTTCTGACCCATATTGACCATCGCCATATAGGTGTTCATCACCACACTCAGCATCTCATTGAGACCGTTTATGGCATCTAAAGAGTGCAGCAGGTGGTCATTAACGTCACGGAAATAGGGTTTGGCTGCTTGCGAAAACGGTGAGACCAAATCGCTATCTTCATGATTGATAAAAAAACTACAGATATCCTGAACGGGTAAAATGATCGCCCGCATGTGTACCAGCTGAGATTTAAGCTCATAGAGATTCTTAAGCGTGCTTTTATTAAACTCATAGGTAAAGATATAACGCTCTTGCTCACGTAGATAATTACCCAAACGGTCAGTGATAGGCATGTAGTTATCCACGATAAAATCAAGAATAGCATGCAGTACAAATATCGGCCCCATGCGTAGCTTTTCGGGTCGACGATTACAGTGTTCGCGTACTGGTGCATAAGAGATAGAAGGACCGTTACGAATGGTAATCAGATAATTTTTACCCATAAATATGGCGGTGGTGCCATAACGAATGACATTATCTTCTAGCTTCGCCGTCCGTATTACCACAAAGATAGTATCGTTGTCATAGTTCTCGACTTTGGCACGCTGATGATCGGCAAAGGCATCCTCAATCGCCAACTCATGTAAATCAAAGGCACTTTTGACCTTAATCATAGTCTCTAGGCTCGGCTCATACAGGCCAAGCCAAATAAACTGGCCGCTATTGGTCAAGGCCTTGCTTACATTACTGAGCGCTATTTGTTCAAGCTGCGCCCCAGTTTTACGAGAATAGGCATAGCAATTGACCACTTCGTCAGCACTGGATAAATCAATATCTTCATAACGTTCGGCATCGGGGTCATAAACGGTCATGGTCTCGATAGTATCTTCGAGCGTTGCATCCGCATCACCGTATATATAGCTATCATAATCAGCGATATATAGTGAGTCATTGCTGTCAGTAGGGTCACTGATATTGGTGTTGGGGTTGACCATTAGGTCGTCATCGCGATTCATAGATCACCTCTCAACATAGACAAAATGTTTTGAATAAATTCTTAATATATTTTATTTAACTCAAATTATAGTTATAGCGCATAGCGCTTTAAGGTTTCTATATCGACTAAGGTTAATAAGCTCTCATGACAAGCTTCTAATTTGAGCTGAGGAGCAATATCAAAATCTAACGCCTCTACCCAACGTAGAGCGCAGATGCACCAGTAGTCACCGGGTTTAAGGCCATCAAAATTGTATTCAGGTAAAGGAGTAATAAGGTCGTTACCACGCTCGGCTGAAAAGTTTAAAAATTCGCTGGTCATTTTGGCGCAAACCGTATGCTGGCCGACATCATAATGGCCAGTATGACAAAAGCCGTTACGATAATAACCGGTAATAGGATCAAAGCAGCAGCTGGCAAGCGCTGTGCCTAACACGTTGGTTTGATTGATTTCAGGATTGGGATGATGATCAGATGACATAAGGCCTCCGAGAGTGCAAAGAGCGGCTAGTTTAACATGAGTCTACTATGAAGTCGTTACTTTGAACTATTTAGAATAGTGGCAATGGGTGCTCAAATGCGCTGGCTTTTATTATAAACGAGCGCATATTGTATTGAATTATGGCTAGGCGAAGCTTAATCGCTATGCTAAACTTAAGCGTAAAGTGCCTTGACCATCTATCGTCTTAATTTATTCGTTTTATCATTCCAGTTTATAATTATTACTGCCATTTTTGGTATTACCTAGTTTTTACTAATAATTAGGCCGGTGATGTTGTGTGTCAAAAATACACCGCACTTAGCAATCATTAGCTCAAAACCCTAATCTTATAACGCTGCATTTTTGGCAAGCGCTACGCCAAACAAGGATTTATTGTGCCTGCAAGTTCTGATTCTGTTAATTCCCAATCTCTGCCTAATTTGAGTAACTTTCATCTGAGCAATTTTGCTGGCGAAGTTGCTAATAGTTGGCTCCTCCCTGATGGGGTGGTCGATGTGCTATTTGAAGAGGCGCAAAAGCAAGAAGTGCTTCGCAATAAGCTTACGCAGCGGCTTATCACGCATGGTTATCAGCTGGTCGATCCGCCGATGATTGAATATACTGAATCATTACTAAGTGATGCCTCAGAAGATCTTAAGCGTCAAACTTTTAAGATTATCGATCAGCTCACTGGCCGTCTAATGGGTTTACGTGCTGATATCACTCCGCAAATCCTGCGTATTGATGCGCAGCATGGCGGCACTGGTATTGCGCGTTATTGTTACGCCGGTCATGTTATTCATACCTTGCCTTCAGGTCTATTCGGTTCACGTACCCCATTACAATTAGGGGCGGAGATTTTTGGCTGTGCCGAATTTGAAGCCGATATAGAGCTCGTTGATGTACTGCTTAGCCTAATTGATAGCTTAAATATGAAAGCGGCGTTACATATCGACTTAGGACATGTGGCTATTTTTAGACGCTTAGCTACTCTAGCCCAGCTCTCAAGCAGTGATACTGAGCAGTTAATGCATTTGTATGCCAATAAGAATCTACCAGAGCTCCAGCGGGTTTGCCAATCACTGACTATGGGCGATGATTTTTATACCTTGGCACGTTTTGGGCATGACATGCCGCAATTAATGGCGAAGTTGTCGGCGGATGCGCAGCAAGATAAGCAGATTGCTGATGCTATTAATGAGTTACAACTACTGAAAACTCATCTACAACAAGTGTGGCATTGTGAAGTCAGTACCGATGTGACCGAGTTGACCGGCTATCATTACCATACTGGTATCGTCTTTAATGGTTACATAAATAGCGAAACTCAGCCGCTGGTACGAGGCGGACGTTTTGATGGTATGCAAAGTGGCAATCAGCAAACTCATCAGCAACAGCCCCGCGCTGCCACAGGTTTTAGTATGGATGTCAGTCGGTTACTACCGCATATTGAGCTGGCTGCGCCTACTATAGTGGTGGTTGATTATGAATCACTAAAGAGTGCTAATGATAGTCAAACCCAGGCGCTGCGGTCTAAAGTCGCTCAGTTACGCCAGCAAGACCATTGGGTGACTATGCCATTAAATGACACCGATTATCCTCAAGGTGTTACGCACCGATTGAGTATTATGAACGACGAATGGCAGCTAATAGCCATATAGGTTAGTAAGCAGTATCTAAAAAATAGCTATTAAAGTGGTACTTATTAACAGCACTATCACTTTATTTTAATCAATATCGAACACACTCCAATACATTATTGTAAGGATTTATCATGGGTAAGAATGTCGTAGTTTTAGGTAGCCAATGGGGCGACGAAGGTAAAGGTAAGATCGTTGATCTGCTTACCGAAAAAGCTTCAGCGGTCGCACGTTTTCAGGGTGGGCATAATGCTGGGCACACGCTAGTCGTCGATGGCAAAACCACCGTTCTCCATTTGATTCCATCAGGTATCCTACGCGAAGGCGTCACCTGTTTTATCGGTAATGGCGTGGTATTGGCTCCTGATGCTCTATTAAAAGAGATGAAAGAGCTGGAAGCTAACAATGTGCCGGTACGTGAGCGTCTGCGCATCTCTCCTAATTGTCCGCTTATCATGCCTTACCATGTAGCGCTTGATCAAGCTCGTGAAGCCAAGCGTGGCACTGGAAAAATTGGTACTACGGGCCGCGGCATTGGTCCTGCTTATGAGGATAAAGTGGCTCGCCGTGCGATCAAGCTTGCTGACTTATTCCGTGATGACTTAGAAGAGAAGTTACGTAATTTAATTGAGTATCATAACTTCCAACTCACTCAGTACTATAAAGTTGATGCGATTGATTTTGACGAGACTTATAAGCTCTGCCAAGAGTGGCGCGATGAGATCAATGGTATGGTTACTGATGTGACCGAAGAGCTTAACCAGCTGCGTTTGGCGGGCAAGAACTTGATGTTCGAGGGTGCACAAGGCACTTTACTTGATATCGACCACGGTACTTATCCTTTTGTTACCAGCTCCAGCGTTACTGCAGGCGGTGTATCAACAGGTACCGGTATCGGTCCATTATATCTAGACTATGTGCTTGGCATCACCAAAGCTTATACCACTCGAGTGGGTAGCGGTCCATTCCCAACGGAATTGTTCGACGATGTGGGCGCCCATTTAGCGAGAGTCGGTCATGAGTTCGGTGCTACTACTGGTCGTGCCCGTCGCTGTGGTTGGTTTGATGCCGAAGCATTACGCCGTGCCGTAGTACTCAACTCACTATCGGGTATTTGCTTGACCAAGCTTGACGTCCTCGATGGTTTAGACGAGCTACTAATCGGTGTAGGCTACAATTTACCAGAGACTGAATGTGCTGGCGCCCACGATGCTGAGTTCTATGAATCAGTGACCCCAAAATATGAGACTTTAGAAGGCTGGAGCGAGTCAACCGTTGGTATCACCAACTATGACGATCTGCCAGAAAATGCCAAAAAATATATCAAGCGTATCGAAGACCTGATTGGTTGCCCGGTGGATATCATCTCAACTGGCCCTGATCGTGCGGAGACCATCGTACTGCGTGACCCGTATGATGCTTAGATAAAAAAGTACTGTTTCATAAGCTTTTATAGTCTGTAAAAATAAAACCTCAGTTTATTATGAACTGGGGTTTTTGTTTATAAGAGATTAAATGACTAATATAAAGGCAGTATTTACCTTGCAGCAAGTGACAATCATAAATTAACCCTATCATTTATAGTGTTAATCATTATAATAGTCAGCAATCATTCGCTAAGCTTTATAAGCCCGCATTGGTGTTTATAAGACTAAAAATCGGCGTGATGATCATAGATAACCTATCTCATTTTCCCTTAATCCATTTAGGAGCTTTTCATGGCTAACGAACGTACTTTATCAATCATCAAACCTGACGCTGTTGCTGGCAATCATATCGGCGCTATCTATGACCGTTTTGAGCAAGCGGGTCTAAAAATTGTTGCGGCAAAAATGATGCAACTTGATGACGAAAAAGCCGGCGGATTTTACGCTGAGCATAAAGAGCGTCCATTTTACAACGACCTAAAGTCATTCATGACCTCAGGCCCAGTATTGGTATCAGTATTAGAAGGCGAGAACGCTATCGCTAAGCATCGTGAAATTATGGGTGCAACTAATCCAAAAGAAGCCGCTGAAGGTACTATCCGTGCTGACTTTGCTAGCAGCATCGATGAAAACGCAGTACATGGTTCAGATTCAGCTGAATCAGCTCAGCGCGAAATCAGCTACTTCTTCAACGATGACGAAGTTTGTGCGCGTACACGTTAGTAGCAGTCATGATTAATCATTATTAACTACGGTCTATAATGAAGCATGGTGAAACGGCTTATATCTTAGGGTATAAGCCGTTTCAGCTATAGTTGAGTCACTTTAAAAGTATTACCGTCTGAATTTACATAACCGTTTTACTTTCAACTGACTATACTATACCGTCATAGCGTCCAAGGTTTAGTTACTCTTAGCTTTATGTGAGCGACTTTAACAGACCTATGATTTTTTTATTGAAATTTGCTCTACTTCCCCTCATGATAGACTACTATCACAGGGTTTATCCGTATTTTCTTAACGTTATCAATCCTTTATTAGCATAATGCTAGCTATAGCGCCGCTTGGTTTTTATTTATAAAACCTGCCGTAAGCTCATAATCGTAGCGCTTATAAAGGATTGCTAATACATAACTATCCCAAAGTTTACTACTCATACTTATGGGCAAAGGTCATTTATCATGTCAATCGTTACTACTCCTAATCAGCCCGTCTCTACAGCCGCTAAGCGTAATAGCATCAAGCTGGTAGATGAGGCGCAAGCAAAAACCAACTTACTGGGCATGACCCAAGCACAGCTTGCTGACTACTTCAAAAGTATCGGCGAGAAGCCGTTTCGTGCCACGCAAGTGATCAAATGGATATATCAGCATGGCGTGACTGACTTTGCACAAATGACCAATTTGAGCAAAAGCCTACGTGACAAGCTGGCTGAAAATGCTTGTGTAACGCCGCCAAAAGTTATCCATCGTCAGTATAGTGATGATGGTACGCGTAAATGGGTGTTTGAGGTGACTGGGGGCTCATTGGTTGAGACCGTCCTTATTCCGGCAGATGACAGCAAGGAAAATGGCCGTAAAACCTTATGTATCTCATCGCAAGTAGGCTGCGCGCTTGATTGCAGCTTTTGTAGTACTGGTAAGCAAGGTTTTGAGCGTGATTTGAGCGCCGCTGAAATATTGGGTCAGCTTTGGGTTGCCAACGCCTCTTACATGACCGATGAAAACGATAGTCTAGAGCATGTTGATCATAGCTTATGGGAGAATAATGTGACTAACGTGGTTATGATGGGTATGGGCGAGCCTTTATTGAACTACAAACCAGTGGTCAGCTCGATGGAGCTGATGCTAAGCGACCACGCTTATGGCTTATCTAAGCGCCGAGTGACGCTGTCAACATCGGGCGTAGTCCCTAAGATGTATGATTTGGCAAAAGATATTGATGTAGCACTGGCTATCTCGTTACATGCGCCTAATGATGAGCTGCGTAACGAGCTGGTACCTATTAATAAAAAGTATCCGTTAGATAAGCTGATCGCCGCCGCCAAAAACTACGTTTATGACGTCAATCCTCGCCATAAAAAACATGTCACTATCGAATATGTGATGCTTGACAGGGTCAATGATAGCAATGAGCACGCCCAGCAGTTGGTAGCGCTATTGGATGGTTTGCCTAGTAAGATCAACCTTATTCCTTTTAACCCGTTTCCGCATGCGCCTTATGATAAATCCAGCAACAATCGTATCCATGCTTTTAGTAATGTTCTTAGTGAAGCTGGATTTGTCTGCACTATCAGACAAACGCGCGGCGATGATATTGACGCCGCCTGTGGTCAGCTGGTAGGGCAAGTAGCAGATCGTACTAAACGGTCGGCAAAATGGCAGCAGAGTATTAAGGATCGAGAAAAAGTTTAGGCTAGCATTTAACAGTCTTATTAATAGCTTTTAAGACTCTTTTAAATTTATTATAGGTAATAGCCGCAAATTTTTAGCAACTAAATTGTACTTATAGAGGTTAAATCTATTAAACTAAAGGTTCGCTGAATGCTTTGTTGAAGAATAGGATTAATGTACGCTACAGTTATCTTATTGTGTAATCGTTTTGCATAATAAAAATGCTGCACAATAAACCTCAAACTGTTTAATTAGTTTGATTATCAGCAACATTCTATTTTGGCAACGTAGATACCTTGTCAGCTTACTTATAGAAGCGCTAAAATACAATGTCTTATAAATCGTACCATCAGCCAAACCGTCTGTTTGCTGGCATTACACTATTGACGGCTTTATTGTCATTAAGCCTCACCGCTTGTCAAAGTACTTCGAGTACTAACTTGGTGCAGGGTAGCCGTTATGAGACTACCACCCAAGCCAGTAGCAATCGCAGTATTGATAAACAAGAAGTCGCTCGGGTTCGTACGTCACTAGCGGCTCAATATATCCGCAAAAACGAGCTTGATACCGCCCAGCGTCAACTCGAAAAAGCTTTTGCTGCTGATAGCCGATATGCGCCAGCCTATGATATGATGGGCGTTTTATTGCAGCAAGAAGGCAGTCGGCTGAATCTTGAAAAAGCTGACTATTACTTTAAACAAGCTATTAAGCTTGACCCAGAGTTTGAGCAAGCCCGTAATAACTATGGTGTTTATCTATCGCAGATGCAGCGTTATGCAGAGGCCGCTGAACAGTTCGAGATAGCGGGGTCGGCGCTTGGCTACGAAGGACGTATTGGGGCGCTTGAGAATTTAGGCCGTACCTATCTGCAACTTAACGACCGTCCAGCTGCTGCAACGGCGTTTTTGCGAGCGCTGGATGGTAACCGTAATAGTCTGATTGCTCATATTGAGCTGGTGGATTTATTACTTGAGCAGCAGCGCGTACCCCAAGCCCAGCGGCTTTATGATGAAACGCTAATGCTGGTACAAAATCAAAGCAGTAGCCCGCGTTTATTATTACAAGGTATCAAGCTAGCAGCCGCGCAAAATGATAAAGCGACGCGTCACCAATTAGCACAACAACTTTTATCCGCTTATCCGCTGAGCGAAGAAGCAAAACAACTTAAGACTTGGCTTAACAATCCAGAGGCATCATGGCAATGACCAACCCACCATCGAATAATCAATCTAATGCACAGGGATCATTTGGTACCATGTTGCAGCAAGCGCGCAAAACTAAGCAATTGAGCTTAGATGATGCGGCAGCTGAGCTGTTTATTCTCAAGCGTCATTTGCAGGCTTTGGAAGACGAGCGCTTTGCTGACTTACCACAAGCCGCTTTTGCGCGTGGTTTTGCTATCAACTATGCCAAGTTCTTAGGACTCGATCCGGCGCAAGTAGCTAGCAGTTTTGACGCTGCTTATCCTAATGAGCTCAAGACAAACCCCACCAGTGATATTGAATCGCCGCTACGCCCAATGGGTACGCTTCAGCGTGATACCAATAGTCGCATTCGTTTTAATCCGTTATTGATCATTGCCGTTATTGGTCTGATAATTTTAGCGGTTTTCTTGTATCGAATGGTCAGCAGTGCTAGCCAAGACGAGCAGCCATCGACTCCTATTGTTGAGGATTTGACAGCGACTGAGCAAGCACAAGGTGCGGCGATTAGCAATCAGAATACCGTTAGTGCCTCTGGATCAGCACTGAATCTAGGCGGCGCTGAGAGTACCGAAAGTATGGTGTTAGCGCTTACTGTCACTGACACGGCGACAGTTAATATTACTGATGCTCAAGGTAATAATTTGATGAATGGTAGTCAAAATAGTGGTAGTTATGAGCTGTTGGGCGTCCCTCCCTTTAATATCGAGATTGATAATGTCAATAATGTGAGTTTATTGTTGAATCAACAAGCGGTGGTATTGGATCAATATGTTTCTGGAAACCAAGCCAGCTTCGTATTGACGCCTTAACTATTAGTCTCTTAATTATTAATACCTTAAATAAACAGTCTATGAGCAATGACTGCTGATTTTTCAACGGTAACCTTTAAGCATCTGAGCCTACGACTCTTAAACTTATTGCCTCTCATATTGATACTGTGTGCAATAAATGTTACTTACGATTCATGTAGCATCTATTGATATCTATAATAGAATAAACTCATTATATTTTTATGCACTTTGCTAAAACCAAGGATTTTATTATGTCAACGTCTGCGCCTATTAACCGTCGCCCTACCAAAAAAATCCATGTCGGTGATGTCGCAATCGGCGGTGATGCGCCTATTAGCGTCCAAAGTATGACTAATACCGACACTTGTGATGTCGCTGGCACCGTGGCGCAAATCGAGCGCTGTGTAGAAGCGGGTGCTGATTTAATGCGGGTCTCTACGCCCACTATGGAGACTGTAGAAGCTTTTGGTCAAATTCGTAAATTGGTCAGCATTCCTTTGATAGCCGATGTACATTTTGACCATAAGATTGCCTTAGCCGTCGCCGAAGCGGGTGCTGATTGTTTACGTATTAATCCAGGTAATATCGGTAGCGATGCCAAGGTACGTGAAGTGGTTGCCTGTGCTAAGCATCATAATATTCCGATTCGTATTGGGGTCAATGCAGGTTCGCTTGAAAAAGACATTCAGCGTAAATATACTGAGCCTACTGGCGAGGCGATGTTAGAATCCGCTATGCGTCACATTGATATTCTTGAGCGCCTTAATTTTGATCAATATAAAGTTTCGGTAAAAGCCAGTAATGTGTTTTTGACTTTAGATGCTTATCGTTTGATATCAGCACAGATTGATAACCCGCTGCATTTAGGGGTCACCGAGGCTGGCGTCTATCGGACTGGTGCGGTCAAATCGGCTATTGCTCTTGGCGGCTTATTGCTAGATGGTATCGGTGATACTATTCGTATTTCACTGGCATCAGAGCCTGAGGAAGAGATTAAAATTGGTTTCGATATTTTAAAATCACTTAATATTCGCTCTAATGGGGTGAATTTTATCGCCTGTCCGAGCTGTTCGCGCCAAGAATTCGATGTCATTAAGGTTATGACCGCATTAGAGGCACGTTTAGAAGATATCCGTGAACCGATGAACCTGTCAGTGATTGGCTGCAAAGTGAATGGTCCAGGTGAAGCTAAAGAGTCAGATATAGGTATCGTAGGGGCGTCGCCTAAGTCATTGGTTTATCGTATGGGCGAAAAAAGCCACCTCATTGATACTAATAACTTAGTAGACGAGATAGAAGGCATGGTACGTGCTCATGCTGATGAGTTGGCAAAGCTACGTGAAAATGAGATTATTCGAGTAAAATAGGGCTCAATTGACCAGCGCTACTTTATAAAAATTACGATAATAAAAAGAATGATGACGTTTGAGGATGTGACTGCACCATGATTAAAGCTATCAAAGGGTTTAACGATATTTTGCCAGAACAGGCTGCAAAGTGGCTCCATTTAGAAGCAATTTTGGCCGATGTGCTAAGTAGATATGGCTACGAACATATCCGTTTGCCAATCGTTGAACAGACCGATTTATTTGCTAGAGCTATCGGCGGTGCGACCGATATTGTCGAAAAAGAGATGTATAGCTTCGCTGATAAGTCGGATCCTCCAACCCCACTTACTCTGCGTCCAGAAGGCACAGCTGGGGCGGTACGAGCGGTCATCGAACATAATATGCTGCGCGGTGATACGCCCAAACTTTGGTATATCGGCCCGATGTTTCGTTACGAGCGTCCACAAAAAGGGCGTTATCGTCAGTTTCATCAGCTGGGCGTGGAGAGCTTTGGTAGTGCGCTGCCGGATGCTGATGCCGAGCTGATTGCGATGACTCATTTGATGTGGCAACAGCTGGGGCTAAAAGATGAGATGCGCTTGCAGCTCAATAGCTTAGGCGAGATTGATGAGCGCCATGCTTATCGTGATGCGCTGGTTGCGTATTTGACGGATAAGCAAGATCAGCTCGATGAAGATAGCAAACGTCGGCTGACTACCAATCCCTTACGTATTTTGGACAGCAAAGAAGCCAGTACTCAGGCAATATTAGCCGATGCTCCGAAACTCGCTGACTTTTTGGGCGAGGATAGTGTGGCGCATTTTGCTCAAGTCAAAAGTTATCTAGAAGCGTTAGGTATCGATTACGAGATCAACCCGCACCTGGTACGTGGTCTTGATTATTACAATAAAACGGTCTTTGAATGGGTGACTGATAAGCTTGGCAGTCAAGCTACCGTTTGCGCTGGTGGCCGCTATGATGGGCTTATCGGACAATTAAAGTCTGTGGGCGCAAGCAGTGCAAAAAGCGACAAGCCAGTAAAATCTGAACCTGGTGTTGGTTTTGCTATGGGCCTTGAGCGTTTATTGCTCCTTATTGAAGCGGTAGCGCCTTTTGAGCCCACTGCAGCCTGTGATGTTTTCGTCGCTGCTCATCCTGAGGTTTACAGCGCAGGTATTGGTTATGCCCAAAACTTGCGTTATAAGCGTCCAGATTTACGAGTAAAAATGGCCAGTGCTACTAGCCTCAAGGCTCAGATGAAAAAAGCCGATAAGTCTGGAGCTGCTTTAACCGTGATTATCGCCCAACAAGAGATAGACGATAATACCATTAGCATCAAAGATATGCGTAACGGAGAGCAGAGTAGTGTTGCTCAAGATTGGCTATCAAGCGTCGATAACTTTTCAGCGCAGTAGTGGTATTAGCCGTTTTAGTATAAGCATTTTAGTATAAGCATTTTAGTATAAGTTATTTTATAGACTTATTTTTAGTCACTAGCTTTTATCAGGTAAACAACATGGCTCTGAATCCCAATTCACCAAATCCAGACAACTCGATGCAAGCGTTAAAACAGTATGGTAGCTACATTGTCACCGTTATTTTATTAGTATTGGCGGGTTATTTTGGTTGGACTTATTGGCAAAACAATCACGCTCGTGTTGATACCGTTGCCGCTGATCAATATGCAGATATTAAAATGCTCAACGATCAGGTGTCGCTAGCAGCGCAAAATCCAGATCTAGAAGCGGACGCCCAGCAAGCATTAGCGACCAGTCGTGAGCAGTTAAATCAAGGGATTGATGCTTTGGTCAGTACTCACGGAGATAGTGTTTATGCGTGGCAAGCACTGATGATAAAGGCGCGTATGCAAGCCGATAATGATGATTTTGCTGGTGCCGCAGAGAGCCTTAAACAGGCACAAGCTATAGATTTGGGTGATGCAGGACTAAGCGCTATTACTCGTCTACGTTATGCACGAGTACTGCTAGACTCAGGTGATGCTGATGCCGCTTTATCTGCTGCTAATAATGATGTACCCGTATCATTTGAAGGCAGTCAACAAGAGCTGCTAGGAGATATTTACTTAGCAAAAAATGATAAAGATAGTGCGATTAAAGCTTATAATAACGCCTGGAGTTTGCTTAGCGATCGCCGTGAGCCTCGCGCAGTCCTAGCACTAAAAATGGAAAGCTTAGGTATTATCCCTGAATTCACCAATGAACAGCCCGGTCTTATCCAAACTGCTGCTACCCCGCAACCGCTTGTGATTGATGAGATAAATGATGAAGTTGCTGAAAGCATGGATAGTAATACCGCAGCTCCTGAAGTTAACCCGTAATATAATCTTAACCAATCTGAGTAAGTTGTGCAGTAAACCAGCTATATAATAGCGTTTTATACTGCACTTTTACGTACTAAAATCTGTTTATCGACAGCCAATTTTTTGTAGTGAGAATATATAATGACCCGATCTATTAGCTCCAGCAAGACGACAACCAAAACTATAAAAGCAACGGTTAAGCATGTGGCGGTCCTAGCGCTAATGACAACAGCGGTCGTTGGCTGTAATCGGGGTATCAAGCCCGTGGTACACGATCCGGTGAAGTTAGTAGAAATTGCTCAACCTATTAGTGTGCTTCAGCCTGTTTTTAGTGTCAATAGTGGTAGCCAAAAAGCCAGTAAAAAAGACCCACTAGATCTACGAGTTGGTTATGACAATACCCAAATCGTTACTGCCTCACGTGGTGGTGACTTGAACGGTTTTGATAGCAATGGTAATAGTCTATGGTCAATTAACGTTGGCGATCAAATTACCGGCGGAGTTGCTCTCGATGCCCTTAGCCAGACGGCTATTGTTAGTACACGTGGTGGCAAAGTATTGGCTTTTGATAGTACTACAGGGGCTCAGCGTTGGGAGCAGCAATTATCAGGTTCGGTGTTAACTCCAGCACTAATTACTAATAACAGAGTAGTCTTATCTGCTAATGATGGTTTCTTACATGGGCTGTCATTACAGACGGGACAATCTATTTGGCAGTTTGCCACTCAAGTGCCAGCGATTAGTGTTCGTGGTACTGCAGCACCTGCTATGTTAGATGGCAATACAGCTTTACTGGCTACTGCTGATGGGCGTATGCATGCTATTACTATCGACGATGGCTTGCCGCAATGGTCACGCCGCGTAGGCGTAGGTACCGGTAGTAGCGAGATTGAACGCATGAGTGATGTTGATGGGATGCCCATAGCCGATAACAATCAGCTATTTGCTATCAGCTATAGCGGTCAATTAATCGGCATTGATTTAACCTCGAGACAGGTGATGTTTATCAATGAGCTGGCTAGTCTAAAGTCTTTGGCGGTAAACAATACCCAAGTTATTGGCACCAGCCTAGAGGGCAAAGTGGTTGCCTATGATCGTAGTAATGGTCAAGTGCTATGGGAAAGTGAAGAGCTAGCCTACCGTGAGTTGACCAATCCAGTAATGATTGGGAGCTATATTGCCGTTGGTGATTTAGAGGGTATTGTACATTTATTTGATCCAGCGACCGGTGATATTGTGAGCCGTGTACAAACCAAAGGCGCACTGAGTAGTTTACAAGTACAAGGTAGTCGCTTGATGACTCAAAGTAATTCTGGCCAAGTCGCCATATGGCAGCTACCACGTTAGACGTTTTATTATTATTTATTTAAGTTTATAATCACGCCCAGTCGACCATAGCCGCTATCGGTATGCTTAGGTTTGACGGACATTAGGATTATAATTGTGCCCATAACAGAGAGTAGAGAATGAGTATCAAACCGGTGGTGGCTTTAATTGGTCGCCCAAATGTAGGTAAATCTACCTTATTTAATCAATTTACCAAGAGCCGGCAAGCTTTAGTTGCTGACTTGTCAGGTTTGACTCGTGATCGCCAGTATGGGGATGCTGTGTATGAAGGCAAGTCTTTTATCGTAGTAGATACCGGCGGTATTGGTGAAGCAGATGATGGTAGTGGCAATATTGACGACTATATGTCGGAGCAATCGCATACGGCTATTCATGAAGCGGATATTATCGTTTTTGTAGTCGATGCCCGCTCGGGGATGATTGGGGCGGATGCTGAGATTGGCAAATTCTTGCATACTTTAGGTAAACCGGTCTATGTGGTTGCTAATAAAGTTGATGGGGTGCATGATTCAGCTCCGGCAGAGTTCTATGCGTTAGGTTTAGGTGAGCCGTATCCTATGGCCGCTAGTCATGGCCGCGGCGTGGGTAATCTATTAGAAGCTATCACCGCTGACATGCCGGAGCAAGAGAGTATCGTTGAGCCCGAAGGCCTGAAGCTTGCGATTATCGGTCGCCCAAACGTCGGCAAATCAACGCTAGTGAATCGTCTATTAGGCGAGGATCGAGTGGTGGTATTCGATATGCCAGGCACCACTCGTGACAGTATTTATATTCCTTATGAGCGTGATGGCAAGCATTACGTTTTGATCGATACTGCGGGCGTTCGTCGCCGTGGTAAAATTGATGAAAAAGTAGAAAAGTTCTCAGTTATCAAGACCTTGCAAGCGATTGAAGACTCTAATGTTACGGTTATTGTCATTGATGCCCAAGAAGGTATCGTTGATCAAGATCTGCATATGATTGGCTATGCGCTTGATGCAGGACGCGCTTTAGTGGTAGCGATTAATAAGTGGGATGGGCTAAGTCAAGAGAAAAAAGACTATATCAAAATTGAGATGGATCGCCGTTTTAACTTTATCCCTTATGCTAAAGTTCATCTAATCTCGGCACTGCATGGCACTGGGGTAGGTAATCTATATCCCTCTATTCGCCGTGCTTATGAATCCTCGATGTTTAATGTTTCAACCAATCGCCTCACCCAAATTTTACAAGATGCGGTCACTGCCAATCCGCCACCTACGGTAGGTGGTCGCCGTATTAAGCTACGTTATGCGCATATCGGTGGCCATAATCCGCCAGTGATTGTTATTCATGGTAATCAGACCGGCTCGTTGCCCAAAAGCTATCAGCGTTATCTTGAGAATCAATTTAGAGAAGTGTTTAAACTTGAAGGCACACCGCTCAATGTGGTCTTTAAGCTCAATCAAAACCCTTATGCTAATAAAAGCGATACTCCTACTAAAGCAAAGGCTCAACAGCTGCGTCAGCGCGAACTTAACCGTAGTGCAAAGTATAAAAAAAGAGATAAAAAAGGTCGCTAAGCTAAATACTTACATGGTCAGTTTAATATAGAAACCATACAGTGCTACTGAAGGGTTTTCTTTATTAAAACCAGCTTTTGCATCTTCTTTAACATTAGCTTTTGCGATCCTAGCTTAATGGAGTGACATGAGTAAGCCTCCAGTTAGAACCATTACTGTGCTTGTCCAGCGCTCGGTATTACAGGCTACTGCTGTATCGCTAGTGGTAGCCTTTTTATTGTCTTTTGTTTACAGTCTGGTTTATCACTATCAGCAGCAGCGTTTGCATGTTCAGCAAGTCGCTACCATGCTGGCTAATAACGCCTCGACTCCTGAGGGTGCTGAGCTGGTAGCTACTCAAGTTGATTTTTTATTGCATGATGACCCTTTTATAAAAAGCATATTATTTTACTCTACTGATCAGCCACTTTCTTATCTTGATAAAGCGGTTAATGATCAAGCCCAAGGCGATTGGTATAACGCTTTATTTGCAAATAGCGTGAGCTTTAATCGACCAGTGACTAGTGGTTATATTGCTAGTAACAGTCAACGGCAAGCTAATACCAATCAGGCACCTTCTGCTCATTTATTCTCTCCATCTATTAATGAAGTCAACGACAACTCTGCAAGTGCATCAGTAGATAAAACCCTAGTCGGTTATATCAATATTACTTTGGACATGCAGCGCATGCGGCTTGCTTGGCTACGCCAGAGTCTACCGCTTTGGTTATTCACCATTTTTATGGGTTGGGTGAGTGTTTGGGCTATATTGCGGAAGTTGTATTGGCCGATTAAAGATATCACTGAGCTCACCAATGCCAGCCGTACTATAATTGATAATCAAGAGGTTGCCCAACTGCCAGCTATCCAGCAGCAGTTTGGTTTTGAAGAGCTTTTAGCTATTAGACAAGCGTTCGTTATTTTATTTGAGCGTTTGCGTGCCGCACAGCAAGATTGTCAGGCTTTGATTACCCTTGAGCAGCAGCTGCATAATAAAGACTTGTCTCTCGATATTCAGCGTCATAATTTTCAAAATATGATTACCTATGAGCTCAAAACTTCATTAAATACAGTTTTAGGGGGTTTACAGCTGCTAGATAGCCAATACTTGAATGAAGAGCAAAAAGATACTTTAGCAGTCATTCGTAAAGGTTGTCATCATTTGGAGATGACCCTTGAGCAGATTGTTGAGCTCAGTCGTATAGAAAAAGGCCAAGTAGCGCTTAACTTATCTGAATTTAATCCTTTACGTATAATTGCTGATTTGCTAGAAGAGTTTGAACCCCTTGCTAAACAGAAAGGGCTGGAGCTGGTCAGTCGTATCCATCATATTGATTACACTCTGGAAGGGGATGTCGGCAAAATTAAGCAAGTGCTGAGAATACTGCTTGATAATGCGATTAAATTT
This sequence comes from Psychrobacter jeotgali, assembly GCF_904846315.1. Taxonomy (NCBI): domain Bacteria; kingdom Pseudomonadati; phylum Pseudomonadota; class Gammaproteobacteria; order Moraxellales; family Moraxellaceae; genus Psychrobacter; species Psychrobacter jeotgali. The sequence goes on from NZ_CAJHAF010000001.1 coordinate 471,685, forward strand.
ACCTCAACGGGTGAAGTTATTATTGAGTCACAGCTGGCACATTTTACGGATAGTATCCGCTGGCAAATCAAGCTAATCGATACTGGGGTCGGGATTGATAACCATTATATCGAAGATATCTTTACTCCATTCTTTCAGGTGGACCCATCAAAAATCAATCAATATGAAGGTATGGGAATCAGCCTGCCTATAGCCCAGCAAATGTTACAGCTTATGGGTGGATCAATAGAGGTGAATAGTGAGCTTGGAGGCGGCAGCCAATTCAAAATAATGGTTCCACTGCGTATCAAATATAAAGGCCAACAACAGCAGTTCTTAACCGATGTTCAGGTCCTGTATTATCATAATGATGAAAATAGCTTCTTAGTCGAAGCACTGCAGCGTCTAGGCGCAACGGTAATGTGCCAAAGTTATGAACAAGCAGTGTTAGATCAAGTCGCTAATATTAAAGTGGATATAGTGATGTTTGCAGAGGATATCTTACCTGAGAAAGCGGAGCAATTAGCACGGCAGATACGTAGACTAGAAACCACAGATAGAGTGTTATTAATCTACTGGTACTCTGCACATAAAGAAGAGATGCTAGACAGCTTTGAGCATGGGCTAAAATCAGCGGGTATTGATTATTGTCATAGCGGCACGCGAGACTTTAAAGTGTTGTCACAAACGCTAAAAAAATGGCTAACTTAATTTGACTTGAGGCTATTGAGCCATAAGAGTGTTGAGCCCTATAAATAACCCCATAATAAAAAAAGACGCTAATCAAAGCGTCTTTTTTGGTTTAAATCTTTGTTAGTTTAAACATAATTCACCCAAGCTCTTAGAATAAATTCTGCGCCCAGCGTACTATACGTTGCCACGTCCGGCTCATAAAGCCCGATTCCTCGATATCGTTATTGGCAACAATAGGTACGGAGGCTACGGCTTTGCCATCGATAACCGCCATCATTTTACCTACCTGCTGGCCTTTTTTGATCGGTGCTTCTAGGCTGTCAGGCAGATCAACCACGGTAGTGATTTTATTTTGTTGGGTCTTAGTGGTTAATACCTGCAAGTTATCGCCGGTACTGAGCTCAACCTCTTTACCTTCACCAAACCATACGGGTAGTTTGCTGACGAATTGTCCAGCGGGTGCTTTAGTAACGGTAGTAAAATGACCAAAGCCCCAATTGAGGAGCTGACGTGATTGATCAGCACGCGCTTGCTGACTATCAGTTCCCATAATGACAGAGATCAAGCGCATATCATTACGATTGCTTGAAGCTACCAAGCAATAACCAGCGGCATCGGTATGACCGGTTTTTAAACCATCAACAGTAGAGTCGGTAGCTAATAATGCGTTACGATTACCTTGAGTAATGCCGTTATAAGTAAACTCCTTTTCAGCATAAATATCGTAGTAATCACCGCTATTTTTAATAATAGCACGGGCAAGCTTGGCCAAATCTAATGCTGAGGCCAGATGGCCTTCATCTGGCATTCCCGTTGAGTTTACAAAGTTAGTATTCTCCATCCCCAGCTTTTGGGCTTGCTCATTCATTAAAATGGCAAATGACGCTTCGCTACCAGCAATATGCTCAGCCATCGCTTTAGAAGCATCGTTACCCGATTGAATAATAATACCGCGTAGCATATCGATGACACTGGCGGTTTTATTGACCGGCACATACATACAAGATTGGCTACTACTACCACGGCACCAAGCATTTTCACTCATAAGGACAGGCTCATCTTCTGAAAGATCTCCTGATGCAAGACGCTGCTCAATGATATAACTGGTCATCATCTTGGTCAATGAGGCTGGTGGTAAGGGTTGATTGGCATTCTTTTGCGCAAGGATTTCGCCAGTATTGTAGTCCATTAATACATAGGCAGTATTATCCATCTCAGGAGGCGTGATAGCCGCTTGAGCAGCTACTGTACCTAAAGATACACTGATACCGATTGCTAATTGTATGAACTGTTGTTTTACACGCTTTACTGTCATAAATGGATACACCACATCATAGAGAAATGCATCTAAGGCTTAGACCAGTACTTATTAAATAAGGCTGATTAGCAATAGACATAAGATTAACCGCTTATCTTAGCAAAATGCTGCCTAAGGGGGAATAAGTAAATATAATAAAAGTAAAAGTTAAGGCAATAAAAAAAGCTTGCTGCGCCGCTCATAAGAGAGTGGGGTACAGTAAGCTTTTTAGGATAAACCCATATATGCAGAATATGTTTTTATTGTAATTTCTGATATCCTCATATCAACTCTTATATTATAGAGCCTGAATGAGGTCCAGTACTATTCATTTAGTATTGTGCATTGGCCAAATCTTCACAAATGGCTTTGTTATCCTGCTTAGAGAAACTCATAGTCCAACTACGAATACTTTGTAAAATCTGGCGATAGTCCTGCTGAGTAGACAGATATTGAATAGCCGCTTTTGGATCTTCAAGGGTCGGCATCAACTCATGCAATTGCATATTATAAGACTTATAAAAACGTTGCTTCTGTCTGTTATTAAGCATCGGTGGGCAAATCTCAGACAATACTTGCATAACGGCAATTTCATGCTTAGTAATATTCATACCTGACATATCAAGCGGAATAGTAGTAGCTACATTACTGTTTGCTGCATTTGCTGATTGCGACATTATAGCTACAGAAGCTACAAGACCAGCAATGCCAAATTTTGTGGCTGTTTTCGTTATCATTGGAATTACAGATAATATCGATTGATTGTTCATTCGGTATCACACTCGCTTAGCTTTATTTGATGGTATTATGGTAATCGGAAAAAAATTAAAAGTCACATAAAATATTGCTTTATGTGTAGAAATATTGTCACCTCAGCCCCGCTTGCAGCAACATAGGCGTAGCATCTTTCAATAAGTTACCTTGAGATTAATAATTGGGTCATTATTGTTAGGCGTTGTTGCGCATTGTAACGGGCTTACCTGTTCTATCATCACTTTTAGTTTTAGCTGTATTTCTAAAATATGGGCTTATCTTATACTATTATTAAAGTAAAAAGATATTAAAATAATAAACTTAGCGAATAAATAATTTACTCTACAATGACATAACGGTTAGTTTGTGACCACGTACTATTCAGGTATAATCAACAGCGTTATTATCTTAACCTTTTATATCGCTACCCATAATTTGTGCTTTTCTGCTTAAAGAAGTTAACTCAGATGGGTAAGCTTAAGCTATACCGTTATCATTCATAGTGAAAAGAATCAAAAAATTGTTAAAATAGCAGTCTTAGTTATATATTTATAAAATGTTATTTAACTGATTGTTTATTATAACTATTTATCAATGATAAAGTACAAATGTGAATGACCGGTCAGATATAAGTATATTGAGTAAATATGAAGTTTTTAATAAGTAACGATGATGGCATACACGCACCTGGGCTTCTAGCATTATACGAGGCATTATCAGAGGTAGGAGAGGTCAAGGTAGTAGCGCCCAATACGGAACAAAGTGGCACTGCTAGCGCCCTCCATATTACTCAGCCTTTATATACTCACACTTTGCCTTCAGGGTTTGTCGCTGTCAATGGTACGCCAGCAGATTGCGTTTATTTAGCCTTGCATGAGCTCTATCCCGATACCGCCTTTGACTGCATTATTACCGGTATCAATTCTGGAGAGAATTTAGGACAGAATGTTCTATTTTCAGGTACTTTTGGCGCAGCGTCAATTGCGCACCTATTTGGCATACCTGCCATAGCAACCTCATTGGTCGGCGGCGCCATGCACACTCATGGGCAAGCTAGAATCGATCTATACCAAATGGCCGCTGCAGAGGTGGTCAAATTGATGACTCAAACCTCAGTATTGCAAGAGCTGCAGGATTTGCCCTATCATGTGTTAAACGTTAATATTCCAAATGTTAACAAGGCTAAAGATATTAAAGGTAGGAGAGTGACCACTTTGGCTTATAGCAAAATAGCTCAACCTGTCCATAAGATAGTAGATCCACGTGGACGTGACGCCTACTGGCTATCTTTACGTAAGCGCCAACACTCGCAAACCATGCAAGGCGCTACTGATAAGGTTGATGCTAGCGAACAACAGCAGTCAATATCAGCTAGCGAGGCTATAACCTCGATTATGACTGATAGTCAAGCCGTGGCAGCGGGTTTTATTAGTTTGTCACCGGTCAAGCTATATCATACGCCAACGGCAACTATAGATCGACTGGCTGCGCTAAACGACTAATAAATTTTGGAAGGATTGGGTAATATTATTAATAATACGTCTATTGATAATCAGTTTTATTAACTATCTGTTCTACTAACACTTTTATGATAAAGCGAGCATGGATAGTTTACGACAGCTAATAGGGCTCCATACAAGTACGTATAATAAAAGTACATAAAACAGGAAATCTTGCATGAAAAAGTTTACATTTAGAACGCCACTGACCACAGTAGCTGTAGTTGCTACCATGTCTGTAGTTATGGCGGGGTGTGCTACTAAGCCGACTTATCAGCCCCCCAATCAGGCAGGTCCTACTATTATTACCAATAATCAAGGGGTGCCTAATTATTACCAAGTTAAGCGTGGTGATACGGTCAGTGAAATCGCAGCACGCTATCGTTTAAATTATCGCCAAATTGGCGCCATGAATAACCTCGATAGTAAATATACCATTTATACCGGTCAGTATCTAAAATTATGGCAAGGTGATCAAAACCTGCGCGCCTCCACCAACAACCAGGTACGTTACAATGCCGCTGCGACAGCGCCTTCAAGAGCGCCGCAGCCTCAATATACGCCGCCACCGACTGGCTCAGCTCCCGTTTATCAAGGTGCTACCAATACCGCGGCTAGCGGCTATCAATATCCTACGCGCAATCAGGTTGTTCGTAATTTTGACGCTTCCTCCGGTACTATGGGTATGTGGTTTGCGGGTAATGTTGGTGATCCGGTGCTGGCGAGCCAAGCAGGAACCGTATTATATGCCGGTGATGGTCTGCCAGAGTATGGCAATCTGATTATGATTCGTCATAGCGGCGACTACATTACCGCTTATGCGCATAACAGTCAGCTACTGGTCAAAGAAGGTGAGCAAGTACAAACCGGTCAGCGTATCGCCAATATGGGTAGCAGTGGTCAGACCAATCAGGTAGGTTTGGAATTCCAAGTGCGTCTCAATGGCAATCCTATCGATCCACGTACCGTGTTAGGACGTTAAATAAACTTCGATACAGCAGGATAATCATCGAATGACTATCCTGCTAACGACTAAAAATGTCCCTAAAGCACCAAAAAAGCACTAACAAAGTAAGGTCTGCTAATGATCTCAACGATTTTTAATACTCAGCACTATAATTATCCGCAAAACTTCGTTGAGATCAAGCCTAAGCTGCAACAGCTTGAGCAAGCGATAAAAAAGTTAGAAGCCAATCTAATGGATGCCAATGAAGCGGTGCTAAACCAGCGTTTGCACCCTAATTTGGGATTAAGAGTAGATTATGCTAGCGAGCTTAATCCCAATCAATTATTAGCCGCTACTACTATTGAAGGTAAAGCTTTAGTTATTGCTGGGGCTGGTTCAGGCAAAACCAAAACCCTCACTTATCGAACCAGCTATTTATTAGAAAACGGCGTACCGCCGAAGCAGATATTATTATTAACCTTTACCCGTAAAGCCGCTAACGAGATTAAAAGCCGCGCAAAAACCTTGCTGACTGAGAGCTTGTCTGATGATGAGTTATCCGAGGATGTGTTGTCAATTCATACAGCGCCCACCAGCAAAGCGCTCAATGATATCACTAGCGGTACTTTTCACTCGTTTTGTAATCGGCTGCTGCGTCAATATTCAGGGCTGCTGGGGATTAATCCGCGTTTTACCATCTTGGATACCGGCGATAGCGAGGACGCTATAGATCTGATTTATAAAGAAAAAAAGTACCCTGCCCAAACCAAGAAACAAGCTTTCCCACGTAAAAAGACCCTGCAAAATATTTTCTCTACTTCTAGAAATCGGCGTATTCCCATCCGTAATCTAATAGAAGACAATTATCCTGATATCGCTATTCATATTTCTATCATTGAGCAATTGGCTGTCGACTTCCACGAGTATAAACGTGCCAATCATTTGTATGATTTTGACGATATTATCAGCCAAGTGGTACGCCATCTAAAAACTAACGATAAGTTTCGTCAGCTACTGCAAGAGCATTACCGCTACATTATGGTTGATGAATATCAAGATACTAATATCCCGCAAAAGCAGCTTATCGATCTAATTTGTGCGCCCGCTTCGGTGTCGCTAATGGTCGTCGGTGATGACAACCAAAGTATCTATGGCTTTCGCGGCGCCAATTACGAGAATATTTTGCTCTTTGGCGAAACTTATCCCGAAGCAAGTTTAATTAAGCTGGAACAAAATTACCGTAGTACCCCGGCTATTTTGAGTTATATCAATGCACTGTCTGCGCAAATCACTTTGGGCTATCAAAAACAGTTGTATTCAGACGCTGCTATAACAGGCGATAAGCCTATTTTTAACCGCGCTAGCGATGAGACCAAAGAGGCTAAATATATCGCCGATAAGATTGTCGAACATAAAGCTGATTATGATTATAACGACTTTGCGGTATTGTGCCGGACGTCTTTTCAGTCGAATTATGTCCAGCTTGAGTTTATGGAGCGCCATATTCCATTTATCGTGGTAGGCGGCATTAAATTCATTGAAAGACGCCATATCAAAGACGTTTTAGCCTTTATTAAAATCCTTTATAACCCGAATGATACCATTGCTTGGCACCGTATTTTGACCTTGTTTAAAGGGGTAGGGGCGGTCACTGCCACGCGTTTAACTCAAGCAATTAACGCTGATAATAACTCGTTTGATTCGCTACTATTACCCAAGTTTGCTAAAAAAAGCCCGCAGCTTGAACCTTTATATGCCACTTTAACTAAAGCCCAGCAAGCGGACTCGGTTACGAGCGTGATTGAGCTGATTTTAGATTTTTATATTCCTACACTAAAGACCATCGAAGAGAACTGGCGCGAGCGCAGTGAGGACTTTCGGGTACTCAAAAACTTAGCGACAGAATATAGTAGCCTTGATGATTTTTTAGAAAATCTAGCTCTTGACCCGCCTAATGATTCAGTCGCTGCTATGGATAAACCCGAAGAGGACGACAATGACAAGGTGACTATTTCGACCATTCATAGTGCTAAAGGGCTGGAGTGGCCAGTAGTGTTTGTTAATTCATTAGTCGATGGCATGACACCGCATTACCGGTCGTTAGATGACTTTGAGGAATTGGAAGAAGAGCGCAAACTGTTTTATGTGGCTTGTAGCCGTGCGAAAAATAAGCTGTACCTTACTGCGCCTGATTATTTCGCTAGCTATTCCGGCTACTTTGATAAACCATCAAGGTTTATTGCAGAATTATCTGCTGATGAGGTAGAAGTTAAGTCATCACTAAGAGGACTAGCGGCGCTGGCGAGTGATGATCCGGTGTGGTGGTAATTATGCTTTGATGCTTCAGTTTAACCTCAATGCCCAACCGTTTTAGAGAACACATTAATGACAATCACCCCGCTGATAATCAGTGCAATACCGGCTGCCGCTGGTAGATCAATACTTTGCTTAAATAAAACTATCCCGATAAAAGCGACCATTACAATGCCCACACCGCCCCAAATGGCATAAGCGATACCCAAAGGAATGGTTTTTAGGGTTAAAGTGAGAAAGTAAAACGAGCAGATATAAAGTATGACGGTCAATAACGTTGGTATTAGCTTGGTGAACTGTGCAGACTTCATCAAAAAAGTTGTACCCGTCACCTCAAAAATAATAGCCAACATTAAAAAGCCGTAGCCAATTAAAACAGGATTCATAGCGTAGACTCCAAAGGATAAATCGCACTAAAACAGTAAAGGGCAATGCGCTTAAAGATAGCAATATGGATGCTAAAGAGAATGATTAAAAGCTAAAATTTCATATAGTGAGTAACTTTTAGCGAATGTATATCTAAAAGTAAGCTATAACAAAAAATTCTGTTAAATAATGGTTCCATATTTAAGCTGATGCGTTATCATTAACGATTGCTATTTTAGTTTTTAATGTTTTTCTTGCTACTACAGCCCTACTAAAAAGGATAGGTTATGCGTTATGACGTGATTGTAATTGGCGCGGGTATGGTTGGCACCGCCGCCGCTTGGCACTTGCAGAACAATGGTTCTAAGGTGCTGTTATTAGATAGAAAGCTACCGGGGCTTGAGACCTCTTATGGTAATGCCGGCTTGATTCAACGTGAAGCGATTCATACCCATCCTTTTCCCCGTCAATTAACTGAAATGGTTAGAGTATTACCCAATCAGGGTACAGATATTCGCTATCGTATACCAGCGATCTTGCGTTATCATCAGGCACTATTGCAATATTGGAAGTATTCTACGCCAGCTTCGGTCAGAAAAATAGAGTCCGAGTGGCAGACGCTAATAGCGCATTGCACCAGTGAGCATCAGACTATGATTGAAGCGTCCGGTGCTGATGAACTCATTACCCGTGACGGCTGGCTACAACTTCACCGCTCAGAAGAAACCTTAAAAAAGGCGGTCGAGACGGCGATTATTGACCGTGAGCAAGGGGTTGAGCATAAAGTATTGAGTCTGGATGAGCTGCGGGCCTTAGAGCCCAATGCTAATTTTGATGGTTTCGTTGGCGCTATTCATTGGCTGAACTCATGGCAGGTATCAAACCCAAGTGCGCTAGTAAAAGCTTATGCCAAAAACTTCCAAGAAATGCAAGGGACGATACTCGAAAGCAATGTCCATCAAATCCTACCTGATAATAATAAAGATAATGCAGAAAAAGGCTGGCAAGTTATCGCAGCTGATGACACCTATTATAGTGATGATTTGGTGATAGCAGCAGGTCCTTGGTCAAATGATCTTATTAAACCGCTGGGTTATAATTTGCCGTTATTCCCGATGCGCGGCTATCATCAGCACTTTAAAATAAGTGATAAAAATACCATTCATCATAGTATGTTCGATATGGATAAAGGTTTTGTAATGGGGCCTATGCAGCAAGGTATTCGTATCACTACTGGGGCTGAGATGACTACTATGGATGCGCCCAAGAACTTTGGCCAATTAAAAACCGTACTGAAACTGGCAAAGAAAATTTTGCCACTAGACGATGCCGTAGAGAGCGAAGCTTGGGCAGGGTCGCGTCCTTGTATGCCCGATATGAAGCCGGTCATCGGGCCGGCTGACAAGCACGATAAGTTATGGTTCGCCTTTGGTCACAGCCATCAGGGTTTTACTTTAGGGCCGATAACCGGACGTTTGGTTGAAGAGCTGATTCATGATAAGCCGTTAACGGTAGATATTGAGCCTTTCAATGCTAAGCGTTTTGATAAAAGATAGCCGACTATTTAATTGTGACCAACTATAGGTGAATTATGATTAAGAAACTCCATAGCAATCAGCGTATGAGTAAAATTGTGGTGTACAACCAGACGATTTACTTATGTGGTCAAGTGGGTAATAGCGAGGATGATATCAAAGCGCAAACCTTGACTTGTTTAGAGAAAATCCAAACTTTATTAGAAGAGGTGGGTAGTGACAAGTCAAAACTACTATCAGCGACGGTTTGGGTCAAAAGCATGTCGGACTTTGCCGCGATGAATGAGGTGTGGGATCAATGGTTTGAAGGCGTACAGCCACCTGCGCGAGCTTGCGGTGAATCGGCGCTGGCCCGTCCTGAGCTGCTCGTCGAGATTACCGCTATTGCCGCTGAGTAGGATATTAGTTGTCTGTTAAGCTGCAAGCTTACTTATGAAGTAAATGGGACATGATATATTGTATCGTGTCCTTTTTTATTGAGTTTTTATGTTTGTTTTTATTGACCCTTTTATTTTTTCAGTGACCTACTTTTTGTTTTACCTTAAACTCAATCCTAGCGCCATAAACCAGATAATCTGCTACCATAGCGCCCTGTTTTATTTTATCAATAGGATTTAGATTTGAATACCTTTATAGCCCCTGTCATTACAAATATAGAAAACCATAATCTACTCAAGCAGCTGCAGCAAATTATCGATACTAAGACCAAGCCGCTTGGTGCGCTAGGACGTTTAGAGTCGCTTGGCTTACAATTAGGCATGATTCAAGGAACGACCAGTCCAACTATTGAACAGCCACAGATTCGGGTTTTTGCCGCTGATCACGGGCTTACCAAGCACGGCACTTCAGCGTATCCAAGTGCGGTTACTGCGCAAATGGTACATAACTTTTTGAATGGTGGTGCAGCGATTAACGTGTTGGCTCGTCAGCATAATATCGAGCTAAAAGTCGTTGATGCTGGGGTGGCAACTGATTTTGAGGGTACTTCTTTTCAAGATCATGAGCAAATATTGACCCAATATAAAGTCCGGCAGGGCAGTCGTGACGCCTTAACCGAGCCAGCGATGACAGAGGCAGAATGTTTACTGGCGCTCAATAACGGTATGGAAGTGGCTGCGACGCTTAAAGGTAATTTATTCATCGTCGGTGAAATGGGCATCGGTAATACTTCAGCCGCCAGTCTTTTATTGGCACGATTAGGCAATCTGCCTATTGGGGATTGCATTGGTCGCGGTACCGGTCTTGATGATACAGGGCTATTGCATAAAGAGAAGATTTTGACCCAAGTGTTACAATATCATAGTAACGCTAAATCGCCATTGGAAGCTTTAGCTGCATTAGGCGGGCTTGAGATAGCCATGATGGCAGGCGCGCTCATTCAAGCGGCGAGTGATAGATGCATTTTATTAATTGATGGATTTATTGCTAGTACTGCCTTATTAGTAGCAGAACGTCTAGCGCCGGGTGTTTTGCAGTATGCGGTCTTTGCGCATCATTCTGTCGAGCCCGGACATGGGCAATTGCTTAAACTGCTAAATGCAGAGCCGTTACTGAATATGCAAATGCGCTTGGGTGAGGGTAGCGGGGCGGCTTTGGCTTATCCTATCTTGCAATCAGCCTGCGGTATCGTCAATGAGATGGCAAGCTTTAGCGATGCGGGCGTCAGTGAGAAGGGTAGCTGATGCCAGACATGCCAAATAAAAACACTTCAAACTCGCAAACCTCTAAGCCACTGCTCAAAGTAATTAAACACGAATGGACATTATTGCTAGTCGCTATTCAGTTTTTGACTCGGCTACCGGTGCCACAGTTTAGTCATTATGAGCCGGACTGGTTACATCAAAGTAGTCGACATTTTCCGGGGGTAGGTTTGCTGGTTGGACTGCTATGCGCAGGCGTATTCTGGTTGACCAGTAGTTTGTTTACGCCACTCGTCGGTGCGGTGATGAGCACGGCTTTTGGTATTAAATTGACAGGCGCTTTTCATGAAGACGGTCTTGCCGATACTTGTGATGGACTGGGCGGTGGTCTGACCCGCGCGCGTACGCTTACCATTATGAAAGACTCACGTCTCGGGACTTATGGGGTTTTGGGGCTTGTTTCAGCGTTACTTATCAAGATAAGTTTACTTGCTAGCATGCCGATGTCGGTAGCTATTATCGCTTTAATCATTGGGCATACCGCCTCGCGCTTGCTTTGTATTAGCCTCATTGCGCTACTGCCTTATGGCGGTGAGATTGAACATGCCAAAGCCAAACCGATGGCGCAGCAATTGACGCCGAAGCAAGGCGTTATTGCTAGCGGTTGGCTACTATTGGGCGTGATTTTAGTGATAGTACTATTTCCTAAAGCTATACAGCAAATTAGCATTTGGCAAGGATTATTAGCCTTAGTATTGGCTGTCATTGCCACCGATTATATGCGCCGTTTATTACGCAGACGTCTGCAAGGCTATACGGGTGATAGTCTAGGGGCAACGCAGCAATTAAGTGAAGTGGCGATTTATGTAGGGCTGGCAGCGGTATTGCCGTTCTGATTTTTGCCTAGTATCGATTTGTTAAAATTAAAATGGTCACTACAGTTAAACGTTTAGTATGTATAGCTCCCGCCAGCTCCACATTTGAATGTTCAACAGACCCTAGTTTGAAACTTTAAGAAAGTAAAATGCTGGGCTAAAAGCGCCAGCCTACAACGACTTAGGAATAGCAAAGGAGCTATCAACATGAAGCTATACATTTGGCGTCATCCTAAGCCGCTTGCTGCGAGTGGTATTTGTTTGGGTCAAACTGATATGGGCGTCCATCCACGTAAACTTAAACGGCTCGCCAATCAGATTGAGCGTTTTGTGCGAATTAATGACCTACCAAAGGTGATTTGGGTTAGTCCGTTGCAGCGCTCTTTAAAAGTGGGTCAGATTTTAGCGCAGCGCGGATTTGCCTGTCATATTACGCCCGATTTGATAGAGCTAAACTTTGGCACTTGGGATGGAAAACTTTGGATGGATATTCCTAAGCAAGCTATTGATGAGTGGTGTGCTTATTTTGCGCATTCTACGCCTTACAATGGTGAGAGCGTAGCGCAGTTATTCTACCGTGTAGAGGCGCAAATGGAGAACTGGTCAAAAGCCCGTATGCTAGAAAAGAATAGTGAACCAATATTAGCAGTTGGTCATGCGGGCTGGATTAATATGGCTAAAATGCTTGCTGATGAACAAGGCGTACCTCAAACAGCTACCGATTGGCCGCGTCCGGTTGGCTATCGAGAGTTGAGTGTATTGAGTTTTTGACTATATTTTATGCGTTTCAATTAACAGCTGGATTTTAGAATAGAAAATTAAGGTTAAAAATCAGATGACCTACCTTGAAAACTTATCCTGATATTCCTTTGGCGTCAGCTCAGTGGTACGTTTAAACAACCGACTAAAAGAGGAGATATCGCTATAACCAACCTGTTCAGCAAGCGACTTTATGGTGACCTCTCCAGATTCTAACAACCGTTTGGCCTGCTCGATTCTCACCGCTTGGATATACTCAATCGGACGCATGGATGTGCAAGCTTGAAAGCGCCGGTTCAGGGTACGTGGGGTGACATTAACCATAGTGGCTAAATGACTGATTTGAATCGTTTGCCGAAAGTTATTTTCGATAAATTCTTGCACTTTTTTTACCAAAGCATCCGAGTGCGGTTTATGCAAAGTCACATTGCTATAGCTACCTTGACTACCACGTTTGCTATCAATAATTTGGGTTTTTGCCACTTGTGTTGACACCTCGCGTCCGCAGTAGCGCTCAATTAATAGCAGCGCCAAGTCATAAAACGCACTGCCGCCCGCTGCGCAAAATATATTCTCTGCCTGAGTGACGAACTGATTTTCTTGCAAGTCAACCAGTGGATAATCGCTTTTAAATTTATCGGCATAGCCCCAATGAGTGGTGGCGGTTTTGCCATCTAGCAGCCCTGCTTCCGCCAAAAAAAATGCCCCGCTACAATTGCTCGCAATATCGGCTTGGGTGCGGGCAAGTCGCTGCAAATACGGGAGCAGATCACGATTTTGCAGCAAAACTTTATCTATCGAATCACCAATAGTCGGAATGAGTAATAAATCGCAGTCTTCTACCTTTGCCATATCACAGTGCGCCTGCATGATTAAGCGATTGCTACATCGAATATCTTGTCCGCCAAGGCTAGCGATTTGCACCTTAAATCTAGGCTGCACTTCTAAATCTAAGAAACGCTGCCAACTGACGCCAGTAAACGAAAATAAATCCAGCGCCCCTGATAACACACTACCCAGCACCCCATCGAATCCCAAGATAATGACTTTAAAAGGCTCGTGGTTTGGCATTGGTTTATATCCTTTTACTGTTTTTAATTTATTTATTTTGAATAGTGTTAATACACTACTAGTTTTGTTTAGCAAAACGATAGAGTGCTACCGATATTAATTTTGCGCAGCCTCTGTCTGCGTAGGCACAGCACGCCAGTAAAATAAATACCAGTAGCACGTGGTAAAAGGTTTGTTGACTCTCGCAAGTTGATTTTTCAATCTAGTATTTTTATATAGTCAACAATTAAATGTCTTTTTTCACCTTAATTATGTCATAAATGACAATACGGTATAGGGCTAAATTAGATTACTATTGATAAACCATCCGTTTTTTACCTTTTATTGACCCAATCTTATCTAACGAGAACACTATGGCGACCGATACTCTAATTAACGACTTTGAATTACCGTTTCAATTATACGATGTGCTAAATGTTGAGAGTTTGACCCAGCATCAAAAGTTTGCCGAGCACAATCGCCAAACTTTTGATGCGGTATTAGATACCGCCAATAAGATAGCGACCGATTTATTTTTGCCGCACAACCACCTTGCCGATAAAGACGAGCCTTACTTCAATGGCAAAACCGTCAGCATGATTGATGAGGTCAAAGTCGCCTTTGATGCCTTTCGCGAGTCAGGGTTTATCGCTGGGCGCTACGCCTTTGAAGACGGCGGTATGCAACTGCCCGAAACGGTGATGACGGCGGTGGCAGGCTATTTTATGGCGGCTAATCCGTCAACGACCGCCTATCCATTTCTGACCACCGCAGCGATTAATGTCATCTCCCATTTTGCCAGCGATGAGGTGAAAGAGGCCTTTATGCCGCGTATGCTCACCGGCGAGTTTACCGGTACTATGGCGTTAACTGAACCGCATGCCGGCTCGTCCTTATCTGATATTAGAACTACCGCAACTGAGCAAGAAGACGGCTCTTATCGTATCAAAGGTAGCAAAATTTATATCTCCGGCGGCGACCATGAGCTATCTGATAATATCGTCCATTTGGTATTAGCAAAGATTCCGGGCGGTCCTGCTGGGGTCAAAGGTATCTCTTTATTTGTAGTGCCTAAATATCGTCTAAAGGAAAATGGTTCAATCGGCGCGCGTAACGATGTGCATTTAACCGGACTGCTGCACAAGCTGGGTTACCGAGGTACCACTTCTACTGCACTGAGCTTTGGTGATAAAGGCGAGTGTTACGGTTATCTTATTGGCGAACCGCATTTTGGTTTGCGTTATATGTTTAAGATGATGAATGAGGCGCGTATCGCTGTGGGATTTGGGGCGGCGATGATTGGTTATCGTGGTTATCAGTACTCGCTTGATTATGCTAAAGATAGAACTCAAGGCCGCATCGCCCCTAATAATAAACCTGAAGATGACGCTACTGCCATCATCAATCATGGCGACGTTAAACGGATGCTGCTGGCACAAAAGGCTTATACGGAAGGCGGTATGTCGCTATGTTTATACGGCTCCAATATTATCGACCGCATCAATACCACCAATGATGAAACCCTTAAAAACGAGCTATCAGAGTTATTAGATTTACTAACGCCAGTCATCAAAGCATGGCCGTCTGAATATGGGCCCAAAGCTAATGATTTAGGCATTCAAGTGTTGGGCGGTGCGGGATATACACGTGAATATCATGCCGAGCAGTTTTGGCGTGATAATCGTCTTAATCCTATTCATGAAGGTACCAATGGCGTGCAAGCACTAGATTTGTCATTTCGTAAGTTATGGCAAAAGGGTGGTCTAGGCATTCAAATATTAAAGCGTGAAATTACCCAAGATTTAGAAGCCCTTAAGACCCCAGAAGCAGCAAAACTTGCAGGCAAGTTGACGCCATATATGGGTCATTTGCATGAAGTATTGGTACATTTGAGTAAAATACTGCCTACTGAAAAAGCCATTACTTTGACCGGTAATGCGCAAGCCTTGATGAATGTGTTTGCCTCAATTGTGGTCAGCTGGATTTGGATTCGCCAAGCGAGCATTGCCGAGCAATTGCTTGCTGGTGAGAAAAATGCCGATAAGCAGAATTTTTATCAAGGTAAAATCCAAGCGGCGAAATACTTTATCGATTGGGAATTGCCAACCATTCAGCGTGATACTGAATTATTAAATAATGACAATGCCGTTTGCATAGATATGCAGGCGGAATGGTTTTAAAATTATTTATTTAACATGTAACTATTAACCAAAACCTTAAAGGAATAAACAATGATAACGAATGGAATTCAAACCACGGAGCTTGTTAATCTACCCGCTTCAAACGTAGCAGATAAACGGATTTTAATCACTGGCGGCGCCTCCGGTATCGGTGCGGCCAGTGCGCTGCTATTAGCCAGTCGCGGCGCAAAAGTGGTGATTGCTGATTTAGCAGAGGAGCTTGGCGCAGCGGTTGCTAAGCGAGGGCAAGATGCGGGTAACAGCGTCATCTTTCATAAAGTAGACGTGACTAGCGGTGAGGACGTACGCGCACTATTTAAATTTGCTATGGGTGAGCTTGGCGGTTTAGATGTGGTGATAAATAATGCCGGCATCGACCACCATCCAGCACCTATGCATGAGCTAAGCGATAATGATTTCGATCGTAATATTGCGGTGAATCTAAAAGGCGTCTGGCATTGTATGCGTGCCGCTGTTGGTTGTATGGCACCGACTGGTGGCGGTCATGTTATCAATGTCGCCTCTATTGCTGGTTTACGCTCAGCGCCATTATTGTCCGCTTATAGTGCGGCTAAACATGGGGTAATGGGACTGACCAAATCCGCCGCTCATGAGTATGCGCGGGTCAATATTCGCTTCAATGCCGTTTGCCCCAGCTTTATCGACACCCCGATGGTACGCAACACCATGGCAAATATGGATGAGCGCGCCCAGCAAGCGACCATTAAAGCCAGTCCCATGCGCCGCTTGGGAGCAGTCGATGAAGTCACAGGCGCTATTGCTTGGCTGGCAAGCGATGAGAGCAGCTTTATGAATGGTCATGCCTTTACTTTAGATGGCGGGATGTTGGCTTAGGGGTTGATACAGTTAATTCGAATTAGAACTAATATGTTTTTTACCACGTGCTGCTGGTATTAATTTTACTTGCGTGCTGTGTCTACGCTGTTTCGATGCTGCGCGACTTATTTTATAAAAAAGTATCCCAGCAGCACTAGAGACCGTCCCGTTTTTAAACAAGAGTTTTATAGTGTTATTAACAGAGGAAAACTTATGAAAAATTTATTTGATTTAACCGGAAAAGTTGCACTAGTCACTGGCGCTAGTCGCGGTATTGGCGAATCTATTGCTCGTCTACTGGCTGCACACGGGGCGCATGTGATTGTCTCTAGCCGCAAGATTGATGCTTGCCAAGCAGTTGCCGATAGCATTGTTGATAACGGCGATAAAGCCAGTGCTTATGCTTGTCATGTGGGCGAGATGGAGCAGATTGAGGCTGTCTTTGAGCACATCAAAAACGAGTTTGGCCGTATTGATATCCTAGTCAATAACGCTGCCGCCAACCCTTATTATGGGCATATCTTAGATACTGACTTAGGCGCATTTCAAAAGACCGTCGATGTCAATATTCGCGGCTATTTCTTTATGTCGACCGCTGCTGGCAAAATGATGCGTGAGCAGGGCGGCGGGGTTATTTTAAATACCGCTTCAGTCAACGGTATTGTGGCCGGCGACAAGCAAGGTATTTACTCCATCACCAAAGCGGCAGTGATTAGCATGACCAAAGCTTTTGCGAAAGAGTGTGGCCCGCTAAACATTCGTGTAAACGCTTTATTGCCGGGTCTGACCGATACCAAGTTTGCCTCAGCTTTAACTACCAATGAAAAAGTCTTGAATATGGCACTACATGCTATTCCACTTGGCCGCGTCGCTGACCCTGATGAGATGGCAGGTACAGTTTTGTATTTGGTCTCTGATGCCTCAAGCTATACTACCGGCGCTTGCGTACTGGTCGATGGCGGGATGTTGACTTAGTAGTAATTGGTTTAATCTTAACCACATAAAATTAAAACTATCGATAAAGATAAAAACTGTACGGTATAAATGCTGTGCAGTTTTTTTGCTTTAAGCTCTAGATAGAGGACATTATATAGCTGCATAAATATGAGGAATAATTACTCACAGCACAAGGTTTCCATAGCGAGGTTTTTTCGGTTCAGGTATATTAAAGGATTATGGGTTGCTCAAATGAATAGTCATCGAATGATGCTATTAGCGAGTTACTGTCATTCATTATGATTGACTTATTAAAAGTATTAGCAGTATCAAGGAAGGCTTTATGAAGGTATTAGCTATAGGTGGTAGTGGCGGAATGGGACGTGCTGCGGTACGTGCGGCTTTAACTTTTGATTTTGTCAGTGAAATTGTTGTTGCTGGAATAGACCTTGAGTTGGCTGAAGACTTTGTTGCCTCGCTCAAGGCTGAGGCGTCAGCTACAGGGCGTATACGTGCTATTTACTTGGATGTGACAGATGATGTTAGCTTACGCCAAGCGATTAGCGAGGTTGACGTGGTATTAAATTCAGCTGGACCGTTTTTTCGCTTTGGCGTGCCTATATTGACGGCGGCAATTGATGAGGGCAAGCATTATTGCGATATTTGTGATGATTGGCAGCCAACTGCTGAGATGCTCAAATTAAGCGAGCGGGCCAAACAAAATAATGTTACGGCTGTGATTGGTTTAGGCGCTAGTCCCGGTATATCTAATCTACTGTGTGTGAAAGCTGCCAGCGCACTGGATAAAGTAGATACTATCGTTTCGGCTTGGAAGCTATCGGGTGCGGTGAATGAGGATGATGGCTTTAATAAGCCAACTGCCGAGGGTCAAGTAGATGCCGCTGCGGTACATTTAATCCATTGTTTGTCTGAGAGTATCCAAGTACTGAAAGATGGCAAGATGGTTGAGACCACGCCCTTACAGCATACCCAGATTGATTATCCAGTAGCAAATTCTGCCAAAACAAAAAATTCAGTCCCTCTAGATGTCTGGTCTTTAGGTCATCCTGAAGCCATAACTTTAGTAAGGCGTTTTCCAGCGCTGCAAAACTGCTATAACGGCATGTTAGGTATCAATGATATCGTCGATAGTTTGCGCCAGATAGCCGCAGCAGTTGCCGCTAAAGAGCTCAGTGTCGATGATGCGGCGCGCCTGCTAACTGAAGATGGCGGACGTGAAGCTCGTCAAACCCGCTTAGCTGAAACCGAACGTGATGATATCCCTGGTATTCTGGCCTATGCTGCAGGACGTAAAAATGGACAGTTCGCTACCGCAGGCGCTTTTATAACCAATCAACCAAAGGGTGGCATGGCAACTATTACTGGGACTCCGCAAGCGCTTTTTTTACCTTTGCTACATAAAGGGCATCTGCAACAGACTGGGGTTTTCGCCCCAGAAGAAGTCATTGATCCTGACGTGTTTTTTGAATTATTAGACTCATTTTGTGGCCCTAAAGGGACAGGTTTAACTGTATTAACGTCAAGTTAGAGCGGTTTTATTTAGGACTCACTAGATAATATTCTTATTTGTAGAGAGAGTAATAAGTTATGTTTGAATTCGATTTAGACTTAAACTTAATGGCATACCATCTCTTTCAATTAGGTATAGCTTTTATATTATCATTGCCGATTGCCCTTAACCGTGAGATGAAAGAGGATGGCGCGGGGCTCAGAACCTTCCCCTTAGTCACTATTGCTTCTTGTGCATTTATGTTGGTTGGCAGAGATATTTATGAAGCCAGCGGTGAAGCAAGAATTATGTATGCCATAATTACTGGTATGGGCTTTATCGGTGGTGGCGCTATCTTCAAGAACGAAGAAGGTTCAAAAGGGACGGCAACTGCAGCGAGCTTATGGAATACGGGCGCTATTGGCATTTCAGTCGCTTACGGGCGCTATGAAATAGCTATTATACTATCAATTGTCGGGTTCTTGATTCTTCAGTTTTCAGAACCTTTTAAGGCTAAGAGCAATAGTAAATAGTATTAGCTGCTGGAGCACTGTACCGATCTTTAAATGGTTTGAATGCAGGTAAGAGTGAGCTTTTAGACCATCCTTAATCCAGGTTTTGCCCTGTTTTAGGAACTAAACTCCTTTGTGGTCTCACTTTACGCTATACTATTATATATAATATATTGACATTTGTTTTTAACCTAGATCATTTAATAGGTGACGGTGTCTATAATGAGTAATAAATAATAGGAGAAAATTATGAAGCGTATACTTGCTACAGCTGTTGCTATAGGCGCAACTTCCTTAATGATTGGTTGTACTGCCACCAATGCGATGTCTCAGAAAGCCCAGGCCACCCCTGAGGTCAAAACCGCCACGCCATCGGTATTGATTAACGTTACCTCGGATGATGCTCAAGTGCAGCTGATGTCAATGGTACTGACTATGCAGTCCGCCCAGCAGGGCGCTGATACCCGAGTTTTACTGTGTGGCCCAGCAGGGGATATGGCTTTACGTGACGCTCCAGAAAGTGTAACGACAGGGCAGCCTCCAAAAAATATGAGCCCACAAGGCCTGATGAAAATGGTCATGAAAAACACTAATACCAAGGTCGAAGTTTGCGCACTTTATCTACCTGGTAAAGGGGTTGATCAGTCAGCGTTGCTTGATGGCGTTACTGCAGCCGACCCAGCTGAAATTGGGGGATTAATAGTAGACGGTAAGACTAAGGTAGTAAGTTTTTAGTAACCGCTGTAAAAATTACAAAACAAAGCGGCTTGATTGAGAAAAGGTATAAAATAACAAGGACATGATATGTATTATCGTGTCCTTTTTTGCGCTTAAAACATACTTTAGAGAATAGCACTGTAGAGGATAGCATCGATGAAACCTTTAAAATATATCGCCCATTATCCAGAGCACATTCAAACCCAAGCGGCCGAGTTAATTAATAAGGGTCAATTGGGAGATTATTTGACTCGAAATTATCCTGACCAGCATCAGATTCAAAATGATAAGGCGCTGTATAACTATGTTAATGACTTAAAAAATCAATATATGCGCAAAATCAGTACGCTGTCACAAGTAAGCTATAATGCTAAAGATAAGATACTAAAAAATGCGCTTGGCACCCACACTTATCAGTCTCGAGTGCAGGGTAGTAAGCTCAAGGCGCACAATAGTATTGCTGTAGCTAGTTTATTTAAAGAGGCGCCACCTGAGTTTTTGCGTATGATAGTGGTGCATGAGCTGGCACATTTTAAAGAAAAAGCGCATAACAAGGCTTTTTATCAATTATGCTGTCATATGGAACCTAGCTATCATCAATTTGAGCTAGATATGCGTCTTTGGCTACATTGGCGTGAGCATTTACTCACTTAATATTATTTCACTCTTAGAGAAACACCCATGATTAATACCAAAATATATAAGTCAGTCTACACCTTGGCAGAAAAATTACTGGAGGCTGATAGTAAAGGTGATCAACAGCGTTTCGACGCCCTCTATGACGAGCTAAAAGCTATTTGTACTGAGCATGAAGGCACTGATAAAGATCATCCTGAACAGTGGGAAACCTTGGCTGATTTTACTGAAGATTTAGTTAAGGCGCTGGTTATTTACGACAAAGCATTGGCAAAAGCGGAGGCTATTAATTCAAAAGACCATTTGTCATCCATTGCCTATGCTATGGCAGTAATACAAATCGAATTGGGCCGCAAGAATGCTGCTATCAGCAATCTACAGAATGCAAAAATTAGTGCCAATAAGATTGAGGATAAAGAGTTTAAGGTTGAGATAGATGAATTGTTGGCCAAATTAGTAGCTGAATAGCCAAAGCTGGACATATATTTGCCATAGCCCTTATCCAAAACCTTAATTTACGCTATAATCTTCAACGTTTATTCTTGCTAACAAGAAGACATGATGCTGAAGCATGATGTTACATCGTACTAACGGCATTGTTTTAATCTTCCCTCATCGCAATGGGGGCTAATATTAATATGGAAGTTACTAGGAAAAATAGTATGGGTTCAATCAACCATGAAGAGCGCGTCCGTCACGAAGGTATGCGTGAAAAAATCATGTCTGCCGATCAAGCAGCTACTTTTATATTACATGACATGAATGTCGGTATGAGTGGCTTTACTGGGGCAGGCTATCCAAAGGCTATTCCAGCCGCCTTGGCAAAACGTATGAAAGAAGCTCACGCTAACGGCGAAGCTTTTCAAATAGGTTTATTAACAGGTGCATCTACTGCCGCAGAGTGCGATGGAGTGTTGGCTGAAGCTAACGGCATCAAAATGCGTACGCCTTATCAATCAGAGCCTGCACTGCGTAAACAAATCAATGCTGGTGAAACTTATTACTTTGATATGCACTTATCGCATGTCGCTCAGCAGAGCACCTTTGGGTTTTATGGCGATATGCATGTGGCAGTAGTAGAAGTCGCTGGCATTTTGCCTGATGGTCGCTTGATTCCTTCGACCTCAATTGGTACCAATAACGCTTGGCTTAATAATGCTGATAAAATTATCCTCGAAGTTAATAGTCGTCAAAGCCTATTATTAGAAGGTATGCACGATATTTTTGATGATATTGGAGTGCCGCCGCACCGTAAACCCATCCCAATTACTACTCCAGGTGAGCGTATCGGTGAGCAATACCTGAGCTGTGATTTGGACAAAGTCGTTGCCGTGGTTTTGACTGATTCGCCAGATCGCAACAGCAAGTTTGCAGATCCTGATGAAACCTCTAACAAAATTGCCAGCCACATCATTGATTTCTTCCATGATGAAGTGAAAAAAGGCCGTATGCCAGCCAACTTATTGCCAATTCAGTCAGGTGTAGGTAACGTTGCCAACGCCGTATTAGCAGGCTTGCAAGCCAGCCCTTTTGAGAATTTGATGGGTTATACCGAAGTCTTGCAAGACGGTATGCTTGATCTGATTATGTCAGGCAAGATGAGTCAAGCTTCTGCAACTGCCTTGTCGCTCAGCCCAGTGGCACTAGCTAAGTTTAATGAAAATATCGAAGAGCTGCGTAAACGCATTATCTTACGCCCACAAGAGATTACTAATCATCCTGAAGTGTCGCGTCGTCTTGGCGTTTTAGCTATTAATGCGATGATTGAGTGTGATATTTATGGTAATGTCAACTCAACCCACGTCATGGGTACTAGCATGATGAATGGTCTTGGCGGTTCAGGCGACTTTGCACGTAACGCCTTTACCTCTATGTTTGTGAGCCCGTCGGTTGCTAAAAACGGCGCTATCTCATGCATCACGCCTATGGTATCGCACCATGACCATACTGAGCATGATGTGATGGTCATCGTTACTGAGCAAGGTCTGGCAGATTTACGTGGTCTAGCACCACGTCAACGTGCTAAAGTTATTATCGAGAACTGTGCGCATCCAGACTATCGTCCAATGTTGCAAGATTATTATGATCGTGCCTCTAAGACTGCTGGTCTACAAACGCCGCATATTCTTAATGAAGCCCTATCATGGCATCAACGTTACGTTGAAACTGGTGATATGCGTATCAAATAAGCTGTTATAGCGATTTTGATGCAGCAATGTTTGAGAATGTTGTCGCTAGAGCCCTTTATCTAATTTAGATAAGGGGCTTTTTATATTGTGGCGATGTCATTTGATAAAAGTTTTCTTTACTATGCTTATAGCAGGTAAGATAATGTCTAAAAATACAAATATCAATCATAAAATATAGTGGTCTGATTGAATTGCTTGAGGAGAACCGGGTGGAAATTTTAGGACTTATTTTCTTTACTATAGGCATAATTATCGCTCTAGTCTATGGGATAAGGCTGGTCGTAACTGCCTTTCAAGAGTCAGTCATTTGGGGGCTGCTATTTTTATTCTTACCTTTTGCAAATATATATTTCATTATTACCCACTGGCAACGATGTAAGCTTCCGTTCGTAAAGTTTTTGGTTGGGGTGCCCTTTATAATAATAGGCGTTATGCTGATGCCCTCAGGTGTCACTTCTTAACCACTATTTTAAATATTAGACTATGCCACTAGCTATAGAATGATGACATCCTATATTTAATAATGGAGCTAAGCATGCCAATCTCACACGCTCATCATATAACTGCCAATAATGCAGAATTTAGCAACCATAAAACTTGGCTGTTTGTACCAGGAACAAGGGTTGAACGCATCTCTAAAGCCTTTGCCAGTGGAGCTGATGCGGTTATTGTTGACTTGGAGGATGCGGTCGCTCAAGCAGATAAAGCGCCGGCTCGTGCAGCGTTACTGGAATATTATAGTAACGAGCAACAGCAGCCAGTTTGGCTACGCGTTAATCAAGCAACCAGTAAGGAGTTTGCTAAAGACTTAGCGTTATGCCAGCAGATGCAGGCTCTTGCAGGAAAAAGCCTTGCGGGAATAGTACTCGCTAAAGCTGAGCGCGCCGATGATATTGAACAGATTCATCAAGCGACTGCTTTGCCAGTGATAGCGCTGATAGAAAGTGCGGCGGGACTACATAAAATCGACACCATATCAAAAGCATCAGGACTGCTGGCTTTTAGTTATGGGTTTTTAGATCTATGTAATGATTTAGGCGTGCAAGTGGGCACTGCAGCAGCCGACATCGTTGCCAATCAAGTCCGCTATCAGCTGATAGTAGCCTCGGCAGTGCAGCAGTTATTAGCACCTATTGATACTATACACCCAGACTTTGATGATCATGAGGGACTGATGCAGCGCACGCAGTTATGGTCGCAGATGGGGATGTCAGGTATGCTCTGTATTCACCCCAAACAAGTCACTAGTGTTCAGCAAGCTTTGCAACCTACCCAGCAACAGCTTGAGTTTGCCAAACAGGTAGTAGCAGAGTATGAGCGGAGTGGGGAGGCGGTGTTTAAAGTAGACGGGATGATGATAGACGCACCAGTAATTGAGCGTTGTCGTCAGATATTAAGCAGCCGTTAAATTGAACAACCATTGAAACGCTAGAATACTGCGATTCTTGGATGTTAAAG
Organism: Psychrobacter jeotgali; assembly: GCF_904846315.1. Lineage (NCBI taxonomy): Bacteria > Pseudomonadati > Pseudomonadota > Gammaproteobacteria > Moraxellales > Moraxellaceae > Psychrobacter > Psychrobacter jeotgali. Next base: position 496,365 of record NZ_CAJHAF010000001.1, read on the forward strand.
CTATGAAGCTAGCCATTTTTGTACCAGCTTCTTTAAGTTTCATCTAGTGATTAGCGACCTGTCCATACAGCGTGACGCTTTTCGATAAAAGCGTCAATACCTTCGCTGACATCATCGGTCATCATGTTACAAGTCATCACCTTGCCCGCATATTCATAGGCCTCTGCCAAATCCATCTCTAATTGTTTATAGAACATATCCTTGCCAGTGGTGGTGGCTACCGATGATTTGCTGATAATAGCCTCTATTAGAGCTTGCAGAGTATCATCCAATTGCTCACTAGCTGCGACGCGGTTAATCAGTCCTTGTCGTAAAGCAGTATCGGCATCGATAAACTCGCCCGTAATGAGCATCTCAAAAGCTTGCTTACGCAATAAATTGCGACTGACGGCAACGGCAGGGGTTGAGCAAAATAGCCCGACATTTATGCCTGAAGTAGCAAATTTAGCATTTTCAGAGGCCACGGCTAGATCGCACGTCGCTACCAATTGGCAGCCGGCTGCTGTCGCAATCCCTTGTACTTTGGCGATGACCACTTGCGGCATCTGATTGATAGTGAGCATCATCTGGCTGCACTGCTCAAATAGCGACTGATGAAAGGCCTCCTCTGTATGAGCGCGCATCTCTTTTAAGTTATGTCCAGCACAAAAGGCTTTGCCATTAGCTGCAATTACCACCACCCGCATATTATTATCTTGAGCAATATCGTTGAGCTCTGTTTGTAAGGCGGATAGCATATCGACGGATAGGGCATTGAATTGCTTGGGGCGATTTAAAGTCAGGGTAACTACACCGTTTGAATCGTTTTCTCTTATGACCAAAGGCTCGTCTATAGCAGAGTTTGTATTTGAATTAGAGTGAGTCATTTTTATCATCCTTGATAGTGGGTGTCCATTTGATAGCTAAATCATAACATGCTCTAGGGGTTATACAATAGAGGACTGTGTTTAACAGACCCCAAGGATACTATTTAAAATGGAAGATGTTGCCCCAAGCGCATAGCTGCTGCAATATTCATCGCTGTGGTTTCGAGGTTATCAGAGCCATTTTTCAACACTTTATCAATGTCATCTAGCTTCTGGATACTGGGCATAACCACATCGAAGGGTTGGGTTTGAGCTGTTTTTGAACCATCTGTACTTGTTACCTGATCTACTGCTCCGCAAATGGCGATGACAGGTTTACCGTTAGCCTTAGCCAGCTGACTAACGCCGCTTGCGACTTTACCCATAGAGGTTTGAGCGTCAAGCTTGCCCTCGCCAGTGATGACTAGATCTGCATCTTTGATATGCTCAGCTAAGTTGAGGGCTGTAGCGACGCTATCGAATCCTGATTGCAGCTTGGCATGACAAAATGTCATCAAGGCAAACCCCAGTCCGCCCGCCGCTCCTGCGCCCGCTACGTTTTGATAGTCTTGCTTGCCGTACTTACTATGTTGATTACAGACGGCTGCAAAGTTAGCTAGAGCACTATCTAACAGCTGAACCTGCGCTGGATTAGCGCCTTTTTGCGGACCAAAGATAGCGCTGGCACCAAACTTGCCGCACAAAGGATTAGTGACATCGCAGGCTACTTCAAAAACCGTATTTACAATCTTGGGATGCAGCAGCTTTGCAGCATCTATGCGCTGCAGGCGGGCAAGTTGAGCTCCGCCTTGCGCCAAAGCCTTGCCGTCATCATCATAAAACTCTATCCCTAACGCCATGAGCATACCTAAACCAGCATCATTAGTGGCGCTACCACCCAGTCCGATAATAATACGGGCCGCGCCGTTATCTAACGCATCTGCAATAAGCTCGCCAACCCCGTAGCTGCTGGTAAGCATCGGGTTTCTTTCTGCGTTTTTTAATAAATGCAAACCACAAGCTTCGGCAACCTCTATTACCGCAGTGCCACCGGCTAACCATAAATACTTCGCTGTAATAGGGCGCATCAGTGGATCATGAACGCGCAGTGCTTTCCAGTGCCCTCCAAGCGCGTAGGATAATACTTTAGATGTGCCTTCACCGCCATCAGCCATCGGTAATAATTTATAGTGAGCATCGGGAAATATCTGCCGAAACCCAGATTCGATGGCGCGGCAAACTTCAATGGCTTCTAGGCTTTCTTTAAATGAGTCGGGAGCGATTAGGATATTCATAAAGTGCTTATCTGCTTATATAGTCAATCCCAAATAAAACTGACATATTTAGCACTGAGTTGTAACATTTTTAAAGTGACTTATCTATAACTTATTAACCTGTCCCAAAAACAGGATAGCATCTGATTGATTGTCTTTGATGATAAACATAAACGGATGGTTGGCTAAAAATTCAGCTTCATAACGGGCAGAAACCACGGTAACCACTGAACCAGTAGCCGCCGCTGCTACCGTTCCTTTTTCATCAACTTCTATCACCGCTTCATGAAAGATATCACTAACCGATAAGGGCAAGTCTTCATTGAATAAGCTAAAGTCAGCCTGATTGCCAAAAGCTATTGGCATACCCATATCAGCCAATATTGGCTTCATTTTATAACTTTGTTTCAGAGTGAATTTTGGCAGGTCTAGCATCACTTCCTTTTGCTCTAACTTATCCGTCCATTGAGTAATCTGCGTGCTGCTCAAGTTTTTGACCAATGTTTGTAGTGCCGATTTATCTTTAGATTTTGGCAAGACGACTAGCATAGACAGATCATCGCCTTTATAGGGCAGCTCTAGCACTTGCACTTGCTGATCTTCGGTATAATTAAAACTATCTAGCTGATACATCATATCGATCGTAGAGGTCGTACCGTCGATATTATTGAATAGATAGTCTTTACTACCGTTAAAGGCAGATTGCCAGTCGCCCTTAAAATACACCGCATTAGTTAATACCGTAGAAGTGTCGGAGGTAATACTGCCGTTAGGTAATAACTCTGCAATCATCTGCTTAGTATATTCACTAATAGTCTGATTAATCTGCTGGCGAGAAGGTTCGGGGCGGTTGTTAAAATCAAGCTCAGTGACTTGTCCACCATAGTAACGCTGCACCGTATTTAGATAATCCTGCTTGGGACTGCGACCTTGCTGCATCCATAAGTCATTGATGGTAGTCAAAATATAGTCAGGATTGGGGCTATTAAACTGATTATAGAGAGCCGCGCTGTTAGGATTTAAAGTAGCAAGCGCCGGATAATTAAAGGTATCTTTGATTTGCTGTTGGGTTTTTCCTTGAGCGGCAGCATATAACATCGCCATCGCTGACGATAGGCTATAAGGCGAGAAGAAAACATTGCTATCCGCTTGATCCGGCTGAGCATGCAACTGCTGATATAAGGAGATGGCAAATTTATTGTTGGCATTAACCACTTGCGCTATACCTGCTGCTGTTGATGTCGAATCATCTGCAGCTTTAAAATCACTATTAGTATTCTTATTATCCGCTTTATCAGTCATTGCTGAGCTATTAGCACTGGGCGCTGTAGCATTCAAAAGACCGTTGCTACAACCGCTAGCAATTAAGGATAGTGTACTAAACGCAGCGATGGCAAAAGCCGTTCTAATGGCGCTAACGCTACGTTTTTGCGTAAAATTTTTTTGATTATGCAGGCTAATATTTTCCATAATAATTTACCTTTTGAAAGTTGAGGTCATGTTCTGATTAGAGCGGTTATATCTTTCATAGTTAAGCAACCATAAATATAGTTAATTGACCATAAAACTCATCCTTTGTCCATCATACTTATGATTGAAATAAGTGTTTAGTGGGCTAGTTAAGGGCATAAACAATCAAAGTGGAGCTGACTACTGGGTATTCATTTCTGTTAATTTCTCAGCCAGTTGCGGGTCATGATGGGTTTGATAAGAAGTTAATGGGTGAGCCGAATTGTAGCAAACCATACTAAAATAAAGGTATTGATGCTAAAATAGAGCCTCTGATAAACCTATCAAAGTCAAAGAGCGATAAACAGTTGCGAACAAGCTTTGACCCAACATTAAACGAGTATTAACGTCAATCAAATTATATTAGCGGTATATATGCATAATTATTATTTAGTCAGTAAGAGGACGAGAAGATGATGGATAAGAAGCAACTTAAATTATGGTTTTTGATTCCGCTCATCGTGTTTCTCGGTTTGATGGTTATGTTGTTTTTTAGGTTGGGTAAACCGACAGACATAGTCCCAGATACCGTGCTTGATCGCCCAGTACCAATGTTTGAGTTGCCGCTATTGTCTGATACTAGTCGAACCATCACTCAAGAACAGCTGCCAAAAACGCCTTATTTAATTAATGTTTGGGGCTCATGGTGCCCAACTTGTTATGTCGAACATCCGTTTTTTCTCGAGTTAGAAAGTCGCGGTGTTGATATTGTAGGGGTTAATTATAAAGACGAGATTGGCGATGCGCTAGGTTATCTTAATGATCTAGGTGACCCTTACTTGATGTCTGTTCAAGATAAATCTGGTCAATTTGCTTTAGATTTGGGTTTGACCGGTGCTCCTGAGACTTTCGTAGTCGATAGCGATGGCGTTATCCGCCAGCATATTTTAGGTGAGATTCACGCTACCAACTGGCGCGAGCGCATTGAGCCTTGTCTGAGCGCTTTGCAGCAAGCGTCCACTGATATAAGTGAGGTTTGTCAATGAGTGCAAGGTCACTATGAATGCCTCTGCTAATCTTGGCTGGTTTATTGCTCTGAGCGTATTAATGGCTGTTGTATTAGCTTTAATAGCTATTATGCCTTGGCTACGAGCAAAAAAAGAAGCAATCGCAGTAGATAATAGGCTGCTCGATATTAATATCGATGTCTATAGGTCTAGATTGCTTGAGCTGGCCGGGGATAAAGAGGCTGGAACCATCAGTGCCAGTCACTATCAAGCGCAAAAAACTGAGCTTGAACGGCAATTATTAGCTGCTGAGCAGATTACCACGCCAATGCAAACTCCGGGATCAAAGGGTAAGTTGCTACTGATTTTGTGGATGCCGATTTTTGTGGGGCTAGCTTATGTAGCGATCAGTGATCGCACCAGTGTATATACATTATGGCACGAGCAACAAATCGTGGGACAAGTGGCGGACGACTTACTAACGGGTAAAATTGATGAACCACCAGAGTGGGCATTACGACAAGGATTAGCGCTATTCTCTGCCATGCAAACCAACGTCCATTTTAATGCGGATGATCCAGCGCGCTGGTTGCGACTTGCAGAGATATTCTTATCTTTTGAGGCTACAGATTCTGGATTAGAGGCGCTATCACGAGCGCATAGATTAGCGCCTGAAGATGAAGATATTGCGATGATGTATGCGCAAACCAGCTTTTTTGCGCAAGATGGTTTTTTGGATGACAATATCCGCCGCATAGTAGAAGAAACTTTACGTAACAACCCTAATCAACAAGAGGCGCAAATGCTCATGGCGCTGGGAGAAGCACGCCGCGGCAATTATACGCAGGCGCAAAGTTGGATTGATAGGATGCGCAGCACTATAGGGCAAAAGTCAGGAGATCGTAGCCATGAGCTTAGTGGCTTAGAGAGCTTGGCGGCTGATATTGCCGAGCAAAAAGCGCAGGCTATGGAAGGCTTTGATATCTCAGTCACCATAAATCCAAGTCTATTACCATTAGTAACCGCTGATGATGTGTTGTTTGTGGCGATACGATCTATAGAAGGCGGCGCCCCTTATGCAGCAAAACGTCTACCTATTAGTAATTTAAGCCAAGGTAAAATTACCCTGACCTTGAATAATATGGATATGATGACCCCCGAGCGCACTTTACAATCAGCCCAAGCTGCAGGGGAGCGGCTGGTAGTAACAGCGCGGGTTAGTCATTCTGGTAATGCAACCACTCAGTCGGGGGATTTATCAGCCAATCCAGTGATAGTTAATAATGAACAGCAGCAAATTAATATTGAAATTAACCAACAAATGCCTTGATTTTTTAGAATATTTATACATTTAGTCTGTCAATTTTTATGCTTATGAAAGGATATAAATAAGCATTGATGGTTCGATAATAACTATTAACTCTATCATTTCATCAAGGGCGAAATAGTAAAGGATAGATATAGTATTTTACTTTGTAAATTTGACCCGAATAGTCTATATATCCCTTAAAAATATAGGGATATATGCTATCATTAGCAATAATAAGGAGTTAATCTTCTGATAGATTCAACCCCCTTAAATTAACAATTAAAGTATTTAACTATTACTAAAAGTTCAATGAATATTTGAAAAATTAAGCAAATCGAAACACTCTGCAACCGATAACTCTAAGTTTACTAAAGTATGATTTTTCCGTTATGGAAGCCAAATATAAACTTATATTATTCGTTAGCTATTTTGAACTTATTAAGAGGTGGAACATGTCACTTGAAAAGCAGTTGAAACGTGAGGAAGGACCTGTCAAGCATCAATGGCTTAGTGCTCTAGTAATGGCTTTTATAGCTTTGCCATTTATAGCTTTACTATTTGTTGCCGCTTATGGTTTTATCGTTTGGTTTGGTCAAATGCTATTTTGGGGTCCACCTACTTAGGGGCAGACGCAATAGCATAACAACACCGATCTTATCTAATATCTCTCAATCAAACCAATAAATATCTAATAAATGTCCACTTACGTCACCATGACAAAGGGTCATGAAAAAGGTAAGGAATTATCATGAACGCTATCAAACGCCTATTTAATTGGCTGCGTCGTCTCTTATTTAAACCTTCAACCCAAATCGGATTAGGCATTCTTATTATCATTGGCTTCGCTGGTGGTGTCTGGTTTTGGGCAGGGTTTACCGCCAGTATGGATGCAACCAATACCGAAGAGTTTTGTTTATCTTGTCACACCATGGAAGATAACATGCTACCTGAGTTGAAGAAAACGGTGCATTTTAAGAACCGTACCGGGGTTCGAGCATATTGTTCTGACTGTCACGTACCGCACGATTTTACTGACAAAATGGCGCGTAAGATGCAAGCTTCGCGTGAAGTATTATCAGAAATAATGGGTGATATTGATACGCGTGAGAAGTTCTTAGATCACCGAATCGTGTTGGCGCAACGTGAGTGGGGACGTTTTAAAGCGAATAGCTCTAAAGAATGCCGTGCTTGTCATGATTATGACAGTATGGATTTCAGTAAGATGCGTGTCACCTCACAAATGATTATGCGTAGTGCGGCTGAGCGTGATGCCAGCTGTGTCGACTGTCATAAAGGTATTGCTCATGAGCTACCAAATACAGAAGGTATGCATAACCCAGCATTTGATTCTCTGCTGTCTGAAGCGAGCCATGCCAAAATTAATGAAGGCGAAACTTATTATAACGTCGTTCCGCAAGCGTTATATTTAACAGCAGATAAAAAGGAACAAGCCGGTATTATAGAAATTGCTACGCCAGTTAAAGTAATCGCTCATGAAGGTGATATGACTCAAATTGAGCTGGATATGTGGCGTAAAAACAAAGGCTATGGCCGGGTTTGGTACACTTACTTTGGTCTAAACATCCCTGATGTTACTATCGATAAAGAGCTTGCCCGTGATGAGAACCTAGTGACAGTAACTGAGTCCAAAGAAGATCCGTTGACTGGCCTAGAATGGCAGAAAGTAAGTACTAAACTTTGGGTTGCTGATGGTGGTCTGATGGAGAGTATTGAGCCAGCATGGGATATCGCTAGCCAGACTTATGCTGATAACTGTAGTACCTGTCACCGTCAACCGAACCCAAGTTCGCATGATGCTAACCAATGGCCAGGACTATGGAGTGGTATGGTAGGATTTACCAGCTTAGATGGCGATACTGCCGCTATGGTTCTAAAGTATCTACAGCTAAACTCATCAGATTTCGCTAGTAACTCTGAAGAAGGTGGTAGTTCGATTGAAGATACCTTCCAAGATGCTAGACCAGGTTTAAGCGCTAGTTCTAGCTAAGTATTGATTATTTGATACATTAATCAAAAGTTAGTTGAACTATAAATATATTCCAAAGTGCGCCTTTGTAATTGGAGAAAATATTGTGAAAAGTATAAAAAATATGAATAGAAGAGGTTTTTTAAAGTCTTTAGCCGCTTTGTCTGGTACGGCATTATTACCTATGCCTTTACTGGCTAATAACAGCATCGTAACTAATACTAAAGGTGAAAAGGTTGATGTGAGTGGCTGGAAAGTATCCGGTGCTCACTGGGGCGCTTTTCGCGCTAGAGTTGAGGCTGATAGAGTTCTTGAGATATTGCCTTTTGAATTTGACCAACATCCTACCAAGATATTGGACGGTACTATGGGCGTTATTTATAGCCCTTCGCGAGTACGTTATCCAATGATTCGTTTGGACTGGTATAGAAAACGTCAAAACAGCGATAAAACCCAGCGCGGTGACAACCGCTTTGTCCGAGTAGGTTGGGATGAAGCTTTAGATACGCTTTATGAAGAGCTTGAACGTATCCAAAGAAACCATGGTCCTTGGGCATTACACACTGCTAACGTTGGTTGGCGTTCGGTAGGGAATATTCACAGCTGTGGCAACCACATGTTACGTGCTATTGCTATGCATGGTAATAGTGTAGGTACAGCAGGTGACTATTCTACCGGTGCCGGTCAGGTCATTCTGCCTTATATTTTAGGATCTACAGAGGTATATTCTCAAGGTACTTCATGGCCAGTCATTCTTGATGAATCAAAAGTGATTATCTTTTGGGCGAATGATCCGGTTAAAAACTTGCAAGTGGGTTGGAACACCGAGACTCATGAAGCTTATGAATATTTAGCACTACTAAAAGATAAAGTCAGGAATGACGATATCAAGGTGATCTGTATTGATCCCGTTAAGAGTAAAACCCAGAATTACTTAGAGTGTGAGCATCAATATGTCAACCCAATGACTGATGTGGCATTTATGTTGGCGATTGCACATACGCTTTACACTGAGAACCTTTATGATAAAGAGTTCTTGGACATGTATGCGCTGGGCTTCGATGAGTTTACCCCGTACCTTATGGGTAAAACCGAAGATATGGTCGAAAAGACCCCAGAGTGGGCGGCACCGATCTGCGGAATAGACGCACAGCGTATCCGTGAACTGGCGCGCTTGATGGCGAGTAACCGTACTCAGCTTATCTTTGGTTGGGCTATTCAACGTCAACAGCATGGGGAACAACCTTATTGGATGGGAGCGATTATCGCAGCCATGCTAGGTCAGATTGGCCTGCCAGGTGGCGGTATCAGCTATTCGCACCATTATAGTTCTGTTGGGGTCTCTTCTTCTGGCGCTACCATGCCAGGTGCATACCCACTGAACTTAGATACTGGACGTAAACCTAAGTATGACAACGATGACTATAATGGTTATAGCTCAGTGATACCGGTTGCTCGTGCTGCAGACTGCTTACTAGAACCGGGTAAAAAGATTAATTTTAATGGTCAAGAAGTTACTTTGCCACCTTACAAAATGGGCATCTTCTCAGGTTGTAACCAATGGCATCGTCACCAAGATCGTAACCGCATGAAAGAAGCTTACTTCAATGTGGAAACCGTAGTAGCGGTTGATTATAACTGGACAGCTACCTGCCGATTTGCAGATATTGTATTACCGGCCTGTACGCCTTATGAGCGTAATGACCTTGATGCTTATGGTTCCTACAGTAACCGCGGGGTTATTGCTATGCATAAGTTAGTCGAGCCGCTGTACCAATCAAAATCAGACTTTGATATCTGGCGCGAGTTTGCTAGACGTATGGATCGTGAACTCGAATACAGTCGTCAGATGAATGAGATGCAGTGGGTTGAACAAATTTATACTGAGTGCCGTGCTGACAACTTGAAAAAAGACTTTTACATGCCGCCGTTCCAAGAGTTTTGGGAAAAAGGTTACGTTTTATTTCCAGAAGGTGAGAACTGGGTACGTCATGCCGACTTCCGTGAAGATCCTGAGGTTAATGCTCTAGGTACACCGTCCGGCTTTATTGAAATTAACAGCCGCACTATCGGTAGCTACGGCTATGATGATTGTAAGAGTCATCCTATTTGGATGGAGAAGGCTGAGCGCTCTCACGGTGGCCCCGGTTCTGATAAGCATCCACTGTGGTTGCAATCTGTCCACCCAGATACCCGTTTGCACTCTCAAACTTGTGAGTCTGAGGAACGCCGTGCGGTTTATACCGTACAGGGCCGTGAGCCTTGCTACATGGGACCTGAAGATGCAGCCGCTCGTGGTATTAAAGATGGCGACTTGGTCAGAGTCTTCAATGATCGCGGTCAACTATTGGCTGGTGCGGTTATTTCAGACAACTTCCCGCCAGGTATCATTCGTATTCAAGAGGGCGCATGGTATGGACCAACAGGGCCTGAGCTTGGTGCCTTAGATACCTACGGAGATCCCAATACGGTAACTTTGGATATTGGTACTTCAAGTTTGGCACAAGCACCTAGTGCGAATACTTGTATCGTAGAGATGGAGAAGTTTGTGGGTACAGCGCCAGCAGTAACCTCTTTCGGTGGTCCTACTTATGTTAGACCAGATGGTAGTCCTGAAACATCAGCTCGAGCTCAATAAACGGGTGCTAGCAGTTTAAAGCTATATAAGTTATTAGTTCACTGACAGCTACTAATTTGTGGAGTATACCCAGAATGCCTTTGTAGATTATAACTATCAACTAGTTATGGTTTATAAAGGCATTACTCCTTACCCTTTATTATTAATAAATAAAAATAAGACAATTGGATATAAAATGACTATTTCAACCGATAGTTCAATAGATACCACAATGGATGCAACGACAGAATGGCAAGCTGCTAATACTGCTCGTTCTGCACTCTATCGCTGGTTTGCAGATATTTTTGCACGTGAGCTGACTACTACAACTCTAGAGCAGTGGCAACAAAACCAAGTTTATGAAAGCATTCATGAAGCTTTTGTTAGCCTTGATCTTGAAGAGCAGAGCAACCGGGTAAAAGCCGCTATTAGTGATTTAAATAAGCTACCTAAACAAGATCGTGCTCTCGAGCTTGCGGCTGACTTTGCCCAGATATTTTTACTGAGTGGCGATGATAGTGCGCCTCCTTATGCCTCGTATTACTTAAGTGAGGATAAGCACTTATATGGTGAGCCAGTCAAGCAAATGCGTCAATTCCTCAAGAGTCAGCAGCTAAGTTTAAACCCTGAATTCCGTGAGCCTGATGATCATGTGAGTGTTTATTTTATGGTTATGAGCTTGTGGATCAATAGTAGTAATAACTCAGGCTCAGATATGCTGACTTTAGCTCAAGAGCAGGTAGAGTTTTTAGATAGTGCGTTACTGAATTGGCTACCGAAGTTTAATGAGCGCTGCCAGAGAATAAGAGTACAAACGGATCTTTACCCCGCATTGGTAGCTTTAGCAGAACAGTTTGTTATCGCTGACAGAGAGGCGTTGTCCACCTTAGTTAGCTAATCCTGCTTGTATAAATTCACCCATACTTGATAAGATGGTTTCTATTTATTGTACATAAGTGAGTATAAATATAATGATTACCGTTGAACAGCTCCAGCATGCTATTACTGAGCGTATTAGTAATTACAACCAAGATGACTCTCCTTTAAGCAAACGAGCTACACAGACCTTTGAGCTTTTGGAAAGTAAAAACCATATTTTGGCCCAAGATATCATTTCACCTTTTAGCGTACCTAGAAATGACTTATCGGCTATGGACGGTTATGCTACGGCTAAGGGAAGTAATCTCTCAAAAGATAATACTATCGAGATCGTGGGTGAATCGCAGGCGGGTAGCCCTTTTACTGGCGATTTACAATCGGGTCAGGGTATTCGTATCTTTACCGGTGCGGTTGTTCCTAACGACTGCGATACCGTCATCATGCAAGAAAATACTGACTTTGACGCAATCAAAAACCATCTTGATAAGTCCCAACCTTATGCGATAACGCTTACCCAAGCTGCCAAAATTGATAATAATATCCGTAAGCAAGGCGAGGAGATTGAGTCGGGTGAAGTGGTTCTTAAAACCGGTAAACGCCTGAACCCTGCTGATATTAGCCTGCTTGCTAACTTGGGAATCGATAAGGTTGAAGTGTTTAAGCCCATAACTGTGGGGGTGTTAGCTACCGGTGACGAGCTAGTCGCTTTAGGGGATACTCTAGATAATTCGGCACAGATTTATAACTCCAATACTCCCACGCTTAAAAGTCTGCTAGCTGACTTGCCCGTTACCATTCATGACTATGGCATTATTCCTGATCATTTAGATAAAACGGCTAATGCGGTCACTGCTGCCATGCAAGAGTGTGATGTTTTAATCTCGACAGCCGGTGTATCCGTTGGTGATTATGACTTTTTAACTACCGTAATTGAGCAATTGGGTCAGATAAATCATTATAAAGTAGCTATGAAGCCAGGTAAGCCTTTTGTCTTTGGTGAATTAAATAAAGACTTGCTCAAGCCTGTATTATACTTTGGTTTACCCGGTAACCCCTTATCTACTATAGTGGGCACTTTGCAGTTCGTTATTCCAGCATTATGGCAATTATCGGGAGTACGTGCTGATGATTTACCATTGACGTTATCGATGCCAGCAACGCTTGAAAATGAGGTTAAAAAGTCAGCTGGGCGTACTGACTTTCAGCGTGGTGTTTTATCGCAGGATAACAACGGTAAACTGCAAGTTAAGAGCTTTGCCAAGCAGCAGTCCCATCGTATTAAGCAATTTAGCCAAGCTAATTGTCTAATGGTGTTGGCAAAAGATGAAGGCAATCTATCCGCTGGTGAGCAAGTGCAGGTTCAGCCTTTTCCTTGGTCGTAACAAGCTGTGGTGATAGTATGATGCTCAAGGCTGATAATAAAATTATCAGCCTTGAGTTTTTTAAGAATGTGAAAATTCGTTATGCTAGTTGCTATAGGCTTGTTAATGGCGACTAGCTCTATTGATATAAAAGCTGGGTTCGTATGGCTGTTAAGTGATTTAACAACCCATAACTTGACACCCTCTAATCTCATAAAGCTTCAGCTCATTATTCCGTTAATTATTATTAGATAAAAATTCCAATAAGACTGGGACGTTTTCTCTAGCGCTACGTCCAGCGCCTATGAGAGTGGCAGAGGCGGGACTGGCCCAATTGCCATAGCCAAATAACCACAGCCGAGGCTCTTTGAGCGCTTGTCCTTGTTTATTTAATATGCTGCCATCTTCTTCAATGACGCCTAAAGGCGCTAAATGCTCAAGCTCGGGCTCAAAACCAGTACACCAAATAATAGCATCTATTGACTCTTTACGACCATCACTCCAAACGACGCCTTGCTGGGTTAAGCGGCTAAACATTGGTAGCGTAGTTAATAACCCTTTATCTCGTGCTTTTTTAACCGCTGGTACCATAACAATATTGCCAACGTTAATATCGACGAGACGGTGTTTATCGCTGTTATCTTCGTCAGCACTATCGCTATTATATTGACCGGTAATACGCGCTGTGGCTCTATCAAATAAAGCACGTCCATCGACATCGTCTGGTAAGAATTGCGGAGGTTCACGTGTCACCCAGCTCGCATCAGCGAATTGAACCAATTCAGCATAAATCTGCGCCCCCGAATTACCACCACCGATTACTAAAACTCGTTTTCCTTTATAAGCTTCTGGACCTTGGTAATGAGCAGAATGGCGCTGCTCACCGAGATAGTCTTGTCGTCCTTGAATATCTGGAATGTAGTAATTATTCCACGTGCCTGTTGCGCTCACTACCGCATTAGCCAGCCAAGTATAGCGACCATCGCTGACACGCAGACAGTCATTTTGATCATCACGCTCTACGCTTTGCACGTCATACGGGCGATAGATAGGTAGCTTATAGTGCTGTTCATAATCAGCAAGATAGCTTAGGACTTCATCACGATGCGGGTTTTTGCCCTCTTTAGATTGTGGCATCAATCTCCCCGGTAAGGAGCTCATCCAAGCAGGTGAAAACAGCCGTAGCGATGGCCAAGTATGTCGCCAAGCGCCGCCACTTTGCTGTTGATTGTCTAGAATTATGAAATCCAGCTCGGCTCGCCTTAAATAATAGCCTACGGCTAGACCTGCTTGACCACCGCCAATCACAATCACATCGAATATTTTAGTTGACATAATACTACTTTAGTCGCCTTTATTAAGGGTGAATTAGAATCTGAATACCTTTAACTTTGCCAGCGCTTTAGTGCGGTCCTCTAATAAGGTATGGGGCTCAACGATAGCGACTCAAGTAGCAGACTATTAGATAATGGTTTATGATGAACGATTATTAATTATTCTGAACAAAATAAACTATGATTTTTATCAATAATAACATCAGTCTCAACGACAATGATGTAGAGATTAGCGCCATCCGCTCGCAAGGGGCTGGCGGGCAAAATGTCAATAAAGTCGCTTCTGCCATTCATCTGCGTTTCGATATCAATGCTTCAAGCCTCAGCGACACTCATAAACAGCGGCTGCTTGCCAGTAAAGACAACCGCATTAATAAAGACGGGGTGTTGATTATCAAAGCGCAGCAGTATCGCACTCAAGAGAGAAACAGAGTCGATGCACTTGAGCGGCTTAGAAGCTTTATAATTAAAGCCACTCAGGTGAATAAACCTAGGAAGCCGACTAAACCCAGTAAGAGTGCTAAACGTAAACGTGTCGATCAAAAAACTCAGCGTGGTAGAACTAAAGCTTTGCGAGGTAAGGTTGATTTTAATCAATAATCTAGCTTTTAGGTTCTGCTATAGCTCGCCATACTTGATTAAGTGCGATATCTTGGCAGAAATGCTAAAGTAGAGCGATTAGTTTATAACTTTTATTACTGCGAAAATATCTATGACTTGCTTACTTCCTCGGCTTTATTCCTTTCGTCGTTGTCCCTATGCTATGCGCGCCCGTCTCGGTATCTTATTTGCCAGGTTACAGGTGGAGCTGCGAGAAATAGTGTTAAAAAACAAACCGGCTCAGATGCTAGCGATTAGCCCAAAAGGTACGGTGCCGGTTTTGCAGTTGTCTGATGGCACGGTGATCGAAGAGAGCAGAGAGATAATGGAGTGGGCGCTTGAGCAACAAGACCCACAAACGCTATTGGATATAAAAACTTTGATTCAGGCTAATGCGCTGATCGATAAAAACGATAATGAATTTAAGTATTGGCTGGATCGTTATAAGTATGCGGATCGTCATCCTGAGATGACCCAAGAACAGTATCGTAAGCAGGGCGAAGTCTTTTTACAGGTTTTAGAAGAGCTGCTAACCGAAAACCCTTATTTACTGGGAGATAAAGTAAGCATTGCTGATATTGGTATCATGCCTTTTGTTCGCCAATTTGCTCATGTGGATCGTGAAGTGTTTTATAGCTTAGATTATCCCAATTTGCAGCAGTGGCTCATAAAATGGCTAGAGCATCCGCTCTTTTTGCAAATAATGATCAAATATCAGCCTTGGCAAGAAAATGATGACGTGGTGGTTTTTCCTCCTTCTTTAAAAGACCTTAATTAATGCTATGATAAATCTTCATTTTAACTTTAAGAGACTACCATGACCGTTGATCTTAATAGCCGTTACGGCCTGAATCCTGCCCACAGTGAAGTGGTAGAGGCTTGCCAAATTATTGAGCCGTGCGATGCGTTAGATATGGGTTGCTCTAACGGCCGTAATGCTTTATACCTCAGCCAACTCGGGTTCGATGTTACGGCGATAGATGTCAATCCTAGCGCCATTCATATGCTGGAAGATATCATTAAGCAAGAAGAGCTGACAAATATTAAAGCTGAAGTGTACGATATCAATCGGGCAAATCTCGATGCAGATTACGGTTTTATTTCCTGTACGGTAACCTTGATGTTTCTTGATCCCGCTCGCGTTGACGCTGTCATTGCTGATATGCAACAGCGTACTAAGCCTGAAGGTTATAATCTGATTGTTTGTGCGATGGATACGCCAGCATACCCGTGCCCTATTAACTTTCCATTTACCTTAAACGAAGGACAATTGCGTGAGTTTTATGAGGGTTGGGAGCTAATTAAGTATAATGAAGATGTTGGCACCATGCACAATGGCGCTCAATTACAGTTTGCGACTATGTTGGCACAAAAGCCTAGCTAGATCATCTGATCTGTTATTCACTCTAACAATTATAGAAAACATAGTCATAAAAATGATTATCAAAAAACATTTATAACAAGCTACTGATATAATGCAAATCGTTATAAGATAAAGATAGAAATTTATGGAACAGAAACAAAACGCTGTAGAACAAAGACCAGTCTTCATGCCTAGAGTCAACAGTGACAATCTAGTAAAAACCGACATGGTTAGATTTGAGCGCCATGTGGGATTTGCTAGTAGACAAAAGAAAAAGTCTATCAATGATTTGCATCAAGTGATTCGCAAAAAGTACGGATTTAACCATGTGTTAGAGCTATCTAGTAAGTCGGGTAACAAGTTGAGTTTCCTGCTCAGTCCGCTGAGCCTAAAGCTAACTGAAAATAATGGTGAGCAGCATAGTGTCGAAAACATCTTTCAAGCCAGTAAAGTTTTTGAGCACGGCGGGCCTTACCCTGATTTGCTGACCGCGCCGCCAAGACAAGCCAAAAAGGATGAGCGCTTGCAAAATTCAGGCAAGCTTATTGGCTACAATGATTTTGGTATGGAATGGCAGATAGAGCCCTTGACTATGTTTTATGATTGGCTGTATGTCAATGCTTTAAAGCAGAATACTCAGCTGCATGAAGAGGTTATGAGCTATCAAGCCTTTACTGATATTGAGTTTAATCCCAAAAAATCTATTCATAGTTCGGCTTATGCGCTAGCTTTGTTTGTGGCGCTTAATAAACGAGAGTTGCTGGATAATGTTGAAGACCCAATAGCTTTTTATGACTTGTGCGAGGGGTTTAAGGTGAGTAATACTGAGCGCCTTTTGGAAGAGGGATGGTTTTAATTTGAACTATGCTGATTTATTCAATCCTCAAGACCGTCCCGATTAACAATTTGTCAGACGTTAAAGATAGATATCAAAATAGATATCAAATCTTAGCGCCTTTTGCTAAATGCTTTTTTAATAAATGATCGAATATAAACGACTCAAAGAGCAAAAAAGATCCAAGTACGCCCGCTGGTATCGCCCACAGAGGCATTTTTATTGTAGTAGCTGCGATTATCAGGATTAGGATATAAGCGATAAATAAAACACCATGTGCCATGCCAATATATTTTACAGCTTCTGGAAAGCCCATTATGTATTTTAACGGCATGGCGATGCCTAATAACATCTAATAACCCTTAATAACAATAAAAAAGAAATCCCTTCCAAATAGCCCATAAATGTGAGTGTTTTTAAGGTGCTGTTTTGTGATGTTGGTAGGGGAAGCGGTTCTCGGTAATGATCTGAGCCTGTGACACTTTATTATCCTTTTTCATTAGTGCCTTGCATGGTTTGCTTCTAACCTAGAGTACGGGTAACTAGTGTTACTCCTTATCACCCTTGTTCTTGGCAGCTTCAATTTCATTAAAGCGTGCTAACTGTTCTGGTGTGGCTTTTTGTTGATACTTCTCTTTCCACTCAGAGTAGGGCATACCATAAATAAGCTCGCGCGCATCCTCGTAGTCGATTTCAATACCACGCTCCTCACCAGCCGCCTTATACCATTTGGATAAACAGTTGCGACAAAAGTCTGCAAGGATCATCAGATCAATATTTTGTACGTCTTTACGCTCGTCTAGATGAGCCAATAAACGACGAAATGCGGCGGCTTCTAATTCGGTATTTGATTCTAATTTTGCCATAAGGTTTTTCCTCGTATTCATGCGTATTTGTGGTTATATACGGTGTCTTAAAAGCAATGATAACCTATATAGGGCTATCATTCTTTTAAAAACCATTAAAAAACTACGTAGCCTTTATATTTAAGGGCTACGCAGTTCGGCAGTTCAATAGTATCAGAGCATCTATCGATGTCTGATAACACTAACACCTGACAACAACAGTCAAGCGTCAATGTGGTTAAGCATTACTTTTCAAATACTCTAACATGGTGTCTGCATCTGATACTTCAAAGGGGTCTATTGGGCAGTTGTCACCAAAATCAGGCTCCTTAAACACTTTTTTGATGGCTTTATTATCGACATACATCGAATAACGCCATGAGCGCATACCAAAGCCAAGATTACTCTTATCAACAAGCATACCCATTTTACGGGTGAACTCACCATTACCATCAGGAAGCAAGAAAACGTTTTCACGATTTTGCTTTAGGCCCCATTGATACATGACGAACGCATCATTAACAGAAACGCAAACGACTTCATCTATGCCTAACGCCTTAAACTCATCATAAAGCTCTTCATAACGAGGGAGATGGCTGGTCGAACAAGTTGGTGTAAAGGCACCAGGTAGTGAGAACACCACCACTTTTTTATTGGCAAATAACTCATCTGTGGTTAGGTCATACCATTTGAAGGGGTTGTCTCCTCCGATAGATTCATCACGAACACGAGTTTTAAAAGTCACATCAGGTACATGGGTAATCATTATTTACTCCGATTTAGGTTATTGTCTTTTTGTTTTTAAAATACTGCGTTTATATGATAATAGTAATAGCCGTTCATAAGCAAATTTTTAGGCTTATATTCCCTATATAAGATATCAGGATGTGTTCTAAAAACTATGCTATTTTCTGAATTTTGATCACGCTATACTAAGATTAGTAATACTAAATAAAGAGTTTAGAATTAAAAGTTAAGCTGTATAGAAATATACATTTTCCCTTCACATTACTATAGTATTTCTATAAAATACCGACCATACGGTTTCTTTTGTTTATTAGCTCGTGCTTAATTAAGAAGAAAAGCTGCGCAGATTAGTATGATTGTAGGCGAGGCCGCAATAATGAACCTACGGTCTGAATAGGGGGTACTATTATGGAAACAGAAAATGCGTATAAACGTAAAAAACAGCCTGAAGTGGTGCGTCGTGCACTGCTTGATCAGGCGGCACGCATAACCTTGGAGCAAGGTTTGTCTAAGGTTACCTTTCAAGCAGTGGCTGACGCAGTTGGGGTAACTAAAGGTGGAGTGATGCACCATTTCGCTACCAAAAATGCCCTCATTCTAGAAGTCTTTTATGATGCGATGGCCAAGTTTGAAGCAGAAGTTAATCAAGCCATCGCTAAAGATCCTGTCAGTTATGGCTCTTTTACTCGAGCTTATATAGATGCCACGATTAGCTTAGGTGAAAAGAGCCAAAAAAAGTTTAATAGCCAAGCCACTTTATATGTATTGATGCTAGGTGATCGTGAGCTGCGGGAGCTGTGGGCCAAGTGGTCAAATGAGCAGTTAGAGAAGCATAAAGCTACCGATAATACCGAAACGCTATGTATGGTGCGCTTAGTTGCTGATGGTATTTGGCTTTCTGATTTTTCAGGTATCAACATATCGGATAAAAAGTCTTTGCGTGAGCGTCTAATAAAGATGACGCAACATGGCTTTGATTAAAGTATTCATAAAGATAACTTTTATTTTAACATTTAACCCAAGACGACATTTGTTGGTGAAGCTTTTTACAGAGTTTGCCAGTCGCCCTAAGGAGAATTCATGACAGCTACAAAGAAAAACCTAAATAATTTAACCGATATCATCGACTTAGAACAAGTACAAACCGCTTATATTAACGGCCGTTATCTGGCTGTCGATAATGCATTGACTACTTTTGAAGATATTAATCCAGCGACGGGTGAGGTGCTTGCCACCATTCAGCAAACCACCGATGGGCAGATTAATGAAGCGGTAAAAGCGGCGCAAAAAGGTCAAAAGATTTGGGCGGCGATGACGCCAGTTGAACGTAGCCGTATCTTGTTAAAGGCAGTTGAGATATTACGCGAACGAAATGATGTGCTGGCATTACTTGAAACCAAAGACACGGGTAAAGCGTACTCTGAGACTAAATATGTGGATATTGTCACCGGCGCTGATGTTGTTGAGTATTATGCTGGTCTTGCACCAATGATTGAAGGTCGTCAGATTCCGCTACGTAATAGCAGCTTTGTTTATACCCGTCAGGAGCCGCTCGGTGTGGTCGCTGGTATTGGCGCATGGAACTATCCGATCCAAATTGCCATGTGGAAGGCGGGTCCTGCATTGGCCGCAGGTAACGCAATGATTTTCAAGCCTTCAGAAGTTACGCCGTTAACAGCACTCAAACTGGCGGAAATCTTTACTGAGGCAGGTTTGCCAGATGGTGTTTTTAACGTCGTGCAAGGCGATTATAAAGTAGGCGAGGCGTTAACCCAGCATCCTGATATCGCCAAAGTTTCATTTACCGGCGGTGTGCCAACGGGTAAGAAAGTCATGTCGAGTGCGGCATCATCTTCGCTTAAAGACGTGACCCTAGAGCTTGGTGGTAAGTCGCCATTAATCATATTTGAAGATGCTGATATCGATACCGCTGCTGATATCGCCATGATGGCGAACTTCTATAGCAGTGGTCAGGTTTGTACCAATGGTACTCGTGTGTTTATCCCGAAGGACTTGCAAGCTAAGTTTGAAGAGGCAATTTTGATACGTGTTAAACGTATTAAATTAGGTGATCCGATGGATGAGAATATCAACATGGGCCCATTGGTCAGTTTCCCGCATATGGAAAGCGTACTTGGCTATATCGAGCAAGGTAAAGCCAGTGGTGCACGCCTCTTAACGGGCGGTGAACGTATCACTTCAGGTGATCTTGCTAATGGTGCGTTTGTAGCTCCGACGGTGTTTACCGATTGTAGCGATGATATGACCATTGTGCGCGAGGAAATCTTTGGTCCGGTGATGTCGATATTGACTTATGAGACCGAAGAAGAAGTCATTCGCCGTGCTAATGATACCGAGTATGGTTTGGCAGCCGGAGTCGTAACGACTGATTTGACCCGAGCGCATCGGGTTATAGGTCAGATTGAAGCGGGTATCTGCTGGTTAAATACTTGGGGTGAGTCACCGGCTCAAATGCCAGTTGGCGGATATAAGCATTCGGGCATTGGCCGCGAAAACGGTATTGAAGCTCTTGAGCACTATACTCAGACCAAATCTATTCAAGTAGAGTTGGGTGCGTTTGAATCGGTATTTTAATCATTTGTGTGAAGATTCTTAATCAGTAAGGCGGGTTCATTAGGATTGATTTTTCCTTTTAGTACCGCCTTACTGATATGAAATGATGGATTTTTTAATATTATGGAGCGTTTTATGACATCAACCACAGCTGAGTATGACTACATCATTGTCGGCGCAGGTTCAGCAGGAAACGTGCTGGCCACCCGCTTGACTGAAGATGCCAACATTAAAGTGTTGCTGTTAGAAGCGGGTCGTCCAGATCATCGCTTAGACTTTCGCACTCAGATGCCAGCAGCACTCGCCATACCTTTGCAAGGAACGACTTATAATTGGGGTTATAAAACCGATCCTGAGCCATATATGAATAACCGTGTCATGGACTGCGGACGTGGCAAAGGACTTGGCGGCTCATCTTTAATTAATGGTATGTGCTATATCCGTGGTAATGCCTTAGATTTTGACGATTGGGCGAAGATTAAAGGTTTAGAGGACTGGAGCTATTTAAATTGCTTACCTTACTTTAAGAAGTTAGAAAACTATGATGCTGGTGAGAACGATTATCACGGAGTGGGTGGTCCCGTTGAGATAACTACCTCAAAGCGGGGAGTCAATCCGCTATTTGAAGCCATGATTGAAGCCGGCGTACAAGCTGGCTATCCACACACTGATGATCTAAATGGCTATCAACAAGAAGGTTTTGGGCCAATGGATCGTTTTGTGACCCCCAATGGTCGCCGTTCCTCAACGGCTCGTGGTTATCTTGACCGTGCCAAGCCCCGTAGCAATATCACTATTTTGACTGGTGCACTCACTGATGTGATTTTATTCGATGGCAAGCGTGCTGTCGGGGTCAAAGTTGAACATCAAGGACAAACTAAAAAGTTCTATGCGGCTCGTGAAGTGGTAGTCTCTTCAGGCGCTATTGCGTCACCGCAACTGTTGCAGCGCTCAGGTCTTGGTCCTGGTCAATGGCTCAAAGAGGTGGGTGTGACAGAAATACTGGACTTGCCAGGTGTTGGTAATAATCTACAAGACCATTTAGAGCTGTATATGCAGTATGAGTGTAAGCTGCCGGTCTCGATTGCTCCTGCCAATAAATGGTGGAATAAGCCAGCGATTGGTGCGGAATGGCTATTTATGGGTACAGGACTTGGGGCCTCGAATCAGTTCGAAGGTGGCGGCTTTATCCGTACTCATGAGAAGTTTACCCATCCTAATATTCAGTATCATTTCTTGCCATTAGCGGTGCGTTACGATGGCCGCAGTGCAGTTAAGTCTCATAGCTTCCAAGCGCATGTGGGTTCATTACGCTCACCAAGTCGCGGTCGGGTTAAGCTGACTTCTAAAGATCCAAGCGCTCATCCAAGTATCTTGTTTAACTATATGTCTCATGAGCAAGACTGGCAAGAGTTCCGTGCTGCTATGCGTATCACTCGTGAGATTATGCATCAGCCAGCACTTGATCCATATCGTGGCCGAGCCATCTCGCCAAGCGATGATTTAGTAACCGATGCACAATTGGATGAATACGTCCGTAATAATAGTGAGACCGCTTACCATCCCTCCTGTACTTGTCCAATGGGTGAAGGCAATGATTCGGTAGTCAATGGCGAAGGGCTAGTGCACGGTATTGATGGCTTGCGAGTCGTTGATGCGTCTATTATGCCAAATATCATCAGTGGCAATCTTAATGCGACCACTATTATGCTCGCTGAAAAAATTGTCGATAAGATGCGCGGCGTGCAGTTGCCACGCTCGACAGCTGCTTATTATGTCGCAAATGGCGCACCGCTAAGAGCGGAGCCGATGCGTGATTATAGCTCTGTAGTTTAAACAACTGAATCAGCTATTGGACAATGATTTATATAAGACAATCTGAATAAGAAGGCCTTTCACAGTAAAGGTCTTTTTTGTCAATGCGTATGTTTAAGAAGGCTTATACCTTTATGGTTGAGTTTTTAATCATTTACTCTGCTATTTAACTAGCAAAACTTATATAGCAGTTTTTATTTATTGGTACTGCTTTGTGCATCATACGTTGATGAAATTATGACGGACAAAGCAATATCAGACCCTGTTTAATTTACCTATTGAGGTCTTTTATGTACAGCTCGCCATCAGAAGATGCGACGAAACCCCTGAGTCTAAATAAAACGGTTTTTTTAGGCTCAGCTATTATTTCTATTTTATTAATAATCTGGACGATTGCGTTTCCAGACTATAGTGAGACCTTGCTTAGCTCTGGCATGGCATGGGTATCAGAAAGTTTTGGCTGGTACTACATGTTGGTGGTAGCTGCTTATAGTATTTTTGCGTTGTTTGTGGGCTTTTCTAAATACGGCGATATTAAGCTTGGGCAAGACCATGAAAAAGCCCAGTTTCCCTTTTTGGCATGGGCAGCGATGCTTTTTTCCGCCGGTATCGGCATTGATTTATTATTCTTTGGTGCGTCTGAGCCGTTGATGCATTATCTGACGCCGCATACGGGGCTTGAGCCTGCCAGTGAGGCGGCCATGCGTGAAGCACTGTCGCAGACCTTTTTACATTGGGGTCTACACGGCTGGGGGATTTATGCCCTAATCGGGATGGCATTAGCCTACTTTGCCTATCGCAAAAACAAGCCACTGGCGCTACGTTCACCATTGACACCAATATTTGGTGAGCGCTTAATCAAGGGCTGGCTGGGTGATAGTATTGATACCTTTGGCGTCGTTTGTACGTTGATGGGTATCGCCACCAGTTTAGGTATTGGGGTATTACAGGCCAATGCAGGCTTGACCCATGTCTTTGGTTTTGAATCCAGTAAAATGGTGCAGAGTCTTATTATCTTGGGGGTGGTTGCTGCTGCGGCTATCTCGGCTATGACGGGTGTAGAAAGAGGAGTGCGCCGTCTATCAGAATTCAATATGCTAGCATCAACTTTGCTATTGTTAGCAATATTGGTGATGGGTAATACGATTTATTTGCTAAATACTTTCACTCAAAGTATTGGTCAGTATTTTCAAACTATTGTTTATAAGACCTTTGATGTGTATGCCTATGATGGTACTGCTGGTGCTGATTGGAAATCAGGCTGGACGATATTTTTCTGGGCATGGTGGGTAGCTTGGGCACCTTTTGTAGGCTTGTTTATTGCGCGTATTAGCCGTGGTCGCACTCTACGTGAATTTGTGTTTGGCGTGATGTTTATCCCGCTTGGTTTTATCTTTGCTTGGTTTTCCATCTTTGGTAATTCAGCTATAGATTTAGTAGCTAATGGGGCAACTGAGCTTGGCGAAATCGCTGTTAATGATGCGGCGATGGGCATGTTCGCCTTATTTGAGTACTTTCCATACAGTGATGCTTTGTCATTTGCAGGTGTAATAATTGGTCTTATATTTTTTGTAACTTCAGCTGACTCAGGCGCTTTAGTACTAGCGAACCTAAGCTCAAGAGGCATGACTAATGATACCGATGCGCCTGTTTGGCTGCGTTTATTTTGGGCAGCAGCAACGGGTCTGATCACCTTAGGTTTACTGTTTGCTGGAGGCTTTGCTTCCTTACAGTCTGTCTCCGTGATTGCTGGTTTGCCATTTTCGCTTATCCTTGTGCTCTACATGATGTCGATGTGGAAGTCGCTAAAAGAAGAGGGTAATAAACGCAAAGCTAGCACTGTGGGTACAGCCAATGTTCTGGATAATGGTAAAAGCTGGAAGGCGCGTCTACAACGTATTGTCAGCTTTCCTGGGCATGCGCAAGTGGGAAGGTTTTTGCAAAATATTGTTATGCCAGCAATGAGCGAAGTCGAACAAGAGCTGAAAGCAGGTGGCCTTAATACTTCTTTAGAGAGTCATAATGTTGGTAATATCAGTGAAAATATAGATGCCGGTATGGATAAAGATAATGGTCAGATCGATGGTATAAAGCTGCGCGTCGGTCATGGTGACGAAGATGATTTTATTTATGAGGTCAATCTAATTAAAGCTGAACGCCCGAACTTCACATTAAATACTTCAACCAAGCATGCAGAGTACTACTATCGTGCCGAGGTGTTCTTAAATGATGGTTCGCAAGAGTACGACTTGGTTGGCTATACCAAAGAGCAAGTGCTGGTCGATATTCTGCATCAGTACGAATGCCATCTGCAATATCTACACTTGGAGCGTTAATTGATCAATAAATACGCTATTATAATATTGCGCGATAAACTTTAAGTAGAAACGGCCCTATAAGCTAGATGCAGTTTATAGGGTTGTTTTTATACTTCACTTTCTATAGTTTGATCACGGTGCTGATTTTCGAGCTTTTAATATATTAGATAATCTTAATAGTTACACTGACCTGCCAACATTAAATCTCGCTACAGCCCCCGAAAAATGGACAAAAAAAAGCCTCACTACTCATATAAAGAGAAGTGAGGCTTTCTGCTCTGATCGAGCTATATTTGGAGCGGGATAAGAGATTCGAACTCTCGACCCCAACCTTGGCAATGGTATCGGACTATTTTTATTTAAAGTGCTTTAAGCTATATACCTTGATATTAAAGGATTTTAGAGATTTAAATTTCATTATTATATTTTTAATAATAGCATATAATAAAGTTAGAGTCATATTTTAGACACGGTGTTTTTGTTAATATTGACACCAAACTATTTTTTGTCTACGATGTAAATGTCGCCTCCCTCATCAGTGATTATTTTTTATGAACAGATTTTTTATATATTATCTGAGTATAAAACTACATAATAATTTTTGAGATTCGTTTCAAATGTGAATGAGCATTGCAGAAAAAGGTCTAATTTTTATTTGTATATAACGTAAGTCAGGTTTATGGAGATGTGGGATGACACAAAAAAATACAGCGCGTCATCGTTTTTTGATCCCATCTAAAACAAATATAACAGTTCATCCTAGTGCGTTATCTGCACATAATGTCTGGCGAAAATTTCACCCCAAAAAATCTTTTATTCATATGATTAGTGTCGATAAATATTTTAAGCCAGCTATTAAAATGATTTTCGATAGCGATAAAAACTACTATTTATATTTTGATAACTTCGAGCGCATGTCACAAATTTTTCAGAATGAGTCCAAGCTGAGTCAGCCTTTCATAGTTATCGCAGGTCATGACCAGCAGATAACTAAGATGGCTTGGGCAGAAGTATTAGACTTATGCTTTTATCGCGATATCAATCATGTATTGTTATGGCAACATCTAAAGGAATATTGTGCTCAGTCGATTCTTAAAGAACTAATGGGATGTGATAGCTTACGTATACAAGATTATTGTTATTTTGCCGGTATTGACAGTGATCAATATGACTATCAAAGAGGCGCTATATTAGTGCAACAGAAGAAAACTGGACTACCACCAGCGTCGGAATGGTTAGATGAATAATAGTGAATACTCTGTAGTTGAGACTATTAGTGCTCATGATCTCAAAGCTTTGATAAAGCGAGTTGTACCGGACGACTCACCTTTATCTGACAGCGTGCAATCATTCGTTTTTAAATTAGTGTTATTGTCTCCTTGCTATCTATTTGATATCGATAACATTGAATCGAATTATGAAGCAACGGTGCTCAATCAAGATGAGTGCAACGAGATCATAGCTCAGGTGAAGTCTGCTCATCAGACGGACACATGGGCAATATCCTATATGTTGGCTGAGTTTTCGAACCAGTATCGTGAAAAGTCGTATAGTGACAAGTCATGGGGGTTTCTCAGTAAGTACTTACAACTAATGTTACGGATAGCGATGCGACAGGATAAACACTATAAGAAAATAAATAAGCTTGGTGTTCGCATTAGAATGGGATTGAATAAAAGTGCATTTCAAGAGGACATTTTGGAGACGCTATATGATATTCATTCATTATCTCACAACGTTAACAGTCATTTCAAAGCTATTAGGGAATATGAAGAGAACAAACGTTATGAAGAGCAAGCAGGTAAGGCAAAAACTACGCATCTAACTGCAAAGATAGCTCAGATAAGACTCGCTTATGAAGTTGTTATTAGCAACAAAAGTTTTATTGAGAAAAACTATAAATCGAATAAAAAGTCGGAGAAAATAAGAGATGATCAGACGTTAAATTATATAGATGAGATAACTCGCAAAATTCGTTTTAAGGTCGAGCATAAAAATAATAACGTTGTCGCATCAGAAAATCTAGCAGACGATGATCCTGTGGCTCTTCTAGATAATAACTTTACACCGCACAAGAAAACTGCGAAATCTTCACAACTACAGCAGTTTCAGGTCAAAACTAATTATCTACATAGTAAACGAAATCGATTTTTATTTGCGAGCAATACAAGATTACTTAAGGTAGCTAACTATCAACGTCTGTTTGCTAGATTATGGGTGTTAATAAGACAGGGTGATTTTTCAGAACGTCGGTTATCTACAGTACTGTTATTATCGATGTTAACGGGTAGACAGATAAGTACGATTATTGAAGAGATTAGCAACAGTAATAGTCAGAGGCAGTTTTTGGTAAAAGAAGATAATGGCGATACCAGTATTAAAAATAGTATCAATGTTACGTTGAATCGAAGGGGCAAGATAAAAAGACATAAAAAAAGTTATAGCAACAATTTTAGATTACCTATACCGCCGCCTTTGCAGGCTGTCTTACGATTTAATTTTGTAGTAGACAAAGGTGCAGTTGAAAGCTTATTGAAAACGCTCAAAGATGATCTATCACTACATTCATTGTCAAGTCAGCATATAGAATCAGCACTAGCTTTTATTATTACTCACCAAGCCCGGCAGCCACTGCATGCTGATATTATGACTGGAGTAGAAGTAGAGCATTCATCTGCGCTTTACTATACAAGTATTAAGACTGCTTCTTTGATTAACACTTATCAAGCAGCAATGATACTATTGAGTGCTCAATGCTTTGAAAGTTTAAAAGACATCTATTTTCATAAAGTACAAAACGTTCAACCAATATCGCATCCTCTAGGACCAAAAAGCTTGAGATTTTGGCAAGCTCATCGGTATTCTTTCTTTGTACATATGCCTTCGCTGCTTAGTAATAGTAAGAAAAAATATATTGGTAGTGAGATGTCATTAAAGGATGATAAGTGTAGTAAGTTTTTTAAGTTACTGACTAATAATGTACATAGTTATGATCATTCATTAATACGAGATTTAAAGATTAATAATGACACTTTTATAAAACAGTTTAATGCATACAGTCTTTGGCTTTGGCATATTGTTCAAATACAAACGGGGATTAGACCTGTTAATGACGCACCCGGGCTTTTGAATCAGTTCAGTTTTAGTCACAATCTTTATTGGGTCTCAGATAAGTCGATACGACCAGGTGAAGACCATGGCCGTCTCATTCCAATAAGTGACTTTCTAAAAACAGCGCTAAAAAACTATATTATCTATATACAACAGTTTGCTAGTGTGCACAATTTGATATATACGGAATATGCGCTACCAATCAAAAAAATCATGCAATCGGAAGTACCCTTTTTACAAGTATTCAACTTCAAATCACAAGAGTTTAAGCCTATCATGCCTAGCCGTATCAAAGGAATGTTGGGTAATTTTCTTTATCATCAAGACAATTGGCTACGGCATCAACTGCGCTCAATGCTGACAGATAGGCTAGATGAGGTATACATTTGCGCGTTATTCGGTCATGAACATGCGGATCAAGAGATATTTCATCCCATGTCCTCACTGCCCATAAGTCAATATAAAGCGCAGCTATCACCACAGCTAGATCATGTGGCCGAAAAGCTAGGTCTCATACAAGTAGAGGTTGATCTTCATGACTGACTTATCGTCGCATAAGCGTCGAGCATTTAATCTAAAACGGCAAAAACAAAAACTAGTCGAAAAAGCAGAAATTATTGTCACTGAGTACTTATATAAGAATCGTCTTTCCAATGGACCTGAAATAGAAAAACACTATAAGAAAATTGATGAAAAGCTATCTGAAGAGTTCAAAACGTTTAATCAGTATCGCCGTGCAAGACAAGTGTTCTTACAAGCTGTCAGAGCTTATAACAAAGATAATCATTGCGCGCTAGATGAACCAATTGTTCCTGTCATAGCAGAACGTGATCGACTCACTATTGGCAGTGACTGGTTCGTTAAGGGTTCAAAAGTCTCAAATACTTGGCAAGATATGCAACAAACTTGGCAGAATAAGCGTAAGTTTAATGCGAACGATTATGTCTCATATTTTTTATACAGTAGTATTATGTTCGGTGGTCTAAACGATGTTGATGCACTAAAAGCATTATATCAATGGCTGTTTAGTGAACGAAAACTGTATCTTGCGAATTTAGATAAACAGACTAAACCTTATCAGAAGTTAGATGCTGATAAAATTCTGCTTATAATTTCTTTAGAGATTAGGGATGACAAGTACGGTTGCAGAGATAATAATAATGATGAGGCTTTGACTCGTTATATGTCTTATGTTCCCGACGATCTTAGTCTTATGTTTTTATATGCGTTGGGCAATACTGATATCAACAAGCGCAAAATTAAGCAGTTCGAGACCATTGTCAAAGAGCTCAATAACAAGTTTGGACTTACTTGCCGCGATGCACAAAAAATTCACTTATCACAGCTTATAAAGTACGCTAATTTTCATTGGCGTCAATATGAGGGTAGTGCTATCGATGGGGCTAGCAGTCTGGTCATGCAAGGACAGCTTAAAAGCACGTCACTACCTAATAAACAACTACTCACTTATAACCAAGAAACTATTCAAAAACATTCATCTGCTATTACATGGCAACAGCTGTTTACTCAAAGCGTATCATCCAATGATAGCTTTAAGCCCAGTAAAAGCTATCCTGCTTTTAGCAAAAATATCATTCAGCTTATTCAGGATGGTTTGAAAGGAACTCGACCATCTGCGCAGCGTACTCTTATTGATCTACAAGCAGACTTTGGGCAGCCAAATGCTACACGTTTAATCAGTTGGGTATTGTCTCTACTAGATGGCAACCAAGCCAACCTTAACTCAATTAGTAAATATGTCGGCTGTATCGGACGTGAATGGCTAATGTTAACGATGGATGAGGATCTAGAGGAATGGGGGAGTAACGACTATGAAGAGGTGTATGAGCAAATTATCTTAAGCAAATCTAAAGATGCGCGCAAAACTGATGTCTTAAAAAAAGATGCTATTGATGATCGAGATGATATTGAGCTTGATAATGAAGATATCAAGAGTAGTGAAGGAGGTGACTCAGATGATTCATCATCTGAGACAGGACAAGTATTAGAAAAAGATAATGATTTAAAAAAAGAAGATCAACAAGCAACAAGTTTAGTTGATCTTAAAAATACTCAGTCGTATACTTATGGACGGCTGCGCGCTTTTCATCGATATCAAATGCAGTATTTTGGCGCGCCGGAAGTCAGTTTTGCATGGGGACAAAATAAGCAGATCGTTAAAGCAAGCATGGTATCTCCTAGGACATATCAAGCCATGCATGATGTGCTAAAAGTCTCTGAATTAAATAAAAGTCAAAAGCTGTTATGTCAGACGATATTAATTTTAGCGTACCGTACAGGGATGCGTATCAACGAGCTTGCAGGGATAAAAGTTAAAAACTGCGAGCATAGCTCAGATTTTAGTATTTTGCTGACACCAAATCCTTATTTACGGCTGAAAAGTAGCAGTGCTAGAAGAAGAGTATTGCTTAAAGTACTGTTAAAGAAAGATGAGCTAGTAACGGTCATACAGTTTATTGAGCAGCAAAAAAGAAGAGGTGCGAAGTACTTATTTTCACAAGGGGATGGTAAGCAGCCACTGCCGACGTACTTTTTTAGCAACTTGACGCGCATACTATGGGATAGCGTGCTTGGACAGGATAATCATAATTATACGTTTCACAGCTTTAGGCATACAGCAATTAGTCAGTTAGCGCTTGCTATCAATGGCTCAGCATTAGCTGAGGTGATGACGGATTATACCTTGGCAGATTGTCAGAACATTGCTGACAGTCTGGCAGGCTATCATCAAACTCAGGGTGCTTGGTTTGGGTTAGCAAGTTTTGTCGGTCATCTGACGTGTGATACGACGTTTGAGCATTATATCCATACTGCACATCTGTTAGCGGGAGAGCAATTAAGTCAAGCAAACATTGAAATACCTTTTACGGTACTACAGAATATTACTGGTATAGATTATCAAAAGGTCAATTATCACGATAAAACTGCCTATGACAAATCTACTAAAGCGGTGGCGTTGAGCAAATTAAGACCTTACTTTGCAAAAAAGCTAAAGGCGCATCATGCTCCTTTATTTACAGCGCTTGAAAGAAATAATCAGTTTATACAACAAGATAATAGCGGAGATAAGGCGCAGGCTCGTTCTATTTTTATTGATGCAAGATATGATGCAGTGATTAGCTTTATAAGAGAGTTAGATAATCTCAAGCTAGAACTACGTGAAAAGGAATTGGAACATATCGCGGTAAAGCATGGCATTCATTTGCTCGCGGCAGAGACGTTTTATCAAAACGCGAATAGTTTAAACAATAACGATAAGCTTATTACGCAAGTTAAAGGTCAAACTACTCAAGCAATTATTACAATGGCATTGGATAAAGCGTATCAGATGTCTGTGCAGGAGCCAGATAGTTTGCGAGAGTTTGTCAGTATCTATAAGCAAAAGCATATTACTTCAAGATCTTATTTAAAGTTCGGTATCAAAAAGTCACAGCATGAGATGCTGGCGCATTTTATAAAAATAGGCTGTCAAATTGTCGATCCACACCATTGGCAATTGACATCTAGCAGTGTGAAAGAAGTCAGAGACTTCAAAAAAAGGCACAAATTGGATAGTGCTATTAGGGTTGAGGGCAAACAAAGTTGTGCAGCCTTTGAAGTTAGAATTGTCAGAAAAATAAAAAACTCCACTAATGATACTGCCTATGAATCATCGGGTGTATTGAAGTTTCTAGGAGAGATTTTGGCGGTATTAATTGAATAAATTAAGCTGACAGGATCTATGAACATAACGATCCCAAAACTAACTCGTGCCCCATTGCATAATAAGTGCACGCTGCTTGAACGTAGTGGACGTCCAACTTAACTTATCGAAATCGTACACAGGACAAGTGACATTGCGGAAATCTTCATAGGAGTGATCAACAAAATCCATCTCTTGGCGCAGTATATGATAGCCTACCTGCGCATCTAAGGTGTTGTGAGACGTAGCCAGCAAGAAGTTTTGATTACTGCAAGATTTCATTTGTAAAGCCAGCTCAGCAATGACTTCGTGTACTGTATGCATATCTATGATATTAGAGAGTAGGTGAAAAGTCTCTTTATTTGTGCTAGGTGAGGGTAGTGAGGCTTGACCGAGTGTGCAGATCTGACAATGTATAGATACGGCTATACCATGTACCTTTGCTAACTTCTTAATTAACAGGACTGCAATACCCACGCTAATTTTAGAGGGTTCTATCAGATGCACCTCAAGTGCAGTTGTTGAGGCGACACGGTTTTGTGCCAAGTAATCCATAAATGCAAGTGTGGCTATACCTTGGCCGCTGCCATAGTCGATGAGTCGGATAGAATGCTGAATCTCGCTGGTGACATCAATCGTGTTATGCAATAAGTGCTGCATGCTTTGGTAGTGCTGCCAGCCGTAAGCAATCATATAGCATATTGCATCGTACGTAGAGTCAATAATATGAGCTGGGTCAAAAAGATGGGAAGCAAAGGTGCTGTGATTTGAGCTTTGATCAAAGCAGTTTACCAAGTGTTGATAATAATCAAAAAAGCTATTATTTATAGCGTGACTGGCACTGTCGATCTGACGTTGAAACGGCATAAGCATGACCCTGATAACGATTGGTGATGAGCCTATTATCAGCGCTTTTGCTTGCTTTCTCATAAAATGACAAGCTTGCAAGTCCTATATGAATTACAAAGACGCCGTCTATTAGGAATAGACGGCGTCTTTATTGTGGTTATAAGAGTATAAAAATTACTGGCTTTGAGAAAATACGATTTAAACGGTTGTCTATTCAGACTAATACTATCAGTCTTCAAAAAATCCTATTTTAAGGGTGTTTACTTGCGAAGCTAAAATTGGCATGCAATTTTTAAACGCCTAGAAAGTTCTATTTAAAGAACTTTCTCTTGCGAGACTAAAAAAGCAGTACTTTTTCTTAACGTCTCTCACCACTAGAAACCGTGGGTGAGGAGGGATAAAGCAAAGCACTACTTTGCCCCATTGCTGTAGAAAATCTGTGATTTTTTATTCAGACTAAACTAAGTCTTACAGAATTTGCGAAAATGCAAATTCTCTTGCACTCGGACGAAACAGTGTTCCGTTGTTTCCTCGTTCACCCACTAGGAATCGGGGAAGGTTTCAGACACCCCAAATCAATTGTAGACCATTTACAAACTACTGTCTTAATCCCCTAAGAATCGGGGAAGGTTTCAGACAAATGTGCTGATTCTCGTTCAATTTATGTTGAAGAGTCTTAATCCCCTAAGAATCGGGGAAGGTTTCAGACCTTACCGGATATATACCACGACATCATCGCGGTCAGTCTTAATCCCCTAAGAATCGGGGAAGGTTTCAGACTGTACACTGGGTTTTATTATCAATAGAATCAATAACCTACCATCGATATTTTAGCCGACAAAAATTGGCTTAAAAGTTGACGTTTTTTTAACCAATTTTCAAGTGAAAGTTGATCAAAAAATAACCAGTATTATGTCTGAAATGTTAAATAGCGCACCTTATCTTCGTCAGATAATGTCTGAAACTTCCCTAATTTACGGGGGTTACTGAGTGTAAATTAGCAACTCTATTATAGTAAAACAATGGTTGCGGTTTTGCAACGCTGGCTAATCAATATCTGTATCGAAGTCTTTTAGTTTTTCGACTAATAAAGTCAAACGGGCTACCCACTTTTTCTTTGGATCTTTTTTTACGCTAGGTTGCTTTATGATAAGCTCATAAGCTTCTTTTACTAATAGCTTTTGCTCTTCTGACCAAGTCATAATTTTTTGATAAAACTCAAAGACTTCAGGTGTTTGGTGGTCTCTAAAGTCATCAAGGAATATCTGTTCAGCAGACTTACCTTGGTTTCTTTTTTGCTCTTCGATACGAGCCTTTTCCTCTTCTATAAGAGCATCCTGTTCATTTTGTAACTTACTATTTTCAGCTTTATCTAGTAACATTCGACCGTAGCCTGTAGCTGTTTTGGCACCAATGCCTAAATGCTCTAATGCAATAGTAATAATGTTTGCGAGCTGTTTGGTTTCTTCCTCTGTGACATGAGCACCTAGTCGCGGCATGACTCCAAACTGCATAGAAGCATTTTCTACTGCCAAAAAGCTAACTGGAATAGGAGCATGCCAGTCTCCAGGTTGAGCTTCAGGCGATAGAGGCTGTGTATCTCCTTTTTCATACCACTTACCGTAATGAGGTGTCATAATGGATTGTACTAGCATTACAGGCTTGGTGGGGATAGCATCCAAAAATATAAAGCTACCCGTTGCTTGCGTGCTCAACTCTTCTTTTGTCTTTTCATCAATGTCATAGCCAAAATTGTGATTGAATAATTTTGCTGAATAGTGCTTTGACTGCAATAAGTTTACTGAACCAAACCAGCGTTTAATCAGTTTCGGATCAGCACCCCATTTTTCCATTAAGGCTTTTGCCATACCCTTTACAGTACTGCCTTGGAAGTAGGGGACGCCAAGAGTGGGATGCCATAGCATTCCGTTATCCAAAGGATGGCTATTTCCTAGTCCTACAGCTATTTGCCAAGTATTATTATAGCTAGTAGCGATACCCTGCTGTGCATGACAGAGTAAGCGTTGACGCATTGCATAGTTTTTCAATAAACTGCTATTACCGCATTGGCGTTGACCTGACTGACCCCAAAACTCCGTAAAAAAGCTTTCCTTCTCTCTAATCTTGGCTGTTTTTTTTGCGTCAGGATCAGCGATCAGACCTCCTTGACTATCGAAGATATGATAAGTATAAAATCGTTCATACCATACGCCTAAGTGCCCGTCTGTGCTGTCATCTTTAAAGACAGACTCTGCTTTTTTGGTAGTGTTCTCTTGATTATATATGGGTAGCATAATAATTAATCCCCTTTATCATCATTAGCAGTCAAAAGTGCGCGTGCGAATTTTTTTAACCATAACAAATAAGCTTGTGCTTCTTGTTGAGCGATTTGATAAGTCTGCAAGTCCGAGTGAGTAATGGCCTTTAATGGGGTTAATGAATTTAAATCCTCTAATGACTGAAAAACACCACTATGGTTTTTTAACCAGTCAAATACCGCATCGACTAATGCTGCTCGAGCAGGGAAGTTTTTGATATCACTAAGATAAAAAGCAAAGGCATGCCCTAAGCCATTCATATGAATCATAGCCGGTAGCCCTGATACGGCTGACTTAATATCTTTATCTGTTAGAATGATAGGCTTCTTTTGATTCTGAAATAGTTCTATTTTTTCTAAAGCGTGTTTGGCTCTAAGCTGATCGCGAGACTGAATCATAGGGTATGCTCCTTAAGCTGTCTGAGATGAATCGGTAAAATGAATGGCAAACCAGCCCATCCCCACAGTTTCGTTACCGCCGACTTGTAGATAGCGATTATGAGCAGGTATTATTTTATCCGTTAAAACGTGCGCAACATCAGTGGCAGTTAGCTTTATATTTTTTCGTCTTGAAGAGGTACACATGATTAAGCTATACATAACCGTTTCAGGCGGTAGAGTTTCCTCATACCATAGCGCTCCTTTGACTACCGTTTTATTCTCATCTAAAGCAATGTGAGCATTGACTGGTGTACTGTTCTGCGCCAAGTAAGTAAACATATCATCGCTTACTATAGCTAGCTGATCATGTAACTGTGATAGCTCAATTCCGATAACCTGATGGATGACTGTAGAGATTTGCTCTAATTCTGAGGCGTTAACGACAGTTAATGCAAACTCTTCTAAGAATAAAGTTTTTTGTTTACTGTCATTCACAGCCACTTGATCCAGTGTGATATCAGGTAATAATAAGGTGTCTGTACTTAAACTGGCACGATCACAATCTTTTAAGAAGCGTCTTATTAAAGCTGGGCAAGTTACCCATTTAAAATAGCCGTTTAGTGATCTGACTGGCAATAATAAAAGTCGAGCATCGCTTATCATACAAGCGCCTGCATAGGCATTACTATCTGCCCCTTGAGTGTCAGGACCAAAAACAGCTGATAAAACTTCTTTATCTTCATCATCTATTAGGGTTTGATAAGCTTGATAACGCAGAGCGCCTTTAAGGCTAGAGCCAAATACGACAGGATGCTGGGTATGCCCTTCGCGTTGTATGGGTAGATCTATAACACTTAATGCTTGCCCTGCGCCGGCATGAATGGATGTCTGTGCGGTCATAGCCATAATCATACTTTGATTGTTCATTTTATATCCTTGAATAACTATTGTTAATAGAATGTTTGTTGCTGTGTGCTGAAGTTTTAGATATTACTTATCATGAGAGATCAGTTGACCTACTAACATGATACCTTCGCCCCATTCATCATTTTCATTCAGACTTTGACCGTGAAGCCTTGAGATTAAAGTCCGGTCATCTATTGAGTCATCTACTTCTATAAAAAAAGCACTCCCTGCTGGTAAGTAGCTCTGAATAGGACGCGGAATATGATGCATTTGATCCCAGCCGCCTTCACGATGCGCCTTACCTATACAGGCAGACATTATTGTTAGATCGATACCATTGATAGATCCTGACCAGCCAGTCTCTGACAAGGTAAAGCGCTTAGGTAGCCAGCTATCAGTCTGCATCATAAGTTTAGTTAGTAGATAAATCATAAAGACTTTCTTATTGTTATCTCGCTTTACTGTAAGAGTGTTAGGTGGCGTAGGTAAAAACTTGGAGACACTTTGTTCAAAAGACATACTTGCCATACGTGCTTCACCACCGAGGCGAACAAGGTGTTGAGTATTAAAAAAGCTATCATCCACCACCGTTGATATGACTTGCTTATCCATAGTGACTGGCATTACAAAGCTAGTATTTGGATCTAATCTGATATGAGTGGTCTGGTATAGCTGTCCATCAACGACACTTCGATTATTAGGATCAACCTGTATACCTAGTCGATATTCTTCAGATATAAAGTCATCTTGCTCTTGAGCTGCTGCTGTAACCTGACTAATTTTATCTAACTTGCCTTGTAAGACTAGCTCCCAAGCTTCTTTAGACAACCAAACATCTTCAAGAGGCTTTGCTCCTTTTAAGTCGCTGTTACCGTTTACATTTAATGGTAGCTCTACTAACCTTGTCATTCCCAGGTCTGTCTGATATGACTTATCCGTTAGCTGTAAAGAAAAATAAATAGTCCTGCTTTCTTGTGTGTCATGATTCTTACGACAAACACTTATGGGTGCAGGGAGATAATATCGTTCTATATTTTCTATATGGGTTTTGACAAAGACGCCGCGAGGTTTTAGACAGCCTAATGTTGTAGCATCTCCAATAACTGATTTAAGTTCTGTTAGGGTAGATAGGTTATCCCATGATTTATTGGTATTTTTTTGAAAGTATTGATTGCCAATATGACTGCGCAAGCACCCCATAAGAGAGCGGGTAGGCGGTGGAAAAACAGAGCTAAGTGCATTGGCTCCGACACTACCATGAGGGCGTGACTCTCGAAAAAACCAGCTATCCACTTGTTCAAATATTATCAAGGTTTGGTTACTGTCATTCATGATCTATCTCCTTTTGCCAAACCTTTTTGGCCTAATATACGAAGTAAAATACCAGCATCTCCTGATAGTTGCTGACCTGATGTGAGATCTAGCTCTGCTCTACCGTCATCAATAATGCTACGATAATCACGGCTTTGTTCAATCAAGATTTCAAAGATACCAATGAGGCGCTGCTTGTCTTGTTCTTCTATTTTGCTAAACTGACCAGCTTGCAAGTATTCAGCTAAAAGCAGCTTACTTGCTTGAGTATCTGTCAGACTTTTTGTTTGCATCATATCTTGTAACATGACCATCAACTGGCGAGTCTTATAGAAAAACCCTGTCGAAAAGATAGATAAGTTGTCATCGCTATATTTTTGTTGAGCGATAGCAAGTGCCAATGCATGAATAACGGGTAACTCATCAAAGCTTTTTACGCTATTAGGTAAGCTTATATTGTAGCTTTGCTTTATCTCATTAACTACCGAAGGCTGTAATACCTTATCCCATGGTAATCTCCACTGCACCGCCACTCCTGATGGCTTCCATACCCGAACAGCTAAAGCATTACGACCAGTAGTGTCTTTAGCAATATTATCCAGTAGGTTATGACTATCCATTAACACATGCGTTAAACCTGAGCCAATATGACAATAGTTGATTGCACCTGATAAGGTGGAGCTGACTTTCACATCAGCAGTAGAAGCTGCTGCAAAGCACGCTTTATAATTATTTTGTAGAGCAACTGCTGCTGTCATAGCGTTGTCTAGGCTGAATAATGCTAATACATCATCCCCACCTGCATATATCAAAAAACCATCATGATCTTTTACGATATTTTGAGCGGCATTGGTAAAATTATTAAGAGCATGGCTAATAATAGGTTGTCGTTCTTGATGTCCCATCTGTTTGCCAAGACTGTCACCATCCATTAATAAGATTGCATAATAAGGGGAGGGTTCTGAGTCTGTTTTTCTATTGAGATCTCTCAATGCTTTGATAGCTTTTGCTCTATCATCTGACTCGGTATGCTCAAAAAACTTTTGATTGAGTATATGGTTTTCAAAGTAAATGCTACCATCAAGACTGGCGTAGTGTTTGTCTTGACGAGTTAGTAAACTGGCAATACTTTTTATATGGTTGGCCGCTTCACTGTGAGTGCCTATTAGCTGATAAGCAGATTCATAAAACGTAGCATAATGCTTAGCAAGCTGCTTATCGCCCTCTGATATATGCTTTAGCACGTTGTGTAACCAAGGTGTAGCTGCTAGATAATCGACAGAAGGGACGTTAGTAGGAACATGCCAGCCATGCACCCGTAGCTCATAATTATTAACATCTATAAGTGTGTTAACCAGATGAAATATGCGTACAAAACGCCGTTTGACATAAGCAATGGAGCATAGCTGTTCTTTTGGGCTTAAATCTAAACCTGTCTTGTTTAGCTGTGCCAAGGTTTGCCAGTATTTACGACGATTTTCACCGCTATTTTTTGTAGCGTTGCCGCTAAGCTCTTGATAGCCTGTCATCATCATACATTTATAGCCGAACTCTATTGAAGGAACATGAGTACGTAGGTTTTTTCTCTTATCAAGTGCACTGGTGTCATTGTTATCAGTAATGACCCAACTCATATCCCAAAACTTCTGAGTTTGTAATTCCCAAATTAATCGAGTTTTTTGATTACCATCTTGTTGTAAGCCTTTTTTGTCTAACTGCCAGACTTGTTCGCAAACAGCTTCCCATGCTTTCGTTATTGCATCAGTTACCGCTTTACCACTGAAATCTTTGCAATGGCTAATATCAGCCATAAAGCGATTAGGAATACCGCCTTGTTGAGGTAGGTTTTTTGTTGCTTCTCCGTTGATCGCTGCTAAAAAATTCTTATCTGGTATAGGAAATATTATTGCACCCCCTTGTACTTTGACCGCTTCTATAGCCACTCCTGCCAACCAAGAAAGCAAAAAAGATCCTGCCCAAAAGTCACGTGTTCGACGTGCTTGTGCCACGAAGCTTTGAACTGGGCCTAATGTAAAATGAAAGTACTTTTGATGGTTATCAGTCATTAAATGCTCTCCTTGTTATTAAATGTTTGGCGATTCATAAAATCTGTAATGACTGCCCAATCGATGTCAGGGTTAACAAAAGCTCTTTCTGATTTATTATCTTTACGCGCTGCTATTTTTATCTTAGCACCACTTGGTAAGAACTCACTTTTCAATAGACATTGAATAAGCTGATATTGGTCTTTGTTCTTATGGATATGCTGTATCAAAGGAGAGGCTCTTCTACCAGTAGATGAGTCAATATTAGCGCTATGACCTCGAGTGGTAGTGCCAGAATAAAAGTAATTATGAGGCAATCCAAATACCACTCTTTTAGGATGCTGAATAGTATTAGGTGTTGCAGTAAAAAGGTTTAGAGTAAAGTCATGATCTTTGGTAAAGTTTTTCTCTGCAACTTCACCATTAACTTTGCCACCGCGACCAAAACTTCTATAGAGTTGAGCTTCTTCACCGACTGTATTAAGCAAATCCAAACTATCTTTGTTAGTGATGGATACGATATCTATACGAGTATTTTTATAAAAAGCTGATAGTGGCGGTAGTTCGGAGTTTTTGTGGCATTGGTATTTGTCTAGCAGCTCTGTCAGTGCCAACTTTGCTTCGTTTTCAAAGCTAATAAGATCTGATTGATTAGTGATAGTATCGATTTGACTTAGCTCTATTAAAGTGACTGATCCTAAACCATGGCGAGAACGTGATCCAAAACCACCTAAAAGCCCTATAATTCTCAAGGTGTCGATAACCTGTAAATAGGCTTTGCTATCGATAGTGAAGTCAATTGTGAAGCTACGCCCTGCTGTTAGAGCATCACGAGTGACACCTGTTTTAAAGCTATAAAGTCCTTGGCCGAGTAGATAGTTTAATCCCGATTGATTACCATTGTAGTTCCATATATTAGATTGAGATGCTTCTTCGAGCTTTAAGGTGTTAATTAAGCAATAACCTTGACCACCTCTACTTTTATTGTCATCAGCAGTGGATCCAAATAGTTTTGCTTCTTCATTATGTAGCTTTTTAAAAGCGCTTTCTTTATTGTCACAGCTCAAGCGGATACGAGACCAATTTAGTGCACGCCACCAAAATCGCATGACACCTTTGATAGTTGTTGGCGTTAGTTCAGCTTGCTTTTGATTTGATCCTGCTGCAAAAATTGGAGTGTTTATATGAAATGTAGCGCTAACTATCTTAGGCTGGTTATAAAAATTGGGTAGATCCATGCTATCTATTCCTCTATTTTTGAGAGCTTCTTTATTAATTCATAAGTAAGGCGGTAAATACACTATATATCAATAATAACTACAATTTATTTTAATAAAACTATTACGAGCCAAATAATTTAACTCAAACTATGCCGCGCGCAATCTTGCGCGCTCAACACCACGCTCATACCAGTCGCGACCTTTTGTGCCGCAGTAATCTCGAATGTAAAGCTTATATTCGCGCGTTGCCTGATTTATTTGACGAATCTCAGTCAATTTATGCTCTTTTTCTTCTGCAAGCATGATCAGTTGAGCTTTGGCTTCATTGAACTGATCTCGCATCTGCTGAAGCTCTTGTCTGATCTGTTGCTTTTGGGCACCTGTTGCCGCGTCACGCTGCTTTTTAAGCT
The DNA here is from genome assembly GCF_904846315.1 of Psychrobacter jeotgali. Taxonomy (NCBI): domain Bacteria; kingdom Pseudomonadati; phylum Pseudomonadota; class Gammaproteobacteria; order Moraxellales; family Moraxellaceae; genus Psychrobacter; species Psychrobacter jeotgali. The sequence goes on from NZ_CAJHAF010000001.1 coordinate 537,777, forward strand.
TACCAATACAGCGGCCAAATGCATTTTTTTTGTCGCTGAACATTGCCACGATATTTTTGTGATGCTTAAGCTCTTCATATAGCGCATTAGCGGTGAGATGAGAGGCATAATGCAGCTCAATATGAGTATAGAAGTCTTGATTCTTCTCATAGTTGGCGCGGCGCTCTGCAATTTGCCGCTGGCGCTGAGCGGTTTCTTTAGACAATCTACGGCTAGACGCGTGATAAGACGCGCAGGCACTTTGCTCCTCGCTGCTTAACCAAGCGACAACTCCAACTGCGGCAACTGCTCCAATAACCCAATACATATAACGCTCCTTGAATAGCGAAGATAAAATATCAAACGATAAATCACGAGGTCTGTAAAGTCAGCTTACGTCAGTGAAGGTACGCGGCTGTCCATCATCCCGCATCCCATCAACCAGCATAGCAAACGCATTAATAGGTGCTTTTGAGTTTTCGATATGGCTATTCATTAAGCCAGACTGTTGCTGCGAGAGTATACTTACCGTGCTTAATATGTCGTTTCTTACCTCAGCGGTTAAACCTTTTTCGGAAAAAGCATTTAAGAGCTGTGTAATTTGCTGTTGGCACTCAGCGATCATTTGCACGTTATCAGCGCTTGATTGCATGTGATTGGCTAAAGTAATTTTATGCGCTTGAGCCAATGTATTGATTTTGGTCATTTGCATATTATGATCATGATCGAGCTGCTGTAAGACTATATTAGCTTCAGTGTGCATGCGTTGACATTGGAGCTCATTTTGCTGCGTGGCCAGACGGTACTCCAAAATAGACTGGCATAAGCTTAAGCCTTCTTTTAAGGCGGCAGCAGCAAACGTAGGTGCGATGACGGCGGGAAGTGCCATAGTTATTCTCCTAAATGATATGAAGTAATCGATAAGGTTATAATACGGCACTATCGCCAATGAAACTGAGATCGCAAGCTTGTCATGTATATCGCATTTGTCTTAAGACATATCGTTTATCACAATCGCCTCTGGCGGGATAGTCAGTTGGAATGAAGAACCTTTGCCTGAGCCTTGAGTGATACCAAGCTTAGCCGCAAGCTCTATGCCTAAAGCTTCTTTTAGTGCGGTTTGCAGTCTTGATTTTGCGCTTTGAAAGAACTTTTTATCCACGCTTATATCTAAGTCGGCCTCGTTTTTATGATCGTAGTAATAAGTCAGATACTCTTCAGTCAATTGACTGATATGAGACAACTGCTCACTATTAATATTTCTCTCGTTTATGTTTTTAGTAGGGGCAATAACGCCACCTTTACTATCTTTGCGTCGAGCAGCAAACCAGTTTAAAAAAGCCCATTCTCGTGGTGGCAAGTTATCTATAGTAAATTTGCCATTAACGATAGCTTTTCTGCTAAAGGTGTTCAGCTCCAAGCTCACATCCTCATAAGACTCATTAATTTTTTGCACCACTTCGCTAAAGCTGTCTTCTTTTCTTAACTGGTGCTTTGGTAGTATGGCCTCATGCATTCTCACAAACGGGATCTTGGCCAGCCACACTTGCGCCTCTTGAGCATCACCAACGACCTTAGCGTTCCAATCAGAGACTAGGTGCTCTGTAGGCGTCGGATAAAAGAAGTTATTCGCTTGTTCAAATTTCTCATCTACCAATACATGAGACAATGCGTCTTGCGCCCGCCCATATAGCGATAAAGCATAACCAGCATAAAAGCCCATGGTTTTGCGCCCGCCTGCGATGGAGACGTGTACACTGGTGTCCTCCATACTGGTAAAGTCTTTGACCATCTGACAGATAATATCAGCTGAGCGCTCGTTTTCCTCTGGCGTCTTTAGATCCACCAATGGTTTACCCACATGATCGGTAATCACATGGAGATGATCCACTGGGTTAAATTCTACGTCTGACACAATAGGGTAGTCTTGTTTGAGTTGCTCAAATACACCATCTTCAAATAAGCGCTTGCGTATTTGGTTCAAACCATCTTGAGTGCTCAAAACATGAATTTCATCCGGCACCCAGATATCAGACGCATCTTCATCGCAGGCAAGTGCCCAAACGGTTTCGGTAACAATCTGTGGTGTTTTACCGGTAACTAAAAATAAAATATTACGTGACATAAGCATTCCTCTTTTTAAATTTAACAGCGATTTGATATCTCAAATTTTAGCAGAGCTTGTGACGATTTCGGGATCATCACAAGCTTGTGATATTTGTGGCGATTAGGCGATATAGCGACCAAAGTCTAAGAGCTGCTTACCCATGATGACTTCAATACCCGTATCCTTAGCGACAGCAAGTGACTGATCGGAGATGTCAAACAGACTGACAAAGTACTTGTGGGTGTTAAGCCCGCCGACCTGACCGACAGAGTCAAACTTACGCAGATCGGCATTGACCTTGGTCGTCGGGTTGTTTTGGTTATCCCAATTGACAGTCTTGCATTCAAACAGGTGCAAGTAGCTTGAGTTGATATAAGCTACATCGACTTCATTGCCGTCACTGGTTTTTTTGAACTGTAGGCCAATTTGTACATCGACTTGTTGTTGACGAGCAATATAGTGCTGAACGATGAGTAGTCCGGTCAGCACTTCAAACCATTTGCCTCCGACAAATTCAACCGCTTGTTTAGTCTTCCAAGTGACCGTCCCCGCTTCACTGTCGTAACTAAAGTAAGGCTGCGGCAGTTTGGTGAGTAATTTGAGCCACGTGATGCATTGTTTTAGCCGATAGCCATCGCGCACTTCAACTGTGTGCGGGAAGCTGTGCTCAGGCTCGTTGATTACCTTTGCTGCAAGTGCATTGAGTACAAACACCAAGTCTTTTGCTTTATCAAGATTGATGTCTAGGTACTTATACATCTGCTGGATATAGTGATACTGCTGTGCTGGCAAAGCCAAAAATGAGGTCTCAGAACTGACGGTTTGATAGCCGCGCCCTTTTAGACGGGCTTCAAGGTTTTCGGGTAGTACCAAGTCGTAGCATTGTTTGCCCGGTGGCCGGTTGTACCAAACCAGCTGATTGTTGGCTCGGCTTTGATAGACACAATCATAGCGGCTGCTGATCTGTGCGATCTGGTCTTGAGCGATGCTCATCAGCTTAGTGCCGCCAGTAATATTAAAGATGATCTGTGAGGCTTTATTGTGCGCAATCCATTGCAGCAGGACGTCTTTGATCGCCTCGACGTTGTTCTCCTCAACACCGTTTTGTAGTGGCAGCTCCTCTATGGTCACAGAGGAATCCTCAGAGCCAATTTGCAGTGCGTTTAAGACACTGGTCAAATTATCTACGTAGCCTTTTTCACGAGTAAACTCAGTACTGATAATGACGATCTTTTCGATGTCAGTATTGCTTTGTTTAAAGAAATGCCAAATCAGATAGTAGTTGGCTTCGGTTTGGGCGGTGGCAGTAACAAATAAAGTTTTCAAGTGTGCATCCTTTATATTTTGACAGTAAGTAATCGTGATGTCGTTGCGATGTAGTGTATTAAACCTGATATCGCTCAGGGCGTGTTAGCTTCACAAGCTTGTGAGGTTCTTGATCGGTGATAATAGATTTAGTCTCTATATCTTTTCAAAGATGAGCTGATACTGACCTAAGCCCATCGTGGTGCTTTTGCCGATATGCAAGTATTGTCCGAGCTGTAGGGCGGGTAAGAGGCGAGTAAGCGTAGGGTAATCGCCTGTGAGATGAATATCGCCTTGTAGACCATATAACTGCATTTTACGCTGTTGCCGATTGGAGCGCCGTGCTACGTGATTGGGACGAATGTCGCTATCTATCTTTAAAGCCACGATATCTTGTTTGAACTGATGATAGGAGTCATAACCGATATCCCATGCCTTATCAGGGCTGTGGTTGTCTTGGCATAAGCGAATACGGTTATAAAGCGAGGCAATAAAGGTGGTACTGTCGAGCTGCTCAGGATGAGAGATAATCCGGTTGTCTTGCTGATAGCGAAACGGGGTCAAAAAGCGCATGGTTAACGGTATAGGTAGGCTTGTATTAGGCTTAGGCAGAGTAATAACGCTTATCGGACTTTTAGGGTCAGGCAGATGCCCGTTGGCGATACGTGGTAAGTCTTTATGGGAGTAAATAGGTTTATCCTCACTCGACACCTGTAGTAAGGTTGCGCGCTTATAGGGCTGATGGGTGCCTAGTCCTGTTTGTAGCGCCTGTTTCCATGCTTTGATGATAATATTTTGCGCGTGTATAGCGGCGCCCATAAGGGTCATACTAAAGTGCCAGATGTCACCTTTTTTATAAACACGGCACTGATCTTGCGGTATAGAAGGGATATGAATGACATAGGGATTGACCGCTTGGACGTTACTTGACTCCAGTGCTGGCGTTTCAAAGATACTAGGAAACGTACAAAACTGCTTTATAGGACAGTCCTTACATTCCGGCAGGGCGGTGATGCACGTTAAGTCACGTAGCGCTACGCCAAATGCGCCGCGTAACATAGAGCCTGAATGAGCTGGTAAGCGCAGCGTGTCCTCTTGACGCACTGTCAATTGAAGCGTAGTCAGATTGGCGATATGCAAACTTGCAGGCGCAGTAGAATGAATGTCCATGTTTATTATCCAGTCAGTTAACTATAAAAATACTCACACTACCTTAAGCCCAAGCACAAGTTTAGATAAACATGCTGACTATAATAAGTGAAGTCTATAAAGTCTAGTCCTATGACAAGCTTGTCAAATTATATATAACTATGTGCTGAAGCGCCTAATGGCAGCTTGTTCCATAACATCGCGGTATATATCATATATCGAGCCATCCAGTCGGGCATTGTCAATGCGATCAAGCAGCTCAATTAAACCGTAGTAGTGTCGACCTGCTTCTAACTGCTGCTCAGTGACTGCCTCAAGCGCTTGCACATCAGCGGCGCGGCGAGCTTGTAGCTGAGCGAGCTGCTCTTTTAAGATCTGGCGTTTGGGTGTATAGGTGAGTAGCAGGCGCTGGCTGATGCTTTGTATGGCGATCAAGCTTTGCTCAATGTTTTGGCTCAGTGCCACTTTGATTGCCTCTTGTTCTGCGCCTTGTTGCTGCACGTCGTCTATTGCCTCTAGAGTCTGACGGCGCATCTGAGCGCATAAGGCCTGCTGCTGGCGAATAAAATTGGCTTGCTGCTGCTCATAGAGCTGCTCTTCGCGCTCGCGTGTTTGGCGCTCAAGACGCCGCTGTCGGCGCTCAGCACGTTCACGTTCTTCGACTTCGCCGCCTTCAATATATGCCAGTGCTGTCACGCCTGCTGCAATACCGCCTAATAACCAAATCATAAGTTGCTCCTAGTATCCCATTGTGTTTGTCTTTGCCAGTACGACAAGTGCTAATTGTATTACAGCTGACCGAGTGCCAGCCCGCTGCTACGGTATATCTCTATGCTTTGATTACCCATCACTCCATGCGCTGTAATCAGGGCGGACTGCTGCTGATGCAGTGTCTGTATCAGTGCATTAAGCTGCACCAGCTGCTCTGCGCTCATCTGCCGATCAGTCAGGCACTGCGTTAGCGTAGATAGTTGGCGCGTGATGCTTACGCACAGGTGCGCAAGCTGCTGCGACTGCCTGCGGTTATGATGTAAGCTGACTGCAAACGCATCAGCAATAGCTCTCAGCGTCTGCATATAGCGCTCATGCTCATAATGCATACGCTGGGCTGCGATATTCGCTTGTCTGTGCATAGTCTCGCACTGCACAGTCAGCATCTTGGTCTGCACCTGATACTGCCGCGCCTGAGTGCTCAGCCCTAATGCGGTCTGGATAATCTCGCTGAGCTGCCACTGCGCCATATTGCTTCCATTGTAATAGTTAATTAAGTTGGCTGATCGCTTCAGTAGGATTATCATAGCGCTTATGGACAAAAACTGTGCATATCACAAGCTTGTCAGTATGTAGCAATCAGAAAAATCATAAAGGTAGGTGATTTGCGTTGCAAATCTACAAGGCTTGATTTACTATACTTAAGTCGCTCATTATATGAGTGACCTCTAAGCGATTAGGGATGTTTTAGACACTATCTGACGAAGATAAGGTGCGTTATTTAACATTTCAGACGTGTTATTGGTTATTTTTGATCGATTTGTACTTAAAAATTGGTTAAAAAAACATCAACTTTTAAGCCAACATTAGTCGGCTAAAATTTTTATGGTAAGTTATTGATTTTATTAACAATAAAAACCAGTGTACAGTCTGAAACCTTCCCCGATTTCTAGGGGATTAAGACGGACTGCGTTTCTTTTCATCTAACAAATCTACGTCTGAAACCTTCCCCGATCTCTAAGGTGAGAGACGTTAAGAAAAAGCACTGCTTTTTTAGTCTCGCAAGAGAAAGTTCTTTAAATAGAACTTTCTAAGCGTATAAAAGTTGCCTGTCAGAAAATTAATATCACTAAAATTATCCAAGAAGCCATCTATTGCAGATGGCTTTTTTGGTTTTTGGTCGCCTGATACTTGAGCTTAGTAATGCGGTTATCTATCAGTAGCAGGGTGATACATTTATGATAAGTATCACAAGCTTGTCAGCTCACCAATAAGCATAATAAATCGTATAGGATAATGTCTGTTGAGAGTCGCTGTAGTCACTCTACTCTTATTACTAGTCATAGCAGCGCTATCATGGTTTGCATTGCAAATATATAAGGAGTGCTTTAGCATACATAAGTTGTTTTTTAGCAGCCAGCGACCTTTACCCACCACTAACTTGAGCGCGATATCCTTATGATGACTTACCAAGCCCTTGATGCGATAGCGCATGCCAGCCGCCTACATCAAGCCGGTCTCGATGATGAACTACAGCGGTATTATCATCAGTTAACGGGTGATGGCATTGATGAGATCCGGCCGTGGCTGAGTCAGTTGCTACTGCGCTCAGCACAGTATGATGCTGATAGTCTGCCTGATAGTGTCTATCAGCGCTGCGAGGGTTGGCGTGCCTATTTTCAAGGGCAATATATCAAGGCGTATGAGTATTTTCAGCACAGTATCGCAGATAGCGACTGGCAGCGTTATGCTTATGATGCGGCGCTGGGTATGGCAAAGGTTTATACACGTAGTGGTCAGTGGCAGTTGGCTCAAGACTGGGCACTATATTATCTATCACTAGCCCGCTCGTTGCGTGATGACTTTGGCCTGACCAAAGGCTATGGCGCGCTTGCCGAGATTTATTTGCGAGGTGACCAGCCCCGCGCTGCGCTGGCGTGCTTTCAAATCGCCAATCAGCTGATGCCACTAGGGCAAGGGCAGCTTGATAAGCAGTATAATTTTTTGGCATCAGCGCTGATGCGTAACGGGGAGTGGCTACGGGCTGAGACCTTATTACGTAACAGTATCAAGATGTCAACCGATAAACTGGGTATCAATCCAGAAGATATGTCTGCCAAGATCAGCTATCTGCATAGCTGGTCACGCCTAAGCTATCTGCATTTAGAGCGTCAGCAAGATATATGCCTACCTGAGCGTGTCAAGATGCTATTGTCCGAGTTGACTCATCCGGCGCTTTTTGTGCCAGCAGGGTTTGTACTGTCTGCGCTCGCTATCCAAGCGATACGCTATCAGCAATACCACTTCGCCAATGACTATCTAGCATCGTCATTATCAGCCTTTGGCAAGTCAGCTGCTATGGAGTATCAGTGGGTGCTACGCTTGCAGCAAGCGCTATCTGCTGATACTGCTCATGCTCAGACTGAATCTACAAGCTATGCACCGTGTCAGCAGTTGCTTGAGCTATCGCCTATCGCCGCGCCTGACATAAGTATCGTCGTCGATAACACTTGGGCGAACATCGAACTTGATAATGCAGGGTATCAGCCGCTTATCACCGAGCAGGAGTCGTTAGAGTCGCTCACCGAGATGTGGCGTTTATTCTTTATCTAAACAGCTCTTTATCTAAAATCTTCTTTATTTAGACAGCTTTTTATCTCAATCATTATAATTATCAAATAATAAAGGCGTGACTGTATGCAAATGTTAACCCCAAATAGTGTCAATGGCAGTAGCAAAGCCAATTCACAAAAACAAACTATCATTGTCACTGGAGCGGCGGGGGGCATGGGGCGCGAGTGCTGCCGCTACTTTTGTGAACTGGGCTGGCAGGTACTGGCGATTGATCATAATAAGCCGCGACTTGAGCGTCTAGCTAAGCTTGACGGTATCGAGGTGCTGTGCATCGAGCTACAAGATATTGGTTTGGTCGCTGCGATCGATCAGATACTAGATACCATGCCGCCGCTGTGGGGACTGGTCAATCTAGCAGGCATCTCAAAAGGCGATAGTATTGAAAACCTGAGTGAGGCGGATTGGCAAATGTCCTTTGATGTCAATGTCACGCCAGCGTATCGTCTGATTAAAGGCGTCTATGAGCGCATGCACAAAGACTCAAAAGGCGGCAGTATCATCAATGTCTCCTCACCTGTGGCATACATCGGCGCCAGAAAGCCGAGCTACTCTGCGAGTAAAGCGGCGATGCACGGTTTGACCACCAGCTGCGCGCGTAACTTGGGTCAATACAATATTCGCGTGAACTTATTATTACCGGGTACGACCATCACTGAGATGACATCGGACTGGAGCGAGGAGCGCCAGCAAGCGATCGCCGCTGAGAGCTTACTTAAGCGCTTGTGTACACCGCAGGAGATCGCTGAGAGTATTGCGTTTTTATTAAGTGAGCATAGCCGCTATATGAGTGGCAGTATCTTAGATATGACGTGCGGCGGGATGTGGGGACACTGATGACTAAGCAAATGATACAGCCGATAGGTGATAATCAACCTAAATTGCGCTGCGTACTCTTTGGTCTGGGCAATCAAGCCCAAGAGCATCTGCTCGCCTCGCTGAGCCATCCTGACATCGACATCATCGCAGGTATCGACTCAAGCACCGCGCAATGGGAGGCGATACGAACCGCTTACCCTACAGCGGATATACAATTTTTTGACTCACTTGAGGCGTTACTATCCTCAAGCCTAGACTTTGATGCCTTTATCATGGCATTGCCGCATCATGCTTATCAGCCTATTTGGTCTGATATCTTGCGCTGCAATAAGCCTATCTTAAAAGAAAAGCCACTGGGGCGTAACTATCAAGAAGCGCGGCAGTTTATGCAGCAGGCGAGCGATGCTCATTGTGGCCTGATGACGGCCATACAGCGGCGCACGCATCCAAGCTATGTGTATCTGGCACAGTACTTAAGCGACCATAAGCTTGTCGCAGATGAGGTACATGTCCATCTACATTTGGGCAAAGGACAAGTTAATCCATCGCAGTCGTTTGATTTGGGCTGGCGCGGTGACCGTATCGTATCAGGTGGCGGCGCGTTACTCGATGCAGGCTATCACATGATCGATATCTTGATGTATCTGATTGGCGACTTTGATATCGTCGCCGCAACTATGTGGCATGACGAAAAAGTCGATAACGGTATCGAAAATGAAGATCGCAGCTGGCTGATGGCACGCTCACAAAACACTTGGATAGGCGTTGATATTTGGGTAAAAGGCGAGCCAAATAATAAAGGCGGCTATAAAAAGTCCGAGCGCATCGTACTCAAATGTGGCAATCAGCATATCTGCGCTAATAGAGAAGGGGTGTGGGTCGATGATGAGCAGATATATCATACCTCTCGCGAGTGGCAGCAGGCGATGGCGCAGCAATTGACCGACTTTTCTACACGTATTCGTCACGATCGCTGGGATGACAATATAATATGGGATCAGCTGCCGATTATGCTCAAGATAGAACAAGCCTACGCCTTATCTAGCCGTTATTAATGATTCAATGTCAATCATAATCAATCGGTTAAGAGTATACGTCCTATAAGGCACAGCTAATAGCAGACAGTCACTAAAATCTAATAAAACCTTAGCCATCTGTTATGGACAGTCAGAGTTCACGCGCCGTACCACGTATTGCTCAAGCTTAGCATCGAGCGCCGATAGCTGCTCAGCCGTCAACTCAACACCGCGTAACTGCTCTGGAATATACAGGCTTAAATGTAGATAATTCACCCCGAGTACATTTAGGTCAGCGACGATATTGATAGGTAGTGAGCCAATGACGGTATCGCCTGCTGTCAGCATTTCGTAATCGGTAAGATGGGTCAGGTGCGCGTCATAGTGATGACCCGTATGATTCATCCAATCCACCGCGCCCTGATGACGACTGACCAAATAGATACTCATAATCTCTCCTATCGATGATGATTTTATACTGTATATAATAACGACTATGATAATAAAGCGCGATTATACAGACAGTGGTGCAAATAGCGTACTTACGCAAGCTTGTCACGGTCTCTCTATATCACCATGCCACTATGTCGCATAATATTATTATGAGACTTGCTAACATGCGCTCTACACGTTGATGGTTATTAGCTCTGGGTCAAAATAGTAGTTGCATAGCCAAGCGACTTCTATTAACATTGAGAAGTGACAAACAACTGTCACTTCCTAAGTGATTAGGGATAGTTTCAGACATTATCTGATGAAGATAAGGTGCACTATTTAACATTTCAGACGTATTATTGGTCAATTTTTAATCAATTAGTTGCTAAGAATTGGTTAAAAAAACATCAACTTTTAAGCCAACTTTTGTCGGCTAAAAAATTGATTATAAGTTATTGATTCTATTGATAATAAAAACCGGAGTACAGTCTGAAACCTTCCCCGATTTCTAGGGGATTAAGACTTTCAGATACATGACTAGGAAGAGTACTCACTGTGTCTGAAACCTTCCCCGATTTCTAGGGGATTAAGACTTGTCTACAGTGTGGCGGTTCTCATTAAAGTCTAGGTCTGAAACCTTCCCCGATTTCTTAGGTGAGCGAGGAATAATGAGTGTCTGGGAGACACTCATCCGAAGCGCAAGGCAAGAGCTATGCTCGCGCAGGCGTATAAAAATTGCATGTCAATTTTAGCTTCGCAAGTAAAAATCCTTTAAATAGGATTTTTCAAAGACTGGTATGTTAGTCTGAACAGAAAATCTCAGATATGTCAGTCGCTCTAATAGCTCAAAAAGCACACAGCATTTTGTTGTGTGCTTTTTTTATTGCCTATGAATTGTTTAACCTAGCACCTAAAGAGTAGAGGTATCAATCATGCGCATATTTAGTTTATATTTTAGAAGGATTATATTGATAATTAAAACTTAGTTCGGTACTATTGTTGACACGATATTATTGAACTACTGTCCACTGCCACTACGCTTACCATGAGCCATTCTCTTGCAACACAATCCTTTTCGTTTATGACTAATGAGACCTCTATGCCAACTTTTTTTAAAAAATCAACATTAGTACTTAGTGTTTGTGCTTTATTGACCACGCTACCTGCCATGGCAGACTTGCAGAGATTTGAGCAAAGCCATGATGATGAACCAACTAAATGTGGATTCAAAAATGATAACGGTAAAGTTGTTGTACCTGCCAAGTATCATGATTGTGGTACTTTTTCAGATGGTCGCGCGCGTGTCTCATTAAGAACAATGGGAACTATAAGATACTTTGATGGTGATGAGATGCAAGAGTATGAAGACTATGTTTACCTGCAAGGTTATATTAATGATGCAGGTAAACTTGTAATACCTATCAAACATCAAGCGTTTGTTGAAGATATGATGATCGACTACCGCGACTTTAGTGAAGGTTTGCTGGCGGTACATAAAGATGGTAAATACGGCTATATTGACACCTCAGGCAAGCAAGTTATTCCTTACCGTTATAAAGACGCTACTGACTTTAAAGATGGCGTCGCCGTCGTGAGCCAAGGCGATAAATATGGTGTGATTGATAAATCAGGCAAAACCGTTGTGCCTTTCAGATTTGATTGGCTTGATGGTTACTCAGATGATATGGCGAAATATAGAAAGAATACAGATCATGATGCCTATAGTCTGGGTAAGTATGGGTTTGTTAATCGCACGGGTAAGATTGTCATTCCTGCCGAATGGGATGAGGCTTTTGATTTTTCAGAAGGGCTTGCGGTGGTCAAAAAAGGTGATTATGACACTGGTCAGTGGGGCGTGATTGATAAAACGGGTAAGCTCATTGTCTCACCAAAGTACGATCAGGTGTATGTAGAAGGCATGGCAGGCTTCGTTGCTGATGGCGATGGTCAATATAAAAATGGCAAGCTTGATGTCTATAACTTCAATCCAAAGGGCGCTAGTGCATACGATGGCTACGACAGTATCACACGCTACACACTCGATAAGCGCGGCAAGGTCTTGTCCCAAAAAACTTACTCAGAATGGAATGAAATAGAAGCTGAGCGTAACCCTAACTTTTCTTACTCAAGTTCTGAGTGGTGAGTTATCTTTAAACGTCTCTAACAATATAAAGGATAAGACATGTCATTGAGTGATAAGTTATTTATTAGCCCGTCCGTTGTTATCGAGTCTATGCGTGATAACGGCTATAAAAACACAGCTTATGCAGTCGCTGAGTTAATAGATAATAGTATTCAAGCACAAGCCACAGAAGTTTATTTTGTTGTCTACGAAAAACAAGTTCAAAATACTGATGGATCTCAAGGTGGTAAGCAGATCGATAGAATTGCCATTATTGATAACGGCAACGGTATGCCACCTGAAATCTTACATGCAGCCTTAGAGTTTGGAGCATCACAAAATCGTAAAGACTTAAAAGGTATGGGTAAGTTTGGTATGGGCTTGCCAAACTCAAGCATCTCACAATGTAGAAGAACAGATGTGTATAGCTGGCAAGATAGTGAGCTACCATACACTACATATTTGGACATCAATAAAATCCAAGAAGAAAAACAAGAGCATATTTTATATCCTCACCAGCAGATACTTCCTGAATACTTAACATTGCCATTTAAGGGTGCGATACCAAAATCTGGTACGGCAGTGGTGTGGAGTCATTTGGATAAACTACACTGGAAAACATCAACTGCCTTGTTGCGCAATACCCAAGATATCATTGGTCGTATGTATCGCCGTATGATCAACAATGATGATGTCAAGGTGGTTTTCCAAACATATTATCTAACCGAAGATGCATTATTTGGCTCTGAATACGTACTCGAAAATGATGTTCCCTTTATTGCTAATGACCCATTACAGCTAATGGAGAACACTACGTTAAAAGGTGTCAAAGGCTATCCGCAAGAGATAAGTGAACCTGCGTTTGAAAAGGCATTTTATGATCGTTTTGAGATTGTACTCAATAATGGTAAAACAGGAATGGTGACAATAAGCTCATCAACTATCTCAGATAAACTGGTTCAAAAGCTACGCGAAGACTCAAATTCATATATTGGCAATACTGAGGTGGGTAAAAAACTTAAGAACAACATTGGTCTATCTATTATGAGAGCTGGGAGAGAGCTTGATTTGATAGAAAACTTCAAGCTGTTTGATGATAAGTGTAAAGTGTTGCCGTATGATTAGGCAGTATCTAGTCTAAACGACAATCACATAGAATGTGACATCATCTTTCACAGTTATTCTTTAAGCTAGTCAAATATGTGAAAAACTCATTAGATTTTTTTAACTAAAGTTTTAAATCTTAATTAATACATTAAACCACTGGTTATCTCTATCTTTTCTTTGATCTAAAGTTAGCCAAGTCGTATCTTTAATTCTACTATCTAAGTGCAGTTTAATATCTTGCCAGCGCTTTTCATTCATATCACAAAAAAAGCGCTCATTATCAACGCGCTCACCATCGCCATATTTAAATGACATATAAAAAACGCCCCCCTTTTTTAGCATCATTAATAAAGTATTTATCAAAGTAGATAACTCATTAAAAGGGACGTGTAATAAAGACGCACATGCCCAAATCCCGTTGAACTTGTTTTGCCAATCCTTTTTTACTAAATCATTAAAGCTGCAGCACTGCCAATCAATATCTTTTATATGATGAGATTCTGCCCGATCAATCAATTGCTGGCTGCCATCAATGGCGCTTACCCGATATCCTAGACTGGCAAAATATGCCGCATCACGCCCAGAGCCGCAGCCTAAATCTAAAATATACGAGTCATCAGAGTTTGATAAGCTATTTATAAAGGGACGATATAACGCGTCCATATCAACATGGATAGTTTGCTCAATAAAGTCATGAGCATGTTCATTGTAAAAATCTAGCGTATTGGACTGAGTATTCATACTAAAATAACGGACTGGCTTTTGGCGTAGGTTGCCAATTATGAATTAATCGTTCTTTTGAAAAGTTAAAAGACTTTTGCAAAAAGTACTGCCGCGCGCGCTCGTTTTTACCCGTTTGCATGATTAACGTTTCACGTAGTGGATGATGACTGTTAATCAGGTATTCATTGCGCGTATGCAAACGTTGCAATAATTGTAGCGCAGGCACTTGCGCAAACTTGCCGTGCTCGCCGCGATTGCAATCCGTGCAAGATAATACCAAGTTCCAAACGCCATCGACATTCACCGGACGGCAGCAACCGGCATTTGCTACTTGTGGCTTTAGCGTATGCGGAAAAAAATGATCCACGTCAGCAAGCATAGTGTCATGAGAGGCAATACTGATAGGCGTAAAGCAATAAAAACAACGGCTTTTTTGATAGCCATTTAACGCGCCGCGAGAGCTTGTAATATCGGTACGCCGATAGCTAGCATCTTTAGTAAAGAGCTGTTTTGTCGCGTCATCGTATTCGACGCTTAACAAGTTTTTATTCATATTGAGCGCCCACGCTTTTTCAACCAAATTCCAGCGCGCCTCTGTCTCTTGATTGAGGTTATCAGCAGAATTATCAAACACATAAAATAGCTTGAATAGATTGTCGGTTAAGCGAATACCTTTATTATGTTTGCGCTCATCGATAAAAAAATGCTCATCAATCACATCAAAAAAACGCTCATTCACCGCTTTGGTATTGACCACATGAAACGCGTCCAATACATTTCTAAAACCTTTTTTTCGAGTAATATCTATTAAATCAGTTTTACTGATTAATCCATTATTAAAGTTTAAGCACGCTTCAAGAAATGTACTGCTTTTAACTGTAATTTGTTTAGGGCTGTGCTTGAGATGTTCACAAAGATGTAAAGCATTTGGTAGCGCTAAGTCTTCTAATGAAATTAAATCAGAGTCCCTTTCTAAACTGATATCAATCAGGCTTTTTGCGAGGGCAAACTTATAGGAGGCGGTATTTTTGCCAAATAGGATAATGGCGCGCCAGTAGTTCTCTAGTGTCGGTTCGACATCGATAAAGTTCATAAGCTATTCCATAAACTGTATACTGACTAGATATTTTGTCAAAAATAGTTTACTATTTTTTATAAAAATTTAGTATAACACTGGCATTTAATTTCTAGCAGTATTTGTTCTTATAATAATCGATGTTTAAGCAGGCAGATAGCAGATATATGCTGTAATACATGTAGTAGTTAACTTTATATTTTGTAAGTAATCAAAAGTTTATACTCTAAAAAGCAGCATTTATCAAGTTAATTGTCATCATAAGTTGAATTAATTGATGCATAAGGTACTTAACGCTTACTTATAAAAAGGGCTATTAAGATAGTAACTTTGTTTATATTCAATAGTTATTTCTCAAAAAAAAGAAGAAGGCTTGATAGTATCACAGCGTAAAATAATGACCCAAATTCAGTTAAAGAAAAACCATAAAGGTACTTTTTGCGCTGATATTGTAGTAGATGGTCAAGAGCTTTGCGCCTATCTGTCCAATAAAGTAATTGAAGGCGGCGGGCTCTATACTGCTCCTTTAGAAGGTAGTCACTATTGGGCCAGTATTAATATAAGTAGTCGTGGACTCTATATTAATCAGTTATTGCCTTTGTCTCAATACAATAAGCGATCGTCAGAGCTTGAGTACCTCTGTTATTGTCAACGGCTCGAAGATGGTCGTATTCATTTGCTAGTAGAGCAAAGTAATGAATCTATTATTTTGTCTAGAAGCTCAGTATATTCTTGGCTATATCGAATATTTTACAACAGCTTCGTTGTAGTGACTTTTTCTTATAAAAACGAGCATAAAGGTGACGGGCTTGTCATCCAGCAGTGGCATACTAAAGATCCTGAACCTGATTTTATTAATAACGGCATCGTTACCAACATCCGTAAGAAAAATGACGATTCAGATTTTTATTTAGCTGATTATTATGTCAATGAAAAAGCATTTTTACCTGTGACGTTACCTAAGTTTTTAATCAAAAAACTAGGTATCGACAGCGTTACTAAGCAAGCCGTACTGCCCGCCAGTATCACATTTAATGAAGAGCGCGAAGCCAGAGTCAGCTTGCTTGTGAGTCCTGAGCGATTATTAGAACTTCACAATCAGCCAATGGCAAGCCTAGTTTTTGTCCAAACTGAACTGATAAAAAAAGAGGGCAAAATATATAAGTTATACAGGTTTGTCACGCCATGGGTTAGGGGCATTAGTTTGAATGTGAATGCTTGGCAGTCGGATCTTGAACACTTTATTAAAGACGTGTCGACCCTACAAGCAGAAGACACGATTAAAGTGCATTTAACTTACGATGTGAACGAAGAATGGTGTAACTTCAAACTGCCGATTGCTACCCAAGATGAGTATAACGAGCATTTTCGTTGTATAGCAATGAAAACTGTAAAAGATGAAAATATGGCATTGTTTGAAACTACAGAACCTCCTTATATTAGGGTACTGGTAGATAGAGGCGAGCTTGTAAAGAAAGGAATTTATGCGATTCATTCGGGTGTTGAATTTGACTTACATATCAAACGAGAAGAGTCGAAAAAACCTTGGCAAATTAAAGATATCGATAAAGGTTTATTTGCAGGTATAGACAGTGATAAAGCGTATAGAGCGGATTGTAGGGTTGTCAATACTTGGAGCCGATATGATAACTATCCTGATTACGTAATGAAGATTGAGCGCAGTCAAAAAAACTACGCGTTCAAAAACCATGCTATTGCTTCGGTACGTAGCAAACATGTAGACCTAGCGCTCATTATTCCTAAGTCGCTATTGATAGTGCGGGGTTTTCGTACGCTAGATATTGGTAAAAAGCTATCGGTAGCTTTTAAAGAAATCACTTTTCCGGTATTCACCACCGAGGCCGTTCGCATATTTTGCGTCGATTATTTGCAAGATAGCGAAGAAAATCAACATAGTATTGGTGCTGGTAGCAGTGTTGTTGTATTGGCCGAGTATAGCGGACAGCTACCTGATCATATCGGCAACAAACCCCCGTATAAAGCTACGCCTAAATATAGTTTTGTTGTTATAGACAGTGACGATAGCGCTGAGTTTATTGATTGGGATCATCTAATGAGTCAAGTTAGTGAGCCAGAAAAATATCGTTATAAGATACGTATTGAAGCCTCGAAGTGGGGAGTTACAGTCAAAGAACTTATTTCAGCGAGTACAAAATGAGTCAAACGCTACCAGTATTTTATGAACAAATGAGTTTTGATTCGATGAGGAAGCTGTATGATCTTGCGCGTATACCGCTTCCTTTTCCAAACGATATCGAGTCTTGGGCGGAGATGCTTAACCAACCATTCGATCTAAAAAACCTAGCGTCGGCTCATTCAGATCAAGAGTATTATGTGCTGTTAGAGTTTGTTAAACGTGGAGCAAAAAAAGGCTACGTGGTATTGGCCATTCCAGTCACCATTGATATACCTGAGAGTGGGCAGGCTAGCATTTATTTATTACCAAGCATTACTAAGACAATTACCCTAAACGCCGAGTACTATTTAGGCGAGCATAATCAAGATACCCCCGAAATTCAGTTAAATGATACGTCCTTATCTTATAAAAGTTTGTCATATTCGCTACAAGTAGGAACATCACAAACTTGGTTTCATCAGGCGTGCCGGTATCTATATGCAAGCTGTCAAGTTGACTCCCTACGAGAATTGCAAGAAAAAATACGACAGCAGCTTAAAGGTCAAGAGATAAAAGCGAAGCTGTCTTTAGTCGAAAAGCCGAATAATAAATCCAAACACAGTTTGCTTAAATTATATGAAGGTCTACTGTCTGACGGTGCTAGTGCGTATCAACAAACGCCTTTACCTAAGCTATTGAGTGTTTATGATGCACCTTCTAAAACGAATCAAAATAAGGCATTTAAATGTCGTACAGCCGATTTATATAAGAATTTTTTAAACACTGCAAGAGGCAAGTATGATCCTGATATACCCTATTTGCTCGGTCATATGGACACTCAAAAGGGAGGCACAGATGATAACAATGACCCAGTTACTCGGTTTAATAACCGTGAGTTATTCCCTTTAGACAATACTCAGCGGCATGCTTCATTAGCAGCTGCCTATTTAGATAAGAACTATTCACATAATAGTGATTATGGGCGAGTACTGGCGGTTAATGGACCACCGGGTAGTGGTAAGACCTCAATGCTCAAAGCAGTGGTTGCGCATTATGTAGTAAAAGCGGCGCTGCTAAAAGAGCCATGTCCTATCATTGTAGCCAGCGGCGCAACCAATCAATCGGTAAAAAATGTCACCTCAGCCTTTCCTGATGTGGTACAAGATGATAATGATGAGTGGCTACTTGAGTATCAGCGATGGATTCCACATTGCCCAACTTACGGTAGTTTTTTCGCTTCACAAAATGCTGAAGGTAAGTTAAGCCATAAAGAAAAAGAGCAGATTCCAATCTTGGTTATTGCTGGCAAAGACAAGCCTTATAATTTTGGATGGAAAGGTGTAGGGGAACGCCTTAACGCTTTGTATGCCAATGATGAGTTGGCCGTTTATTACTTAAAAAAGGCTAAGGTATTTTTTAATCAAAGAGGCTTATCAGAACCAACTAATATTCAGCAAGTCGTTGATGGTCTGCATCATTTATTGTCTTATACTTATCTTGAGATGGCAGATGCACTGCACAATGCTAAAGCGCAACTTTTTTCAGACAATGCTGATTTAGATAAAGTATTTCCGCTGCATCAAGAAGAACATCATCTGTCAGCCCTTAAGAGCACCCGTGAAGACTTAATAAAACTTTATAAACATGATGACGTAAAGGTTTATGAAAAAGTATGCCGTGAAATAATAAGCGATGAAGCTATTAAGCCTGAGTATTATCCACTTGTATTGCGTAAAGCAGCGCTGAACTTGTTAATTGAGCAATGCATTGACTTAGAGTATCGCACCCAAATGTTTCATTTAGCAGCACGTTATTGGGAAGGTCAATTTATTATTGATCAAGCCTCTAATTTACACTTTTCTCGTACCGAAGATAACATAATCGCTGGTTTAAGACGGGTATGTATGATTACACCTGTGATTATATCAACCGTCAATCGCTTACCAAGCTTACTAAAAATTACAAGCTACCCACCCGGCGCAATGCAAAGAGACTATGCGTATGGTGGCATTGATTTGCTCATCACTGATGAGTCGGGTCAAGCGCCCATTATGAGTGCACTGCCTGTAGCGGCGTTGACCAAGCGGTTAATCTCTGTGGGTGATGTTTTGCAATTGGCACCTGTAATTGATACGCAAAAAGATGTTTCAGCCTTTGATGAGTATCTGATTTGGTTAAAATATGGCTATTCATCAAAGCAGATTGCTGTTTTATTTAAGCAGCAACTATCGGTATCGCATGGTAGTTTTTTGCACGTGGTACAAGAGAGCTCTAGTTTAAACTATCAAGGCAAAGGTTTTATGCTTCGTGGGCACTATCGCTGTTATCGAAATATTATCGATTATTGCAATCGATTGGTATATGAAGAAAAGCTATTTTATATTCCACCGTTAGATAAAGACCGTAAAGACGAAGGATTGCCGGCGATGGCTTATGTAGAGTCAACAGGGTCTTCTAGCAAAGGGGGCGGTGGTTCTTCTAAGCAAAATAAAGATGAAGCTGAAATGATTGCGCAGCTAGTGTTAGAGAACTATAAACAGTGGCAAGAGTTATTGAAAGATGACGACAAAGTTCCACGCCTGCAGGATATGCTGGCTATTATTACCCCATTTAATAAGCAGCCAGATTGCATACAAGATGCCTTAGTGACTGAGAATAGTGCCCAAGGTAAGGTTATTCCAGAACAAGAGATTGCAGAAACCATTATCAATACCATTCATACGCTGCAAGGTGCCGAAAAAGATATTATTATCTACTCTGGCGTACAATCTCATGATGATAGCGAAACCTTATTTTTTGAAGATCAGCCTTACCTTTTAAATGTGGCAGTCTCTCGTGCCAAACAGTCATTTATTGCCTTTTTGTCACCGACACTATATAAATTGAACAGTCCTGAAGTTATTGGAAACAAAAACTTTCAAACAACTAATTCCATACATTACCTAGGCTGGTATATGGCAAATTATGGCGTGCGACTTTTCCCAAACTATCTATTTATCGTGGAAGCTCCGGGTAAGGTCAAATCGCTTAAAAATATTTTGAAAAGTGACTATATTGTGTATGCCACCGGGGGTGCTATTACTAATATGGATCTTGAAGATGCTTCATTTGAGACAGCAGGGCAACAGTTGCGGCCTCAGTATCAACTTACGTCCAATGGAGAAAAAACACTTAAGAAGATTTTGACAGAAGGGTCACGTGTCCAAAAAATCTATTTGGCTACGGATGATGATAACGTTGGTGAGACCATCGCTTGGCATTTACGTCACCATACAAAACAAAGAGAACCACAGCTTATCGAGAAAATTGAGCGAGTAGCGCTACGATCGATTACTGAAGAAGGGGTCAAAGAGGCTATAAGTAATTCAAGAGAAATTAGTAAGCCCCAAGTAACTGCCGAGATAGCTCGTCAAATTATAGATCGCTGGCTAGCGCAGTACATGATGCAGCTTCTATCAGAGAAATTGCCGAATGATCATGTCGGCAAAAAAGGCATGGGACGTGTCAAAGCGGTGATATTGGATTTGATAGCGAAGCATGAAGAAAGCGTAAAGCGTCGCAAATCAAGTGCCTTGAAAGTAAAGCTAACCGTCAATAATCGACAAGTAAGTGGGTACATACAGAATGTGCCCAAAGATTATTTGGAAAAGGTAGCAAGGCATATTAATAGTATGGGCGAGCCTATTGATGGAGATAGTCAAAAATATAGGCTGGTAGATGTACAAACTGAAGAGGTAAGTTGTGAGCCTTTTAATCGCTCAACCTTGGATGTGATGTCATTAGCTTGGCAGCGTTATGGTATAAAACCGGCAGCAACCATGCGTATATTACAACGCTTGTATGAAGGGAATATATAAGGAAGTTATATGACAAATAGTGCCCATGATAATATCTCAATTATCGATAAAGATGCCCTTGAACACATTCATGATAGTGATATGCGCAAAATATATCAGTTGATTGAAGATATGCAGGCAAGTGAGAAGCTGGGGGCTGCCCATTTAATACAGCAAAAAATACAGTTAGATATGCCAAAAGACGACAGTGATTTGTTCATATATCTACAAAGCAACATGGTAATGAATGAGGGCTGGCTAGCCGGACCATTAGGAGCGTTTTTCGATGTTGAGCAATCAAGCTGTCTTACACATGAGGATATTAAAGCGATAGAAAATGGCGACTTTCAAATACAAATAGATTTATTTGATGAGGCGGAGACTTTATCCTTAACTAAACTTTTGCAGCAGATGGATGTTTTTGAGGCAGGTCGCCCTTCAACAGTAGCAGGCATCATCGAGGATTTGATGCAAAAAAGCGAGCTGATTGACATATCATTAGAAGGCGATGCCGTTAAAATGACACCGCAAGGATATGAGGTTCACCAAGTGCTTCAAACTCATTTAGCGAAAATTGCAAACGTAGAGTGGAATAGCCAGTTTGTGTCCCATCTATCACAAATTGAAATAGGGGAGTGCGATGCTGACTCTGTTATTTTTGAGGTGCTTAAAACTTTGTACGGCGAAGAAGAAGCCGAATCCTTAAAGCAGCTAAGTTGGACAGATCCCGATGTGTTGTATGAGCTGCAAACCGCATCTCAAAGTATGGGCATAATATCAAAGGGCTCAGACAGCAACCCTAAGAAAAGTGAAGACGATAGGCAGAATAAGTCTCGGCAAAATTATGATCATGATTATAGCCATGGATTATAAGCTATGGGATATATTACCTATCCACGAACTAGTGGCTCAGCCAAAGATATTAAGCGTGCTGAGCATGTATTGTTATTGATTGAACGATTACTACAACACTTTAATCCTAGTGATTTAAATTTATTACTATCTTTGGTATCTCGCATAGGGTGGGGGAATCTACCAGCGGCCCTGCGTGCCCGATTATTGCGACTGCTTTATTACAATCTGTTTGCAAAAATTCAGGCACAGAAGATAGATGATGCTAGCGTAGCTACCAGCCTAATACAGTCAGTCACAAAAGCACTGGTCGACATTGCGCTGCAGCTGCCTGCTTTGTCTGATTCATCTGACTTATTAGATATGGCGCTACATGAGCGAATAAATAAAACGCTACAGGTGTCGGTATCGCATAGGCTGGCGACTCAAGGTAAGCGCTACGAGCAAGAGATATTGATATTTGATAATGGTATCCACGTTATTTTAACCGCTTGTGCTAGCCGTGACAGATATATTAATGATCAACAGAAAGAGTTGAGAGCAGCCATAAGACTCTACGATGCGGATACTTTGCAGACACTAAAGCAGGCTCACAAAAAAGGTGTGCTGGTGACGCTCAATTTACTATCTGACTATATTGTTAATGATAGCGACGGTGTCAATAGTAACGGCAGTGGTAATAATAACAGGGCAGAGCATTTTATAAGCTATGATTTTAAACATATGGGTAAAGGCATGTTGGCTCATAGTGGCATTAGACGAGTAGTGTTAGACTCTATTGGTCATTATTTAGAAATCCTTCGCCAGCAAAATACCGAGTCAGCCTTGGGCTATAAACGCGCTTACCTGGTTTCTTACCCGTATTTTATAACTAGATTAATCCAAGACGGTAGGACAAATGGCTATAAAGAATTAAGCTCTAAAACAAAAGGCTTCGGCGCTTGGAGCTTTTGGGTAGAAGATAGTCAGACACAAGGCACTGAATGCCGATTCTTAACCCTGCAAATGGTGAGTATCGCGCGTCAGTTTAAGATACAAGGACATGAAGGGTCTCTATTAGAGTGGTTGGATAAAATTGAGGCTGCTTTATTTTTATTTTTTACGACAGCTCGGTATAAAAGAGGGCTCAATGGCTTGCCACGACATTATAGTAGACTAGAAGCCGAGCTTATTGCCACTGCTATAAGACAAGAGCTACAACAGCATCTTAGCCGCTTAAATATTCCTATGACAATGACTCTTAGCAATCAGTTAGCAAGACTAGATATGGTAACAAGACTACCTGATATAAATAGCACAGAGAACAGTTATGTTTATTTTTAATCTTATATTTGAGTTGATGTTTAAATGATAAAGGATGACTTTGATTATATAACCGTTAATAAGGTGCTGTTTCAAGGTAGCGGATTTGTTTGCTTGCAGTCGTATGAAAAAGATAACAGCTTATATATGCCTCTATCTACTATCAAAAAAATGACCTTGTATGATAAATATTCACATAAAGAGACGCTTTTAACTACCAATGTCACTTTAACGGATATTACCGTCTCTTCATTTGGTACCATTTGGGCTATTGATATGCTGGGTCACTTGTACCGCTCAAATTCTGATGGTCTTAGCGGTGCTCATTTAGATGAAAATCTTGAGATACAGGCTTATGGCTCAAAGTGGTCGTTGCAAGGCATCACTAACCAGACTCCGGTGTGCCTTATAGGTGAAAATGATGATCTCTGGATTGCCACTCAAGAAGGTGGATTGATCCATTATGATGGTCAAGACTTTACAAAGCATTCTGGTATAAAGCAGCCTATTCGATTTAAGCGCGTTAATGGTCATTATTTTTTGATAGGCTATCATCGCCAGCTTATGCAATACGTACAAGGGCAATGGCAAACGCTAAGCTTTGATGCATCGGTACCAGCAGATATACCCATTAATGATTTGACTATGGTTAATGGTCATTTACTAGTAGTATCTAATTTAGGCTTAATCTTGTACCAACAATCAGACAACGTATTTTCCATATTACGCTACACTGCAAATATCCCTTGGTTTGGCTGTGATGCGCTTCAAGATACAGTATATTTGGCTGGTGGTAGTAGCGGTGCTTATCAGTTATCTCTAAATACTGACGAGCTATCAGCAGATAAAAACGAGGTTATCCTAATTAAAAAAGGTCATTTTGTCGCAGTGACTGTATTGGGTCGCAGAGTAGTATTTTTACAAGCGCTTACTAGCAGTGCCAACTTTGTGTGCCACATCCCTTTTAAACAAAATCGCTGGTTTCTGGTGCATACTTGATAAGTTGCTGTTGCTATGGAGGCTGGCTATGTTTGAAGAGGTATTAACACCTAAAGACAGTGCTTTTTTTGACTGGGATTATACGGCCGATGAGTGTATTGAGCAGCTAGAGCAATTAGCCTATAGTGATGATACTGATTTGTCTTTTATCTGTGAGTGGGTTGCTTTATCGCTTGAGACGCAGTCAGTTGCGTATTACAAACAGGATTATGAAGCAGTAGCAAATTTGCTAGATGCAATAGCCTCTATTGTTTTGTTAATAGACATCAAACGCTTATCAGAATATCCATTTCTACTCCATACTGGTCTGCGCGCTTTAATGTCACAGACCCATCAGAAAGTAAACACCAGCTATTTGTTAGCGCTATATCGCTTGTTACCTTCAATACCAGATCCAAAAACTCTAGACATCTATGTTATGTTCCAATGCCACTTTGGCTTTACGCATGTACTAAGTCGCTGGAGAGAGAACTTTAATCACCATGCTAATGAAAATGGGTGGTCAGATTACAATGCAGTGCAGCTTGACGTTGGTATAAACTTAATCAAAACACGCATTCATAAAGAGCCAGCGTTGTTGACTAAATTAGATGAACAGTTTTCGGACTATATTTTAGCCTTAGAGGATTCGCCATTAGCAGCTGAATGGTTTCCTTGGTTACCTTGGTTTATTTCTCAAGAAATGTGATGAGTGATATATTTTGGTAATTTCCTAGGTTTCTGAACTAAGCATAACGCTTTGCAGCTTGAGTTTATGTCAGGCCACAAAGTATAGAACGGTATTAATTTACGTCAAGCCGGATACCTTCTAAATGAGGTTAAGTAGCATTTCCCTTGCTGTACGCCTGTAGCAAAGCTATCGACTAGTCTCATTGCTCTTTTCCTACCGTACTGCCCATCGTCTAGCTCTCAGCGCAGCCAGATAAAGTCATATGCCGATAATAGCGAGTATTGGTATTGCTTTATTTGCTTTCATAATTTAGCCCATTAATTTTTTAGATTTGAGATGCTTTAAAGATCAAAGGTACAAGTGACATCATTATAGTCAGCATCTGAGGTTCTCAAATTGATAAGCGCCTGCTTATAGCTGGACTCAAAAAAGTATCTAAGCTTTTGGCAATACCGACATCGCTTGAAGTGCCAGCATTGGCTTGGTCTATGATGGAATAGATATAAAGTGGCTGATGTCCAGGCTTTTCCCATTTATAAAACTGTTGTGAGAAAAGCTCGTTTTCGCCTTTATCGCAGTTTGACTTTACTCGAGTAAGCTCACTTTCTCTAAATAGATCTTCAAGTTTATACACGGCGCTACCGGTCTCATCCTCCATAACCGCTTGACCTGAACCAATCGTTATTATCTCTGGCTGCTCTTGAGTACCATAAACTGCTATACCACCATAGTTGTCTAAACCTCCTCTAATTGAGTAGCTAGGGTCTTCGGGTAGATGTTCGTTCTGAGCAGGTGTTTTGCTATACCACTCCTTGATATCAGGCGTATCCGCTAGTGATTTCCAACTCCAATTTGTATTAGGCTCTAATGCTAGATAATCAGTAACCTGAGCAAACCTAGGAGGGTTTTCATCAACCACTTCAATGACCTCTGCTACAGGCTCATCTATAGCATCTGATTCAGTAGCGACAGTGTCTGTAGGTATTATCGCTTCAGGAGTAGCGACTTCAGTCGTTTCCTCTACCGGTGTTTTGTCAGAGCAGCCTGTGAGAGCAATTAGGCCAGTTAAGACAAATACAGATAAAACATGATTGGCTTGCATAAAAAAATCCTTAAAATACAAATCTGAGTAATAAACTTAAATATTTGAATTTAATCATTAATGAGTCAAGACCAGTAGTAGGTTTAGAGACTGATCTCAACCGGTAAGTAGGTTACGCTCTATCGACAAGCTACTTTTTTATCTGACTTGTTGATGCATACTGTTTTATCATTGATTGTCGCCACTTCTGCGACGTTATCTTCAAAAATAAAGTAGCTTGCACCCATATAGTTAACGCTATAGCGCTCAACATTATCATCTGAATATTTAAAAGGAACCATCGTCTTATTCGCACCATTAATGAAACCCCACTTGCCATTCTTTAATACACCAGCGACGCCTTCACTAAATGGACGTATCTCATCATAGACGAAGGGGATAGCGACTTTACCGGATTTAGTAATATAACCCCACTTATCACCTTTTTTCATGCCCGCTAAGCCTTGCGAGAAGCCGTAAACACCGCCAAAGTGACCGTTAGTACCATCATACTTAGGGGCAATAACTTCTTTACCATTTTTATCAATAAAGCCCCATTTGTAAGACTTCGACATGACTGGTGCCATGCCTTCGCTAATTGACTTTATAGCTGCATATTTATCGTTGAAAGGCATAATGACTTTATTAGAGGTGTCGATGATGCCTAACTTACCGTTTTTCTTGACTAAAATACGTCCATTCGAGACAGGCTCAGACCACGTTTCGTCGTATTTATTATTAGGGTCTCGCATACTATCGTAAACGGTTGGTATCACCAGTTTACCTTGGGTATTCATATAACCCACTTTACCGTTCTTCATTACCGCAAAAATATCTTCATTAATGCTATAAAAATTTATATCGTCATATCCTTTCGAACTTACTAAAGCTTTACCTTGCTTATCTAATAAGGTTTGAACGCTATAATCAGAGTTGAAGCCAATATAGTATTGGGAGTCTGCAGTACAGTAAACTTCTTCATAATTCGTTTTGGGTGGCTGACACTCCTCATAAGCTTGCGCAGGTATCGCATAAACGCTAAGACTAAGTAGAGCGGCTAGAGGTAGCAAACGGGCAGGGGATAAGATCATGATACATATTCCTTATGATTAGTTAAGATTTTGATTGGACTTAGTTTACCTTCAAAATTATAATGACTGATTTGGCCTTAAAACCGACGATCTGACGAACGGTAATTCTAGTCGAGTCTCTAAAACAGCGGTTTACAGCTGAATAAAATAAAAATATAAAGTTTTTTGATAAAAACTTGATTTTAGATTTAGATAAAGACTGTTTTCTCAATTCGTTATTGCTTGTATGAATAAAACTCTATTGAAGCAAATCAGAGAAGTTCTCATATTTCTTACGTTTAAGCTCTTTACCTTTTTTATCGATAGTAATATCCGTTACTTGGCCATTCTCACCGTCTTGATAGACATCGATAGTGCCGTTTTCAAAATAGCTGCCAATGACATCGGGTGAGTCGCCCATAGGATAGATATAGACCTGATCATAGTTGGGTACGATGACGACATTGCCTAAGGTATTTATAAATTCCCAGCTAGTGTTTTCGTAAGTCCCCTTTGGCAATAGTAGCTTGGCCTTTAAAGAAGTCTTTAGCATCTAAGAAACAGTTATAATCTGCTGCGATATCTACGAGTATGACTAGCTCACCTATACTGTTGACGTAACCGATCATATAAGCACCTTCAGAATTTGTATTTGAGTTGTTCTTAAGGTATGCCATCCCTTCATTAAAACTGCCGCAAAAGTCATATTTTGCTTTTACGGCACGTTGCCTGCTTCACTCTTAAAGCTGCATTGTTCTGAGTACTTGCCATTGACTATAGCGTAGTGAACTAAATCAGCAGTAACTTCAGGCTTTGTCTCATCTTCTAATATGGTTACTGGCCCTACTGGTACTTCGGTTTATTCGACTACATTATCAGTGGTTACGATATTAGTTTCATAAGCTGTAGCATCATTGTTACTGCAATCAATGAGAGCAAAAGCTGTGATTATTGACAGCGTCAATAGTTTCGTTCGCAACATGCTATTTACCTTAGTTTCTCAAAAACAACTAAGGTAAATAGCAATATTTTGTTTGCTTTTGTTCTAGAGGTGAGACAAGTCAAGTTTTTCCTAAAGCGTTTTACATTAAATCATACAAGTGAGTACTTAAAAATTTGAATTGAATGAAGGTTTTAATCTGAATTTTCTACATAGCACAGAAACGTCACCTGTGGAAAGCTATCCGACGAACGGCAGCTAAAATATTTTCGTTATTTAGCTACCGTTCGTCGGATTGCTAAAAATAAAACGTTTAGCCACTTATAATTTATGCACAACTTCTGGCTAACAGATGTTGCCACTTCAAATTATCAAGGAAAGCATATGAACAAGGAAATATTTAGTCTAGGTGTCATGCTAGGTTTATTGCTAAGTACGCCTGCTATGGCTGCTGATTACAATCGCTTCTTATCGCCCAGCTCTTTGGGTAAAGATGTTAAGACCTTAAGCAGTCAATACAAGCTGGGTCTCAAGAAACAAGATAGCCAGAGCTATAGCAATAGCGATGCTTACGACTGCAACGTCAACGTGAGCGTCAATAGTCGTAATCTGATAACGCGTATTAAAATCTCTCCAAACACTGAAAAGTGTGATTATAAAGCCGCTTCAAGTGGCGTTAGTTTCAATTCACAAGCGACTAAAACAGTAGATATCCTTAACCAAGCTAAACTTAGCGAGATTAAGTTTATCCCCGGGTGCTTTAACTGTCCTTCTCGTATTGAGCTACCTGACAGCTTAGTGGTTAATAGAAGTCAAGATAACTACTACACCGAGTTTGAGATAGGTGGTTATAACAGTGAGTATCTTAAGTTTATGGGTGAGAAGTTACTTGGCAATTTTAGCGAGGATGACTACTATCCAACTATGGATAAACTTGAGACCAAGCTTGGGAGTAGTCCTAGCAGCTATAACCGTAAAGACTTCAAGCTTAAAGCGATTCAAACCTACGATCTTCAGCAGCAACCATGGAACTATACTATTGGTCTTAAATAGCTGAGCGAAAAATTGTCTGATGACACTATAGTATTTAAATAATTAATAAAGAGATGGAGAGCTATCCGTATGAGAACGATAATAAAAAGTCATTTTCGGACCATAACACTAGCAGCAATAGTGAGCGCAGGCTTAGCTTTGTCAGGCTGTAGTGAGATGAATACAGTCATGACCGATTTGCAAAATTCGAGCACTTCAGCTGTAGCCAGTCAAAGTGTACCTCAAGTCAACAAGGTATCGCCAAAACCTACCGAAAAGCTGGATTTAGTTGGTCTAGTCGGCTGGTTTGAAGATAGCTGCGGGTTTGATAATAAGTCTTATACTGAGGGGACTCAAGAGAATCTGATTGGGAAAAGATTTGATGCTTTTAAAGAGACCTTTATGGAAGAACGATACACTCCTGAGAGTGGTTATAAAGCATACGTCAAACCTGATTATCGTAAGAACCTGCCAGCTGCCATTAATAATGTTATTCAAAATATCTCTGTAGTACAAGATAATCAGGGCGTACATTATTACGTTGATTTTATCAATGCGACTTATCGTGGCTATGACTTATCACGCTTAGAGCTGTTTTATCAGCCAGAGAGCGACTATATTTATGATGTGCTCTATTTCAAGAATGACAATTTTGTAGAGTTAAAGCCGATATTTAAAACTACTATGGACGATTTAGATAACCTTCGAGGCGGTGAGTTTAATGTCAATAGTCGTTCGGTGATGTGTTATTTGGGGTTGTAAGTTAATAGCATAGCTTTGCCTGTCAGAATCGACCAAACCCTAATATTACTCAAGCTGCCTGAGTATTTCACAAAATCTTAAAAGCGGCGCTAAGTCATTTCTGATTTGACTTAGCGCCGCTTTTTTATACTGGGTTATGCTAAGCACACCGTTCTTTTTTCCACTAAATCTAATAATAGTACACCTTAAAAAATGACGATATTAACATCTAAACAGTAGACCTTGCTCAATTTTTATATACTGACAAAAGTCGGTAAATAATTCATTCTATATAGTATACACCCATAGTCCTCGTAAAATAGCCTGCCTAACAATTAATCACCATTAGTGAGACAAAAAATTGAATTTAGAATAGTCCATAACCTAGAAAATAAATTGGTAGGTATTCCGCTATACTGTTTGTACAGTTGAAAGTAATAAGCGAGCTGGTATGACCGTGACTCAAAGCTACAAAATTCCAAATATCAAGCCAACAATAGCTCAAGCTTGCGCCATTACCTTTTTAGGCAATGCTACTAATAATATTCAGCAAGATGCTTTTTACTTATTAGATGACTGGTATCAAGAAACTCTAGGCGTGACTGAGATTATGCCTGTCACACTGCCGTTCTGTTTGGCGGTGTCTGATGGCGTAGCGAGCTCCAATTATTCGCAGCATTGCTCAAAAGCTGTGGTCAAAGCGATTAAATCGTTATGGACAAGTCAACAAAACATAACGTCTGATAGCATTCATCATCTGCTCAATAAAACCAAGCATCTCTCTAAGCGTCATGGCGCAGCAGCAACTTTAGCTATGATTGTTAGCGAGTTAAACAGTGATAACACCATTAAGATAAAGATTACCCATGTCGGCGACAGTCGGGTTTATCTGCTACCTAAAGGTTCAAAGCACTGGGAATGCCTGACTCGCGACCACAATTTGTTGAATGAACTTATTGATGAGCAAGCACGGACAAGAGGCGAGCGAGTTGAGTTTGCAGAGTATAACCGCGAAGGCATGGCAGGGAGCTTATATAGTATTACGGAATGCTTTGCCTTAAGTGCTGACGATGATGGTCTAAGCTCTGAAGCGCCAGAAAGCGCCGTTCGCACTATAGATATTGAGTCCGGAGATTGTCTTGTGGTTTGCAGCGATGGTATTCATGATTTAGTAGCGAGTCATCATTGGCAACTTATCGATACTCACACTGATCTGCAGGAGTGGTTACAAACGCTTCGGCATCAAGTGTATGAATCAGAAGGCAATGCTTATGACAATGGTACGGCTATTGTAGTGCGGTTTGATTAGACAAAGACATAAAACTGGCTAGTTAAGTGAAATTAAAACTCATAAAAATAAGACGAATTGATTATGCCAAACCATCCAATCACCAGCTATAACAAATCAACACGCTTATTTGCGCTGTATCAATGTTTGCCCCGTGACGAAGCAAGCGCTATCTCATTGTCAGAGCTTATGACGGTTTATGGTTATGATGCTCACAAGTTTGATAATGAGCGCAAAAATTTAGAGAACGACCTAACAAGTCTCAATCAAATATTCAATGACGTCTTTCATAGCGATGCTTTAAAGCGTTTGCCAGAATGGGGATCAAATATCAGAGGTAAGACGGCAAGGTTTTATATTGAGCCAAGCTTTAGTATCGATATCATCAATGAGCAAACCGTGTTCTTTTGGCAGATGCTCGCCAACTATACCGCTAACTACTTGCCCGCTACTCTTAAGCAAAGTATCGACGATAAACTCACTCAATTAGATCGGCAAGATAAGCGAAGCTTTAATCAAAGTCAGCTGGGACAATGGCAAAGTCATATTATTACCTTGCCTAGCGTGATACAAGCACCTGCGCTTGATAAGGAGATAATGGCTCAAATCCATCACGCCTTATTAAGCAATCAGCAACTAGCCATCACTTATCAAAAAAAGTGGAACAAGCATGCAGACGTTAGGATAGTTTATCCCAAAGGTTTGGTCTTTATCGATAACATGATTTACCTTACTGGCTTTTATCCCAAAGAAGATGATATTGACGACCAAAAGTTGTTAAAAGCACATCGTAACTTTGCTGTGAATCGTATTAAAAAAGCAAAAGTCATAGCAAAGTCGATTCCCGATTGGGTAGGGCGTGATGCTTTTACTTTAGAAAACTTGCGACAACTGGGCAAGCTCGAATTCAACGATGATTTAAAAATCAGTCTAGTTCTAAAAGTACAGAAGTATGCCTGCCAGCACCTCTATGAGCGCCCTTTATCGTTTGATCAAACTATTATAGTTATTGATGACACTTGGAACGAGGTACACGCAACGGTTGCCAACACTCAGCGCTTGCAAGATTGGCTAGTGAGTATGTCGCAGCTGTCAGTGGTGATGGAGCCTGTCGAGTTAAAGGCGGTAGTTTATGAACGTCTGCAGAGTGGGATAGCGCTTTATGAAGAAGAAACCGATAAAAATATAAACGTTAATCATTAAGGAATATATATCATGGAAAAGCTACAAAATCTGCTTAATGAAGTTATCAAAAAAACCGATGCTTTAAAAACGGCGCAAGCGCTCTATAGCCGGCAACTTGCGCCTAAGTTTAATACTTTTGACTATATCAATACTGATGAGCTAGGACTGAGCCGTATCTTAGCCGATCTACTAAACCCAAAAGGCAGTCATGGACAACAAGAAAGTTTTTTACGATTGTTCATCGAGCATTGCTTGCCTAATCTTAATCAAGCCGCTAATTGGCAATCATTTATAGATCATATCAAAAAAACAAATGTTCTTGTAGAAGAAACCACGTGGAAAAGTGGTACAAGTAGGCGCATGGATATTTATCTAGAGTGTAAAGCTGACGGTACAAGCTATGGGATTTGTATCGAGAATAAACCCTATGCGTCAGATCAATTTAAACAGCTACAGGATTATGCAAATGAACTTACTAATAGAAATCTGTCTCGATGGCATCTGATTTATCTTAATGAATACACTGATACGCCAAGTGAGCACAGTATCAACTCTAAAGAATTGCAAGCTTTAACAGCTAAAAATCAGTTTAGCGCGCTTAAATTTAGTGACTTAATTGACTGGCTTAAAGCTTGCCAAGTTGAATGCCAAAATAATAGCGTCACCGAATTTTTAGCACAGTTAATAAAATTTATTCAAAAACATTTTATGGGAATTGAGGATATGAACATGGATAAGACAGTTTTAGAGGTAATGCAACAAAGTGATGAGAATATCGAAGCTAGTATTCAAATAGCAAATAATTTAAATGAGCTAAAAAAACAGCTGATACAGAAGCTTATACAAGACCTAAAAGCTGAGTTTTCAAAAAATTACGATAAAGGGTCTTACCAACTCGATATTAGTAACCTAGGAGACGGTAAAAATTATGAGCAAGTTAATTTGATAAGTCCTAGTTTCAATAATGGCTATATTTGCTTTGAGTTTCAGAGTGCAAATTTCGACAGACCATGTCTAGGTTTTAAATTTAATACAAGAGCGGAAGTTAATTCATTTATCAACGCTGAGAACATGAAAACAGCACTAGAAAATAATTTAAGTAATAAAAAAATTTGGAAGTCACCGCTTTGGCCGGCTGGCTATTATTTTTCTCCACAAGATTGGAGAAGTTCAAGTAAAGCATGGCTGATGATTAGAGATGGCGAAATGGCAAGTAAAATCATGAAGGAAATGGACGCAATGTTCCAAATTTTAAACGGCAATGGTTGTTTTAACGGTTGATTTTGGTTTACTAGCAAAAACTACCAAGCAGCTTATAACGATTAGATAAATACGTGATATTAATTCTATTACCTTAAAGTTAAGGACAGCAAAATAATGACAAGTATCAGTATCCAAGAGTATCTAGCTAAGCGAGAGCTACTTGGTGAGCAGACCATCGTAACAGAGGATACTAATCACATCGATCTCGACACTATGGACAAAGAGGCTTTGCAACAGGTCATCGACTGGGCGAAATCATGCAATATTCCAGAACATATTGTGCCTCATAATATGCAACAGCTTGCTAACCAAGAAACGTTGGATATACAGGCTTACACCCAGACTCTGCCAAAAGCACTTGGTAGTTTGACCGAGCTAAAAAGCCTATCTTTAAGAAACACAGAGTCATTACCAAATGGTGTAGAAGATAGGGTGCCTGATAGTATTAGTGATCTAATTAATCTTGAAGAGTTAAGCCTTGATTATGAGGACTATGCGTTTAATTTTGAAAGCTTAAATAAACTAAAAACCCTCAAGCATTTAACGCTCTGTTGTTACGATACAATTATGCTTCCCAATGAGCTAGAAAAACTGCGATGTAATATAAGGCTACATCTACGAAACAAGCAGGGTAGACTACCCGCTAACTTAGTTGATATTAAGAACTTAATTTATCTATCAATATATGATGTCAACCTAACGGTACTGCCAAGTAATATTGGCGCTTTGGATAGGCTCAAAATATTATCAGTGCATTGTCAAAATCTAAGCCATTTACCAGAATCCCTAGGCGCTCTAAGTCAGCTTTCTACTCTTAAAGTATCAAGTAATTGCCTAGATGAGATACCCGAAAGTATTGGTGATTTGACTAGTTTGACGAAGCTAAAAGTTAGCTGCGCAAATCTTGCTAGCTTACCGCAAAGTATGGCTCAGTTAAACAGACTTGAAGAGCTAAGTGTTTATAGCAATCAGTTAAAAGAAGTACCTCAAAGTATTGGTAGTCTTTCAAGTCTAACTAAACTCATAGTAAGAGGTGAAAGCCTTAGGTATTTGCCTGAATCAATAGAGCTATTGAACCAACTAAATAAATTAGTGCTACCTAGCGACAAAATAAGGCAATTACCCAAAGGACTAGGGAGTTTGATCAAACTTAGACACTTAGAGATTAACAGAGAGTTAACTACTAAAATTTCAAAGAGTTTGATCGACAGGTTTCGTAGCGGAGATTTGTATTTGAGCGGTGTGCCTGCTGCTGCTCTATATCAACCAAGCATGCATAACTTCCCATTATCTATCATTGGTTGCTTTATCATCAGCGATAGTTGGGATAAGCAGGATTTACTAAAATTAAAGGAGCGTATAGGAGCTTATTTTTTAGTAGGCTTACAAACAGATGATAATGAGTCTGAGCGCTTAGATATTGTAGAAGGCGTTGTTAGATGTCAGCCAGATGAAGTAAACGATGTTGTTAAACTGCTTGATGTAAATGCTGTAAGTAGCCTTATCGCTATAGATGTTGTAGATATCAAAAGTTTGTTCGAGCGTGACTATTCATTTCAATTTATCCAAGCCAGCGCCACAGGGAAGTGTGAGTTAGATTTAATAAAATCAGCTACGCATGATTTGGTGAGTCAGGTTTCAAAAGTAAATTATATCAAAAGATTATTACTTGCAACGCAGAGTGTGGAAAGTCTCTCACTAGATCATCTTTCGTATATATCAGAAACAGTTGAAAAGTCACTATCTATCGATGATGAATATATATATTACAGTGCAAGTATTGCTAACGGGGCTGATTGTTTCCGACTAAGGGCAATTTATTCTGAAGTATAAAAACTTGAGTATTGTGGTTACGTATGCCCAGTAGAAGTGCTGGCAGATATCCCTTATATGCGTGCAAAAGAGAGTTGGTGTTGTGAGATATGTGAATATGCCACGTGGCATGAGCATAATAGTAAGTAAACAATAGATTTTATTACATAATAAAAAACCAGATAACTTAGGTTGTCTGGTTTTTACTTGTAGCTTTCTAAATCGTAAAGGATTACTCGTAAATTCACTATTAAGTAGAATCTAAAAGAATAGACATCTAAACCAGTCAAACTGATTTGTTGTAAAAACTGATATAGTGTTTATCTTTTATGTTTTACTGAGAAAACAAAAGATGACTTTTACTGCTGATTATTATCATTACTGGGGCAAAGCCCAGCCTAATGAAGAGCTTGAAAACTCTCCTTACCATTTACTGATTTATCATAGTTTAGATGTGGCTGGGGTGGCTTATCATCTCTTACATGATGACGCGCCTATTATGAATGATTTATCAGCTTATTTGGAAATCCCAAAGTCTGAATTAAGACAGCTACTATGCTTTTTGATTGGTCTGCATGACTTAGGTAAGTTTGCCTCATCTTTTCAAGGTTTATACCAGCCTGATAATGATGATTTTTTGCTTAAAGTGGATCGCAATACTTATGCGTATGATAAAAGGCATGATGCACTAGGCTGGTGTTTTTATCAGAATGCCTTATTTAATGGTTATCTAGGCAACCTGGATATGGATAGAAAGACAAAACGGCAAATGAAAACAGGGTTATCCATTTTGTTTAATTGTGTACTAGGTCATCATGGCAAGCCAATACAGTTAGAAGATAGGCCTGTTAATTTTGATGAGCCGTTAGCCGTTGGTGTTAAATACCAGCATGAAATAGACCCAAAAGATTTGCAAGCTGCCAATCAGTGGATTGACGACCTAAAAGCCTTGTTTGTGATAGAGCTGCCTGTTGAGCTACTTGCTAATAAAGATTGGCATACTCGTGCTCGGCATATCAGCTGGCAACTATCAGGAGTGACCATGCTTGCGGATTGGCTAGGGTCAGACAGTACTTACTTTAATTATAACAATGAAGTCATGCTACTAGCAGACTATTGGCAGATGACGCTAGAGACTGCTAAGCGCTGCGTCAATGATAAAGGATTAGCGACAATAGCGCCGCCATTACCTTTTATTAGTGTAGAGAACAGTTTTGGTTTTAGTCCATCACCGCTACAAGCATGGGCAGAGTCGGTGACCATACATAACTATCCGCAGTTATTTGTACTAGAGGATGTGACAGGTTCTGGTAAGACGGAAGCGGCTTTGACACTCGCGCATCGATTGATGGCAATGGGCGAGGTAGATGGTTTTTATTTTGGTCTTCCCACTACTGCAACCTCTAATGCGATGTTTGAGCGTATCGAAAGGTTCATGCCAACTCTATATTGTAGTACTGACGATAATCAGCCGTCATTGGTACTAGCGCATGGTAGTAAAAACATGAATGAGACTTTTCGTAAACTGGTTGCTAATGCCGATAATAATATCTCTTCGATAAACAGCCCTCAAAATACAAGTATTGAAGCAACAGGGGATGAGATCAGCAGTCAGTGTCATGCTTGGTTTGCCAGTAGTAATAAGCGGGCGTTATTGGCGAATATCGGTGTCGGTACGATTGACCAAGCATTGCTTGCCGCGCTGCCTAAAAAGCACCAACCATTGCGCCTCCTAGGTTTGCATCATAAAGTGCTCATATTCGATGAGGTACATAGCGCTGATAGCTATATGTTTGAGCTGCTCAAATCCTTGCTACAAGTCCACCTGCATCAAGGCGGTCATGCTATTTTATTAACAGCCACCTTGAGCTTAGATAAGCGAGAAGCGCTAGCCAAACTATGGCTGGGTCAAGAAGCACCCAGCTATGCCAAAACCGTCTCTGCAAATGTGACGCAATCTACAAAATTTCCTTTAGCCACACATATTACTACTACAGCAGACACAGACATTGAGACAGTGGTTGAGACGTCAATAACCAGCCCAGAGCGGGTATCTCGTAAGCTTAAAGTTGACTTTTTACAGCAGTCGTCAGATGTTGTTGATTATCTAGTCAAAGCTTCACAAAACCATCAATGTGCGGTATGGGTAAGAAATACAGTGACCGATGCTATTGAAGCCTATGATGAGTTATTGAATGCAGGTGTAGCCGCTGAGAATTTACTCTTATTTCATAGCCGGTTTGCGCTGGTTGATCGCAGTCGTATTGAATCGACAGTGTTGGATTGGTTTGGTAAACACAGCACACCTGCTAAGCGGGCGGGCAAGATTTTAATAGCGACGCAGGTATTTCAAGAGTCATTGGATGCTGACGCTGACATTATGGTAAGTGATTTATGTCCTATTGATTATTTGATTCAGCGGGCAGGTAGGCTGCATCGCCATAAGCGCGATATATCAGGGCAGAGAATAACAGATAGTCATACCACGGTAGAGTCAAGACCGTCGCCTGTACTGACGATACTGGCACCAAAGTTCAGCACAGAGCCCAGCGCGAGCTGGTATAGCGAGCTGTTTCCCAAAAGCCAATACGTCTATCGTCACTTAGGTCAGTTATGGCTGACGATGTGTATATTGCAGCAGCAAAGCTATTTGGATTTGCCCAAAGATGCGCGTCTATTGATTGAATCGGTATACGCTGACGATGCGCAGCAACAAATACCCGAAGCGCTACTGGCTGATAGTAAAGCTGATATGAGTCAGCAAAAGCGCAAGCAAAACAGCGCTAAAGATGCCTTGATTGATTGGCAACAAGGCTATTGCGAAGACAGTCAAAGTAGGTGGTTTGGCAGTGAGTCCGCTATCAATAGTGAAGCCAATACGCGCTTTCAAGAGATGCCCACTTGTGAAGTGGTGATACTGAAAACTCATCAAGCTGGCGATACCAAGCAGATTGGCTTTTATGCTGAAGCTTCTGAATTTCAATTGGAGCTAAGTACGGTTAAGATTGGTGAAAGTATGGCTGATAAGTTGACAGAAGTGCCCAGCCAATTTGCAAAACAAGTCGCATTATTAAAAGAGCGCTATCGAGGGCTTGAATATAAGCGCCTGTGGCTGGCTGACGCTGATGATCAATTTATTTATGATCAAAAGAAGGGTTTGGTTGAAATAAGAAACGACACTAGATGTCGCAATAAAGCTAAATTTTGTTGACTTAAATACTTATTAAACGTAGCCTTTGATAGGTAGATTATAGTTCGATAAACACAATAAAAGAGTGCTGCTATGAATCTGATTACTGATAGCTGGATACCGGCTCTAACGCAAGATGGTAGTAGAGTTACTATTAAGCCCGCTAAGTTGTCTGAACCCGATATTATGGAGCTGGATTTGCCACGCTTGGATTTTCAGGGTGCTGCTTATCAGCTGCTCATAGGGTTATTGCAAACGACTTTTGCACCAGCAGATGTAGATGAGTGGATGGACTACTATGATAGTCCGCCTAGCGAAGCTGATTTGCAACTTAGCTTTGATGATGTCATCCATGCTTTTAATGTAGATAGTGGCGATGCACGTTTTATGCAGGATTTGAACCCTCTGCAAGATGTAAAGTCGGTTAATGGTATCGGTGGCTTACTTATCGAAGCACCCGGCGGTAATACGCTTAAATATAATAAAGACTTTTTTATCAAACGTGGTCTAGTTAATCAGCTGTCTGTACCGATGGCAGCACTGGCTTTATTTACTCTACAAATAAATGCGCCATCGGGCGGCCAAGGTCATCGTACTGGTCTGCGCGGTGGCGGTCCTATGACCACGCTGATACGCCCTAGCAATGCCAATAGCACGCTCTGGCAAAAGCTGTGGTGGAATATCATTAATAGAGAAGCGTTTGAATACCCTGATCCAGACTTTAGCGATGGCAGTGTCTTTCCTTGGTTAGCTGAGACTAGAGTCAGTGACAAGACTGGCGAGCCCATCTATAGGGGGGAGGTGCATCCACTGCATGTCTATTGGGCAATGCCGCGGCGTATCCGCCTAATTATAGACACGCCAACTGATGAGCAAACCGCCAGCGACTTAATAGATGACATCACTGGTGTGCAGTGCAAGCAAGTAGTGAGTCAATACCGCACCCAAAACTATGGGCATAACTACGAAGGCGATTGGTCACCGCATCCCATCACCCCGTATCGACACAATCCAAAAAAGCCCGAAGACACTCCTTTTTCTATCAAAGCCCAACCTGGCGGTATCAATTACAAGCTTTGGTATATGCTCACCTTTACCGGTAATGAAAAAGACTCAGGATTTATCCGTGCCAAAGTTTTAGACCACGCTAATGACATCCATGAAGCGAGTGACGGCGCAATAAGTGCCTCAGGGCTGTGGGCGTTTTCTTACGATATGGATAATATGAAAGCACGTGGGTTTTATAGTAAAGAGCTGCCTATTTATCACATTCCGCCCAGCCAGCAAACTGATCTGCTAGAGACGGTGCTAAAGCTACATGAGTTGACCGATAGTATTATTAAGCAGCTGCGCAATAGTATTAAATATAGTTGGATGAGTGAGCGTCAAGCCAAAGATAGCAAAGGCGATATGAGCATGATTGATACTATGTTTTGGCAGCGTAGTGAGCCCCTATTTTTTAAAGCCGTAGAGAATGCTGTAAATAACGACGGTCAGCTGACTTCAAAACCTGCCATCGAATGGCTGAGTAAAATAAGCAAACTGACGGAACAAATTTATGAAGAGCAAGTGCTATCGACTGCGGTGATTAAGCAAAGGCATATGGAGCAGCTTAATAGTTTGCGTGCGTTCTTATACGGCAACAAGCAGCTAACAGCTTTTAGAAATCGCCATAAGTCAACTAAGGAAAATAGCTAATGACTGACACTATAGATAAAGTAGCCTCTACCAATTCGCCCACGAAGCAGGCCACTCGATATTTGGTTAACTGTACTTTCATTGTGATGGCTTGGCATCAACGCTTGCTAGAGATTAAAAATAAATCACAGCGAGAGCCGTTTCAAGAAGAAGGTGATAGTCCAACTACGGCTTATCTACAGTTCTTTCGTACGACTATTTCTGCCTCTGACGCCGCAAAACTCAAACGCTGTCAGCATATGGATGATGTGGCGATGCAGCCGGCTTTTATTGCGCTATGGCAGCAAGTAGAGTCTAAGCTATTGCAAAATGATGCTAATCAAAGCACCTTGGGTAATAAGAGCTCTGATAATACTTTTGCAGCATGGTTGGCGGTAGCTTGGGTACTGTCGCAAGTGCGAACTGTCGATGAACGTTATCTAGTTGCCAGCACCGGAAAGAGCAAACGGCAACTGAATAATACGCTGGCGCGAGTAGCAGGACAGCGCCAAGACGATAGTGAGAGAGCGCTTATCACCCCATTGCGTTTTGAGAAGCTCATATCTGCACGTGATCCTGACAATTTTGTGAGTTTGCTTGCGCGTATGGTCGCCCAGCTGCAGCAGCAAGGTCAGGCTATCAATACCATATGGCTAGCAAATGATATATTGCATTGGTTTGCTGATTATCAGGGCAGCAATTACCGCACGCCAAAAGATAAGCTTACGGTGCAGTGGTCGCTGACTTACTATCAGATGCATAGCGACTAGATAAAACTTTAACCCAATACAACACCTTAATATTCACTACCCGTTATTACCCCTAATTATGAGGATTGTCCTATGACGCAATTTATTCAATTACACGTACTGACCAGCTATCCGCCTTCTAATCTCAACCGTGATGATATGGGTCGCCCAAAGACTGCTCGTATGGGTAATGCCGAACGTCTGCGTATCAGCTCCCAAAGCCTAAAGCGTCACTGGCGCGTGTCCGACGTGTTTGAAGAAGCGCTGGCAGGTCATATCGGCACGCGCACCAAGCGCATTGGTACGCAAGTTAAGGAAGCGCTGATTGCAGGTGGGGTAAAAGATAAAACGATAGAGAATACTGCCAAAGCGATTGCTGAGCAATTTGGCAAAATCAGTGCCAAGCGAGCGCCTGAGATTGAGCAATTGGTACACATTAGCCCAGCGGAGCAGCAAGCGGTTACCGATTTGGTTAAGCGCGTCATTGAAACGGGGGATGAGCCTACAAAAGATGAGCTAGAACTATTGAAGCACGATAACATGGCAGCAGATATTGCCATGTTTGGACGTATGCTTGCCAAGAAGCCAACTTTTAGTGTCGAAGCCGCGTGTCAAGTCGCTCATGCCATTAGCGTGC
Source organism: Psychrobacter jeotgali (assembly GCF_904846315.1). Taxonomy (NCBI): domain Bacteria; kingdom Pseudomonadati; phylum Pseudomonadota; class Gammaproteobacteria; order Moraxellales; family Moraxellaceae; genus Psychrobacter; species Psychrobacter jeotgali. Next base: position 579,417 of record NZ_CAJHAF010000001.1, read on the forward strand.
AACAAGTGGCGATAGAGGACGATTATTTTACCGCTGTTGATGATTTAAACGATCACAGCGAAGATGCTGGCGCCGCGCATATTGGCGAGACCAATTTTGCCGCTGCTGTGTTTTACCAATATATCTGTATTAATAAAGACTTGCTACTAGATAATCTAAACGGCGATACTGAGCTTGCCGAAAAAGCGCTTGCGGCACTCACCGAGGCGGTCGCAACCGTTGCACCATCAGGTAAGCAAAACAGCTTTGGCTCGCGTGCTTTTGCCAGTTATGTCATGGCAGAGAAGGGTAGTATACAGCCGCGCTCATTATCGGTAGCGTATCTTCGTCCTATCAACACGGACAATGTATTAAGTGATGCTATCAACGGCTTGCAAAACCATCAGCAGAAGTTTGATAACGTCTATGGTGATTGTGCAGACAGCCGTTATGTCATGGATGTAGAAAATGGCATAGGCAGTTTGGCTGCACTAAAGCAGTTTGTAAGTAGTGATGGCGAGGCCAATTACCCAACATCATGATTGACGACTTATCAGTGTAAATACAAACGGTGGTCGCAGTGACTCTCAAAATCACCAATGCAATAATAAGTGATGGAAATTTACTATGGATTATTTAGTCATGCGCTTATACGCGCCAATATCTTCTTGGGGGACGCTGGCGGTAGGAGAGGATAGACCTACGGTTAACTATCCCACTCGCAGTGCGGTGCTGGGTTTGCTGAGTGCTGCTTTGGGTATCAAGCGTAGTGAGACGCAAAAGCTAAAAGACTTAGCCAATAGCATTGGTATTGCGTCTAAAACCTATAGCGAGGGTACTATACTGCGTGACTATCATACGATCCAAACGCCTACTGCTGGTAAGGGTGTTAAGTTTTTTACGCGCAAGCAAGAGCTACAGAGCGCCAAGGTTGAAACTATTTTATCTTCAAGAGACTACCGCGAAGATGGGCTGTGGGTCGTGGCTATCTGGCTAAAGGCAAACGCTAATAGTAGTATGCTTGAATACCAGTTTGACTTACAGCAGCTACAACAAGCGCTGAAGTATCCAAAGTTTACTTTATATCTTGGTCGTAAGTCTTGTCCTTTATCTCTTCCACTATCGCCGCAGATTGTTACTGCAAGTCATCTAAAAACGGCTTTGGATGTCAGTATAGATGAGCTTTTGGTAACATCGTCACAAGATGAGACCGCAGTACAGCCTAATGCCCCAACAGATAAGCGTAACGGGTTTACTAAATGGCAAATTAATGAACTGATAGATACTATTGTCAGTGATAGGTATTTACCGACTACCATAGATTATACCGTTATCAATGAGCAAAGTAACCGTCTGCGCCAAGTGACTTATCATTGGGAAGGCGAGATTGAGTTAATGTTTAAAGATACGCCGCCAGCTAATATCTTTACCCATCATCATTGGGATGAGCCAACGGATCGTAAGCAGTGGCAGTTTACGCAGCGCATTGGTCATCAGTGGACAACGCTTGAGCCTATTAATAATGCTAAAGAGGTAAAAAAAATAATGTCAAATACACCAGATAAGGGAGAGGTGCTATGAATTATCTGAGTAAAGTGACCCTTAAGCCGAGCATGCATGCCAAGCACTTGTTTGTGAAGGAACAAATAAATCCGCAACGTCCATCATCAATGGGTAACGACACGCCGAAAACCGATAATCCTTATCGGGTGCACCAAGCGCTATGGCAACTATTTGATTTGCCACCGGGAAGTGACAGACCCTTTTTGTATAGAGAGTATGAACGTGGTGGGGAGACGTTTTATTATGTGTTATCTACCATTAAGCCTAACTTAGACCATCTGTTTTTTAACGTGCATGCTAAAGTTTTTAACCCCAAATTTTTTGCGGGGCAGCGTTTGGCATTTGAGTTACGAGCTAACCCTGTCAGTAGTCTAAAGGATGCTCAAGGCAAATCATCTCGGCACGATGTGTTAATGCTCGCTAAGAAGTCGATGATTTCTCAAGGCTTTGATGATTCTTATAGTATTGATCAAGCCATGTTCGATGCTGGCGTAGACTGGATTACCAGTCAAGAGCGCATGCAAGCATGGGGCGTGGTCATCCATCCCAATCTAGAGCTGTCTGCTTATACGCAGCACCGACTGCGCCGTAGCAAACAAGACTTAGAGCAGCAAAAGCAAGCTGACGATACTACGGATAAAAAGCCAACCAAAGCTAAAAAAAAGATGATTCAGTTTTCAAGTCTTGACTATGCAGGCGCACTTGAAATTCAAGATGTAGACTTATTTTATAATCAAATGATAAAGGGTTTTGGTAAACAAAAAGCCTTTGGCTGCGGTCTTATGCTTGTCCGTCCACTACGTCAGAACAACCAATAATTATTATTCAGTTTTTATAAACTACCATTAATACTACAATTACCAGTTGAGTCTACTTATGGCATTTATCCCCCTAAAGCCTATTCCTATTAAAGAGCGTAACTCTATGGTGTTTGTAGAGCGTGGTCAAATTGACGTCAAGGATGGTGCGTTTGTAGTTATAGACAAAAATGGCGTTCGCATGCATATTCCAGTCGGCTCTACTACTTGTTTAATGTTGGAGCCAGGGACGCGGATAAGTCATGCTGCTATTGCCTTAGCAGCCAAGACAGGCACGCTGCTTATCTGGGTTGGAGAGGGCGGTGTTCGTCTCTATTCAGTTGGGCAGCCGGGCGGTGCACGCTCAGATAAATTACTGTATCAAGCCAAACTGGCTCTAGATGAGAAGCTCAGACTAAAAGTCGTCAAAAAAATGTTTGAGATTCGCTTTAATGAGACAGCACCCAGTCGGCGTAGTGTTAATCAGCTGCGAGGTATTGAAGGGGGGCGAGTCAAAAAAATCTATCAGCGTCTGGCATCAGAGCACGGTATGATTTGGAAAGGACGCTCTTATGATCCTAGCGACTGGGACGTGTCAGATGATCTCAATCGCTGTATCAGTGCCGCAACCGCTTGCCTTTATGGTGTTACCGAAGCCGCAATTTTAGCAGCTGGCTATGCGCCTGCCATTGGATTTTTGCATACTGGAAAACCAAAAAGCTTTGTCTACGATATTGCCGATTTGGTAAAGTTTGAAACCGTGGTTCCCGTTGCTTTTGAGATTGCCAAGCAAGCGCCTCGCAATCCTGATAGAGAAGTCAGAATCGCTTGCCGTGAGATATTTAGACAAAGCAAACTGCTAAAAAACTTGATTCCCATGATTGAGGAGGTTTTATCTGCAGGAGAAATTGAACCACCAGAGCCTTATGCGGATGCTCAGCCACCCGCCATTCCAGAACCTAAGTCTATCGGCAACGAAGGTCATCGTAGTCAGTAGATATCGATATAAGGAGATAGGTTATGAGTATGTTAGTTGTGGTGACTGAGACTATACCGCCAAGGCTAAGAGGTCGATTGGCAATATGGTTATTAGAAGTACGAGCAGGCGTATATGTTGGCGATGTCTCACGTAGAGTTCGAGAGATGATATGGGAGCAGGTCTTAGAACTGGCTGAAGAGGGCAATGTGGTCATGTCATGGGCAACCAATACAGAATCAGGCTTTGATTTTGTCACTTATGGTGAAAATAGGCGAATACCTATAGATCATGAAGGCATGCGTTTGGTACAATTTTATCCATTGGAGACTGATGAAAATTAATATCTTTAATTTCAACAACTTAATCATTCAGAAGATGAGTGATATATACTATTTAACAACTAAAAAACTTGGTAGAATAATAACAATAGAAAAATAATAATAATTTCATGGACTTACAACAAGTCTGTTCCCCGTGAGTACGGGGATTAACCGATTAATAGACCGAGCGACGCAGCTACCCGCCACTGTTCCCCGTGAGTACGGGGATTAACCGCTTGCGAGGGGATTCTCCGCCGAGCCGAGAAGCTGTTCCCCGTGAGTACGGGGATTAACCGTAATAGTGCTTTTTTTCTGCATTGCTCATACCCTGTTCCCCGTGAGTACGGGGATTAACCGCCTGTCATGAGCTTGGTTAAGTGGCTAGCATGCTGTTCCCCGTGAGTACGGGGATTAACCGCCTTGTAACAACTCGCCGGTGCCAGATAAAAACTGTTCCCCGTGAGTACGGGGATTAACCGGCAAAGATTGCTGAGCGCTACAGCATTACCGACTGTTCCCCGTGAGTACGGGGATTAACCGTACCGGTAGCAACAGAAGATCAGGTGCAAATACTGTTCCCCGTGAGTACGGGGATTAACCGTACCGGTAGCAACAGAAGATCAGGTGCAAATACTGTTCCCCGTGAGTACGGGGATTAACCGGCCACCAGTTACTGCTAGTGAGGGAACTTGCTCTGTTCCCCGTGAGTACGGGGATTAACCGATTATCGAGCCTGACGAATTAGCGAGCATGCACTGTTCCCCGTGAGTACGGGGATTAACCGCGTCGTCTTTTTGTGATAACGCTTTTGCGCTTCTGTTCCCCGTGAGTACGGGGATTAACCGTATTCTTTGCGCATGGTATTTATCCCCCGTTACTGTTCCCCGTGAGTACGGGGATTAACCGTCTTATGGAGTTTGGGCTGTAGACGTGCATAGCTGTTCCCCGTGAGTACGGGGATTAACCGCGTTTACGGCTCTTACTCTAGCTACATAGTTACTGTTCCCCGTGAGTACGGGGATTAACCGCTGGTCTAAAACAATTTAATAGAGAGTATAACCTGTTCCCCGTGAGTACGGGGATTAACCGCGTTAACTTAGAGTCTGGCCGCGCCCAAACTCCTGTTCCCCGTGAGTACGGGGATTAACCGCAAACGCTAAAACAGCAGACGATAAAGCAGTACTGTTCCCCGTGAGTACGGGGATTAACCGATTAGATAAAACTTACTTGATTAGTATTGATTCTGTTCCCCGTGAGTACGGGGATTAACCGATTAGGCTTAACTGGTGCGCCGTCACTACTAGCTGTTCCCCGTGAGTACGGGGATTAACCGGACGCCCAGCGTCAGCGCGTGATTTGCGAGCCCTGTTCCCCGTGAGTACGGGGATTAACCGCCATGAGCCGCGATATCTTAGCGCACAACATGCTGTTCCCCGTGAGTACGGGGATTAACCGTCCTAGCCTTTGATGCTAATACGCTAACAGGACTGTTCCCCGTGAGTACGGGGATTAACCGATACCTGCTAATTGCTGTAATACTGTAAAAGCCTGTTCCCCGTGAGTACGGGGATTAACCGGTTGAGCATACTGGTAAAGACGGTGCTGAGTTCTGTTCCCCGTGAGTACGGGGATTAACCGTTACGTTCTAACTCTTCTTGCGCTTGGTCGTTCTGTTCCCCGTGAGTACGGGGATTAACCAGATGCGTGAGTACTGCTACGAGAGTGTCAAAGCTGTTCCCCGTGAGTACGGGGATTAACAGGTCAGATTAATGATAATAGTTTATATGAGGCACTGTTGTTTATAGCATGAGAATTAATATAAGCATACAAATAATATATAAAAACCTACCTATACATTAATTTGACCACCTGAAAAGATGATACATCCTTCACATAACCAAGATTCTAATCTTCTTGCATAAGGTATATCTGCTGGTACATCAAGCTCGTACGGATGACCGCAATACTCACAGTGTATATCATCTAAGTAAACTTGACATTTTGCAAGTGTACTAAATAGTACAGAATGACTTATGCCATAAGATTGACACAGTGTTTCTACGTGAGCAATATAGTTGTTAGGCGAACTATACAACCAATACTCACGGCAAACATCTTTTACGATATCATTCAGCACTGGGTCAAACACAAAAATCAGACTCATAGCATCCTCCTTAGTGCCCATAACCAGTTTGTGGTAACAGCCCATAAAGTTCAACTTCTAGCTGATTACATATCTCATCAAGCAGATAGTCAGGATTGACCTCTAAGTGCTTTTGTACCCATACGCGCAGTGCCATATGATTATCAAAACAAGTCTTCACTCCTAAGAAGCGTGCTAGATGAGATCCAGGTTGAATGCATAACTCACGAATAAGCATATTAGCAATCTCGTTAGCATCTTCACTGATAGCACCGTCAGGCTTAAACTCGGCAAATAGTTCTTCATAATTGATAATTTTCATTGTGACGTCTCCTTGTCAGTTTGTACATTCGCAAATACAGCTTCACCTTCAGAGCTATTTGATGCGTCTGTTAATTTCTCCTTACTCGCAAGTAGCAGATTATCCATTGCTGAACCGTCTTGGCGAGTAATATCAGGAACATAGCGGCTATACACTCGAAATAGCATCTCCGTACTACTATGACCCATTTGCCGCGCTATCCATTCAGGGTTTTCACCTGCAGCCAGCCAAAGCGTTGCTGCCGTATGCCGAGTCTGATAAGCGCGCCTGTGTTTCAGACTGAGTAGGGCAAGTGTGGGTTTCCATACTCGTCTATTCACATTGCGATACTCCAAAGGATTACCTTGAGAATTGCAAAAAACAAACTCTGACTTACCATACGTGATAGCCTTTTGCTCCTGCAAAGCGTCATAAACCAGCTGTGACATAGCTATCTCACGTTGTGAGCCTAACGTCTTAGTTGGTCCCATCTGACCGTTCACTAATGCACCGCGAATACTAATCTCACGCCGATCAAAGTTAACACATTCCCACTTGAGACCATCGATCTCACTAGTACGCATTCCTGTGAAAAAACGAATAGTGTAATAGGGTTTGTAATCAGCACGAACATGCTCTAAAAATAACCATACTTCAGCCAGCGTAAAAGGATGCACATCCGGACGAGCTTGTTTGAGCGTTTTAATATTCCTATATGGCATTTCAAACTCGTAGCGATCGGCCGCTTCTTGTAGTATCATACGTAGTGGTACCATGATCTCGTTGATCCGTGCTACTGACAGACTTGACTGTGCATCTTTACCGTAACGAACTTTGGCGAGTGAACTACGGAAGGCCAGCAAGTCTGTTTTCTTTATAGCATGTACTGCTTTACCACCAAACTCAGGTAACAGATACTTATCAAGGATAATCTGAATCTTACCTTGATAACTCGGTCGCCATTCAATCTTCTTCTCTTCATACCAAATATCAGCAAACTGCTTAAAGGTTGGATTACGACTGATACAAGCTTCTGCTCTATCAGCCAGTGCCATCATCTCCTGTGCTCGTTCACTCTTTGGGAAATAAGCAGCATAATTAAAGATGCCTAGGGTGATTTCTGCTTCCATTTTTTCGATAATCTTAGCCAGTTTTTTTCTATTGGCTGGGGTGTCTGTGAGATTAGTTGTCTCACGGCAACGTATATTCATATATCGAAAATCTACGAATAGTTTGCCACGTCTTGCTCTTATTGAGGCCATTGTTGAGCTCCCTGTTTAATTAAAATTTACTGTAAAGCCATACCGTTGATGGCGCTCATGACAGGCTTACACATATCCTCTTCGATACGCTCCCATACATATAGAATTTTACGTCCACCAAAGGGGCGTATGTAATGGATGTTCTCGATCAGAACCGTGTCCTTAAGTTGATTGCGAATGGTACGGGCATCGTATTTGATACGGTCAGCTAGTTCTTGAGTGGTGAGATAGGTCTGTGACATAATGGTTCTCCATGTGGGATAATTTTTCTATTAGTGAGTTATTAGTTATCACTAATGAGTATATATTATCTGCAAATATTATCACTTACAAGCACTTTTTTATCACTTTAGGGATTTTATATATGATTAAACTCAATTTGCCTGTTTTATTTGCAGAAAGAGGTATTCGTGTAGCGGATGCTGATAGGATGTCGAAACTAGGAAGGTCTACTCTATATCGAATGTATAATAACGAGGTCACTCGAATAGATTTTGATTCACTAAATGAGCTTTGTAAGCTTTTAGATTGCACGCCTGGAGATATCATTATCTACGAAGAAGATGAAGTAGATGATAAGAGTAAGAAGAGCGAGGATAGAGATTAATGTTCTTTTTAAGATAACTTAGAAAAAGCGAAAGGTCATAGAGGGTGGGAGTAATAAGTTTAAGCTACTCAATTGATCTTGATAGTGGGATTGGAGGAACTATTCTATAAATAGTCTCGTATTTAAACGTTATAAATCTGACAACTTAACATTGTAGTTTTCACAAAATGAGAATGAGAATAAGGTTGAGTTCAAGATTAAGATGACATTCAACCTTCTGAGTAAGTGTCATTAATTTTGATGATATAAATTGTCTAGGTTGGTGTCAATTCAGTATTCGCGGTTTTAGGGCGGGGCACAGTTTGGGCACCAAATGGGCACCGCCCCGAAAACGAGCCTTTTGACTGAGTAGCTAAACTTAACTATATTCAAAAATATATTTCGAAAAACCCTCTACAGCCCCCGAAAAACGGACAAAAAAAAGCCTCACTGTGAAGTGAGGCTTTTTAAGTATTTGGAGCGGGATAAGAGATTCGAACTCTCGACCCCAACCTTGGCAAGGTTATGCTCTACCACTGAGCTAATCCCGCTAAATCATCATATCAACTATCGTCTGATGATGAAGGCGTATTATACGCCATTTTTTGTTGCTGTCAATAGTTATAATAAAAGAAAATCAAAAGTAGCAAAATAGCTATGTTCTACATCTACATTCTCATGTTATAACTTATTTTTATAACGACTATTCCAAAAGACTTAGTTAAAAGTAAGCTAGAAAATGAAGTTATAATTTCCAATCTAATTTTTATAAGTATAACTACTTACAAAGCTATAAATCAAGGACAACTATAATGAGCCAACAATATACTATCGCAGACTATTTATTTGACCGTATTAGCGAGGCTGGTGCGACTGAAGTGTTTGGGGTGCCTGGTGATTACAATTTATCTTTTCTAGACAATATTATCGAATCGGATAAGCTACGCTGGGTGGGTAATACCAATGAGCTCAACGCCGGCTATGCCGCTGATGGCTATGCTCGTGAGCGTGGGTTTGCTGCTATGGTGACGACCTTTGGTGTAGGGGAGCTATCAGCGATAAATGCCACCGCTGGTTCTTATGCTGAGTATGCACCTGTATTACATGTCGTAGGCGCACCTACTATGGCTCAGCAAGATGCCAAGCGTAGAATCCATCATTCTTTAGGTGATGGGGTTTTTAATCACTTCATAAAAATGGTAGAGCCTGTAACCGTAGCTCGTGCTCATATTACCCCAGAAAATGCCGCTTCTGAGATTGACAGAGTCATTCGTTTGACCCTTAAAAAACATCGTCCAGGCTACTTAATGTTATCACCGGATGTGGCAAAGATGCCCATTTATCCACCAACCACCAAGCTAGATGATAGTCAAGAAAATATTACTAGCCAAGCGGCATTGACTGACTTTAAACAAGCGCTGATAGAGTTTTTGCCCAATAAAACTACGACTTTGATGGCAGACTTAATGGTGCATCGTTTGGGATTGCAAAATCAGCTTAAAGCGCTTATTGCTGACACTGAGATTCCTTATACTACCTTATCATGGGGCAAAACCTTACTTGATGAGCAAAGCGAACGTTGGGCGGGCACTTATGCTGGGGTGGCATCGCGTCCTGTCGTCAAGGATGCAGTGGAAAATTGCGAATGTTTAATAAAAGTGGGCGTTAATTATACGGATACTACGACTGCAGGATTTAGCCAAGATATTGATGAAAAAGTGGTCGTTGATTTGCACTATGAGCGGGCAAGTATTAGTGGTCAAAACTTTGCACCGATATCCTTAAAAGACTCGCTACAAACCCTACATGAGGTGCTAACGTCTGGAATAAAAATAACCCCTAAAGCCCTATCAGGTCAAGTACATCCTCATGAGCAGCACGGAGACGATAATGAAGCTATTCGCCAAGATGATTTGTGGCATATTATTGCTGATCACTTAGATAGTAAACACTTGGTCTTTGCTGATCAAGGAACGGCTTATTTTGGTATTAGTGATGTGCGCCTGCCAGAGGGGGTGACTTGTTACGGTCAACCGATGTGGGGATCTATTGGTTATACACTACCAGCCAGTCTGGGCGCTAGTATAGCTTCACCTAATAAGCGTAATGTTCTGCTAATCGGTGATGGCTCAGCATTACTGACTATACAAGAAATGGCAGTCATGCTCAAAGAGCGTACTAATCCGATTATTGTCCTTATTAATAATGAGGGGTATGCGGTTGAGCGTGCCATCCACGGTGAGAACCAGCATTATAATGATATTCCAAACTGTGATTGGCAAGTCATGCCAAAAGCTTTCGGTGGTAATGATGATAATAGTTTGTGTATAAAGGCTAAAACTGCAGGCGAGCTAAAAGCTGGACTTAAAAAGGCCAATGAGACTACCGACAAGCTGGTGATGTTAGAAGTCATAACTGATAAGCACGACATACCGCCTTTATTAAAAGATATTAGCGAATCGCTCAAATAATAGATAAATAAACTATTTTGGGTTTGAAGTGTAACAATCTCAAACTCTATCAGTACTCAATAAAACCCCTTTAAATCTAGCATTTAAAGGGGTTTTATTTTGGTGAGGTGATTGCCTTATCGTGAACCACATTTATCATCGAGCTGCCTCGACACTTATCCCTTCAAGCCTTTCTAGCATCATTTAAGGATAAGTAATAGGTTTTTGGGAGCCAGCCTTATCAACTATTCTATTTTTTAATAACTGTATTCTACTTATTACACAACTGCTTCACCAACGACAAAAGATTTAATGATAAAATCGCCAACCGTTATGGCCTAGTTACATCTGTAGGCCAACTATTTTATTGATCGAATTAGCTGTTTGATCCCGCGCAGATCAGTCTCATATTAATAGGAAGCTGTCATGATTGTTTGGCAAAAACCGAATGCCTTTAGAATACTTTTTACCTTGCGCGGTTCTGTAATCCCCCATATTTATCCTCAGGTCATATTAATTACCCTGCTAAGTGCCATAATTTCGGCAGTTCAGCATCTGATACCAAGCTCTTTTTCCTCTTATGGAGCTGCACCTTTTACCTTAATGGGAATTGCTTTGTCATTGTTTCTTGGATTTCGAAACAATGCAAGCTACCAACGTTGGTGGGAGGCTCGATGTCTATGGGGTCAGTTGGTATTTGAGGCTCGTAGCTTCACACGTCAAATACTCTCTTTTATAGATGAAGATAGTGAGGACGGACGGCACACTCAGCAGTCTATGGTCCATCTTACTATTGCTTTTACTCACGCTTTGCGCCATCGCCTTCGCAAAACTTCTCCTTGGGAGGACGTTCAGCGCTTTGTAGAGCCAAAATATCACCATAGTATACGCCAAGCAGGAAACCTACCTGAGTACCTGCTACGACTGATGGGCAAAAAACTCGGTTATAGTCGGCGTCAACAATTAACTTCAGAGCTTATGATACAAAATATGGACGAACGTCTTACCTCTATGACTATAGTCTTGGCTGCTTGCGAGCGCATTCATAATACGCCCTTGCCATTTGCTTATACTTTACTGGTACATCGCACCACTTATCTATACTGCTTTATGTTACCTTTTGGCTTAGCCACTTCGTTGGGCTGGGTAACCCCTTTAGTTTGCGGTGTCATTGCTTATACCTTTTTTGGGTTGGATGCCCTCAATGAAGAAATAACTGAACCTTTTGGTGTAGCGGCTAATCATTTGCCCCTTACGGCCATATCTCGCACTATCGAAATTAACCTATTAGAAGCATTGGGAGAAAGTGAGCTTCCACCTGAAGTTACCTCTGAAGGCGGCTATTTACAATAATTGATTAATATTATTATCGTCTGGCTGCGTAACTCAAATCTCCTAAGTCAATGTCTACAAATTTGACGGCATAGTATCAACTATAGCGATGCAAGCATTCGTTTATGGATATAAGTTTAGTTCTAAAGATTTCATCTTAAAGGCTTAACTAACCTAACTCCTCGTTATTTAAATTAATATAGTAATATTAATTACCATTATCAAAATACTGGTTGCAACGCTATATTTACTATCTTAGTATGTCTAATAGAGTCTAATCATTAAGATTGATAATTAAGCCATTATATAATGGTAATAATAATTACTGTTTATTATGAGTTAATCATTAAGTCTATTATGAAATTCTAAATCCATTCATTATCACAAGATAAAACCGTCAAGGAAGACTTTATGAGTATCAAAACATTTTCAGCAAAGTGGATGACCGAAGAGCACGAAATGGTATACGACAGTGCTCTAAAGATGTTTCAAAGCTGGGAAGACAGAGACGAGCAGTGGCGCGACAATGGGATGATCGACCGCGATGCTTGGGAAGAGGCGGGCGAGATGGGCTTTTTATGTGCGTCAATACCAGAAGAATACGGCGGCGGTGGCGGCGACTTTGGTCACGAAGCCGCTATTATTTTGGCTCAAGCGCAAGCGAACCAAGCCGGTTATGGCGGTATGGTACATTCAGGTATTGTGGCGCCCTATATCTATAAGCTTGGCACCGAAGAGCAGAAAAAGTCATTGCTGCCTAAGATGGCAACGGGCGAATATATCGGCGCTATTGCAATGACTGAGCCTGGCACGGGTTCTGATTTGCAAGCCATTAAGACTTATGCGACAAAAGACGGCGACGACTATATTATTAATGGTTCAAAAACCTTTATCACTAACGGTCAGCATGCCAATATTGTGCTATTAGCTTGTAAGACAGACCGTGATAAGGGTGCTCAGGGCGTCTCGCTTATCCTTGTTGAGACCGACGGTTTAGAAGGTTTTACGCGTGGCCGTAATCTCAAAAAGACCGGCCTAGCTGGACAAGATACCTCAGAGCTATTCTTTAGTAATGTCCGTGTGCCACAAAAAAACGTCCTAGGCGGTATGGAAGGTCTAGGTTTTATACACATGATGCAGGAGTTGCCACAAGAGCGCCTGATTATTGCCCTAAGTGGCTGCGGAGCTATGAAACTGGCTTTAGAGTTGACCCTCGATTATGTCAAACAGCGTGAAGCCTTTGGCAAGCCGATTTGGAAGTTCCAAAATACGCGCTTTAAGCTGGCTGAGGTGCAAGCGGATTATTTGGCGGTAAAAGCCTTGTGCGATGCAGCAGTGGAGGCGCAAATAGAGGGTAAACTTGACGCTGCGCAAGCCTCACTCATTAAGTACTGGGTGACTGAAAAACAGTGCAAAACGATGGATGAGTGTCTGCAACTATTTGGTGGTTATGGTTATATGTCAGAATATCCCATCGCTCGTATGTATGCCGATGCTCGGGTACAAAAAATCTACGGCGGTACTAATGAGATTATGAAAGAGCTGGCTTCACGCTTTATGTAATCATTTTTTAGGTCACTGTTTTATTGGCGTTATCGCTAATATAAAAGATAGAGCTGGATTTACGATAAATAAGTCCAGCCCTAGAATTAAGACTTGAGCCTCAAAACTTAATGACTATTACTTATTCAAATATTTATTCAAAAGACAGAAAAAGGGATTTTTTATGACTGAGACTGCTTATATTTATGATGCTATTCGTACTCCGCGTGGCAAAGGCAAAAAAGACGGCTCTTTATACCAAGCGTCCCCTATTTGGCTGGTGCGCGGGTTATTAAAAGAGATGCAGCAGCGTCATAGCTTAGATACTAGCTTAGTCGATGACGTGGTGCTGGGCTGTGTAACTCCGGTCGGCGAGCAGGGCTCTGATATTGCTCGTATCGCCGTTATTGATGCTGATTGGGATCAGAGCGTCGCTGGTGTCACGCTTTCGAGATACTGTGCTTCAGGACTTGAGTCTATTAACCTTGCCGCTGCCAAAGTGATGTCCGGTATGGAGGATATGGTAGTCGCAGGTGGCGTTGAGTCCATGAGCCGTGTACCGATGGGCTCTGATGGCGGCGCTTGGTACATGGATCCACGGGTCAACGCGGCGACTGACTTTGTCCCACAAGGGGTTGGCGCCGATACCATAGCCACGCTCAAAGGCTTTAGTCGTACCGATGTCGATGAGTTCGCCACTGAGTCGCACCGCCGTGCTACCAACGCTTGGGAAAAAGGCTATTATGATAAGTCAGTAGTGCCAGTTAAAGACCTCAATGGCATGCTGCTATTAGATAAGGATGAGACTATTCGTCCCAATACCACGGTTGAGACTTTAGCAGGCTTGAATCCCTCTTTTGTGATGCCCGGTCAGATGGGTTTCAATAGCGTAATCTTAGATAAATATACCACTATCGAAAAAGTAAATCACGTGCATCATGCGGGTAATTCATCCGGTATCGTCGATGGTGCTGCTTTGTGTTTAGTCGGTAGCGCTGCTGCTGGCAAAAAAGCCGGACTCAAACCACGTGCCAAAATTACTATGGCCGCAGTTATCGGCTCAGAGCCGGCTATTATGCTGACTGGTCCAACACCTGCCTGCCAAAAAGCTTTAGATAAAGCCGGCATGCAAGCCTCAGATATTGATCTTTGGGAGATCAACGAAGCCTTTGCCGCAGTGCCTATGAATACCGCTCGCGACTTTGGCATCTCGCTTGACATCGTCAACGTCAATGGCGGCGCTATTGCAATGGGTCACCCGCTAGGTGCTACGGGCGCTATGCTGATGACTACCGTACTAGATGAGCTGGAACGTCGTGACCTCAAAACGGCGATGATTACGTTGTGCGTAGGTGGTGGTATGGGTATTGCCACTATCATTGAGCGGGTGTAAAAACTTTAATTATTAAACAGATAGTGATAACTAAGAGATCATTTAAGGGACAAAAAATGACTACCAATACAGCAGGCAGTGCTAAAGATAGCGTAGATACTATTAACAAGTTAGCGAATTTTTCAGCCGAGCGTGATAATGAGGGTATCCTCACCGTAACTATCGATCAAAGCGATCGCAAGATGAATGTCATCGGCGACGGTTTTACCGAAGCTTTCGCCACTATGACAGACAGCTTTATCAATGACGCGGCTGCCAAAGGTTTAATCTTGACCTCCGCAAAAGACACCTTTGTCGTCGGCGCTGATATTGATCAGCTCTCTAACATAGAAACCGCGGAACAAGCTTTTGAGCTGGTTGAAGATTTAAAGGATAGCTTACGTAAACTTGAAACATCTGGTAAGCCCGTAGTGGCCGCCATGACCGGAACGGCTTTAGGCGGCGGCTTGGAGCTTGCTTTAGCGTGTCATTATCGCATCGCCATTGACAATCCTAAAACCAAACTCGGTCTGCCAGAAGTTAAACTAGGATTATTGCCAGGTGGGGGCGGTACTCAACGTCTGCCAAGGCTGGTTGGTATTCAAAAAGCGCTTGAGCTGATGACCCAAGGTAAAGAGCTACGTCCTAAGGCAGCACTAGATATCGGTCTTATCGATGCGACGGCTACTGATAATGATGATATGTTAGCGCAAGCAAAAGCGTGGATTAAAGCCAACCCTGAAACCCAGCAGCCTTGGGACAAAAAAGGTTTCAAGATTCCTGGCGGTGATAGCAAGCATCCTAAAGTGGTGCAAGTGTTCTCTATTGCACCTGCTATGGCCAATCAAAAGTCGCACGGCAACTATCCGGCGATTACCCATATCATGTCTTCTGTATTTGAAGGTTGTATCGTCGATATTGATACTGGTCTTGAGCTTGAATCGCGCTATTTTGCCGCTTGCGTGCTCTCAAGCGAGTCCAGAAACATGATTAACACCCTTTGGACGCAGCTTAATAGCATCAAAAAAGGTCAGTCGCGCCCTGAGGGTTTTGAGCGCTATAAAACCAAAAAGGTCGGCATTTTGGGCGCTGGCATGATGGGCGCGGGTATCGCTTACGTTTCAGCCAAGGCGGGTATGGAAGTGGTATTGCTCGATACGTCTATCGAAGGTGCCCAAAAGGGTAAAAGCTATTCTACTAAGCTGTTAGACAAGGCTATCAGCCGCGGGCGCTCAACCGAAGAGAGAAAACAAGCATTATTAGACCTTATCAAGACTACAACGTCTTATGATGATCTAGAAGGCTGTGATTTAATCATTGAAGCCGTCTTTGAAGATGTAGATATTAAAGCTGAATGTACGCAAAAATCTGAAGCCGTTATTCCAGAAACTGCCATTTATGCTTCTAACACCTCAACCTTACCTATCACTGAGCTTGCTAAAGCCAGCAAGCGTTCTAATCAGTTTATCGGTCTGCATTTCTTCTCGCCAGTCGATAAGATGCCATTGGTTGAGATTATCGTTGGCGAAGAAACTGACGATGCAACCCTAGCAAAAGGTTTTGACTATGTTGGTCAAATCGGTAAGACGCCAATCGTGGTCAATGACAGCCGCGGCTTCTACACCTCTCGTGTCTTTGGGACTTACGTCTCAGAAGGTATTGCCATGCTAGCTGAGGGTGTGCACCCACGCAGCATCGAAGTGGCTGGTATGAAGTCTGGTATGCCAATGCCGCCGCTTGCATTGCAAGATGAAGTCTCATTAAGTCTGTCACTACACGTGATGGAGCAGACTAAAAAGGCCATGCAAGCAGCAGGTAAAACCTTTACGCCGCACCCTGCCATGTCAGTGGTAGAAAAAATGGTCAATGAGCTTGGCCGTGAAGGTAAAAAGGTTGCTAAAGGCTTTTATGATTATCCTGAAAATGGTGAAAAGCACTTATGGTCCAAGCTCACTGAATTATACCCAACGACAGATGAGCAGCCGTCGCAGCAAGATTTAGTCGACCGACTACTGTACGTGCAAGCCAATGAGACCGCCAAGTGTTTCGAGGAAAACGTGGTGCGTACGGTGGCTGATGCCAACATCGGCTCTATCTTTGGTTGGGGTTTTGCACCAAACCAAGGCGGTACCTTGCAGTTTATCAATTCTGTAGGTATCGATACCTTTGTCACGCGTAGCCGTGAGCTGGCGGAGAAGTACGGTGAGCGTTTTGCGCCTGCTAATATCTTGGTGGAGATGGCTGCAAGTGGCGAGGAGTTTGTAGATGGCTAATAGCACTTTATCTGGCACGTCAGACGCATCATCTGCTATCAGTCAAATGAGCGATTGCTTACAAGGACTGTGCGTCGTTGATTTGACGCGTAACCTTCCAGGACCTTTTGCGACTAGGCTGCTGGCTGATTTGGGTGCAGAGATCATAAAAATAGAGCCTAAAGGCGGCGATCCTGCACGTGCGTTGGGTGATTTGTTCACTGCACTTAATCATGGCAAAACCATCGAAAAGGTCGATTTTCGTGACCCCAAAGGCATAGAAGCTATCAAGACGCATCTAAAGGATGCCGATGTTATGCTCGATAGCTTTCGCCCCGGTGTCCTTGAGGGCATGGGACTGGACACCCAAACCTTGCATACCATTAATCCAAAGCTGGTCATGGTATCGATTACTGGCTATGGCGTAGCTGATAGCGAAGACATCACTCATGAGTGGGCGGATAAAGCGGGTCATGATATCAACTTTATGGCGATGAGTGGCGTGCTTGATCAGCTCAAGACGGCAAATGGCGATCAGGCAATGCCTAACATCCAGTTTGCCGACTTAGCAGGCGGTAGTGATACGGCGGTGATTGCTCTTTTGGCCGCTGTGCTTTCAGCACAGCGCACGGGGAAAGGTCGCCACGTTGCCGTCAGCATGACTCATAGCTTGTATCAGCATTTGGTCATGCCAAAAGCGACTGGAAAACTGGTTGCGAGCTTTTCTGGCAAAAATCCAAAGCCGCAACATGATTTCTTAGGTGGGTTATTGCCTTGTTATCGGTTGTACAAAACCGCAGATGGTCGTCATATGGCGGTCGGCTCTTTAGAGTTAAAGTTCTGGCAAGGACTATGTGAGGTATTAGAATTGCCAGAGCTTAAGACTAAGCATTGGCAAACGGGGGTCATGCCTAATACCAAAGACAGTCAAGAGGCAGCACAAACGGTTGCTGATACCTTTGCCAGCCATAAACTTGCTCATTGGCAGCAGGTTTTTGAATCCACCGATGTTTGTGTCACACCAGTGCTAACCTTAGAGGAGGCAAAAGCCCATCCACTATTTGCCCATCAAGATAAGCATCACACAACGTTAGGATGGCAACAGATTATATGAGTTAAATTAATATTATCAATTTGTCATAAACGTATTACCAAGGAAGGTAAATTATGAATAAATTTTGGACCGAGAAGTATCCTGAGGATGTCGCCAAAGACCTGCCTTATGCTGACCAATCCTTAAATGACTTTTTTGATGAAGTATTGGCTAAATTCGCCCCGCGCAAGTTCATGACCAAGATGGGCGTATCTTATACTTATCAGCAAGTCGATCAAATGGCCACCAGCATCGCCGCTTGGATTCAAAGTTTGGGTCTGCCAGTGGGTAGTAGCGTTGGGTGATGATGCCTAATGTCAATCAATACCTACCTATCGTCATCGGCATTTTGCGCGCAGGTATGGTGTTGACCTTGATTAACCCTTTATATACCTCACGTGAGCTCAAGCATCAACTGAGCGACGCTGACGCCAAGCTACTCTTTGCCTTTGTTAAGCTGCTTGCAAAAGAAGACTTCCATCTATTGCCTGCGGTAAATACCTTGTTCCAAGCGCTGCTCAATCACCCAAAATTCAAAGATTTGGACTTCTCTAACCTTAAGCTGTCACTAGCTGGCGGTATGGCAGCCACGCCTGAGATGGCACGTAAGTGGCTAGATACCACGGGTGTTACGATAATCGAAGGGTGGGGGATGTCTGAGACTCTAGGAGTAGGTACTGCTAATCCGCTTACCAATACCAACTTTACAGGTACCATCGGTATGCCAGTACCAGGCATCGATATGGTCATCTTAGACGATGATGAAAATAAGCTGGAAATCGGCGCAGTGGGCGAGATTGGTATTAAGGGTATGAACGTCATCAAAGGCTATCATAACCTCGATAACAGCAAGTTTTTTACCCAAGATGGCTATCTAAAAACAGGTGATGTGGGCTCTATCGATGCACAAGGCTACGTCAAGCTGTTAGATCGCAAAAAAGACATGCTCATCATTAGCGGCTTTAATGTATACCCTAATGAAGTCGAAGGCGTGGTCGAGATGCACCCTAAAGTCAGAGAGTGCTCAGTGGTGGGCGTCGATGACGAGCTACAAGGTCAAGCGGTCAAATTGTATGTCGTCACCGATGACAAAAGTTTGAAAAAAGAAGAGCTCATTGAGTTTTGTAAAAAGAACTTATCAGGTTATAAATGTCCACGCTATGTAGAGTTTATCGATGAGTTACCCAAATCTACTGTAGGAAAAATACTACGTCACGAGCTTAGAAAAGCGGCCAATGAAGTAGCTGTAAATGGATAGGCTTCAAGTATTGTGACTACGATCCGTAACTTGACTATGTCGCTATCAATAAATGTCAGTAATAATTCCTTAAAATGCAACTTAAGACGTCTATGGAGCAGGTTTTGACATTGAGCGCCATAACATATCAAATAAGGCATCAAAATTTGCATTGAGCGGGGCGTCTGCTTGACGAATAGTTTTCATAATACCGAGACGGCTGATAAACCCCATAAACACGTCAAATAGGATATGTAGTGGAACCGTCTCGACCAGTACTCCTCGCTTTTGACCATCCTCAAGCACGCTCAGAAAAGCATTGATAAGCTCTTTATTATTATAAATGGCGATGTTATGAAAACGCGCTATAGATACTTTCGATAACACCATCACGGCGTCAGGATGAGTATCTACAAAATCCAAGCACACCCATAGTGTTTTACGCAGACGATCTTCTACGCTATCGATACCTTGCAGATGATCCATCATCCTTGTCGCTAGCCTGCCGAGCACTAAATCCATAATGGTATAAAGTACCGTTTGCTTATCGCCAAAATATTTATAGAGGGTTTGCAACGAGACGTTTGCAGCTTTGGCAATTTGTATCATGGTAATATCGCTAGCATCATTACTAGCAAAAAGCTGGCGCACGGCTTTCTCTATTTTATCTAAAGTAGCAGGGCGCATATCGGATAATGGCGCTAAGGCTGAAGACTCCGTTTGGGCAATTGATTGAGTACCGTCACTTTTATGTTTAACATTTTTATTTTTAGAGCTTTTTTTATCATTGCTAGTTTTAGCAATAGCTTGCTCTTTTAAATGAGTGGTTTTCATCTTTAATATCTCCAGCGTTCTGTTAGTTTAAAAAATAGTTGTTAATATAAATGATAATTATAATTACCATTATAAAGAAGTTTATTACAAGTATAGTATTTATTTTATAAGATACCAATCATTAGGCTAGTATTAGTATGTATTTTATCAGTAATTTTATAAGGTAATAATAATTACCTGATGTCATCTTCTATGATGAGCTAATAAAGGGCGAGTCAGATGAGTATGAGGGGCCTGAGCTTGATGAAAATACCCTAAGCTCGCTCTGTTATACCTCGGGTAGCACCGGCAATCCTAAAGGCGTGTTATATACCAATCGTAGCACGGTGCTACATAGCCTTAAACGTAATGTTGTTGGCGGTTCAGCTTGTCCGTCGTCCATGATTAAAGCCTTTCGTGATGAGTTCGATTGCGAAACCTTACATGCGTGGGGTATGATTGAGACCAGTGCACTAGGGACAGCCAATCAACTCAAGGCCAAACATAGCGCGTTATCAGAGGACGATAAGCTAAAGACACGTCTATCACAGGGTCGTCCGCCATTTGGGGTTGAGATTCGTATTGTTGATAGTGAGCAGAATAATAAGCTGCTTCCTAATGATGGTAAGACCTCGAGCAATGTACAAATCCGAGGATATTGGATTGTTGATAGTTACTTCAAACCCTGATATTAACAACATCACCTAAGAAAATTAAACTTCATGCCTAAGTTCTACATGCTATGCAAATAATAGCATGTAGAACTTTTCCGACCTATCAAGGTAAAATTAATCTATTAGATGCATAGATATTATTGATACTTCGAACACCATAGTATTGAGGGGTTTGTTAACTAATGAATTATAGTTTAAATTGATATTTGCTCTATTCTAGCTGATTGATATCTTCGACATTAATCTGAATTTCACAACTTCATCTATATGTAGTGGTCAACTAAGTTCATAATGTCATAAAAATAAAAAAGCTGGATCTCGGTGCCTGTGTCAAGGCAAAGTAGGAGCCTAAGACATTGTTTAAGTTATTGTTCGACTTTATAGTTTTTATGGCTTTGATTTCATCAATTTATCCATGAACAACCTTTCTCCCAAGTCTTATCTTCACATTTGCCAATATCAAACCCGATAAAATGAGTACCATTGCTAGCATCTTCCACCACGTTACTACCTCTCCTGTGAGCAGCACTGAGGTTGCCATACCAAATACGGGCACTAGCAAAGCGAAGGGCATAACTTTGGAGGCGGTATTTTGTGCCAGCAAGTGCGCCCACAGTCCAAAGCCAATCAAGGTTGAGATGTAAACGATAAACCCCAGCGACAACCAAGACTTGGAGGACGCCTGCGTAAACGTTGCGAGCTGCCAAGCGTCGGTCTCAAATATCAAAGAGGATAACGTCAAAATCACGCAAGCGATTAGACCGCCCCATACCACCAGTGCCAGCGCTGATAGTGCTGCTGTTTTGTTCTTGCTATGAGCAGGCGAGACAGGAGTTGCACCAGCGTCCTGCTGCGTGGTGTCTCTATTGGATGGCTTTGAAGCCTGCTTTGAGGCAATGTTGCCAAAGCTCCAGCCTATAGCCGCAATTAAAATACAGACAAAGCCAACCAACGGCATATCACCGCCAAGATTTAGCGCAATCACCCCCAGTCCTAGCACGCCGACCACCATACCGATAATCTGCTTGTGACTTACTGTCTCGCCCAATAAAACATAGGCTAGCAGTACAGTGATAAAAATCTGCATTTGCAATAGTAGCGCCGTCAATCCTGCGGACGCACCCAGATGCATAGCGGTAAATACAAAGGCATACTGCAAAACAAAAGTACCGATGGCATAAATAAATAGCGTACGGTTAAATTTTGGCGGTTTAAGAAACAAAACTAGCGGCACGGCAGTAAAGAAAAAACGCATGGCGGTCAGCATGAGCGGCGGAAAGCTCTCAAGCGCCCATGCAATAAAAGTGAAGTTCACGCCCCAAATAAAGGCAACCAATACGGCTAAAGCAATGTGGATTGGGGTCATAGGATTATCCTAGATAATGGGTATTGGTTTTAACGTTTATTATTGATGAACCTTAAAAATTAGAATTGATAAATCTCACTTAACTCTTCTTAAAAATAAAACGTGCTAACAATAGCGTTTAATGACTAACCGCGCTTCTTTTGAAGACAAACACAAATAGGATAAAAAGAGCAGATATTGCCATAGAAAAAATAAAAAACACTAAGTTGGTATTTATCCAACCAAGATAATTCAATATAGGAGCTGGTAGAAAAGCGCCTAAGGTTGCAAATAGCGCAATAACGGTCTCATTAATACCTTGAAATTTTAGTCTTTGGGCGCCTTGAATATTACTCAGTAGAGCCGATCCTCCTGAGTAAGTAAAATTCCAGCCAACGCCTAAGACAATCAAAGCCATATTGATAAAAATAGTATCTACAAACAAGACGGGTAGTAAGCAAGAGAGAGATATGAGTACAAAGCCGAGTATGATGGTATTAACACTATTGATATAGTGGATTAGCTTTGCCACAAAAAAGGAAGGTAAAAACATAGCGAGTACGTGCATCTGAATGGCATAGGAAGCATAGTTAAAAGAATGGCTTTGCTTCAGAAATATAGACGACGCAATCATCATCAGATTCATAATGTAGTAGCCTAAAGCGCCACCTAATATAGCAATGATAAGCGTATATTTTCTAATCGTCATCGTTTTTAAGACGACCATTTTAGCCTTTTGAGTGTTTTTATTATGATAGTTATTTGATCGGTTCCAAAGGTAGATAGTAATGAGCAAAAGAATAGCTAGAGCTGATAAAGATAAATAAATTAACGAATAATCCGGTAGATCTGTTTTTTTGGCTAGGTTTATCGCTAGCAGTGGTGCAACAATAGCAGCAAAAACACCGCCTGAGATCACCATTGAGGTCGCTTTGGGAATAAGTTCACTATCTAAAGTATCGGTTGCGGCAAATCTATAAAAGTTAGCGGTTGAGATAAAAAGTCCTAATAGAAAATGACTGATACACAAATATAAGAAGTTTTTATGTGTCAGTGATAAAAACCCAATAACCCCAGATAAAAACAAGAATAAGATACCTGCCTTAAAAATACGATAGCGACCAAACTTTTCCATTAGTTTTGAAAATAATACGGTACTCAGTAGAATCGCTAAAAACTGTAAGCCATAGGGGATAGTGGCGTAACCAACACTGGGCGCTAAAGACAATCCGACAAGTGCAGCAACGGTTACCGATAGAACCGCTGTGGTTAAATTGATACTTTGACCTATTAGTAAAAAATAGACGTGGTTTGGTAATTTATTATTGGTTTGCATATGTAGGCTCTATTTAAAGCTAATTTTTAGAAGCTAAGTTCAGGTAAAGGTTTAAAGCAGTATTTAGCAGTTAATATTTATACTATTCATAATACCTATAAATACCCATAACAGACCCGCTACAGTTTCATGAATGGGGAACAAAGTGTATAGTTGCTTTTGACGTTACAGTTTGTTTATCCATTCATTAATTCTTAAAGGCAGCGCAGGTGTTATGGTCGAAACCTATACCCTCAATCCCAATTTAACCAAGACCGCTGCCGTCGCAGAATGGCTGCAACAGCGTATTGATTGGCAAATCTACCTGCCCAATCAGCGCGTGCCCTCGGTACGAAAGTTAGCAAAGCTACTTAATATCTCAAGCTTTACCGTGGTACAAGCCTATGAGCAACTGGTGGCGACTAGTGTATTAACCGCTAAACCCAGTTCGGGCTATTACGTTAATGCAGTAGCGAGAGTTAATGAACCTAGTAGCCATAAAAAAGTAGCTGTTAAATATCCAGTAATAGATACGCGCTGGTTGGTGCAGCAAGTGTTTAGCGATATTGCGCATGAGCGCTCACCGGGAGTTGGCACTTTGTCCAGAGACTGGGTACGTAACGACAAGATGGAATGGGCGATACGGCAAGTCACTCAGCAAGCCGATAGTTTTGTCTATGATTATGGCGATGTGCAAGGCTACCTTCCACTACGTCAACAGCTGGTGCAGCATCTGCATACGCTTGGAATGCAAACTCATACTGATAATATCGTGACTACTGCTGGCGTGTCGCAAGCGGTGACCATGGTCGCGCAATTGCTTACCCAAGCGGGTGATACGGTGGTCGTTGATGGGCCGGGCTGGTACTGGCTGTCAAGCTGCCTGCAACAACAAGGGCTAAACGTCGTCTCTGTAGAGCGTGACCATCAAGGGCCTAATACCCGGTACATGCAAAAGCTATTTGCCGCGCATCGTCCCAAGCTTTATTTGACCAATAGCGTATTGCATAATCCGACTTCTTATAACTTGCATCCTGCGCGCGCGCACCAAGTCATCAATCTTATCCATGAGTACGACGCTTATATTTTTGAAGATGATTTATACGCCGCCTTTGTGCCGGGTGGGCAAGTGCTACGTTACGCGACTCTCGACCAGTTTGAGCGGGTGTTTTATGCGACTGGATTTTCAAAATCGATGGCGTCTGGCTGGCGTGTCGGTATGCTGGTCTGCCCTGATAACTATATTGATGACGTGCTGCGTATCAAAACCTTGACTAATTTGAATACGCCGGAGTTTGGGGAGCGCGTTATTCATCATTTATGGACGCATGGCGAATATCGGCGGCAGATTAAAAAGGTGCATCAGCGTCTATATGACGCGCACGAAAGCATGCGGGACGCGCTACCAAAGATAGGACTTATTTATCCTGAGCATACGCAGGCGGGACTGTTCGTTTGGGTGAACACAGGACAGGATACCAGTCAGCTAGCGCTAGATGCTTATAAAGACGGCTGGCTGGTTGCGCCGGGGCAATTGTTTTATCCGGATGTTAGCGCTTCGACTCATTTGCGACTTAATGTGTCAACGACTAGTGATGAGTTTTTAGAATGGTTGGGAGGGTATCTAAAGAATTAAATATAAATACCTAGCTACTATTAAAATTGGGCTTTTACCATTGATACGTTATACATAGTCAATACTGAACAGAAATTACACGTTTTTATTATGTAAGGGGAGCTATGAAAAGTCTAATAATACTAAAGTTGTTACTACTCTCATCTATTAGCTTTGCTGAATTTAATAAAGTAGTAGATGCGCATGGCTTGCCAAGTGGGTTAATTGCTTGGCGGATTGTTATCACGACCAGCACCTGATGGATTCCCTGTTGTACTCGGCCAGCCTGCATCTTGTCTACCATTGTTCATATAAATAAAATTCAGGCAATAAAAAACCCTTACAAGCTAATGGCTGTAAGGGTTTCTGTTTTTTTGCAATATATGGTGGGCCCAGTAGGACTTGAACCTACGACCAAAGGATTATGAGTCCTCTGCTCTAACCAACTGAGCTATGGGCCCTAACGGTAGACGCATTATAATACCTGAAATTTTTAATTTTTCAAGTAAAAGATGCTAAGTAAGGCAGATTGTTTGGCTGTTTTTTAGTAGCCCCTAATTATAGCCTCCTGCTAACGTTAAACTACGTCCGCCATCAACCGTAATAATCTGTCCGGTGACATAACTGGCCTCAACTAAATAAAGCACGCTATGAGCAATATCTTCAGGTGCTCCTATTCGCTGCATCGGGATAGAGTCAACGATATACTGCTGCTGAGTGCTATCAAGTGCTTGATCGCTATCTGCTTCTGGCAAGATATTAACGCCTGGCGCAACGCCATTCACTCGAACATGAGGAGCCATATCTAGCGCAAGCGACTGTACCATCGTGCGATGCGCAGCCTTTGCCATATTGTAAACGGCGTAATTACTAAATGGTTTATTATCAGCATGAATATCGAGTAGGCTAATAATGCAGCCTTGCTGAGCCTTCAGATAGGGTAGAAATGCTTGGCTTAATAATAAAGGCGCTTTGGCATTAGTCAAAAAAAGCTCATCCCATTGCGTGTTTTCAATACCACCGATAGGGGTTGGATAAAATCGTGAGGCGTTATGTACCAGTATGTCTAGCTGACCAAAAGTTTCAATAACCGTTTGAGTAAATTGAGATAAAGTTTGGCTATCATTGACTAGAGTTAAATCTGCGACAATGACTGCAGCACTATTATCGCGTTTTTTATTGAGAGTAGTAGCCAATGCTTTTGCTTGTTGTTGACTATGATGGCAATGAATGATGACTCGATAGCCCTTCTCATGAGCACGTTTTATAATAGCTGCGCCGATACGCTTAGCACTACCAGTAACTAGCATAACTGGTGCAGTAGTGATATTGGCATAGGATAAGTTGCGAAAGTTTTGCTTAAAGTGAGGCATAGATTAAGCTTGCTGATCCTGTTTTTGTAGATGTTCAATGCGTGCTTGGCGTAACGCCTCGCCGATAGCTGCTCCCTGCAGATCAGAGTCAATATGATTGATACCAATCGCATGGAAGCTATTAAGCGCTAGCATCATTTGGCGATGCTGGCTTGCTAACTGTAATACATGACTGATGACTAATAACTGCGAGAGCTTATCAGGCTCTTTATGGGCGCTACAGGCTTGGATGAGATCAATTTTTTTAGCAGCGTTTAGCTTATCTATCTGATTTAATTGGTGAGCTTGGTTAATAAATAAAGTCGCAAATTGAGTGTGCATTTTAGGGGCTTTGGCTTTGTTGCCTATTTTGACGATAGCTTTGGCAGCATCAGTAGCCTCAGTTATTTTATCAGCTGCTATATTAAACAGTGACTCATCTAAACTGCTCATCAGTAGCGCCCAGCGCTGGGATAGATTAAGCTGCATTTGTCCGGCAAAATAGAGTGCGGTTTGTACGGTCTCTCGAACATGAGCATCTTGCCAAGCCTGATGTAAGGGAGCAAAATACTCAGTTAAGGCCCCAATAGCGAACAGCTGTTGCCAGTAGACCTGCGGAGAGCTTTGCATAGTAGCGCGGCTCGATTCTTGCCAAATACGCTCGCTACTTAAATGAGCAAGCTCGCCTGACTGCACCAATCGGCGCATTAGCTCCAAAGTCTCATCTGCAATAGTAAAACCTAGCTCATAGTAACGGCCATAGAATCGAGCGGTTCGTAATACGCGTAATGGGTCTTCAGCAAAAGCGTCCGAGATGTGCCGCAAGACCTTACTGTCAATATCATTAAGTCCATTATAATAATCGATGACTTCACCTGTAATAGGCGTATTGTCAGTGAGGCTTTTGACTTCAATCGCCATCGCATTGATAGTTAGGTCGCGGCGCTGCAAATCCTCTTGTAGCGTCACATCAGGGCTGGCATGTACGCTAAAACCTTGGTAGCCATGACCCTGTTTGCGCTCAGTACGGGCAAGCGCATATTCTTCGTGAGTAATGGGGTGTAGAAATACTGGAAAGTCTGCGCCCACTTGCTGAAAGCCTGCTGCTAGCATCTCATCGACTGTCGCACCGACTACTACAAAGTCTTGGTCTTTAACAGAGCGATTCAATAGCTGATCACGGACAGCACCGCCGACAAGATAAATTTGCATAGCACTCTCTTTATTTAGGATTAATTCAGTGTTTTGATTGATAAATGGCAAAAAAAACCAGTCAGCGCTATTATTACAAGAGCGTTGACTGGTTTTAGTATAGCAGACTGCCATCAGTAATTATAAATGAAGACAGCTAAACCTTGAAGGTTTTAAGAGCTTTTCTTTTATTGCCATTATTACTGGTCGTTCTCTAAGTCTTGAGCTTCAGTTACGGCAAGCGCAGTCATATTGACTACACGGCGCGCCGTTGCTGAAGGGGTCAAGATATGCACAGGCTTACTAGCACCCAATAAGATAGGGCCAATAGAAGCACTGCTAGTTGCTGTTTTTAGTAAGTTAAAGGCAATGTTTGCCGCATCAAGCGTTGGCAAAATGAGCAAGTTAGCAGAACCTTTAAGCGGACTTGATGGCATATTCTCTAAACGGATAGCCTCACTTAAAGCAGCGTCACCATGCATCTCACCTTCAAACTCAAAGTCTACATTCATCTCTGTTAGGAGCTCATAAACTTTACGCATTTTTACAGCGCTGGCACGATCTGAGGTACCAAAGTTCGAATGCGAGACCAAAGCCACCCGCGGTACAATACTAAAGCGGCGCAGTTGCTGAGCAGCTAATACGGTCATCTCTGCCAATTGTTCAGCAGTAGGGTCTTCATGAATATAGGTATCGGCAATAAAGATATTACGATCTTGCATCAACACCGCATTCATAGCATAAAAGTCTTTAACGCCTTCTTTTTTGCCAATGACGCTTTGAACATATTCTAAATGCAGCTGATAATGGCTAAAGGTACCACAAATCATGCCTTCAGCGTCGCCATTTTCGACCAATAAAGAGCCGATCAAGGTAGTCTTACGGCGCACATCACGGCGAGCAAGCTCGATACTAACGCCTTTACGTTTGTTCTTTTCGTAATAGCCTTGCCAGTAGTCTTTATAGCGTGGGTCATCATCTTGATTGACGATGGTGATGTTAACCCCGTCTTTTAGACGTAGACCTAGTCTCTGAATGTTATTTTCGATGACCGAAGGACGGCCAACTAAAATAGGTTGGGCCAGCTGCTCATCAACAACCACTTGGATAGCTAACAATACATTACTGTCTTCACCTTCACAGTACACGATACGTTTTGGATCTGACTTAGCACGAGAGAATATAGGCTTCATCACAAATGCAGAGTTGTAAACGAACTCAGACAGATGTTGACGATAAGCTTTAAAGTCATCAATCGGTAATGATGCTACCCCTGAGTCCATCGCCGCTTTAGCAACCGCAGGGGCGATCTCAATAATTAGGTTAGGCTCAAGAGGGCCGGGGATTAAATAATCACGACCGAAGCTTTTCATGCTTTCGTTGTCTTTTATGTTCGATGTTGGCGTTGCTTCAACGTGTGCCATAGCGGCAATAGCGCGAACACAAGCGATCTTCATCTCTTCATTAACAGTCGTTGCTCCGACGTCCAAAGCCCCTCGGAAGATATAAGGGAAGCATAACGCATTATTTACTTGGTTAGGATAGTCCGAACGACCCGTTGCCATAATAACGTCTGGGCGTACTGAATGGGCCAATTCAGGCATAATTTCAGGCGTTGGGTTAGCTAGGGCAAAGATGATAGGGTCTCTTGCCATACGCTTGACCATATCTACGCTTAGGATACCAGGCATAGATAGTCCCAAGAACATATCTACCTCATCCATGACTTCATCGATGCGCGTAGCATCAGTATCACGAGCATAGCGTTGTTTGGATTCATCAAGGTTTTCACGACTGGTACTGATAATACCGCGTGAATCTGAGACTAGAATGTTATTTGCATCAACACCAAGCGCACAGATAAGGTCTAAACACGAAATAGCAGCAGCGCCAGCACCAGAGCAAACGACTTTGATATCTTCAATTTTCTTTTCAGTCAATATGAGCGCATTTAGCATCGCAGCGGCTACAATAATTGAAGTACCATGTTGATCATCATGGAAAACCGGAATTTTCATACGCTTGCGCAGTTCACGCTCGATTTTGAAACATTCAGGTGCTTTGATATCTTCTAAGTTAATGCCGCCAAAGGTAGGCTCAAGCGCAGCAACGGCTTCGATAAATTTATCAGGATCATTTTGCGCCACTTCAATGTCGAATACATCAATACCGGCGAATTTTTTAAATAAGACGCCTTTTCCTTCCATAACTGGTTTTGATGCCAATGGGCCAATATTACCCAAGCCTAACACTGCAGTCCCGTTAGTAATAACGCCTACTAGGTTACTACGAGCGGTGTACTTAGCGGCTAACTTAGGATCTTTTTCAATCTCTAGACAAGGGATAGCAACACCTGGCGAATAAGCCAAGGCAAGATCACGTTGGTTGGCCAATTGCTTGATAGGGGTAACTGAGATTTTACCAGGTCTTGGAAACTCGTGATAATGTAAAGCGGCTCTTTCAAACTGCTCTCTTTCATTAGAAGAGTTATCCGTGTTTAGAGGGGTATCGTCATTCATAGTAATTGCCATGGTTGGAATAAAATTAAAATAAATTGGGACAAAATGAGCTAGCGATCGTGCTTTATAATGAAATAAGCTATCAGCTGACAGTTTGCAACTGAATATCAGGAAAACTGCCGCACTCTAGCATCGCAGAAACAGTGCGCTGAAAAAATAACTATTCTAGCATCAATGGCAATTAACTGCCTAGTCAACGAAGGTAAAATAAGCAAATTATATATTAATTTGATAATCAACATTTAGCCCGTTAATAGTGAAAGAGCACAGTTCTCGTCTGTACTCTTTAAAAGAGCTGGTGCTTAACTAAGAGATTATTAAGCTAGGATGAACAGCTAATGGGCGTTTGCGGCGCATCAGCCGCCGGAACGCTACTATCTAGATCGGTGGCGATGTCTTGTACGTTATAAGGATTAGCAAGTAGCTGATATAAGCGCTCGACCTCTTCAAATTGCCCTTGTTCAGCCGCAGTAATGGCACGCTGCGCCATACTATTACGCAGCACGTAAACTGGATTGTTATTCTTTAAACTATCAAGCACTTCTTCTTTTGGCAAAGTCTCAATTTGTGCCAAATAGCGTTTGCGCCAATCTTGAAAGGCGCTTAGTGCTTCTGGGGGTAGTTCATTGACTATAGCCGTTAGTAGTTGTTTTTCATAAGCATAAGATTCTGAATCAATAAGCCCTAATAACGCTCGAAAGCTATTGGTATAATCTAGCAAATTGTCTTCTAGTAAGCTCAAAAACTCAAACGCCAGCTTTAAGCTATCAGGCTGATGGGGTAGTCCTAATTTGCGGCATAATCCTTGCTGATAATGCTGCATAAAAGTAGCCTCATAAGGGGCTAGGCAGTCCGCTAAAGCCTCTTTAGTCACTCCAGCTTCAGTTAAGCGCATAAAATGCGGCAGCCAAACATTGAGATTCCAATAGCCGATAGCAGGCTGGTTTTGATAAGCATAACGCCCCGTATGATCAGAGTGGTTATTAATCCACGCTGGATTAAAACGCTCCATAAAGCCGAACGGGCCAAAGTCTAAAGTGCTACCAGTAATGGATAGGTTATCGGTATTCATAACCCCGTGGGCAAAGCCAATCAATTGCCAATCAGCAATCATGCGCGCGGTACGCTCAACCACTTTTTGCAAAAACGCCAGCACGGGCTTGTCGCTATCACGGCATTCAGGATAATAAGTGTCTATCATATAATTGGTAAATTCAGCCAATAAGTCCGGTGCAAAGCTAGCAATCCACTCGATATGACCCAGCCTAATATGACTGTCAGCCACCCGCATCAGCGCCGCTCCAGGCTCCATCCGTTCGCGGCGTACCGGAGTATCAGAGACCACAAAACCAAGAGCGTTAGAGGAGGGGATATCCAGTTGATTGAGCGCATGACCACACAGGTATTCACGAATAGTGCTGCGTAATACCGCGCGTCCATCACCCATACGTGAGTAAGGCGTTAGACCGATACCTTTGAGATGTAAGTCCTGTAAAGTGTCATGGTTATCTAATACTTGCGCCATAAGTAGGCCGCGGCCATCACCTAATTGCCCAGCCCATTGTCCAAACTGATGACCAGCATAGGCCATCGCTAGCGGCTCAAAATCCTCAGGTACGTAATGGCCACCTAATATATCGACCCAACGAGCCATCAAATCAGCATCATCTGTCCAGCCTAACTGCTCAGCAACTTGTCGATTAAAATGTCCTACACGAGGATTTTTAAGCGGAGTTGGAGGCTGTTTATGGTACAAACGTGGGTCCAAATGAGCATAAGTATTTTGATAGCGCATATTTAATTTTCCTAGTTGAACAACTAGATCTGTGACAATCATTTTCATCCCAAATGCATAATGAAAGCTTGGAAGATGATTGAATTAAGTCAACAGCTGCTAGTAAATGTAAATAAACTTACTATAACATAGCCATAATTCGCTAATGGTGGGCTTTGTTCGCATCCGGTAATTTTTCTATAAAAAAACCCTCCATCTATAATAGACGGAGGGTGGAGAGTAAATTAAGCTAAGACAATCAAAACCACTTATAAACACAGCTTATTAAGCGGCTTTGCTACTATAACCAATTGAGCGAAAAGCAGTTTTTAAGTTGTCATTATGTTGCAGGATTTTTTGCTCAACTTTATCGTATTCATGCTTAAGCTTTTCATCAACCTCATGCAAACGATCGGCAAAATCAGTCTTTTTCATCTCGACCGCTTTTGCTTTTAGTGCTTGCCATTCTTCTACCGTTTGCTTAAAGGCATCATATTCAAACTTGATACGATCTTGGAAGTTTTGCATAGCATGTGGGATGTCGATTCCGTCAGCGCTTACCTGCTCAATTTGCTGCTGGGCCCGTTTGAACTGCATTTGCACCTCAGCATGTTTGATTGTAGTATCATCGACGGTGCGCAGATCACTAGCTAGCCCAATTTTAGATAGACCAGCGATCAGCCATTTAGTGGGATCATACTGCCACCATTTCACCCCATTACGATAGTCGTATTGGAAGAAGTGATGGTAGTTGTGATAACCCTCACCCCAAGTAGGGATGGCTAAGATAAAGTTATCTCGAGCGCTATTGGTATCGGTATAAGGTTGGGTTCCAAGCATGTGGCATAGCGAGTTGATAAAGAAG
Organism: Psychrobacter jeotgali; assembly: GCF_904846315.1. NCBI lineage: Bacteria > Pseudomonadati > Pseudomonadota > Gammaproteobacteria > Moraxellales > Moraxellaceae > Psychrobacter > Psychrobacter jeotgali. Next base: position 612,088 of record NZ_CAJHAF010000001.1, read on the forward strand.
GTAAAGTGATGGGTCAATACCAGACGCAATAGTCCAGCGAGGACCAAAGTACCCCAGACATCGCCTACTAACCAACCTACAGCAGCTACCAAACCAATATTGGTGGCCAATACCCAAAGACCATAATACTTATGCTGAATTTGCAGCACTTTATCTTTAGTCAAGTCAGGAATGTTTTTGTAATCAAACTTACCACTAGGATAGTTGCGTAACATCCAACCAATATGGCTAAACCAAAATCCACGCTGTGCTGAATACGGGTCATCTAGACGGTCATCAACATGACGATGATGCGTACGGTGACCAGATACCCAGTCAAAGGCCGAGCCTTGCACTGCTAGTGTTGAGCCCAGCAATAAGAAGTTTTTCACCAATGGATGAGCTTTATAAGCACGGTGTGATAACAGACGGTGGTAGCCTGCAGTGATACTCATACCGGTCCATACCATAAAGGCACCAAATACTCCCCATACCGGTGCGCTTACTTGATGAGTAAATAGATACCACGGAGTGATAATCGCTGCCGCAATGGGCGTTGCAACTAAAACAGTGGCTGGTATCCAGTTGATTGGTGCTTTTTTGAACTCAAGCTCACGCAGATCAAGTGTCTCATTTTTAAAGGAGACCTCTTCGGCTTGACTGGAGTTGCGATTAGCATAATCACCAGCTGTGATAGGCTGCTCTTTTAGGGCCTGATTCGCTCTATTGGCATCAAACATCGTTTTGAAACGAGTCATTTGAGTGCCGGCAGTTTGGATGAGCGTGTCACCAGACTTGATAGCGAAACGTAAGCTTTTGAGCGGTAAGCCTATTACTTTTTTTGCAATCATGTAATATTCCTAGTGGTATTGATTTCAGTCTCTATATTACCTTAAAAAAACAGTAAAGTGAACAGGTATGCACTAGAAAAATCTTAATAAATAACAATAACTTGTATAGTTTATAGCACAGATTTTTGTAAATACCCTGTTAGCTATCAGGTATTAGGTAAAAGTGTAATTTTTATGAAAAAGATGTTAAGAGTAGCCGATAAGTTGAATGATAAACAAAAGTCTATCTAGGTAAACTTAAGAATAGTTTAATTAACTTTCTCTTATCAGGCGTTGATTAATAAATATTCTTAAGAAAATTAGCCATTACTTGGTTTCCTTGGGAATAGATTTAATTTTTACGTAGTTGAAACCATAGCATTATAATAATAACTGAGTCGGAATATCGGTAATAATGACATCCACTTGCCACTCAACAAGCTGCTTGATAGCAGCGATATCATTAACCGTCCATGCGCTGACAGCTAGGCCGTACCGATGACAGTTTTGAATGATACTTTTGTTGAGGAGTGGGTAGTAGATACCAAGCTGACGGCAACCGAGTTGCAAAGCAGTATTGGGTGCAAATCTTAATAATGGTGCTTCTCGCACCAAAAATCCACGCGGTATGTGGGAGAGTAATTTGCTGCGTTGAAGCTGGGCTAGCAGCCGCTCATCAAAACTGGTCAAAACAATAGGCAAGTTTGCAAAGGGAGTGTCTAACAGATTATAAGTTAAGGCTTGTATAAATTTAAGATAGTTGGTGCGATTGTGGGTTTTCATTTCAAGCTCGATATGAGCGAAAGAATTGAGTTTCGGGGCCGAAAATGCAGACAGTGCTTGTCCTAATGTATCTAAGGTCATAATTTGATGCCCTCCTTGCAGATTACGCTGAATCTCAGAAAGATTCAGTTGATCTACTCGTGCTTGCAAGCCGCATAGGCGCTGTAAAGTGTCATCATGAAAGACGATAAGGTGACCGTCAGCCGTGAGCTGCACATCAAACTCAACGCCTGCTAAGCCCTTTTTTTGTAGATTATGCGCATGCTGAAAGCCAAATAAGGTGTTTTCCAAAGCCTCATTACGGGCTCCGCGATGACCTAAAAGGAGGGTGTTTCCTAAATTTATCATAAGTTAGTAGCTTAAACTAAAGAATAGGGTGTTTAAAATAAGCGGTCTAGCAGCGTAACGGCTTTCTTAATTTGTTGCGTTTTTGCAACTACAATACTGTTTTTAGGTAGGGATGGCGCCGATTTGTACAGCAGCCGTTTACTTTGCTGACCTATTCTCTCAAAACTCGTATAATAGCGGGATTTTAGTATTTAGTATAAAATAAATAGTTACCGTGTCTATCTATAGCGTTATACAACATAGCGTTATACAACGCTTTTTATGATAATTTTATCGAGATAAAGATCGCTGGCAAGGGTAGTCGTTAGCAAATCAGGAGTAAGGCAAGTATGAGCGTAGTGAATAAAAAATGGCATAAATGGCAGCGCATTGCTGGTATCGGTCTGGTATGCAGCTTGGCTGTTGCTGGCTGTAATCGCTCAGATAATGCCGAAGATCAAGATAATCTGGAAACTGCTGATGCGACCACGGCCCAGCCAACAGTAGATAATAGTGAGGTTGCACCTGCCATAAGATGTGATAACCCAATGGTACAAGATCGTCTGAAATCGGCTCTAGAGAGTACGCTTGAACGGCAAGCTCAGGTTTTTGCTGCAAACTATGCAAACAACGCTGGTTTTGATCTAGATGACGATATTGTTGAAGACAAAGTCGATAATATTTTAATTGATGTACAAAATGCAGCAGTCTTACAAGAAACCAATAGTAATGGTATTACCACCTGTCAAGCTAGCGTTAGTATGACGTTAGCAAGTGAGGACTTGTACCAAGCAAGCCAAGTACATTCGGCTAATAATAAGCCAAGTTTACAGTCTCGTTTAGCGCAAAACAATATTCGTATTAATAACAATATGCTAATCGATGATGCCTTTACCTATATCGTTGGCGTTCAAGAGGGTCAAGTACGCGTCCGTATCGCAGGTCAACCTGCTTTGATCAATATAGTCTCTGATATTATGGCAGGCTCGGCTTTTGGGTCAGTTATGGAGGAACAAAGAGCTGAACGCCAAGCACAACAAGCAGAAGCTCGCCGCCGTCAAGCGGCTCAAATTGCCCAAGAAAATGAGGCCAGACGTCAGGCGCAAATGGTGACACCGGTTGAACCTATCGATCCGATTAGACCGGCAACTCCGCCTACGATTAATAATGAGGGTAGCCAAGCTGCAACACCACCAGCACCCGATACACGTGCCAATGCCAAAACCCCGGTAGCACCAAAAACCACACCTAAGGATGACAGCATCGATATGGTGATCGTTGAGGATGAAAGCGCTACTTATTGATACGGTGATGTCATACCTTATTAAATTATGATGCATGTAAATAAAAAGTCCGCAACTTTATAAGTTGCGGACTTTTTGATGGTTTTTATGACCTATAAATTTTGTAACACTTGATTATCCCACAGCACTTCGGTAACTTGCTCAGGATCGGTACAGAAACGAGCGGCCACAAATAGCCAGTCAGATAATCGATTAATCAAACTGACTGCGGTATTACGGATAGCTTCTGGGCGCTGCTGCTGTAACTGCACTGCTTGACGCTCAGCACGGCGGCACACAGTACGAGCCACATGCAGCTGACTGACCAATACTGAACCTGTTGGTAAGATGAAATCTTTTAGTGCTGGTAAAGTGTTATTCATGCTATCAATTTGCTGCTCTAGCCAGCCGATATGAGTCGCAATGATACCTTCGTATTCAGGCATAGCCAGCTCGCCGCCAACGTTAAACAACAAATGCTGAATAATCACTAAGGCTTGCTGAAAGTCTGCGCCGGCTTGCTGTTGCAAACGGGCTGGCAGTTTTTGCTGATCAGTTATCGCCTGCTTGAGATGCGCACGTACCAAGCCAATATGTGAATTAAGCTCGTCAACATCGCCCATTACGTTGAACAGACTATCAGCCTTACTCATACGGCTACCATCCGCCATGCCGGTACTGCCGTCGTCGCCTGTACGAGTGTATATTTTACTTAAGCGATTGCCCATGATGTTTCCTTTGTGGTCATTAGATATGGTTGATAATTAAATACAGTGAGTTATGGTCAGAATTGGCCTTTTTAAGCTCAATACACACGACAGCATAACGTGTCTATTAACGTGGCCATTATAGTATTTTAGTGTTATTTTCGCTAAGATAGCGGCTTACTATGATGGTTAGTACCCTAATTAATAAAAAGGACTGCCACTATAGTTCTAATTCACAAAATTATATGACCTTAAATTTATATGGCATTAAATAAAGTTATTTTCATTCAAAAGGCTATCTTATTATGACCACATCTCTTGCTGATGCGATGACGCCGCTGTCTATTTATGATTCATTATCGGGGCGTAAGCAGCCATTTAAACCGCTTAATGAAGGACAAGTAGGTATGTATGTTTGCGGAATGACGGTTTACGATTACTGTCATATTGGTCATGCTCGGGTAATGGTCGCCTTTGATATGGTAGTGCGCTGGCTCAAACAGTTGGGTTATGACGTTAACTATATTCGTAATATTACCGATATTGATGACAAGATTATTGCCCGTGCCAATGAAAATAACGAAGATATTGGCGCATTGACCCAGCGATTTATCAAAGCGATGCATGAAGATGCCGCGGCGCTTGGCTGCTTGACGCCTAACAGCGAGCCGCGTGCCACCGATTATATCGATGAGATGCAGCAAATGATTGAGACCCTAGTTAACGGTGAGTATGCTTATGCTGGTAATAATGGCGATGTCTATTATGCCGTCGATAGCTTTGCTGATTATGGCAAACTCTCCAAGCGTAACCTTGATGATATGCAAGCAGGCTCACGGGTAGATGTGGAAACTGACAAGCGCAATCCGTTTGACTTTGTGCTGTGGAAAGCGGCAAAACCTAATGAGCCGCAGTGGGCTTCTCCTTGGGGACAAGGGCGTCCAGGCTGGCATATTGAATGCTCAGCGATGTCGACTAAGTGCTTGGGCAATACTTTTGATATTCATGGCGGTGGGCATGATTTACAATTTCCGCATCATGAAAATGAGATTGCTCAATCTGAAGCGGCTACCGGCTGTGAGTATGCGCGTAATTGGATGCATGTGGGCTTTATTAATGTTGATGGTGAAAAGATGTCCAAGTCTTTGGGTAACTTTTTTACCATTCGTGAGGTGACTGCAAAATATAACCCCGAGACCGTACGCTTCTTTTTATTATCGAGCCATTATCGTAGTCAGGTCAATTTCTCTGATAGTGCTTTAGATGAAGCGCATAATAGCCTAAGCAGATTATATAATGCGCTTAAAATTGCGGAACAACAGCAAAATCAAACCTTAGAGATTGATGATCAATTAATCAATCAAACTTATAAAAGCGCAGCAGGACAAGCCTTCACCACAGCCATGAACGATGACTTTAATAGCTCCGCAGCTATCAGTGTACTGTTTGGGCTGGCAAGTGAGATCAATAAAGCGGTGAAAGCTGAAGATACTGCCAAAGCATGGCAAGCGGCGCAGCAGCTGAAAGTATTGGCCAAGTCGCTGAATATACTACAACAACCAGCAAAGCAGTTTTTGCAAGCCGTGATTGGCGAAAAGGCTGAGGATGGTCTTAGTGATACGGTTATCGATGAGCTCATTATTGAACGCAGCGACGCCAAAGCCAATAAGAACTTTGCTCGGGCAGACGAGATACGCGATCAGTTAAAACAAGCGGGCATTGAGCTTGAAGATAGCCGCGCTGGAACGACATGGCGCCGTGCCTAAGCACTGGATCTAAGTATCCTTTTTAAATACTGTGTCTAATACCATGCCGTTTCAAGTACCAAATCTAACAAATTAAGTCAGCTTAACGCTGGCTTTTTTTTGTGTACTGTTTTAGCTTATCTTTAAAACAGGTTGATAGGTGATGTAACTTTATGCCGTTAATTATATTTTTGTTAATCACGACTTTTAGTCTCATTTCTTTTCCGCTCAATGCGGCAACGAATGAGGGCAGTGCAGCTGCAAATTCCAGTAACTTACAAACTCAAGCTGGGCTGCAACCGCAAGCGCACAATAATCCTGACGGCTTGATAGAGTATATTGGGCAAGAAATTGAGGCCTTGAAAGAACAAGGGCTTGATTTACCTGACAGCGTGAGTGAGGCTTTAGAGTCCACGGAAAAAGTGGAAGCTGCAAAGCAAGCGGATAAGCTGCAAGCAGAGAGTGAGCTCAAAGGCAAATACAATGAGAACTACTACCTACTAGATGAGCTCAATACCGGTTTGTCGCCCTTATCACCACCGCCAAATCTACTGACACCGATGGCAACTTTAGAATTTTTTCATACAGCGGCAACGCTGGGTAACTTTGAGCTGGCGGCTTATGCGCTAAATATGAATTTGTTTGATCTCAGCACTCAATCTACACGAGGCGCTGAGTTGGCCGAACGCTTTGATTTTTTATTAAATAGAAAGAATCTTTATACTTTTAGTAAGTTACCTGATCGTCCCGATGGCTTGGTTGAGCCTCCTTTTGGTGGGGGCACTAATATTCATGGTATTGCGCGGCGCTCTATTCGTCTTGGCAATATAGAGTTTCATGGACAACGAATACCAATATTTGTTGAACGAGTAAAAGTGAATGACAATACGCCTGTTTGGGTATTCTCCGCCCAAACGGTCAGTCATATTGACAAGCTTTATGAGCAATATAAACCTGCAGAGTTTGAGCGCTATTTACCTAACTTATTGACCATGAGGTTTTTCGGTATTGCTGTTTGGGAGCTGTTAGCGTTACTGACTTTCCTCATGACGACGATGGGATTGGGCTGGGTAGTGAGTAGGCTCACTGGTAAGTTCATAAACTACTTTGCCAAAGATGAAGATCTCTCTAAAATCGGTTATAAGAAAAGCCTTACCGAACTAATTAATAAGTTTACCGTACCGCTAACCTTTACCATCAGCTTCTCTTTAGTTTTTATTCTAGTTTCAGGCGGTTTCCCTTTTATAGAAGCGATTGCAACGTCAACTCGACCTATCATATGGATAGCTTTAGTAATAAGTGTGCTATGGCTTGGAATTCGTATTATCAACTTTTTTGCTAATCGATATGAAGACATTCAAATTGAAAGCTTGGATGAAGAAGCCTATGACGAATATCGTAGACGCAGCACCTATTTATCCATATTTCGGCGAGTCTTTATTTTTGTTATGGTGTTAGGCAGTATCTGGATTGGTCTTAGTGAATTCGTTAATCTTGAAGGGCTTGGCAAGACCTTATTGACCTCAGCAGGTATTTTGAGTGTGATTATCGGTATTGCGGCCCAGCCGACACTTGGTAATATCGTCGCTGGCATACAGATAGCTATGACTCAGCCTGTACGTATTGGCGATACGATCATGTACGAGGGCAATTGGAGTACTATTGAGGACTTGGGTTATACCTATGCAACGATCAAAACCTGGGATGAGCGTCGATTATTTGTACCGATGCGGCATTTTGTTTCACATACGGTTGAGAACTGGTCGCATCCTGAGTCTCATCAAACCCGTACTATCTCTTTATTGGTAGATTACGGCATAAATGTTGATGATATTCGGCAAAAATATATCGAAGTGGTCAAAGCTAGTGAGTATTGGGATGGTAAGACTGAGCCTATGCTACAAGTATTATCGGTAGCTCGAGATACTATTGAGCTATATGGCACACTTGCAGCGCAAGATCCTAATCAAGCTTGGATGCTGGAGTGCGAAGTACGTGAGCGGATGTTGGCTTACCTTTATGATAAGCAAACGCCTTATCTACCCGCTGAGCGTGTAGCTTTGCAAAAGAATAATATCGATGAGTAAATTAATTTGAAAAGTAAATTAGTTAGGATTAATAAGAGTTTCATCAAAATAATTATTAAGTTAGAAACGCTATACATAAAGTACGCTTACTAACAAATTAAGTCAGCTTAACGCTGGCTTTTTTTGGTGTACTGTTTTAAGTTAATCAAATATCAAGACTAACTATACTAAGAAACTTCATATGCGCCCCAATCCTAACTCCTTGGTTAATAAAAGATTCCAGGTTAATAACAGCGTGACTAGTGGAGAGTCTTTAGATACTACTAATCAAAAGCTTGCTAATCAAAAGCCTGCATATAATCACGAACGTCCTTTTATTGTTGTCATTTTTCTTATGCTGCTTGCCGTTGTGGGTATATTGGCTTCTACTTTGGCTTACGCCAATACTGTGGCGGCTCAAAATGGCCCTGATGAAGAAATTCAAATCACTCCCAAGCCGGATACATTTGTAGAGTATGTCGCACAAGAGGTCGAGACGCTTAAAGAAGAGGGTTTAGAGCTCCCTGAGAATGCGACTGAGGTTCTCGATTCAACCGAACGAAATGCGGTACAGCAAGCCGGTACCTTGCAAGGCGATATGGCGTTATCTGGGGAGTATAATGAAAACTACCATCTGCTTGATGAGCTGAATGTTGGTCTCCCACCTTTAGCAAAGCCACCAAATATCTCCACACCACTGGCAACATTAGAGTTTTTTCAGTCTGCGGTTATGAGTCAGCAGTATGATTTGGCGGCTTATGCGCTGAATATGAACTTGTTTGACAAAGAAGTGCAAGCGAATCGTAGTGTCGAATTATCACGGCGCCTTGATTACTTATTAACTAAGAAAAGGCTTTATGTCTTTGATGATCTGCCAGATCGTACTGATGGTTTAATTGAGCCTCCTGTGGGCAGCAACAGTAGTATTCGTGGTATTCCGCGCCGCTCTATCCAATTGGGTTACATGGATTATCGTGAGCGTCAGGTGCCTATTATCATACAGCGAGTAAAAGTAGGTGATAATGCTCCTGTTTGGGTGTTCTCAGCTCAAACCGTAGGTAATATTGATAATCTCTATGAACAATATCAACCAGCACAATTTGAGCGCTATTTACCAACGTGGATGACTATGCGCCTCTTTAGTATTGCGATTTGGGAGCTATTAGCGTTGCTGCTTTTCTTCTCGCTTACCATGGCTCTTGGTTGGGTGTTTAGTACCGTCACTGGCAAATTAATAAATTGGTATGTTGGTGATGAAGAAATAGCTTCACAAACCGGCGGTAAAAAAAGTATAACTGACTTGGTTAATAAGCTGACCGTACCTTTGACTTTTACCATCAGTTTTTCTTTGGTATTTACTTTGGTGTCAGGAGGCTTTCCTTTTATAGAAGCGATTGCCACCGCCACCAGACCTATCGTATGGATAGTTTTGGTATTGAGTGCGGTTTGGTTAGGTGTCCGCGTTATTAACTTTTTTGCCAACCGTTATCAAGACCTGCAAATCGAAAGCTTAGGCGAAGAAGAATATGATAAATATCGTATTCGCAGTACTTATGTATCCGTATTTCGACGGTTATTTATTTTTGTAATGATCCTTGGCAGTATTTGGATTGGGCTTAGTGAATTCGCTAATCTTGAGGGACTAGGTAAAACCTTACTGACCTCAGCAGGTATTGCTGGTGTAGTGATTGGTATTGCTGCTCAGCCTACCTTAGGAAACATTGTTGCAGGCTTACAGATAGCGGTGACTCAGCCCATTCGTATTGGTGATACTATCATGATGGACGGCACGTGGAGTACGGTTGAAGATCTACGCTATACTTACGCCATACTCAAGACTTGGGATGAGCGCCGACTATTTGTACCGATGCGCCATTTTGTAAATGAAGTTGTTGAAAATTGGTCACACCCTGATTCGCATCAGACCCGTCCAGTATATCTATACGTAGATTATGGGGTGAATATTGATGATATTCGGCAGAAGTTTATTGAAGTCACTAAAGCTCATGAGCTGTGGGACGGTGAAACTGAGCCTATGTTATTGGCTATCTCGGTAAGTGAAGATACTATTGAGCTACGCGGCGCTTTAGCTTCTAGTAACCCTGATGATGCTTGGGCATTAGAGTGTGATGTACGTGAACAGATGTTAACTTATTTATACGATGAGCAAAAACCATATCTACCAGCTGAGCGTATGACCTTTAAAGAAGTCTAAGATTCAATAAACCGAAAACAAACTTTAAAATATATCATGTGAGAAGGCGCCATATTTGTTATAATATGGCGTTATTTTTAAGGGATAACTGGGTTATTGAGGGTAGAGATGAAGTATGATCTTTGTTGGTTATCAATAGATTGTTCTTATCTGCTATTAATAAAGAGATAAGTTTGGCTAGGCCGCTATATTTGCGTGTCTATATTGATATATTTAAGTAAAGTTGCAGATATCATTTGAGCCTCTAAACTTATTGACTTGATACCCAGCATCCACCCATCAAAATAACCACTACTAGGGGTATGTATGTTACGAATTGTTGATGAAGCCTTGACCTTTGATGACGTTTTATTGTTACCAGCCTATTCTGAAGTCCTGCCAAAAACTGCTGATTTATCTACTCGTTTGACCAAAAATATCACTTTGAACTTACCACTAATCTCTGCTGCTATGGACACGGTTACCGAGTCTGAGATGGCGATTACTATGGCGCAGTTAGGCGGCATTGGTATTCTGCATAAGAGCATGGATATTGATAAGCAAGCGACTCAAGTACGCCGAGTCAAAAAGTTTGAAGCGGGTACAGTTGTTGATCCTATTACCGTTCACCCTGAGATGACTATCGGTGAATTGCTACAACTAACGCAAGATAATAATATCTCAGGCGTACCAGTGGTCGAAAAAGGTACTGACAATGTAGTGGGTATCGTCACCCATCGAGATTGGCGTTTTGAGACTAACTTGTCACTACCGGTTAGCCGTATTATGACCCCAAAAGATCAACTGGTCACGGTTCAGGAAGGGGAAAGCAATGAGAATATTAAAAAATTGTTGCATGAGCACCGTATCGAAAAAGTAATCGTTATCGATGATAACTTTCGCTTGCGTGGTTTGATTACCGTGAATGATTTTGCCAAAGCTGAGAATAACCCTAACGCTTGTAAAGATGAGCAAGGTCGCTTGCGAGTGGGTGCCGCTGTTGGTACTGGCGCTGATACCGAGGCGCGAGTTGAAGCTTTAGTCGCCGCTGACGTTGATGTCATCGTCGTTGATACCGCTCATGGTCACTCAAAAGGGGTGATTGATAAGGTGTCTTGGATTAAGAAGAACTATCCGCATATCCAAGTTATCGGCGGTAACATTGCTACTGGCGAGGCGGCTCTAGCTTTACGTGATGCGGGCGCTGATGCGGTAAAAGTAGGTATCGGTCCTGGTTCAATCTGTACCACTCGTATTATTGCCGGTATTGGTGTGCCACAAATATCAGCGATTGATAGTGTTGCCAGCGCCTTACAAGACAGCATTCCATTAATTGCCGATGGTGGTATTCGCTATTCAGGTGACATGGCAAAAGCTATTGCCGCTGGTGCCTCGTGCATTATGGTAGGCTCATTGATGGCGGGTACTGAAGAAGCACCGGGCGAAGTCGAATTGTTCCAAGGCCGTTACTATAAAGCTTATCGCGGTATGGGTAGTCTTGGGGCGATGTCAGGTCAGCATGGCTCATCGGATCGCTACTTCCAAGATGCGAAAGATGGTGTAGAAAAACTGGTGCCAGAAGGTATCGAAGGCCGTGTCCCTTATAAAGGACCCGTTGCTGGTATCGTTAATCAATTGGTCGGTGGTCTGCGCTCATCAATGGGTTATACCGGCTGCGCTACCATCGAAGAGATGCGTAGTAAGCCTCAGTTTATCAAAGTGACTTCAGCGGGCATGAAAGAGTCACATGTTCATGACGTTCAAATCACTAAAGAAGCGCCAAACTATAGAGTCTAATAACGGGCCATATTTTGGAAAAATATAGGCTGAAGCAGTGCTTGTCAGCCCTACAATAGCAATAAGATACAAACAGCCAACAATGCTTAGACGTTGTTGGCTGTTTTTTTTGTAAAATAGCTCAGTAGTCATTTTAAGGTTACAATAAGAGTTAGGCTGATCTTTTAATGTAATATAACTGTATCTAATAATAAGGACATAATCATAATGAGCTATTTTGGCACTGATGGTATTCGCGGCAAGTTTGGTCAAAACCCAATTACACCTGATTTTATTTTAAAGCTCGGTTATGTTACAGGCCGCGTACTGGTAGAGAGTAACGCTAATCCTAGCCGCAAACCTAGCGTGATTATAGGTAAAGATACTCGGCTTTCAGGCTATGTCATCGAAGCTGCCCTGCAAGCAGGTTTTAATGCGGCAGGCGTTGATGTGCACATGCTAGGGCCATTGCCGACACCGGCTATCGCTCATTTGACTCGCAGTTTTAACGCTGATGCTGGGGTTGTTATTTCTGCGTCGCACAATCCTTATTATGATAATGGCGTCAAGTTTTTCTCAGGCGATGGTAAAAAACTATCTGATGAAGTACAAAATGCCATCAATGATAAGATGCAGGCTATTATGGATACGGATGATGAGCTGCCAATGCCGATTCACGATCCTGCTCAGCTTGGCAAGAATCGCCGAATTAATGATGCCAAAGGGCGTTATATTGAATTTTGTAAGGGCAGTTTCCCTTATCAATATGACCTTAGCGACCTGACCGTAGTGGTTGACTGTGCTAATGGCGCAGGCTATAGCGTGGCTCCGAGAGTCATGCGCGAACTTGGGGCTACCGTCATTGCCATCAATAATGAGCCTAATGGGGTTAATATTAATGCCGATTGCGGCTCCACTCATCCAGAGGGCTTACAACGAGCGGTGTTAGAGAATAATGCTGACGTTGGGATTGCGCTCGATGGTGATGGCGACCGTATTGTTATGGTTGATGATAATGGCAAGCTGGTCGATGGCGACGGCATTCTTTATGTCTTAGCCACTCAAGGAGCGACTCAAGCTGCAGGGGTAGCGGGTACGCTTATGACTAATATGGGTTTAGAGCTAGCGCTAAAAGACAAGGATATCGACTTCACTCGAGCTAAAGTAGGCGATCGTTATGTGATGCAAGAGCTTGAAGCTGAAGGTTGGATACTGGGCGGTGAGCCATCAGGACATATTCTATGTTTAGATAAGAGCCGTACCGGTGATGCGATTATCGCTGGTCTGCAAGTATTGGCAGTGATGCAAGAGCAAGATAAAACCCTCAGTGAGCTGGTAGATGGTTTTGAGATATTGCCGCAAAAGCTAGTCAACGTACGCTTGACTAAGATGCAAGATCCGTTTGAGTTTGAGGAGCTGGTGGCAGCTTTTGATAAAGCGCGTAATACCTTAGAGGGTCGCGGGCGGTTATTGATTCGCCAATCAGGTACAGAGCCGATGATTCGAGTGATGGTAGAGTCGGATGATGAGATAGAATGTGATGTTATGGCGAACGATTTAGCGGATCATATTAAAGCTGTATTGGGCTAGTATTAGGTACAGGTTAATATTATTAATAATAAGGAATGATTATGAGTATGGATTTTAGTGATCAGCGCTTATCTTATGAAAAAGGTCAGCTGGATCAGCAGTCAGTACCTGAATCACCATTTGAGCTATTTCATAGTTGGATGAATGATGCTATTGAGCAAAAGGTGCAAGAGCCCTATGCTATGAGCTTGGCGACGTGCGGAACAGATATGAAGCCCAGTGTACGTATCGTGCTCATGCGTGAGATTACCGAAACAGGCATTGTATTTTATACCAACTATCAAAGTGCCAAAGGGCAAGATATCGCTGAGAACCCCAATGCCGAGGTGTTGTTCTTTTGGCATGAGCTTGAGCGTCAAGTTCGTATCAGTGGTAGTATCGCCAAAATAGATGCGGATAAATCAGCGGCATACTTTCAAAAGCGTCCGCATGATAGCCAAGTAGGGGCGTGGGTAAGCCAGCCTCAAAGCGGAGAAGTTGCCAATCGTGAGGTTATGGAGCAGACCTTTGAGCAACTACAAGCGGACTATCCTGAGAATAAAGAAGTGCCAACGCCTGAATTTTGGGGCGGCTATGAGATTACTATTGACGAGATTGAGTTCTGGCAAGGTCGTGCCAATCGTATGCATGACCGTATCGTTTATACTTGTGATAGCGATGATTCAAGCTGGATTACCAAGCGTTTATTGCCTTAACTGGTAGCTATAAACTTAATAGCAGATCGCTACATTTATCTATAAAAATAGTCTAAGATTATCTTGGACTATTTTTTTGCATTACATAGTGAGTTCAGTATAACAACGATACAGCGGGACTGGTATGAATTTTGCGCAGCATCGAAACGACGTAGGCACAGCACGCCAGTAAAATTTATACCAGTTCCGCGTTTAAATATAATGTATCTGTTTTATTTAGAATCGACTATAGTCAAAACCATGGACGGCTTTACCCTCTGATTTTAGACCCCAGACCTAAAGCTTAGCCTTTAAGAGGAAACAAACGCGAGGAAAAAATGGATTTTGCCCAAATAACCCCTGTTAAAACCCCGAGTGCGTGGCTGGATATGGACGCTCTCGATCATAACATTGCGCTGGTGAATCAAAAGACTCAAGCGGTTAACTTACGCTTGGCAACCAAGTCTATCCGTTCTATCGCTGTCTTAAACTACATCAAAAAGCGCTCGCCACACTTTATTGGCTTGATGTCTTATGCTGCAGACGAGTCGGCTTATCTGCTAAAGAATGGCTTTGATAATATTTTATGCGCCTATCCGACCTTGGATATGGATAGCGTGGCGCAAACTTTTGAGCATACCAAACAAGGCGCAACCATGATTTGGATGGTGGATCGCTTTGAGCATATAGATAGGCTGAATCAAATAGCCAAGCAGCACGATGTAATGGTTGAGGTCTGTGTCGATATCAATATGTCGATGCCATTACCGAAGCTATATTTCGGTAGCAAACGCTCAGCCTTGATGCATAAAAAAGACGTGAAAAGGCTGCTTAAACATAGCAAAAAATGTACTCATATTAAGGTCGCTGGTGTAATGGGCTACGAAGCGCAAATCGCTGGATTGGCTGAGCATCTGCCTGATAAACCATGGCTTACGCCTGCCATTCGTCTACTCAAAAACCGCTCCAAAAAACAAGTACAGCAGCGCCGTAGCTCAATCGTTAATGAGTTAAAGAAACAAGGTTATGAGCTACAGCTTGTCAATGGTGGTGGTAGTGGCAGTATGGATTTTACCGCAAGCCAGCCTGAGATTACTGAAATCACTGTCGGCTCGGCGTATTATAAGCCTGCCTATTTTGATTACATGGATAGTATGCAAGACTTTAAGCCCGCCGCTGGCTTTGTGTTGCCTGTGACTCGTCAGCCGGAAAAAGACATCATCACTTGTCATAGTGGCGGCTTTATCGCTTCAGGGTCGATAGGTGTAGATAAAGCGCCAGTGGTACATTATCCCAAATACTTATCCATATTGGCTGATGAAGGATTTGGGGAGGTGCAAACCCCGATGGCTATTGATAGAAAGGCTATCAAGAAAACCCAGCAAGCTGATGCTGATATTAATATTGATATTGGCATTGGCGACTTTGTTTGGTGCCGACATGCCAAAGGCGGCGAGCTTTGTGAGCATTTCAACGAGCTTGTTGGTTATCGAGAAACTAGTAAGGATGCATCTATTTTAGCTGATAATAAAGCCAGCGATGGGCGAGGAGTAGTCCAAACCATGACCACTTATCGAGGAGAAGGCAAATGTTTTCATTAAAACGCTGGCAACAAGAAGATCATTGGCAGAACTGGGTCGGTTATGTCACCGCGCAGCCTGAACAAAAACTCACGCCTTCATCAGTAGCCGAACTACAACAGATTATCAAAGACGCTCGTATTAATAAAAAACGAGTTAGAGTCACAGGCGCCGCCCATTCTTTTAGTGGCTGTGCGAAACCAGAAGAGATTGCCATCAGCCTACATAATATGCGTGGACTGGTGTCAGTAGATAAAGAAAACAAGCTGGCGACTTTGTATGCGGGCACCTATTTGCATGAGATAGGTGAAGCATTAAAAGAGCATGGTTTTGCTCTAGAGAATATGGGTGATGTGCAAGCGCAAACGATTGCTGGCGCGGCCAGTACTGCCACTCATGGAACCGGTCTGAGCTTGGGCTCGGTTGCCAATCAAGTCGTGGCGTGGGAATGGATCGATGGCACAGGCAAGCTGCACAACCATCAGCGTAGTAATTCGCAAACTGACGAATTAGGTAATGCTTTACACTTGAGTCTTGGGATGCTCGGTGTATTTACCAAGCTGACCGTGAAAGTAGTGGCGCTGTATGGGCTCAAAGAGCGCAATGAAGTACTGGACTTTGAGACTGGATTATCCCGTTTTCATGAAGCTGCTAATACCCATCGTCATTTAGAATGGTTTTTATTCCCTGGCACCAATAAGTTACAACAAAAGACTCTCTCTGTCATAGCGCCTAAGCCGATGAGTAGCAACCAAAAGCTCAAAGATAAGTTTGATAGTGCAGTGACTCTTAATGGCGCATTTTATGTCCTGTGTGAGCTGGCACGACTGCGCCCGACATGGACGAAAAAAGTCAGTGAGATATCGGCAAGATCTATCCCTAATAGCAAACGCGAAGGTTACAGTTTTGAAGTATTTCCGACCCCGCGCGGGGTGAAATTTAACGAATCGGAGTACTTTATTAAATTGTCTGATTTTGATCAGTGTATCTCGGAGATTAATCAAATCTTGCTGGCGGACAATAAAGGCTCACATTTTCCAATAGAGGTACGCACGCATAAAGGTGAGACAGGAATGCTCAGCCCAACTCAAGGCGAGGATAGTGCGGTATTATCCTTTCATGTCTATAAAGGTATGGATGATGAGCCGCTGTTTGACTGGCTATATGAGTATATGAAGAAGTGGCAAGGTCGGCCGCATTGGGGTAAGCTTAATAAGCTGACAACGGATGAGTTGCACCATTTATACCCAGAGCTTAAGCGCTTTTTGGAGATTCGTAAGACCTATGATCCTGATAATATATTTATCAATAGTTGGTTTGAGCAAAAGCTCCTAAACGGTACGCTATAAGTCTTATCTCAAGCATTTATAAAGATAAAACATAAAAAAACAGCTCACTAATGAGCTGTTTTTCATTTAACCTAAGCAATCATATTTTCGCTGCTCTTTAATAGTACCTTTTACCAATTTTCAAAGCATCGAATTATTCTGATTGATCATGATTGGCTTCAAGGCGCATAGTACGCTGATAGCTATCAAGACTTGCTAACTGTAGAGCATACTGTTCGATGTGCGGATAGTCGGCCAGCTGCTTACTTTTAGCCAGCATAATCAGATCAAATGACAGCATAAAGTCTGCGCCAGTTAGCTTATTGCCGATAATAAAAGACTTACCTTCTAAGGCTTGATTCAAGTAGCTGAGCAGATTGTTTTTCTCTTGCTTGATATAACCGCTTAAAAACTCATTATCACTCACGCCTGCTTTATTAGTAAATAACTCTAGTAATAAAGGCACCATGAGCGAGCTTTCTGCAAAATTAATCCACCCCAGATAATGCCCATAATCGGCGCTATCAGGAGCGGGACGTAAACGTGCAGGCGCGAAACGCTCAATTAATAATTCAGTGATAGCCGCAGACTCGGTATAAACCTCGTCATCCATCTCTATAACGGGTGATTTACCAAGCGGATGCACTGTTTTCAAGCTAGCTGGCGCAAGGTTAGTTTCAGCGTCACGCTGATAGCTAATAATCTCATAAGGCTGACCTAACTCTTCAAGCAGCCAAAGAATACGTAGCGAACGCGATTTATTAAGATGGTGCAAGCGAATCATGAGCCGAGCCTTTTTATTAGTTGTAGAGAGCTGCTATTTATTTTAAAGTGGGTTCTTTTAAGACGAGTTATTTTAAAGCATATTAGCCATTAAGCTTTTGTAGTAGACGCTTAGCGGTATCTTCGGAGGAAGCTGGGTTTTGACCAGTGATAAGTAGACCATCCTCAACCACATAGGACTGCCAATCATCGCCTTTTTCATAGTTAGCGCCATTAGCTTTTAGCACATCTTCTAATAAGAAATGTAGTGGCATAATGAAATAGGACAGTAGATAAGAGGTTATACTATCACCAAGACTGGAGAGAAGATATGACCACCAAACGCGGACGCTACAGCCAAGAATTTAAGCTAGAAGCCATTAAACTGGTTGAAGATCAAGGCAGAAAGATACCAGAAGTAGCCAACTCATTAGGTATCGGCAAAACCACCTTAGAGAATTGGGTATATAAATACCGTAAAGAACAGCAAGGTGTCATGCCATCAGAAGGCAAAGCCCTAACGCCTGAATTACGGCGTATACAAGAGCTTGAAAAACAGGTCAAGCAGCTTAAGATGGAGCGAGATATATTAAAAAAGGCATCTGCTCTGCTAGCCCAAGACAATCTCAGCGTCTATCGCTAATAACCAAGCTTGCAGAGCATCATAAGCATATTAGCAAACACAAGCTATGTGAACTGTTTGGGATTGTTAGAAGCAGCTATTACAACAGTACTAAATCTAGGTCTATAGACCTTGAACTTATAAGGCTCAAAGCCTTAATCAGAGAAGTATTTGAGCAGTCAAATGGCTCGGCTGGTGCAAGGACGGTATCTGCTATCGTCACGCATCAACATGACATTAAACTCACACGCTACAGAGCAGGTAAGCTGATGGCACAAATGGGGTTGATTAGTCGACAGATAAAATCACATAAGTACAGGCGTTGTGAAAAATTCCATAAAGTTTATGGAAACATACTAGACCGTCAGTTTGCGCCCACTGCACCAAACCAAGTGTGGACAGGTGATGTTACTTATATTCGTATCAAAGGCGGATGGTGTTATTTAGCCATCGTTATGGATTTATATGCTCGACGTATTGTTGGTTTTGCCTTGTCAGATAGCCCGAATACCCAGCTGACCACATCTGCACTAAAAATGGCATATCACATAAGACTTGAGCCTAAAGGCGTGCTGTTTCATTCAGATCAAGGCAGTCATTATACCAGTGAAGAGTATGCTAAATGCGTAGCCAAGTGCAATGGTATGTCGCATAGTATGAGCCGACGAGGCAACTGTTGGGACAATGCACCTACAGAGAGGTTCTTTAGAAGCTTTAAGACAGAGTGGATGCCAAAAAACGGCTATGACAATATTGATGAGGCTCGGCAGGCAGTAAATGATTATATTTGGGGCTATTATCAAAGTGTAAGACCACACAGCTTTAATGAGTATTTAACACCGAGCGAGAAAGAGAGACTTTATTTCAACAAAAACCTCTTAAGTACTGTCTAAAAATATTTGACCACTACAAAAGGCACCACATCAGTAAGACCAACCCCTTCTTCTTCAGTATTGGTAAAGCCGGTAACCGTTTTACCTTTTACCAAGTATTCGCCATCAACTTTGACATTTTTAAGCGCTGCTGGCGCATGGCAAACAAAACTAACCGGCTTATCTTGCTTAACAAAAGTCTCAATCAACTCGATGGAGTTTTTGTCCACTGCCAAGTCCCATAATGGGCCATGACCACCGGGGTAGAATACCGCATCAAAGTCGTCGCTTTTGACATCGGCTAGTTTTTTGGTATTAGCAAGATGCTTTTGAGCGTCATTATCTTCTTTAAAGCGCTGAGTGTCTTTAGTTTGCGCATCTTCAGTATCGCTACTAGGGTCAAGTGGTGGCTGACCACCAGCAGGAGAGGCGATGGTTACATCAGCGCCTGCGTCAATAAAAGCATAGTAAGGTGCGGCAAACTCTTCTAGCCAAAAGCCAGTTTTTTTACCGGTATCACCTAACTCATCATGTGAAGTAAGTACCATTAAAATTTTCATAGTTATCCTTGTTTGTAATCAGATTTGATAGTTTTTAACTCTAGCTACTTTATTTATAATATTTAAATTTACAGTATTTAAATCTATAGTATCTAAACCTAATTCTTAATATAATGCGAGCTATCGTAGGCTGTGGCTTTAGCCCAGCAAAAAGTTTGTAAAATTAAAGTGCTGGGCCTAACGCCGCAGCCTACGCAATGAAGTTAAATAGTTGAGAGTATCTAATCTAAATATTATTCAACATCAGCCACTTTTACCACGGTTTTACCAAAGTTGTCACCATTTAGCATGCCAACAAAAGCGTTTGGTGCTTCGTTTAAGCCTTCAGCGATATATTCTTTGGTTTTAACGTCACCTGACTCTACCCATTTACTCATGGTTTTGAGGAACTCTGGGAAGTGATCGCCGTACTCTTCAAAGATAATAAAGCCTTTGATAGTCAGGCGGCGGCTCAAGACGTTGCCCATCAGCATACCTAAGCGGTCTTTGCCCTCGGGCAGCTCAGTGGCGTTATATTGTGAGACCAAACCGCAAACCGGAATACGGGCATGAGCATTTAGAAGTGGCAATACCGCATCAAATACTTTACCACCCACGTTTTCATAGTAGATGTCGATACCATCTGGGCAAGCGGCTTTGAGCTGTTCAGCGAAGTCATCGGCTTTATGATCAATACAAACGTCGAAGCCAAGCTCATTTACCGCAAAATCACATTTTTCTTTACCGCCAGCGATACCGACGCTGCGGGTGCCGTACTGCTTACCGACCTGACCGACAGTGGCACCGACCGGGCCCGTTGCAGCAGCAACGACCAAGGTTTCGCCTTGTTGTGGTTTACCGATATCAGTTAGTCCCATATAACCGGTAAATCCTGGCATACCTAGCACGCCTAGACCGTATGAGGGATGCGGCATATCTTTATCAAGCTTCAGTACACCTTCGCCGTCACTGACGCTATAATCCTGCCAGCCCGAATTGGAAACCACTAAATCACCTTTGGCGAACTTATCGATATTAGATTCGACCACTTGCGCAACGGTTGCGCCCATCATCACATCGCCGACCTCTAAGGGATCAGCATAGCTTTTGGCATCGCTCATACGTCCGCGCATGTACGGGTCTAATGATAAATAAACGGTGCGCAGTAACATCTCATTATCTTTCGGTGTTGGGATGTCACTGGTCGCTAGATCGAAGTTGTCTGATTTTGGCTCGCCATGAGGACGGCTGGCTAGTTTGATTTGACGGTTTTGTTGTTGGTTTTGTTGTTTATCAAAACTCATAATGAAGCTCCTTTGCTATTATTGTTTGTTTTCAATTATCTTTATAGGGTTTAACTTTGTAATCCCTAACGTTATATCGCTTAGGATTAAAGGCTATTTATTAATAACCTTTAGTTAACAGTAACTATATTTGCTGTTTATATATAGACCATGATTGTTTAAGTTTATTGCTCGTTCTTACCAGACCTTCTTACCAGATGTTAAGAAGCTTTGCTAGTTACCGCACGCTCTAATATACGGCGTGAAACTGAAAGATCATTTTTGCTGTGCTCACCCAGTTTGACCATTTGGTGCGCCTCTAATTGCTTGACGATAGGGTCAATCGCTGACTCATCTAATTCTGCGTCCGCTAGGCTAACGGGTAGTCCAAGCTCTCGGAAGAAGTTTTCGGTATAAACAATTGCCATCTCTATAATGGTATCTTCGTCTAACTGTTGACCTTGCTCTGCGCCATCAATATTCCAAACATTACGAGCGTATTGCAGTAGCTTGTCTTTTTTGCTGTCTTTCAGCTCACGCATCACTGAGGGCAGTACGATAGTCAACGTACGAGCGTGATCGATGCCGTGCAATGAAGTCAGCTCATGACCAATCATATGGGTCGTCCAGTCTTGTGGTACGCCTGTACCTATAAGGCCGTTGAGCGCCATAGTAGCTGTCCACATGATATTTTTGCGGGTTTCTATATTATTAGGATCATTCTTAACCGCTAACCCTTCACTGATCAAAATCTTGAGTAAGCTTTCAGCAAAAGCGTCTTGAACTTTAGCATTCACCGGGTAAGTGAGATATTGCTCTATAACATGAATAAACGCATCAGCGACGCCGTTCATCACTTGACGCTCAGGTAAAGTCAAAGTCTTAGCAGGATCTAAAATTGAGAATTTTGGGAAAGTGAGAGGGTTACCAAAAGGTAGCTTGGCTTGACGTTCGCTATAGTTGATAACGCCGCCTGAGTTCATCTCAGAACCGGTCGCTGGAATGGTCAATACCGCACCCAAATCAATAGCGGAGTCTATATTTTTACAATAGCTGGTGAGCGCTTCCCACGCTTTATCACGAGAAACGCTGCCATCTGCATCTGTCAGTGAAGAGACTAACGCTACAAACTTACTGCCATCAATAACTGAACCACCACCAACGGCTAGTAAAAAGTCGATGTCATGTTCATTCACTTTATCAGCAGCTTTCATTAAAGTCGTAAATTCTGGATTGGGCTCAATACCGCCAAATTCAAACACTTCACGGTTGCTATTCGCAGCCAGTGCGGTTCTTACTTCATCCAAAGTGCCCGTGCGCTCAGCCGAACCGCCGCCATAAGTAATCAATACCCGAGCATCATTTGGCACTAAGTCTGCTAGTTTTTCGATTTGTCCTTCTCCAAACACGATGCGTACAGGGTTATAGTATTGAAAGTTTTTCATATTGTTCCTAGACATTTTTGAGAGTTTTAATAGCTATAAGTAATAGCTAAGAAGAATCATATTTCTTATCAAGATGGATTAGTATTGTACATGAATTAGACCGGTCGTCTAGATATTATTAAAAGATGATTACAAAACTATATTATTTCTACTTTAAGGCTTTTATCATCTAGTATTGGTTTTGCAATAAGTTTAAATCTTTCTAAAGCTAACGCCCCATTTGGGTGGTAGTCATCTGCCAAACTTCAGCAAGCGGGGTGTTGGTCTGGCTGATCTTGGCAATTAAACTAGCACCAAGCCACGCAAAGTACCAACGCTTAGCCATACTTTCTGCAGCAATATTGTCAGGATGAGGTACAGATCCATCCGCCCAGCCTGCTTTGATCTGCACTGCTAGCCATTCTATAGTTTGTTGATAGCCTGCATGTAATGCTATACGCATAGGCTCAGATATATCAGCGACTTCAGCGCTTAGCTTTACCACCAAGCACTTTTCATGATCGCAGCCATTTTGCTGAGTGTCGTACCAGTTTTGGAAATAATCGTAGAGCTTTTGCTGTGCGCTATCATCTTGTGATCCAATAGCGTTGAGCCGGTTTTTATAATTGCCAAAATAATGATTGATGATGGCTTCCCCAAAGGCTTCTTTTGAGGCAAAGTAATGATAGAACGAGCCTTTAGGCACGCCTGCAGTATCGAGTATTTGTTTGATACCGACCGCGGTAAAGCCTTTTTGGGCGATAAGCTGATAACCTATGGCTAGCAAATGCTCTTTAGTATCTAGTGGGGCAGCTGTTTTATTAGTAGTGTTATTAGCTGTAGTAGTAACAGACATAAAGGTTATATTCTCCTGACTTATAGGTATAAAATAAATGGTTAAACAAAGTATTATCGCTGCAGTAGGGCTTGCATTTTTACAGTTATTTTAAAAATAGGTATTTTAAAAGCACCTATATCAAAAGCAGTCATATTGAAAAAAGTACGCTAATTAGGGTTTCCAAAGATCTATTAGAATCTCCAATAAAAGCGGGTTATAAGTGGCAAGTTACGTTTTTTCAACAATACGGCTTGGTAAATAATTCTCGTTTTTACTGCAGTTATGATAGCATTAGACCAGTCGTCTAGCAAGTTGGGTTTAGACTTAACTCAATAATACGACTGACGATTATAGAATAATAACTATTTACTGACCTAAAAAAATAGCAAAAAGGATAATTTATGACTGATATAACAAATAATACTTACAGTGATTTTCATCTGCAATATATTGCCGGCTCGTGGCAAGCTGGTCAGGACGATAGCGTCAATACCAATACCAATCCCTATAATGGCGATACCTTGGTTGAAATTCAGCAAGCGACAGCAACCCAGCTTGATGAGGCTTATAAAGCGGCGACAGCAGCGCAGAAACAATGGGCACAAAAGCTGCCAGCAGAGCGTGCAGGGCTATTGTATAAAGTGGTCGAGATTCTTGATAAACGCCAAGATGAAATTGTCGACTGGCTGATTAAAGAATCGGGCAGTACCCGTATCAAGGCGACAGTAGAGTGGAGTACAGCGCGCGCCATAACTCTTGAGGCAGCAGGTTTTCCTAATCGTCTCCACGGTGAGATTCGTCCTTCGAATACGCCTGGCAAAGAGAATTTTGTCTATCGTGAGCCTATTGGTGTCATTGCTGTTATTAGCCCGTGGAACTTTCCGTTTCATTTGACCCAGCGCTCTATCGCACCAGCATTGGCATTAGGTAATGCCGTGGTGCTCAAGCCTGCCAGCGACACCCCTGTGACCGGCGGTTTACTATTGGCGAAGATATTCGAAGAAGCAGGATTACCAAAAGGTTTACTTAACGTAGTAGTGGGTGCGGGTAGTGAGATAGGCGATGCGATTGTCACTCATGATACCCCAAGCTTGATATCGTTCACCGGTTCGACTCCTGTGGGCAAACATATCGGCGAGCTTGCGCATAGCGGTGACTATATTAAGCAATTGGCATTAGAGCTGGGCGGTAATAACCCGTTTGTGGTGCTCAAAGATGCAGATATCGATAATGCAGTAAAAGCGGCGGTCTTTGGCAAATTCTTACATCAAGGTCAAATCTGTATCGCTATCAACCGTATCATCGTTGAAGATGAGATTTATGATGAATTTGTAGAGCGTTTTCATCAGCACGTGAAAACTTTGAAGTTCGGAGATCCTAGCGCGGATGATACGGCTATTGGTCCGATTATTAATGAAAAACAGCTCAAATCTTTAAAGGATAAAATCGCTACAGCGCAGCAACAAGGCGCAAAAATGCTATTAAGTGGTGAGATTGAAGGGCAAGTGGTACCACCGCATATCTTTACTGACGTTACCGCTGATATGGAGTTATTCCGTAAAGAAATCTTTGGGCCCTTGGTGGGTATCATCCGCGCCAAAGATGAGGCTGAGGCGCTTGAGCTCGCTAACGATACTGAATATGGTTTATCAAGCTCCGTATTCACGGCGGATATGGAAAAAGGCTTGCGCTTCGCCCGTGGTATCAGAGCGGGTATGACCCATATCAATGATATCACCGTCAATGATGAAAGTAATGCGCCCTTTGGTGGTGAGAAAAACTCTGGTATTGGCCGTTTTAATGGCGAATGGGTGTTAGAAGAGATGACCCGTGTTCATTGGGTTTCTTATCAGCATAAACCGCGCGATTATGCGTTTTAAGAATTCTAGCATTCTAGAGCTATTTAACTCTCATAATTCAACTGCGAATGCGACGTAATTTTTATTTTAAAAGTCCATACCTTAAAGACCGCTCATAATGGAGCGGTCTTTTTACGGTTTTATCTAGATCAATTGAGCTTAGGTTGTTTGCTTAACCCTATCTCTCGTGAAAACCAAGTAAGGCTTCAATCTCCTCTATGGTTATTTTTCTAACCGAGGCCTGCTCTTCTACCGTTAAGCGATTAGTATTCTCTTTTATCATCGTATGAATGCTACGAGCAATCTCTGAAGTCGGAGCATAGTACATCTGCGGGGCTTCTTTGGTCAATCTGATTAAAAATCTATTGATAATCTTACGTCTTGCAGCCGGGGTATTTTCTTCAGTCATAATATTCTCCTAGAGGTAAGCTATTTAAGCAGTCCACTGAACTTGAGTCAATGTTTGTCGTTAGAATAACAACAATAAAGGAGGTTAGCTCATATTTAACATGCCTTATACTGTATGCAGTAAACTAAAACATTATAGTGACACTCTAAATTTAAGCGAAATACTTACCCCTTCTTTATGTAGGGGTTATTTGTTTAAGGATTATTAGCTGTAAGCGTTATTGCTAGAGATGACATAATGATAGATTAGTCAGCCAATCTTGAAAAGCTGCTAGCTACAAGATTGTTATGATAACTTTAGAGATAAATGGTGGTCGTAAAGTAGGGGTGTAAAGCCGCTAATTGAGAAGTAATTAACAAAAATTTTAAATGATGAGTTTTAAATAATGAAAAAACCAAGTCCTTATTTAACCTTTGCTGGCGCCATTCCTTTTGTCGTCTGCGCTATCCTTATTACTATAGGTATCGATGCTGTAATAGCACTGGGTACCACCGCTGAGATTTTATCCGCTTATGGTTTAGTAATTGTTTCGTTTATGGCAGGGGCACATTGGGGTAATCATTTGAGTCTGGCGGATAGTAACCCTTGGGCGCTCAAGCTACCCATCTACAGTAATATTGTTGCTATTCTTTTATGGCTTGGATTTTTAAGCTTATCGAAAGAGGGTTTTCTTTGGCTATTGGTAGTGGGTTTTTTAGTCCTATTAATGATTGATTATAGTTTGAATCAGGCCAATATTATCAGTGCTCAGTATTTTAAGGTTAGAAAGTATGTCACCTTGATTGTGATTATCTCTTTAATCGTAGCTGCCATCCAATTATGAAATAATTGATATTGAAAGCTCAACAAAAGCTACCGTATTGGTAGCTTTTTTTATCTAAAATGGACGGTACTCTTGCTGATTTTTTTATAAGTACTTTTTATAAATATTTGACCTATTAACAGTACATAATGGCTAGACAAGGTATAAGCATTGTATTATCTATAATATTCATTTAAAATGAATCTTTATGGTTATTATTTAAAGTTCTTAGTTAACTTGTCCTAAGACGATAAAATAAATTTAAGAAGATCGCTATGCAATCAATCAATCTCCCTACTAAATCTCCAAGCTCTCCACATCCAATTCTTAACTTAGGCTTTCGAGTTTTCTTTAGTGGTGCCGCTCTATTCTCAGTGATAGTCATGGTGTTATGGTCCTTTATATATACTGGGCACACCAGCATTGACGCCCAACTCGTCAATCCGCTGTATTGGCATGGTCATGAGATGATCTATGGTTATGCGTTAGCAATTGTGGCAGGGTTTTTATTGACGGCTGTCAAGACTTGGACTGGCGTCATGATGCCGCATGGCTATAAGCTATTGGGCATATTTATGTGTTGGCTACTGGCACGTATGGGTTGGCTAGCCTTTGGTTTGGGCTGGGATTTTGGGGTAGGTCAGAGCGCTTGGCTAATATATGGCGCCGCTATTTTTGACATGTTATTTATCGGTATAACTTCTTGGGTAATATTTCAAGCGGTATTGCAAGTCAAGCAGTATAAGCAAATGGGTATCCTATCCAAGCTGGCTTTATTAACGTTGGGCAATGCACTGTGCTATTGGGGCGTCTTCAGTAATGATATGAACTTAACTCGAATAGGAATATATTTGGGCTTTTATATAATTATTGGCTTAGTATTGACCATTGGTCGCCGGGTCGTTCCCTTTTTTATTGAACGCGGCTTGAGTCACGGCGCAGACCCTAAAACAGCAGAAGCGATCAAAGTGCGTAACAGTAAGGTGCAAGATGTTGCTAGTTTGGCTTTTTTCTTAGCGTTTTTTATCGTGGATTTATTTTATCCAAATAAGTATCTGCTAACCATTACCGCCCTTGGGGTGGCTGTCGTTAATATCGTACGCTTAGCGGGCTGGTATCACCGCGGTATCTGGCAAAGACCCTTATTATGGTCGCTCTTTATCGCCTTTTTGGGTATGTGTTTGAGCTTTTTATTGTATGCCTTACAGCCGTGGTTTGGCTTTGCGCACAGTATAGCGATGCACGCATTAGCTATTTCTGGAGTTGGCATGATGACCGTGTCTATGATGGCACGGGTATCACTTGGGCATACTGGCCGCAGTATTCATGAACCGCCTAAAACTGTAAATATTATGTTTATATTAATGGTATTGGTTTTCGTTAGCCGAGTATTATTACCGATGGTTGATATGAGTCATTACCTATGGTGGATTATGATTGCTCAAGGGGCATGGATTGCTTGCTTTGTGTTATTCTGTATCAGTTATCTGCCGATGTTGGCACGTGATAGACCTGATGGTTTGTTTGGCTAATAGAGCTGAGTCACTTTAAAAAGTTACAACTCAGTAGCACGTGGCTAAATATTTCAGTTTTATTTGGGATTGGCTATAGAGCCTTATTAAGCTTTTGCAAAAAATAAAGAAAACAGGAGCATTATTAAATGCGCTTAACTAATTATAGTGATTATGCACTACGCTCATTGATGTATTTGGCTGTCAAACCAGAAAGGTATGAGCTGGCTAATATCAGTGATATTGCTGATAGCTATAATATTTCAAAAAGTCACTTAACCAAAATTATTCATCAACTTGCTAAGCTTGGTTATATTGAGAGTGTACGGGGCAAAAATGGTGGTATCCGGCTGGCGTGTGCGCCAAAAGATATCAATTTAGGGGTGTTGATTAAGCAGGTTGAGCCCGACTTTGCTTTAGTAGAATGTTTTGCCACCCAGTTGCCTAGTGAAGAGACAGATAACGATAACTCTGCTGCTATGGCTCATACTAAAGGTTTCCCTATTACATTAATCGCTGAATCAGCGGAGATCTCTAAAGTAGGCTGTGTTATTAGTCCAGCTTGTCATTTAAAACAGGTGTTTTTTGAGGCATTAACTGCTTTTATCAGCGTCCTTGAGCGTTATACCTTAGCCGATATTGTTAATAATGAAGAAGAGCTTGCCGGCTTATTGGTGGTATAGAATTATGCAAAATCTATTTAGATAATTCGTTTCATATTATTAATAAAAAGCTCAGAATTAGCTATAAATGGTAGCTAATTCTGAGCTTAATGTTTTATGACTTCGGACTTTTATTTGCTCACTTGCTCTACTGTACGTGAACCTTGGGGCTGGATAGGACGATTATTACCTTGGTACAAGTCAGTCATGATAGCCAATTGGTCACTAGCAAGCGCTAATGGCTGTTTCACCACATACCATTGTACTTGCTCTGAACAAGGCGGGGTAGTAAGCGAGCCTTTATAGTGATAAAAAGTAGGCATAGTAGGGACTAATGCTGATAAATTAACCTTGTTAGCCGTGAACTCGACTTGGTTCTCACTACTTAGCTGGGTGCCATTGAGCAATATACGCATGATACCGTTAGCCGCCCCTTGTTCTAACATAAGCCCGACAACGGCTAGATTACCGGCGCTATTAGCATGCACGAAATGTACTTCAGCAGGATAATTCTGCCCACCAAATTGGTGCTCGCTTGGGGTGTGGTAATGAAACTGTTTTAGCTCAAAGCGTTCGTTATCGATAGTGATATGGTTGTTTGAAGTGGCGGGCGTGTAGACCACGGTATGACCGTTATCAGTGATACGCAAATTTGCTGCTTGGCTATAATTGAAAGCGGGTGCGTCTTTAGCGCTAGCAGTGACCCTAGCTATGTTAATAGGCGACTGTTCTTGACCAATCTTACAGCTACTTGCACCTTCGACATCTCCCCAGTATTCAGGCCCTGTATCACCACTATAAGACCAACCCGCATGATTATCTGCTTCATTAGATTGCTCAATGATAATAGGTTTAGTGGTAGCTCTCTCATTGGCAACTTTATAAGTGTTAGAGCAAGCACTTAAACCTATCAGACTTACAGCAGTAATAGCGGTTATTAAATAATGACGATGCATATAAAAATCCTTTTATGGTGAAATAATTTGATGACTAAATCCGTTTATTGAATTCATGTATAAGAAGGTTTCTCTTTAATTTATTAAAAAGTTAAACTCTACTATCAGCGTTTTTAATAATAGTAATAAGTTTTAACAGAATGACAAATATTTAGCAATAATTATCAAGCAAATAATGCGCTTAAGTTTAGGAAGGTTTTTAATGTTCCTCAAAAAAAGCTACCTTCACTAAAATTTTGTGAAGGTAGCTTGTTAGATTATCGAGCACCTAGATTTTTTTATTACGACGCCTTTTCAAGTTTTGGACGCGCCTTTTCTACAGCTTTTAATAAAGCTTTTTCAAAGCCGCCAATCTCAAATTTAACTAAACTAGAATGGGCCGCACAGAAGTTATGAGTGTCACGCCACTGGTGGGCAATTTTGGTTGCCCAGTCGCAGTATTGCTTGCCTGCATCAGGCTCATCTTTGAGCGCTTGTTTGGTAGTGGGGTGCAATAGCAGCTCGGGTAATACTGCTTCTAGTACCTTTGCCGGAGGACTCATAAAGGTATCATCGACATGCAAGCTTCTACTGGCGGGATGGTATACCAATAGCGAACCGGCATGAATCTTATCATTAGGCGAGATGTAGTGAATACCTTCTGACATCGAAAATTCAAGCTCAGGATAGCGCTCAGCTACTGCATCACTCTCAACCAAGTCGTCGCTCCAATCCACCTCTGGCACTTGCTGTTGGTGACGGCTGCTGCCATAAAAGGTCGCTTCTGGGAAGTCCTTTGCCATTTGCGCGCAGTGTATGGTATGAAAGGGATGCACGTTAAGTACCGCCTCGACATCTTGACCGTCATTGGTTAGCGCCATGACTTGCTCTTTTACTTCGCCAGTTAAAGTATAGCTGTCCAAAAATATAAACTTTCCTGACTCTAACTGTACCAGCGAGCATTGAGTGCCGATATTGATAACGCCGCCGATACGAAAATCACCGCGTATATTCCAAAAACCTGCTCCTAGGTCATATATCTTATCTGACATTTTATTATTCCTTAGTAATTATTGTTTGTTAACCTAAATTGTTTATTACAGTAAATTGACTATGGATAATAACCCAAAAATAAAACCATAAACGTTACACAACGTTTGTGACTTGTAGGGTATTTATCAGCAATTGGCATAATCATAAGCTGAGAAACGGGGGCTGTCGCTATAATTTTCATTAGCGCATAAAAACTTATCGAAGCGGGTGTCATCATTAATATAGCGCTGCATCCATGCGATGCCGGGTTTGCTTAATAGTTTCTCATTAAAACGGTAGCTTGGACAAAAGTGGCTAGCATTGTTGACCTCAACTTTCATTTTTGGACCGGTCAGTTTGTCATAGAAGATATTGGTGTATTTTTTATTGGAGGCAATACGATCATGTTCACAAGCAATAACTAAAGTGGGGGTTTTTACTTCCTCATAGCCTTTATCGTGATAGGGCGCTAGCGGCATAATAGCCCGGATGTCACGACGGTCAGTGGCTAACCTAAGGGCACCGCCGCCGCCCATCGACCAACCGATAACGCCTAAACGATTGCGATCTACCATATTGCCAACGGTGCTGTCAGTAAAGATGTGATCAAGGGCGGCACTTAACTGAGTGGCTCGGCTATCGGGATTATCGTAGATGGAATTGGTGTTGATAGTGATGACTACAAAGCCCCAAGAAGCCAAGCGCGGCCCCCACCATTTTATAGAGTTCTCATAAGAGACATAACCTGGAATAACAGCGATACCACCTAAAAGGCCGCAGCCTTCGGTATGGTTTGGATAAAAGATAGTACCACCGCCAAAACCGCTAGCTGCTTGCCGTGGAACGGGCTTAGCTGTTACTGAAAAAGGGCCGTTAGCTTGCGTATCTGCAAGGGTAGTAGCATCAATTACCGTATCAGGAATACAGTCGGCGGTAGATAGCGATGACGATAATACGGTTCCATGGGTTCCATTGGTCGCGGTGCTTAATGCAGTTTTAGCAGGGTGGTCAGCAGCTATAGCGTTTACACAAAAAACACTCATAGAAAGCGTAAGAGGTCCTAGAGCGCCTGCTGCTTTTGAAAAAAAACGATTATGAGTCATGAGCAACGATCTTTTATAAGGGGGTTATGTTGTTTTTGGTTCATTTTCTTTGAGAGCAAATGGACGGCTGTTGAACAGATAATAAGTTTCAGTATGATAAGTATCAATATATCAGCGGTCAAATCTCTAAGCCTACTAGAGTTAACACACTTTAAAATAGGTACAGTGCTGCTGGTATCAATTTTACTTGCGTGCTGTGCCTACGCCGACAGAGGCTGCGCAAAATTGATACCAGCAGCACATATCATGACATGTGCCAGTTCTATTTAGGATTGACTATATACAGTTTTCAATAAAACAGCCAGTCCATTAATTCTTCTTATTTGGCACTCTGAGCACCTCTTTCATTGTGATATCATGACCGACTTGCTCTATAAAATAAATACGATCATTAAAATAAGTGCAGGCATAATAAGGCCTGTTTTCATCCTTTAAGTTGCGGTCAGTCATCATGGCTGCGGCGTCCAACCTAATCAGTGTCCTTGTGAATAATACTATTGATAACACTCAAAAACTATCGCCACAGCCGTCGCCGCAGATAGACTCTCCATCATGGGTTTTAAAATTAACTATTGGCCTTATCGGTATGTTTGCCTTTTTGCAGGTGTATTCTGTACAGGCGGTGCTACCGGTATTGATGATGGATTTATCCGCCACTGAAGTCCAAGCGGGGATGGTCGTCGGTGCAACGGTAATGGCAATTGCAATTATGTCGCCATTTTTGGGGATGATCTCTGATGCGGTTGGTCGTAAGTCTTTTATCGTTGGAGCGCTATTATTTTTAGCCATTCCCACCGCGCTGATTGCTCAAAGCCCTAGTATTGAATGGATGGGGATATGGCGCTTTATGCAAGGGCTGTCGGTGCCTGGTATTACAGTGGTAACTATCGCCTATATTGGTGAGGAGTTTGAGGGGCGAGCAGTGACTGAGCTGATGTCCTTTTATGTGTCAGGCTCGGTGCTGGGCGGTTTTATGGGGCGGTTTTTGCTGGGCCATTTGCATGAGTTTATGGGCTGGAGGCATGGCTATTATGTGATGGCAGCTATTACACTGATAGGAGCGTTGTGGGTAAGCAAGACCTTGCCAGCATCACGCTGCTTTGAGGCCAATCCTAATTTTCGTTCAGCGCTGCAAACACTAGGCGAGCATCTGACCAATCGTTATGTAGTCACAGC
Source organism: Psychrobacter jeotgali (assembly GCF_904846315.1). Taxonomy (NCBI): domain Bacteria; kingdom Pseudomonadati; phylum Pseudomonadota; class Gammaproteobacteria; order Moraxellales; family Moraxellaceae; genus Psychrobacter; species Psychrobacter jeotgali. The sequence goes on from NZ_CAJHAF010000001.1 coordinate 644,779, forward strand.
TTGTCTGCTGGGCGCTTGCGTATTGTTTTCTTTGGTTGGCTGTTTTACTTTTATTAATTTACACCTCGCCAAGACCCCTTATAACCTCGGCACTGGAGCATTGGCTAATATCTTTGCTGTTTATCTGATTGGGGTGATTATTACGCCGTTATCGACAACTTTGCTCCGCCGCTTTGGCTCGGCGAGAACAGTCCGAGTAGCGGTGGTAATATCTATGGTTGGAGTACTATTAACTTTAGTAACGCCGCTATGGGGCATTATTGCGGGGTTGGCTATCATGTCGTCAGGGGTATTTATCACTCAATCTGCTACCATTAGTTATATCGCAGTCAATGTTAAAAAAGGACGCTCATTAGCTTCTGGCTTATATTATATGGGCTATTATGCTGGCGGAACGATGGGAGCGTGGCTGTGCGGCTTAGCCTATGCGCAAGGGGAGTGGACGCTGACGGTTTGGCTGTTATTATTCGTACAAGTATTGGCTCTATTAATAGCGGGTTTTGGCATGATAAAAACTAAAGCACGTACGGCTTAAAATATTTTTTATTTAGAGTATTTTTATCTTTGACTATTTGGTACTAAGTGAGTACGTGCTTATGCTTTACATGACGCTCATTTTTTTCTACTATCAATAGAGGTATAACAAGAAAAAATTGAAGGCTGGGTTAGCGATGCGTAATCCACCGACATCTCATAATTAACATTTAAAATGGTGGGTTACATTTTATCAGCACTCTCTATGAGAGTTTGAAAAACTAATTCACCCTACGCCCCTACAAGTATTATTAAATATCAAGCCAATCAAAATAATATCAAACCATCCACAAGGAAGTTCTTTTATGTCAAACATCTATAGTAGCGCCCCTTCAGCGTATGAGTATCCGCTTATTATCAAGCAGCTGTTAAACCGTGCCAAAGTGGTCTCACAAGAGCAAGAGATTGTTTATGCGGACAAAAAGCGCTTCACTTATACGGATTTATTTGCCCGCATTAACCGTCTAGCTAATGTGTTAGCTGACCTAAATCTTGCTGCTGGCGATGTAGTAGCGGTCATGGATTGGGACAGCCATCGTTATCTTGAGTCCTATTTTGCCGTACCGATGTCGCAGTATATTCTGCAAACGGTCAATATTCGTCTGTCCCCTGAAAAGGTGCTTTATACCATTAATCATGCCAGACCCAAAGTCTTGATGCTCAATTCTGAATTTGCACCTATGGTCAAGGACTATCAGTTTGAGAACTCTAGTATTGAACATATTATTTGGCTGGACGACGATGGGGTGACGGTAGAAGGGGTGTTTGGTGAGAGCCAAAGCCGAGTAGTGGGTGAGTATGAGACTTTATTAGAAGCTGCTGCTGACACTTTTGATTTTCCGGATTTTGATGAAAATACTATTGCCACTACTTTTTATACTTCAGGTACCACCGGTGATCCAAAAGGGGTGTTCTTTAGCCATCGTCAACTGGTGCTACATACTATGGCAGAGGCGGCGTCACTTGGGATGCTGCCGAACAAGCAAGGCGTCAGCTACGGTGATGTCTATATGCCGATGACGCCGATGTTCCATGTGCATGCTTGGGGTTTCCCGTTTACCGCCACTATGACCGGTCTCAAACAGGTATATCCGGGTCGTTATGCACCCGATAGTTTGCTTGATTTGATTATTGATGAAAAGGTCAGTATCACCCACTGTGTACCGACTATATTGCAAATGGTACTCGGCGAGGCCCAAAGTCGTGATGCTAGCTTCAATGGGCTAAAAATGATTATTGGTGGCTCAAAGCTAACGGAGGGCTTAGCCAAAGCGGCACTAGCACAAGGTATCGAGGTCTATACCGGTTACGGTATGTCCGAAACTGCGCCGCTGATTAGTCTGACTGACTTTAGTTTGAATGAGCCTGAATTGACTGAGGAAGAGGATATAACCCGCCGCTGTATGACGGGCAGACCAGTATTGATGGTCGATGCGCAAGTATGGAGTGAAAACAACGAACCTGTCGGTACTGGCAAAGAGCACACTGGCGAGCTGGTATTGCGGGCGCCCTGGTTGACCCAAAGTTATCTGAAAAACGATGATGCGGGCAAAGAGCTGTGGGAAAATGGCTATATGCATACTCAAGATATTGCCTACATACAAAAAGACGGCTATATCAAGATTACCGATCGCTTAAAAGACGTGATCAAATCCGGCGGCGAGTGGATATCATCGCTTGAGATTGAAACCATTTTATCCTTGCACCCAGCGGTATCTGATGTCTCAGTCATTGGTGTGCAGGATAAAAAGTGGGGTGAACGTCCATTAGCTCTCATTGTTCTCAAACCTGATTGTCAAGATACCCAAGCTGATGATATCAAGGCTATTGCTGAGCAGGCAGTGACTCGCGGTCTTATTCCTAAATATGGCGTGCCCAATGATTACAAATTCGTTGATGACTTGCCTAAGACCTCAGTTGGCAAACACGATAAAAAGGTTATGCGCGAGATGTATGCTGACCAAACTGGTGTATAAGAATTAGGCAGTTTGCAGGGTTAACTGTTGACCTTTATCGATAGCTCTGCTACATTTTAACCGATACGTATTAAACCGATACATAACGTATCGGTTTTTATTTTTTTATTTTGCTAGGGACAGCAAAAGTTTGATTATTATATTCTTAATACTAAACTCTCAATACTAAGATTTTTAATACTAAAAACACTCGATGCTAAGGATAGCCATTATGAGCAAGCAAACCTCCAACTCAGCTTCTAACCCCACCTCTTCAAACTCAGCAATTGCTAATCAAAACGCCACTTTTGCGGATATCTATCAAGCTTCTATCAATGATCGTGAGCAGTTTTGGGGCGAGCAGGCTCAGCGCATCTATTGGCATAAGCAGCCCGATAAAATCCTTGATGATAGTAATCTACCTTTTGCTAAATGGTTCGTCGGCGGCGAAACCAATTTATGCTATAACTGCGTTGATCGTCATCTGGCAGATCGTGCTGAGCAGGATGCCTACATTTGGCTATCCTCAGAGATTAATCAAGAGCTGATTGAGACCTTTCCAGCTGTTGCTGATGCCTTCGATGATTTAGGTAACAAGGTTGAGTTTTATACTGATTATACCAAGCGCCGCCTGACTTACAATGATCTGTATAAAGAGGTCAATTATTTTGCCGATGTTCTGCAGCGTCATGGCGTGGGCAAGGGCGACCGCGTCATTATCTATATGCCGATGATACTGGAAGCGGCCTATGCGATGCTGGCCTGTGCGCGTATCGGTGCCATCCATTCGGTGGTATTTGGCGGTTTTGCGGCGCACAACTTAGCGATTCGTATGGATGATGCCGAGGCCAAAATGCTTATCACTGTCGACGCCGGTTTGCGCGGCGGTAAAGTGATTAATTATAAGAATCTAGTCAATCAAGGGGTCGAACAAGCGACCAAAAAGCCAGAGCACGTACTGGTGGTTAATCGCGGTATTTTGCCCTTTAAAGCGCAGGAGATAGATGTTGATTATGCCACCGAGCGTCGCCAAAGCTGTGATGCCAATGCCATTGTTGAGCCGGTATGGCTAGAGTCAAATGCACCGTCCTACCTGCTTTATACCTCAGGCACCACAGGTACACCCAAAGGCGTGCAGCGCGATACCGGTGGTCATGCGGTGGCGCTCACTACCTCGATTGATTATATCTATGATGGCAAGGCAGGCGAGACCTTTTGGACCATATCAGACATTGGCTGGGCTGCTGGACATTCTTATACTATCTATGCCCCGCTGCTGGCTGGCATGACCAGCGTCATGTATGAGGGCTTACCGCACCGTCCTAATCCGGGGATTTGGTGGCGAATCGTTGAGGCCAATAAAGTTAATATTTTGTTCACTGCCCCAACGGGTGTGCGGATGCTCAAAAAACAAGACGAGACTTGGATGACTCGCTACGATGTCTCCAGCCTTAAGTCATTCTTTTTGGCCGGAGAGCCGCTTGATGAATCTACCGCTAATTGGTTAACCGAGCATTTAGGCGTGCCGATTTTAGATCATTATTGGCAAACAGAAACCGGCTGGCCTATCTTAAGTCATACGCCCAAATTCAATCACAAACCACACAAACAAGGCTCGCCCGGCTATCCGATGTATGGTTATGATGCGCATGTTATTAATGAAGAAACCAGAGAGCCCTGCGCGGCTAACGAAAAGGGACTGCTGGCTATTAGTGCACCGCTGCCGCCCGGCGCACTAACCACGGTATGGCGTAACGACGAGCGTTTTATCAGTAGCTATTTTAAACTGTTCGATGGCAAGCAATATTCGACCTCAGACTATGCAGTGACCGATGAAGAGGGCTATTTTTATATTCTTGGTCGCACCGATGATGTTATTAATGTCGCTGGTCATCGAATAGGTACGCAAGAGATTGAAGAGGCGATCAGCACCCACCCAGAGATTATAGAATCTGCGGTTGTCGGTATTCAAGATGAGCTAAAAGGCGAGTTACCTATCGCCTTTTGTGTACTGCGAGATCATGAACAAGTAAAAACTACTGAAAACCGCTTTCGTCTTGAGCAGCAAATTATTGGAGCCGTGGTCAAGTCGCTTGGCGGTATTGCCCGTCCAGCCGCCGTATATTTCCCGCAAGCTTTGCCAAAAACTCGCTCTGGTAAAATCTTGCGCCGTGCGATTCGAGCTTTGGCAGAAAATCAGCCTACAGGTGATATGTCGACTTTAGATAATCCACCAGCGATTGATGCGGTCAAGCAGTCTATGAAGGATTATTAATAAAGCCCTTGACCGCAAAATCACATTATTGCTATAGTCAATAACGATACGAATTAAATCATTTTGATTAACATGCTTATAAATAGCTAAACAGAAATCTTCATACCCCAATAAATGACGCCTTGAATGGCAGTCATGCAAACAAGATAAGGACATCTTATGCACCACGTTCAGCAGCTTATCAATGGTCAGTTTAGTGATTCTAATACCAGCGAATGGATTGATATCACCGATCCTGCTACCCAAGAAGTCATCGCCAAAGTCCCGCAAACCACCGATGATGAAATCAATCAAGCCGTTGCTAGCGCCCAAGCCGCCTTTCAAACTTGGCGCAAAACACCCATTACTACCCGCGCCCGTATCTTTTTGAAGTATCAAGCGCTTATCCGTGAACACATGGACGAGCTGGCTGAAATCTTAACTGCCGAGCAAGGTAAAACCATTGCTGATGCGCGCGGTGATGTGTTTCGTGGCTTAGAAGTGGTTGAGCACGCCGCCGGTATTGCTAATCTACAAATGGGCGATTTCGTTGAAAACGTCGCCTCCAATGTTGATACTTATAGTATTTGGCAGCCACTTGGCGTCTGTGCGGGTATCACTCCCTTTAACTTTCCGGCGATGATTCCGCTATGGATGTTCCCGATGGCAATCGCTACCGGCAACACCTTTGTCCTAAAACCCTCCGAGCAAGATCCGATGGTCACCATGCGTTTGGTAGAGCTGGCTGTCGAGGCGGGCGTTCCTGAAGGCGTGCTCAATGTGGTACACGGTGGTAAAGCAACCGTTGATGCGATCTGTGATCATCCCGATATTAAGGCGGTTTCTTTTGTCGGCTCTACCAAGGTCGGCCAACACGTTTATGAGCGTGCTAGCCAATCGGGCAAACGCGCCCAATGTATGATGGGTGCCAAAAACCACGCCGTAATCCTGCCAGATGCCAACAAAGAGCAAACCTTGAATCAGTTAGCGGGCGCAGCTTTTGGCGCCGCCGGTCAGCGCTGCATGGCGCTATCAGTAGTGATATTAGTAGGTGAAGCTGGAGATTGGATCGACGAGATTAAGTCTAAAGCAGAAGGTTTAGTGGTCTCAGCGGGCAAAAATGATAAAGATTTAGGGCCACTGATCTCGCCGCAAGCCAAAGCTCGCGTTGAGCATTTAATTGGCACCGGTGTCGATGAGGGCGCGAGTTTATTATTAGATGGCCGCGGCATTACGGTTGAAGGGTTTGAAAAAGGTAACTTTGTCGGTCCAACTATCTTTGATAATGTCACCAGCGATATGCAAATCTATCAGCAAGAAATCTTTGGTCCGGTACTGTGTATCATGCGTGCTGAGAGCTTAGGCGAGGCTATCGACATTGTGAATGCCAATCCAAACGGCAATGGTACGGCTATCTTTACCCAGTCGGGAGCTGCCGCGCACAAATTCCAGCAGGATATTATGGTCGGTCAAATCGGTATCAATCTGCCTATTCCAGTGCCATTACCAATGTTCTCGTTCTCAGGCTCACGTGCCAGTAAACTTGGAGATCTTGGCCCTTATGGCAAGCAAGCGGTACAATTTTATACCCAAACCAAAACCGTTACCGCACGCTGGTTTGATGACGAAGCGAGCCGTGGTAAAGTAAACACCACCATTTCAATGTAAAATTCATAATTTATAATCATAATTTGTAATATAGTCGGTTGGTTTGAAAGTTATACCTATAATTATTGTTTTGAACTAACCGTATTTTGAATTCATTATAGCTGCACTATTAAGTACAAGGATGACCTCATGGATTTTTCATTAACGGAAGATCAAATTGCCTTTGGGCAAACCGCCAGACAGTTCGCCAAAAAAGAGCTTAAACCTAACGCTGCTGAATGGGATCGAGAGTCTCACTTTCCTGTTGATGTCATCAAAAAGTCAGGTGAGCTTGGGTTTTTGGGCTTATATACCAATCCAGAATACGATGGCTTAGGATTACCGCGCTTGGACTCCGCTATTGTGTTCGAAGAGCTGGCTTGGGGCGATACCTCAGTCGCAGCTTATATGAGCATTCATAACATGGTCGCTTGGATGGTTGGCGAATATGGTAGCGATGCTTTGTGTCAGCAGTATTTGCCCAACATGGTTAGCGGCGAGTGGCTCGGTAGTTATTGCCTAACTGAGCCCAATGCCGGCTCCGATGCCGCCTCCCTGCGGACTAAAGCTGACAAGCAAGGCGACTATTATGTGTTAAATGGCGAAAAAACCTTTATCTCAGGTGCAGGCTCGACCGACGTATTGGTAGTGATGGCGCGTACCGGCGGCGCTGGACCCAAAGGAGTTTCGGCATTAGTGGTCGATGCGCATAGCGACGGTATTGAATACGGTAAGAATGAGCAAAAAATGGGCTGGAAAGCTCAGCCAACACGTACAATCAGCTTTAATAATGTCAAAGTACCTGTAGCTAATCGCTTAGGCGAGGAAGGTCAAGGCTTTAGCATGGCAATGAAAGGGCTAGATGGCGGACGTATCAATATCGGTATTTGTGCGGTAGGAACGGCGCAAGCGGCGCTTGAAACGGCGACCAATTACGTGAAAGAGCGCAGCCAATTTGGCAATCCAATCGCTAACTTTCAGTCGGTACAGTTTAAACTGGCTGATATGCTGACCCAAACTATCGCTGCTCGTCAGATCCTATATTTAGCGGCCAGTAAAGTGGACAATAATGACCCGCAAGCCTCGGTTTATTGTGCGATGGCCAAGCGTTTATCGACGGATCTTAGTTTTGATATTGCCAATCAGGCTCTACAATTGCACGGCGGTTATGGCTATTTAAACGAGTATCCACTTGAGCGTCATGTCCGTGATTTGCGCGTGCATCAAATACTTGAGGGTACCAATGAGATTATGCGAGTCATTGTCTCACGCCAGATGCTACAAGACGAAGCGTTAAGCCAATTACGTTAAAAGGCACGGACCCTTTAATAGTAAATTAAAAAATATCATAAAAATAAAGGATTATTTATGACAGATTATACCAATCTAAAACTGACCATTGATGGTCATATTGCGACGGTAACGCTGCAAAATCCGCCAGCCCATACGTGGACGATGGACAGCCTGCCCGCACTCAAGCAACTGGTTACTGACCTAAATGCCAACGATGAAGTGTATGCGCTCATTATTCACGGTGATGGTGAAAAGTTCTTTTCTGCAGGGGCAGATCTTAATAACTTTGCCGATGGCGACAAAGGCCGGGCGGTTAGTATGGCGATTGCTTTTGGTGAGGCTTTTGAAGCGTTATCCAATTATCGCGGAGTCAGTATTGCCGTTATTAATGGCTATGCGATGGGTGGCGGTCTTGAGTGTGCGCTCGCTTGTGACATCCGTATTGCAGAAGACCATGCGCAGATGGCACTGCCTGAGACTGGCGTAGGTCTATTGCCTTGCGCTGGCGGCACTCAAAACCTACCTTTATTAGTCGGTGAGGGCTGGGCAAAGCGCATGATATTGTGCGGTGAGCGCATCGATGCCGCCACTGCGCTACGTATCGGTTTGGTCGAAGAAGTGGTCGAAAAGGGCAAAGGTTTAGAGAGCGCTCAAGCCTTGGCACAAAAAGCCGCCAAGCAGTCGCCAGTCGCCGTTAGCTATTCTAAGCAGTTGATTCAAGCGGCTAGACATACCCCGCCTGCCCAAAACCTGATCAACGAGCGTGAAGATTTTGTCAAACTATTCGATACCAAGGATCAGCGTGAGGGCGTTCAAGCCTTTTTAGAGAAGCGTAGTCCTAACTGGCAGAATAAATAATTTGTTAACCGCTTGGCATTTTTTATAGTATAAAGTTTTTAGTTCAGCTCATTTTTATATAGATCACTTTCACATAACTATTTTTATATGAGCACTTTTATATAGGTCACTTTTATGACAACAGCGCAAAATACAGATACTAAGTCATCATCACAAGCTCCGGTACTTTTCAATACAGAAGCTACCGACTGTGGGCATTTGATTGGGATTATGACGTTGAACACGCCCAAGTCCTTAAACGCGCTCAGTGTAGAGATGTGTCAGTTATTATCAAATCAACTTGAGCAGTGGCAATCGGATCCAGATGTAGTAGCGATATTATTAAAAGGTGCAGGGGATAAGGCGTTTTGTGCAGGCGGCGATATCCGTAAGCTTTATGACAGTATGTCTGCCGATGCACCAATGCCCAACCCTTATGCCACAGAGTTCTTTAGTCACGAGTATCGCCTTTATCGGCAAATGCACTTTTATCCCAAACCTTTAATACTTTGGGGCGATGGCATCATTATGGGCGGCGGTATGGGACTGATGGCCGCCTGTAGTCATCGTATCGTCACCGAGCGCACCCGTTTTGCGATGCCTGAGATTACCATTGGCTTATTCCCTGACGCCTCTGGTAGTTGGTTCTTGCAGCGGATGCCCGCCGATACTGGTCTATTCTTAGGTCTAACAGGCGCCCACTGTAATGCTAACGATGCGCTATTAGCCAATTTGGCTGAATATGGCGTCGCCAGCGCTGATTACGAGGCTATTTTGCAGCGCCTGACTCAAATTGATTGGCAAGTGATGTTTGATACTAGCTATAGTGAAAGTGCTTATAGTATTACGAGTCGTGCGTTGGCGGCGCATTCGTCAACTATTGCAGAGCTTCCCGCCAGTAAGCTGGCTTTATATTGGCAACCGATTCAGCGTTTAATGAATACTGGTGGGTTAGCTGATATTGATGCCTTGTTGCGTGATGATGAAGCACTAAGTGAGCTCGATGCTGATTTTGCCGCCGATAGCTGGACACAGCGAGCGCTAGCGACTTATCGTCAAGGTTGTCCGGTTACAGCCGCTTTAACGCATAGCCTTTATCATAAAGTGACTGACCTATCGATAGAGCAGGTACTATATTTAGAGCTTAACGTGGCCGTGCACTGCGCCGCTAATCCCGACTTTAAGGAAGGCGTACGGGCGTTACTAATTGACAAAGATAAGAATCCCGAGTGGTCACGCTCTTTAGCAGAATGCTTGACGCCGGAGGGACGCAGTTATATTCAACAGCATTTTGAAAGCCCTTATAGTGCTGGCGAGCATCCATTAAAGGACTGGTTAGGCGCTGATGCGCTTGCCGCCCAACAACTAAGCTAGTTTTAAACCTTTAAACGCTTTAAAATTTCTAAGCTTGTATAAATAAAGCTTTTTATAATAAAAAATTTACCTAAAATCATCAAGGAGCGATGAGATGAGCCCAACTAAACATAGCGATAATCAGGCGACAAAACCAAATATTGCATTCATTGGACTCGGTAACATGGGTGCGCCCATGGCCGAAAATTTACTGAAGGCGGGCTATCCGTTATCGGTATACGATCTATCCGCTGACGCTCTTAAGCGTCTACAAAACGCAGGCGCCACCGTCGCTGATAGCCCTCTATCAGCTGCCACCAACGCTCAAGTCGTTATCAGTATGCTACCGGCTGGCAAGCATGTCCATTCTGTTTATCTGGGCGATAGCGGCTCAAAGGGTTTATTATTATCCTTACCTAAAGGCACGCTGGTGATTGATAGTAGTACCATTGCCGCCGCTGATGCTCGGGTAGTGGCTGATACCGCCAATAAGATGGGCATTGATTTTTTAGATGCGCCAGTTTCAGGTGGTACGGGCGGTGCAGTCGCTGGTAGCCTAACTTTTATCGTGGGCGGTGAAGAGCAAGCTTTTGCAAAAGCCAAACCGATACTGGCGGTTATGGGCAAGAATATCTTTCATGCTGGCGAACATGGTGCGGGTCAAGTCGCCAAAATATGCAACAACATGCTACTAGGTATTTTGATGGCAGGCACAGCCGAAGCTATCAATCTCGGAGTCAAAAACGGTCTTGATGCCAAAGTGTTGTCGGAGATTATGCTACAAAGCTCTGGACGCAACTGGACGCTGGAGGTCTATAACCCTTATCCGCAAGTTATGGACAATGTACCCTCAAGTCACGGTTATAAAGGCGGCTTTATGACGGATCTGATGCAAAAGGATCTTAATCTTGCCATGGAGACTGCAAAAGCGATCGGAGCAGAAACGCCGATGGGAAGTAAAGCTACGGAGCTTTATCAACAGCACAGTGTTGAGCATGGTGATAAAGATTTCTCAAGTATTATGGCCCATCATGATAAATCAGTCTGGTCTTCCTAGTCGGCTATGAGGTGTAAATGTTACAGAGCTTAGCAAGAGACAGTTAAACGTTAAACGCTCAGTTTTTATAACCCTTTATCCCTTATTTATTAACCGCTATAAAAAAAGTCCATTATCATTACCAATATGCAATTGGATTATGATAATGGACTTTTAGCTAGACAAACGATTCTAGCTTTGTAATTCGTAAACCAGTGCTTGTAGGTCTTCAGCGGCAGTACGTAATCGGGGTACATGGGTCAATAGCTCATCTAAAGACACTCGAATAGTCGGAGCATGCAAATATAAAGAAGCCAGGTATCTCGACTTTTTATCTAAAATAGGTACCGATATTGCCACCATTTCCGAAATAAACTCTTCATTGTCGATACCGATACCCGTCTCAGCGATTTTATCAAGCTCTACATTTAATTCATCAATATCGACGATAGTATTCTTGGTAAACTTATCCAAAGATAAGCTCTTGAGTATCTTATTACGGCTAGGCGTGCTAAGTTGACTCAGATATAGCTTGCCTGTTGCCGTACACCACATCGGTGACTTGGCGCCTACCGGTAAGTAAATTTGGATAGGCAACGATGTTTTGACTCGGTTGGTATAAATCATATTCATATGATAGGGCACCCCGATACCGCAAGTCTCCTTGATATCATCAACCAGCCTTTGCAAGATTACCTGACGCTCATTAAAGAACTGGCGCTGTTGCCAAAGCTCAACACTCAAGTTACGTACCCGTTTGCCAGGTATAATACCGCCGCCAATATCAACGGCTACAAAGCCTTCATCGACTAGATTCTGAATCAAACGATGGATAGTAGGCTTTGGAATATCAAGCTCTTTTGAGAGCTCGAGTGGTGAGATAGGTTTAGGCGCATAAGAGACGGCTTCAATAATTTCTAATACACGAGTAATTGATGAAACTTTGGGCATACAAATAGCTCAGTTCATGTTAGATAAGTAATTATTATAACTTAAGTTTCTTACCATGCATAACTCAATATAAGCTAGCATCGAGATAGTTATAAAGGATAGTTATTAGAACAATCATTCTCCCTATCAAAAACAGCTATTGGCAGGCAATAGGAGATACATCAACTAACAAATCACAACATACCGTAATGTTAAGTTATACAATATACATTGAGTTATAGGGGCGAATAGGCGAACATAGAAGTATGTTATATGGGTTCTTATTCAGATGATTTGTGATATTATGCACGCAGTCGCCCAAATGACTGGATAGAAGCAATAAAAAACGAGTTTTTATCGAGGCAAGTAGTAATTATTACAATTACTATGCAATCTTTACATAATGGCAAATAAAAACCTCGTCTTTGGGGGTGACTTTTTCAGCCAAAATTGTTTTAATCTGCTCAACAAAATGATTGTCTAAAATCAGAATCAGACAATCCATGTTTGTGGGCTAGTTATTTCATACTTTAGGAGAGTAATTATGAAACTTATTAAATTAACTGCAGTATCCGCTGCTGTTTTGGCATCAACAGCCGCATTAGCAGCTGAGCCAGTAGTAGTCGTTGATAACAACGACGCTGTTGTTTATGAAGCAGAGCCAGTTGTATATCAAGCTGAGCCAGTTGCTTACCAAGCAGCACAACCTGCTTATCAGTATGATAACGATGCTGGTATGGTACGTAACACTACTGGCGCAGTAGTTGGCGGCACCAAGACTTTCTTCGGTACGGTATTTAATCCAGCAGCTATCAGTGCTGAGATTGGTACTCTAGGTTATGGTGCAAACATCGGTTGGGCCCTAAACGACAAAACTGAACTACAAGCCGGTTGGGCAGGCGGCGACGTATCTGACATTAAAGATAACTTCGATGTCAATGATATTGAGTATGATATCAAAGATGCTGACTTCAGCAATCCATACCTAGGCGTACAGATTCGCCCTGCAGCCAACTGGTTCACTATGGCGGGTGGTATCATTGTACCGGATAACGATATTGATGTAGAAGCTAATGCCAAAGGTCCAAACTACAGAATTGGTAACATAGACTATAATGCTGCTCAGACTGGTACTTTAGTTGGTACCGTAGAGCATCGTAACAAGTTAGCACCTTATGCCACTATTGGCTTTCGTCCTAATATCTCTGATAAATGGGGCATCTTTGGTGAAATCGGTGCTGCTTATCTAGGTAAAACAGATGCTACGGTTCGTTCGACTAATCCAAACGGTCCTGTAGTAGCCACTACTGTTGGTGGTACTACTACTGTTACTGGTAATGATGTTGCAATTGCAGCAGAAAAAGAGCTACAAGATAAAAACTGGTTAGAGTGGTTGCCAATTGTTAAACTTGGTGCAACTTACCGCTTCTAATAGTACTGTAGAGTTATAATTAGTCAGTATCATAAAAAACGGCCTTCGGGTCGTTTTTTTGTTTTTGCGGTTATATTTTTCCAATATATAATCATATAACCGATTCACTATTGGTTACCTTCATCATTATTAAAAATAAATTAATTAGAAAGTAAGGTCATCAAAGTACAGCGACCATTTTTTGAGGGGACAATAATACAATTTGATAGTCTGAATGACTTTTCATAAAACTTATGTGAGGGAGAGGATTGGTAGCTTGAATGGCTATGAGTTCATCTAGGAGCTCGAGATAGGGAACTCCTAAACCTGCTGCTAAGGTGTCTTGGTTAATTTTGATAAAGCATTCTTTTATCTGCCACAATAATTTTGAGACTACCTGCCGTTGTTTTTCATCTAAACTACTTAAAATAGTGACTTCAGTAGGATGGTAATAACGCTGTACCAGTTTCCAACTGATATCTTGTACTTCGATATCAATGCCTATACTGCGACTATAACTAAGTGCCACGGCCACTTTGTCATAGGGTGTATGTTCTGCTAAGGCATTACTCAACTTGCTATGACCCGAATGACTAAAACAAATATAATAGCCGCTATTTACCAGCCGATAAGGGTAGGCGGAGTCGTCTAAGGGATCAGTGATACCGAGTTTTTTGAGTAAGGCGTCAAGTAATAGACGCACGCCTATGCGTTGTTGTAGATGTCTGTCGCTAGCCCTTGCAGGTGTCAAAGGTAGTGAGGACTCATAATGATAGTATTGCCAAGATAAAGTATTGAGCTTCGATGGTGGATGGCAGCTTGATAATGGTCTATAAGGCTTAAGAGTATCAGTTACATGCGGCCACAAAGTAGGTTCTGATGGCGGTATAATCTCAGCACTGGCACACCAACTCATGGAATTGAGCTGGTTATAATGAATATGATTGAGCGTTATATCAGACATGAGGCAATCACAAGCAAGGTTATAAATAAAAAGGCCTCGTTATATTAACATAACGAGGCCTTTTAATAATTAACGATACGCCATCTAATGGGCTATAGAAAAGCTATCTGCTAATAATGGCTATTAATAAGATAGCTATTAATAAGATAGCTATTAATAAGATAGCTATTAATAAGATAACTCAGCACGGCGGTTTTGAGCATAGGCTTCTTCGGTAGTACCATTAACGGCTGGGCGCTCTTCACCATAGCTGATGATTTGAATACTGTTCACAGGAACGCCTTGAGCAGATAGGTAGTTACGTACAGACGCTGCACGGCGCTCGCCTAATGCCATATTATACTCGCGGCTACCACGCTCATCTGTGTGACCAGCGATCAGAACTGTAGCGTTAGGGTTAGAAGTCAATAAACTAGCATGCTGGTTCAGAACCGCAGCTGAGTCTGCTGTAATATCACTTCTATCAAAACCAAAATAGACCACCGCTTGTAGGTTTTCGGCATTAGTAACGACCATGGTTGGATTGTCTACTACCACTGCGCCTGGATAAACGACTTGACCGCTAGGCACCCCTAACGGTGCAACTACCACTTCTGAGGTGGTACGTTTGGTGGCACAACCCGTACTTAAAGCAACTGCACCTGATAAGATAGCAAGGGTAGTAACTTTAGCAAAACGACCCTTTAGAACCGAATGATAAATTGACATGACGAGCTCCTGAATGTTAATCAAATTTGTTATTTTAAACTGCTTATACGACAACATAGGCAATTAAACCCATATTAGAGTTAATGTTACGTTATGTAAATAACATTACTGTAAATAATGTCAAAGTTTGTCAATGATTTCAGTATATATTTAGCAAATGCACTGATTTTAGTAAATTATTTTAGCTAGGGAAATAGAAACTTGCTAATGGCTTTATAAAGAAAGTCCAAGCACAAAGAAAGTACAGGCGCCAAGTTAAGCGCTCGATCTTGAAATTTGAGAACATGCGCCAATTTAGCTATACAACCCCTCAAACCCCACGAAAAGTATAAATTATAATTAGGAACTCCTATGTCTACTGCCGAAGCTAGCGCAAATATCATTAATCCTGAAATGGCTGATGTTCCGCCGCATGCACCTACCAAAATTAACCTAAAAGACTATCAACCACCAAGCTTTGATGTTGATAGCGTTGATTTGGATATCAAGCTCTTTGATGACCACGCCATCGTCGATAGCAAGCTGGTTATGAGCCGTCAGAGCGCAGGCGATTTGGTTTTATATGGTGAAGATGTCGAGCTGTTGTCCATTATGATAAATGACAATGCTTTAGATGCCGATCAGTACCATATAAATGAGGGCAAGCTGACCATTAGCGATGCTCCTGATCAATTAACGCTGCAACTGCAAGTGCGTGTCACACCGCAAACCAATACGGCGCTTGAAGGCTTGTATATGGCAGGTAGTGGTGACGAGACTATGTTTGTCACTCAGTGCGAGCCTGAAGGTTTTCGCAAAATTACCTTTTATCCCGATCGCCCTGACGTGCTGGCAGTGTTTACTACCCGTTTAGAGGCGGATAAACGTTATCCCACCTTATTAGGGAATGGTAATTTGGTTGAAGCAGGCGAGGTGGCAGAAGATAGCAACCGCCATTATGCGATTTGGCACGATCCGACCAATAAGCCAAGTTATCTGTTCGCCAGCGTGATTGCAGATTTGGACGTATTGACCGATCACTATACCACTAGCGAAGGTCGAGAGGTCACCCTTGAGCTCTATGCCAAAGCGGAAGATATCGATAAATGTCACCTTGGCATGCAAGCGCTAAAAGATGCGATGGCGTGGGATGAGGTCAATTATGGCCGTGCTTACGACTTAGATCGTTATATGATCGTAGCGGTCAGCCAGTTCAATATGGGCGCCATGGAGAATAAAGGCCTGAATATCTTCAATACCGCCTGTGTACTCTCTAGTCCTGAAACCACTACTGATGTCCGCAGCTTTAATGTAAAAGCGGTTATTGCTCATGAGTATTTTCATAACTGGACCGGCAACCGTATCACTTGTCGTGACTGGTTCCAATTGTGTCTAAAGGAAGGCTTTACCGTCTTTCGTGATCAGTCGTTTTCCGCCGATCAGCAGTCAAGGGCGGTGCAGCGTATTGATGATGTAGCGATGCTACGAGCACATCAATTTGCCGAAGATGCAGGGCCTTTAGCGCATCCGGTACGCCCTGAGAGCTTTGTAGAGATTAATAACTTTTATACCACTACTATTTATGAGAAAGGCGCAGAAATCGTGCGTATGATTGCCAATACTCTCGGGCCTGATAACTTTCGTAAAGGCACCGATGAGTATTTCCGTCGTTACGATGGGCAAGCGGTCACGGTTGAGGACTTTTTATCAGCGCTAAGTATTACTGATAGCAAAATCGAGGACTTCATTGATTGGTATCGTCAGCCTGGTACGCCAGTAGTCTCCGGGCATCAAAGCTATGATGAAAAGGCGCAAACTTTGACCATTACTTTGAGTCAACAGACCCGTCATGTTGCTGGCTTTGATGCGCCAAAGCCACTACCTATTCCGGTAGCGACAGCGCTATTTGATAAAACAACCGGCGATATCGTCAGCGAGCGTATGTTGCTGCTAGAGCAAGCTGAGCAGACGTTTGTTTTTGATAACATTGCCAGCGAGCCGATAGTGTCGCTGCTGCGTGATTTTAGTGCACCAGTACAACTGAATTATGATTATCAAAATGAAGATTTGGCGTTTTTACTTGAGCATGAGACCAATGGCTTTAACCGCTGGCAAGTAACGCAGCTGCTGGTCAATCGTATTTTATTGCAAGGTAACGATGAAAAGATTTACCTACAAGCATTGGCACAAACACTGCCTAAACTGGCAAGTGATGACCCGATGCTAGCAGCACGTTTGCTAGATATTCCATCGCCGCAAGAGCTAGCCTCTGCTATTCATAAGGATTATGATCCTGATTTGATTAAGCAGCAGCGTGAAGACTTATACCGTCAAGTGGCAGATAGCCTAAAAGATCAATGGGCAGTGCTGTATGAGCAATTGCCGCTACAGCCTTATTCGGATAAGCCGGAAGCGATGGGCGCACGAGCTTTGCGTAACGTAGTACTAGATATGGCATTGACGGCAAAAGTAGTGGATGCTGATAAATGGGCACAGCAGCAATATGATAATGCTAGCTGCATGACAGAACGCTTTGGCGCTCTAAAAGCCATGGTTAATCATCAAGTTGCATCAGCAGATGAATATTTGGCAGATTTTTATCAGCGCTTTAAAGATAATGATTTGGTCATTGATTTATGGTTCAGTGTGCAGGCTTCGAGCAATCATGTGACGGTGGATGATATTACCGCTTTGCTAGCCCGCGACGACTTTGATTGGCATACACCGAACCGCATACGCTCAGTAATTAGCGCGTTCACCAGCCAGCCCGCTGTGTTATGGACGTCTGAAGGTTTGGATATCTATACTGGCGTGATTAAAAGATTGGATGATGCCAATCCTGTGATGGCTTCACGTTTATTGCAAGTGCTGGCGCATTGGTACACTTTGGTAGAGCCTCGCCGGCAAATGGCGCAGGATAAACTGCTTGATTTGCAAAAGCAGGCGTCATCGAAACACGTCCTTGAGAGTTTGGATAGTGTACTTGGCGCCGCAAAGGTCTAGGCGGCTATGAAGTATTAAAGCTTTTAGAGGTTGAATTCTTAGGTATTGAGTTTGAAAAAAGGCTAAACTGGCTTGCTGGTTTAGCCTTTTTTTATGCAAAAAACATACACCCTGCAATATAAAAGTATCCAGTTGAAAACTCATAAAAGCCATACTGTAATTAAGGGCTCATCAACTATTTTTGATAAAAGCCTATGTGGGAGCGGGTTCATTAATAACTTGGCAACCTTAATACATTTTTTTGGTAAACATATTCCCAATGTAGCAACAATAAGTATTTATAGCGTGCACTCGAACAGCAGGGACTTAATAGCATGGATATAACAGTATGGATATAACAGTATGGATTTAAAAGATATTCAAAAACTCGAGCAAAAGTCAGGCTTTAGTCGCGGAGAAGCGCTGCGCATGGGTTGGGTGTTGGCATTTATTATGGGGGTAATGTTGTACACCCATCTTAATACTGCTGATGTGCCTGACCGTATGATGCTCATAGTAGCCGCAATGATTGGGGGCTATATGGCGTTGAATATCGGTGCCAATGACGTTGCTAATAATGTAGGACCCGCTGTGGGCTCACAAGCTATAACCATGGTTGGCGCAATTTTTATTGCGGGCATATTTGAAGCGGCTGGAGCTTTGATTGCAGGCGGCGATGTAGTCAGCACCATCAAAAACGGTATTATTGACCCAAGCCTGATTACCGACAGCGGAGTTTTTATTTGGGTGATGATGGCCGCTTTGCTGGCAGGCGCGGTGTGGCTAAACTTTGCTACGGCAGTAGGCGCGCCGGTATCGACCACGCACTCTATCGTAGGCGGGGTGATGGGGGCGGGTATCGCAGCGGGCGGTTGGGGCATCGTCAACTGGAGTCAGATGGCGGCGATAGCGTCGAGTTGGGTCATCTCTCCGGTCATGGGCGGTATTATTGCCGCGGCTTTTTTATTGCTAATCAAGCACACCATTACTTATAAGGATGACAAAATAGCTGCCGCTAAACGGGTGGTGCCGCTACTGATAGCTTTGATGGTATGGTCATTTACCACTTATTTGATTATGAAAGGCCTAAAAGCGCTGTGGCAGATAGAGTTTTTTACCGCACTAGCCATTGGTTTTGTGATCGCCATTATCAGCTACTTTATTATCAAGCCCCTAATTGCTAAGGCTGCAGATAAGCTTGAGAATGATAAAAATGCTATCAATGCTTTGTTTACCGTTCCACTGATATTTGCCGCTGCTATGCTCAGCTTTGCTCATGGAGCCAATGATGTTGCTAACGCCGTAGGACCACTTGCAGCGATCAGCGATGCGATTACCAGTGGTAGCATCGCTAGCGAGGCCTCTATTCCCTTATGGGTAATGATGGTCGGTGCAATAGGAATCGTATTGGGTCTGGCGTTATATGGTCCCAAGCTGATTCGTACTGTGGGTTCAGAGATTACCGAGCTCAATAAAATGCGGGCTTTTAGCGTAGCTATGGCCGCCTCGATTACCGTTATTGTCGCCTCACAATTGGGGCTGCCGGTGAGCTCTACTCATATCGCTGTGGGTGGTATCTTTGGGGTAGGATTTTTGCGTGAATATATCAAAAAATCTTATGATCGTATGGTCAATGAGATTATGGAACATCACAAAGCTTCTGAGCACGAAGAGGTTGAGGCCTTTTTAAAGGATTTTCAAAAAGCCTCGGTCAAAGGTAAGCAGAAGATGCTGCAAACGCTAAAACAAAATAATACCGCCACCCACTTTACTAAACGTGAAAGGAAGAATCTAAAAAAGGTTTATCGTCGTGAGCTAGTGAAGCGCTCGGCGCTGTTAAGAATAGCTGCGGCTTGGGTGATAACTGTACCGGCTTCTGCTATTTTAGCAGCGCTTATTTTTTATACTATTAGGGGCGCCTTACTGCCTTAGTGTTTTAATATTAAAGATACTGCTTTTTGAATATCTATTTTTATTAAGGTATCGTGTTATTAGAGGTGTCATTATTAAAAGTGTCATCATTAAAAGCATCATTATTTTTATCGCTGATGGATAATAAATTGCATGTATAAAAGAATAATACTGTTAACCATTTTCATCGTTCTATCTTACGGTTTTTGGGTGAGCCCAAACCTAAAGCAGATCAGTGCGGGTGTAGCGATATTTTTATTTGGCATGCTGTCATTGGAGGAGGGCTTTCGAGCCTTTACTGGCGGACTATTAGAAAAAATTCTGAAAAAGACCACCACTGGTCTTTGGAAAAGTATGAGCTTTGGGGTAGTCACCACTACGTTGATGCAATCCAGCTCGTTGGTTTCTGTCATCACCATCTCGTTTTTGTCCGCTGGTCTAATTAGTCTCGCCTCGGGTATCGGTATCATCTTTGGCGCAAATTTAGGAACGACGACGGGCGCTTGGTTGGTGGCAGGCTTTGGTCTCAAAGTCGATATTGCCGCCTATGCGATGCCTATGTTAGTGTTTGGGGTTATATTAATACTACAGAAATCCAAACACCTAAAAGGTATTGGCTATATCTTGGCAGGTCTAGGATTCTTATTTCTCGGTATTCATTATATGAAGGAGGGTTTTGAGCTCTTTCGGGAGAATATTGATTTAACTGCCTACGCCATGACCGGTCTCAAAGGTTTGTTGCTGTATACCTTGATTGGTATCGTCGCTACGGTGATTATGCAATCGAGTCACGCCACCTTGGTGCTGATAATAACCGCCTTAGCCAGCCAGCAAATCACTTATGACAACGCTTTGGCACTGGCCATTGGCAGTAATATCGGTACGACCATCACCGCAATAATCGGTGCTATCAGCGCTGGGGTCAACGGCAAACGGCTGGCTGCCGCGCATCTAGTTTTCAACGTAATTACTGGGCTGGTGGCTATCGCTTTAATCTCACAGTTGATGTTATCGGTTGACTGGTTGTCCGAGCGCTTAAACATAGCGGCTGACAATTACACCCTTAAATTGGCGGTTTTTCACACCTTATTCAATTTATTAGGGGTCATTTTGATGGTGCCTTTCATCGACAAGCTGGGCGCTACCATCACCAAACTGCTCCCCGATAAAACCTACGCCATTGCCGAACCCATGTATCTAAAGGACTCGGCTTTAGAGATTCCTGAGCTTGCTGTAGAAGCTGTCCACAAGGAGATTCTGAATTTAGGTAACTACTTCTTCGGCATACTCTGCCATGGATTGAGCTTTAGGGTTAAAGATATTCGCTCAAATACGCCGATACAAGAGGTCATAGACTCCTTTGAAAAACCCATTCCTGTCAATCTGGATGAAGAGTATACCAATAAAATAAAAGGGCTTTATGTAGAGATAGTGAATTATATAGGCAGAATAAATAATGAAAACATGTCTCCTGCGCAAAGCAATGAGATATTCGAGCTACGCTCTGCGGGCAGGAGTATGCTGGCCGCCATCAAAAGCACCAAACATCTGCATAAAAACCTATCCAGATATATGAGTGACCCCAATCCCTACGTACGTGCTGAATATAATAAGATTCGCTATCGCTTGGGCACTATTCTTAGAAGTGTGGCTGAGATGCAAGAGGATCCCGATGAATTTAGAACCGTACTGCCAACCATTGAGGCTATGAGGATTGATGTAATTCAAGCAGATCGGCAGTTTATAGCCGATATGAATCAACTTATTCGCAATAGAAAAATCACCGGTGCTATGGCGACTTCCTTAATGAATGACAATAACTATACCAATAATATAGCCAATCAGCTGCTTGAGATTGCCACCATACTGTTCAAAAGTAGCGACGCTGATATCTATGCAGTCGAACAAAGCCTAATGCTCGATGAGCAAGAAACTGCTGATGCCATTGCTGCTCGGCAAATCAAGGAAAAGGAGTATGGATCATGAAAGCCAGCAAATTAATAAAAAAGACCGAGGAATATCTCGGCGCCGACAATCGCAAGCGTAAAGAGAAAATAAAGTACCTAAAGCAAGTGCTCAAAAAGTTAAGAAAACGTGAAAAAGAGCTGGAGCTTAAGTTTGAGGCAGAGAATAGCAATAAAGAAAAAATATCCAATGAGCTGGCTTTAATCCATGCACACAGGAAAAAAGGCTTAAAGCTTTTGAAACAACTAGAAAAAGAGCGTAAGGAAGCCAAAAAAGCTAAAGAGGCCAGAAAAGCCGAAAAATAAGCAAAGCTCTGATGGGTTTAAACTAAAATAAGATAGTCATTTATATATGCTACTGAAATAAATTTACTTAGACACTAAAAAGCCCATCTAGCACTAATTCTAAAGTGATAAATGGGCTTTTTGATTTTATAAATTTAAAACTAACGATTAGGTAATACGTCTTTTACCATATCACGCAAATCGTGCAGTGCGGTAACCGTGCTTTCCCAATCAAGGCAACCATCAGTAATAGATTTACCATATTCAAGCTGGGTTAAATCAGCGGTAAGCTTTTGATTGCCGCCTTTTAGATGGCTCTCAATCATCATACCGATAATGGATTTATTGCCATTCTGGATCTGCTGGGCAACGTTTTGGATGACCATAGGCTGCAAGTAAGGGTCTTTACCCGAGTTGGCATGGCTGGAGTCAATCATAATCTTGGTGCTGGTTTTACCTTTGGCTAGCTGGTTCTCAGCCTCAGCAACTGCAGTTTCATCATAATTAGGTTTGCCATTACCGCCGCGCAGTACTACGTGAGCGTAAGGATTACCTTTAGACTTGATAATCGATACCTGACCGTCTGCCGAAAGGCCCAAAAAGCTATGGCCTTCTTTTACCGCTTGCATAGCATTGACCGCCACTGTCATACCGCCATCAGTGCCATTTTTGAAACCGACTGGGCAAGATAAACCTGAGCTCATTTCTCTATGCGTTTGGCTCTCAGTAGTACGAGCACCAATCGCTGACCAGCTAATCAAATCCTGCATATACTGCGGGGTGTTAGGGTCAAGCGCTTCGGTAGCGCAAGGTAGCCCTTTTTCATTGAGATCAATAAGCAGTTTGCGTGCGGTATATAAACCTTTTTCGATATCGAAGCTGTCATTCATATCCGGATCATTGATCATGCCTTTCCAGCCCACGGTCGTACGCGGCTTTTCAAAATAAACCCGCATGACCACAAAGATAGTATCTTCTAGCTCTTTTGCTAACTTCGCTAAGCGGTCAGCATATTCGTGAGCGGCTTTGATGTCATGAATAGAGCAGGGTCCAATGACAATAAATAGGCGCTTGTCTTTACCATCCAAAATATTTTGGATAGTTTGACGACCGTTAACTACGGTATTATAGGCGCTATCAGTAAGAGGGAGCTCGGCTTTTAATTCAGCTGGCGTGATAAGGGGGATGAACTTTTCAATATTCACGTCATCAATATCTGCGTTATGGGTAACTGGTGTCGTCATAGTTATATCGTCTAGCTAATAGGTAGGAGTAGTTGTTATTATGGAGTCAAAAGTGCCTGTTGACAAGGGCAGTCGCCCAGTTAATTGACTGATAACTGGAATGTCAAAACCAAAATTTTGTTATACTTAATAGTTATTTAAGGATGCGCAATGATTTTTTATGGTTATTCTATACTTTTTTATCGCTAGATTATCATGACTTAAATTTTAATATCGCTATCAGTATTCATTTTTTGCCATTATCGAGAGTTTGTTATGAACGACTTTGCCATGCCTGCGCAAGCCACCAAAGCGTCTGATATGCCAGATGAAAGTTACCAGTTGCCGAGCAAACCTTTGGTTATTGGTATTGTAGCAGGGGAGGTGTCAGGCGATAGTTTGGGCGCTGACTTTATGCAACAAATGAATAATCTGCGTGATGATATTATTTGGGTTGGGGTAGGCGGCAGCAAGATGCAGGCGCAAGGCTTGCAAAGTATCTTTCCGTTATCCCGTCTGGCAGTGATGGGTTTAGTTGAAGTGCTGTCGCAATTGTCTGATCTATTCAAAGCGCGCTGTGAGCTATTAACGGCTTTTGCCGCCGCTGATATTGATTGGTTTATAGGTATTGATGCGCCCGACTTTAACTTGCGTGTCGCCAAAAAGCTCAAACCCAAAGGCGTGTTTTGTGTGCAGTATGTCAGCCCCTCAATTTGGGCTTGGCGCGAGTCACGCATCCATGGTATCAAGGCGGCAACCCATCTAGTATTGTGCTTGTTTCCCTTTGAATTACCTGTCTATGAGCGCCATAATCATCCAGCGGTATGTGTCGGCCATCCTTTACTCAGAACTATAGATCAGGCGTTAGTAGACACCCCGATCAATCAGCTGCGTAGTGAGCTGGTTTGGCATAATGATGGTTTGCAGCAGTTTTTTGTTGAACGTTTTGATAATGTTAGTCAGCTTATTTGTGTGATGCCTGGCTCTCGGCGAGGGGAGATTACCGCAATTCTACCCTTGATGCTCGATGGCATTCAAAGGCTGTTGTTACTCGATCCTAAATTGTGTTTTATCATTCCGACCGTCGACCAGAACCATCAATATATCGTCCAAGACGTGATAGATCAGCGCTCAGAGCAGCTGCGTGCCGCTATTGCGGTCATTTATGATGAGAGTCAACCCGCTTTTAGCCAACAAGCTATGGCCTCTGCTGACCTTATTATGCTGGCGTCGGGCACTGCTACACTCGAAGCCATGCTTTTAGAGCGACCTATGGTGGTCATCTATCAATTGAATAAACTGACCTTTCAACTCGCTAAGCGTTTGGTCAAGGTGCCTTATGTAGGACTTCCCAATATATTAGCCGCTGATACTATTGTTCCTGAACTTATTCAAGAGCAGGCCACGGGTGATAATATTTGCCGTACGGTTATGCGGCTTTTACAGCCCCGCGCTTATGAAGAGCAGTTACAGAACCTAATCACTACTAAAAAGATGCTACAGCAGCAAAGCAACCATGATCCTGCCAATAGTGTCGTTACAGAATGGTTTGCTCAGAGTAAGTCTCAACGCTAAATAAACCATCTAAACCAATAACTAAAAAGTATTACAATTATGAGCACTAGCTATTCTAAAGTTGAGTATTCTAAAGCTGATATTAAAGTAAAAAGTGACCTGATCGCCATTGATAATCGAATTGAGCATATTGATGTTAAGGGCCAATATATCCAGTTAGCCGCACCTATACATTTATCGGGACAGATAAATGCTGCTAAGCTATCAATGGAATATAAAATACCTGAACAACAAATAAATATAACCGAAAATTCAGATGAGCTTGTATTAAAAATAGGCGTTGATGAAGCAGGGCGTGGGCCACTTTTGGGTAGTGTTCATGTTGCCGCTGCTATATTGCCACAAGCGTGGTCAGGTTTGATCGAAGAGCGACCACTTAACGATACGCCTCTATCTATATTGACAGATTCCAAACAGTTGAGTGAAAAGAAAAGAGATATCTTATATCCGTTGATAAAAGAGCATGCTATTGGCTATGTCGTTGCTGACATCCCAGCGGCGGTGATAGATCAGATCAATATTCTGCAAGCGACCATGTTGGGCATGCGTTTGTGTGCGGAAGTTTTATTAGAAGCCATAGCTGGCCAAGTTTTGCAAGCGCCACAGTCTGTCTTTAGCTCTTTTAATATTGAGACTCAAATACTCTACGATGGTAACCGCTGCCCCGACTTAGATTATTCCAAGCTTACCAAATCAGGAATAGACAAAGCAAAAATAGACTGCCAAGCATGGGTGAAAGGCGATGCTCGGCATACCAGTATCGCAGCAGCCAGTATTTTAGCAAAAGTAAGCCGTGATCAAACGATGTATGCGCTTGATGAACGCCATCCGCAATATGCTATTGCTAAGCACAAAGGCTATCCTACTAAAGGACATATGGAGGCAATCAATAATTATGGGGTATTGCCTGAGCATCGGCGTAGCTTTGGCCCTATCAAAAAAGCATTAGGAAATAACCTAAGCTAAATATTAACAATAATATGAAAAATTAATTATAAACTAACTCAAAATCTAGTCTTCAAGATATCTACCTATAGCCGTTTGTTAATAATCCATTAACAAGCGGTTTTTTATTGGAGATAAATAAATGAGATTTTATAATTCACATTGTGGTAAGTTTAAGTAATTATAACTATACAAAAGGTTGCTAAGTTAAACTTTCTGTGTCTTTTTCTAGCGTGGCACTTATCATTTTTGTATTCCTTCTTACTACTATTTCTAATACATATTATAGGATAAGACATGATTTTTGACATGACTGATAAAAGCTTTGCAATTGCTTTTTTCTCTACTTTACTACTTACTGCTTGTGGTGGCGGGGGAGCTGGTAGTGGTAACAACAATAACAACAATCAGAATAATAATAGCTCTTCTGCTACTGAATTGCAGTCAACCAACCCTGAATCTAAACGCCTACCTGATGAGATACCGGGACCTGCTAATGGAGAAAACGAGCCTTTAGTAGTTAGCAATGAGGTACCAGCAGCCTTACTAGTAAACAATGAAATTAGTATGGCACGAACGCAATGCGGCCTAAATGGTTTATCCGTTGATGCGGCGCTTGATGACATTGCTATTCAACATGCTAATTATATTAAGCACGTGTTTACTAGCGCTACACCGACAAAATTTAATCCCCATCTTGAGAACAAAATTGCTGATATTGTAGAGGTTACAGGTGAGAATAATCCATTTTTTTCAGGAGTTGAGTTCAAAGATCGGCTGTTAAAAGCTGGCTATCCTAATCTAAGATATGGTGTAGCTGAGAATATATCACGTCCTATGTACTATACTTCTGCTGGTAATATTGAGGATGTTAAATCCGAGGTAGTGGCTCATTCGATGGTCAAGTCATTGTTAGCAGCACCTTACCATTTGCGCTCGCTGATGATTCCGGCATCCAGCTTGACAGGAACTAGCGTCACCAGTTATACGCCTTTTGGCAAAAACGCTAATAATTATAAAGACTATATCTTAGTCAACCATACTGCAGCGACGTCAGTGACTCGTAATACAAAGGTTGAAGGTGTCTTTACTTATCCATGCCAAGGCATTACCAATACGATTACTGCGCTATATAACGAAACCCCTAATCCGTTCGCAGGGACGGGCCGCAATTTAAGACTAAATCCTATCGGGCAACCTATCTATATCAATGTACCCAGCGCTCAAAAGATTGAGGTTAGTAATATCAGCTTTTATGATGTTGAGCGTAATATAAAGATACCCACTCTACTGCTTGATCATCGTCAAGATCCCCACAAAGATACACTTTATGAGTTACCCGCTAATGAGGCATTCATTTTGCCACTTACTGATGCGCTCAACAGTTGTAAAGCAGTGAGCAAACAGCGAGGCAATTGTGGGCTTTATAGTGATAGTGAATATCAGGTAAGCTTTGATGTTTTAATAGATAGCAATAACTTACAGAGCCAAGCGTTCACGTTTAAAACGGGCAACGTAAACGATTGACTTATGCAAGTTAGAACCTTAATAAATAGTATTATTCTACTAAATAAAAACTCTCTAGAATGAGGAGTTGGGCTGTTGTAAGAAGGCTTCTTCTTCCTCGGTGGACTCTCGATCTAAGGTGTCATTACGATGCGGGTAGCGTCCAAATCTGTCAATAATCTCTTTGTGGCGCAGCTCAAATCCTAGCGTACTTTCATCATTTAGTTGTTCGAATAAAGGTAAATAGCGCTCATGAATCACCGCAGATTCAGAATGCATGAACGGCATAATGGTAAATCGACGCCATTCCATTGGTAAGTTAGCAAAATGCGGCTGCTCAATCGCTTCTTGTGCTAACGCAACAGCCATGCCATCTTGAGCAAAGGCATCGGCCTGACCGCGGCAAAGATTACGCGAAAATTGATCTAAAACAATAATCTCAGCTAAGCGTCCCGCTGAATTAATTAAGGATACATCGGTATTCATGCTTTCTTCATGGCGTCGCCAAGGCGCACATTCCCCATGGGTTGCCGCTTGCCATGTTTCTCCGAACTTATCACTGATTTGCTGATCAAAATTATCATTTTTTTCAAACCAGTAAGGCTCGTTATTTTTGTCAAACCAAAAATCTAATACAGCACGAGCATCAGGGTGAAGCTGTTCTAAATCTATATTTTCTGCATTAAGCTCAGTAATCTTAGATCGACTTGCAGAAGAGGAATAGTCAGTTGAAAGTGCCATAAAATATTCTATTTGTAGTGAATTTAGAATACTATAGCTTAATTATTTATGTCTGTCATGACGCTAACAATAGCTATTAGGTTATCTTTTATGAATTCAACAAAAACGCTACAATCCATTGATGTTCCAGCTTTACCTACTCCTTACTATTTACTAGACGAAGCAGCCATCGTTGCCAATATGCAAATCATTGCTAGGCTTTGTGAGCTATCGGGCGCTAAAGCATTGTTAGCGTTAAAATGCTTCGCAACTTGGGGCGTGTTTGAGGTCATGCAGCCTTATCTGCATGGAACCACCTCATCTTCGCTAAATGAAGTTAGACTGGGTTATGAGACCTTTGGTAATAATAGTAATGGCAGTAATAGTACAGATAAAAAAGAAACCCATGCTTACAGCGTTGCTTACAGTGCTGATGAAATTCCTGAAGTGCTGAGCTATGCTGATAAAATTATTTTTAATTCCATCTCACAGTTACAGGCATTTAAAGCACAAGCTCAGGCAAAAGACATTCCTATAGGGCTACGATTAAACCCTAAAACCAGTAACTCATCCTTTATTATTGCCGATCCAGCACGTCCCTTTAGCCGTTTAGGCGAGCATAATAAGGATAAAATTACAGCAATATTGAGTGATATCACCGGTGTTATGATTCATAACAATTGTGAAAATGATAGCTTTGAGGCCTTTAGTGACAGCCTAGCCGATATTGAAGCTAGATTTGGTGATATCTTGCAGCAGCTTGATTGGGTAAGCTTAGGCGGCGGCATTCATTTTATTGCTCCTAATTATCCTCTTGAAAAACTTGCTAAAAGGCTTAAAGACTTTAGTGAAAAATACGGCGTCCAAGTCTATCTTGAGCCGGGCGAAGCTAGTATTCACGGTGCTGGCACCCTAGTCACTACCGTACTTGATACCATGCATAATGACAAAAACTTAGCAGTGGTTGACGCTTCAATCGAAGCACACATGCTTGATTTGCTCATTTATCGTGAGTCTGCGCCTATAGTTGCTATTAATGAGCAGCCCCTTGATATTGCTCCGGTTGCTAGTGAGGATAATGAAAAACAACGCTCAACTGACCATACTATTATCTATGGTCGCTCTTGTTTAGCAGGTGATATCTTTGGTGAGTATAACTTTGTAAACACCGCCCAAAAACCTTTAGAAATAGGCGACAAAATCGCTTTTGGTAATGCTGCTGGTTATACCATGGTCAAGAAAAACTGGTTTAATGGTGTCAATATGCCAGCGATTGTAATTCGTCGTTTAGATGGCAGTGTTGACATCCAGCGTGAGTTTGATTATCAAGATTATAAAGCCAGTTTGTCTTAATTTTTTAACCTAAGTTATTAATTTAATTTAGGTCATTAAATAGTGCTAAAAATACTATAAAAATTGTTATAATTGCGTCGGGTAGAATAGCTGTTGATTAAATAGCATTCTTTGCCCGACGGGTGCGTGGGTTTTCCTCGGTCTTCCTTTTTAATTCACGCATATCATTCACTCGTTTCTGTTTTGCATAGCCACTATCGATGGTATCGACAGAGACACAAAGGAGGATTGTTCATTGAACACTAACCAAAAAACTAAGCTAAACAAAAAAGACGTACTTATCATCGGTGCCGGCGGTGTCGCTCAAGTAGTTGCTCATAAATGTGCTATGCATAACGATATCTTAGGCGAGATTCATATCGCTTCACGTACCAAAGATAAGTGTGAGGCTATCGCTCAAAGCGTAGATGATAAAGGCAGCTTTAAGATTGCTGCTACTATGCGTACCCACCAAGTTGATGCTATGGATGTACAGGCATTGATAGCACTGATTAATGAAACCGGTATTCAAATCCTCATTAATGTGGGCTCGGCGTTTATTAATATGACGGTGTTAGAGGCTTGTATTGAAACGGGTACTGCCTATATTGATACCGCCATTCATGAAGATCCACGCAAGATTTGCGAGACCCCGCCGTGGTATGAGAACTACGAATGGAAGCGAAAGCAGCGCTGTGCAGACAATAATATTACCGCTATTTTGGGCGCAGGGTTCGACCCTGGTGTGGTCAATGCTTATGCGCGCATCGGCTACGACATGATGGATAAAGGCTCAGTGACCGATATCGACATTATCGATATTAATGCGGGCAGCCACGGTAAATACTTCGCTACTAACTTTGATCCTGAGATTAACTTTCGCGAATTCACCGGTACCGTTTACTCTTGGCAAGACAGTCAGTGGCAGTCCAACAAAATGTTCGAAATTAAACGTACTGATGATTTGCCCGTCGTCGGGGTGCAGAACAGCTATTTAAGCGGGCATGACGAGCTTCATTCATTATCGGCAAACTTAGACGTGCCGAATATCCGTTTTTGGATGGGCTTTGGTGAGCATTATATTAACGTCTTTACCGTTTTGCAGAGTTTAGGGCTATTATCCGAGCAGCCAGTAACGACCGCCGAAGGGCAAGAAGTTATTCCGTTAAAAGTGGTCAAAGCGGTACTACCAGACCCAAGCTCGCTGGCACCTAATTACACAGGAAAAACTTGCATTGGTGACAAGGTTAAAGGAAAAGTAGACGGCGTCGATAGCGAGGTATTTATCTACAACGTCTCCGATCATAAAGATGCTTATAACGAGGTTGGTAGTCAAGGTATCTCTTACACTGCTGGCGTGCCACCTGTTGCTGCTGCCTTATTAGTTGCCGCAGGTGCGTGGGACGTAGGCAAAATGGTCAACGTTGAAGAGCTTGACCCCAAGCCCTTTATTAATACCTTAAATGAGATTGGTTTGCCGACTCGTATTCAAGATACCAAGGGTGATAGGGCGCTTGAGTTTGATATTTAAAAGCTGCTAGGTTCAAAAAAGCTTGCATAATTTTTAACTGAACTCCAAAGCTTCAGTGGTTTAGTAAGTAAAAGGCTAAGCTTTATAATGAATAGAGCTTGGCCTTTTTTTTCATCCATGTTTCACCACTATCTGACTCACTGAAACCGTCAATAATATTCATCGTAATAGGCCAGCTAGCAGACTTAAAATTATAGCTTGGAAAAGAATTTGTGCGTCGGAACGACTAGCGCTGCCGCTAATACCGCTTTAATAATGCCGCCGATAATAAACGGATATAAACCAAACTGCAGAACCGTACCTTTAGGGACAAAAAGGGATAAGTGGATTAAGCCAAATACAAAAACCACCGCAGTAGCGACAAGGGCAACCACGGTGCTCATGACGTAACTTTTTAGAATGCCTTTATCACTGAAGTAACCCAAAATGGCGACAGAAGCGATAAATCCATATAAATAACCGCCAGTAGGCCCAAAGAAGGCGGCAATGCCAGCCGAACCATTAGCAAACACCGGTAGCCCGATAGCGCCTTGGAACAAATATAAGAGTACCGCGGCGATACCTGCTTTTCTACCTAACGATAGCCCAACGACCGTAACTGCTAGGGTTTGCCCGGTGATAGGCACCGGATACATGGGGACTGAAACCTGTGCCAATAAAGCAATCATTATCGACCCAAAAATAGCCTTTATAAAAAAAGCGGTCTGCTCATGAGACATAAACCAGCGTTTGGTTGATGTTAATACGGTTGTCATGGTGATTCCCTTCTTATTAATATATAGTGTACGACTGTGTACCAGAAATTAAAGTATACTATTGCACGCTAGGTTTCAACTTTTATTTTAGCGGCTGCATGGATATAACCTTTATGGTAAATGAGATTACAATTTGGGTGTATGATGACGAGGGTACAAGTGAGCTTAGCGTAAAATCCGTCTTAGCTACTGTACAAAAAAAGCTGAAAACAGCTGGTATTATAACCATACAAACCATCTCTAGCGCTGACATTCTTAACCATAAACTTGCCAGCAAGTCGCCAGGCAAAGGTGTTTTAATCATGCCGGGTGGTGCTGACTTGCCTTATTGCCAAAAGCTTAACGGGCTAGGTAATGATATTATCCGCCAGTTTATTAGTAAAGGTAATATTTATATTGGCATTTGTGCTGGCGGCTATTATGGGGCGCGGGAAATTGAATTCTCTGGAGCTGGCTATGAGATTAATGGCGCTCGCGAATTAGCGTTTTTCACAGGAACTGCCATCGGTAGTATAAAAGAATTTACTAATGGGCAGTACTACGATGAAAAAGTTGGGTCTAAAGCTATCGTCACTTTAGACTACGCTAATGGTCAGCAAGACGAGGTTTATTATCATGGCGGTGCATACTTTTTAGCCGATGCAGATGCTGAGTTTGAAGCTTTAGCCACCTATAGCAATGGTCATAATGCGGTGGTTAGTGGCAATATTGGTGAAGGGAAGTATTTACTTTCGGGCGTACATTTTGAGCTGTGTCCGATTATGTATGAGAGATATGTAGTCGCTCAAGCAGATGACACTGGTATAGAAAAAGAGAGCAATTTATTATTAGCCATCAGCAATGAGCATTATGGCGAGTTTATTTATAAAGAGATTGATAAAATGATAGCAGGGGTGTTTGAAAAGAATTAACCTTAGATATCTTTATATCTAAAGTCGATGCTCTTTAAAAATAATATATCAGTAGCGCATTTAAATCTCTTCTATAACAGTTTTAATTTCAGCTGACTATAGATATCTAGATATAGGAAACCTATAGTATTCGGAGTAAATAGCTATAAAAATAATCGCTATTTAGAATCAATGGCTACGTTTACGTTAATAAGCGCTTACTTACGGATACATAGTGATTTGCTATAATAAGCACTCGGCTAATTACAAAGCTAGCTACTCTTTATTGTTATCATTGGTATTGCTATTTTAGGCAATGATGCTCACTATTTTGGTTAATTTATTCCTATGCGTATTCGTAAACTCTTTAAATTTGAAAATGCCCATATCGTTCGTAATTGTAGCTCTGAGCGCTGCAAGCACTCTATTCACGGGCACAGTTATCAAATTGAATTGATTTTGGAAGCCCACAGTCTTGATCATGGACAGATGGTTTATGATTTTGGTCTACTAAAATCGTCGATTAAAGATATTATTGATAGTTTTGACCATGCGATATGTTTTTGGAATCAAGACGATCCTGAATATATTGCCGCCTGTAAAAAGTTTAGCGCACGTTGGATAAGTCTGCCGATATCACCATCAGCTGAGCAGTTCTCGCGGGTGATATTCTTTTGGGCGCAAGAAATTTTAGCGCAAACGAAGATGCAAAATGGCGAAGCGGATGTCAATGTATACTCCGTTATTGCCCACGAAACCGCTACTGGCTATGCGCAGTGTTTTGCTGAAGATGTAGCAAACGCACAAATGGGTAAGCTCATACTAGAAGATTTTGAATTTAGCGAACAAGTTCAAAGTGAGTGGCACGATCCTGAGCTTTATGCCAAGCTAATTCGTGGCGAGCGTTTTGTTAATCCTAAAGTGACCATTCAAGTTCATGAAAAAACGCAGGGAAAGTCTGATGTCTAACACTACTGATACCTCTATTAATGACCAACAATTTCGCATATTAACCTTGCATTCTGAGGATGAGACTCAGCATCTAGCGGAACAACTTGCCGCTTTGGTGTTGTCAGGTAGCGTCTGGCTTTCAGGTGACTTGGGTGCTGGTAAGACCACTTTGACTCGTTATTGGTTGCAAGCGTTGGGTCATAAAGGGGCGGTCAAGAGTCCGACTTATACCTTGGTTGAGCCTTATAGCATCGAGCAAGCTAAAGGCAGGCCTAAGTTGGTTTATCATACGGATTTATATCGTATACAGGATCCTGAAGAGTTGTCGCTCATTGGGTTCGATGAGTATCTTGATGATCCTCATGCGCTAGTGCTTATAGAGTGGCCGAGCCGTGCTGATAGCTATTTGCCTCCGCCAACCTTATTTATTGATGTTACTCAAGGCGTTGATGACTCTCGTCAAGTTGAAGTGCGTCTATCCAAAGTAGGGCAAGAAAAAGGATTAGACTTATCCACTCTAACAGTTTGATTGCTTTATTTGATTATCTCATTTGACTACCTCAGTTGATTAGCTAAAAAACACGACCTTCAATAATGCCAGATAAGCACTCCTATACCCGTATCAAAAAATTATCGCCGCTGCTAATCAATCAATTGGCAGCAGGTGAGGTCGTCACTCGCCCCGCAGCCGTAGTCAAAGAGCTGCTCGAAAATGCCATAGATGCTGGTGCTACTGATATTGAGATTCGCATCACTGAGGGCGGTATGGGTATGATTGAGGTCATAGATAATGGTATGGGGATTCATCCTGATGATATGGTGATGGCCATTACTCGTCATGCGACCAGTAAAGTCGCTGATGTGGCTAATTTGCAAGGTATTCGCACTTTGGGCTTTCGCGGTGAGGCGCTAGCAGCAACGGCGGCAGTCTCACGTTTGACGCTAGCCAGTAGTCATGATGATAGTGGCGTTGGTCGTCAGCTCCAAGTCGCTGGCATATTGGCTGAGACGCCAATTTTGACGCCAGTGGTGCATAACCGTGGTACTACTGTGACCGTAAAGGATTTATATTTTAATGTGCCGGCACGGCGCGGTAATCTTAAATCTATGGCGACTGAATTTAACCATATCGAAAATATCGTTCGTGAAGTGGCGCTGGCACGTGCTGATATAACGCTCAGCCTTTATCATGATAATAAAAAACGTTTAGCACTATTTGCACAGCCTTCACAGTCTAAAAACGCGCCGCTTGAAAG
This sequence comes from Psychrobacter jeotgali, assembly GCF_904846315.1. Classification (NCBI taxonomy): domain Bacteria; kingdom Pseudomonadati; phylum Pseudomonadota; class Gammaproteobacteria; order Moraxellales; family Moraxellaceae; genus Psychrobacter; species Psychrobacter jeotgali. Next base: position 679,506 of record NZ_CAJHAF010000001.1, read on the forward strand.
TTTAAATCATAGCGATAATGCCTTGTCTCAATTACCGCTGGCACGACTTGAGCAAGCTCTAGGCGTAGTATTAACTGACCATGCCATAGCCATTACAGTAGATTTGTCCAGCCTTGTGCAACAGTCTGCCGATGCTATTGATAAGCAAAACCTGAGTAATAAAGCCAGTATCAGTGGCTGGTTATGGCCTATGTGCGATCAGCAGCAGACGTTACCCAAGCTGCTTTATATTAACGGGCGCTTGGTAAAAGAACCCATCATTAGCAATCAGCTGCGCCAGCTCGCTCAATCCGCTCAGCTTAATGGAGTAGGTTATGCGCTTTATTTTGAGCTGCCGTATCAATGGCTCAATGTTAATGTGCATCCATCTAAGCAGCGAATTAAAATCAGCCCGCTGAACAATATTATGGCGCATTTAAGCCATGCCATTCAGCTTAAGCTCAAAACCTTAACGTTATCTAATAAGCCAGCTACAGAACCTGCAAAACGAAATCTAGATAGCGATGCTGCGGTTGGCTCAAGGTATACATTTTCAGACTCGCAAGTACAAACGCCAAAACGAAACTATCAGTATGTAGCCGCTGAGCAATATTCAACGCCATCAACAAATACTCCGATAGATGCTGATAATGACCTGACGGCTGCAAGTCATCAAAACGCTCAACAATACAGCTATAAGGACTATTCTCAAGACGACGATAAAGACCATACTAAAGATCATCCTAAAAACAGCGCTGACAGCTTGAGCTCTTTTGCTAATGTGCGAACCACAGATCTAAAAGCCCAAGCTTCTTTACCGTACTGTTTAGATGTTATTAGCCACTTACCAGTTAATACCAGCCTGGCTGAAGGTTATCCGTTGGATTCAACGCCACTGCCGTTGCTATTATTTTATGATAAAGGCCAGTTAATACTTATTAGTAAGAAGGTTTGGCAAGCACACTTAAAACAACTGTTTGAAAGCCACTCATTGCATGAAAATGCAGCGCCAACGAGCGCTATTGAAGTTAACCAGCAGATAGCCAGTTATGCCACACGAATGTCAGCGCAAGATTTGGTAGCGTTTAGCAGCGATATTGAAGCGCTACTACTTAAACAGTCAATCAAAGTTGTCGATAGTCATCATCTCGTTACCTCAATGCTCTCCTTTGCATCAATTTAACATTTACCTCTGTAATAATACTGCTAAGGCATCATTATGCATTCTTCATCTGTGTTATCGTCTCATAAATTGCAGGATAATAGCGTGGTATGCCTGATGGCGCCTACCGCTAGTGGTAAGACGGCATTGGCTTATGAATTATATGATACAGGGCGTTATGAGCTGATATCGGTAGATTCAGCACTGATCTATCGCGATATGAATATCGGTACTGCTAAACCAACCGCCGCTGAGCTTGAGCGTTATCCTCATCATTTAGTCAACATCATTGACCCGACCCAAAGCTATAGCGTAGCTGAATTCGTCAGCGATGTAGAGAGACTTATCGATAAGTGTCATCAAAAAGGTAAAATACCGTTATTAATAGGCGGTACGATGATGTATTACATGGCGCTACTTGAGGGGCTGTCACCAGTACCTGATAGTGATGCCAACGTACGTGAGCAAGTCGAGCAGTGGCGACAAACCGATGGTATTGATACATTATATGATTATTTAGCTAAGGTCGATCCTATCAGTCATGCGCGCCTAAAAGCTACTGATAGTCAGCGTATTACTCGCGCGGTTGAAGTCTATTTACAAACTCAAATACCGATAAGTAAATGGCAGCAACAGCCTAAACGGGCATTGGCTCATAACCCCAAGCAACAATGGCATGCTTTAGTCGTTATGCCGGAACGAGCTTGGTTACATGAGCGTATTGCTCAGCGTTTAGATATTATGTGGAATGAGGGATTGGTCGGTGAAGTTATTGGTTTACTTGAGCGCTATACTTTAACTCCCGATATGCCTGCTATGCGCTGTGTGGGTTATCGGCAGGTGCTAGAGTATTTAGTACAAATCAATCACCCTATATTTGAGCAGCCGCATGTAAATAAGCAAAAGTTTTACGATGCTTTTAATAGCTCTGCAAACAGTAATGATCCATTAGTAGTCAGTGCTCAAAAAGAGCGGCTTGCTTATCAGAAAATGCAAGATAAATCATTATACGCCACCAGACAATTGGCAAAGCGTCAATATACATGGCTGCGAAAGTTGACCAAGCTGGTTGATTCTGAGCTTCCAACTTCATTAGCACCATCAGATTTATCAGATGATGAAGGTTATAATATAAAGGTAAGTTCACTAACCACTATGACGCAGGCGGAAGAATATTTACTTTAAAAGTCGTTAATATCATTACCATCATCGCTATACATGATAATATAGATTAGAGTATTGACAGTTCTAAAAATTTGCTAACAAATAGGCTATAAAGGCTATTGTTAGAAACAAGTAGTTACTTAAAATACTTACAATAGACCAGTATTAACGATAAAGTAGAACGATTCAAGAAAAATAAATGCTGATTTAGATACGTATTATTAATAAAACTTATTACGGTATCTGCATATAACCATTATAATTGAATTAGCACATTATAATTAGATAATAATTAGGAGAAATTCCATGTCAAAAGGACAAACCTTACAAGATCCGTTTTTGAACTCTTTGCGTAAAGATCGCATTCCTGTTTCTATATTTCTGGTAAATGGTATCAAGCTGCAAGGTCAGATTGAATCGTTCGACCAGTATGTGGTACTGCTCAAAAACACCGTCAGTCAAATGGTATATAAGCATGCTATTTCGACTGTTGTACCTGCACGCAATCCTCGTACTGGTGGTACCACAACTACTGGCATGCAATCACAAGGTAGTGTTGGTGGTTATCAAGGCGGTGGTATCAGCGGTGGCTTTGATCGTGGTGGCGCTACGAGTAGTGGCTTTGAAGAGCGTGGCTTTGCTTCTAACCGCAGCGGTTTTAATCGTAGTGGTTTTGGTCAAGAGCGGGGTTTTGAGCGAGGAAGCTTCGGTCAAGATCGAGGCTTTGAGCGCGGTGGCTTAGGTCAAGATCGTGGTTTTGAAGAGCGGACCGAAAGCCCAGGCTTTGAGAACCAAACGACAGAAAATAATGACGATAACACCTAACATTAAGGTGCCTGTGTTAACCACCAGAATATTAAGGCTTTAGCTTAGTTCTGGTGGTAATTAATAATTATGCTATTATTTGTTAGACCTGCTATATAGTGGGTCTTTTTTGTATCGGTGCTTTCTTTTCCATATTAAAATGTGTCACAAACTCGAATGAGTGACAAAAAGGGGTCGAGCAGAGATTGTGCTTGATGTTATTAATCTTGGGCGGAATATAGTAAAATAAGCCATCAATCAATAATCAACACCGAGTGAGCAATGAATAATAATCCCAGCCACCTTACCCACGAGCAGTTTATTGCAACCGCTATCGAGGCTATCAATACTGAAAAATCTGCGCTAGCATTATTGACTGAGCAAATAGACGATAGATTCGCTCAAGCTTGCGATATTATTCTGGCATGTAAAGGTCGGGTAGTGGTCACAGGCATGGGTAAGTCGGGCTTAATAGGGCGCAAAATTGCTGCTACTTTTGCTTCTACAGGGACACCTGCATTTTTTATGCATCCTGGCGAAGCGGGTCATGGCGACTTAGGGATGCTGGTGAAGGGCGATGTGTTATTAGCTATTTCTAACTCGGGTGAGTCTGATGAGATTAAAATGCTATTGCCGGTGGTCAAACGCTTAGTTATTCCTTTGATCAGTATCAGTCGTGACAAACGCGGTATGTTGCCACGCGCAGCCGATATTGTATTGACCTTGGGCAAATCACAAGAAGCCTGTCCGCTGAATTTGGCACCCACTTCTAGCACTACTGCTACTTTAGCTTTAGGGGATGCTTTGGCAGTAGCGCTAGTGCATGCAAGAGGTTTTACTTCAGAGGATTTTGCTTTATCGCATCCTGCTGGGGCGCTTGGTCGTCAGCTATTGACTCAGGTTCAAGATTTGATGCATACCAGCTCGGAAAACCTTCCCTTAATTCACCAGCAAGCGCCTTTAAATGATGCTCTGTTTATCATGTCTAATGGGCGTTTGGGCATGACCGTGGTGACTGATAATGATAGTGATGATAAAAAGGTGGTGGGTATCTTTACTGATGGCGATTTGCGCCGAGTATTAGAAAAAGGCATTGATTTAGCTACGCCCATGTCTGAGGTGATGACCACCAATCCGCGTTCAGTTAGCAAAACCATGCGTGCCTCTGATGCTTTAAGTGTGATGAATGAGCATAGCATTACTCAGCTTTTGGTCATGGACGATGATAAGCATTTAGAAGCGGTTATTACCCTGCATGATTTGCTACAAGCTGGGGTGAAGTAATAGTTTTTTTTGATAAAAAATAGTGTTTTATAAGAGATAGATTATGCAAGATTTAATCGAAAAAGCAGGAAAAGTTAAGATGCTGGTTATGGATGTTGATGGTATCTTATCCAATGGTCAGATTATTTATGATAGTAACGGTATTGAAACCAAAGCTTTTTCGGTACAAGATGGGGTTGGGGTCAAGTCGCTCAAGCGTTATGGTATTTTAACCGCTATTATTACCGGTCGTAGTAGCCCGATGGTCGACAAGCGTGCTTCTGAGATTGGGGTCGATTATGTGGTGCAAGGGCGTGATGATAAGCTGATTGCCTTGAACGAGCTATTGTTAGTGCTTGAGACCGAGTATGATATCCAAGCGGGCGACTGCGCTTATATGGGTGATGATTTGCCAGATATTAAAGCGATGCAGACGGTAGGGTTTGCGGCAACTGTGCCCAACGCGCATGCTGAAGTCATTAATCGCAGTCATATGGTAACCACTCGTGCGGGCGGTTATGGCGCGGTTCGTGAAGTCTGTGATCTTATTCTAAAAGGTCATGGTCATTATGACGACTTTATCGCTCACTATGTGCTGGATGAAACCTTAACTTCTGAAACCCCAGCTGATCAGGATGACTTATCGTGAATACTCGCGTATTGATAATATTAGCGTTGATCATTGCAGCTCTTGCAGGTTGGTTCTTTACTAAGCAAGGGGACATCGAGCCTCCAGTCAGTATTGCCCCCACTGATGTAGATTATGAAGCGACAGATATTCAGGCGGTACAAACTAATGAGCAGGGCGAGACTGAGTATGAGCTTAATGCAGAGTCATTAACCCATAATCCAGTGACCAATCAAGATGAGATGTCTGGGGTTACTATGAACTGGGAGCCCTCGGATGAGCAGCGTTACCGTATTCAAGCGGGTACAGCTACTATCAATCAGCAAACCGGTGAGTTGCAACTATCTGGTGGCTTTACTTTAATCAGCGAAGACAAGGCCGATAGTAATATTGCACCCATTCAAGTCAGTGGTCAGATTTTAAAAGGCAATACTAAATCACGGCAAGTATACAGTGACAAGCCGGTAAAAGTCGTTCAGGGTATGAATAGTTTTGATGCTTCTAGTATGAAAGCCAATCTTGAAACCGGCGAGTATGAATTTGGACAAGTTGCGGTTAGCTTTATGCCTCCTGAGCGACAGGATCAGGCTCTATTTTAACTTAAGCTTTGTTTTAATTTAAATGAAAGCTGTCGTTTTAAATAATTTCTATATTATTGACTATAAAGTTAACGTTAAATTTAGTGTTCGTCGACCCTATTACCTATTATTAAAAGAGTAACTGTTATGAAATTAAGCTTTTTATCTGTCAGGCGATCTATGCAGCAATCGCAAATGCAGGGTTGTCTACAGGTGCTACCCGTAGCGCTGTTAATGGCCTTTCCATTATATAGCCACGCCTTACCATCAGACGCCAACCAAGAGATTAAACTCTTAGCAGATAGAGCGACCTATAGTGAGCGCACAGGAGTTACCAGCTATTCTGGCAATGTAATCATTACTCAAGGCACCCTAAAACTCACTGCTGACAATATTACGGTTAATCTATCGCCGCAGCGCAGTATCAATTCAGCGGTTGCAACCGGTCGTCCGGCAACTATGCAGCAAGTGGTCACCCAAGAGAAAGGTCTGGCAAAAGGACAGGCTAATAAGATTGATTACAACGCAATGAATGGCATTATTACTTTGACCGGTAACGCCAGATTAGATCAGAATGGTGCAAAATTCTCTGGTAATGTCATACGTTATAGCCTTAAAGCTGGCGATGTCGAAGCAACCGCTGGTGGTAGTCAGCGTGTTGAGCTAATATTGCCGCCTAATAGCAATGCCAATCAAAGTAGCATACGCTAGTTTGTACGTCTGATTTATCTATACTTTTAATGCGTTTGACTAAACGTGTCTCCAAATTTTGTAATAGCCTGAGTTAATTATGAGTGAGCATAAGAATACTGATCATCAGTTATCGAGCAACATTACTGAACCTTCCACACGCTTAGTCATGCAAAACTTAGGTAAACGTTATGGTAAACGCTGGGTGGTTCAAGACGTCTCTTTTTCTGTAGAACAAGGGCAGGTCGTTGGCTTATTAGGTCCCAATGGTGCGGGTAAAACCACTAGTTTTTATATGGTGGTAGGTTTAGTGAATATGGATAAAGGCCGAGTCACCTTAGGTAAGATGGATCTATCAAAATATGCTATGCATGAGCGTGCGCGTGCAGGTATAGGTTATCTGCCTCAAGAAGCCTCTATTTTTCGCAAGCTCTCTATTGAAGATAATATCTTAGCTATTTTACAGACTCGGGGAGAGTTATCGGCCGCTGAGCAGCGCCAAGAGCTTGAAAAACTCATCGGCGAGTTCCATTTAGGACATGTCCGTAAATCCTTGGGAATGAGCGTTTCAGGTGGTGAGCGTCGTCGCTGTGAGATTGCTCGCGCTCTAGCCGCTGACCCCAAGTTTATCTTGTTAGATGAGCCCTTTGCAGGGGTTGATCCTATCTCTGTGGGTGACATTAAAGAGGTTATTTTAACCCTAAAAAAACGCGGTATTGGGGTGCTTATCACTGATCATAACGTTCGTGATACTTTAGCCATTTGCGAAAAAGCATTTATCGTCTCAGAAGGCTCAATTATTGCCGAAGGTACGCCTGAAGAGATTCTGAGCAATGATCTGGTTAGAACCGTATATCTAGGCGAGGATTTTAAAGTATAAACATTTTATAACTTTTAATACTAAATAAATCCTCTTAAAAATAGCACAATAAAGCATAGCCTAAATTTTTTATCCTTTATTTCTCTTTATAAAATAACTATATCTATCTGCATTATTCTACACTATCTTCATACTTATGGCCTTTATTAGGATGCTATAAGTTGATGATAGTGCCTTATCTTATATTTATTCATTCTATCGTTTGTACAAGGCACTTATCCTATGGCAAAAAATAAAAGCAGCTATGTCTGTCAGAACTGCGGTGCTCATTTTGGTAAGTGGGCAGGGCAGTGTTCTGACTGCGGAGAATGGAACAGTCTCGTTGAGGCTCCCAATGTTAGCATGCCTCATCATAATAAAACTTCGTCAAAATCAGTAACTAATCGTACGCCATCACGTAATGTTGGCGGTGGTGCGCCAGCAGGGAACTACTCAGGAACTCACAGTGCGGTTATGCCGCTTAATGCGGTCAGCGTAACTTTGGATACGCGTCTGCCAACTGGGATTAGCGAGTTTGATCGAGTCTTAGGTGGCGGCTTAGTGGCAGGTTCAGTGGTGCTTATCGGTGGCGACCCGGGTATCGGAAAATCAACGATTTTATTGCAAACCGCGACCAATATGGCACGTAGCGACTCACTAGCAGGCAGTGCGCTGTATGTCACTGGTGAGGAGTCACTCGCGCAGGTTGCCATGCGGGCGAAGCGCTTGGATTTGCCAGCGGACCGACTGCGGGTACTTGCCGAGACCAACGTTGAGACCATTTGCGCCGCTTTGACCCAAGAGCAGCCAGCTATCGCTATTATTGACTCCATTCAGACCATCTATACCGATGCGATTAATTCAGCGCCGGGCGGGGTCAGTCAAATTCGGGAGTCGGCAGCTATTTTGACGCGCTATGCCAAGCAGACTGGCACCGCGCTATTTTTGGTTGGTCATGTCACCAAAGAGGGTACACTGGCAGGGCCACGGGTACTTGAGCATATGGTCGATACCGTTCTATACTTTGAGGGTCAGTCTGATTCGCGGTTTCGCATGATTCGCGCGGTCAAAAACCGTTTTGGCGCGGTCAATGAGCTGGGCATCTTTGGCATGACTGATATGGGACTCAAAGAAGTCGCCAATCCCTCGGCTATATTTTTGAGTCGTTATGATAAGCCGGTTGCAGGCTCAGTAGTTATGGTTAGCCGTGAAGGTACGCGCCCCTTGTTGGTGGAAGTGCAAGCACTGGTTGACGACTCACAAGGGCAGCCGAGGCGTATGGCTTTAGGTCTAGATTACCAACGTTTATCTATGCTATTGGCAGTTATGCATCGTCATGGCGGCATTCATACTAGCGGGCAAGATGTCTATGTCAACGTGGTTGGCGGAGTAAAGGTTATAGAGACAGGTTCTGACTTAGCGGTACTCTTAGCTTGTGCTTCTAGTATCAAAGAAAGAGCGCTGCCCTCATCACTAGCGGTTTTTGGTGAAGTAGGGCTGTCAGGTGAGATCAGACCCGTTCCTAATGGACAAGAGCGTTTAAAGGAAGCTATGAAGCATGGGTTTACCCACGCCATTATTCCCAAAGCTAATGCGCCTGCTAAAAACTCTGCTCAGTTTAAAGGTATCAATGTGATTGCGGTGGAGCGCTTAGATGAAGCTCTCGAAAGTGCGTTTGAGTTATAGTTTTAACTTATAGTCGTAGTATAGATGCTGACATCGTTAATTAATGACTTAAAATAGCCTAAGCTTTACATTTTCTACAAAAAATTATCCAAAAAAGCGCCTAGCTTACGAGTAGCTAGGCGCTTTTTTTGGTTTATATATTATATGGAATCAATCAGCAGTTTATGGGCCTGAAACTCGCTCAATCGCTACGTTACCTACGCCCTTGCTAGTGATACCCAATTGCTTGGCAGCGCCATACGATAAGTCTAATACTCGGTTGCCATGGAATGGACCGCGATCATTTACTTTGACCACCACACTTTTGCCATTATTGTTGTTGGTCACTTTGACATAGCAGTTCAGTGGTAAGGAGCGGTGGGCTGCGGTTAAACCGTTCATATCGAAAGTTTCGCCACTGGCAGTTTTGCGACCATGAAACTTACGACCGTACCAAGAGGCAAGCCCTGTTTGCTTGAACTTGCTGACAGAGTTAGAAGCCACTGCTGTTAAGCGCTCTAAGACATCTTCATCATTTGATACTTGGCTGGTGTCATTAGCTAATAAAGAGCTATTAAGAGCAAGTGATGTCGGTTGACGTGCTGATTTAACTAAGCTTGATGCGCTATCGTGTTGACGAGTAAGCTCACCTAGGACACGATCGATATGGGAGGCGTTATCTTTTGACAACGTCTTCGCTGATAAAGTGGATTCTACTGCATTGGCATTAGAAGCTACCGCAGAACCAGCAAATAAACATACTGACATTGTGAGTAAACCAGATAGACGCTTATTCATAAATACCTCTGTAACTTATACTATAAAACCTAAGGTGTAACTATTGTTTGAGCTAAATAATCCTAGACCAATCCAGGGTTTTTTCACGCTCTAAAGTGAGAGTTTAAGTGTCGAACTTACATAATGGTAAGGGAGTACTTAAATCAGCTTTATTGGTTTTACAATATGGTTAATTTTATTTCATTATTGTTTATATAACTATTTTAGATAGGCGAACTACAATTAATGTAGAAGGCTTCACTGAATAGATTTAAACGACAAAAGGTTAATGCAAAATGCTTAATGACGGCTCAATTTAAAAAATATTAGAGTTATGATCGCAAGACCACGATTGTTAAAGTTTTCTAAGTTTATTAAGTAATCATTATATTTTGCTATGTTCTATAAAATCAGTGCTTTAGTAAGTCAAGTACTTTATCGAATAATAATAGTATCCACTAAAAATTCAATTTACAACTTTACTATCAAGCTGTGACCTAAATATAATCAATTGCTACTTTTGTTAGTGGCAATGTATAGGTTATGTATTAAAAGCAGTAAGAATGAGAGTAACGTAAAATTTTATAAAAAACAAGTATTAATATTTAAAAAAACTAGGGAGTAATAAGTAGGTTTACAAAGAGGTTTTTAGATGGTTTTAGGTATATTATACTAACAATATCAATTACTTATGATTTTTTATCTTTCCGGATTCTTATTAAATTCATTAACTTATATTTAATAATAAAATAAGCTATAGATAGCTAAATAGACTAAAAACAACCTAGCTACAGGCCGTACGTAATGCTAATAATCTATAATTGCTGCTGGCTATGTGCATCCATCGTAGAGCTATTTCAACCCTTATTATACTGTCCATTAATAAAAATTTTAAAAGCTTAATATGGCCGTCGTCTTTAAATCTTCTGTTTTATCTGAGCCTCTTATTAAACGGCTTTATGCGTGTGGATTGACATCAATAGACCAAAACCTGCCATCAAGGTTACGATAGCGGTGCCGCCATAACTGACAAATGGCAGAGGCACCCCTACTACGGGCAAAATGCCACCTACCATACCAATATTAACGAACACATAGACAAAAAATGACATAGCAATAGCGCCTGCTAAGAGACGGCTATAAGTATCGGGGTGGGTGATGGTAATATATAGAGCCCGTATTAATAAACAAGCATAGGCAAACATCAATAGCATTACGCCAAATAATCCAAACTCCTCAGCGAAGGCGGCGATAATAAAGTCAGTATGACCTTCAGGCAAAAAGTGTAAGTGCGATTGAGTGCCATCAAGATAACCCTTGCCACTAAGACCGCCTGAGCCAATGGCGGTTTTAGATTGAATAATATTCCAGCCCGCTCCTTGAACATCAGCTTCCGGATTGAGTAAGGTCAAGACTCGGGTTCGCTGATAGTCGTGCAATAAAAAATGCCAAGCAAAAGCGATTAATGGAATAGATAAAGCGATTGCGCCTGAGATCATCCACCAAGATAATCCTGCTAAAAACAGCACGAAAATACCGCTAGCAGCTACCAATAAAGAAGTGCCAAGATCAGGCTCTTTAGCGATAAGTAACACCGGCACTATAATAATAGCTAAGGTTACGACGATACTAGAGAGAGAAGGGGGGAGGTCACGCTTGGATAAATACCAGGCGCACATCATAGGCATGCCCAGCTTCATAAATTCGGACGGCTGTACACTCCCAAATCCAGGTAGATTAATCCAGCGCTGAGCACCCATTCTGACTTCACCAATAATATCGACTAGCACCAACAATATTAATCCTAATACGTAAAATATAGGTGTAAAAGAGCGATAAAAATTGGGGGGGATTTGTGCCATGATAAACATAACCACAAAAGCCACCCCATAACTAATTACTTGGCGCATAACCATATCTACGTTTTGAGTAGAGGCACTGTATAAAATGGTTAAACCAATACAGCAAATGGCTAATAGTAGTAGAGTTAGCCAAGGGTCAATATGGATTTGTTGCCACAACGTCGATTGATGGCGCTGGCCAAAATGATGACTTTGACGTGAAAAGCGATACTGCGGGTTCAAGGACATAAGCGTAACGGGCTATCAGGTAGCGAGAAAGGATAAGGACGACTAATAAAAAACTATAAGTAAAGTATAATATTTAGATAAGTGCCAATACTTAAGGCACACGACCTAAGTTAAATAACTAAGTAATTAAATGATTAAGTAAAAGTGATGAAACTGAATGAAAACAATCCATTTGGGCTGCTATTATCAGACACTAAAGCGTAATAAAGTCACCTAATTATAAAGAGTTATCATGAAAAATGTTAATAAAAATATTATTAGCTATTATAGGTGGCAATAGTTTAGCTTGGCTATCTGAAATTTGATAGTATCAGTAATAGGTTTCAATGAGAACTTATTCAGCACGCTTTTAACGACTCCCAGATAAACATTACTGATCGCTGATAACTATTATTAATTAAAAAAATAATCCTTTCAACTTTCAATACCCACTCTTCGACACCAATTAATATGACTATTCTTAAAACCAGCACTGTTCTTACCCTGTCCTTATTTATAGGGATGGCTAGTACGCAGGCGGCGATATTGAGTTCCGATAATGAGCGCCGTATTCAGGTGCGTCATGGAAACAGTAACAATGCTTATATTGCTCCTGACAATCGTAATAGACCCAGTGATGACTCATATCGTACCAATTTAGGTGGTGATAGCTTGCAAGGTCTCATTAATCAAAAACAACGTGAATTTGAATTTGATGCCAAGCTATCTATTGAAGAAAACAAACGAGTTAGGATCAACAGACCTGCAGTTAGTAATCGTTATGATACCCGTTATGGAACGGTGGATAATGGCTATGATTATGAGGACGACTATAGCTATCAAGCTCCTGGCAGGGCTATGGATTTTAATAGCTGGCTGAATAGTAGCCAGTACCGTGCTCAACAAGTGGCCAATTTTCAGCGTTATCTAGGCTCACAGGTAGGGGCTCATAATGTTCCGCCAATGAACCAGTTGTTAACGACTGCTCGCAGTTGGGACAAGTGCGGATATGAACCTTATCAGTTGCCACCGCAGGAGCTATGGTCGAATATTGTGCCTACTATAAAGCTTTATAATGCGCTCAAAGGACAAGGCATCTTACCGTCTACTACAGAGATTCGTTCGGTATACCGTAGTCCAGGACTTAATAGCTGCGCGGGCGGAGCTAATAGTAGTAAACATATGACCGCAGGGGCTTTGGATATTTGGGTGCCTGAATATGAGGGTAACTCGTGGCGTACTAGTGAAATGCAGGATAATTTATGCCGTTTTTGGCAATATCAGGGTAGCCATTATGATTTTGGTTTGGGGATATATTCAACCGGCGCTGTCCATTTAGATACTCAAGGCTACCGCAAATGGGGCGCCCAGCATACCGCTAACTACTCTGCTTGTCGTTATTAGAGAGTTTTAAATTTATAAGTTTTTGGCTTTAATATACGTATCGGTCATCGAAAGGCAAATGCGATATAAAAAACTGTGCTTTAATAGGCACTGCTAATAATCATTGATAACAGTTTATTTTTGATGACAATTATCGAATATTAATGTTTTAGGCTTATTGTTAGCTTCATTGCCAAATTATAGAGATATGTAGAGCGATACTTATGGAAAGCTTGCAATTAGCGTTAGAAAAATTATGGCTGCTATATATAAAAGGATCTAAAGTATTTCGAGCGCCAATGGCTTACATAGGGTTCGCTTTTACCATACTATTATTACTATTGCCCAGCGCTTGCAGTTCAGAGCAGATGAGTAATGAATCAGCTATTAATGAGATTCACTCAGAACACAAAGCTCTAGAAGCGCAAGAGGTCGAAGATAATATTGTCAACTCTTATGCACGTTTAGCGGCAAAACGTGCTGATATCTGCCCTAAATTACTACAAAAACAGGTTGATAACCATATTATTAAGCGTAGCTCTGAGGTGATGGTTAATAATCACTGTGATTACTTTTTATATCCTAGAGTCGGTGAGCGTATCGCTGTTAGTTTAGATAACAACCAACTCGAGGCCCTTCTTATCGTACCTACTATTCATGATTTTGCTAATGGTGATTATGAAGTGGCGGCTTATGACAAACACGTGATTCGCTTGTCGTATAATGGCGCCACTTATAAACCAAAGCGCCTCAGTTACGATGTCTCTATTAAGGTTGTAGACTAAGTCTAAAATATTAGATAGTTTAAGGTTTAGCAGGAGTATTAGTAGGCATTGTGCTCCAAGGATCATCTTGACCTACGGTGACAATCAAAAATTTATCAGGACTGAGCGTCTCACGCATGGTTTTATTAACCTCTGATAGCTTCACGTTATCAATGCGAGTAGTGTAATCGGTCAAATAACTATCAGGTAAGTTATAAAAATTCATCATCCCCAATAAACCATTAATCCCAGCGTTACTGGCAAAACTCATCGGAAAGCTATTCTTTAAGTTGTCAGTAGTTAGGCGCATCTCATTGGCGCTAATGCCATTCTCTAAAGTGTTATCAATGACCGCTAAGCTGGCATCAATAGCAGCGCGAGCTTTATCAGTGCGAGTAGAAAAGCCAATCTGATAAGGACCCCGTGCCAGCATTGGATTCATTGAGCCTGAAATACCATAAGTATAGCCAAGGTTTTGACGTATCTCAGTCATCAGTCTGGCATTAAAATCCCCACCAGCCAAGACCTCATTACCAACCGCAAAGTTGGTTTGCTGCTGCTGGGCAACAGGATTGGTAGCGCGCTTATTACCCAATTGACCCATGAGTACCGTAGTTTGCGTACTAGGAAAAGGAATATGAATATGCTGGGCTTTGGTCAACGGTTTAGGTTCAGGTAAAGTAGCCGCTGCCTTACCAACTGGTAGTTTGGCAGTGATAGCTTCAGCGAGCTCTTTAGCCTGCTCTAAAGTTAGGTTGCCGGTCATAGCAAGAGAAGCATTGGCTGCGACTAAATAACGCTTTTGAAAATCAGTTAGATCATCTCGATCGATAGTTGGCACACTCTCAAGGGTACCGGACGTTGGCTGAGCATAAGGGTGCTCATCATACAAAGCTTTATGAAATGCCAAACTGGCAAGACTACCCGGATCTTGCTTTTGTTGTTGCAGGCCGACCAATAATCGAGCTTTATTACGAGCTAAAATCTGCTGATCAAAGCTAGCTTCAGTCAACATTTGGGTCATCAAGTCAATAGCAGGCAGCAGATGCTCGTCATCAGATAAGCTGCGTAGAGAGACAATAAACATATCTTTATAGGCGCTACTACCCAGATTGATACCCAAGGTTTCAACCGCGCGGGTAAAGTCATCTTCGTTTAGTTTATCAGTGCCTTGCGACAGCATGGTAGCAGTCATATTGGCAATACCAAAGCCATCTGGACGTAAACTGCTATCGCGTGCGCTACCGGCATTGAAGCGTAAATCAATATCAACGATCGGCAAGGTGGTGGCACGTACAAAAGCCACTGGAACGCCAGCCGTGGTTTTGAAATGCTGGATATCTGGCACGCTCATTTGTAGTGGTTTTACGTCATCCAAACTGCGCAGAGTAGCTAGGGCAGCAATCGGCGCATCGGGATTTAGCGTCGCACTGGATTGACTACGATCCTCTATATAATCATCAGCATAGACTGGAGTAATGAGTGCTGAGAGACTTAATAATAAAGCGGATTTTAAGTAAAAACGGCGCTTAGTCTTAGAGATATGAAGTCTTTTGTTTACAGCAGATTGAGCGTTTGGTTTTGCGTCTGAATCTTTAGTAGACACTAGGGTTTTATAAGGCATAATTTTCTTCTTATCAAAGCAGGGTTAATAGCTATTAATAGTTAGCAACTATTTTACTAACTATTAAGGGTTAGCGTATTTTGGATGATTGGCTGCGTTATTCATAACCGTTATTTAGCCGCATTGCCTTCTTTATTAGGCGGTACGATATACATAACGGTTAAGTTATTGTTTACCAAATACTTTTTGCTGGCGGCTTTTATGTCTGCAACCGTAACTTTATCCAGCTTGTTTGGTAGCTCTGCCAGCAACCTATCATCAAGACCAATAGTTTGTAATGAGCCAATCATTCGAGCCTGTCCTGCCATACTGTCTTGAGCATAAATCAGACCTGTCATGGTGTTGGTCTTAGCGCGGCTAATCTCCTCAGCCTTGATAGGGTCAGTAGCCAACTTGTCAATCTCAGCCATGATAGCTTTTTGCGCACGCTCCAAACTCACCCCTTCACGCGGCGTCGCTTGCACTAAGAATAATCCGTCGCCGCGATCAAGCAAGTCATAAGAGGTGCCGACAGTAGTCAGCAAACCCTGTTCACGTATCAATCGACTCTCAAGCCTAGCGGATAGCCCGCCGTCTAACACATCTTGTGCTAAAGATAACGCATAAGCTTGGTTCTCGTTATCCGTAGTCAATAAGCTCGGTACGTTATAACCCATTAATAGTACCGGCACCTCAACGGCTTGCTCGGAGCTGACTTGCTGATAACCACGGAAACCTTGCTGACGGACAGCGGGACGCTTAGGTAAATTACTGGGTGTTAATTCTCCAAAATAGCTTTTAACTTGTGCTAGTGCTTGTTGCGGCTCCACATCGCCCACAATAACTAAGGTAGCATTGTTAGGCGCATACCAGGTCTTATACCACTGTTTCAAGTCTGCAAGGGTGATAGATTCAAGCTCGTTCATAGGACCAATAACTGATTCGCCTTTGGGGCTATCAGGTAGCGCCAACAGACGAAACGACTCATACGCTTTGGCAAGTGGATTGTCATCGGTACGTTGACGGCGCTCTTCCATAACAACCTGATGCTCTTTAGCAAACGCTTGCTCATCAAAGATAACATTGGTCATGCGGTCCGCTTCTAGCTCTAACGCCAAGGGTAAGCGATTAGCTGGGAATAATTCGTAATAACCAGTATAGTCGTAACTGGTAAAAGCGTTATTGCTGCCACCAAATTTGGCAATCAGACGCTCAAAGTCAGCGCTTGAAACGTTGGTAGTACCTTTAAACATCATATGTTCAAGCAAATGAGAGATACCGCCTTTATCAACGGGCTCATCGGCTGAACCCACTCGATACCATATCTGGGTCATCACCACAGGCGCACGGTGATCTTCTTTGATAATAACTTTTAAGCCATTATCTAACTGATATTCATGCCGACCGGACATATCCATAGCCAAGGTTTGCGATTTATCAGCTGCTAATTCACTCTTAGGCGTATTATCAGTTGATGTCGCTGTATCGTTAGCCGTTGTCTGGCAGCCAGTAAGAGTCGTGGCTATAGCAAGGGCGCAAGCAATACCTAGCTTTGACTTTTTAGAATATTTGGATAAAGGGGATGGCAATGATGGAGCGAATAAAGACCAAGGCATAAGGTTTTCTACTTATAAGATTTATGAATAAAGAGAGCGAACAATCAACCGATAAATATGGGATATTATATGGATTTATGTCCCCCAACCATCACACTAGCGGTTGGTTTGAAGCCTTGCGTAGTATTACAGCCTACGGTTGATACTAGTAAAGTAGTCATAATCATAGCGACAATTATTTTGACAACCCTTTTAGAATGAGAAGCGGTGGGCGTTTTATTAGCATTATAAGTGCATATTATTGAGGACATAAATTTTCCTAAGTCTTAAAGTAAGATCAAAAGTAAGATCAGTTATCAAAAATAGATTTTCTTGCAAAGAGATTTTTATTAGCCGAATTTTCCCAACATGTTCATAAATAGCGCCATTCCTATAGCGATAAAATTATCATAAAATATCTTTCATATCGGAGATGAGCACAGCTGTGGGCTCAAGGGCATTCAGAGTGGCGCAGCCTACCGCTGAAAATGATAATCCCGCTATGGCTAGTATTAGAGCCATTGCTTTAGCTTTTTTTAATATGAAACGTCTATCAGTATTCCTCTCTAAGCGCTTCTTAAAAACAGGCTTGCTATCAGCGTCAGTAACGCTTGATAGAGATTTAGGGCTTGATAGCTGCGCTGTGGTTAGGAGTAACATATTTGTTCCTATCGTAAATGAATAACTATTTGGACAGCTCTCTTTTGAACCCATACTTAGAGCGGTTAACTATAAACCGACTGTAGCGGAGTTTGAGAGTACTAAAGTCAGTTTTTTGTGTCTAAACCTTAATCTAACTTTTCTTATCCCTTTTCTATAAGTTTATCATTCATTACTATAGCTCGGGTGTCGCTAAGTGGTTGTTGAATTATGCTAAACTAGCGTAAAACCAATACTCATTTTAATGATTTTTTATGCAAATAGAATTAGAGCTTATTTGATATTCAATTATGACTCTAACTTTGATAATTTTTAGGGCAAACTTATGAATAACCCCAATAATGCTAATCGCGTGGTCATCAACCTTGACGGTAGTCTTGATGATTTGGATGACGATGATATTACCTTACCCAGTCTGCCAGCGCAATCTGTCGATATCATTGATGAACCGATAGCCGATAAGCCTGAAACTGATGCTGCGTCAGAGACTAGCGATGATATTGCTTTAGGGACACCAATTGTGACGCCTGAGCCTCCAGAAGCTACTGAGGTCGCCATTAGTGATCACGATGTAAAAGCTAAGTCTGCTACGGTGCCG
Source organism: Psychrobacter jeotgali (assembly GCF_904846315.1). Lineage (NCBI taxonomy): Bacteria > Pseudomonadati > Pseudomonadota > Gammaproteobacteria > Moraxellales > Moraxellaceae > Psychrobacter > Psychrobacter jeotgali. The sequence goes on from NZ_CAJHAF010000001.1 coordinate 697,747, forward strand.
ACTATGCCATTACAACCACAATTAGGTGAGAGTAGTAGCGCTAGTACGAGTAGTAATGTTAGTACAGAGATGCAGTCAGAGGTCGGTCAACAAGCGCAAGATCAAGATTCGCAAGGCCGCCAAAAAGGCAGTTGGTTCAATCGCATGAAGTCTGGGCTAAGTAAATCGCGTAAAAACTTAGCCGAAGGTATGGTTAATATTCTCATTGGTGGTAAAGAGATTGACGATGAGTTATTAGAAGAGGTTGAAGATCAGTTATTAGTAGCTGATATCGGTGTTGACGCTACCAATCGTATTATCAAGAGTTTGACTGAACAGACTGCCCGTGGCGACCTGATTTATGCGCATTCTTTGTATAAAGCGCTCCAAACAGAATTGGTTGATATTTTGACGCCAAAGGTAGCTCCTTTGGTTATCGATACCAGTAAAAAACCTTTCGTCATTTTAGTAGTTGGGGTGAATGGGGTGGGCAAAACCACCACTATTGGTAAGTTGGCTAAGCGTCTGCAAGGTGAAGGCAAGTCAGTCATGCTAGCCGCTGGCGATACTTTCCGTGCAGCGGCAACTGAACAGCTGCAGATTTGGGGTGAGCGTAATCATATACCGGTAATTGCTCAAGGTCATGGTTCCGATAGCGCATCCGTTATCTTTGATGCCATGCAATCTGCTAAAGCCAAAAACATCGATGTTCTCATTGCTGATACCGCAGGCCGCTTGCAAAATAAGACTCATCTAATGGCAGAGCTCGAAAAAGTGGTGCGGGTTATGCGTAAAGCGGATCCTACGGCACCGCACGAGGGTATGATTGTTCTTGATGCGGGCACCGGTCAAAATGCTATCAATCAAGTGGAGCTGTTTAATAAAGTCGTTCCTTTGACCGGTATTACCATTACCAAACTCGATGGTACCGCTAAGGGCGGAGTAGTCTTTAACATCGCTGAAACTACCGATGTGCCCATTCGCTATATTGGAGTAGGTGAGTCGATTGATGATTTGCGCGCCTTTAGTCCTAAGCAGTTCGTTGCAGCGTTGTTTGAGACTGAGGAAAGCTAAAATCTTGAGAAGCTAGCCTTTGGGTTTACACCTTATTAATGAAAAGAGCAGACGCTATGATAGTAACGACTACCGACTTAGAGCAATATAGCTTGATTTTAATTGCTAGTACGAATGAGCATCCAAGCCCTAAGCTGGTGGAAGTAAATTGGCTGCCAAAGGATGATATTTCATGGCGTGCTTCCAAGTCGTTTGCTCAGCTCAAAAAGCATTACCGGCTAAGCGCTGATGATTTTAGCTTTATAGATAGTAATAGCCTAAGTAGAAAAGACCCTTCCCAAGCTTTATTATTAACAGCGATTGATCAGCTGGACGAATATGCTGCTGGCAAGCGCAAGGTTTTTGATCTGCCACTGGATTTGTCATTGGGTACTGAATTTCAGCAAAAAGTATGGCGAGCACTCCAAGATATCAATTATGGTGAAACTATCAGTTATGCCACCCTTGCCCAAAATGTCAATAATCCTAAGGGTTACCGCGCAGTTGCCAATGCTAACGGTAAAAATCCATTTAGCATTATTGTTCCTTGCCACCGTGTGATTGCTAGCGATGGCAAACTTGGCGGCTATACTGGCGGACTCGATAAAAAGGAGTATCTGCTAGCGCTGGAAGGAGTCTAGTGTAAAATTAGTGAGTATTAAAACTGACTCCTAAGAGCATGTAAAAAGCCAAAAGCTATCTATAGTTTTTGGCTTTTTACTATTTAGAACACTTGCCGCAGCCTGAACAGTCTTTTGACTTTTTGAAGATTACTCTGCTCCAAACATAATAAACAGAGATAGCCACTATTATAAACACAAGAAGATATTCTATTGGTGTACTCATAACTCATTCCTTAAAAACCAAAAATTTGCCCTGTAACTCGATAAACTATCCACGCCATCAGGTAAGCCAATACAAACAAATATCCTGCGATAGCTAGTGTTTGCTTTAACGATTTAGTTTCGCGGCGAATAACGGCAAGGGTAGCAAGACACATAGGCGCATAAACATAAAATGCTAAAAATGAAAAAGCAGTTGCCAGTCCCCATTCAGCATTGATAATGGGGATAAGTGTTTGGCTAATAGCATCGTCACTAACACTGCTTACAGCATATACCGTACCTAAAGCGGCAACTACTACTTCTCTCGCTGCCAGTCCGGGAATCAAGGCTATACACATCTGCCAAGTAAAACCAATGGGTGCAAAAATAGGCTCAAGCAAATGCCCAAGCATACCTGCAAAGCTATAATTAATAGCAGGGCCGGCAGCGTTAGCAGGCGCTGCTGGAAAGCTCACCAATACCCATAATAAGACCGACAGAGCAAAAATAACCGTACCTGCTTTCATTAAAAAGGCACTTACCTTGTCCCAAAGCTCGCTAGCAATATGCTTGATATTAGGTAGGCGATAAGTAGGCAGCTCCATCAGGAGGGGAAAGGCAGACGTTTCTGATTTTGTATGATGAAAACGTTTAAATAGCCACGATACTAAGGCGGCCGAACCAATTCCAGCGATATATAAGATAAATAAAGTCATGCCCTGCAAATTAAATATACCCAGCACCTTATGGTTCGGAATAACTGCCGCGATTATCAGCGCATAAATAGGCAGGCGTGCCGAACAGGTAAGCATGGGCAATACTGCGATTGCGATAAAGCGCTCTCTGTGATTAGGAATGGTACGGGTCGACATGACGGCTGGTATCGCACAAGCAAACCCCGACAGTAAAGGAATAAACGAGCGTCCCGATAGCCCAACTTTAGATAATACATTATCCAATAAGAACGCCGCGCGCGGCAAATACCCTGAATCCTCAAGGATTAATAAGAATAAAAAAAGTAGCGCAATTTGTGGCACAAACACGACTACGCTACCCACACCAGCTATAATGCCATTTACGATTAAGCTCTGTAGCATACCATCTGGTAGCCATGTTGCTAATAATACGCCGAGGCTACCCACTAGCCATTCAAGCCCATCCATGAGCGGTGCTGCCCAAGCATAGACGGCTTGAAATATAACAAAAAGAATCATCAAAAGGATGACCATGCCTATGACGGGATGAAGCACCAACTGATCTATACGCTCATGCCATTTTGGTAAGCTTTGTGGTCTCGTCACCGCCTGATTTAGAATGTTATCTGCCATCTGGTACATAGACTGCGTATCAGTGTCGGTATTATAAAAACGCATGGCTGGCGCTTTATTGCTTAAGTGTTCAATGAACTCATCGGCCAAATCTAATAACTGTTTGCAGCCTTTGCGTTTGATAGCAACGGTTTTGACCACAGGTACGCCAAGCTCTGCTGATAGCACGGATTCATCGACTATCAACCCGCGGCTTGCTGCCACATCACTCAGATTGAGAGCTACTATAATAGGTAAGCCTAAATTCTTGAGCTCTAATAGCATACGCAGCGACATACGTAAGTTAGTAGCATCAGCCACGAAGATTATCCCATCAGGTACAGACTCGCCCGGCATTTGACCCATTAAAACCTTACGAGTGACTTCTTCATCAAGGCTGGTAGTTTTCAAGCTATAAGTACCTGGCAGATCTATAATATTTACCCCAGAATGCCCCAGTAGGGTAGCAGTACGCTTATCGACGGTTACTCCCGAATAGTTGGCGACTTTGGCTTTAGATCCTGTCAGAACATTAAAAGTAGCGGTCTTTCCGCAGTTCGGTGCGCCTACTAAGGCAAGCGTGATGGGGGTAGTTATTGCGACGGATGGTGTGATTGGCATCGAGTAGGACATGGCTTATTCATCGCTTCATGAGTGAATAGTATAGGAAAGCCCTTTTAGTGTGACTTTTGAGTAGTTTTCGAATGGTTATATTTATTACGACTAAGTCGTTAAAGGGTGACACCTGATTTTCATAAGCTCATCAGTACGTAAGCTAAACTGTGCTCCAGTGCCCAGCTGTACTACGTAAGGCGGTTTGCCAAATAAGCTTTTGGCAATCACCCGGATGGTCGTATTGGGCAAAAACCCCAAATCTTTTAGTCTTTGACTGATTGTGCTATCGATATCACCAAATCGATCATTGGCTATGACCTCATCAATGATGGCAATTTGCTGCTTACCTAAATCTAATAATGAAGATAGATGCAATGAGCTAGTTTCCAGATTAGTATTAGTATGATAAGACGAGAATAAAGTAGCCTTCATAAACCAACTCCAGTTATTGTTATCAAAAGATAATGGTATTGCAAATGATAATTATTACTATCTAAGTTGATTATATTCCTCGATTAGAAAAAATACAATACTCATAAAGGGGAATTGAAAGTTTCAATAAAAAAACCAAACAGCTTAATACTGTTTGGTTTCGGAAGTTAACTCTTTAGAAGAGTGAGAGGGTATAAAGTATTAAGCGAACTGGATAGTCCGATAGTATAACGATAGACTACTCTTCAAGCTGCGCCATCACTTCATCGGTGAAGCTGACATTGGTATAGACCTCTTGTACGTCATCCAAGTCCTCAAGCATATCTATCATTTTCATTACCTTTTCTGCATCGTCAAGGTTGTCAATTTCAGCATTGGTTGATGGCGACATAGTGACCTCAGCGTTATCTGAGATTAAGCCTGCGGCATTTAAAGCATCCTTAACTTGACCAAAAGTATCTACTTCAGTGATGACTAACAAGCTGTCACCGTCATTTTCGATATCTACTGCCCCTGCATCTAATGCCGTCAGCATGACATCCTCTTCTAAGCTAACGTCATTAAAGCTGATCTCACCGCGCTTATTAAATAGATAAGCAACCGAGCCTGAGGTTCCTAAATTACCATCATATTTAGTAAAGGCGTGACGTACTTCGCTGACGGTTCTATTGACATTATCCGTCATGGTTTCGACCAGTACCGCCACCCCGCCGACGCCGTAACCTTCATAACTGATTTCATCCATATTGTCATTGTCACCACCCCCTGCACCGCGCTCAACCGCACGATTGATAGTGTCTTTGGTCATATTGACTGACAAACCTTTTTCGATAGCCGCACGCAAGCGTGGGTTTTTATCAGGGTCGGGATCACCTTGTTTGGCTGCTGATACAATCTCGCGGATGACTCTAGTAAATACCTTACCTCTAACCGCATCTTGACGGGCTTTACGATGCTTAATATTTGACCATTTAGAATGACCTGCCATGTTATATCCTTAAATTACGCTATATCGTATTATGAGAAATAGAAAAATTAATAAAGTGAGTTATATTAAATTTTACAGCGGCTTTTATAACTATAAGATTAAGTATTTATTAATTATATGTCGTTAAAAGCTGTTTTTTGTTACACTGTGGCAACTTATAAGTCGTTATGATTGCTATAATTGGTCGATATTATAAACCACTTATAGGTATTTTGACCAACCTGCGACTCTCTTTATCACTATAAATCACTGGGCGTTGCCAAGTCCTTGATTTTACGAAGCTACTGAACTATATGAAGCAACCATCCGTTGAAGCTATTACTCATCTACGTAACCGCATTCATATTATTATCGAAGGCACGGATACCCGCTGGGGTAAGCTTTTTGATATTGTTTTACTGATTGCGATTTTAGCTAGCGTAGCTGTGGTGATGCTAGATAGTGTGCTGTACATGCGCTTGCAGTTTGGCACCTTTTTTTATTATGCAGAATGGTTCTTTACCATTTTATTTACTATTGAATATGCCCTGAGGTTATTTTCTGCACCCAACAGACTACGTTACGCTTTTAGCTTCTTTGGAGTAGTGGATTTATTGTCGGTTTTGCCAAGCTACTTAAGCTTATTCTTTGTCGGGGTACAATACCTGTTAGTGATACGTATTCTGCGTATTTTGCGGGTGTTTAGGGTTCTCAAGCTCAAAGCTTATATGCAACAAGCTGGGTTTTTGGCTTCAGCGCTTAGAACCAGTCAGCAGAAAATTATCGTATTTTTCCTATCTTTAGTGCTGTTAGTAACAATTTTCGGCGCCATTATTTATGTGGTCGAAGGACCAGAGAATGGTTTTACCAGTATTCCTCTGTCCATTTATTGGGCAGTTGTAACGGTAACCACCACTGGCTACGGTGATATGTCACCAAAAACGCCAATTGGACAAGCTATTGCAACCATGGTTATGATCGCCGGTTACGCCATTATTGCGGTACCAACGGGGATCTTTACTGCTGAGCTGGCGCGTAATATGCGTCCACAATTAAACCCAATCTCTTGTCCTAATTGTGGTAAATTTGGTCACGCCGTAAACGCTACCTTTTGCGATCGTTGTGGTCATGCGCTGCATGTGTAGATAGCAAACTCTTTTGACATGCTCTAATCAGGAATAGCAAAGTACTCTTCCACCAAGGGTGACAAATCGATTTTGACTCCTAAATTGACCAAATTCCAGTATTGCCCTGATATAGTACGATCGAGCATCATTGTGGTCGCTGAGGGCTGAAATTGATTGAAGTATTTTAAAGAAGTGCGCATTTTAGCAATAGCTTCATGATGAATTTGACTATTAGCAAAGTCGAACTCGCCTTCATGAAAGGGTGGAATTGATAAGGGCTTGAGTCCAATAGCCAACCATTCTTCATAGAAGGATCCCGGAATGTTGGTATCGTCATCCGAGCGTATGCCAAGCGCAACTAAATCTTGTTCAAGAGCGGTCACATCCCCGCGAATAGCATGCTGTGCAAATCTGCGAAATAGCTGTACTTCACTATCGCTATAACTACGAATTCCGCCAAAATCGTAGGCGACAACACTCCCATCGGGACGAAAAGCAAAATTCCCTGGGTGAGGATCGCAATGCATGCGGTACAAACCAAAGAGCTGTCCGGCGCTAAAATGAAATAATCGGGTAGCGATTTTCTGCTTAATCTCGTTATCCCATGTCGAGGCGGTCGTTAGGGATTCGCCCATCTCTTCGCTCAAAGTCAAAATACGTTTGGATGAATGACTGCCAATAACTTTAGGTATAATTAAACCTTTGTCATCGGCATGAAAAGCACTAAATACTCGTAAGTTATTAGCCTCTTTGACATAGTCCAGCTCATCGTGCAGGCTTTGCCGAATCTCCGCAAACAGCTGCTCTTGAAGCTCACGACTCATGTTGAGCACGCCTGCAATTCTTAGCGCCATCCGTACTTGTTTAAGATCGCTATCACAGTTTTCGTCGACATCAGGATATTGAACTTTCACCACCACCTTTTGTCCAGACGGCAACGTGGCTTTATGAACCTGACCGATAGAAGCGGCTGCAAAAGGGGTTTCTTCAAAAGCGGAAAACACCTCGCCGATAGGGGTTTTCAGTTCACGTTCAACTTGCTTTTTTATTTGCGAGTAGGGCATGGGCGGCGCGTCTTTTTGTAGCTTTTCTAATGCAGTAGCTACCTCAGGAGGAAAGACGTCTTTATATTGTGAGGCGATTTGCCCAACTTTCATTACCGCGCCTTTCATCTCCCCCAAGGTTTCAGCAATTTGAATACCCACATCTTGCATCATATCAGAACGTGCTTGTAGCCGCTTTTCTTCGTCACTAGACAGATGCTTTAATGAATTTTTAGCGGCTTTACCAGCAATACTTGCAGTCATGCCAGCCAGTTTCATAAAGCGTTTTCCGGACGAGTTCGCCATTCATATCACCGTATATTTTGGATTGTTGAGAAAAAGTAGAGAGAGTCAGTTCAATATAAAAGCAATTAGGCAATAACTACTATTTATATTTAAAAGTATTGATTTATTGAGCTATATTTTAATCAACTTCACTTTGTTTAACCAGTAGTCTTAGGTTAACTAAGGCAACTTGGCTATATAAACTAAGCTAGTAATAACTGGTTTTGATTTTTAATGACTATTTAATTGACAGTTATAAATATTTTTCAGCCAATAATCTAATGCCATCTGATAGCCCAAATGTCCTAGACCGCAAATGACCCCGACCGCTACATCACTAAAATAGGAGTGCTGGCGAAAGGGCTCGCGGGCATGAATGTTGGATAAATGAACTTCGATAAATGGTTTTTCGGTTGCTAGTAGAGCGTCACGTAAAGCCACCGAGGTATGGGTAAAAGCTGCTGGATTAATGATAATGGCATCGACTTGAGCTTTGGTGTCAGCTAGTAGGCCGTGATATTGGATATCGTCTATGAGCTTCCCTTCATGATTAGACTGAACGCATATCAGCTCTACACCATACGTTGCTGCATGCTGTTTTAGCTGAGTTTCTATATCAACTAGGGTAGTATGGCCGTAAATATCGGGTTCACGTTTACCTAGTAGATTCAAATTGGCGCCATTTATCAATAATAATTTATAGGTTTTATTTGGCAGAGTATCATTGGAATCTGTTAAAAAGTTTGATGAAGAGGATGCGCTCATAAAGGTCTCTATTACTGAATTTTAAAAAAGAATATATGGGTTTAAAAGCATAAACAAAATGATTAAACTCAAGCCTATTTTGCGGGTTTAGTAAGGGCTGATATCATTTATTAGTAAGTCAATTAAGCTTTATAATAGCAGCTTGTCTGCTTAGATATAAAAAATAATAGTTAAAACCTCCCTAAACACGAAAAAATGTGTTAAAAGACTTTATGTTACTAAAAACCCGTGCTATGATATTTTTTAAGCAATAATTATTGCAAGATTGTTACTTGTTACACCTTTGTCAACATCCAAAAAATTAATAAGTCTTTTTTATTAATTAAGTAATTGATAGGGGTTAAGTAGCCAAATTTTAATTTTGTAATTTTAGTACCCGTTTATATGCAATATCGCAAAGGAATTAGGGGCTAAGCGTATTTTTAGGATGTAATACTATGTCAGATCGTGAGCAAGGTATCGTTAAGTGGTTCAATGACGCAAAAGGCTTTGGTTTCATTCAACGTGATAGTGGTGAAGATATCTTTGTCCATTTCCGTGCCATTCAAGGTGATGGTTATCGCTCTTTAAAAGATGGCGAAAAAGTTGAGTTTAGCGTGGTTGAAGGTGACAAAGGTCTTCAAGCTGAAGAAGTTAGAAAAGTAGAAGAATAAGTCATAACGTCATTATAATAATAACTGTACTATAATGGCGACACAAACTGCTGATATACTACTGAGTCAAGCCGGTCAGATCTTGCCTATATTGTAAGCATTACAGTATAGATGAGAGGCAGACAATGGGCTTGGCTTTTTTGCGTTTAGCGACCAGCGTTAGCCTGATTGGGCCTGCGTTAATATATAAGGATGATTTTTTGAGTAATTTTACTGCATTTACGGATTTGCCATTATCTGCGCCTACCTTACGCGGGATCAATGATTTAGGCTTTACCGAACTAACGGCCATTCAAGCGCAAATACTACCGCATACCTTAGCCCATCAAGACGCTATCGGACAAGCGCAAACAGGTACTGGCAAAACCGCTACGTTTTTGATTACTATTATGGAGGCGCTACTGAAGCGTCCGTTTAGCGCTGATGAAGAGCGTTATTTAGGCGAGCCCCGTGCGGTAGTGATGGCACCAACCCGTGAGCTTGCTCAGCAAATATTTGATGATTGTATTGAACTGACTAAATATACCGCCTTGCATAGCGTTTGTATCATGGGCGGTACTAATTACGAAACTCAGCAGCACGAGCTTGAGCGCCAGTATGTAGATATTTTAATTGCTACGCCAGGACGCTTAATAGATCTGATGCAAAAAGGTATGGTTTATCTTGACCGAGTAGAGGTACTGGTATTAGATGAGGCCGATCGCATGCTCGATATGGGTTTTATTCCTGATATCAAGCGTTTAGTAGGACGGATGCCACCTAATACCGATCGCCAGAGTTTACTATTTTCGGCTACTTTTAACCAAGATGTTATGAATTTAGCTTATCGCTGGTTACATGAACCTGAGTTTGTAGAGATTGAGCCTGAACACAAAACCAGCGAATTGGTTGATCAGCATTTTTACTTATTAACCGAGGATCAAAAGCTAGAAGCGTTGCAGCGTATTATCAGCGATACGGATGTAGATAAGGTCATCGTTTTTGCTAATCGTAAAGACCAAGTTAAACGCCTTTATCATAAGCTGCGCCAAGCCCATAAGATTGTGATGTTGTCGGGTGATGTTATTCAGCAAAAGCGCGAGAAATACCTGCAACGTTTTAAAGATGGTCACGCCTCAGTTCTAGTGGCTACTGATGTAGCGGGGCGTGGTATTCACGTTGATGATATTAGTCACGTAGTCAATTACACCCTGCCAGATCAACCTGATGATTATGTGCACCGTATTGGACGCACAGGACGCGCTGGGCAGACGGGTATAAGTATTAGCTTTGTCAGTGAAGATGACGCTTTTAATCTGCCCGCACTTGAGAAGCACTTAGATACCAAGTTTACTCTTGAGCAGTGGCAACAATAGTTAGAGGCTGAAACTATAAAGCAAAAGCCCTCAATGATAATTATCATTGAGGGCTTTTTAGTTATTGAGTATATTCTATCTATTCTGAGCTATGATTCATGTTTTGATGAGTGCTGTTATCTGTATCAGATATCATAGTAGAAGGACTGCCATGATCCATCTGTCCATGATCACCGCCATGCATGCTTTTCATCATTATCGGAACAAAAATGACGGCCAAGCCTGATAGTACCATTAAAGCACCATTTATCTGACGCAAGCGCAAACGTCCAATCTTATCTCGCAGCCAGCCAACTGTCTCATGGGTAGCCACCAGCATCGGTACAGTGCCTAAGCCAAACACGAACATCAAGGCTGCACCGCCTAGCGGGTTATGAGCCACAACAGCGATAAGTAGAGCACCATATACCAGACCGCAGGGCAAATATCCCCATAATAAACCTGCTGCTAATGCTCGCGGATAAGTATTGAGTGGAAAGACCTTTTGGCGAACCGGGCTAAGAAATTGCCAAAAGCGCATGCCAACACGCTCAAGCTTAGCTAAAAATGGTGCACCAAGCATAGTGATACCAACGAAGGCTAATACCAAACCCAATAGAATACGTGGCGTGCTGTTACCTTTCATCAAAGGCTCTAATACCGTGGTGCCCACTATTCCAGCGATTAAACCTAGCACTGAATAACTGGTTAGCCGTCCAAAATGATAGGTAGCAATTAGGCGACGACGTTTGGCAGGACTGACATCTTTCATCGATAAACTAAAGGCAGCTACCAAGCCTCCACACATTCCTAAGCAATGCGGCGACCCTAAAAAACCCATCATAAATGCCGCAATTAATAATGCTGTGGTCATGGTAAAGCTCTCCTAAGATAAATAATGAGACAAAATCTCATGGTCATTTTTACTGTAGATGTTATTCTTTATTGATTGGTTTTGTTATCACTATCGAAAGTAGCTGCCTCTTGTTCTTGCTTTGTAGTCTCTGCCAACGAGTCATTATCACCGTCATTTAGAGATAATTCATCCGTTTGCAGGATTTGTTTTTGTAAAGTCTCTTTTTGTGAGGCTTCTTTAGCGGACTCATGCGCTTGGATGACTTGCCGGCGCTCTTGACGGTCATCCAAAATAATACGCTGCGAGGCGTTGTCTAAGTCCTCGAATTGATTAGATCTTACCGCATAACGTACCGCCCAAATAGCTACCACGAATAGCATTAAACTCAGTGGAATTAGCAAAAATATACTAAGCATAATAAACCTCTCAAATAGCCGTTTCTCGTAATATTATACGCTTATTGTAAATGTAATAAACCTGCTGGGGTTAAAAGGTCTTAACCGCATCGCCCCGTGGGGTTAGCAACTGCTGAATAGTGACTTCTCCGGCATCACGGCAGTCGGTCTGCGGACGTATGATGTCACGGATATAAGCAGCAACCTCATAGACCGCTCGGCGCGAGTGACTTAGGTTTTGTGCTGGCTGCATCCAATTACGGTTAACAGGTAGAGGAGCAGCAATAGGAGTGGTATAAATGTTATTTAAAGCAAACTGCCGACGTGCACGTGCCATATGATAATCATCAGTGATGAGATAAACATGCTGTAGGGGGGTACGTTTTGCAGTGAAACGTGCATTTTCGCAAGTGTTCATACTGGCGTTTTCACTTAACTTTTCATCGATACCGTGCTCGATAAGCCATTGATCCATCCACGGTGCTTCAGCGCCGCTTAGGATAATAGGTAGCGGCGCATCATGATAGGCTATAGCCGCCGCACGAATACGGTTTAGACTATAACCATTAAGGATGATGTGGTTATTATTGTCATTAGTCAAACCGCCGCCCAGGACCACATAGGCCGTTGGTGATAAATCTGTGGCGGCCTCACTCATAGTGGGGAGGGGTAACTGGTTTAATCCATACACCACAGTACGTGAAAATAGAGGGGTAAATAAACTTATTAAAACAATAATTATAAAAGTTGAGCCCAGTAAAAAAGTAATATTGATAATACGAAATACTTTGACCATACGTTCAGCTGAACGTAAGTAGTGTCGCCAAAAGCGTTTAGACCACATGTTGAGCGTGTCCAATCGTACTATCGGCATTTACCCAAACGGGTTCACGTGACAAAGTGATAGCAAACTTGTCATAAACGCCGCTGGCAATATAATCTTGCGCGCGGGCAACATCATTTTGGGTGGCTTCATAAGGAGCGTGATTGGTCAATACCAGTGCTTGCTGCTGATGAGTGAAAATGGGCTTAATCCCATCGCCTTTCAGACCAGCTTGTTCAATAAGCCAACCTGCTGCTACTTTGACCATGGAATCCGGCATGGGGTAGCCCACAATATCAGGGTAGCTGGACTGTAAGGCGGCAAATTGGCTGGCAGGAATAACTGGATTTTGAAAAAAACTACCGCAATTAGGCAGCTGCTTGGGATCAGGTAGTTTTTGCTGACGAATATCAATAATGGCTTGCATCACATCCATTGGCGTAGGCTGAGTGCGATTGTTTTTTATCGCATAATCCTGCGCAATATTTTGTACGTCGCCATAGCTGGCTAAAACCTTCGTCGCATCAGTATGCAGACGAAAGCCTACTCGCGTAATCAGCCAAGTATTAGGGGAGCGCTTAAAAATACTATCACGATAGCCAAACTGGCAGTCAGCAGCGCTTAGATGGTGCCAAGAGCGTGTAGGCAGATGATAAGCGCGCACATATTGCAGATAGTCTTCAAGCTGGACGCCATAAGCGCCGATATTTTGCACGGGAGCAGCACCAGTCAAGCCTGGGATCAAGGCTAGATTTTCAAGCCCATACCAGCCTTGATTGACCGTATAAGTGACTAAATCGTGCCAGTTCTCGCCTGCCATAACCTCTATATCGACAGTTTCTAGTACAGTAGCTTCAGGATTATCATTATTTAACGGATCGGATGAGGAGCGGTTGGTAACCGTGATACCTTGCATTAGGGGTCGTAAGACCATAGCGTCCAAGCTCGTTGGCAAAAGTACATTACTGCCACCTGATAACACCAGTAATGGCTGACTATCCTGATAACTGCCCATAAAAGCATCTAGCTGGCGCTCATCGGTCAAAGTAATAACGGTATCGGCGGTACACGCTAGTGCCATGGTATTAGCATGCGATAAGTCATACTGGGATTCATATTGAGGACTAGGATAAAGGCGCAAATTTGCGGTCATACAATGGCCTATAGAGTAAATAGATAAAATTGAGGCGTCAGTTATTAGGGCGTGTTGCACATTCACAAGCAGACACTGCTGATAGCTAAAATCGGTCTAGTCATCGTTGCAATCGCAGGTAATGCAGATGCCTTAGCTAGCTGATTTTAATTAAACAGTTACAACAAATAGATTGATTTTAGCATCAGCCCCTCTTTATAAACGGCTGGGGACAGGACTATTTTTTGCCGCTTCGTCATTAAAAATATCCGCTTAGAATGACTAAACTAGATATTTTAATCTAGAATCGCCTAAAAAATAGTCTCTGTCAGTGCCACGGCCGAATGTGCTATACGCCCTATCAAGGATACCTCATATAAAATGGGTATCCTTTAACTGATTATCTTTTGATAATCTAGGTTTTGAGCTTTTTTAAGCTAACAGTGCTTTTAATTTTGGCCAGTAATTAGTCTATATTAGACCTTTTTCCAGCTTTCAATCCATGCTTTTGCGCTAGATTCAATACGTTCAATCACTTCCTCAAAATCATCACCATCGCCTTGATAAGGATCGGGTACATCATCACCGCCATAAGTAGGATCTTCAGCACTAAATAGGGCTAGTTTAGCCAGTGACTCATTATTTTCGGTATCTTCAATACTGTCTTTGAGGGTTTGTAGATCAGCTAGGTTCTGAGCATCCATTGCCAAGATTAAATCAAATTTACGAAAATCATCGGCGTTAACCTGCCGTGCTACCAATTTGCTGATGTTATAGCCATGAGATTTGGCATGGCGCTGTGCCCGTTTGTCAGGGTTATGACCAATATGCCAATCTCCGGTACCAGCAGAATCTACTTTCATCGTGATGCCTGCAATGGCTGCCTGCTGGCGAAATATCTCTTCAGCCGTTGGTGATCGGCAGATATTACCCAAGCAGACCAGCAGTATGGATGATGGTGTAGATGCTTTAAGTTGCATAGTATGACCTTTTATTACATTCAGTTTTTACAGAAAAATGCTATAGAAATTTAGGAGGATGACCTTGGTTTTTTTGTAGGGTCGAATTATCAGCCAGCCTAACGCTTAACAGTCTCAAAGACAAGTGAAAGCTTTTTAGGATTTGACCTACAGTAGTGCTTACAAGTGCGTATACCACGCCCTAATCAATTATGGTCATCTTTAAAACGTTGTAAATCACGGCGCTGTTTTTTATTAGGTTTATTATCAGGGCGAGCTAGGTTAGCAAGTTTACGCTGTTCAGCGTAATAAGCGCGGCGCTCAATACTCTCTTCAGTTTCAGAATATAAGGCTTGCGCCGCTGTCGCATTACCACGCTGAGCGCTTAACGCCTCCACAATGACTGTTTTTTCAGTCATGGCGGTAGCCGAGCCTTGGCGAATTTGTAACTCATCGCCAACCGAAACCTCTTTGCTGGTCTTAACCCGGCTACCAGCATAGTGTACCCGTCCACTTTCGATAGCTTCTTTGGCTAGGGTGCGAGTCCGATAGAACCGTGCGGCCCATAACCATTTATCAATACGCATGCGTTCAGCGTTTTCAGTATTGTTAGGCTGGCTATGGTTTTTATTGTGTTTCTTCATTAAAACCTCGTTTATATCAAAGAGATAAGATATAAATGGTGGTTTAATTGCCAATTAAAAGCCAATGACTCCAATTACTTCAAGAATAGCTGATAACCTATATTGTCATTGACCGTAGTACAGTCATAACCGATATCGAGTAGGGCGTCTTGCAGCAATCTTGAATTGCTCTCAGAAGCTTGTAAACCTACGAGCACTCGGCCCTCAGCTGCGCCATGATTGCGATAGTGGAATAAGGTAATGTTGAAATCATCACCAAGCTTCTCTAAAAAGGTGAGTAGCGCGCCGGGACGTTCAGGAAAAGAAACCTTTAATAATTGCTCATTCTCGACATGGGCATGACCGCCAATCAAATGACGAATATGCGACTTGGCAATATCATCATCGGTTAAGTCATGAGCCGAGTAACCATCTGCTGCTAACTGCTCAGTGATCGTTTGGCGTTCTTTATCCCCTTCTTTTAAACCAATACCTACAAAAATCGCCGCAGGCTCCATAGAATCAGGCGACTGCTGATTGTCAGCTCGATAGTTAAATTCGGTAATATTACGGCCTTGCAAACTGCGGCAGAAGCTTAAGAAGGCGCCTGTTTGCTCAGGAATAGTTACGGCAAAGATGGCCTCTTTTTTCTCACCAATCTCGGTACGCTCAGCGATATAACGCAAGCGATCAAAGTTCATATTGGCACCACAAATAATTGCCGCACAGTTTTTACCTTGCAAATTATGGCTTTCAATATATTTTTTCATGCCAGCAACTGCCAATGCTCCTGCGGGCTCAACGATACTACGGTTTTCTTCAAACACGTCTTTGACGGCGGCGCAGACTTCATCATTGCTACAAGTAATGACTTCAGGCTCTACTACCGGGCCTGAACCATCACTTTTTTGGGTACGGATGACCTCAAACGGGAGCTCGCCTATTTGTGCCACTGCTACGCCATCGACAAACAGTCCGACTTGCTCTAATTTAACGCGCTCACCAGTTGCAAGTGCCGCTTTTAGGCATGCTGAATCTACCGGCTCTACGGCGATCACTTTGATATGCGGTGCCACTTCTCCTAAAAAGGCGGCTACTCCTGAAATGAGACCGCCGCCACCAACGGCTACAAAAACATAATCCATGTTGCGCCACTGCTGAGTCAGCTCAAGAGCAATGGTGCCTTGTCCGGCGATAACCAGCTCGTCATCATAAGGTGGAATAAAGGTTAAGCCTTCACGCTCAGCGCGCTCGATGGCATAGCGATTCGCTTCGTCAAAGCTATCACCATATAAGTCGACATTACCGCCCAGCACTTTGACGGCATTGACTTTGATATCGGGGGTGGTAGTAGGCATGACGATAATGTTGTTTAGTGCCAGCTCACGCGCCGAATAAGCCACACCTTGAGCATGATTACCGGCAGAGGCGCAGATGACGCCGCGTGCCTTTTGTTCAGCGCTCAATTGACTGATACGGTTGTAAGCGCCACGCAGCTTAAAAGAGAATACCGGCTGCAAGTCTTCGCGCTTTAGGCGAATATCATTATTGAAACGCTGGGTTAACTTGGGTGCAGGCTCAAGTGGGGTTTGAATAGCAACATCATAAACAGTGGCTTGCAAAATAGCTCGTACCCAGTGCGACAGCATAATAACTCCTAACAGGCGATAAGATAAAAATGAAATAGATTAGACTATGCTGATTTTTGTCATCTTGCAAGACGCAATTGCAAATTTTGTGTCGTGATAAGCTTAATCAGCCTATTTTAGCCGAGAGAAAAGCACATTTTATCCTAGTTTTTATCCTAAATATCATAACGCTGACATCAGTTGCCGCTATCGTTTATAATGGGCGCGCATTTTTACCATTTTATATTGTCAAGGATTTATCATGAGTGATCAGCAAGCACAAAAGCAAGCCGCTGCCAAAGCTGCCTTAAATTATATCGAAGAAGGTATGATATTGGGTGTCGGGACTGGTAGTACTGTCAATTGTCTCATTGAGCTGTTACCTGAAATTAAAATAGCCGGAGCGGTTGCCAGCTCGCAAGTGACCGAAGAGAAGCTTAGAGCGCTTAATATTGATATTGTTGATCTGAATTTTGCTGGAACTTTAGATATTTATATCGATGGCGCTGACGAAGTCAATGCGCAGTTGCAGCTTATTAAAGGCGGCGGCGGTGCCCTCACTCGTGAAAAAATCGTTGCTGCCGCTTCCAACAAATTTATCTGTATGGTTGACGCTAGCAAAAGTGTCGATATCTTAGGGCGTGAGTTTCCGGTACCGATTGAGGTATTGCCGCAAGCACGTTCTTATGTGGCAAGGCAGTTGGTGCAAATGGGCGCAGAGCCGGTATATCGAGAGGGCTTTGTAACCGATTATGGTAACGTGATTCTTGATACCTATGATTTAGATGTTAGCAATCCTATTGCTGTTGAGCAGGTGCTCAATAACATCGTTGGGGTAGTGTGTAATGGTGTTTTTGCGGCGAATCAAGCCGATGTGCTATTGAAGGCGGGTAATAATGGGGTTGAGACTTTAATGCGCTAAAGTAGGGTCTGTTGAATATTCAGATATTAAAACTATTCGCAGTTTTTTAGTAGGGTGTGCCCAGCGCACCATTCATGAGATTATGCTTCACAACTCACAATAGGTGCGTAGAACGCACCCTACGAAAACTGATTATATAAATTTTATACAGCCAATTTGATCTTATCTTTTAACAAAAACTCCATCAATGCCTTTTGTGCATGCAAGCGGTTTTCGGCTTCATCCCAAACTACCGAGCGTGGATCATCGAGCATATCGTGCGAAATCTCTTCCCCCCGATGCGCCGGCAGACAGTGCATAAACACCACATCAGGATCTGCTTTGTCTAATAGGGAAGGCGTTACTTGGTAAGGCGCAAACCGGCGGGCACGGGTATTTTGTTCAGATTCTTGTCCCATACTAGCCCAAACATCGGTGACAATGAGATTGGAGTCTTTGGCGGCATCTTGAACATTTTCAACCAAGCTAACGCAGTGCGAGAAGCGCTCCATCAGCTTTGGATCAGGTTCAAACCCATAGGGCGCCGCTACGCGCAGCTCAAAGCCAAATTGGTTGGCCGCTTGCATAAAGGAGGCACACATATTATTGCCATCGCCGACCCAAGTGACGATTTTATTCTCAATACTGCCGCGGTGCTCATAATAGGTTTGCATGTCGGCAAGCAGCTGGCAGGGATGAAAGTCATCGGTCAGCGCATTGATAATAGGCACGCTTGAATATTCAGCAAAAGTTTCTACTTTTTCGTGCCCAAAAGTGCGAATCATGATGATATCGACCATGCTGGAGATAACGCGTGCAGAGTCCTCTAGCGGCTCACCGCGACCTAGCTGAGTGTCATTAGGCGATAAAAATATCGCACTGCCGCCAAATTGTCCCATACCAGTCTCAAATGAGATACGGGTACGGGTAGAGGACTTCTCAAAAATCATACCAAGCGTACGGCCTACAAAAGGCTGATAAATCTCGCCGGCATGCTGCATTTTACGCAGTTCACTAGCACGTTTGATAAGGTCTTGTAGCTCTTGTCGGGTTAAATCAGATAGGGTCAAAAAGTGGCGCAAACTCATAGCAGTCCTAGCAGTCGATCACAGTCAATGGAACGTTATCAGCCATTATCTTATTGCATAAACTGGTATGCGGCGGTGACAACAAACTTTTAGTATAGCGGAATTACTTTCAATGTAAACGGACAATTTTATGGCAATTTATTAATAAAAGGTATTGATAACCTCAACATAATGACCGTTACGCTTGTAGACGCTCGGGGCGAGCACTTAGGCGGCATAATAGCTCATAGCCAATGGTGCCGGCATGACTAGCCACTTCATCAACATGCGGGGTAGCGCCCCATAATATGACTTGGCTATCAAGGGCGATATCAACGGGTGCACTGCTCAAATCAATGACGAGCATATCCATGGCTACACGGCCAATAATAGGGCATTTATAATTATTCTGACGGTTATGATCGATAACGCAGACATAAGCCTTGTCATTAATGACCCGAGGATAACCATCACCATAACCGATACTGACTAGCGCCGTTCTGGTAGGCTCACCAGCTATCCAGCGACTACCGTAACCTATAGCCTCTCCTGTATTAACAGTTTGTAGCGCCATAATATGAGCGCTAAACTCCATGGCAGGCTGCAAATTTAATTCATAAGCTTGTTTATCACTAACAGGTGAGCTGCCATAAAGCATAATCCCTGGGCGTACCCAATCATAGGCATATTCAGGAAAGTTAATCACTGCCGCTGAATTACATAAAGAGCCTTTAATATCGGGATCGATATGCTCACGCAAATGACTGAGCATGTTAGAAAAACGCTGAATTTGAATGTCGTTTAGTGGATGGTCGCGCTGATCAGCGTTAGCAAAATGAGTGGTCAAAACCAGCTGGTAACCGGCATCATGTAAAAGCTGAGCCGCTTTAATAACACCCTCGGCATCAAAACCCAAACGATTCATGCCTGTATTGTATTTCAGCCATACCATTCGGGTTGGACTATCGCTTGGTGGCAGCATTGCTAACGCCCAATCCAGCTGCGGGCGATGATGAATCACGCAGCTGCAATGGTTGTCGATAGCCTGTTGCCACTCGCCGGCGCTAAAAACCCCTTCTACTAGACCAATAGTTTTATCCCAGCCTAATTGCCGCGCCTCCAAAGCTTCGGTAAAACTGGCGACCCCAATACCATCGGCATCTTGTAGGGCAGGCAGGACAGCTGCTACGCCATGACCATAAGCATTGGCTTTTACCATAGCTAAAACTTTGGCACTTTTTACACGGTGTTTGACTTGCAGGAGGTTATGGCTAATGGCAGCTGGATGAATGGTAATAGTGGCTTTGCGCATAAGAAGCTTCTTAACTATAACTGGGAGCTGTCAGCAATTATTTTCATACTTAAATTGCTGACACCATCTCATTGAAAATAAAAATAGATACATTTATTCATCATCAAAACTAGCGCCTTGATAATATTCGGGCGTTAGATTGATAAAGCGGGTAAATTGACCTTCAAAACCTAGACGTATGGTACCGATAGGGCCGTTACGCTGTTTACCGATGATGATCTCAGCCACGCCTTTATGATCGGAATTTTCATTATAAACTTCATCGCGATAGATAAACATAATCAAATCGGCGTCCTGCTCAATAGCGCCGGACTCGCGTAGATCCGACATAATAGGGCGTTTGTTCGGGCGATTCTCAAGGCTACGGTTCAGCTGGGATAGGGCAATTACCGGACATTCAAGTTCACGTGCCAAAGCTTTCAGACTACGTGAAATCTCTGAGATCTCCCCAACCCGGTTACCATCGAGATTGGGTACTTTCATCAATTGCAGATAATCGACAATGATAGCGCCTAAGCGTCCATCGTGGTTTTTGGCGATGCGTCGGCAACGTGAACGCAGCTCGGAGGGCGGTAGAGCGGTACTATCATCGATATATAGATGCTTGGATTGTAGATGCTGAATGGCGTTCATCATTTTCGCCCATTCATCTTCATTCATCTGCCCTGAGCGTAAATGCGTTTGATTAATGGCTCCCCATGAGGACAGCAAACGCATGACGATAGACTCAGCGGGCATCTCCATCGAAAACACCACTACTGGGAGGTCTTCATTAAATAAAACCCCTTCTGCCAAGTTCATGGCAAAGGTGGTCTTACCCATTGAGGGGCGGGCAGCCACAATAATTAAATCGCCAGCTTGCAGACCTTGCGTTTTATTATTGAGCTCAACAAAGGGGGTTTGCAGACCAATCATGCCGTCAGGATTGGATTTAAGTTCTTGGATTTTATCAATTACGTTGGTTAATACTGAGGTGATACCGACAGGACCCCGCTGCTCGGCACGCTTATTATGTTGCTCATTAATACTAAATATTTTAGCTTCAACATTATCTAAGATATCGCTGACGGTTTGATCTTTAGGGTTATAAGCCAGCGTCAACATCTCATTGCCCGTGGTAATCAATTGGCGCAAAGTTGATAACTCGCGGACGCGCTGCGCATAGGCCGTTAAGTTAAATAAAGTTGCCGGACTTTGACTCAAAATATCGGCTAAATAACTATCGCCACCCGCAGCTTTTAGTAGTTTTTGAGCTTCCAGCCAATCGTGTACCATGACGGTATCATAAGGCTCACCCACAGCTGCCAAATGAGCAATAGCGGCAAAAATATGTTGATGACGTCCCGCATAAAAGTCGTCTTTGGTGACAATATCTGCAATCTTGTCGTAAGCTTCTTCGATACTCATCAAAGAAGCCAACAACGCCTTTTCAATATCAATATTGTGTGGCGGCGTTTGATTGAGTAAGTCGTCGGTTTTGTCAGTATCTGCCATGAGTGCCTAGTTGGTTATTTAACCGCTAAAATGTCAAAGGTAATGCTTTTTGAAGCAATATTATATATAAAAGGTAGTATCTATAATAAGAAAGGCTAAAAGGTAGTAAGAGTAGTAAGTCGTCCCTTAATCGCTAGCCAATTGATGCTACAATTAAAAGCGAAAGTTTAACACATTATGACCTTTTTTCGGCTGTTATCGTTAACTATCTCTGCATCCCTTAGTATTTCTCTAAAAACCAGCGTTAAGTTGAATAAGGTCCTAAAAATAACAATATAAATAATAAGTTTAATGTAATCAGATACTTAAAATAATAAGGATGAATTCAAAATGCAAAACAAACCCCTGCTCATAACTACCGGCGAACCAGTAGGTATTGGAATGGACGTGGTATTGCTGTTAGCAGAAGCCGGTAAGCTCCAAGACTTTGAGCGTCCTATTTGGATAACCGCTGATGCAAAAGCGATGCAAGCACGGGCAGATGATTTGATAGCGGCTGGTATACTCACTAGCTGTCCAAGCTGGCAAACTATTGATTTGCAACAAGACGCTGTACAAGAAAACCCTGAACAAAAAAACCCTGAGCAACAAGGTATGGAGCAACAAGGTATGGAGATGCTAGAAACGCTATCTTCTTTAGCGCCTATGGAAGATCAAGCTTTTATGGTGCTCAATACAAGCTGCGGCGCTCCAGTAGTAGCGGGTCAAATCGATATTAATAATGCACCAATGGTAGCTGAACAATTACAGATTGCTCATAACTTAGCGGCAAATAACACCGTGGCTGCTATCGTCACCGGACCCCTACAAAAATCGGCCCTGATTGATGCTGATATCAAATTGTTAGATGGCACCATGTTTAGCGGGCATACGGAGTTTTTTATGCAGCAAAGTGGCTGCGATAAAGTGGTCATGATGCTTGCCAATCAAAAAATGAAAGTTGCTTTGGTGACCACCCATTTAGCCCTTAAAGACGTACCCGCTGCTATTACCCGTGAAAATGTACGTCAAACCGTACAAATTGTCCTTGATGATATGCGCGCCAAGTTTGGTCTAGAACAGCCGCGCATTTTGGTTTGTGGACTCAATCCGCATGCCGGCGAGGGTGGACATTTAGGCTTAGAGGAGCGAGAGATTATCAACCCGGTATTACAAGAGTTTATCGCCAAAGGGGTCGATATATCGGAGGCCATGCCTGCTGATACGCTATTTACTACTCGGCATCTGAGTACTTGTGATGCGGTGATTGCCATGTATCACGATCAAGGGTTGCCGGTTCTAAAATCGCACGGCTTTGGTGATACGGTGAACTTAACTTTAGGTTTGCCTTATATTCGAACCTCTGTCGATCACGGCACGGCGCTGGACTTAGCAGGCCGCGGCGGCGCTAGCACTACAAGCTTATACCAAGCATTACTAATGGCTAATGAGATGGCAAACAAGGTAACTGCTCCATCTTGAAGCGCATATTATCTGCTCTGTAAGCTATGATATAATTGTTCCATCAAAAATATACTGCTGCCGCTGAACGAGCGGCATTTATTTTTATTATCCTATTGAAGAATCATTTATGTCTAAAAACTCGTTTGATACTCAGACGCTTAGTGCCAATCTGCGACGTACTAAACACCAACCTCGTAAACGCTTTGGTCAAAACTTTTTGCATGACGAGAGTGTTATTCGTCAAATTGTCGATAGTATTCATCTTGATCGCGATGATAATTTGATTGAGATTGGTCCTGGTATGGGGGCGCTAACCGAGCCGCTACTGGCAGAAGTGGATGCTATGACCGTGGTGGAGCTCGATCGTGATTTGGCAGATAGCTTACGCATCCGTATTGGCGCTAATAGCCATCCTAACTTCACTATCATTAAAGCCAGTGCGATGGATGTCGATTATCGAGAGCTATACAGCCCCGAGCGCGGTAAACTGCGTGTAGTTGGTAATTTGCCTTATAACATCTCGACGCCGATATTGTTTCATTTGCTCAATTACGCTGATGTTATTAAAGATATGCACTTTATGCTACAAAAAGAGGTGGTCGAGCGTATTACTGCTGAAGTGGGTAGCAAGACTTATGGGCGTCTATCGGTCATCATGCAGTATCATTGTGATACCGACTATTTATTGACCGTACCTAAAGAAGCTTTCAATCCAGCACCTAAAGTTACCAGTGCGGTATTTAGACTGTCGCCGCATAAAACCAAGCCGGTAGTTGCAGAAGATGAGCCGTATTTTGCCATTGTGGTGCGCGAAACTTTTAATCATCGCCGCAAAACTCTGCGTGCAATCTTCAAAAAATCTACGCTACTGCCAACCTTGAGTGAAGATGACTTTGCAGCTTGTGGCATTGATCCACAAGCCCGCCCAGAAACCTTAAGCGTCAGCGACTTTGTAGCGCTTAGTAATCAAGCTAAAGCTAGGCTGGACAGCTAGTAATAAGAACTAATCTTTTATTGATACTAATTATTGAGGATTTATGAGTTTTCGTCACCAATATGTTATCGGCGACCTGCAAGGTTGCTATGCTGCCTTTCAGCAATTGCTTAAAACCCTAGATTTTGATCCTGCTCAAGATAAGCTCTGGTTTGCTGGGGACTTAGTCGCACGTGGTGAGGATTCGCTAAACACTTTACGAGAGGTAAAGGCGCTGTGTGAACAAGGGGCGGCCGCCACCGTACTTGGTAATCATGATTTGAACTTGTTAGCAGTCTGGCGCGGGGCTACTGAGATTAAGAAAAAGGATCAGACTGCGCCGATCTTTGCCGCCGATGATTGCGATGAGCTGCTGCAATGGCTACGTCATCAGCCGTTATTAACTTATCCTGATCAACATACGGTACTGGTACATGCCGGCATTCCGCCGCATTGGCGTATTGCAGAAGCTGAGCAGTATGCTAGGCAATTAGAGGCGCAGCTGAAGGGCAGCTTAAAGCAGCTGGATCGATTGCTGCCGCATTTATATAGCAAAACCGCTGACGAGTGGCATACTGGTATTAACGGTTTCACCAAGATGCGGGCGATAACCAATTACTTTACTCGGATGCGGTTATGCAAGCAAGATGGTACATTAGAATTTAGCTTTACTGCCAGTCTAGATAGCAAAATGCCCGCTGACTTCTTGCCTTGGTTTGAATGGCAAATGCCACGTGAGCGCAAGATACTATTTGGCCATTGGGCGGCACTGAAGGGTAAGGTTGATTTGCCGCATGCTCGTGCGCTCGATGGCGGCTGTGTTTGGGGCAATTATTTATTAGCCTATCGATTAGGCGATGGCAAAGTCATCACTTCAAGCGCACATTGTCCTAAGCCGTAAGCGTGCGCAAGTTAAGTTATCATAAAGCCCTTTGTTTCTATCATAATCAGACAGCCTTAATTAGGAAGCTTAGGCGGCTTCTTAGGTTTGGGTAAAGGGTTTTTTGCCTCTCCAGTAGTTTTACTGTCAGCTTCTTTGTTGCCAGCTGTACTATCAGAGATATTGTCGCTGCTAGTAGCTGGCGTTTTACTGGTTTTATCGTACTGAATATTATCGCTATAAGGCTGGCTATTAAGCTCCTCATCGTTTAAACCATCATCTAGATCTATAACTCTTTTGGGGACGCTTGTATGGGTGGCTCGTCCTTCATAGTTAACGCCACTAGCATCGAAGCTGGTTTCACTACTTTTGGGCTGATTGTCATAATGGATGTCAAGATTGGCCTTTTCACTCTTAGCATGAGCTTGGATGGACTCAGGTGATATTTTGACATCGGACAACCGCCGTACTACATAGTTATTCGGTAGCGGTGCCGCTCCTTGATGAATCGAGCTATCGTCAAAAATCATATGCCCTCGACTGTCAATACGAGCATACTTCATAGGTTTTTGCCGTGGCCAAAAAAAGTCAGAAGGGTGGCTGATAGCATGGCCAAAGATCAGCCTAGTCAGGCGTCCCCATTCAAAGAAGCGTACCTCTTTTGAGCGTAGTGCGACAAACAGTGCGAGCGAGAAGCTTACCATCAAGTTGACTATACCAATGAGTGCCACACCAAGTATCGATACTAAAATAAGACTCCAGCTCAGCTCTGATGTTGATAAATTGAATAATCCATGTGCTAAGTTGGCTGAAGCAAAGGCAATATGGCGAATATCAATTGGCAAGCCAAATAAGTAGCCGATAGTAGCGGTACTACCCAAGAATACCCCGAATAAAAAATTACCCATTATTGCCCCAAGGTTAGCCTCTACAAAGACACCTAAACGTTGTAGCCATGATTTTGGTAATAAGCGCTGGAGTAGCCAATGACGATGAATGCGTGCGCCAATACGATTATAGACTGCCAAATTATCATAATAACCCGCAATCAAACCCGCCAAAAACAAATAGACGCCAGCGATAGCAGCGTGGGGTAGAGCAAGTGAGCGAAAAGGGTCAAGATCATGTAGTAAGCTTGCAGCCTTAGTATCATCAACCATAGGTACGCCGTTATACTGCAGCCATGCGAACGAGATCATAAGGGCTACTGGGATAGCGACCATAACGTTACCCATAATCGCAATAAATTGGGTACGCAAAATATCAACGACCAATTCTGAAAGCTTAGTCAGTTGATGGGACTTTTTGCCTGAGCCATCCGATATTGTTGAGGCAATAGCGGCGGCAGTCATAGCAGGCTGCTTGGTTGCGACAGTACCATGAATGATATGAATAAAGACAAAGCCTAATCCGTAGATCATACTGTTTATAAAGGCTTTACCCATCGGTGCTAGCGCTAAGTGATAAGCCAGTATTTTAATAGTGGCCATAAAAGCAATAACCAAGCCGCCGATAGAGGCTTTTTTGAACATTTTGCGATAACCGGCTTCATCAGTACTGATATAGTGCTCGCCAACCCGGCTGGCGTTATCGGTAACCTTACGTGATAATAGTTTGGTATTGTTATCAATGAGATAACCAATACTATAGCGGCGCTGGGCTGTCGTTATGAGGGTCTGCACCAGCTCAATAATAGCGCAGTCACGCTTATGATCATCATCTGTCACCAGCTCAGTCAAAATGCGCATACGTTGTAGACTTTGATCCAGGCGCAGCATCATGTTAGTCAGACGAATAGAGATACCAGTTTTGTAAATGCGTTTGCGTACCGTAGCTACAATATCTTCACATTGCTCAAGCATAACCAGTAGCGGTGCTGCATCAACCTCATGATCAGGCGTGACATCTGTTAAGGTGTCAAGCTCGTGCGCTTGCCGGTATTGATTAACGAACAAGACCGCTTCTTGGTTTTGCGCCACAAAGGAGGCTGAATAGTTGAGTATTTGCGGATAGGACTCCATCAGATCAGGGTGTAGTCCGATGCCGCTAATACGATAAGATAAGATGATGATGGCATTTAAAATACTGTTCTTGGCAGTAGCTACTAGATGTAAGTGATTGTCCTCAACTTTGAGCAGTTCGACAAGTTTATTCCACTTGTCTTTTTCAATATTGGCAAGCCAACGTTCATCGGAAGCATGGTCAAATAAATAGCCAACCAAGTCAACTACGGAATCATCTTGTGGCAGCAATGGTAAGAAGCGATGACCAATCAAACGGCGTAAGCTACTAAAAAAGCTCTCGTCTGACATGATGCCGGTATCAGTATATAGCGCAATCTGACGATATTGAATAATAAGTTTGAGCACAAAGCTGGTTAAGCCGTCGGCATACTCAGGATGTTGATGTAAGGTATCAATGAGCGCTTGTACTTTCTCATTAGCCAGTACAGGTGCCTTTTCAGTTACCCGTAATTCATCGATCAAGCGCTTGAGTACCGAAGGATCTGGTATGTCGCTGAGCGCAGTAATCTGCTGTAAAATATGTTTTATATCTGGCACAGTGTAGCCTTCATCTGAGTGATAGCGCTGATCTAGTTATTATTGTTTATGACTGCTCAAAAACAATACTTGAGTTATTTTAGTCGGAACTTGGGGATGATAGTTGATTATTTTGTTAGCAGTTATTTTTAATAGGCTCTTTGAGACAAAAAAAGGACAGATATTATCTGTCCTTTTTATTACTTTTTAAAGATTTTGCCAATCAGCAACTATATAGTTAGCTGGCTGGTACATCAAAGTAATCAAGATCAAAGTCCATCATTGGGCCACTACCTGCCTGTACCATCTGCACATGAGCGTCGATACGTGGTAGTACTCGGCCTACGAAGTAATCTGCAAGCTTGGCTTTATTGGTATAAAACTCGCCTTGCTTACCATTAGCTGCTTCGACCATCAATGCAAACATATAGGAGTAGCATAAATAACCAAAGGCATGCATATAATCGACAGCACAGCCATTAATTTCGCTCTTACGCACACCGATGTTAGTTAGTACCGTTTCAGTGAGCGCTTCGATTTTATCAGCAGCGTCTAAAGTCGCCTGTTTGATACTATGATCTGCTTGCATAGCGCCGACAAAGTCACGAATTTCAGCTAAGAAATGGGTGATATATTTACCATTATTACGAGCAACTTTACGGCCTAATAAGTCAAGCGCTTGAATACCGTTAGTACCTTCATAAATTTGCGCAATGCGCGTATCACGAACGATTTGCTCCATACCCCATTCGCGTACATAACCGTGACCACCAAAGACTTGTTGACAATCAATAGTGGCTTCAAGCGCTTTATCAGTCAAAAATGCTTTGGCAACAGGAGTTAGTAGAGCTACACGAGCTGCGGCCGCTTTTGCCGCTTCAGGGTCGGTACTAAACTTTTCTTCATCAAGGTTTTTGGCCACATACATTGCAAAGCAGCGTGAAGCCTCGCTATTGGTTTTAGCGTTCAATAGCATACGGCGTACATCAGCGTGATGAATAATAGCATCCGCAGGCTTCTCAGGGCTTTGCAGCTGAGTATCACTACGGCCTTGAGCACGATCATTGGCATAAAGCGCTGCATTTTGATAAGCCAGCTCAGTACCGCCTAGGCCTTGCAGACCCATGGTGACACGCTCATAGTTCATCATAATGAACATGGAGGCAAGACCGGTGTTCTCTGCACCAACCATCCAGCCTTTAGCGTCATCAAAGTTCATCACACAAGTGGCTGAAGCTTTGATACCCATTTTATGTTCAATAGAACCAACGGCTAAGGTGTTGCGCTCACCCAAACTACCGTCTTCATTGACTAAGAATTTAGGTACTACGAATAAAGAAATACCCTTTGAGCCCTCAGGAGCATTAGGTGTTTTTGCCAATACTAAATGAATGATATTTTCAGTTAAGTCGTGCTCGCCGCCAGTGATAAAAATCTTGGTACCGGAGATCTGATAGCTTCCATCATCATTAGGGACGGCTTTGGTTTTGATAATACCTAGATCCGTACCTGCATGCGGTTCAGTTAGACACATAGTGCCCGACCATTCCCCATTATACATTTTTTCTAAATAAGTCTGTTTTTGCTCTTCACTGGCGGCAGCATTTAGACAAAGGGTAGCGCCAACAGTAAGGTTAGGGTAGAGGGCAAATGATTGGTTCGCGGTAAAGACCATCTCCTCAGTCAGCATGGTAACCATTTTAGGGAAGCCTTGACCGCCATACTCAGAATTACCGCTCAAGCCCACCCAGCCTGACTCTGCATACTGCTGGTAAGCTTCTTTGAAGCCGGTAGGGGTCGTTACTACGCCGTCGCCTTCAAAGGTGGCGCCTTCTTCATCGCCACTGCGATTAATAGGCAATAGAACATTTTTGGATAGCTTGGCCATCTCTTCTAGAATCATATCGACAGTTTCCATGTCAACATGGGATAAATTATCGTTATTTTGCCAGAATTCATGGGCTTTAAAGACATCCGTTAAAATAAAACGCATATCATTAAGGGGAGCATTGTAGACAGCCATAGTTGGTCCTTTGATTGGAATAAAAAAAAGTTTAGAAAAATAAAAATCTTTGTTTTTCTTGTTGATGTATGAGCATCTAGTAGCTAAAGTTTAGCAAATTAGGGTTCAAGCTTGTGTATCTCTTCGTGAATAGTGCGTGCAATAAAAGTTGGTGATTGCTCTTGTATTGCTTAAAATAGTTTAGGTATAGCACAACTTTAACGTAATTTGGTGTTATAAACCTGATATTATAAATTAATGACTTAAGAAAAACCGCAGCATCTCCTTCGAAGCATCGGGGCCGTTTGGATCAGTATAAGATCCGGCGCTACTGCCACCTGACCAACTATGTCCAGCACCATGAATCTTCCAATACTTCAACTGACTATTGCCTTTATTATCACGAATTTCTAGCTGCGTACTACGACGATTTTGTTTGGAACCGCACTGATGCTGCTGAGTGTTCAAATCAGACTTTTGCGCTTGTAGACGCTGTTTTGCTTGCTCAAAGATTTGCTCACCATTGCGGATACTGACGGTATGATCTTGATCACCATGAAGTATAATCGTCGGTACAAACTTACCATTTTTCGTAGGACTTGAACTAGCAGAGCTGCCTTTACGCATTGCCATCATTGCCGACGGCAGGTCAGTAGCACTACGATAAGCCAAGCCTGAATGCACGCCAACCGCCGCATAAAGATCAGGATAAGCCTCTGCCATGATAATCGCCATAGCAGCGCCCGCCGATAGCCCGGCAACATATACCCGTGATGAGTCCACTGCGTAGTCTTTAATAATAGATCTGGTCAAGGCTGCCAGCCATGCAGGCTCGCCTTGGCCTTGATGTTGGTCGCTAGGTTGAAACCAATTCCAACAGCGATTCGGATTGGCAGAAGTGGGCTGAGAAGGATAAACGATCAGGCATTGGTTTTCTTCTGCCAGCTCGTTCATGCGTGTACCTGTAGCAAAATCTTCTGGCGACTGCGTACAACCATGTAGCATAACTATTAAAGGTAATGATAAATCTTTTTGTAGCGCTTGCTCATAACTTGCTGGAATATATAGTCGATAGCTATGATTGCCTTGCGCAGATTTAAGCGTGCCTTTAAGGAACTGTGCATTAGCAGGAATATCAGGTTCGCTATGTGTAGTAGCGCCGCTACCCAGAGCGCTGAGATCCATTGCTGCGGGCAAATCCAGCTTAAAATCCTTCATTTTATCGGCAATATCTTGCAACGTATCAGATAGCTTATTAAATGGTTCGCTAGAGGGTTTATCTGTGCTTACTGGCTTCTCTTTATTGGTAGATTTAGCTGTTTTGGCCGCACTGTCTTCTAGCTTTGGCTTATCAGGCGTGACGTCTTTCATCGTGTTTGTATTAGCATCAGTATTGGTATCGGTATTATTGTCTGCTGCGACTCCATTCAAGTTGCTTTGAATCAAGGTAGTAGCTTCTTTTAGTCGGCCTGCCTTCATCAGCTCCATCGCTTCTTTGAGATGCGGCGGGGTTTTGCTAAATTTTGAAAAATCCATGGGTCGTTTTCCATTGTTTAATTGTTTGTTTAGCTATTTATTTATAAATAATCGCTTGGTATGAGGTTTAAATAGAGTAGTAAGTGCAAATGTTTAACCCATTTTGTCAATCAATACCGCTTTAATCTCAGGACTTGCTTGCAGCACGCCTAACACCGTAATGCTGGCAATAGTAGCCTCTACCAGCTCTGGAGTGACGTCGGCGGCGATGGTCGCTAGACCTAATACTTGAATATGCAGTTTTTCATTGCGCTCTTGCACCGCTTCAAGATCAGCGCGGCTATAATGACGTAGTCCTAATTCTAAGGTTTTACGAGCGACGGTTTGACTTACTACATCTGCATGAGTGGAGAGCTGATTGCGTATGGCCGTGCGAATAAAGTCAGTACGATTAGAATAAAAACCTTCTTGCACCATCAAATCAACTTGTCCAAGATCGACATAGCCTAAATTAATAGTGACCTTTTCGGTGTCGCCTGCTCTGGTGCGAATAGGCGTTATATTGTTGTTAGCCATTATGGGCTCCTTACTTAAAACAGCTTAATTGATTAATTATACTCCAATTAGAATCCATGTGGAGTATATTTTGAGTTATTAATAATAAATTATTTAAATTCCACACTGAAATTTTTAAATTATCCTATTGGAAACTCTATAAATCTGCACCTTAATGTCAAATATTAACTAGCCGTAGCATCGAAAATCGGTCAGACCATACCAAAAAAATCGGCGACACACCTAAGTATGTCGCCGATAATAAAATCAGGGTAACGCTTGATTTATGCTAGTAATTAAAAAGCAAATTGATCTACATCCATACTCATGTACGGCTCAACACCGGTGCTGATGCGCTGTACGTGAGTAGTGGTACGTGGCAGTAATTTGGCAAAGTAGAACTGAGCGGTCTTGATTTTGGCATCATAGAATGCTTGCTCGCTAGTGCTTTCGGAGATTGCTGTTTGGGCAACCAGTGCCATACGTGCCCATAAGTAGGCTAGAGTGACATAACCACTGAAGTACATATAATCGACTGCAGCGCCGCCGACAGCTTCTGGATTCTCGGTCGCTTGCATGCCGATGCGTGAGGTCAAATCACCCCATTCTTTTACATGCTTCGCTAATGGACGAATAAATTGTCCCATCTCGTCGTTGTCTTTGTGCTCTGCGCAGAACGTTTGAATGATTTTTACAAAGTTAGCGAGCAGTTTACCTTGAGAGCCTAGTACTTTACGGCCTAATAAATCAAGGGCTTGAATCTCAGTAGTGCCTTCATATAGGCAAGCGATGCGAGTATCACGAACATTTTGCTCCATACCCCATTCGCTGATAAAGCCATGACCACCGTAAACTTGCACACCGTGGTTGGCCGCTTCAAGACCGGTTTCGGTTAAGAATGCTTTGGCAATTGGCGTTAATAATGACAGCATTTGATCGGCGAATTTTAACTCATCACCTTCACCTTTGGCGACAGTATCAGCAAAGTGTGAAAGGTAGTACACCAGTGCACGACCACCTTCTGCAAAAGCCTTTTCGGTCAATAGCATGTTACGGACTGCAGGATGAACGATAATAGGATCCGCTACTTTATCTGGAGCTTTGGCGCCTGACAATGAACGCATAGCTAAACGATCTTTAGCATAAGTTAAAGAACCTTGGAACGCATACTCTGCCGCAGTCAGGCCTTGAACTGCTGTACCAATACGAGCGACGTTCATAAAGGTAAACATGCACTGTAGGCCACGGTTTTCAGGGCCAATCAGATAGCCAGTGGCACCATCAAAGTTCATCACACAAGTGGCTGACGCTTTAATACCCATTTTGTGTTCAATAGAACCACAAACAACGTTATTATTCTCGCCTAAGCTATTGTCTTCATTGACCATTACTTTAGGGACGATAAATAATGAAATGCCTTTAGTTCCAGCAGGCGCGCCCGGTAGGCGAGCTAAAACGATATGAATAATGTTATCGGCTAAATCATGCTCGCCTGCTGAGATAAAGATTTTTTGACCAGTGATACTGTAGGTGCCATCATCATTAGGCTCAGCCTTGGTACGGATAATACCCAAATCGGAACCGGCATGTGCTTCAGTTAGACACATAGTACCAGACCATTCGCCAGTGACCATTTTCTCTAAATAAGTTTGCTTTTGCTCGTCAGTACCATGATGTTCGATGGTTTGAATAGCACCATGTGACAATCCTGGATACATAGAAAATGACCAGTTTGCCGTACCGACCATCTCATTAATAACGGTAGATAATGAAAAAGGCATATTTTGACCGCCAAACTCTTCTTCAGCAGACAAAGCAGGGAAGCCAAGCTCGCAGTATTCTTTATAAGCTTCTTTGAAGCCTTTAGGCGTAGTGACTTTACCATTGTCAAAATGACAACCTTCAGCATCCCCACTTTGATTGAGTGGCGACAGCTCGTTTTCTGCAAAGCTCGCTGCCATCTCGAATAAACTGTCCATTAGTTCACGATCTGCTTCTTGAAACGCGGGAAGACTTTTATAATGATTTTCACTATCGAGCAGTTCATGCATAACAAATTTGATATCGCGTAAGGGTGCTTTGTATTGCATAGATTCTTGTCCTTTTTTGGTAGGTGACCAACAGCCCTTCGATGACCATAGTCATAACTAAGGCAGTGCTAGCGCTGTATAGGTAGTAACTATGTCCATATCAGTTTTATCTATAATAATAGACACTACTACAGGTCAGATAAAATAATAAGGTTAAAAAATTGAAGGAGTAATAATAGTCTTTATAAACTCGCCTTAGAAAGATAGGCGTTCATTGGAGATTATACAAGTTTGGTCATAATACTGATAAGTCATGAACCTGCCTTGCATCAATAGTAGCAGCAACATTAATGAGTAAAATATTATGAAATAAATATAGAGATGCAGAGCTTAAGGTAAGCTTGCTGTTTTTGTGATTAAAACTTAGAGCAGAGATTAAAGAGGATACAAAGCAGGTATAAACGTTTGGAGGTAGAAGAGGTAATTATTAATGGATAAAAAAGAATTAAGCCAACATAGCAGTAGCGACATCAGCGGCAACAGGTCGACTAAACCAATAGCCTTGACCGTATTTACAGCCCATTTTTAGTAGTAAGTCACGTTGTGACTCAGTTTCTATCCCTTCGACAATAATAGTCATATTAAGCGCCGCTGCCATATCTATAATAGCTTTGACAATAGTCTGCTGGGTAGGGTTGCTTGTGATATCTGTGATAAAGCTTTTATCAATTTTGAGACAATCAAAAGGAAATTCTTGCAAGTAACTGAGGGAGGCATATCCGGTGCCAAAGTCATCAAGTGCCAAAGTCGCTCCTAGCTGTTTAAGCGCTATTAATTGCTGTTGAACACTGTCATGGCGTAACATTAGTGAAGTCTCGGTCACTTCGATGTGCAGCCGATCGGGAGCAATATGGTAGCGCTCGAACAGCCTAGTAACGAAGCCTAAAAAATCAGGATGACTAAATTCAGCAGCATCAATATTGATACTGATGGATTGATCAAAACCTCGGGCTCGCCAATGTGAGAGTTGCTGGGTGACCTCAGTAGCCATTTGACAAAATAGTTCAAAGGATAACTTATACTTTACAATAGCGTCGATAAAAGATTTAGAGGTCAATAAGCCGCGAGTAGGGTGGCGCCAGCGCACCAATGCTTCAAAACCAACGATTTTACCACTTTCTAATGAAAATTTAGGCTGATAATAAGGTTCAAACTGATTGGCTGCTATCGCTTGGCGCAGCTCAGATTCTAACTGGATATTGTCTAACGTGATATTGTTTAGCTCATCACTATACCAGCAAATATCATCACCGCCTTGCTGTTTAACATAGTGCAATGCTTTTTCAGCTTTATTCAATAGGCTATTTAGTTGAGTACCGTTTTTGGGATAGTAGCTTACCCCAACGGATATATGCAAAAAGACACTATTGCTGTCTATAATAAAAGGGCGTTCACACATTTGCATCAAGCTATCAAGCTGATGACGAACCAAGTTGGCATCTTTAGACTCAAATAATAAGCCAAAATCATCCCCACCAAAATGTGAAAAACATAACAGATTCTCAAGCTCAAGACTGTCAAGACGGTTGACAAACTTAGTGATTAGAATATCGACCTTATCTTGCCCAAAATTATTGATAAGGGTGCGATAGCGATCGATATTTAGGCGAATAATGATCACTTCTTGGTAGCTGTCCAGAAGTACATCATTACTTTGACTCAAAAATACTTTACGATTAGGTAAGCCTGTCAGCTGATTGTAGTTCAGTAAATGAAGGACTTGTTGCTTGTCTTTAGCAGCTGAGGATATATCGCGCATAGTACCAATATAAAAAATGTTATTTTCGATATTAGTTTTTTTCAAAGTAACCTGACAATTAAGGGTATTGCTAAAATGATTGGTCATAGTAAAGCTGTTTTTATAAATCCCCTTATCGTTTAGATTGTTAGAGACATCCTCTAGCAGCATACGTTCGTGCTCTGATAAAAACTCTGCAGCATAAACACTAAGGGGGCGACCAACTAGGAAGTCGTTTTCATACCCAACCATCTTTTCATAAGCAGGATTGACTGCGATATATTTTAGCTGAGCATCTAAGATAAATACTGCTTCTTCAAGCTGCTCATAGAGCTCAATGAATAACTGGTGTTGAATGCAATCTGAAAGTGGCGAGAAAATAGTCATAGTACGCACTCACAAGCTCATAAATAATTTATAAAAGTATCAAAGAGAGAAACAAGCTAGTACTTGCAATAAAGTGAATATAATTTAAATTTATATGTTAAAAATATTTAAATAAAAATAATATATATTGTTTCTACTAATAGCAAGTAATGCTTCTATATTATTAATAAGCCCTTTTTTATTCTGCTAACGTTTTAAATAAGTTCAGCTAAGGGCGTGTAAGGTTGCTAGAGCGACAACAGGGGCCGTCTCTGTTCGTAGAACCCGAGACCCAATTTGCCACGCTGCAAAACCAGCGGCGTCAGCTTGTTGGCGCTCCTCATCACTAAGCCCTCCTTCAGGTCCGATTAACAACTCGATATAAGGCTGCCTTTGAGATAGAACAGCTGATAGGCTCTCAGGTATAGTAGGTTGGCCGCTGGCAGGAACGCTCAGCTGTAGACGCAAGTTTGCCTGAGTATTTAAGATATGATAGTAGGGATCAGCGCTGAGCGATTGAATGGTAGGACTAACTGGCAAAGCCTTATTTATAGCATCGTTTATAGTTTCAGAGCACAACTGCTGTAACCAAATACTGATAGGCAAAGGAGATAGAATGAGCGGCGGTCTATTTAGGCCGCACTGCTCACAAGCGGCAATGGCGACTTGCTGCCAATGAGTGAGCTTTTTGTCTACTTGCGTAGGTTTTAGATTAACTTCGCCATGATGACTGCTTAACAGCTGAATCGCGGTTACCCCAAGCTCAGTGGCCTTTTGAATAGCATAGTCCATTCGATCGCCACGACTCATAACCAGCCCAATTTTGCTTATGATAGGTGCGGTACGATCATCATCATGGTGCGCTAATAAAGTAACGGTGGCTTGTTTTTTACTAATGGCATTCAGCTGCACTTGATATTCACCGCCAAAACCATCAAACAAAATCCCTTGCTCACCAATATTGGCACGCAGGACGCGGCACCAGTGATGCACAATGCTTTCTGTAAGCTCAAAGCTGCTACCGATAGCCAAACTACTCAGCTTTGGGCGTTCAATCGCCTTATTGTTTAGGTTATCCTTGCCGTTACCTTGGCTATCTACCGCATAAAAAAAACGTCGCACTTTTTATTATTCCTATTTTATACTCAATAATTCTGGTTAATATCATAACAGAATATGAGCTTATGTTTACTAGTCTCATCCTTACTGCGCTACCTTTATTAAAACAAAGTCATTAAAGCAAAATCATTTTTAAGTGAAAAGTCTAAATAAAACCCATAAAAAATGGCGCTCCTAGGAACGCCAACAGATTAGAACAAAAGGATGTTTTTATATAAGCGATGCATTAAATTACTAAGACAACTCAGTAACCAAACCTAAAGCTTCTACTAGGCTCTTATTAGGCTCAACCTTATTCATGCTATAAAAATGCATGGCTGGCACACCCTCGCTGATTAAGCGATCACATAAGCGATAAACCACGTCAAAGCCGAACTCGCGAATAGCTTTACGATCATCGCCAAAGTCCGTCAGTTGTTTGCGTACATAACGAGGAATATCAGCGCCGCAACTATCGGCAAAACGCAGCAGATTGCTAGAGTTGGTAATCGGCATAATACCAGCGACTAAGGGCTGAGCCCCTGTATCGATACCTCGGGACTCCAGTGTGTCACGCAGATAAAGGTAGCTATCGGCGTTATAAAAAAACTGAGTAATCGCTGAATCTGCCCCAGCTTGGAACTTATTAACCAAGTTGTCGATATCAAACTCAAAGCTACGCGCTTGCGGATGCATTTCAGGATAAGCGGCGACTTCGATACGGAAATGATCACCTGAGTGCTCACGAATGAACTTCACCAAATCAAGCGCAAAGGGCAGCTCGCCCATTCCCACTTGACCTGAGGGTAGATCACCCCGTAGCGCGACCAAACGCTTGATGCCTAAGCTTTTATAAAGCTCAAGCAATTCAGCAATCTCATCTTTATCATCGCCAATACAGGACATATGAGGCGCCACTTCAGTATCGCTGCGCTCGATCAATGCTTTTACGATACCTAAGGTACGCTCACGAGTTGAGCCACCGGCACCATAAGTGACCGAAAAATACGCTGGCGACAATTTATTAAGCTCATCAAAGGTATTGAGTAGCTTCTCACCGCCTTGTTCAGTTTTGGCAGGGAAGAACTCAAAGGAGAAAGCCGGCTTACTCATAGTCGCAGTCCTTGGTATTAGTATTTGTATTCATCAGGCTTGAATGGTCCTTCGACAGGCACGCCTAAATAGTTGGCTTGCTCTTCGGTAAGCTTGGTGAGCGTACCGTTGAAGCCTGCAACCATAGCCGCAGCCACTTCTTCATCCAGCTTTTTCGGTAATACTTTGACGTATAAGTTATCAAAGCGATCATCAATAGGCAATTCAGCGAACTTCTCTTCAAACAAATACATTTGGGCCAGTACTTGGTTGGCAAATGAGCCGTCCATTACCCGTGATGGGTGACCAGTAGCATTGCCCAAGTTTACTAGGCGACCTTCAGCGAGTAGAATCAGGTAATCGTTCTCATCGTCTGAGCGGAAGATTTGATGCACTTGCGGTTTAATCTCAACCCAGCGCCAGTTGTCACGCATAAACTGAGTGTCAATCTCGGTATCGAAGTGACCGATGTTACAAACGACAGCGCCCGGTTTTAATGCCGCTAGCATGTGTTTGTCACAGACGTGATAGTTACCGGTAGTGGTGACTATCATGTCAGTATCTTGGAGCAAACGGGTATTGATGCTGTCTGCACCGCCAGTATTGTCACCATCGATATAAGGGGAAAGCACTTCATAGCCGTCCATACACGCCTGCATCGCACAGATGGGATCAACTTCTGATACCCGCACAATCATACCTTCTTGACGTAAGCTTTGCGCTGAGCCTTTACCCACATCACCATAGCCGATGACTAGCGCACGGCGACCAGCGAGGAACATATCGGTAGCACGTTTGATAGCGTCATTTAAGCTATGACGGCAACCGTATTTATTGTCATTTTTAGATTTGGTGACCGCATCATTAACGTTGATAGCTGGTACTTTTAGGGTACCTTGTTTGAGCATATCGACTAAGCGATGCACGCCAGTGGTGGTCTCTTCAGAGATACCATGGATGTTATCGAGCATTTGCGGATAGTCATCATGAATGAGCGCGGTTAAGTCGCCGCCATCATCTAGGATTAGGTTGGCATCCCACAGCTGGCCAGATTCTTCGCCGCCGACATGCACTTGTTGACGTAGGCACCACTCGTACTCTTCTTCGGTCTCGCCTTTCCAAGCATAGACAGAAATGCCAGCCGCAGCAATAGCCGCCGCAGCATGATCTTGAGTTGAAAAGATATTACATGAGGTCCAGCGCACTTCAGCACCGAGCGCAATTAAGGTCTCGATAAGGACAGCGGTTTGAATGGTCATGTGGATACAGCCAGCGATCTTAGCGCCTTTAAGGGGCTGCTGGTCCTGGTAACGACGACGCAAGCCCATCAAGGCAGGCATTTCGGCTTCAGCAAGGGTGATTTCACGGCGACCGTAATCAGCAAGGCTAATATCGGCGACTTTGTAGTCAGTGAAAGAGGGGTCGATCGTATGGGCAGATTGGCTAGTAGACACTGCGTCCATAATATGCTCCTATCAGTTAATAGATAAAAAGAATAAAAACGCAGGTGCCGTTATTTGCACTGTCGCTGTTCACTAATGTGAGTATTTGACAGTTAACCGAGCCTAACATAAGAAGGTATTAGCGTGATAATAGCGCTTAAATACAAAAATAACTTCTGATGGTGCAACACCTCTCGGAGGGTCATTATTGTAATATATAGAGCTGCATTTGTCACCTGCGTATTGTCATTTAACGGTATGATAAAATTGCGCTAGTGTGAATATTCAATACCTACTGGTGAAAGCAAGACCCTATTAAAATACCACCATATAAAAAAGGTCATTGATAATCAATGACCTTTTTGGCTGAGTAGGTAAGTTTGATATTCAGATTAAATCTAATACCAGTTATAAGTTAAAGACGTGAAAAAGTTAGTGCCGTCGGTGTTATAACCGGGGGCTGTTACGTATTTCTCATTAAACACGTTATTTAAACGCGCTGACATAGATAAATTTGGGGTTAATTGGTAGTTGCCACTGATATTCACCAAATTATAGCTATCGACTTTTGTAGTATTAGTAGTGTTGTAGTAATAATCATCGACATACTGATATTCAGCACGGATATCTATATCTGATAGCTTATAACCCATATAAATTAAACCTTTATGCTCGGGACGAATGGGTAAATAGTTGCCATCAGTCGCTTTGCCGCTATCATCTTTCGCTTTTTGATAGTCATAACTTAAACCAAATAGATAGTTATCGATATTCCAATCAGAGGTTAGCGTAACTCCTTCAATCTTGGATTTATCAATATTGATGTTTTTACCATAAGGGTATTCGGGGGTATTAATACCATCGCTAGCAATAAGGTCTTCAACTTTATTGTTGTATCCCGTCAAGCGCGTAGATTGCAGTAAAGTGTCATATTCAATGAAGGCTTCGTAGTTATCACTGGTTTCAGGTTTTAGATTTGGATTACCTCCCCAACTGGTAGGGCCAAATAGTTGAGTAAAAGAAGGGGCGCGGTACCCTTTAGCATAGTTTGCCCCGACGCGTAACTCAGGAGTGAGGCGATAAGTGGCGCCTAAGTTATAAGTGGTTTCATTGTCAAAATCAGAATAATCATCATATCTAACATTGGCTTGAGCATCTATATTGTCTTTAGATAAGATATACCCGAGATAACCACCCGTAACTTTACGGTCATCGGCTGCATAAACACTTGAGTCTAACTCTTGCTTTAGGTGCTCAATGCCATAAATAGCAGTACCAACCGGTAACTTATAATCACCCGTTAAGTTGATCTGCTGTTGCGTGGTATCATATTTATCTGGATTGCCTATCTTAGATTCATATTCATAGGTAGAAGAGTCGGCAACACTATATCCATAAGCTAGCTTAGCTGTTTTTTCAGCATCTTGGTACTGGATATATGCGCTAGCAACCCCGTTTTTTTGATCAACATAAGCGTCAGGTAAGGCTGTTTCTAGCTTTTCATAGGGCGGCTCCCAGTTATACTGATCCGCTGAATCAATATCGGTGGTAGAGTCAGCATATAAGCCACTAACACCTACCGTGACCGCTTCATTCACCTTTTGGTTGAGATTCAAACTATAGTTATTGCTCTTAAAGCCATCATCGTCTTTATTATAACCATAGCCATCGGGAGCAACGGCGCTAAAACCCTTGGTTTCGTTACGGCTTGCCGATAGACTCAAGCTTGTACCTTGATCGTTTCTGAACTGTGCAGTGGCGCCATATACATAATGGTCGTGAGAGCCAGCTCCTACGGTTACAGAAAATTTATTTTGTTCAATGTTAGCACCTTTAGTAAATATCTGAATAACGCCGCCCATAGCATCTGCCCCATAAATACTTGAGCCTGATGCGCCATATAACACTTCAATACGTTCCACTTGATCAGCAGGTAATAAACTTAATGCTGCACCGCCATCATCGATAGAGCTATAACGTATGCCGTCAACTAACACCAAAACTTGTCTTTTGTCGTAACCACGAACATAGAAATTACTAGTAGTTCCCATACCGCCGTTAGAAAAATGGCTAAATCCTGGTTGACGAGAAATCACATCGACCACCGTTTGACCTTGATAACGCTGTAACTCTTCACTATCAATAACGCGAGTTTGAGCAATAACGTTGCTGGTTTTAGTCGGTGTACGGGTAGCGGTTACTACTATCTCATCAAGCTGAACTTGTGGTAGCCTATTTGCTTCAAAGCTATCAATATTATTGACAGGGGTTGCTGCTATCGCAGTATGAACGGCGCATAACCCAAGGATACTGACAACAGATGATCTAAGATAAAAGCTTGCGGACGAGCGTGATGACACCATAATTGATTCCAAATTTACCAAGTTAAAAAACACAAAACAGCAGGTTATTATTACAAAAAACAATAGATCATTTAAACTGCGCTTATTATCTACAAAACTGCATCTTTTATAAACCACTTTGAGCTAATGTTTATTCAGCTTATGTTGAATGGTTTTCATCAAAGCTCAATGAGGATTCGTTTTTTCACTAATGAGGCTTATCAACATCAAGCTTGTCAATGAAAGGTAGTTAAGAAGCAAAAACATAATTCGCTATAAATAAGTGCAATCAAAAGCAATACAGTCATAAATAATTGTTATCATAGTGACAGCTTTTATAAGTTCACTATTATGGTTGAATGCCGTTTTAAATGCTAATACCTAAATCATATTAAGAGGTTTGTTTTGTCTACTGAGCGTTATATAAAATATGCTACGCCGTCATCTTTATTTGTCAAAAAAATATCCGTTATAGTGGCGTTATTATTAGCGTTACTGATCAGCCTGGTAATGCCTGTCCAAGTTATGGCAGCAGAAGTTGGGGCGCTCGACTTAAATGGTAATGACAATAAGGAAGAAAGCAGCCGCACTGCGATTCCTGACTCTTTTGGGCGAGATACGCCACGGCAAACGGTGCAAGGCTTTATTAGTGCTCTTAGTGAGAACGACTATTTATTGGCTAGTAACTATCTTAATCTATCCAAATCAGACAACCCGACTACGATTGTCCGTCAGTTTAAGCAAGCGCTAGATGCTGGTGGGCGTTTTCAACCTGACTTGCAGATTAATAACACCCCTGAAGGTAATTTGACCGATCAGTTGGCCGCTAACCAAGAAAAAGTGGGCAACATCAGCATCAATGATAAAAATGTGCCGCTAATACTAGAACGGGTAGTGTCTGAGAAAGGTGAGCAGTACTGGCAGTTTTCCACTGAAACCCTAAGCTTAGTACCTGAGGTTATAGAGAACACCAGGCCCACCTTGATATCGCAGTATACTTTAGAGTCTTTGGAAGACGAGCAGTTATTTGGTTACCAGCTGGCAGATTTGCTGGCTGCAATTATATTGACCATAAGCTGCTTTATCCTGACTTATATCGTGGTTTGGATATCTTATCATCTGTTAAGAATCGTTTATCCACGAGTACGCGGGATACCATTACCTTTTCCCAATAAAGTTATACTACCGTTATCAGTGGTAGTAATGGCGCTGATATTATCTGAGGTTATGGTCTATGCTGGGGTATCAGTGACCTTGCGTGAACCTATCAACCGCTTTACTGAAATAGCTTCTTGGCTGGCAGTAACTTGGTTGCTGCTACGAATAATTGACGCTATATTTACTAGAGCGATTAATTTAAGTTATAGAAAAAACTTTACAGAACGAGTCTCTATTCTGGGACTGTTAAGTAAAGTAGTTAAAGCTTTATTATTGATATTTGCCGTTATTGTCATTTTTGGTAATTTGGGCTTTGATCTAACCACCGGTATTGCCGCACTAGGGGTTGGTGGTTTAGC
Source organism: Psychrobacter jeotgali (assembly GCF_904846315.1). Lineage (NCBI taxonomy): Bacteria > Pseudomonadati > Pseudomonadota > Gammaproteobacteria > Moraxellales > Moraxellaceae > Psychrobacter > Psychrobacter jeotgali. The sequence continues at coordinate 740,875 of NZ_CAJHAF010000001.1, forward strand.
TTTGGCACTTGGTGCACAAAAGACCATCGAGAACTTGGTCGGTAGTGTGGTGGTAGTAGCAGATTCGCCGGTACGGATCGGCGATTATTGTAAATTTGGCGATCAAGAAGGAACAGTTATTGATATCGGTATTCGCTCATCACGAGTACGCACCTTGAACCGTACCGTGGTTACCGTTCCCAACGGCGACTTTTCATCTATGCAGATTGAGAATTTTACTTCACGTGATATGTTCCACTTTTTGCACAACTTATATATAAAACGCAGCGCTGATATCGATGAAGTATTCAGAATGGTCAGTGATTTGGATAAGCTGTTGAATGAACATGAGTTGACCAACCAAGAATGGAATCAAGCCAATATTTTAGAGCTACGTCAAGACTGCTATATTATTCAACTGAGGGCTTATATCAATTCTTTTGATATTATAGAGTTCTATGGCAAACAAGACATATTGTTGGTCGACATATTGACGAGAGTGAAAAAATATAAGGTCGAGCATGCGCTACCAACACAGCAATTAATTGTTAACCAAGGAGATCTTGAGCAGGAAAATCACAGTGAGGACGAAGAGGCGCAAGCGGCTGATGAATCTTCAAATGATAATGAGACTGATGCGGTAGGTAGCGATGGTGTAGACGAGATACAGAACGAAGCAAAGGCGGCAGATGATAGAGTAGACAATAAAGTAGATAGCAAAGCGGATAATAAGACCAGCTTAAAAAAGGCTCGTAAACATAGTGGGCGCGCGCTAGCAAGACGCAAGTTTAAACGGGCCAAAAAAGGCTTTAGTCTATCAATCTGGAATCAGCCTTAGTTCTATTTTGAATAGAGAAGCTGTCACGTAAATAGTGATTTATACAGGTATCGCTGTTTTATTACGTACCAGACCATAATGCGACCACAGTAACAAACTGGCTGCGCTACGGTGCGGTGACCATTGCTGCGTCCTAGTTTGGAGCTGCTTTGGGGTTGGGCGTTCTTCAAGGTCTAATAGGTTCATAGCGGCAACTTTTATCGCTAGGTCGTCAACAGCCAATATATCTGCTCGGCCTAACGAGAATAGCAGATACATCTCAGCCGTCCAGCGCCCAACGCCAACCACGGCGGTAAGGGTTGTAAGCACCTGATTATCTGATAGCTGCTCTAAAGCAGAAAAATCTATGTCATGCTCAACCAGTGAGCGCGTATAACGGATTTTTTGTCGAGATAAACCTTGGGCTCGCAGCATATCGTCGTTTGCTTGAGTAATAGCGTGGGGGGTAGTCAATCGAGCATCGACTAAGCGTTGCCAGATGCTAGCTGCTGCAGCAACGGATAGTTGTTGTCCTACTATGGCTCGTAGCAATTGCTCAAAGCCTCCAGCATTACGCCTTAAACTTGGTAAGCCGACTTGCTTGTAAACAGGGGCGAACCTTGGCTCAAGATCAATAAGTGACTTAATATGTTTTTCTAAATCCGCTTGATCTTTAATGATTCTAATAGTCATGGCAACCTTTGGGTTAGCGATAAAAAAAGACTGCGCTCAGCAGTCTTTTGTATTTAATGAAAAGCTTACTCGTCGTCCATTTTTGGTCTCTTTAATAAAACTAGTACGGCACCATTACCACCATCTTTTGGCGGGGCTGAACAAAACCCCAATACCTCTGGTAGTTGACGAAGCCAGCCATTGACACAAGTTTTCAAGATAGCTTCACTGCCTTTACCATGTACAATTTTGACCACGGTCTCATTATTTTGTTTGGCTTGGCTCAAGAGTTGAGTAACCGCTTCGCGAGCTTCTTCAATAGTACTGCCATGAATATCGACCGCATCATACCAGCGTAGTTTGCCTTGTTTTAACTGATTAAAGATTTTGTTTTGCAGGGTGGGCTGCTTATGAGATAAGTAAGCCTCGCTAGCGACAGGATTCAGCAAGGCTTTCATATCTGACAATCCAGCACCCAAATCTACACTGTCACCGCCTTGAGCCGCCGCACGTTTGGAGAGGGTAGCTGCATCAGGTTTGGTCGCTTTTGAGCTTTGATTCTCGACAGGCGAGCGTACGTTTTTATCTTCTAATGGGTCAACGCCGCGCATTGCTTGCATAAATAGCACTTTGTCATCGTCGATATATTCGCTATCTAGCTGTTTAACGGTTTTTTTGACTTGTTTTTGAGAGAGCAGGGATACCGGTTCGGTAGGTTTTTGATCTTCGCCATCAGTAGCACTAGTATCGCGGCCTTTACTCAGCTGACCTTTGAGCTCTTTGAGCTGATCTTGCATTTCTTTTGAAAATAGAGAATTTGACATAAGTAAGTAATAAATCTGTTTGGTTAATAAAGAATGGATTAGTAAATAATGTAGCCTTTTAAGCTTCAATAAAGGGCTATTAGCCTTATGAGCTATACTTTACGCTTGTGTGTCGATGCTCGCAAGTAAGGATTGTAACGCCTGACCGGGATGATCGGTTTTCATAAACTGCTCACCTATTAAAAAGTGCTGGATATCATTATCCAGCATCAAGCGAATATCGTCGCTGCTATGGATGCCGCTTTCGGTAACGATGAGAGGCTTGTCATTATTATCAGTGCTGTCAGAAGTTAGAGCTTTTACTAAAGTATCTTTTAGGTTGAGAGTATTCTGCAAATCTACCTTAAAAGTATTAAGATCACGGTTATTGATGCCATAAATATTATGCTTTGAGTGCGGTAGTTGCAGGGCGCGTTCAAGCTCGTCTTTGGTATGAATCTCAATCAATACATCCATGCCAAGCTCGAGACTAAGGGCATGTAGCTCTTGTACTTGGTTGTCATTGAGACACGCCATAATTAATAAGATACAGTCTGCTCCCAGCAGATAAGACTGATAGATCTGATAGACATCGACCATAAAGTCTTTACGTAATACTGGCAGGCTAGAGACATTGTAGGCTTGTAACAGGTACTCATCATCGCCTTGAAAATAATTACGATCGGTCAAGACTGATAAGCAGCTGGCGCCGGCTTGCTCATATTGTTGAGCAAATAACGCGGGCGAGAAGTTATGATTGATGATGCCTTTGGAAGGCGATGCTTTTTTAATCTCAGCGATGATGCCGATATCAGCATTTCGCAGAGCATTGGCAAAGCCACGGCGCGGCTGTTTATCGACAGCTACTTGTGCTTGCAGACTCTCAAGCGACTGCTGTTTTTGGGCCGCCGCTACTTCCTGATATTTGGTCTCGACGATACGCTGCAATACTGAAGGAATATCAGCATTGTTTTTATTATCTGTATTTAAGCTTGTAGTCATAAGGGGGTCCGGATTGCAGTTCATTCAAATAGGTTATTGGTTTGATATCTGTAAGTCTTAAGCATTCGCCGCCAGCCTTTGAGTATAAGCTGCTAATGATTCAAGCTTTTTCAAAGCATCGCCATTTTGGATAGCTTTTTGAGCACGGCTAACTCCATTAGGGTAATTACTAGCCAGTCCGGCGGTATATATGGCGGCGCCCGCATTGAGGGCGATCATATCGCGGGCTTTTAGAACTGCGCGGTCATAGGTGTCTTCACCAGATAAGGCTGCTCGAATAAGCGCTAAGCTTTGCTCTGGCGAATCTACATCAAGGCCAATTAGGGTTTGTGATTCAATACCCGCATCTTCTGGCATCAGCTCATAAACTGAGATCTCACCATTCTTTAATTCAGCTATAGTGGTTGAAGTGGCAAGACTGATCTCATCTAAACCATCTTTAGCACCAACCACCATGACGTGATTGGCGCCTAAGTTTTTCATAACCTTTGCTAATGGCTCACAGAGCTGGGCGGTAAATACCCCAATAACTAGGTTAGGTACGCTGGCAGGGTTAGTTAACGGGCCTAAAATATTAAAAATGGTGCGAGATTTTAATTCACGGCGTACCGGATTGGCATAACGCATAGCGCTGTGATGATTTGGCGCAAATAAAAAGCCCACACCTTCATTTTCAATACATTGTTTTGCTTGCTCCGGTGTCAGCGCCAAGCTAATACCGGCCTGCTCAAGTAAATCTGAGCTGCCAGATTTGGTAGAGACGCCGCGGTTACCATGTTTGGCAACTTGGGCACCAACTGCCGCCGCTACCAAAGCAGAGGCGGTAGAAACGTTGAATAAATTGGCACCATCACCGCCGGTACCGACAATATCAACCAAATAATCACAGCCCTTGGGCTCGATATTAGCGGCCAAGGCGCGCATAGCACTAGCAGAAGCGGTAATCTCGTCTATGGATTCACCTTTCATGCGCAGACCCGTTAATATAGCACCCATCATAGCGTCGCTACACTTGCCTTGCATAATGATAAGCATGACTTGGTACATCTCATCAAAGGTTAGATCAATATGCTGAAAGATTCTACCTAAAGAGGTGGTCAGTATTTGATGAATATTCTCGTCTGATAGCTGAGCGATATCTTGCGGGTTTTTTATACTTTTTATTTTATTATCTACATCCATAATAATCTCACTGGTTATTGTCTTTTTTATAAGTCGCTTCTTACAAGTTGCCTTTTATAAGTTGCTTTTGTAAATTACATTGCAGGCTGTTCTGCTAGATATTCTTAGAAGCTATTCCTTTAAGTATCGTCACTAGCCTACTTTTGGTAGTTCATCCGAGCTCAGTACTGCCAGATTATGAATCTGCAAAAAGTTATTAAGCAGCTGATATCCAGCTTCACTTAAAATAGATTCAGGGTGGAACTGTACGCCTTCAATAGCGAAGTCCTTATGCCGAAAGCCCATAATCTCTTCCATACTACCGTCTGCGTTCTGTGTCCAAGCAGTCACCTCAAGGCAGTCAGGTAAGCGCTCTTTATCGACGACTAATGAGTGATAACGCGTAAACTGTGAGGGATTAGCAAGCTCAGCAAATACCCCTTTATTATTGTGATAAACCGCCGATAAACGACCATGCATAACTGCGCCTGCTTTGATAACGTGACCACCAAAGGCTTGCCCAATAGCTTGATGTCCAAGGCAAATACCTAGGATCGGAATGACTCCTTTAAAAGTATCAATGACTTCCAAGGAGATACCAGCACGATCTGGGTCACAAGGCCCAGGGCCAATAACTATCACCTCGGGCGCCAAAGTTTTAATTTGTTCAATAGTGACCTGATCATTACGCCAGACGGTGATGTCCTGCTGTAGTTCACCGAAGTACTGTACAATATTGTACGTAAAGCTGTCGTAATTATCGATCATTAGAATCATCGTGGTTTCAATCCAGTTAGGTAATTATATTTTGTTAATATCATTTATTAAGCCAGTATTCAGTCAGCTTGTTCGGCACCAAATAAAATAGACTTTAATACTAGCAGCACTGTGTCAGTTTTGAAGTCAAGCAACTATAGCATTTTATCGGCGCTTGATATCTTAACACTATTTTGCTTTCTATAAAATGCAGCCCTAGCAGTCTCATAATCTCGACAGGTAGTGGTGTAGCCTATGAAACTAATAAGTGATACCTGAGTGGATAAAGAGGTGAGTCGAGAAAGATATGAGCTAATAAAGAATAACAGTTCAGCATTATGAGTCAGATATTGCTAAAATAGCATCAAATTTTTTATCATTCGCAAAATTTCACTCAATCTTAATAATAAATTGCAGTACCTTTCTAACCACAACTCTAACCACAACGGAGACTATTCATGTCGAATAAATTACTAGATCTTATCGAATCCTCTAACGCTAAATGGGTGGATTTTCGCTTTACAGATACCCGCGGTAAAGAGCAGCATATCAGCTTTCCGGCTTCCAGCGTCGACGAAGAGGTTATGGAAGATGGCAAAATGTTCGATGGCTCATCTATCGCAGGCTGGAAAGGTATTGAAGCCTCAGATATGATTTTGCGCCCAGATCCAGAAACCGCTTTTATTGATCCCTTCTTTGATGCTGTTACCGTAGTTGTGACTTGCGACGTCATTGAGCCCTCAACCCTACAAGGCTATGATCGTGACCCACGTTCTATTGCGCGCCGTGCAGAAGAGTACTTAAAATCAACGGGTATCGGTGATACCGCTTATTTTGGCCCTGAGCCAGAGTTTTTTGTCTTCGATGAGGTCAAATGGTCGGTTGAGATGTCAGGGGTTAGCCATAAAATCGTTGCTGAAGAAGCGGCATGGTCAACCAACGAAGATTATGAATGGGGTAACATGGGTCACCGCCCACGGGTCAAAGGCGCCTATTTCCCAGTTCCCCCAATCGATAGCTCACAAGATATGCGTGCGGTTATGTGTGAGCGTTTAGAAGAAATCATCGGCGAAGGCTGTATTGAAGTACATCATCACGAAGTAGCGCCTTGTCAGTCGGAGATTGGCGTCGCATTTAACACCCTAGTACGTAAAGCTGATGAAGTGCAGCAATTGAAATATGTGGTGCACAACGTTGCGCATCAATTCGGCAAAACCGCTACCTTTATGCCAAAGCCCGTCGTTGGCGACAACGGTTCAGGTATGCACGTGCATATCTCAATCTCAAAAGATGGGGTAAATACTTTCTCAGGTGATGAGTATGCTGGTTTATCTGAAAATGCCTTGTATTTCATCGGCGGTATTATCAAACATGCGCGTGCGCTAAATGCGATTACCAATCCGTCAACCAATAGCTACAGACGTTTGGTGCCGCATTATGAAGCGCCGATTAAGCTGGCCTATTCAGCTTCTAACCGTTCAGCTTCTATCCGTATCCCGCATGTGAGTAGCCCTAAGGCAGTGCGTGTTGAAGCACGTTTCCCTGACCCTGCGGCTAACCCATATTTAACTTTTGCCGCTCTACTGATGGCAGGTCTTGATGGTATTCAGAATAAAATGCATCCAGGCGAGGCCGCTGACAAGAACCTATATGATTTGCCACCAGAAGAAGAAGCGCAAATCCCAACGGTTGCTGAAAACTTAGAGATTGCTCTGCAAGCGTTAAAAGACGATCATGAGTTCTTATTAAAAGGTGATGTGTTCTCAGAAGAGATGCTAGAAGCTTATATCGCCTTAAAAGAAGAGGAAGTACAGCGCGTTAACGTTACTGTGCATCCGGTAGAGTTTGATTTGTACTATAGCTGCTAATCCTTTTAGTAGAAGTGATTGATGCTAATAAATAATTAGCGTTAATAAGTGTTTAGCGTTGATATAGAAGTTTAAGTGCTATAAATATTACTTTTAAATCAAAGCCAGCTAAGTGAGTCTTAGCTGGCTTTTTTATTATTAATAACTGCAATTTTTATAGCGCATTTACTGTTATTGCTTTAAAAATAACGCATAATAGAAAGGTACAGTTGCTACACTTCAAGGCTGTTACAGTGCTATTGGTATAAATCTTATTTAGTACTGACTATATAATAACTATCATTGCAAAATTACTAGGCTGACTGACTATGACTGCATTATCAAAGCTTAATTGTTTAAAAAATAACAGAACGACAATGCTGACAGGTCTGATTATCGGAGTCATCAGCTTTTATATACCCTTTCATACACCTATGGCAAATGCGGCGCCGATTTATAAAGTAATTGATAAAAACACCGGTCAAGTTACCTTTACTGATAAACCGCAAACTTATGAGCAGCAGGCTAATAAAAGTGTCAGTCAGATCGGAGTGACCACTGGTAATGCTACTAACAGCAGCTCAAATAGCCGCTCAAATCCAGTTAATAATAAGAATAATGACAATATCCCGTCCACTGATAGCACTCAAGCTACCGAACTCCAATCAACTTATCAGCAAGCAGTGAACTATCAACTGGCTATTACTGAGCCTAGTGCAGAGCGCGCTTATCAGCGCCCTGCTCAAAGTATTGTAGTCAATGTGCAACTGTCACCTGCCTTGCAAAGCGGAGATAGTGTTCATATTTATTTGGATGGGGAAGAGGTTGCTAGAGGACTGAATGCTTCTATTGCAACTATAGATATGTTGCCGGGGCAGCATAGTATTCAAGCGTTAGTCAAAAATAAGCTAGGAGAAGTAATAAACACTGTAGAACGTACGGTCTATGTGATTCAAAATACGACCATGCTACAGAATAAGAAAAAACTAGCGCAGCAGTTGCAAGCTTATCAGCTGCTCCCTTGGCATCAAAAAATGCTTTTAAAGTTGCGTCAAAAAGATAGTGCTAAACCTCAGCCCGCTCTAACCCAATAAAGACTTCGAAACATATCGTTAAAACCAAAGGCGAGCATGATTTAACGTGCTCGCTTTTAATGTTTTAATTCAATCAGCAAATTATTTTGCCAGCTCAATAGTGCCATTAGCCGTCACTGAGATAGTGCTATTGCCTGATTCAAAGCTTTGACTCGGTACAGAGGCATCAGCCATCTCAGCTCTTGCATTCATAGTACTGTACATTGGGCGTGGATAATTACTACCGGTATTTAAACTGACATTAACCACCCGATAACCTTTAGCATTCCAAGCACGGGTCAGGTTCTTGGCTTGTTGCTGAAAGGCACGCGAAGCGTCGGTCATGAGCTTTTGCTCCAGCGCATCCTTTTTACTGTCAGAAACCCCAAAGTTTAGATTTTCCATAACTAAGGTTTCTTGCAAGTCAGCAATGAGCTGGCTGGTCGCTACAAAATCAGTGCTCTTTAAGTCAATATTGACCTGTCCGGTCCAGCCGATTATTTTGTCATTTTTATCATAACGTGGATAAGTACGTTGTTGTCCGGTACTGACAGTCACGCTAGGGTAGCGTTTGGCTATGCTTAATGCATTATTGATAGAGGTATTTAAAGTTGTGGCTAAGGCTTTCGCGTCTGTTGCTTGCGCTTTTTTATACATACTAGCGGTGACTTCATCATTGGCGACTTCTTCTTTAACCTCAGTTTGAAAGCTAAGTTGATCGTAGCCAGTGGGCTCAGCATGGGCACTGCTCATCATAGCTGTCATCATAGCGGTAAATAAAAAAGCTGAACCAGAAGCAGCTGCTGCTGTTTTAATATTATTCATTGAGATAGTTTTCATGGTTTCCTCCTAAAAGTATAAATAATATAATAGTTTAACGTAGGTAAAGTTACCGTTAACTATCGTATAGGTTTTATTTTACTTCGCCTTGGAAGTTAATCTAACCACAACGAACCATAGGCTAGTAGTTTTTATCTGCTATAACCTTTATAAATTTTGCGTTAGGGGTTGTAATAGCGAAAAAACCTTGTATAATCTGCAACTGGTGGCTCCATTGGTAGCCTCGCAACATTGTTCTATGAATCCCGCCAGGACCGGAAGGTAGCAACGGTAGTAGTTATAATGTGTGCCGAGGATGTGCTGATGGAGTCGCTTTTTTTTGCCTAAAATTTATTTAGCAGACCTTATCGTTCCCTTTAATATATACAGATTAAAGGGTTTTTTTTGCTTAAAATTTTATCTGCTAGAGTGGCAGCATTATCAGGATGAAATAGCTTATAATGCTTCTTAGTTAGAAGGGATACGTTGCATAGACAGGTTTTAAACGCTACGATAGTCAGTCAAACTCGTTATTATTGAGTCATTTTTAGTTTTAGTTATTTCGACTTTCAAAATTATTAATCTATGAATTCATTGCTAAGCCAGTAGGAAAGTGACCTCTCTATGAGCGATACTCAAGACCTTCTCTTAAGGCAACATAAAAAACAGCAACGTCAGATCCAGCAGCGTCAAATTTTGGCGATGATGGGGATAGGGCAGTGGGTGCAACCTAACTCGCCGACGCTAGCGATAGATGAGATATCTGCGTCTATAGAGCAAGCGTTAACCGCTCAGCAACCAACCTCTTATCAACCTGTGGATTCTGAGCCTGAGCTTAAAGATATTAATAATCAAGCACTTATTAATAATGAAGAAAATAGTTCTCAGTTTGAGGATGCGCCGGTTGATGTCGAGGATGCAGAAGTAGACAGTGTAGATATTGCAAGTGTATCTATAGCAACACCAGCAAATGTAGAACAAGCCGTTGAGCCCTTGTTAGATAAAGTGTCAAATAAAGTCACAGCGCCTGTTATTAATGAAAGCTTAGAGGAAGGTGCTGATGAGCAAGATAATGTCAGCTTTGATAAAGTCGCGCCGTTTGATTTGCAAGGGGCACGCTACGGCGATTGGATAGTGATGGTTGATATCCAAGCACTTAACAATGACAGTCAAAAACTCTGGCAAAATATTACCCAAGCGTTATCATTAACTTGTGAGACCACTTCATTCCCCATTTGCGTAGGGATGGATACTGCTGAGCTTGCCAACGCCAGCCTTGCCGGCTATCTATTTAAAATAGGTAGAAGTGAAGATATCAAAGTGGCGGCCTTAACGGAACTGCCGGAGGGCTTGACTCATCCTAATATTGCACAGGTACCAAGCTTAGATGAAATGCTTGCCGATAGTGCTCTCAAACGTGACTTGTGGCAACAAATATCTCAATAAACCTAAAAACAGCTGTTATACATAGTTTTTATAAAATGTTTTTTACTACTCTTTACCTATTCCCTTTATTCGACACCATATAGGACTGTAATGATGACCAATGCTACTGCTGATAATAATGCTGACAAGAAGTCTACACCGCATCGTCTACCTAACTTTAGCGCTGGACCGGCAACGATACCCACTGCGGTGCTGCAGCGTGCGCAAGAGGAGTTGCTCGATTGGCAAGGTAGCGGTGTATCAGTGATGGAGATGAGCCATCGTAGTAAAGACTATATAGCGGTGACTGAAAAAGCCGAAGCTAAGCTGCGCTCATTGATGGCTATTCCTGATAATTATAAAGTGCTGTTTTTGCAAGGCGGTGCCAGCCTACAGTTTTCAGCTATTCCATTGAACTTGTTAAATGGCGGGCGTGCTGATTATTTAACGACCGGTGCATGGTCGGGTAAAGCGATCAAAGAAGCGCAGCGTTATGCCAAGCTTGGTTTAGGCGAGGTGAATCTGGTCGCTAGCGGTAAAGACAGTAATTTTACTGATGTGCCAGAGGTAAGCGAGTGGAATACAACTCTAGATGCCGCTTACTTTCACTACTGCGCTAACGAGACTATTCATGGTCTACAAATATTTGAGCCGCCACAAGTCGATGTGCCGCTCGTTGCCGATATGTCATCCTCTATTTTATCGCATCCTGTAGATGTATCGAAGTTTGGCATGATCTATGCTGGTGCGCAAAAAAACATCGGTCCTGCTGGTTTAGTGATTGTCATTATTCGTGAAGACTTATTAGGTAAGGCCAGCGAATGGTGCCCGCTACTGATGAACTACGAGCATCAAGCCGAAAAAGAATCAATGTCGAATACGCCAGCGACCTATTCTTGGTATTTAGCTGGACTGGTATTTGAGTGGTTAGAAGAACAAGGCGGGGTTGAAGCTATTTACAAAATCAATCAGCAAAAGGCAGATTTGCTCTATAAAACCATTGATGATAGCTCTTTTTATAACAATCCAGTGGCGCATAAGTATCGCTCTATCATGAACGTTCCTTTTACTTTAGCCGATAGTAATCTTGATAAAGTGTTCTTAGAAGAATCAGAAAAAGCAGGTTTTTTGGGTCTAAAAGGTCATCGTGATGTCGGCGGCATGCGTGCCAGTATTTATAATGCAGTATCGCTTGATTGGGTACAGCAACTGGTTGACTTTATGAAGGACTTTGAGCAAAAGTACGCTTAAATTTAAAACTGTTAGCTCATTTAAGCTTTAAAAGAATAATAAAGGTGTAACTGCGAAAAGTTGCACCTTTTTTTATAGAAAATTCGATAGCTTGTTAGCCCAATGATTTACAGTACCCTGTGCTTATCTTGGCAAATTATTAGGTTAAAAAAGCGAAATTTGTTATGATGAAAATTCGCAGTTTGGCAATATAGCTCATTTATATGGCTTTAATAGCTTCTATTATGATAAAAACTCTATGTTAATCTTATGTTAAAAGATGTCTTCATACCAGCCGTTTTACTGGCAACCGTCATCAGCCCGCTATCGGCTGCTAGCGCTGCGCCTATCAAAGTTGAAGCGCTAGCCCATAATAGTACGGCTGAGTATGTTGGCGCACCTTTTATGCCTTACGCCAATCCAGAGGCGCCAACAGGCGGTACGCTGTCCCTAGATGCTCGCGGTACTTTTAATAGCACCAATAAATGGATGACCACTGGTGTGCCGGTGATTGGTACTGATTATCTTTATGACACCTTAATGACGGGCTCATTGAACGAAGCTTTTACCATGTATCCGCAGCTGGCAAGCAGCGTCACTTACGATCCTGATGATACCAGCTGGATTATTTATCAGCTGAATCCTGCAGCACGTTTTTGGGATGGCACACCCGTTACCAGCAATGATGTAAAAGCTACTTTTGATGCCTTATTGACCAAAGGACCGATGTATATTCGTAGCTACCTAGGTGACATCAAAGAGGTGCAAATCATCGATAAGCAGCAAGTAAAATTTGTGTTTAATTCAGATGATAATAAAGAGATTCTGTTAACCGTGGGGCAGTTTCCAGTTTTTGCAAAAACCTCTATAGATGCTGATTTTGAAAAGATTAGTCTCACCCCGCTGATGGGCAGTGGCCCTTATAAGCTCGGGCGTATCGAAGCGGGACGCTCGGTCAGCTACGTGCGCGACCCCAATTATTGGGGACGAGATTTGATGGTTAATCGAGGTCGCTATAACTTCGATATGATTAAGTTCGTTTATTATCAAAGCGATGAGATTGCTTTTGAGGGCTTTAAATCGGGGCAATATCGTTTTCGTCCTGAAAACAAAGCTTCCAACTGGGCAACAGGCTACAATTTTCCAGCAGTAAAAGCAGGACTTGTCAAAAAAGAGTCGATAGCGAATCAAAATCCAGTACCGATGCAAGGGCTGATTATGAATATGCGTCGACCGCTATTTCAAGATATTCGCGTCCGCCAAGCGCTCAGTTACGCTTATGATTTTGAATGGATGAATAAAACCTTATTTCATAATCAGTATGAGCGCCTGCAGAGCTTTTTTCATGGCTCCGAGCTGGCGGCAACGGGCACGCCTTCAGAAGCTGAGATGCAAATACTCACGCCATTACTCTCTGAGCTTGAACCGCTGCAACGTCAAGCGGTGTTAAGTGAATGGCAAGTGCCCACTAGTGATGGTAATGGCTTTAATCGAGATGGTTTGTTGGCGGCTCGGCAGTTATTATTGGACGCCGGATTCTACTATGACGATATGCAGCTTTATCAGCCTGATGGCAAGCCGGCGCAGATTGAGATGCTCATGACCGGCGAGACGATGGGGCGGGTTTTATTGCCTTATATCCGTAATCTAAAACGTTTAGGATTCGATGCCAAATTGCGCCAAGTCGATGGGCCGCAGTATTATGAGCGTAAACGCAGCTTTGATTATGATATGACCACTGATATCTTTGCGCAAAGTCTATCGCCAGGCGCTGAGCAAGCTGGGTTTTGGGGTAGCAGCGCTGCTGATGAAGCGGGCAATCGTAACAGTATAGGTATTAAAAACGCAGCAATCGATAGTATAGTAGATCAGCTTAGTGATGCGTCAAATCGCCAAGAGATTATATTATATACTAAAGTGCTTGATCGCTTGTTACGAGCGGGTCACTACCTAGTACCGTTATATGGCAAATCAGGTACCAATGTGGCCTACTGGGATCAATATCGTCATACTGAAAAACTTCCCACCAATGCGGTTGGTATCGACTACTGGTGGGTGGATAAAAAAGCTGAGCAGCGTATTAACCAATATTTAAAACAATAAAATAGCTATTGATACAAAAAGTAAATGACACCTTTAACCGAGAATTTAATTAAAATGGCAATAAACGAATATAACTTCTAGTAAGTAAGGAATTCATATGAGTATTCAAATTCATCCAATAAAAGCATTCAATGATAACTATATTTGGACGCTAATTAATAAGAATAATAAACAAGCGATCGTTATTGATCCCGGTCAAGCTGAGCCCGTCGCGGAATATATGCAAGAGCATAGTTTGGAGCTGACTTCAATCTGGACGACGCATCATCATCACGACCATATTGGCGGCGTCATGGAGCTGCAAGAGTATTTTCCTATGACTCATATCGTCGCCCATAGCGAACATGGCGTTGAAGAAGATCAAACGATTAAAGATGGTGGTAGCGTCAGTGCTTGGGGCTGTTCGGCACAAATATGGGATGTATCAGGTCATACCGCAACACATGTGGCCTATGTTTTAGATATTGATGGGCAAAAGCATTGTTTTTGTGGTGATACCCTATTTAGTGCCGGCTGTGGTCGGGTGTTCACTGGCACTATTGAACAGCTTTATGATAGCTTTAAGCGTCTAAATGGCTTGCCTGCTGATACGCTGCTCTATCCTGCCCATGAATATACTGCCAATAACTTGCGTTTTGGTCTGTCAATTGAGCCTGACAATGTGGCGATGCAACAGGCGCTAGCGCAAGCAGAAGAAAAAACAGCAGCAGGAATTCCTACCTTGCCCGTAACTCTAGCTCACGAGCGTGAGGTTAATGTGTTCTTACGTGTCAATGAGCCTAGCGTTATAGCAGGGGTTGAGGCAAAAAATATGAGTGTCGATAGTGATAAACCTTTGACGGTGTTCGCGGCTCTACGTGAGCTAAAAGATAACTTTTAATCTAAAAAGCACTAATTTAACTATTTTTAAGCACTTTTTTGGCTATCGTTTTTTCAATCAGGTTAATTAGGAAGTCGTTATTATGGGTCGTTATATCCTAAAAAGACTGCTACTCATATTACCGACGTTGTTTTTAATCCTGCTGGCTAACTTTGTCATTGTGCAAGCAGCTCCGGGAGGTCCTGTTGAGCAGCAAATGGCGCTCATAGAACAAGGTGCTCAGGATAAAGCGATAGGTGGTAACGTTGGGGCGGGCAGTGCTGGCGGGAATGATAGTACCTATCAAGGTACGCGCGGACTATCGGAGGAGATGGTCGCTGCTATAAAGGCGCAGTATGGTTTTGATAAGTCCGCACCTGAGCGCTTTTGGCTGATGCTAAAGAATTATGCACGCTTAGATTTTGGAGAGTCGTTTTTTAAAGGTCAGAGCGTAACGGACTTAATCATCGAAAAGCTTCCGGTGTCGATCTCGCTAGGGCTATGGAGCACCTTGCTGATTTATATGATTGCTATTCCCTTAGGGGTTTATAAAGCTATGCATCATGGTTCAGCCGTGGATAAGGCGACTGCTATGTTATTGGCAGTCGGTCATGCCATCCCGGTATTTGTCTTTGCGGTGATATTGCTGGTGTTCTTTGCAGGCGGCAGTTATTGGAATATCTTTCCATTGCAAGGGCTGACCTCAGAGAATTTCGATCAACTCTCACTGCTGGGCAAAATCAAAGATTACTTTTGGCATTTGGCACTACCGCTGCTGGCAAGTACGGTTGGCGGCTTTGCAGGTTTGACTTACCTGACTAAATTTAGTTTTTTAGAGGAGCTTGGTAAGCAATATGTGCTTACCGCCCGCGCCAAAGGTTTAGGCGAGCGCCAAGTACTCTATGGTCATGTGTTTCGTAATGCTATGCTGATCATTATTGCTGGTATCCCAGCGGCTATTGTGGGCATTTTCTTTGCCAGTAATTTTTTAATTGAGATTATCTTCAAACTTGATGGTTTAGGCTTGCTTGGTTTTGAAGCCATTCAGCAGCGGGATTATCCGGTGATATTTGGGACGTTATTTATCTTTACTTTAGTCGGTCTACTATTACAGCTGATTAGTGATTTGAGCTATCACTTGATTGATCCACGAATTGATTTTGAGGGGCGCTGATGTCAAGTTCTTCGTTATCTTCAACAGCGCCTTTAGCTAAAGAAAAAAAACCTCGCCTAAATCCTATTTGGCAAGCAAGGCTCGAGCGCTTTCGTAGTAATCGTTTAGGCGTTATATCGCTGATTATCTTTAGCATCATCTTTGTTATTTGTATGGCGGCGAATGTCATCGCTAATGATAAACCGCTACTGGTGCAATATGAGGGTGATTATTATTTCCCCGTTTTAAGCGCTTATCCTGAGACCACTTTTGGCGGTATTTTTGAGACCGAAGCCAATTATAAAGATCCTGCGGTACAACAGCTAATCGATGATAAAGGCTATTATATTATGCCGATTATTCCTTTTGCTGATCAAACGCCCAACGTGGAGCTGGGGGTGCCTTATCCGGCGGCGCCCAATAGTCAGAACTGGTTAGGCACCGATGATTTGGGGCGTGATGTGCTGGCACGTATCCTTTATGGTATGCGGGTATCGTTATTATTTGGCATAGCTTTAACGCTTGCGGGGGCGCTGATTGGTATTATTGTGGGCGCAGTGCAGGGCTATTATGGCGGCTGGGTTGACTTAGCTGGGCAGCGTTTTATGGAGGTGTGGGGCGGGCTGCCGCAGCTGTTTATGATTATTATCTTGGTCAGCTTATTTAGCCCCAGCATTACCATACTGTTTGCCCTTATGTTGCTATTTGGCTGGATGGGACTGGTTGGTCTGGTAAGAGCTGAGTTTTTGCGTGCGCGTAACTTTGATTATGTACGGGCTGCACGTAATTTGGGCGTATCTGACAGTCAAATTATGCTCAAACATATCTTGCCCAATGCGCTGGCCTCAAGTTTATCGCAGCTGCCATTTATTCTAACGGCTAATATTATCGCTCTGACTGCTTTGGACTTTTTAGGATATGGTTTGCCGCCCGGATCACCCTCGCTTGGGGAGCTGATGGTACAGGGTAAAAACAATCTTGATGCGCCGTGGCTGGCGTTGTCAGGGTTTTTCAGCTTAACCTTTATATTGTCTTTGCTGATTTTTATTGGTGAAGCGCTCCGTGATGCCTTTGACCCAAGGCGCTCTTAGTATGAATAATATGACCAATAAAACCGCTGATATAGTGCCTAATAAACTCTCTACAAATGGTTTATCTAAAAATAGTCGCTCTACTAATGAGCCTGTTCTTATCGTGGATAAGCTTAGTATTCATACGCGCTCAAATATGGCTTTGGTGGATGATTTATCTTATGAGTTGTACCAAGGAAAAACGCTAGCTATCGTTGGTGAGTCTGGTTCAGGTAAGTCGATTGCAAGTTTAGCGCTATTAGGACTACTGCCAAATAGCCTAAGCATCGATGGTGAAGTCACTTTAAAAGACATCGGCAAACTGCCTATCAACTCTCCTGCCAATAATGTCAATAATAAAAACAGTATTCTAAAAGCTATACGTGGTCAGCGTATTGGCATGGTGTTTCAAGAGCCTATGACTGCGCTCAATCCGCTACATACCGTCGCCAAGCAAATCGCCGAATCATTGCGTCTAAGCGGCGTGGCTAAAAAAGAGTGGCGCGCGCAAAGTATTGCTCTGCTAAATGATGTCAATATCGCAGAGCCCGCTGATAAGCTTAATCGTTATCCGCATGAGCTCTCGGGCGGTCAGCGCCAGCGGGTGATGATTGCCATGGCGCTAGCGCAGCGCCCCGATATTCTAATCGCTGATGAGCCCACAACCGCGCTCGATGTCACTTTGCAACATGAGATTTTGGCATTATTGAATAATCTAAAGTCAGAGCATAACATGGCGATGATTCTAATCAGCCATGATCTCAATCTGGTTAAACGTTATAGCGATGATATTATTGTTATGCGTCAAGGGCAGACTATTGAGCAGGGCAAGACGATAGATATTTTTGGGCAGCCCAAAGCAGACTATACCCGCACCCTTATGCAGCAGGATTTTGGACAAGCGCTGGTTTTTGCCAACTATACCGATAAAAAAGCCAGTCAGATACCAGCTCTAGAGGTTAATTCTTTACAAGTTAAATTCCCTATGGAAAAAAGTCTATTTGGCGGCACCAAGCGTTGGTTTGAGGCGGTAAAAGACGTTAATATGACTCTGCAAAGCGGACAAGCGCTAGGCATCGTGGGCGAGTCTGGCTCTGGCAAGACTACGATTGCGCTGGCTTTGAGCCGACTTCTGAGCAATCAAGCTCAGGTAAGCGGCGAGGTAATGATTGATGGACAAAATATATTAGCATTATCCAAAAGTGAGCTACGCAAATTTCGTGCGCAAATTCAGATGGTATTCCAAGACCCTTTTGCCAGTATCAATCCACGCTTGACGGTTATGCAAATCATTGAAGAGGGTCTGCTGGTACAAGGCGTGGATAAAATCGCGCGCCAGCAAGCGGTATTAGACAGTTTAGAGACCGTACATCTGCCAAGCGACTTTGCCCATCGTTATCCGCATGAGCTCTCGGGCGGTCAACGTCAACGGGTGGCGCTGGCACGAGCGTTAGTTATGCAGCCAAAACTCATTATACTTGATGAACCTACTTCGGCGCTCGATAGCACCACTCAGGTCACCGTGGTCAATCTGCTACGTGAGATTCAACAAAAGCTGCAAATCAGTTACGTATTTATCAGCCATGATCTCAAAGTTGTGCGCGCCTTGTGTCAGCATATTATGGTGCTTAAAGAGGGCGTCTGTGTGGAGTCAGGAGCTACCGAAGATCTCTTTAATCATCCGCAGCACCCTTATGCTAAAAGGTTATTGCAGGCGAGTATTTTATAATAACGCTATTAATAGCCTAAGTAATTTTCTGATCCTATTTTAAAAATCCTACCTATCAATTAAAACCATCGGAGCGCTGCATGATTGGCATGCCTACCATAAAACCTATCCATGCCAGAGATCCTAATGAGCCCAATCGACCCTCGACCACGCTTGAGCTGCTTTTTGACTTGGTCTATGTCATTGCTGTTGCGGCAGCGGCTAGTGGTTTTCACCAGCGTTTAAGTGAGCATGACTTTTCAGGTTTTTTGACCTTTATCGTAGCGTTTTTTATTCTGTGGAATGCTTGGACGAGCTTTACTTGGTTTGCCTCAGGCTATGATCCAGACGATTGGTATTATCGGCTATCAGTGATGCTGCAGATGTTTGGCTCGTTAATGATTGCGGCTAATATCAACCAGTTTTACGAGCAGGGTCTGACTTGGATTGGGGTCACGGGTTACGCTATTATGCGCCTTGCCAGTTGTAGTCAGTGGTGGCGAGTCTACCGTCAAGTGCCCGGTCATCAAAAGGTCGCCAAGCGCAGTATGATCGGCTTGCTCACCTTGCAAGCGATGTGGATAAGCTGGTTGTTTTTACCCGCATCACTGCAGTCACCCGCACTATTTTTATTCATTGCTGCTGAATTATTAATGCCGATGTGGGCGCGCTCAGAGCAGTTTAATAATTGGCACCCGGGGCATATCGCTGAGCGTTATGGTCTTTTGACTATTATTGTATTGGGCGAGGGTGTAGTTGGGGTTAGCAATAGCATTCAGTACTTTTTAGTCAATTCTACCTCGGCAGCCAGCGCTATTATTTTATTAGGATCAAGCTTAGTTGCGTTAGTATTTGCGCTTTGGTGGCTATACTTTAATATCCCTTTTGATACTATTTTAAAGAACCAGCGCAAGCGTTATGATTTGTTTTTATTTGGCTATGGTCATTTTTTTGTATTTGCTTCCTTAGCAGGTTTGGGCAGTATGCTGAATTTAGTTACTGAAGCTGCGGCTGATAGCACCACTGCCAACCCTGATTTGTCCCAGCCTTATGCGATGGCAATGTTGATGGGTATGCTGCTTGCATTTTTGCTAACCTTAACGATACTGCGAGCTTTTATTTGCCGTAAATCAAAGCATAATCTTATGGCGATACTCAGTGCCATTATCATTATTAGTTTATGCTATATCGCTGTGACCCAAGGATTGCCCATTACTTACGGTGTTTGGTTGAGCGTGTTAGCGCCTATAACCATGACCTTTTTATTCAGTCAAGATAATAAGCAGTGGCTCGCCCAAGAAGGTCATTAAAAGCATGTTTTGTAAAAATATTCTCAAGATGAGAACACTAGCGTTCACAGTAATTTCGATATAATAAAAAGGATAATGGCACAATAATAAACCGTGGTTTTATACTAAATAGTGGTAGCTATTAGTCTCTCATTTAATAGTCTGTTATTTAACTTCTGTGTAAATAGCTAATGTGTAAATAGCTAAGTAGTAACCCCACGTTTATTGTCAAAAATTTCACTAGAGTATTACTAAAAAGGATTTTTCATGTCTTTAACAAAAAAAATAAATCGTTCCAAATTAATGTCTACTGAAACCTTGCATCATGCAAGTTATCTGGCCATTGCCAAAACCCGGGCTAAGGCGCTCAAAGCTTTTTCATTAGTGATGCCTATACCGCGACCGATGTTATTTGTAGGCGAAACCGCTTGTGATGAGCTTTGCGATATGCTCATCAACGAAGGCGCTACCAAGGTTTTTATCGTCACTGATGCGGTGCTCAATAAATTAGGCGTACCTGCAAAAGTCACCGATTATTTAGAAAAAAACAATATCAGCTATCACATCTTTGAGGGCATTACCCCAGATCCTACTTTTACCGTAGTTGAAGAGGGGCTACAGCAATCTATCGATGCTGGCTGCGATGCTGTGATTGCTATTGGTGGTGGCTCCGTCATTGATGCCGCCAAAATGATGGCGATGGCTCAGGGTAATAACTGTCAGCCGAAACAGCTTATCGGACTATTTAAAGCCAAAAAATCTAGCTTGCCTTTATACTGCGTGCCTACTACCGCTGGTACGGGCTCGGAGGCGACCCTGGGCGCCGTCGTATCGAATGATAGAACCCATCAAAAAGAATTATCTATCGATCCTAAAATGGTGCCTCTAGCTGCAGCTATTGATCCGACTATTATGCAAGGGATGCCGGCACATATCACTGCTGACACTGGTGTTGATGTCCTCACTCATGCGCTAGAAGCATGGATGAGCGCCAATGCTAATGCTGAGACGGATTATTATGCCGCCTCTGCTGCCAAAACCGTGATGCAATATTTGCCGCGCGCTTATGCAGATGGTAGTGATCTGAAAGCAAGAGAAGAGATGGGCGTTGCGGCACACTACGGCGGTATCGCTTTTAATAAAGCCGGTCTTGGCTACGTTCATGCCATTGCCCATCAACTAGGCGCTTACTATGGTATTGCGCATGGCCGCGCCAATGCTATAGTACTGCCTTATATTCTAGATCTAAACCGGGAAGCCAGCGAAAAAAGATTAGCGAAACTGGCAAAAAAGATTAATCTGGTGGACAGGAATCAAGTAAATAGCAGTGATGGCGAATTGGCTGATTATCTTATCGCCAAGGTAAGAGAGCTGCTCGAAACAGTAGGCATCGACCCTGTAGTAAAAGGTATGCAACAGAGCGACTTTGAAGCGATTGCCAAAGCGGCGGCAAAAGAGGTTAGTGATACTTATGCGGTGCCAACCTACATGCCAGCGTCAGGGATTAAGGATATATTGATGAGAATCAAGACAGCAAGTGATGAGCGTCCTAACGATAGCTCAGCTACTAAAGCTGTTTGATAGGTTTTGCGATCATGTTTTTCTAACTCTTCACTCTACCTATCAATATCACATAAAAAGGACGCTTAAGCGTCCTTTTGATTTTAATAGCTTCCAATTAATAGCATAGAATCAGGAGCATTAAATTCAGAGATAGTTAAAAAGCAGGTTGACGCTTAGGAATAGCGTTTAAAAACTCATTGCGAGCTTGATTATCATGCTTATATTCACCTAGCATTGCGGTACTGCGGGTGGTTGAATGCTGCTTACTGACACCGCGCATCATCATACACATATGCGAGGCATCCATCACTACCGCAACGCCGCGGCAACCAGTGACATCCATGATGGCTTGTGCCACCTGTTCACTCAGGTTTTCTTGAATTTGTAGACGACGAGCGAACATATCGACGATTCGAGCAAATTTTGATAAGCCTAATACTTGACCGTTCGGCAAATAACCAATATGGGCAATGCCATGAAAAGGCAGCATGTGATGCTCACACAACGAATAAAACTCGATATTCTGCACCAATACCAGTTCACGATTGGTTGATGGAAATATCGCCTCATTAACGATTTCATCTAAGTCTTGATGATAACCTATGGTCAAGTGAGCAAAGGCTTTAGCTGCGCGCAGAGGTGTATCTACTAGCCCTGGGCGCCTTAAGTCCTCACCCGTTGAGCTAATCAGGTTGCGATAGGATTCAATAGTTTGTTTATGATCCGATGTTATTATAGGGGTATTACTCATAAGTTTGGCAGCCATCCAAAATGTGGGTATAGCTTAACGCTAAATCCTTGCTAATCAAAGATTATGACAAAGGGATTTTATAAAGTAGAGTGCAAGCTGGGAAGGGCTGCAATTATACTCGAAAACTGCGCAATTTCATACCGCTACAGAGGATTCTTAGCGGTTTGTTATTTAGTACCTAATATTGAGCCCTAATAGTTTACGACTGTTTACTTAAGGTGATTCGTGTATAATAAAACATACTTTTTATTCTGTTATTTGCTTGCAGACCCTAAACTCATTCATTGTTTAACTTTTTTAATTTTTTGACAAGGATATATTATGCTATTGCAAGGACAACGCTTCGTCGTTACTGGTATTGCCAGCAAACTCTCTATTGCTTGGGCAATCGCTGAAGCTTTACACCGTGAAGGTGCGTCACTGATTTTGACTTACCCCAATGAAAAGATTAAAAAACGGGTAGATATGGCGGCTGAAGCTTTTGAGGCCGATATGGTGCTTGAGTGTGATGTTGCCTCTGACGAGTCTATTGCTAAGTGTTTTGAGCAAGTTACGGCGCATTGGGGTGATGGTATCAATGGCGTGGTTCATGCAATTGGTTTTGCGCCTATGGATCAGCTTGATGGGGACTTTGTTAATGCCACCACTCGTGAGGGCAGTCAGATTGCGCATGATATCTCAAGCTATAGCTTTGTCGCTTTGGCAAAAGCTGCGCGCGAATTACTGGCTATGCGTCACGGATCAATGCTGACTTTAACTTACGAAGGCAGTATCTCAGTACTACCGAACTATAATGTGATGGGCATGGCAAAAGCCAGTTTAGAAGCTAGCGTCCGCTATTTAGCCACTTCAATGGGCGGTGAAGGGATTCGAGTTAATGCGATTTCAGCAGGGCCTATTCGTACCCTTGCCGCTAGTGGTATCAAATCCTTCCGCAAAATGCTCGATATCAGTGAAAAGATTGCTCCGCTACAGCGTAATATTGATCAAATGGAAGTCGGTAATGCTGCGTTATTCTTATTATCGCCTTGGGCATCTGGCATCACTGGTGAGATTATGTTTGTCGATGCCGGCTTTAATACCGTTGCCATCAGTGAGCAGTTAATGCTGCTTGGAGAGACTGAAGCGAAATAGTGGATTAATTATCATAAATTCGTAGCGTTAGTTCAGAGAAGGCAGCCAATTGGTTGTCTTTTTTGGGTATACTGTGAGCATTTTTTGCTGATTATATTTAGGCGGCGGATATGATAACCAAACTTCCAAGATGGATATTATGGGGCGGCGGGGTGTTGGCATTCAGCGCAGGTTGTGTCAATACCGCTGCTTTGATTGGCTTTACTAATTTATCTGTGTCTCATGTTACCGGTAACGTCAGTTTTTTTTCGGCCGCCATAGCTCATTTTGATATCAGTAGTATCTTTTTTATTGGTGCTTCATTACTATCGTTTTTGGCAGGGGCAATACTGAGCGGCTTTGTTATCGGTCAGACTTCACTGAGACTGGGTAGAAGTTATGGACGAGCGTTATATATAGAAGCTGCGCTGCTATTTATCAGCTATCTGCTCTATCAACAGCATGATTATTTAGGTCAGTTAGCGGCGGCGATGGCTTGTGGACTGCAAAATGCGATGGTCGCTACTTATAGTGGGGCAGTTATTCGTACTACGCATTTAACCGGGCTGACCTCTGATATGGGCGCTGCTATAGGTAATTGGTTGGCTGGCCGCTCGATTAGCAAGCCCACCCTGGGTTTTCAGACCATTATCTGGTATTGTTTCTTTGGCGGCGGGGTAGTAGGGGCCTTTTTATACGCTAGAGTAGGCTATGGCGCTTTGTTTGTTCCTATAACTATCGTATTGCTGGCCGCTTTTTTCTATAATTATGCTTCTGATAATTTACCTGAGGTGAGACAGCCTAGACGTAAAAGGCGCTCATCAAATAGATAAGCGCCTTTTATTCATATATAAAATATTTATAGACTAAATCTGTAATAACTGATAAAAATGTCTGGTTCAAAGGCTATTTTTCATCTTCTTCTTCATGATCTTCATGCTCATGTAAACCTTGCATCATATCAAGAGCACAGTCATCGGTACGTTGCTGATCTTCTTTAGCAAGTCCATCTTGGTTGATATCTTTAGGGGCCATTTTAGTGGTGGAATCGGTTTTATTGCGATTTGACATAGAATACTCCTCATTATTTTAATCAATATTGTTGTCATTCCTATTTAACAATAGTTATAAGTTAATCTATTAAGTATGGTATAGATACCTTATAT
This sequence comes from Psychrobacter jeotgali, assembly GCF_904846315.1. Taxonomy (NCBI): domain Bacteria; kingdom Pseudomonadati; phylum Pseudomonadota; class Gammaproteobacteria; order Moraxellales; family Moraxellaceae; genus Psychrobacter; species Psychrobacter jeotgali. The sequence continues at coordinate 765,234 of NZ_CAJHAF010000001.1, forward strand.
TGTACAGGTAGGATATGCGTTGGTTTAGTGACTGTATGTAACTGATATTACGCTACGGCTATTCTGCTTTGTAAAAAAGGTGGAGGCATTTAATAAGGTATTGAGTAAGGTTATTAAAAATCCTAGCAAGCTTAAGTTTTTACAAACGGGACATGAAATGTACTTCAGAAGAAATATTTCTGTTAAGATGTCGACATATTTTGATGGAGCAGGCCATAGTACTGTAGTCCTATCAAAATAGGTTTTTATTCTACTTTGTTTATAACCTGTCTTTGGCTGCAAGCAATACTGCAACCAGTAAGGATACTTTATGTCAGAAAGAAAATTGGACAGTCATCTTCCTGATGATGGCAATGAGTATTTATTTACCGATACTTTTCCAAAAGGTACTGGTAAAGGACTGATCGTGGTGGCCATAGCCGCCATTATTAGTATGGTGATTTATAATATATTACCGTTCGATGTCAATGCCAATAAAGGCCTTGCCATGCTGTTTTTTATTGGTGCGTTATGGTTAACAGAAGCCTTGCACGTTACAATCACTGCAATTTTAGTGGTAGTTATAGGTACCCTTATTGGGATTCCAGACTTTGATGCCAAAATCGGTTTACAAAGTTTCGCTAGTCCGACCATTTATTTATTCTTTGGTGGATTTGCACTAGCCGCTGCGCTTCATGTGCAACAACTGGATAGAAAGATTGCTCTAAAAATATTATCAATGTCAGGCGGCAAGCTTGGTACGGCGGTATTTTTGATATTTGGGGTAACGGCATTTTTATCGATGTGGATATCGAACACCGCTACTGCTGCTATGATGCTGCCTCTAGCCCTCGGTATTTTGACCCAAGTGGATCGTGAAAAAGACCGCGGTACCTTTGTATTCGTACTACTAGGTATTGCTTATTCAGCGAGCTTGGGTGGTTTAGGCACGATTGTAGGGTCTCCACCTAATGCTATTGCGGCTAAAGCATTAGATATCGCCTTTGTTGATTGGATGAAGTTTGGTATTCCTATCATGTTAATCATGCTGCCCTTATTATTGGGAGCGATGTATCTGGTATTAAAGCCTAATCTGAACCGTCAAGTGACTGAGATATCTGAAGCGCCTATCCCATGGAACAAGCCTCGCATACTAACGATTATAGTATTTATTGTGACGGCGCTTAGCTGGATATTCTCTAAGAAGATTGGCACTGCGCTGGATATTGGTGATACGGACGCCGTTATTGCTTTATCAGCTGCGGTAGCTGTGGTTAGCTTAGGACTAGTATCATGGAAACAAGTCTCTGACAATACCGATTGGGGCGTGCTCATGCTATTCGGTGGGGGTATTGCTCTATCAACCGTATTGAAGGTATCAGGCGCTTCTTTGATACTAGGAGAAACGGTCGCCAATGCATTGTCAGCCGCACCTATTATCGTAGTCATGATTGCGGTAGCAGGGTTTATTATATTCTTGACTGAGTTTGCCTCTAATACCGCCTCTGCCGCTTTGTTAGTGCCTGTATTTGCTGCTATCGCTGAGCAAATGGGACTACCGCAAGAGGTATTGGTCTTGGTTATCGGTATTGGTGCTTCTTGTGCCTTTATGCTACCAGTAGCGACTCCGCCTAATGCCATTGTCTTTGGTACTGGTTTGATTAAACAATCAGAGATGGTACGTACCGGAGTAGTGCTCAATATTCTTGCTACCTTTGTGGTTGGACTATGGGCATATTTTTTCTTAATATAATTATTTAATGTCACGCTTTGATATGTTGATATATTAAAATGCTGATACATAAAAACCGCTACTTAGTGTTTTTTCTCAGTAGCGGTTTTTTGATTTTCAATTATAAGGAGTTGCTTAAAGATTACGCAGGATAATTGAGCCAAACCCAACCATTTTCTAACCATTCCATTAATTCATCTGGATCGACAACTGCTACGTCGTCAACGGTTAGAGACTCGCCATCCGCCAGGCGCATCAGCAATGTAGCGGCATCCTTGTCAATCTCATCAAGGCGTTGACCATTAGCATATAGATTCACTTCGCCTTCAAACTTACTATAAAGCAAGCGATTGCTATAATCAGCTTGTAGCACTGCGCCTTCTGCTAAAGCTTGCATCAGCTCGTCAGTAGTCAAGGTCTCTTCAGGTACCAGCGCATCGTATTGGCGTTTGCTGACCACTTCACTAACGGCTTGGCGGATAATATCATCACCGCGCATCGATTCCAGCATTTGCAATAATTGCGCTTTGATAGCTTCGATGCTATCTGTCTGCAATTCACCTGAAGGCTGCAATGACTGAGGTAGAATCATCGGAATAAATAAGCTGCTGTCCTGGGTTGCCACATCTGCCAGACTATCGATGATTTGCATGAGATTAGGTCGACGACAGCCAAAAGAAAAGGTTAAACAGTCATCTTGAGCGACTCCAAAGTGCGATAACTTTGGCGGCACATAAAGCACATCTCCCGCTTCTAGCACTTCATCAAATACAATTTCGCCCATGTCATCAAAGATACGAATCGGCTCATCGGCGACAAATTCGGTATTCTCGTCACAAAACTTGCCCAGCTGCCAACGACGAGAGCCATAACCTTGTGCTAAAAATACATCGTAATCATCATAATGCTTGCCCACTGAACCGCCTTTTGGCGCATAAGAGACCATAATATCGTCACGTTGCCACTGCGGAATAAAATCAAAGGCTTGCCATAATTGTCCCAGCTCAGGAGACCATTGTTCTAAGTTTTGTACCAATACCGTCCACTGCGCTGGCAAATTGTCAAAGTCGGCTTCTGTGAGTGGGCTCTTTTTAAGCTGCCATTGAGACTTGTTTGGTTGTTTAGTGGCTGCTTGCGTTAATAAACGCGCAGAGACATCTTCCTCAAGTGCCAGTCCGAGCATATCATCGGGCTCAAACATACCGATAAGCTGTGGTAAGCCTTGTTTGATTAATAATGGTTTTTTTTGCCAATACTCGCTCAAGAATTGTTCAGCGGTAATATCTTTGGGTAAGCACAGAGGAATAGCTGTCATTGATAAATCCATATGATAAAGGGTTGATAAGTGGTTTAAAATATTGATTAATTTGAAATAATAAAAAGGTTTGCTTTAGAAAAATAAGACAATCGTTTATTATAGAGTGCTGTTCTAATCATAGTTGATCTATAGAAAAACATATCAACATGCCTTTTATATTTACCCAAATTACTATAGGACGCTTATGAAAAAATTACATTTAATAGCTGTAATTGTCGGCGCATTATTCTTACAGGCTTGTGTACACAAGGTGGTGACTGTCCCGGCCAAGGTTGCCTACAAAACCACTAAAGGCGTAGTTAAAGGCACCGTTGCAGTGGGCAAGGCTATCATACCGGGCGACAGCGACGACGATAAAGATGATTAAGGTAGAGCTTGGTCTTTATCATTGTTAAATAAAACGATCCCTGCACCAGATAGGCCTCCTAAAAAAGCCATCATAATATCTTTATGAGCATCCCAAATATCGCCTTGTTGACCATTGTAAGCTTCGCTTGCTTCTGGTGACAAGGTCATCGCTAGCATCCATTCAAATAACTCGTAGGCCGTACTAGTGGCTAAATTCAGCTGCAGAGCAAGCAGTAGGAGGGCGCGCATCGATAATGAAGGTAGATAATAACGAAAGATATCTATCATAAATGGTAATAGTAATAAACCATAGCTGAAGTGAACCAGCCTATCGTACATATTACGCTGCCAACCAAACTTATCCGTTAAGTTGATGCCAAATAACGCCTGCGTCCAATCATCGTAAGGCAAATACGAATATAAGTATCTTGCCCCGATGATATGAATGATAATGAATATACTAGCTAGTACAAAAGACATTGTACGCACGTGCAAATAGCGATAGCAGACTAGCATCACTCCTACAAAAGCAACGGTGCCTGCTTGATGAAGTAGATAGCTTGAGGTGTCTAATGGATTAATACTTGCCAGCGCCATTACTAAGGTAATGACGACTAAGCAAGTAATTATGGCTTTATTAGCCGTAGACTTTGTCATACTTTTTCAAAGCTAAATTTATTAAAGCTTAGCAATCCAGTCCTTAATAGTACGTGCTTGTTCAGCGGCATTACCGGTATAAGTAGCGGGAGTAAGCTCACGCAGGCGCACTTTATCGTCATCACTAACTGCTGACAACTCATCGCTATCCACAAAGGTCAGCATCGCCTCACGAGTCATAGCATTGCCACGAGTCAAAGCTTTAAGTTTCTCATAAGGGTTTTCCACACGGTAACGACGCATAACCGTTTGAATCGGCTCAGCCAACACTTCTTGTGCTTGCTCAAGATCATCATTTAGACGTTGTGGATTCACTTCTAATTTACCCACGCCTTTTAAACAAGCATCATAAGCGATCATGCTTTGCGCTAAGCCCACACCGATATTACGCAGTACCGTTGAGTCTGATAAATCGCGCTGCATGCGTGAAATTGGTAACTTTTCGCCCAAATGAGCCAGCATTGCATTAGCCACCCCAAGGTTACCTTCAGAGTTTTCAAAGTCAATCGGATTGACTTTATGCGGCATGGTTGAGGATCCGACTTCACCTTCTTTTAGACGCTGTTTAAAATAGCCTAAGCTAATATACTGCCAAATGTCACGGTCAAAATCGATCAATACCGTATTGAAACGTTTAACCGCATCGAACAATTCAGCGATATAATCATGGGGCTCAATCTGGGTGGTATAAGGATTAAAAGTGAGCTCCAGATGCTCATTGATAAACTGCTCGGCATGAGCTTGCCAATCGACATCGGGATAAGCTGAAAAATGAGCATTATAGTTACCCACGGCGCCATTGATTTTACCTAGTAATTCAACTTGCTTTATTTGCTTAATTTGACGAGCCAGACGATAGGCGACGTTAGCCATCTCTTTACCCAATGTCGTAGGACTTGCCGTTTGACCGTGAGTACGTGACAACATCGGTTGATCGGCATGGGTCATGGCCAAATCGACAATGCTATCGGTGACTTGCTGCATTTTATCAATGACAATTTGGCGGCTGTCTTTGAGCATTAACGCATAAGATAAGTTGTTGATATCCTCGCTAGTACAGGCAAAGTGAATAAACTCTAGGCTGTCTTCTAATTGCTGATTGCCACGAAAGCGGTCCTTGATAAAATACTCAACCGCTTTTACATCGTGATTGGTAGTCGCTTCAATATCCTTAATCGCTTGGGCATCAGCTTCACTAAAGTTATCAACGATTGCGTTTAAAAAAGTATTGGTTTGATCATCAAATGCAGCCAATTCTCCAATCGCTTTATTATCAGCTAACGACTGTAACCAACGAATCTCAACCGTTACCCGAGCTTTAATCAATCCAAACTCAGATAAATAAGGGCGTAGGCTGTCGGCTTTGGTGGCATAACGACCATCGATAGGGGAGAGAGCGGTAAGTGGGGTCATAGTAGAACCTTAAATTTTAGATAAATAAATCAATAGGTGACACATAAGCTTTGCGACATGATTATAACCTGAAACGGCTCAGTTTTGAGTGAAATACGTTTAAGATGGCTTATTTATTAAGGTGAGCTGCCGGTAAGCGCTTGGGTTGAGCCGTATTGAGTATTAAAATAAAATATACGACTGGTTCTTGCACTCAAAGCTAAGGACTTGGTCTTGACAGTACCATTATCGCCGATAGCGGCACTGTCGCCGGCATAGTCAATAGCATTAAACCTCGGCTCTACCAATTTTGAGGTGACGGTAGCGCCTTTTTCCCCTAATTTTTGTAGCTTGTCTTGCATAACAAAACTAGTGATATTGCGATTAGCTCGATTGGTTGCGGTAATTTTATAAGCAATACACATACCCGGACTTACACTAACACCGGTCTCCGAGCTATTTAAGGGGTTTTTGCTATAAGTAAGACTAGGATCTGTAAGCGAGGTAATACTACAGTCATTGGCTGCCTGCTCTTTTTCAAGTACCAAGGCCTTGTTAGCTTCAATGACTCGACCAAAGTTAATATTTTCATAAAGATATTGATTGGGAATGAATGAGATTATTTGTATAGCGCTGGTGGTACGGATAGGATAGTTATTATTATCCTCTTCTATAACACAAATAGAGTTTGAAGTATTAATCGTGCTAATGGGTATAGTAAAGTTGTATGCTCCAGCGTCAGCAGGTGTTATGGTCTGGGTGGCAATAATAGTCGGTTTAGAGCGGTTACAGTTATTTGCCAAACTCACCTTACTACTAGCAATACCTGACTCGTTACGGTCAAAAACACCATTAAAGTATTGATTATTATTATAGATGCCGCCTATCGTGTCAGGATTTTTTGTTGCAAATTGATCATCAATACCGCCGTTATCATTGTAGACAGTTCCTGAAAAAATGTAATTTAACGGCTCGCTCTCTACTCCAAAGCTGATCCACTCATTAAAAGTTTCTCCAACTTTCTCTCCCTCAAAAGCGTTACTACCATTCATAATACCTTCATAAGTCAACGTGACCGAGCTGGCATTTCTTAACGCCACCACATAGCTGCTATCCGTATTAGCCATACCATAGCTGACATATTGGATATTTTTATTGTTGCTGGTACTGGTACCAACGGCTAATGGAGAAAAGGTACTCTGATTATTAGGACTAGTTGAGGTTGATTTCAAAATATTGGTAAAGGTTGCAGAGCTAGGTAAAAAACCACTGGCATTATTGCGAATACGAACTTCGTTATTAGTGGTGCTAGGTCTAAACCGGTTACTACCTAGATTGGTACCGTTAAGAAAATCTAAGCGATAAAAGTATAGTTTGTTATCACTATTAGAGCGAAGCTGCGGCTCAGGAGTATCGACATCATATCTAAAAGTATTAGAAGTAGGCGACTCCCTTCTACCCATAAAATAGTCGCCCATAGCTTCATAGTATAAAGGGACAGCTGAGTTGTTTTTAACAGTAGCTTCGGCAGGTGTATTTATTTGACTGTTCTTAGTGAATGCTAAAGTATGACGTGCGACCTCTGAATTACCATCTGCAGCATAGCTAGCTTGGCCAATTTTTATGGTATGGATGGCGGTATTGTTAGTAGGAGTAATAGCAAAGGTATAAGTAAACTTATCATTAGCGATATCAGTATTGGCGTCATTTCTTATTTCAATGCCATTATTACCAACTGTGAAGCTCCTACCACTATAACCGTTACTAGCGCCTGCTGAAACAGTATATCTACCAGTGGCGCCCGTTGGCGTGGTATAACGACCAGAAGCGATGCTTCCAGCCTCTGGGCTAAGATCACGGGTAAACGTACCAAAGTTTGATGGTGCTGCCAGTACTTGAAAGGAAGCGATAGCTATAATAAAGACGAGAGGATATTTCGTAAATGATAAAGACTTGATAGAATTGGTAATAAAGGAAGAACGATAGTTCATGAACTGTCCTGAAGAGAATTAGACGTACTTGTATAGATAGTGCTTATAAAAGTACTTAATAAGAAAATATATGCTGATATATTTTCTTATAACATGATTTTAGAAAACGACTTCAAGCTAGTCTGCTCAAAGGTAGTATTAATCAGATAAAAGGCAAGTGGGACGATAAGTAGTTGATTAGTAGACGTTTCTATTTTTCACTTGTTATCGAGCGCGGCGCATCAATAGACTCAATAACCCCGCCGCCCAAGCAGACTTCGTCGATATAAAATACCGCTGACTGGCCCGGCGTGACCGCGCGTTGGGGCTCGTCAAATACCACTCGTACTTTACTGCCATCTTCATCGATAGCAAATACACGGCACGTTTGATCGGGCTGGCGATAGCGTGACTTTGCCATACAGCGCAGACCCTCTTCGTCGAAGATAGCAGCTGGTGGTAGACCGTCTATCCAATCGAGTTTGTAGGCGTGCAGCTCATTACTCATCAGCATAGGATGTTCGTGACCTTGACCGACAATTAGACGATTGTTATCCAAGTCTTTTGCCAGTACAAACCACGGCTCCTCTGGACGGTCTTTGACCCCGCCAATGCCGATACCGCCGCGCTGACCCAAAGTGTAATACATCAAGCCATCATGCTGACCAATAACATGACCGTCGTCAGTGATGATTTCGCCTTTTTGCGCTGGCAAGTATTGCTGCAAAAAGTCTTTAAAACGGCGCTCACCGATAAAGCAAATACCGGTTGAGTCTTTTTTCTTAGCGGTAATCAAATCATGCTCTTCAGCGATTTGACGCACTACTGGCTTTTCAAGCTCCCCAACAGGGAATAAGGTTTTAGCAATCTTATCACCGCCCACTGCATGCAAAAAGTAGCTTTGATCTTTATTGGTATCAAGACCACGTAAGAGCTGCGCTACAGCTGTGCCCTCGCTATTGTGATAATTAACACTGCGGCGGGTATAATGACCGGTAGCGATATAATCGGCGCCAAGAGTCAAAGCATAATCCAAAAAGGCTTTAAATTTAATCTCTTTGTTGCATAAAATATCAGGATTGGGCGTCCGTCCGGCTTTATATTCTGCCAAAAAATGCTCAAAAACCCGATCCCAGTACTCCATCGCAAAGTTGGCGGTATGCAGCTTAATGCCAATCTTATCGCACACCGCCTGCGCATCGGCTAAGTCGTCCATGGCGGTACAGTATTCGGTGCCGTCATCTTCTTCCCAGTTTTTCATAAACAGCCCCTCGACCATAAACCCTGCTTGCTGCAATAATACAGCGGACACGGACGAGTCGACACCGCCGGACATCCCGACAATCACTCGCGTATTGGCAGGGTTGTCGATATCGGCTAGAGTTAGCGGACGGTAAGCTTCAAAAGTGTTTGCAACTGACATAACGGACATAAAAAAGCGCTCAACAATTTGTTATAATATAGGCGCTATATTATACCAGCTAAATGAAAGCGGTGGCGAGTCACGCTTAACTCTGCTGTTCAAACGCAGTTAATTATCCTCATAACTGTTTTGAAAACTTTGAATCTACTTTAACTTTTTGGAATTATCATGATAAAAATTGGTCAAGGTATCGACGTCCACGCTTTTCATAACAATGGCGAGCAAGAGCAATATGTCGTATTGGCAGGTGTGCCCATTGAACATACCCATAGCTTACTTGCGCATTCTGATGGTGACGTCGTGCTACATGCTTTGGCCGATGCCTTGCTTGGAGCGTTAGCTTTAGGAGATATTGGTCAGCATTTCCCTGATACAGATAGCACGCATGCCGGACTTGATTCTAGGGTACTACTACGTTATGTGTATAGCAAAGTTCAGCAGGCAGGGTATAAACTAGGCAATGCTGACATTACGGTGATGTGTGAGCGCCCAAAGCTTGCGCCGCATAATCAAGCCATGCGTGACAATATCGCTAGTGATTTACAAACGGCGGTAAGTAACATTAGTGTCAAGGCGACCACGACCGAAAAGCTTGGATTTACCGGTCGCCAAGAAGGTATCATGGCAAACGCTGTGGTATTATTAGTGGCTGATGATTAACTGGCTTACGATTTGATATGACTTGCAATACAATCACGGTCGCCCCATGTATCAATAACGTATAAAACTTGGTGCTATAGTCAATAAAATCTCAATCAAATTTTTATATCAAATTCTTTTATATTTACACCGTCTTATTAATAGGAGCTGTTATGAGTGAACAAACCCCAAATACTGCGACCAATGATGTTGAACAATTGATTCGTGATCAAATTAAAGATAATAAAGTTATCTTATATATGAAAGGTACGCCGCAGTTCCCGCAGTGCGGATTCTCTGCACGTTCTATTGAAGTATTGACGCAGATTGGTCGTCCGTTTGCCTTTGTTAATATCCTAGAAAACCCAGAGATTCGTGCCACTTTACCAAAGGTAGGTAACTGGCCTACTTTTCCGCAGTTATGGATTGATGGTGAGCTTATGGGCGGATCAGATATTATCTTGCAGATGTATCAATCAGGCGAGCTTAAGCCTTTAGTAGAAGCCAATAGCCCAGCCGCTTAATTTCTATTATTCGCGGGTTAACAATGCTTAACTAAGTTTGTTGTGTATCGACAAGCCTGAGGAGCCCTAGAGTGGGGTTGCTCAGGCTTTTTATTGTCTTTAGAAGATTTAACCCCATATAGGGTTTTAAGATAAATACAGAATAAACCATAAGTGAGACCTATGAATAATCAAGTTAATCAGCAAAAAATTAGTGAACAGCAAGTTAATGAGCAAGCTGCTATCGACAAGCGTCGTGAACAGTTAAAAAAGGAGTCAACACGCATTATTGATATCGCTAGCAATGAGCCAGATTCAGCGCTCAAGTGTATTCATCAATTGAGCGTGGCTGGCGGGGCAACCGAAGGGACTTATATCGCGATTGAGCAGCGCATAGTGGCAGATCAAGATACAGCGGGTGCTTATCATTTGGCACTGTTGGCGCAAAGCACGCCTGATTTACCGATAGATGCGCGTCAGCTTATCGAGCTGGTAGTAGAAAAAGGCAGTAACGAGCAACGTTTGTCATTGCTAAAGAACCTGATGTTGCCCCCTGTTGAGCTTATTAAGTCGCAGATTTTGATGAGTGATGATGGCGAAGCGATTGGGGAGATGAATGCTTATCTACAGATCAACCCTGAGGGTTATGGTAGTCAGCATATGCTTAGCAGTGGTCAAGGAGATCAGATCGTACCGCTAACCCCTGCGAGTAATATCAATAACAATTAAAAATTGTTATAATCGGCAGCACTCTTTTTTGTTTAAATATTGACGTCAATAGTCAAGCGAGGCACACATGCAATACCCAAAAAGTTACGACGTAGTAGTGATCGGTGGCGGTCATGCCGGTACAGAAGCGGCATTGGCGGCTGCACGTATGGGCGCGCAGACCTTGCTATTGACGCATAATATTGAGACTTTAGGTCAAATGAGCTGTAACCCAGCGATTGGCGGTATCGGTAAGTCGCATTTGGTGCGTGAGATTGATGCGCTAGGCGGCGCAATGGCATTAGCTACTGATAAAGCCGGAATTCAGTTTCGGGTATTGAATAGCCGTAAGGGCGCAGCGGTACGAGCGACGCGCGCGCAGGCTGATCGTATTCTTTATAAAGCCGCTATTCGTCATACCCTTGAAAACCAGCCTAATTTGGATTTATTCCAGCAAGGCGCCGATGATATTTTGGTCGAAAACGGTCGGGCAACGGCGGTGGTTACCTCAACGGGAATCATCTTTAAGACCGAGACCGTGATTTTAACCTCAGGGACTTTTTTAGGCGGGGTGATTCATATCGGTCTTGAGAACTCTAAAGGCGGACGGGCAGGGGATCAACCCTCTATTAAGCTTGCTGACCGTTTGCGTGAGCTTAAGTTGCCAGTCGGTCGTCTAAAGACAGGCACGCCTGCACGTATCGATGCGCGCAGCGTTGATTTTAGTGTGATGACGGTGCAGCCGGGTGATACGCCATTGCCGGTGATGAGTTATATGGGCGATGTTTCTATGCATCCTGAACAGGTCAATTGTTATATCACTCATACCAATGCCCGTACTCACGACATTATCCGTGAGAATTTAGATCGCTCGCCGATGTTCTCTGGCAAAATCGAAGGGGTTGGCCCGCGCTATTGTCCCTCTATTGAAGATAAGATTCACCGGTTTGCCGACAAGGACAGCCATCAGATATTCATCGAGCCTGAGGGCTTAACCACGCATGAGCTATATCCTAATGGAATTTCTACCAGTTTGCCGTTTGATGTGCAGCTGGACTTTATCCATAGTATGAAGGGCTTAGAAAATGCGCATATTACCCGCCCGGGCTACGCTATTGAGTATGATTACTTTGACCCACAGAACCTAAAGCCCACCCTTGAAACCAAGTCTATTGATCGCTTGTATTTTGCCGGTCAAATCAACGGTACTACCGGTTACGAAGAAGCAGGTGTGCAAGGGTTGTTGGCGGGTACGAATGCGGCATTGGTTACTAGCAATAATAGTGAGTTTGAGACCTGGACGCCGCGCCGCGATCAAGCGTATTTAGGCGTGCTAGTTGATGATTTAATTACCCATGGCACTACTGAGCCTTATCGGATGTTTACCAGCCGCGCTGAATATCGCTTATTGCTGCGTGAAGACAATGCCGATCAGCGTTTGACCGAAACTGGTCGCAAACTGGGTTTAGTTGATGACGAGCGCTGGCAAGCTTATCAGCAAAAAATGGAAGCTATTGCTAGTGAGTCTGCACGCCTAAAAGATATGTGGGCGACCCCTGCTAACGAGTTAGGTAAGCAAGTAGCAGAGCAAACCGGTGAAGTGCTATCCAAAGAATCTACGGCTTATGATTTGCTTAAACGTCCACAGATACACTTTGCGGATATTGCGGCGATTACTGATTCAAAGGTCGATGCGCAAGTAGGCGAGCAAATAGAGATATCCGTCAAGTATGCTGGCTATATTAATCGTCAGCAAGAAGATATTGAGCAAATGAAACGGCTTGAGAATACCTTGCTTCCGCTAGATTTTGATTATAATGTAGTTTCGGGCTTATCAAATGAAGTGGTACAAAAGCTAATCAAAGTGCGTCCAGCAACCTTAGCGCAAGCCAGTCGTATCAGTGGAGTAACCCCTGCTGCGGTGCAATTACTGGCTATGACGGTCAAAAAGCAGAAAAAAGCGCAGGCCGCCCTAAACTCGTAATAGAAAATTACTACCAAGGCTCATAACTTAGTCGTTATGAGCCTTTTTTATCGATAAGTTAATAATAAGTTTTTTCCTTAAGCGGTTCGTTCACTAATCTATTTCGCTAATCTTGCTATGATTTAGCTCATTTACCGATTTGAGTCTCTTTATGATTGACGCTATCATTTTTGCGATTACCATTGTTTTGCCTAACCTGTTTTTGATGGGGTTGGGCTTTTTTATGAAAAAACGTGGAGAAGTCAGTCAAACCTTTATCGATCAGGCCTCATATTTTGTTTTTAATTATTGCTTGCCAGCGCTATTATTCTTTAGTGTCGTCGATAGCGAAGTTGATTATGCCAAGCAAATCACCTTAATAGCCGCCGGTATTCTCATAACCTTTATTTTATTTATCGGTGCCGAGCTCTATGCTAAGCGCTTCGTTAGCGATCCTGCCGATCAAGGGGTCTTCGTCCAAGGTATCTTTCGTAGTAATATGGCCATCATTGGTCTAGCTACGGTCGCCAACGCTTATGGCGAAAAGGGGTTAAGTATTGGGGCGGTCTATATGGGCATTGTGACCATATTGTTTAATATCTTAGCCGTTATTACCTTGAGCCGAGTCTCTAAAAGCGCGGAGGATACTTGGACGAGCCGTACGCTCATGGTGGTCAAAAAGCTATTTACTAATCCGCTCATTCTTGCGTTACTAGCCGCTTTTGCATACAAGGCGTTACCACTGCCGCCCATAACTGGGGTCATCCATACTACTGGAGATCTGTTGGCTGCTGTGGCTTTGCCGCTAGCACTGATTTGTGCAGGGGCTAGTATTGATCTAAAGTCGATGTTTAGACTATCGGGTTTGTCGATGCAAGCCAGTATTGGCCGCATTGTTATTGCACCTATAGTAGCGATTGTAGTGGGTTTAAGTTTTGGTCTGACCGGCGTGCACATGGGCGTGCTATTTTTGATGGTCGCTTCTCCAACGGCCGCTGCTAGTTACGTTATGGCTAAAGCTATGGGCGGTAATGATGTTTTGGCGGCCAATATTTTGGCCTTCACCACCGTGGTTGGGCTATTTAGTATGGCGATTGGGGCCGCGTTACTGCGGGTGTTTGGGCTGATGTAAAGTTATATCTCTATAAAGTTTTTTATAAAAGCCAGTACTGCATTTGAGGTACTGGCTTTTTAGCTTTTGTTCTAATAAATGCTGTTAACACTTTTAGCACAGCCTGTCACTTAGCCCATCTATTTTGCAGGTAAGTACGCGGTAAAATATAGCTTTTAAAACGAACAACTATATAAATAACTAAGGAGACTTTCCATGCCTTACGGCAAGCTAGCAGAGCTACCAGACAACGTAAAAGATAATTTACCTAAACACGCCCAAGAGATTTTTCGAGCGGCATTTAATAGCGCCAGCGAACAGTATAAAGACGAATCACGCTGGTTTGCCACCGCTTGGGCCGCCGTTGAAAATGTCTATGAAAAAAATGAAAAGGGCGACTGGGTCAAAAAACCAGATTATAAATAATCCCAGTATATGTTCGATGACTATAAATTCAGGTGCCCTAAATAGATAAGGATGGTCTAAAATGCAATTATTAAACAAAACCGTAGTGACTAAGCATTTAACTATGCAAGCAGCAATAGATACTATTGAACAGCTACTAAAAACCCAAGCTAACTATCCGAGCTGGATTAAGTCACCTGAGCGGCTAGTGATTGAAACTTTCGCTGAAGATGATAAAAAAAGCTCGGGCTCGCATTTATCCATGCCAGCGACGATTTATGATGGTAAGGACGAATATGCAGCGGTCAAGCTGGTAACCATTTGTCCCGACAATCCCAGTCGTGATTTGCCGACCACCACTGCCATTATTACGGTCTCCAATAATGCTACGGGCGAGATACTAGCGGTGATGGATGGTATTTATATTACCCAAGTACGTACCGCCGCGCTATCTGGTATCGCTAGCAAATATATGGCGAAAAAGGATTGTCAAAGCTTAGTGGTTGTCGGTTGTGGCGGCATGGCTTATGAGCAGTTGAATGCGGTACTTACTGTCCGTCCTGATATTCAAACCGTATATCTATGGAATAGAAGTCTTGAGGGCGCAAAGCAATTTAAGGAAAATTTTGCTCGCGACTATCAACAATGGAAGGTCGAATTAGTCATTTGTGAGCATATAGAAGATGCTGTTAAACACGCCGATATCATTAATGTCGCTACTCGTGCCACTGAAGGTCTATTTAGTGTTGATCAGATTAAATCGGATGTGCATATCAATGCTGTTGGCGCTTATCAGCCCTCAATGAAAGAGATTGCTAATGATGTGATTGAAAATAGCAGTATGGTGGTGGTTGATGATAAACAAGGGAGCCGTCATGAAGCTGGCGATCTGATTCAGGCGCATAAGGCCGATGATTGCTCATGGACTTGGGATGACCTGAGCGGCGACTTAAAAGAGTTGGTAACCAAAGAAGTGGTTAAGTCTGAGCAAGGCATAACGCTATTTAAGTCGGTAGGGGCGGCCCGCTTTGATGCTGCAGTGGCTTTATATGTCGCCAAGCAAGCTGATCAAAACCATTTGGGTGAAAAGGTATCTTGGTAAGCATTTGTCTTATCCCAGGCTAATAAATCAGAGGCTAATAAAAAACCTCTTACTTCTGATCTTAGAAGTAAGAGGTTCTATCTTTATCAATATCGTATTATATTTTGCTATCGACGTTTATCACGTTTCTCTTCACGTCTGCGCTTGCTAAGTACGCCTGAGCGATAAGTCAAATAACCGCCAATAACCATAATCAATATAAAGCCTATTATATATAAAAATATTGATGAACCGATAAAAGTAGAAGGTTCCATAATTATTATTCCCTTAATATTCTAATCAATACTAATAATTATGCAGTGGCACTCTCAGCTTGTAAAGTAAACAAATTTAACTGGGGTACCAGTGCAAGCGAGCGTAGGCGTGCTGTTTGGTCGTAAACGTTAGCCGTTACGATCAACTCATCAGGCTGATATTTGTCAATAAATTCAGCAAGTTTCGGCTGTACAGTCTCAACCGAACCGATAAATGAAACCGATAAAGCGCTATCGACCATCATCTTCTCTGCTGGGCTCCAGATGCTATCCATATCATAAGTGGGCTTCGGCATTTGTCCTTTTTCACCGCGGCGCAGGCGTACGAAGCTTTGCTGCGCTGAGGTAAAGTGATAATGCGCAGTTTCATCATCATCAGCCAATAATAAATTCGCAGCCAGCATGACATAGGGTTTATCTAAGTATTTTGAAGGCCTGAATTGCTCACGATAAGTATTGATCGCTTGAGCGAGCATCTGCGGTGCAAAGTGCGAGGCGAACACATACGGTAGCCCTAAATGAGCGGCTAATGTTGCACCAAATAATGACGAGCCTAATATCCAAATTGGCACATTTGATTTCGCTCCGGGGAAAGCTTGTACGGGACTGTTATCCGTATCATCGCCTAATAGATAGAGGAGCTCTTGTACATCTTGCGGGAAGCGCTCAGCATCTTTCATTTGACGGCGCAGCGCTTGGAAGGTGGCGCCATCAGTACCCGGGGCCCGGCCTAAACCTAAATCGACTCGGTCACCATATAAGGCTTTTAGCGTCCCAAACTGCTCAGCGACCACTAATGGCGCATGATTAGGTAGCATAATACCGCCAGCGCCAATACGAATACGCTCAGTTTGGCTACCAATATGTGACAACAGCACAGAGGTGGCGGCACTAGCAATACCTGCCATATTATGATGCTCTGCCATCCAGTAACGGTTGAAGCCGGCTGCTTCTGCTTGTTGGGCAATCTCTACGGTTTGGGCGATACCCTCTTCGATGGTTTTACCACTAGGTACGGGCGCTAAATCTAGAAAGGATAAAGGAATAGTATTACTCATAAATCACCTATTTTTACGATGCCATATCAATGCTATTATTTTTATATTATTAACAGCATGCTAGGACTAAAATTAAAAAAAGAGCCATCTGCTCTATAGTTAATATGATGGGGTGGTTATGAGTAATATAAAGGGTAGGATGAGCATTGATAACAAATCTTAATAGTACGCTGTTGTAGTAGGTTTGGACGTTCGTTAAACGTTAATCTGACTGGCTTAGCATTAATTCTTCTTGAGTTTCTAGTCATCCGTGAGTGGGTTATGCTTTGAGCCACCTACGTTACGAGTTATTAATTTTATTATTAGCCTGGCTTTATTCACTAAACTGCTGCTGACAGAGCTCCATAAAAGCCCGACCATACTGACGAATCTCGGCATCGTCACGGACCGCCATCCAACTGGTAAAACGCCCGAAATGATCGACGGGAATAGCCACTAGGTTTTGGTAATGACTGGGTTCAAACGCCATCTCTGCGATAATTCCGATACCCAAACCTAGACCCACATAAGTACTAATCACATCAGCATCGAGCGCCGATAGTACAATATCAGGCTCAAGCCCTGCATCACTAAAGGTTTTATCAATGGCTCCGCGACCAGTAAAACCGCCATGATAAGTCACGATAGGGTAGCTAGCAAGCGTCGGCAAATCTACAGTATCGAGGCCAGCAAGCTCATGGTCACGGGGCACAATAATGCGATGTGTCCAATCGTAATAGCGATGGCAACGTAGATAATCGTTATGCAGTAAGGATTCTGTAGCGATACCAATATCTGCTTGCCCGCGAATGACCATTTGCGCAATAGTTTCAGGATCTGCCTGCTGCAAGATCAAATTAACTTTCGGAAAACGCTCTTTAAAGGCTTTGACCACTTGCGGTAATACATAGCGCGCTTGGGTATGAGTAGTGGCCACCGTCAGCGTACCGGTATTGGGATTATTAAAATCAAGGCTGAGATTTTCAATGGTGCGAATCTCAGCAAAGATAGTTTCGATGTGCGGTAGTAATGCGGTACCCATGGGGGTAAGACCAGTGAGCCGCTTGCCTTGACGAATAAAAACTTCGGTCTTGAGCTGATTCTCTAGGGCGGCAATGTGCTTCGATAGGCTCGATTGGCTGGTATGCAAAACTGTAGCGGCTTGACTTAGGTTATAGCCATTGACCACAGTATGCCAGACCGTTTCCAGTTGCTTAAGCTGAATCTGCAAGTGCCGTTGGTTAACTACCATATCGATTGCCATAACTAAATCCTATATTGTGCCAGTATATGAATAAGCACCTAGTGTAAAACAAAGCTATTATTCCTTTATATAATAAATATGTATATATTTATGCATATGTGGAATATAGACTGATTATAGTTTGTTTAGCGGATATATGAGTAATACTGCAAGCTAAAGATACATAATATTAACCGCTACAACATTGCCGCAAAAATGAAGATAGTAACTGGCAAGTTAATGCAAAAATATCTAGTCAAGGCAAGCGTTCTCAAGTACCATAATTCAATTTTGTAGTAAGTATTGTTTTCCTTATGCCATATATAATGATTTAATTCATGAGTCAATTACTGTTGATATTTGCTTAAAACATTATCGATCTTCATTTTTGAAAGGTTCAATGTTGTTTGAATAATATCTTTTGGATTGAAAATTAAGTAGGGCGCTGTTTTGATGTTTAAACATTTGGTGAGTCGTTATGTCTGCTGTTAAATCTGTACCACCTAATTCTGCTGTTCCCAAAAAATCTTGGGGCGAGGCGATAAAAGCTTATCTCGAGCCCCGTGCCGTTATCATGCTATTTTTGGGATTTTCAGCAGGTATTCCCATTTTGCTGATTTTCTCAAGTTTGTCGTTGTGGCTACGCGAGGCGGGGATTGAGCGTAGCGTGGTAACTATGTTTAGCTGGGCAGCGCTTGGTTATTCTTTTAAGTTTATCTGGGCTCCTTTAATCGACGCCCTTCCGGTGCCTTTTTTAACCAAATGGCTGGGACGACGGCGAGCTTGGATTGTAACCTCGCAGCTGCTTATAGTCATCGCTATCTTATTGATGGCAAGCTTTAATCCGGTTACTGAAAGTGTGCTGTGGTTTATGGCGGCATCGGCAGTTCTATTAGGGTTCTCATCAGCGACGCAAGATATCGTCATCGATGCGTACCGGATTGAGATTGCGCCGCCGACCTTGCAGCCGACCTTGGCCGCTATGTATGTAGCAGGCTACCGCATAGGCATGATTGTTGCGGGGGCAGGGGCGTTATATTTAGCGGACTATTTTGGCTCTACTGAAGCTTTTTATAGCTATGAGGCTTGGCGTAATACCTATTATATTATGGCCGCAGTGATGTCAATTGGTATCTTGACCACTTTTGCAGGTTATGAGCCTATTGCTGAGATTTTGCAGGTCAAAAAACAAAAACTTAACCTAAAGATATTTTTTATCTACGCTGGCTTATTGGTGATACCCGGCTCGATTTATGGTTTGGTGAGCTTGGTTGAGATTATTTATAATAATTTTTTAGATACGACTATTAATGTTGTACCGCTCGCTATCATGCCAGCCGTTAACCTCTACTTCCTAGCTTTAGTCGCTTGTGCGCCGCTGCTACTTTTATTCTTTATTATAAACCAGCCTAAAATTGTTAATAAAGTCTCTTTGGTGGTTGAGACCAGCGAGGACTACGTCAGAATCGTCATGCTTTTTGCTTTTACGGTCATAAGCTTTATCGCCGCTTTTATTATTATTGGCAGCTTTTTTAGCGATAGTGAAAGCGTGTTATTGAGCTTTGTAGCTGAAACCGTACGCTTACTGGGCAGTTTAGTGGTGGCCGTAGCGGTAGGATATGGGTTAACGCATGTGGGATTGGCCAAAAAAGAAGTCGCCAAAACCATGTGGATAGATCCTATTGCTGACTTCTTCAAACGCTATGGCAAAAAGGCATTATTACTATTGTTACTTATTGGCTTATACCGCGTCTCTGATATTGTAGCGGGGGTCATCTCCAACGTTTTTTACCAAGATATGAGCTTTACCAAAGTTGAGATTGCCAATGCCGTCAAGTTGGTTGGCGTATTAATGGCGCTTGCTGGCGGATTTTTGGGCGGGGTATTGGCGCAAAAGATGCGGCTGATGCATGCCATGATGCTGGGCGCCTTATTAGCCTGTGTGACCAATTTGCTATTTGTATTATTGACTTATAATCCAGGTAGCTTGCCGCACATGTATCTGGCGGTTATTTTAGATAATTTGGCGGCAGGATTTGCTAGTGCGGTATTTATTGCCTTTTTATCGGCTTTGACTTCTATTAGGTTTACGGCGGTACAATATTCAATATTTTCGTCCTTGATGACACTGGCACCCAAGGTGTTAGGCGGATACTCTGGCGGTATCGTGGATAATATGGGTTATCCATTCTTTTTCTTATTCACTTTTGCTATTGGTATTCCAGTATTGCTGCTTATCTACCTAGTTGATAAACATATTGTTATTGGCGACAACGACGATATATATGGCGATGATGAGGATGACGATAAAGGCGATGGTGCTAAAAGTGATGAAGGTACGGGTGTTGATAAATTGACTAAAATTAATCCCAATTTAACCGACACCAAAGAGCCACCACGTGCGCCAGAATAAAGATACAGGTTAAAAATAGGGGCATTGGTTATATGTCACCGGTTATCAATATAAAGGGTTATTGAAAGTTTTGAGAAGTTTATGACAACATTTAATATTCGTCAGATAAAACAGCAAATAAAACAACTGGCAAATGAGACCTCAGATAGTAATGGTAAGGCCTTGCCATCATTCTGGCTGACGGATTGGTTATTATATGTCATTGATAAGCCCGCATTATTTTTAATCACAGACGATGATTATCAGCTGACCGATAGCGAGCTTGACCAGTTCAATACGGGTATTACTAACATGCAGCAAGGTATGCCTTTAGCTTATCTGACCGGCCAGCAGGAATTTTGGTCGCTTGATTTTAAGGTAAACGCACACACGCTCATTCCAAGACCAGATACCGAGGTATTAGTCGAGCAAGTCCTTCGTTGGATAGGAGAGTGTGAGAGCAATAGAGCTGAGCGTCTTGATAAAGCGAATAACGTCGCCATAAACCATAATAACCCTAACGATAACAAGCGTTTACTTGATTTGGGCACGGGATCGGGTTGTATTGCAATCAGCCTTGCCCATGAGCTGCAAAAGGATGCTCAACCCAATTGGCAAGTGGTCGCCGTTGATATCTCAGCTGAAGCGTTAGAAGTCGCTGAATATAATGCAGCGGCTAATAATACTCAGGTCGCATTTATGCAAAGCAGCTGGTATGAGGCGTTATCAACCAATCCTGCACAGCGCTTTGATGTCATCGTCTCCAATCCGCCTTATATCGATGAAAGCGATGAGCATTTGATCGATTTGCAAGCGGAGCCAATTAGTGCGCTAAGTGCGCCCGAGCAGGGATTGGCTGATATAGCCCATATCGTGCAATACGCGCCGCAATTTTTACAGGCAGGTGGTTTGCTCGCTATTGAGCATGGCTATGACCAAGGAAAGGCGGTTCGTAAGCTTTTTTTAGAGCGTGGCTTTAAGGCAGTGAAAACTGTATCCGATTATGGCGGTAATGATAGAGTTACGCTGGGTGAGATTTAGTTTTAAAATATTTTATAATTTTGGTAATAACTATGACATCGTCAACAGACGTCCAACCTTCAATAAACAAAGCTTCGATAGCTGTCTCAATAGATAGCCAAACGCTTAACGATGACGAGCTACTGCGTTATGCGCGCCAAGTCCTGCTTGAGGGCTGGGATGTCGACGCACAGCTGCGCTTAAAATCCTCGCGTATCGTTATGATTGGGGCCGGCGGGCTGGGTTGTCCAGCCTCTGAGACTTTGGTGCGGGCGGGTCTGGGTCAATTGCTACTCATCGATGATGATGTCATCGAAGAGAGTAATTTGCAGCGGCAAACGCTATTTTTGCCTACTGATATTGGCAAACCCAAAGCTGAAACGGCGGCGCAGCTGTTGCAGGAAATTAATCCGATGATTGAAGCTCGGGCTACGGTTGCACGGCTAAGTGATGATAATGCTTACGAATTAATGGATATGGCAGCGGGCAAGCCTGACTTGCTACTTGATTGTACTGATAACTTTGCCACCCGTGCGATGATTAATCGCATCAGTGTGCGCTATCAGATTCCGCTATTGTCAGCCTCGGCGATTGGTATGCAAGGTCAGCTGGCTTTATATGAACCAGCATTGAATACCGGCTGCTATTACTGTGTATTTGGCGAGCATAATAGCGATACTGATGAGCGCACTTGTGCCAACTCAGGGGTGCTAGCCAGCACGACTGCCATTATGGGCAATCTACAAGCTAATGCTGCCTTACAGTATTTAGGTTTAACTAAAAATCCACTGACAGGCAAGCTATTAATGTGGGACGGTAGGCAGATGCAACAACGCTTGATGGGCTATCGGCAAGATAGCGACTGTCCTATTTGTGCCGCTTAGTGTTTGTTTTAATTTTTATCTATTTTTTTTATCTATTTATAACAGTTGTCATTTATGAAAATTCATCGTCCGCATTTATTAAAACATAGCTTTAACGTCGTAAATAGAGTTCGGCAAACAGCAAGCATTGCCGGATTATCTGCGCTGCGTGTCGCTAAGGGTGAAAAGCCCGATGCTAGGTTGTTAAAAGAGACCTTTGAGCAGTTAGGGACGACTTATATCAAAATCGGTCAGTTTATTGCCAGTACGCCTTCGTTGTTTCCGCGCAACTATGTGGAAGCGTTTCAGGATTGTTTGGATCAGACCACGCCATTACCCTTTGATTATATTGAGCAAGTGTTAAGGGAGGAGCTAACGACGGATGGTCAGAGCTTGTCTGATAAGTTTGCTCATATTGAGCCTAAGCCTTTGGCATCGGCGTCTATCGCTCAGGTGCATGCCGCGCGTTTGCACAATGGTGATGAAGTGGTATTAAAGGTACAAAAACCTAATGTCGAGACTATTATGCAGACCGACTTAGGCGTGCTACACGGCGTCACTAAGTTGCTCGAGATCATCATGCCCTCGATGAAGTTTGCTAGTATAGCGCCGATTATCGATGAGATTCGCTTAAGGATGTTGGCTGAAACGGACTTTATCGCTGAGGCGCAAAATATCCGAGATTTTCAGCAGTTCTTGGCAATGTCGGGTAACACGCGCGTGGTCGCTCCCAAGGTTTATGATGACTTGACAACCAAACGTGTACTGACCATGAGCCGCTTACGCGGGGTTTCTATGATTGATGAGGTAGCGATGCGTCAATACTGTAGTGATCCGGCGCAAGTGATGGCCGATACGTTGAATACTTGGTTTGCAAGTTTGATGCTATCTAACAGCTTCCATGCCGATTTGCACGCTGGCAACTTAATGCTACTCACCGATGGCCGCATTGGTTTTATTGATTTTGGTATTGTCGGTAAACTCAAAGCTGAGAGTTGGCGCGCCTGTATGGGTATGATGCAAGCCTTGCAGGATAATGACTATCAAAACATGGCGCACTATATGATCGATATGGAGATGACCCATGGACGCAGTCAAGTCGATGCGGATGCCCTTGCAGACGATTTGCAGCGTATGATGCGTACGATTATGGCGGAGGATGTCAAGATTACCAGTGGTGTCCCTTTTAATAATAAAGAGCAGGCTGACGAGCTCAATCAGATGATGCTGGAGATTGTCGATGTAGGCAAGCGTCATGGTATTCACTTCCCGCGCGACTTTGCCTTATTAACCAAGCAGCTGTTATATTTTGATCGTTTTATGCGCACGCTTGCGCCTGATATGGACATGTTTAGTGATAGCCGAGTGGCTATATTGGGTGAGCCCACCGCTATAGAGTCCACCGCTATTTAGTTGATGCACTTTTAAAAAAACACAAAGGATTGTGTGCTGATGACCACAAATTGGCTCTGTCATGATGACTGCTCCTAAAAGCCGGAGAACATTTACCATCACTAATGAAACCGCTATAGCCTTGATAGGGCTGTATTGTTTGGCAGTGGTGATGGGCTATGGCCGGTTTCTCTTCACGGCGACCCTACCAGATATTATGATGCAGCTGACTTTGTCGACTACGGTTGCAGGTTGGCTGGCGTCCATTAATTATATCGGCTATTTCATTGGCGCTTTGGTAGCGATGTTTGTCCCGCAGCGTCTCACTTGGCAAACTTTAGTTTTTTGGACCACGGTTAGCATAGTCACTACTATGCTGCTCGCCATACCTAATATGTCATTAATACTGTGGTATATCATCCGGCTGCTGGCAGGTATTGCTAGTGGCATTGCGATGATTTTAAGCTCAACGCTGGTCATACAAAGCCTTAGTGATAAACGGCGCTCGGTACTCTCCACCTTGCACTATGCTGGTATCGGCGTGGGCATTAGTGCTTCTGCTCTGCTAACTTGGTTACTGCTGGTTCTGGGTTATCATTTCGATATGATTTGGTTGGTTGCTGGGATTAGTAGCTTGCCATTGTTATGGCTGTTATTTGGCATACGACCTACACCATCAAGCTCACTCACTTCAAGTCATCAGTATCAATCTCTACGACAGACTTATATTAATTTTAAACGTGCCTTATATGAAGCCGTTATTGGTAATACTAAAGCCATTACACTGCTAGCGGCGAGTTATGTATTAGCAGGGTTTGGTTATATTACCTCAGCGACTTTTTTGCCGGTTATGGCGGTGCAGCGCTTGAGCACGCAGTCTTATGCTGGATTGCTTATTTGGTTGATTGTTGGGGTTTTCGTTACCTTGTTTAACCCTGTTTGGGGCTTGCTGGCGAAGCGTATTGGCGAAATTAATACGCTGATTGGACTGACTTTATTGCAAGCCGTAGGGATGTTCACTCCCATTTGGTTTGATGGTGCTTTGGGTTTGTATGCCAATGCCGCCATTTTAGGCTTAACCTTTGCTGGTATGGTTTCTATGACCCTTAATATTATTAAAAATATGAATCCAGCTTATTCTAATCTGCTGATTGGTTTGGCCACTTTAGCTTATGCTTTGGGGCAATTTATAGGTCCGCTAGTCACGGTTGCCTTGGCTGGCAAAGATGATAATTTTAATGCAGGCTTGTTCGTTGCTGGTATGGGGCTATTAGTTGGTGTTGTTTTATTATTCATATTTCGTAGGCAAGTTAAACAAACCGTTTGATGGTTTAAATTTATCCAAATGGCATAGTTTTTGAGCCTTGTTTTTAGGCTTTGTTTTCAAGTTTTTATCAATCCTTGTTCTCAATTTTCAAACCATACTACGGCTGAACACTTCTCGCAGCTCAAAACTGGTATGGACTTGAGCCACACCTTCAATCCGGTTGAGTCTATGTAATAAAAACTCTTCATAATGGGCCATATCACGCACTCGAACCTTGATTAAGTAGTCCTCAGTGCGCCCAGTGACGATACTACAGCTGATGACTTCATCAAAGCTTTGTACCTTACGCTCAAACTGCTCAAAGCGCTCAGCGGTATGGCGATCCATGCTAACAGCGATAAATACCGCTAAAGGGTAGCCCAATTTCTGTGCGTCGGTTTGGGTATGGTAGCCTGTTATAATGGCATTGTCCTCCAAACGCTTAACCCGGCGGGCGCAGGGAGTAGCAGAAAGGTTGACCTTTTCAGCGAGCTCAGTAATGCTCATACGGGCATCGGTTTGTAAAAGCCGCAGTAATTGTCTGTCAATATCATCAATATCATAAGGTAATGCTTCAGTATTATTGCTGTTTGCCATGGTTTTAGCCCTATTATGTATTTAACAACTAATAATACACTCAATATTGGTGATAATCACTAATAATAAGACAAATTATATAAAATAAAGCTGCTTTTCACTTCTTATAATTTGCTATTATAATGGCATGAACTTTTTCAATTACTGTAAATAAGGTCAGTCACATGTCGCAACAAACTGCCAACACTCGTAAAGTTACTCCAAAACACGCTGCTTTTGATTACAACAAGTATCGTCCCTTTGCTTTTGCACCTTCATTGCCAGATCGTACTTGGCCCAGAAAAACCATTGAAAAGGCGCCAATATGGGCAAGTGTAGATCTGCGAGATGGTAACCAAGCGCTTATCGATCCGATGACCATTGAACAAAAAACCCGCTTTTTTAAGACCTTGGTTGAGGTGGGTTTTAAAGAGATTGAAATTGGCTTTCCATCAGCCGCACAAGTTGAGTTTGATTTTGCTCGTAAATTGATTGAAGAAAATCAGGTGCCTGACGATGTTACTTTGCAGGTATTGGTGCAAGCACGTGAACATTTGATTGCCCGAACTTTTGAGTCTCTTAAAGGGGCTAAGCGTGCCATCGTCCACGTTTATAATTCAACCAGTCGCATACAACGTGAAAAGGTTTATGGCAAAGATAAGGCTGAGATTAAAGAGATTGCTATCAGCGGTGCCAAGCTATTAAAAGAGTACGCTGCCAAATATCCTGAGACCGAGTGGGTGTTTCAATATTCGCCTGAGAGCTTTAGTCAGACCGAAACCGAGTATGCGGTAGAAGTTACTGACGCCGTTTGTGAGGTTTGGCAACCTGCACAAGGACAGGGCGTTATTATCAACTTGCCAGCGACAGTTGAGGCTTCAATGCCCAATATTTTCGCTGATCAAGTAGAGTATTTTTGCCGTAATTTAGCCCAGCGTGAGCATGTGACTATTAGCTTGCATACTCATAATGATCGTGGCTGCGCGGTTGCTGCGGCTGAGCTTGGGGTGCTTGCAGGCGCAGATCGTATCGAAGGCACTTTGCTGGGTAATGGTGAACGTACCGGTAATATGGATATCATGGTCATGGCGATGAATTTATTTAGCCAAGGCGTTGATCCTGAGCTTGATTTTAGTAATATGAGCGAGATTGTACAAGTGGTTAGCGAATGCAATAATTTGCCTGTCCATCCGCGTCATCCTTATGTGGGCGAATTGGTATTCACTGCCTTTAGTGGCTCACATCAAGACGCTATTAAAAAGTCGCTTGATTACAATGAGAAAAATAAGGACGAAACTGATAACGTTTGGGATGTGGCCTATTTGCCCATTGATCCGGCACACATCGGCCGTAGCTATCAGGATGTAGTGCGTATCAATAGCCAATCTGGTAAAGGCGGCGTCGCTTATATCTTGCAGCGCAATTACGGCTTTAACTTACCGCGTTGGATGCAGATTGACTTTAGCCGGGTGGTACAACAACAAGCTGAATCGGTCGCCCGTGAATTACAAAATGATGAAATCTTGCAAACCTTTGAAGATACCTACTTAAAGCAAGGCAATTTTGAACTGCTTGACTATAGTGTTAATAATAAAGGCGGCGAAGTTTACTTTGATGGTCAAGTACGAATGAATGAGGAAGTGATTACTATTGCTGGAACTGGTAATGGTCCACTGTCTTCATTTATTGATGGGTTGGCTCAGCACACTGGTAAGTCTTTACATATCATTAACTATGCTGAGCACGCTATCAATCCTCAGCATAACAGTATGGATGGTATAGATGATGATACCAACAGTGATAATAAAACTAATGCTAATGCAGCGGCTTATATCCAATTAAATGTCGATGGAGAGGTGTATTCAGGTATTGGAACCTGTAGCAGCACCGTATCAGCGATGTTAAAAGGAGCCTTATCCGCTTTTGCACAGGCACCAAGCACTACAGCAGCATAAGTAATTTTGGCTAAATAAATTTAGCAAAGTAGTGGTCTAACTTGCATATAGATTAGCTCTGATAAATGACTTAATTTATATCTGATAACTAAAAACTATAATGCCATGCCTAAAAGCTCTACAGTAGCTGGAAGCATGGCGTTATTTTTTATACTTGAATCAAAGCGTCACAAGATGACGTGTTAAGCTAATATGTAGCTATCAATAGCATAATGTTACTTGTGTTTTACTGCTTTAAGACTTACGCTAAGGCTAACATTACCTCTCATTATTATTAAAAAGGTTAGTTATGGAACCTGTTTCAATTGCTTCATTTACGTTAGCCTCTATTTTAGCCTCGCTCCCTGCTAACAATGAAAATACCCAGCCAACCAGCCAAGCGGTTATTACCACCCATATTAGCCCCGCTATTGTCGGGCAGTGGGAGATCGATTTGGACAGTGAGCTTTCAGCTGATAGCGATAAGGGCTCATCTGTGATGGACTCTATAGCGATGAGGAGCGATAGCAATACAGAAAGTACCGAACCTAGGGTAGTTGCCGGTACAGAAGGCGGTGTTATTGAGCAAAATGAGCGCCGTATCGTTAAAGTTAAACCTAATACTAATATTAATAACGTTGCTAATAGTAAACAGAGTATTACGGCATCGGCTGCTCAGTCTGATCAATGCCGTGAGCTTTATAATTTTGGATCTGACAATCAATTATGGACGGTTAGTGATAAAGAGTGGACTTACGGACATTATTTGATCACTCATCTTGAAAAAGGCTTACCGATTATTGCTATCAAAACGATTTATGATAATAATGAGATAGATTGTTCAGGCAACCAAGTGGATCAAAGTGGAGAGATCTTAATGGCATTTTTGAAGCATGAAGGTAATAAAATGCAGTGGTGTGCCGACCCCGAAGGTGAAGAGTGTTTTGTGAATTTTCATAGAGTTTTGCCATAGCTCTAATACTTAAGCTCTGATACTTAGATACTTTATAAGCAAAACCATAAGCAAAACCGCTATTTTATTGAATAGCGGTTTTTTATTTTATAGTGATAACTAAATTAAAGGAGGCGCCAGTTAAGTCGCTGTTTTAGTCTTTTGCGATTTGAGTAGTTCTTCTTCGAGATAATGAATGTTTTGAGCTTCCTTAACAAAACTCTCATCTGCTAAAATCACATCACGATGCAGAGGTATATTGGTTTTGATACCTTCAATAACCAGCTCGTCAAGGGCATGCAAAGTCTTTGAAATGGCTTGTTGACGAGTCTGACCATGACAAATGAGCTTGCCAATTAATGAATCATAATAGCTGGGTATCTCATATCCAGGATATAGGTGGGAATCAAAGCGTACTCCAGCGCCACTAGGAGCGAAGAGTTGAGATACCGTACCCGGTGATGGAACAAAAGTTGTTGGATCCTCAGCATTGATACGACATTCAATAGCATGGCCTTGAATCTCGATATCGCTTTGACGATAGGATAGGCCGTAACCGGCGGCAATTTTTAATTGTTCAACCACCACGTCAATACCAGTAATCATCTCAGTGACCGGATGCTCGACCTGTATGCGAGTATTCATCTCAATGAAGAAGA
Source organism: Psychrobacter jeotgali (assembly GCF_904846315.1). Lineage (NCBI taxonomy): Bacteria > Pseudomonadati > Pseudomonadota > Gammaproteobacteria > Moraxellales > Moraxellaceae > Psychrobacter > Psychrobacter jeotgali. The sequence continues at coordinate 794,112 of NZ_CAJHAF010000001.1, forward strand.
ACTCATTATTCTCAAATAAGAATTCAAAAGTACCAGCACCGCGATATTGTACCAATTCACACGCTTTAACACATGCCTTCAAAATAGGCTCGCGTACATCGTCAGGGATATCAGGGGCAGGAGCTTCTTCTAGTACTTTTTGGTGACGACGCTGTAGCGAGCAGTCCCGATCAAAAAGGTGGATAGCATTACCATTACCATCACCTAATACTTGAATCTCAACGTGGCGTGGGTTCTGTAAGTAACGCTCCATATAAACGGTGTCATCACCAAACCAAAGCTCAGCTTCTTGTTTGGCTGACTGCACTTGACCAATGAGTTCGTCAAAGCGCTCGACGACACGCATACCACGACCACCGCCACCCGATGCCGCTTTAATCAATAGTGGAAAACCAATATTACGTGCTTGCTCTTCAGCATTGTGTAGCGTTACCGCTCCTACTGAGCCGGGTACTGTCGGTACGCCTGCTTTTTTCATAGCATTGATAGCTGAGACTTTATTGCCCATCAGGCGAATATGATCCGCATTGGGACCAACGAAAGTCAATCCTGCTTCTTCAACACGCTCAGCAAATTCAGCGTTTTCAGCTAAAAAGCCATAACCGGGATGAATGGCATCAGCACCGCAAATCTCCGCAGCGGTCAAGATAGTATTGATATCTAGGTAGCTCTGGTTAGCGTTTGGCTGACCAATACAAATAGCCTCGTCAACAAAGCGCAGATGCATCAAATTGGCATCGGCAGTAGAATAAACACCAACCGTTTCAATACCAAGCGCTTTGCAAGCGCGTACGATACGTAGGGCAATCTCACCTCGATTGGCAATGAGCAGTTTTTTGATCATGGGGTCGTCCTTGTTAGAGTAGTACAGATCATCTCTATCATCATAATGGACTGTCATATTATTAAAGTAGACAGCCCAAGGAATGAGAGCGATCAATAGCAACTAAATAGTAACTAAGTAAAGTATGGCAAAATCCGTTAGGCTTTGTAGCGTATAACCGGTTGACCAAACTGTACGACCTCAGAGTTGTCGACTAATATCTCATCAATAACCCCACTTTGAGTAGCTTCAAGTGGGTTCATAATTTTCATTGCTTCAATAATGCCGAGCGTATCACCTGCTTGTACTTTTTGTCCTACTTTAACAAATGGAGGATCATTAGGACTTGGTGCAGAATAAAAAACACCAACCATTGGTGATGTTTCGACACTACCTGCTTTTATATTGGTTTTAGCTTCTGCTGCTACAGGAGCGTTACCAGCCGCAGGAGCGGTCATCATAGTAGGAGCAGGAGCATCATAATGGCGAGTTAAGCTAACGTGGTCGTTTTTTGAAGTAACTTCCAAATTGACCAAATCTTTTTCTTCCATGAGGGCGATTAGCGTGCGTATCTTTTCAATATCCATAATTTCATTGTGGCCTTTTTCTAGAATTTAAGAAATAAATAGTGTAACAAAATATTGTATTAGTGATTACTAATGATACCTATATTCAACGGAATGAGCAATCAATGTACAGTTGTTAACTGATTTTTTTTACATATTCTTATCATATAATAGCCTATCCGTAAGAAAGGGCGGATTTTATCTATCAACCGTTAAAATAAATTAAATTTCTAAAAGCAAAAGTGATGTAACTTTGCCTATCAGATCGCAGCAATCTTACCTAAAAACTATTATATCTAAGTCATATTTGATTAAGCCCATTTTGCAGTCAAACGTTTTTGCTGATAACGGAGTCTTAATGTGAGCAAAATTGAAGATAAGAATAAGCCTGTAATAAGCGCCATCCAAAATCCTTGGGCGCCTATATCAGTGAAACGTACTAAATAAATACCGAGCGGTAAAGCGACCAGCCAATAACAAAATAGCGTTACCCACATCGGTACAGTAGTGTCTTGCATACCGCGTAGGATACCGGCAATATTGACCTGCCAACCATCAAATAGCTGATAAGCCAAGGCAAAAATCAGTAAATGCATAGCTTGAGCTCTTACCTCAGGATTGTCAGTAAAAGCGGCTGCCAACTGCGGTCTAAATAGCCAAATACCAAGCATACTGGTCAGCGCAATCAGTACTGTCCAAATGAGCCCAGTGGTTTGTACGTGCCGTAGAGCCAGTAAGTTCTTTTCTCCAAATCGATTAGATATCATAATAGTCAGCGCCATTGCGACGGATATGGGTATCATAAACAGCTGTGAAGTGACAGATAAAGCGACTTGGTGGGAGGCGGTTGCCAAAGCACCCAAAGGACTGATAACCAGTGCGCCTAAACTAAATAGACTGGCCTCAAAAAATATTGAGATACCAATGGGAATGCCAAGTTTTAAAAGCTTGGTGATTTGCGCACGGTTGGGTCTGGTGAAGCTATAAAAGAAGCGGGTGCTGGCAAACTGTTGACGCTTACTAAAGGTGGTATAAGTGCCTAATAGCAAGACGTTAATCCAAAGTACTATTGCCGTTGCCACACCGCAGCCCGCACCGCCGAGCTCTGGCATACCAAATAGCCCATGGATGAAAATATAGTTCAAAGGAATGTCTGCTAGCAGGCCTATAATACTGATGACGGTTACAGGCTCTGGTCGTCCAAGGGCTTCGCAATAGCTACGTAGTACCGCATAGACAGCAATGGCGGGAAAGCCAAACGCTACCGCTCGTAAGTACATAGTCGCTATAGGCTGAATATCTGCAGGAACGCCCATAAGACCCAACACATTGGGCATTAAGCTTACTATAATAAAGCCCAAGATACCTATAACACCTGCCGTCCATATCGACTGCTGGGTAATATGCGGTACTTGATCGTATTTATTTTGGCCGACCGCTTCACCAATTAACGGGGTGGTAGCAATCAAGATACCCGTTGCCAATAAAAATAAGGGCAACCAAATACCTGAGCCAACAGCTACTGCTGCTAAATCGAGTGCTGAAACTTGACCTGCCATAATGGCGTCAACCACACCGAGAGCGGCTTGGCAAAACTGAGTAATTAAAATAGGTAGCGCTAGCACGCCTAGACGTAAGCTATAGCTTTTAAAATCTGCAAAGGATATTGGCAAAACCATGGTTAGCAACTTGTCATTATTTACGGTGTTCACGATTGATATTAGATAAAACCATCAATCAGTAGTGGCAGAGCACTAATAAAACACAAAAGAGATGTTAAAATGTTAGGATAAAATCATGCAGGCAATCATACTCCGATAACGCTTATAAGCATAGACCCTTAAGTATGGAACCATGAGCTGATCAACAGCGTAGTATGATTAAAACAGCCATCCTAAAATAAAAATAACCCGTCAATTCAGAGTATAAATTGACAGGTCAAAAGAAGATAGAATAGTAATAAAGCGTGATAATATTGTCAACGCTTTAGCAGTAGGTTGTTTAGTTAGCTAATAGCTAGGGTTATTAAATTAAGAGTTTGTATAGCTATCTGGTAGTAATTCCAGATTTTTAGCCATATCAATAATAGCTTGCCAGTGTTTGGGTTCAAGCGGAATAACGGTTAATTGCTGACAGCCTTTTCTAAGTAATAATGAATCTTCAAGAGCCGGTATAAACTTGAGAGCTGATAAAGGTACGGTCTCTATAAATGCGCATTCAAAAGTGACATCAACCATATACCAGCGCGGCTCATCCTCAGTAGCTATTGGATCATAATGACGATGTTCAGGATGGAACTGGGTGGGGTCGGGGTAGCCGGCTTTAGTGATAGTCATTATGCCAGCCGCTCCGGATGGATTAGCGCTCGAATGATAAAAAATTACCTTATCACCAACTTGCATGTCATCACGCATAAAGTTACGGGCACGATAATTACGTACTCCATCCCAACACTCGGTTCCTAAACGCTGCAAATCATTAATACCAAAGAATTTTGGATTGGACTTCATTAACCAATAAGCCATGTTTGCCTCTTTTTTAATGTTTTACCTATTTTGCCTACCAGCTCATGATTTGGCTATGAGTGTTCGTTGATACTTTTGTTAGTTAAAAAATATATCCCAGTCTCGCTGTATCGTTTTTATATTGAACTCACTATATCGAGTCTTAACAGACGACCAAGCTTTCATTTTGATAATGAAGCCGTTATTCTAGCTTGGTTTTTGTAAGTACCGCCATTTTTATAAGTAAAACTATTTATGTCTAAATCTGCTTGTTCCAATCCTGCTATTATAGCGGTGACTAGCATTCCGCTAGCGCTGTATATTCATATTCCGTGGTGCGTAAAAAAGTGTCCTTATTGCGATTTTAATTCGCATGAGTTATCCGTAGACAGTCCATTATCGATGTATGAGCACTACGTCGATGCTTTGTTGGCTGACGCACATCTGCAGCAACCCCTAACTCAAGGTCGACAGATTCGTTCGATATTTATCGGCGGCGGTACACCATCATTACTGCCTATTGCCCAGTATCAGCGTTTATTTGCCGGCTTGCGGCAATGTTTTGATTTTGCTGCGGACATTGAAATTACTATGGAAGCCAATCCGGGTACGCTTGAGCATGCGCCTTTCGCTGAATACTTGCAGGTAGGTATCAATCGCTTATCCATAGGGGTGCAAACTTTTGCTGCGGATAAGCTTACCACTCTTGGGCGTATTCATAATCCTGAGCAAGCATTTTCTGCCATTCAGGCGGCGCGTAAGGCAGGATTTGAGCGCGTCAATGTTGATCTGATGCATGGCTTACCTCAGCAAAGCCTCAATGAAGCGTTATATGATATTCAAAGGGCCCATGATGCTGGGGCGACCCATATTTCTTGGTACCAATTAACGATTGAGCCTAATACGGTGTTTTACCGTAATCAGCCAGTGTTGCCTGATGAGGATAATTTAGCCGATATCGAAGAGGCGGGGCAGACTTTATTACAAGGGTTAGGCTATGATAATTATGAAGTGTCAGCTTGGGCGGGCGCAGAGGATAGCCCTTGTCGTCACAATGTAAATTACTGGCAATTCGGTGATTACTTGGCAATTGGCGCTGGTGCTCATGGCAAAGTCAGTATTGACCACGCTAAGCTTAGCGAAGAAAACTTACCATTTTTAAAAAATGATCAGTTATCAAAGGATAACGGGATTTACCGCTTTAGTAAATCACGGCTGCCAAAAGACTATATGACTTATGAAGGTGCCCCGAAAATGGTAGGCTGGCAAGTGATTGCCGCTGATGAGTTAGTCAGCGAATTTATGCTTAATGCGTTACGCTTACATGATGGGGTAGCGTGGTCGATGTTTGAGGCGCGCACTGGTCTTAATTTTGCAACTATCGCTGAACAAGTGAATAATCTGATCGATAAAGGCTTATTAGAAGATAGCCAAAATAAGCTACAACCGACTGCCCTAGGAAAGCGATATCTTAATCAAATATTACGAGAGTTTTTATAACGAGAGATCGTGATATTTTGCTGGCAAGTGGATTGATTATCAAGGTTAAGAGTAGCTAATAAAAAAGGCTTACCAAATGGTAAGCCTTTTTAATACTAATCTAAGGTAAGAAAACTTAGATTTTCTCTTGTACGTTTTGCGCGCCGCCAGTAACAGCATCACCAGCGCTGGATACGTCTTGGCCTAAACCTCTAAACGTGTTGCAACCGGTTAATACAAACATAGCAGTAAGAGATGCGATAATTACTTTTTTCATAGTAAACTCCTCATAAAATTAATTGATGAAACTTAGACTTGAAAACTTAGATTTGAAAACTTAAACGTTAAAGCTTAGATTTTTCTTTGAACGCTTTCAGCGCCATCAGAAATACCTTCGCCAGCTCTGTTTACGTCTTGACCAAAACCTTTAAAGGTGTTGCAACCTGTTAATACGAACATAGCGGTTAAAGATGCGATAATTACTTTTTTCATGGTAAATTCCTCCAAAAAGAATGAAATCTGGACAATCCATTTAGATATTGTTTGTCAATAACTAAGATGGAACTGCAAAAACGTAATCTTATATAAACACTGATTAAATCTAGGCTATCTGAATCTATTAATTCTAAATAGTGCTTTTTAAGTAGTGTTTTTCTAACATTACTAAATTGTGTTTGTATCCATTACGGCTATGATAGAGAAAGTTAAAATCGATGCCCAGTATCAAAATGTAATTATTAATCATAAACTGTAACTTTTGATTACGTAATCAGCCAAGCGTTTTACCTCAACGTTAAATAACTACGTACTCGCTTATTGATTTATAATGAGCATTTTTCTCCTATGGAAGTATTATGACCATTCATATCGTGTTAGTCGCCCCTAAAATGCCTAGTAATACCGGTAATATTATTCGTCTGTGCGCTAATACGGGAGCGCAGTTACATCTGGTTAAACCTTTAGGCTTTGAGCTGGATGATAAGAAACTGCGCCGGGCAGGGTTGGACTATCATGAGTATGCTGAATTACAGGTACATGATAATTGGAGTACAGCCAAACAGGCTCTGCTTAAAGCAGACTGTCGCTCTATTACGGCTCTGACCACGAAACTTAGCCAACCGTTTTATGATTATGACTTTCAAGGGCAGTTAAAAGATAAGCAAAATATAAATGTAGCACTAGTTTTTGGTTCTGAAACCGCAGGACTCGCCGATGATATACGTGCAGATATTGGCGCAGATAATTGGCTTAGATTGCCTATGCTACCGGACTCACGCAGCCTGAACCTGTCTAATAGCGTGGCAATATGTTTATATGAGGTCTGGCGTCAGTTGGGTTTTAACGGAGATACTGGTCGTAGTACCGGTTATGAGACCTTGAGCGTTTATGATCCAAAATAGCTTCTTATAATTATAAACAATTTGGCGGTTTGGGTAAGCCAGCGAGACGGTTAACATGACGAGCAACCAATCCAGTATTAAAAATTTGCTGAAGTTTTTGATTGCTAATATCGTGCTCAGGCAAGGTTTGCTGTAGCCATTTAATGAGCGGACGAGTAGCAGGTGGATGGTTAAATTTGTCAAAAAATGCTCGCACTTGCTGCAAGATCTGTAAATGTTCGGCATTTAACTCGACATCCAAACTATCAGCAAGTTGTTGAGCAATATCAGTAGTCCAAATCGTATAATCACAAAGGTGGCCGTCTTGATCTAGCGCTATCTCTTTATTCATAGAAAACCTTTCCTCATAACAACTCTCACATCATTTACAAACAAACCGTGACTACTTTATCGAACTGAGAATCTTGAGTCATAGTCACCCATTCATCATCAGTTAAAATACCGGTCAATTTAGTCTCTAAACTTAACTTTCTACTGGTGTTTTCGCTAAGATTCGCTATATCATCAGCCAAGGCGTAAATGCCTGAGATACCGTCGATATCACTTTCATCCAAATAAGCCTTAAGCCATTCTATAAAAGCGACGGTAGTACCCAGTAGGATAATGCTATCTCCTGCCTGCCATGTTAACGCCATCTGTGTCGTGCTGCTTCTAAGCCTATCCATGGTGCTATGTAATTGGTATAAAGTTGCCATAAAAAATCCAAATAAATATTAAGGCTGATAGTCAGTAATTTTTTGATTATAGAATTTAAAAAGTGAGCACTTGCTCAAATTCTTGTGTATCAATAACTTCTGGCACTAGCGTTAACTGCGCAACTAAGTCATTGGGTAGCATACCGGTGAGCCAGCCACTAAAGACATCTTCTGGTAGCCAAGCTGGCGGCATGTCATATAATTCAAGCGATTGAATCATACCGTGCAAGCGCGATTTTGGCTGCATGAGTAACCCAAATACAGGTGCATCTAAATAAAGCTGCACCTCGTGACCAAAGGTCGCCAGCGTTAAAGCCAGCGCGCAGCCTTCATAGCTTGCCATCTCAGTAGCGGTGCGCAGCTGAATCAATAGTTTCATAAATGCTCCTTTTAGCTATTCTATTCAGCTCTAAAATTGAATCAATCGGCAGTTGTCTTGCAGCATCATGGCAAGCTCGCTAAGTCCTACGAGCTTGAAACCAGCCGCTAGATTTTCGCCCTCTAGCTGATGACGATTGCTATTTTCAGAATCACTAATACCGCGGCTAAGCGCCGTACTGACGCAGACCGGTAGGGTGAGCTGATATTGCTCTGCTAGTGCCTGCCACTCTTTAGTCAGGTTAGTTTGCTCAGCGGATTGCCAGCGCAGACGATTGGCTATGTGGGCCGCATCGGCATAAAAAAAGATATTTAAGAGCGGTTTATCATCAGCCTCATCGGTGTTTGCTATCGCTGTTTTCCTATTGGGTGGTTGCTTAGGGTCTTGCTGGGCTAATTGTGCAAGTAAGGAGTGGGCATAGCGTAGCCCTAGATGAGCCAGCGGATGGCTTGGATCTTTGGTTATCAATAGTAAGGGAGTGAGGCTCATAAATACATCTTCTTAGTAAGCAGTTTTTAAAATAGGTTGTTCTAAATTAATATAAAGGGTTATCAGTTTTATCACTCATTAATATCGGCAACTTTGACCATCTGCTTACCGATATTTTCGCCTTCAAATAGTCCTATAAAAGCCGCAGGAATATTCTCAAAGCCTTCGATAAGGTTCTCTTTATATATTAATTGGCCGTTATTATACCACTCTGCCATTTGCTTTTTGGCGTCATCAAACTCATCGCTAAAATCATAAACCACAAACCCTTCCATCCGTGCACTTTTCTTAATCAAAGTATGCATAGGTCTAGGACCTTTTGGAGGATTATCCTCATTGTATTCTGCAATTTGTCCACAAATGGCAATGCGCCCCTGTCTGTTAATATTAGCAAATACCGCATCAAACAATGCTCCGCCAACATTATCAAAGAAAACATCAACGCCATTAGGGCAAGCTGCTTTTATTGCTGCTTGCATATCTTCAGTCTGCTTATAGTTGACACCTTTATCGAGGCCTAAGTCATTTTCTAGATAGTCAATTTTCTCAGGAGAGCCTGCAATACCGACAACTTTGCAGCCTGTGATTTTGGCAATTTGAGAAGCCATGCTGCCAACCGAGCCTGCAGCGCCTGAGACTACAACGGTCTCACCTTGCTTAATTTGTCCGATTTTAAATATACCAAAGTATGCTGCTAGCCCCGGTATGCCTAACATGCTAACAGCAGTAGAAATAGGGGCAAGCTCAGGATCTACCTTCTCGATGTCATCTGTACTCACGATTTGATATTTTTGCCATTTAAAACGACCATGAACAATATCACCTTTTTTAAAGAGGCTATTATCATTACTATCAATAATCTGTGCCACACTTCTACTGGTAATGGGTTGATTTAGCTCGTATTTATTACCAGCGGCATCATCTTCACCTTTATCCATAAAGCCGCGCATGCCCGGATCAACTGAGACATAAATGCTTTTTATCAATACTTCATTATCTTCAAGCGCAGCAGATGGCGGCATATCGATATCGTTTATTTGAAAAGTATCTGTTGTTGGCACGCCTGAAGGATGTTCAGCCAGTACGATTTCTTTATTTTGTTTTTTTGTATTTTTATTATTCATGTGAAGCTTCTTAAAATGGTTGTTCGTTAAGAGTTGAGTTATTCATGCTACCATAAAGCTGTCTGAATCAAACACAACTAGCGTTTCCAAAAGTAATTTAAGGATTTTTTTGCTTTATGTCATCATTTATGTCATCTAGTCCCTCAAATAATTTGGCTTACCAACCGACCTCTGAGCAATTGGAGGTGTTACGAACGGCTAGTGAGTTCGCTTATCAAGTTTGGGAGAATCGTATGATTTCGTGCCAAACTTTTTTGCGTAGTTATCCTTTAGACCAGACGCTAACTCGGCAGCAGATTGATGATTTGATTCAAGATTATACCTTGGATGAGAACTATCAGTTGGCGATTGAAACCAAGGTGATGAGTGGTCTACGGCATTTGCGCATGCTACTGATGATGCGCTGGATTTGGCAGGATGCGCTAGGAGTCATTGAGCTTGAGCAATTGACTGATGAGCTGTCCGAATTTGCTGACGGCTGTATTTTATTTGCCAAAGATTACACTTATCAGCAGCTGATCACCCGTTATGGTCAGCCGACTTTTATTGATGATAAGGGTATCAAGCAAATAGATGATATGGCTATTATGGCAATGGGCAAGCTTGGCGCTCATGAGCTTAATCTCTCCAGCGATATTGACTTGATATTCGTCCATCAAGCGCGCGGGGAGACTGATGGCGATAAATCAAAAGGCACTCGCAGCATCGATAACAAACGTTTTATGGCGCGTTTAGGTCAAGGTATTATCAAATTACTGGATAATAGTACCGCAGATGGTTTTGTGTTTCGAGTCGATATGCGGCTGCGTCCTTGGGGTGATGGCAGTGATTTAGCCATTCATCTGTCCGCCTTACAAAAGTATTTTGCTAAACATGGCCGGGCATGGGAGCGTTTTGCTTGGTTAAAGGCTAGGGTAGTCGGGCAAATCGACCCCACCTTTTATGATAATTTGCAGGCGCTTATCAAGCCTTTTGTCTTTCGCTATTATGTGGACTATAGTGCCTTTTCTGCGCTACGTGAAATGAAATCCTTGATCCAAAACCAAGTGGCGCAGCGTGAGGATTTGGATAACATCAAACTTGGCGCTGGTGGTATTCGTGATATCGAGTTCATTGTCCAAGCTTTTCAGCTGATTTATGGGGGTCGTCATCCGCAGCTACAGGTTAAAGCTTGCCTGCAAGCTATGCAGGCGCTATATGAGCTTACTTATATCGATCGCTCAACTTATGAGCAATTGCAAGCTGCCTATCGGTTTCTGCGCCGGCTTGAGCATGGCATTCAGGCTATTAATGATCAACAGACCCAGCGCTTGCCGCACGATGAGCAATGGCAGCGCAATCTAGCTATTACGCTTGGATTTACCGATTGGGCCGCTTTATTAGACACCCTGAATCAGCATCGTCATAATGTCAGCGTACCCTTTGAGCGCATGGTTACCGAGCGACAAGTGCCAGATCAAGAAGATGCTACGCTTGAACCTGCAGATATTGACGAGCAGATTAATCAATTAGATCAGATTTTAACTGAAGATAATAGAGGGCAGCTCCAACGTTTTTGGGACTCAAAAATGGTTGCTAATCTAAGCGATGAAGCCAAAAGCCGTTTAGATGAAGCCTATCCGGTGATAATTTATGCGCTACTGGCTCATCAAGAGCAGCAGCAACTTGCCAATACTGCTTTACCCCGTCTGATTAATTTATTGGAAGCTATTTGCCGACGTTCGATATACCTGGTTATGATTGCCGAGAATCCTAATGCAACGGTCGAGCTGATTCCTATGTTATCGGCCAGTCCGTGGATTGCCAATGAGCTGGCACGTTATCCAGTTCTATTGGATACCTTCTTGCAGCAACATTATCGTCATCTGCCGGATAAGCTTGAGCTGCGAGATATCCTGCGTCAACAATTACTGCGGGTAGAGCCTGGCGATGAAGAGGAGTTACTTAGCGTTCTCAGACTGTTTAAAAAGAACCAAGTATTAGCTGTTGCTGCCAGCGATGTGTTGGCTGAGCGTCCGATTATGAAAGTCTCTGATTCGCTTACTTATATTGCAGCGGTAGTATTAGAAGCTGCACTTGAACGGGCTTTTGCAGAATTAGTTAAGCGTTATGGTTACCCCATTGGTCAAGATGGCGATCCGGTCACCGAAGCAGACTGCGGTTTTGCTATTATTGGTTATGGTAAGCTTGGCGGGCTTGAGTTATCCTATTCCTCTGATTTGGACTTGGTGTTTTTGCATAAGATAAAAGAGCGCGGTATGACCACCGGTGAGACTTCAGTCAGTGGTATGAAGTTTGCGGCACGTTTGGCACAAAAGCTGATGACCTATCTCAACACTCAAACTCGTGATGGGCGTGCTTATGAGATTGATATGCGTCTGCGCCCCTCAGGTAATGCTGGCATGATGGTAGTTTCTTGCAATGCTTTTGAGACTTATCAGCGCGAAAAAGCGTGGTCATGGGAGCATCAAGCACTGGTGCGGGCACGAGCCATTTGCGGTGATAGACGAGTAACGGCACGTTTTTGTGATATTAGGCGTACGGTATTAGCGTTACCGCGTACGCTTGAGCAAGTCCGTACAGAAGTGACCAGTATGCGTATCAAAATGCAGAGGCACTTAGGTACCAGCCAATGGCAACAGCGCGAAGGTAAGTTTCATCTTAAACAAGACGCCGGTGGTATTGTCGATATTGAGTTTCTAGCACAATTTGCAGTTTTAGCTTACTCACATGAATATCCAAGTTTGACCAAATGGAGCGATAACGTCCGTATCTTTGAAGAAGTGGCGTTACTTGGCATTTGGGAGGAGCAAGTTTGTCAAGATTTGACTGATGCCTATTTGCGCATTCGTGCGGCAACTCATCAACTGGCCTTGTCAGAACAATCGTTATTGGTCGATGAAGCCTTATGGCTAGAGACCCGAACGTTGGTGCAAAATCAATGGCAGCATCTAATGGGCGTTGAGCCTAGTGAGAAAGAGTAAGCTAAACATACTGGATTTAATAATTAGCTATAAAAATAGCATAAACAAAAGCCATGCCATCACCAACTAAAAGATTTCATTTATCAGCTCTGCCGATGATATAATCACAACACTTTTATAAAACCGAACTCATTTCTAAAAATAGAGTGATTAAATAAGACAGTATAAATGCTGCTAGTAACTTTATGAGTTAAATAGTATCAATGTTAAATAGTATCGATTTAGCTGCTTTATTTTTTGAGATGTTATTATTTAAAACAAGCAAGTTAGTCGGCGACACTAACCTAAGGATTATTAAATGAACATGGCAACACAAGATGGCAAACTTTGGATGAATGGTGAGATGATTGAGCAGCCTGATGCCAAGGTTCACGTACTGACCCATAGCTTGCATTATGGTATGGCGGTATTTGAAGGGGTGCGTGCGTATCAAACGGCTGACAAACGTACCGCTATTTTTCGCCTAAAAGAGCATACTGAGCGCTTGCTGGGATCTGCAAAGATCTTTCAGATGGAAGTGCCTTTTGATGCAGCAACGCTTGAGCAAGCGCATAAAGATGTGGTTAAGCAAAACAATTTAGAAGAAGCGTATATTCGTCCACTCATTTGGGTAGGCGCTGAAAAACTAGGACTATCATCACACGACAATAGTATTAATGCGATGGTAGCTGCTTGGCATTGGGGTGCCTATTTGGGCGAAGAAGGTATCAAAAACGGTATTCGGGTAAAAACCTCTTCATTTACCCACCACATGACTAACGTCACTATGTGTAAAGCTAAAGCCTCGAGTAATTATCCCGTCTCGATTATGGCCAATCAAGAGGTCACGCGTAACGGCTACGATGAGGCCATCTTGATGGATCCGCAAGGCTATGTCTGCCAAGGTGCAGGCGAGAACTTGTTCTTGGTCAAGAATGGTGAGCTACATACCCCAGATTTAGGCGGCGGAGCGCTCGATGGTATTACTCGTCGTACCATCATCCAGTTTGCAGAAGATCTAGGGATTAAGGTGACTGAGCGTCGTATCACCCGCGACGAGTTTTACTTAGCAGATGAGATCTTTATGACCGGTACGGCAGCTGAGGTCACGCCAATTCGAGAATATGATGATCGCAAAATTGGTAATGGCGGCCGTGGTGAACTGACTGAACAGCTGCAAACCTTGTACTTTGATGTGATCCATGGGCGTAATGACAAGTATATGGATTGGTTAAGTTTTATCGATTAAAGTTGGTTTATGATATAATAATGACTGGTTGTTATTAAAATAAAAAGCTAAGGCCATAAATAGGTCTTAGCTTTTTATTAATTACTAAGTTGCTAGTATTATTAGGCTAAGATTTAATATAGAATTATTTATGTTAATTTACTAAATAAATCACTATAAGTCTTAAGTTGAAACAGGTTTTTATGAAAATATTAATAACAGGCGGCGCAGGTTTTATCGGATCTGCGGTTATCCGCCATATAATAAAAAATACCAACGATGACGTTTTAAATATAGATAAACTGACTTACGCTGGTAATCTAGAATCCCTTAAAGACATCGATCAAAGTCCACGATATCAATTCGAGCAAATCGACATTTGTGACGCAGAGGCCATACAACACGCCTTTGACAGCTTTCGTCCTAATCTTATCATGCACCTTGCCGCAGAGTCACACGTGGATCGTTCTATTGACGGCCCTGCTGAATTTATTCATACCAATATTGTCGGCACCTATACCTTATTAGAAGCGGCGCGTCACTACTGGCAGAATCTTGATAAAAAAGAAAAATCTGAGTTTCGTTTCCATCATATCTCAACCGATGAAGTCTATGGCGACCTAGAAGGCACCGCCGATCTATTTACTGAGACCACCTCTTACGCCCCAAGCTCCCCTTATTCAGCTTCCAAAGCCAGCTCTGACCATTTAGTTCGTGCTTGGCAGCGCACTTATGGCTTGCCGACCATCATTACCAACTGCTCCAACAACTATGGCCCGTATCACTTCCCTGAAAAGCTCATTCCACTCGTGATCTTAAACGCCCTAGAAGGCAAACCATTACCCATCTACGGTAAAGGTGACCAGATTCGTGATTGGCTCTATGTCGAAGACCATGCGAGGGCATTATATAAAGTCGTCACCGAGGGACAAATAGACGAGACCTATAACATCGGTGGGCATAATGAGAAACAAAACATCGAAGTGGTCAAAACCATCTGCCAAATATTGGATGAGCTCCAGCCGCAAGCGAATCATCAGCCTTACCAAACCCTCATTACCTTTGTAAAAGACCGCCCCGGTCACGACCTGCGTTACGCTATCGATGCCAGCAAGATTGAAAAGGAGCTGGGCTGGACACCTACAGAGAGCTTTGAGAGTGGTATTCGTAAAACGGTTAAGTGGTATCTCAATAATTTAGACTGGTGCCGCCGCGTACAAGATGGCAGTTATCAACGCCAAAGATTAGGAGCAGGTAAATAAATGAATACGAAAGGTATTATCTTAGCGGGTGGTTCAGGGACACGTCTTTATCCCATCACCAAAGGGGTCTCTAAACAGCTGCTGCCTATTTATGATAAACCAATGGTTTATTATCCTTTATCCGTGCTCATGCTTGCCGGTATAAAAGACGTCCTTATCATCAGCACCCCTGAAGATATCGACGGCTTTGAGCGCTTGCTTGGTGATGGTTCCCAGTTTGGAATTCATCTAGAGTATGCCATCCAGCCGAGTCCCGATGGTCTAGCGCAAGCCTTTATCATTGGAGAGGACTTTATCGGCGATAGTAATGTCTGCCTTGTACTTGGCGATAACATATTCTATGGCCAAGGATTTACGTCGCTATTACGCCAAGCAGTTAATCGCAAAAGTGGAGCGACTGTACTTGGCTATCAAGTCCGAGATCCTGAGCGCTTTGGCGTGGTTGAATTTGATGACCATAAACGCGCAATCTCTATAGAGGAGAAACCTGCTAAACCGAAATCTACTTATGCCGTTACAGGTTTATATTTTTATGACAATGATGTGATAGAAATTGCTAAACAAGTTAAACCGTCAGAGCGTGGTGAACTTGAGATTACTACCGTTAATCAAAAATATATGGAACGCGGCGATCTTAATGTAGAACTGCTAGGTCGCGGCTTTGCATGGCTCGATACCGGTACTCATGAGAGTCTGCTCGAAGCTGGAATGTTTGTCGAAACCATAGAGAAACGTCAAGGTTATAAGATTGCCTGTCTCGAGGAGATTGCCTACAACAACGGCTGGCTGACGAAGCAGCAGCTGCTAGAGATTGGGCAGTCTATGAGTAAGAATATTTACGGCCAATATCTAATATCTTTGGTAGAAGAAAGTTTATGAGTTTAATACAATGGGCTCACTTTCCGCCATTAGGCGATGAGCGTGGCTCTTTAGTAGCGTTAGAGGGAGAAAAGACGGTACCTTTTGCTATCAAGCGCGTGTACTATATTTTTGGTACTCAGCCAGGTGTCGCACGTGGGTTTCATGCGCATCGTGATCTAAAACAAGTAGCCGTTTGCGTGACTGGCAGCTGTCGTATGATCCTTGACGATGGCAGCAGGCGTGAGGAGTTCATATTAGATTCTCCTACTAAAGGAGTATTAATAAAAGATTTAGTCTGGCGCGAGATGCATGACTTTAGTGAAGATTGCGTGCTGTTAGTACTGGCAAGCGAGCACTATGATGAAAGTGACTATATTCGCGATTATGATGAGTTTATTGAAGAAACTAATAAGCCTTTCATACACCCATTATCTGATGTTATGTCAACCACTATAGGACAAAAAACTAAAGTCTGGCAGTATAGTGTGATTTTTCCCAAAGCTATCATTGGAGATAACTGTAATATTTGTGCGCATACTTTGATTGAAAATGATGTCGTAATCGGAAATAACGTTACGGTCAAATCGGGCGTCTATGTGTGGGACGGTGTTACTTTAAAAGACAATGTGTTTATTGGTCCTTGTGTCACTTTTACTAATGATAAGAAACCACGCTCAAAACAGTACCTAGATGAGTTTCCAAAAACGGTTGTAGAAGAAGGAGCAAGCATTGGCGCTAATGCTACTATTTTACCCGGTATTTCCATTGGAAAAAATGCAATAGTAGGTGCTGGAGCAGTAGTCACTAAAAATGTTCCAGAAAATGCAATTATGGTAGGTAATCCAGCTTTTATTAAAGGATATGTATAGATATGATCTCGTTTCTAGATCTTAAGGCGATTAATGCTCAATACCGTGATGAGCTTATAACCGCTGCAACCCGAGTTATTGATTCAGGCTGGTATATCAATGGGCGTGAGCTTGAAGCGTTTGAAAAGGAATTTGCAAGCTATTGCGGTACCAAGCACGCTATAGGGGTTGCTAATGGTTTAGATGCTTTAATATTGACCTTAAGAGCTTGGGCTGAGATGGGTAAGCTGAAGAAGGGCGATGAAGTTATCGTACCTGCTAATACATATATTGCCAGCATTCTAGCGATTAGTGCCAATAATCTAGTGCCTATATTAGTTGAGCCTGACCTAAACAGCTATAATGTAGATCCTAGTCATATCGAATCTGCGATTACAGACAAAACCAAAGCCATACTACCTGTCCATCTATATGGTCAATTAGCAGATATGCCAGCTATTATGGATATTGCTCAGCGTCACAATTTGCTAGTACTCGAAGATGCGGCCCAGGCACATGGCGCTATATTAGAGGGCAAAAAAGCAGGCAACTGGGGTGATGCTGCCGGTTTTAGTTTTTATCCGGGCAAAAACTTAGGTGCATTGGGCGATGCGGGAGCGATTACGACTAATGACGATGAGTTGGCTAGTATAATACGAGCGCTACGTAACTATGGCTCACACGAAAAATATAAAAATATTATGCAAGGCGTAAACAGTCGTTTAGATGAAATTCAAGCGGCCATGCTCAGTGTAAAATTGAGCCATCTTGATACAGAGATTACGCATCGCCGCAAGATAGCTGATTTATATCTTGATGGTATAAAAAATCCAGCGATAATACTGCCAACTAAGACCCAAGACAGTGCACATGTATGGCATGTATTTGTGATTCGTTGTGAACAAAGAGAGGCATTGCAGAAACATTTAGCAGATCATGGTATTCAAACTTTGATTCATTACCCAATCCCGCCACATCAGCAGCAAGCTTATAAAGAGTGGAATGAGCTTAGCTATCCTATTACTGAAAAAATACATGAAGAAGTTTTAAGTTTGCCCATCGGGCCTACAATAAAAGCTGATGATGCTCAAAAAACCATTCAACTCTGTAATAGTTTTGAAGAAAATAAACCATAAAATCCAAACTAATTTTATGAAAGGTAATAGAGTCTATCCATGTATCATGGCTTAGTTCATCAATACACTTGAGCTTTAAAATGAAAAAAAATCAAAACCAATTATATCACCATAAATATCGTCCAGATATTGATGGTTTGAGAGCGGTTGCTGTTCTAGCGGTCGTTATTTTTCATGCTTTCCCGTCTTCATTACAAGGCGGGTTTATTGGGGTTGATATCTTCTTTGTTATATCAGGATTTTTGATCTCAACTATTATTTATAATAGTTTGCAAAAAGGTGATTTTAGTTTTGCAGATTTTTATTCTCGTAGAATTAGGCGTATCTTCCCTGCTTTATTAGTGGTCATTAGTGCCACTTTTATATTTGGTTTTCTTATATTATCTGCTGACGAATTTAGCCGCTTAGGCAGGCTAGTTGCTGCTGGTATTGGTTTTGTGGCTAACTTAGTGTTATGGAGTGAGTCGGGTTACTTTGATGCCGCCACCGCCACTAAGCCATTACTTCACTTGTGGAGTTTGGGTATTGAAGAGCAATTCTATATTGTTTGGCCACTAATACTACTCTTTGCTTGGAAGCGTAGATTCAATCTTTTGTTGGTCACAGTCATTGTCTTAACCTTGTCTTTTATGTTCAATATCATGCAAATTAGAAGTGATCCAGTCGCAACCTTTTACTCCCCTTTGACAAGGATATGGGAGATACTATTTGGTAGCCTATTGGCATGGATTATGGTTTTTAGAAGAGAGGCTTTTTATCAATTTAATCTAAAAGCAGATGGCTACCTCTCTTCCCTAAATTTTATTAGTAAAACAAGCGGCAAGCATTTATTTGCCAATCTTATCTCAACTTCTGGCGCTATATTATTCTTAGTTGGGCTTTTTGTAATTACTGAAGAATCTTATTTTCCGGGCTTCTGGGCGCTTGTCCCCGCTTTAGGTACAGTCATGATGATCATGGCAGGAACCGAAGCTTGGATTAATAAAAACATCTTATCAAACAAAGTAGCCGTTTGGTTTGGCCTCATCAGTTACCCTTTATACTTGTGGCATTGGCCCCTGCTGTCATACGGTAGAATATACTACGATAAAGCGCCACCGACTGGATTTAGATGGATTGCGGTGTTATTGGCTATTTTGCTAGCATGGCTCACGGTTAAATATATAGAAAAGCCGCTGCGTTACAGTAAGCGCAAAACACGCTCAAAGGTTATTTATTTAAGTAGTATCGCAGTCGTTATTGCAGCTATAGGCTTGTTTGTGTCTGTCACTGACTTTTCAAAATCAAATACTTTTAAAGAGTTTTCAATTACTAGAAAGGGCTTTGAGTATGCTTACGGTCCCTCGTTGAACTGGTATCAAGGTCAGGATAATTGGTTATATTTAGGCAATAGTTATGATAAAGGCGTAGAGAAATTACAGTTGGTTGAGCCGCCAAAAGCTGAAAAAACAGATGGGGTAGCTGACAATATGGCGGCTATCGTAAGCGCTGCGGATAAAACGGGTACTAAAGTTGCGTTTATTATGGGGCCTAATAAATCCAGTATATATCCAGAGTTTTTACCTGAAGCTTTAGTACCTTCCGAAACTAAATATAGTAGTTTTTTCTTAGATAAACTAAAGATAATTCCAAACCTTGTAGTATACGACCCTACAGCCGATTTGCTTAAAGCAAAAGAAAAAGAGGGGCTGTTATATTGGAAAACAGATACTCATTGGAATGATAAAGGCGCTTTTATTGCGTACTCAGGTTTGGCCGAAGCCCTATCACTCCCAACTCCGCAAGTCACATTTACCCCAGGTGATGTGCATGAAGGAGATCTCATTGGTATCTCAAAATTAGAAGATTTTCCGCTTGATGCTTCCGATAGTTGGCGGGTAGATTGGCAAGAGCAGCCCATATCTCAGGAGCAAGAAGTACCTAACGAGCATGACTCTCCATTTGGTAATCCAACTATTGTTACTACTCAAAATGCTTTGACTGATAAATATGTTTGGGTGGTCGGCGACTCTTTCTCACAGTCATTAAAGCCTTACTTAAATGCGACATTTAAAGAGGTATACTATGTAGGGCATTGGAGTGAGAAATTAGAGGATCTAGCTAAGGAGTTAAATAAAGTGAGCAGAAAACCTGATATTATTATAATTGAACGAGTTGAGCGCTCTTTTTAATACGAGCAGTCTACCTCTACACTAGATTGACTGCACTATTTAATCTCAATACTTATATCACTAGAACACGTCAGCGTTTTTTATAGCTTGTACAAAGGTAGCACCATCGCTATCTTTGTCGGTTAATTTTAGCTCTAAATCCGCTGTCGGCCACGTGATATCTAAATCCTTGTCGTTCCATACGATAGTACGCTCGCTGTTTTTATTATAATAGCTAGTAGTTTTATACACAAACTGCGTATCATCTTCAAGGGCTAAAAACCCATGAGCAAAACCTGCTGGAATCCAAAGCTGCCGATGGTTAGTAGCGCTTAGCTCAACACCTACCCACTGACCAAAGGTAGGCGAGTGTTGGCGGATATCAACTGCCACATCCCAGGCACGTCCCTGTACCACGCGAATGAGTTTGCCTTGCGCAAATGGTGGCAACTGATAGTGTAGACCGCGTAGTACGCCCCGCTTGGATAAAGAATGATTATCTTGCACAAAGCTTGGCATAGCAATCTGCTGCTCATGGCAGATATCTGCAAAGGTTTGCTGATTGAAGCTTTCCATAAACCAGCCACGATCGTCTGCAAAGACGCGAGGCTCAAGGATTAGTACTTCTGGTATTTTTGTGGGAATAGTATTCATAATAAGTAGTCTAATGTTGTTATAAGTTTGATTTTTAGGCTATTAATAATGCCATCATAATTAGCTTGAATTATGCTAGTAACTCTTTTAATACTTGAGTAACTCCATGTTGCCAATGAGGTAAGTTTAACTTAAATTGAGTTTGTAGCTTTTGGGTGTTTAAGCGTGAGTTATGTGGGCGTTTAGCAGGGGTGGGATATTCAGAAGTTGGAATCGGATGCACCGTTTTAACGAGTAGTTTACTGTCTTTTGTGTGTTTAGCATTAGCAATTATAAACTGGGCATATTCAAACCAAGAGCAAGTACCACTTGCAGCTAAATGATAGTGACCCTCTAAGCATTGAGGTTTGTCATTAATAAAGTAATAGCGTAGTGCTTGAGCAGTAATATCAGCAATTAAGGCGGCACCAGTGGGCGCACCAATTTGATCGTTGATAATATTAAGCTCTTCTCTGTTTTTAGCAAGTTTTAACATAGTTTTTATAAAGTTATTGCCTTGAACACCATATACCCAACTGGTGCGAAAATTTATAAATCTTGCACCACTATACTCTAAGGCAAGCTCGCCATTGCGTTTGGTTTTGCCATAGCTATTGATAGGTAAAGCCATGTCTGTCTCCAACCAAGGCATATCGGTGCTGCCATCAAATACGTAGTCAGTAGAGTAGTTAATGAGCAAACTACTGTAACGCTCTGAGAGTTGAGCCAAATGCTTGACAGCTAAATGATTGATTAAATTAGCTTGTTCGTAGTCACTCTCAGCCCCATCTACGTTGGTATAAGCGGCTGCATTTATGACTATATCAGGCTTTATAGTCATATAAATGTGTTCCATAGCTTCAAAATTACTAATATCACCACATAGCCCAGTGCTATCCGTATATCGATCTAAGCTAATAACCTGTCCTAATGGTTGTAAAGCACGTTGCAACTCCCATCCAACCTGCCCATTTTTACCCAGTAAGACAATTCTCATACTTTTCACCCGTTCTTTTAATTATCTTATTTGTAATTACAAATCATTTATTAATCTAGCTTGATATAGCGCAAGTTTATATAATATAACTAACTTAAGTATCAGCGACTGGTTTTTGCAGACTTCAATGATTAATTTTACATAAAGCTCGGTAAAATTCTTGCTAGATTTTACTGCCAACAATAGTACAATGCAAGCCAATGTTGCTTACAGTTAATAGGATTATAAAGCTACCTGTGTGATTATATTTGGATACATAGCCGAGATCACTAACCATTTCATTTCTTACCAAAAGCTTTTAAAGTTAATAATTTAATAAGCATTTTTTTATCTAGTGCCAAACCTTTCTTTCTAGTACCTTTAGATATATGTAGCTTTTTACTTTTATTCACAGGTTTCTGTGGTATATATTCAACCATTGGGTTCTGGAAAAAAACGTTTTCATATAAAGTAGTCAAAAAACGATATTTTACATTTTCGAATCCATGTACTTCAAATATTTTTGATTGTAAATCGCTAATGAAACCTTGAGTAGGGGGCTTTTGAGTTAGTAGTTCTATCACCTCATCTACAGTATCTCTTTTTATCAAATCTAAGGGAGTATAACCATAAAAATTACTACGAAGACCTATGCAAGGCTTTCCATTTATAAACTGCTCCACAAATGCAGTACCGCCAGTTATCGGATAGCTATCTATATAGAAATCAGTGTTCTGAGTCAATAATAAATATTCATCGTAAGGAAGTGAGGAAATAAAATGTAAGCGCTCTGAATATGTGTTTTTTAGTGGTAAAAGTATAGGGTTGGTTTCTATGCCAGAGCCTATAAAAGATATTTGGTTGGCGCAGTTTAACGAAAGTATACGCCTAGCTAATGGTTCGATAGAGTTGTTTTCGTTAATATTATATTTATAAGCTGCTGCTGCTGTGAGAAAACTCGTACCTTGGGGGTTGTAGTTATAACTTACAGGTTGAAAAAATTGGTTCTTTTGTTTATTTATAGGAATGCCTAAAAAACTTTTTTTAGTATTTATTGAAAAACCTCTATCTTTGTCAAGCTGTTGACCGCATAAGCTAATCTCAAACCAAACATCGGCCACAGTAACGCCAAAAGATGCTAAATGATCAGCATGATTAACAAAATATATTTTCATACTTGAATTTATTTTTTTTGCAAGTGCACAAGCTATTATGGTATGAATATCATCGGGATGAGTATTTAATATAACTTTTTCGTAAGCTTGTATTTCATTACTGAGTTTTTGAATATAAACCAAGTCATCCTTATTATTAAAGCATTTTGTAATAGTAGAAAAGTAACGCTCAAGTCTATTAATAACATGATCTTCAGTGGTTCTAGTAATTAATAAAGGACATTTATTAGGCATCATTTGACTTAAGTTTTCCATAAGGCGTGTATGACCCCCTGTAATATAACCTTGCGATATTATAAACAAAGTATCTTTCGATGTTGAATATTTTCTAGGAAGATCATTTTTTACCAAAGAAAAAATCTTATCAATTAAGGCTGATTCTATATCAGTTATATCAAGATTATAATAGTCACTATTATTTATATCTTCAATCAAGGCCTGAGAAAATATTAAACTGTCATAAAGATTAGATCTAAATATTAATTTTTTTATTTTATTTGATTGAAACATTATATTATCTCTATTATAGTCAGTTGAAAATAAAAACTGGTATAGGTGTTTAAACGTACTGCCAAAATAGTTTGTTCTTGCTACTAGCTTGTGATATAGTGTAAAAAATATTAGTTATTTTTTAAAATGATTTAATAAAAATTTATCTTAGTATGAGGACTAGTAAGCATTATAATTTCACCACTATTGATATAAAAAACTTACTTTTTATATATAAATGTTATAGTCGAAAGCTATTCTTACAAAATATCTAGTATGTTTTTTGAATGGCTCGTAATATCTATTTATTGAAATTTTTTTCTAATATCACATTTATATCTTTTGATGTTGAGTTGAATTTATAGATATTTTTCTTTTTTAACATAGAGTTTGATAGTCTATTAAAAAGCTTAAATGGAAAAATAGTAGTATTAGGCCTTAAAAAGTTCTTAATAACAAGATGCGCTTTAGATAAACGTTCTAAATCGTCTTTATTAAGCTCTTCCCATTTATCATAAGCGCTTCGGTAACCTTCAGTATAAAAAAAACTATCTATTCTTTTTAGTTTTTTTGAATCAATCGCTTTATCATCATATATATAAGGCTTGCTTTTATATTTTTTGTGCATCAATAAAAATGTGCTGATTAATCTTTCAAATATGAAAGGATAAAAACTAGCTTTAGTATAGTATTCAGTGTCAGAGAAAAACTTTTCTTTTTCTTGCTCTGGCATTTTATCTATAGTCGAGTCAAGAAGCTTGATAAATTTAATAAAATCATCTAAAAAAGGCTTGGAGGCTACCCAATAATTAGAGTAGACCGTACTATAAATAGTATTTCTATTGTGATCATAAACATTAAAGTCTATATTTGCTTTATCAAATAAATGTTGAGTTAATTCCTTTATACCTTTATGACTATACTCGCCACTATCCCAAACATTCATATATAAGTAAACGTGCATCGGAAAAGGATTAAATAAAAATATGTCATGGTCAGGGTAGGCGGATACGAAGTCTTTTACTTGTGTAATGCTCAACCCAGTTTTTTCTGTAAATCGCGGCGATAATAATGCAAAGTAATCGTCATCATGGGCATAGGCGACGATCTCATCATAAAATCTAATGAGATGTGCTGTTTCTCGTTTAAGTGTCTCTGGAGTATTGCGACAATCAAAGCTTAATAGACCTGATTCTTTACTAGGTTTGGTATTCTCGTTATACCATATTTGATATAGATGTAACTGTATGGCCATAGTCTATGTACTTAAATAATGTGTGATATAATAATTTCATCGATATAACGGTATGAGATTTGAGATAATACCTATATAGATACTGATTTTGTACTGTTTTGAAAAAACCTGTTACCCATTTGAACGACAATAAAAAATTTTGATGGTTACACTGTATTTTAAAAGATCAGTACCTTAGCATTATTATCTATTATTATAGGGTATTAGTAGTATATATAGTAAAGCTACAGTTATAAACCAGCAGTATTTGAGAGTCAACTACACAAATTATTATGAGTGTCCTATGATATTTTCTTTATTAATTGTCAACTATAATACCGAATATTATATAGAAAAACTGCTGAACAGTATATTAACACAAAGTATGGCTGAAAGTGATTTTGAAATTATCATCAGTAATAATGTTCAAAATGACAAATTGGATCAAATGCTAGCTAAGAATCACTTTTTCGAAAGGCTGAATATCCGTTTGGTGCCATTATCACAAAACATAGGCTTTGGGCGTGGAACCAATGCCGCCGCACAGCAAGCTCAAGCTGAGCATCTACTTATTATTAATCCTGACATAATTTTGACAGATAATGATTATTTGCAAGCTATGTGGCAGTTTATCCAAGCACATCCAGACTATGGCGTCATTAGCAGTCAGGTTCTTGATGATGATGGGCACGATGGCAGTGCTTATAGTCGTTTTGAGTTTACTGAAACCTTTGGTTTTGAGAATCAGATATGTTGGTTTGAAGGCTCGCTTATGTTTATTCAAAAGTCTGTATTTGAAGATATTGGCGGTTTTGATGACGACTTTTTTATGTACTCCGAAGACGTTGACTTGTGCTATCGCATAAAAAAGCAAGGCTTAGCGCTTATAAAAAACAACTCAATGAGCGTTTATCATAAAGGCGGGGCTAGTGAGCCCTATAGAGACTATGGTTTTTATAATCGTTGGTATAAATCAAAGCTATTATTTATGCATAAACATTATGACCAAGAGCAATTTGCTAAATTTATTGATGACCTAAGTAAAAAACAGCGCATCAAAAGATTGCGTTATCGTACTTTAGGACTTGCATCTCCTCATTATAGGCAAAAAATAGTTCAGCCCCAAGCTATGTTAGATATTATTAGTGATATCAAGTCGTCTTCTGCTAAATGTCTATATGCGAATTAATGCTAGTTTTCAAAGAGATCGCAAGCTTAATTCTATCCTATAAGCTATTAAAGTATTGAGATAGCCTTGACACTTTTTGTTATAATTGAATTAATTGATATTATCTCAAGTTAATGGAGAAACCATTGAAAGTCTTACATTTTGTCACTGGTGGTTTTTCAGGAGCAACAAAAGTCGCTGTCGATTTAATTACAGCTCATAACCAAATAGAGTCTGTAGAGAGTCTATTAGTGCTACGTCGAAAAAAAACAACCGTAGCAAAAAAATTAACTGAACTAGATCAAATAGGTGTCGATTATCGAATAGTTACTGGTTCAACACATTTGGCAACGGTTTATGAGTTAAAGCAATTGTGCGAACAATGGCAGCCTGACATCTTAGTTGCGCATGGATTTCCTGAGCATCTATTAGGTCGGCGTGCTGGATTATTAGCCAAAGTGCCACATTTAGTACAAGTGGAACATAACTCTAGAGAACGTTATACGCCGTGGAAGCGCTACCAGACATGTCAATTAAGTAAAGCGACCGATACAGTCGTCGCAGTCTCAGAGGGCGTGGCGCAAGTTCTAGCTCAGCAAAATCTACAAGCGCCTATTCAAGCCATAGCTAATGGTATTGATACGACTCGATTTGGCGGAGTAAACTTACTTCCTATCACTGATAGGCCGCAAGACCTAATTATGGTGGGCAGGTATGCCAAAAGCAAAGACCACGTCACCTTAATAAAAGCAATGCATAAGCTCAAACAAAAGGGAGTCATGCCAAACCTAACCTTGGTAGGAGATGGCCGCGCGCGCTATAAAAAAGAAGTGAAAGCGTTGGTTGAGAGTTACGCTTTAGAGAGTCAAGTTAATTTTATAGATTATAGTAGTGAAGTGGATAAGCTATTATTACAGCACAAGGTTTTTGTGATGTCTAGCCGATTTGAAGGGTTAAATCTCGCAGTATTGGAAGCAATGGCGAGTGGATGCGTCGTTATAGGCAGCACAGCGGTAGGGGTAGAGGAGCTGATAAATGATAAACAAGACGGGTTTTTATTTCAAATTGGTGATGCCCGTCAGCTTGCTGATACGATAGAATTAGTATTATCTAATCCTGCAGAATATCAGCCATTAGCAGAAGCTGCTAGAGAAAAAGCCTTAAAAAAATACGATAAAAGCCACGTGTCCCAAGCTTATTATGAATTGTTTCAACAGCTTTTAGAGGGTTGAATTTTATTCAAAAATGAGTATTAATAATAGTTAATCTGGCTTTTAATATAGCTCTCAATCTTGCGAATGTTGCGAGTATTGATGCTTTTACTCATAGCTCTAAAAGGGATAAGTAGCTTTTCACCAATACCGTCGACTAGGACAAATTCAGGGAAACCTTGTCTTTGTTCGGTATACATAATTCCTGCGATGTTAACTTCACCAAACACCACGTGCTGCTCAGCACAAGCATCAAAAAAACTATCTAGAGCTTGGGCATGTTTATCATCAAAAATATTCTGCGTTGCCAGCTCATACAACGAAGTTATTGAACCATTAGGATCTAAGACTTTTTCAGTCACTAAACCTAGTCCTTCGTCCGTTGGTGCGAAACCGTAAACGGTCTCAATCGGAAAAGTAAAGTCAAACTTGCCATAATTGTTTTTGCATAGCTGTAGATATTGCAACAGCTCCCTTCGGAACTGTTTGTAAATGCCTTGTGAGCGATGAGCTCGTAGATGATGTTGACCAACTCGGCCACCAGTAGCGGTAGCATGTTCTGGTTTCATAATTTTAATAACTTTATTTGCATCCTCTGGATGCTCGTAGACCTTTTTTTGGGTACCTTCTCCCAGCAGGTTTAGATTCTTTACTAAAATCATTTTTGTTGCCTTCTGGATTACAAATAAGCTGATAGATTGGAACTGTTAGTGACTTGTTAATAAAAGGGTATATATCAGCCACTTAATAAGGATAAAAATCATATCATCTTACTTAAAAGGAATATCTTTAGCGAAGATAGATTTTTTAAATTGATGTTTAAGGCGCCTAGTTTCTCTTGTAAGCTTAGTTTTAAATGTTTTTTTGTTATTTGACATTCTATGATCACGATTTACATCTAATGAGCTTGGAAGAGATAAATGGGAAACTTTAAGTATTTTCTCTTGGATACAAAGTGCAGGTGTCATCTGATAAACCGATTCAGATTTTGATTGAATAAATTTATCAAATATAAGCTCATCAATAGGAATTAATTCGCTATCTAGTAAGTAGTCCATTAATAACTTAGCACCTTGCAAGCTTAATATATAACCTGCCCCACCTAAATGCTTACCTTTTAATGATGCGATTTGCCGCTTAACATTTGGCAGCTTAGTGTAAGCAGCTGATAGAAACACCTTGTTATCAAAAGACTCTATCTTGATAATATTCCAGTCTGTTTTTATCCAGTCTGTGTTATTTAATAAGTACTTTGCATCATCACCTAAATAGACATCATCTTCAAATATAGTAGCATAAGCTATATTTTCATCAATAATGCGTTGCCAAACAGCAATATGACTGAGGGCACAAGCCAGCTCTCCACTGCTCATCTGGCTACTATTTATATTAATGTTTAATTCATTTGCGTAAGTCTTAGCTGACTCTGGCATTAAAGCATCAAAAAACTCGAAGTTAACGTTATGTTTATTAAATTCTTTTTTGATGTGCGCTCTTCTGTCTGTAGCAGCGGTTAAGCTTATGACTATATTTTTCATAATAAATGAGTTATTTAGTTGAAGATAAATGTTTGAGGGCAAGGCTTTTGTTCTTTAACATTCGGGTTTTCTTTTTTAGGCCGTATGACCAGTCTCTATTTTCTAAGTCTTTGCGCGCTATGTTTTTGGCAGTGGCTTCACTCCATATATCACTATCTAAGTCAGCAGGATGGACTAAAGCTGGCCAGACTCCTAAACCTTTACCATTAGCGCTTAACCAGCCTTGAAAAAAAACATCGACAGGCATTGTGATGGTTTTACCTTTTTCTATAAACTCTTCTGCCCCTTTTCTTGACCAAACCAAACCTAATCCTAAAATAGGAAAGTAATAAGCGTGCCATAAAGTATGCTGATGAAATTGGGTAATGTCCTGCGCAAGTTTCTTTTTCTTAGCGGCAATATTAACTAAATACCATTCTAGATTATTATTAGTGTATAGAAAATCTAATAACTGGCTGGTAATAACTTTGAAATCAGAGGAGAGTTGCATATCGTCTTCTAAAACTACCAAAAATTCTGCATCAGTCTGTAAAAAGCTGACGGCACAATTGTAATGACTGAGGTAACAACCAATCTCGGAATTTAGTAAACTACGTCCCAAAATACTGCGCGCCTGCGCATCATCATAGCGCTCAAAATCTGCTAAGTTTTTTCCGCGACCATC
The DNA here is from genome assembly GCF_904846315.1 of Psychrobacter jeotgali. Taxonomy (NCBI): domain Bacteria; kingdom Pseudomonadati; phylum Pseudomonadota; class Gammaproteobacteria; order Moraxellales; family Moraxellaceae; genus Psychrobacter; species Psychrobacter jeotgali. The sequence goes on from NZ_CAJHAF010000001.1 coordinate 823,107, forward strand.
AAATGCTGGGAACCTTTCGAATGGCCAATCTATCTGATCAAGTTGCTGCTTGGCATTTTCTAAGCGTTTATGACTGCCATCTAAGTTGATCAGGTAGGTCAATACTTTCATAGTTTTGAATTCTCAGAAGCTTTACGATACGGTTTATACAATAATAAATCTATTGCCAATACTGCTTAAGCCAAGGGCTAGGTTTGACATGGCGATACCATTTGCCGCCGCCACCTTCGATGGCATCAGGCGGATTAATTTCACCATGGAAAATGACGATCTTTGCACCATCAGGGAGCTTTGGCGCGCGTATAAAATTAAGAGGAGTAGGGGCGATGCATTGATACTTAAAGCTGACGCACCAGTCTTTATCCCAATATTCTAGATGATGATGCTCGCGCAGGTAGTTGGATAAATAAGCTTGCTCGTGACGCACTTGGGTACGAATGGTGTCAAAGTTACGCTCAAAATTGGCAAGCAAGTCAGGGTAAGTATTCATGCCTACTTTGAAGCGATAGACCGAGCTATTACCAATCATCCGCCAAGGTTTTTTCCAATCACGAATGATCACTACGCTATCGTCGTATTCCGCTTCGTAGGTAAAAAAACTATCGATATTATCGACAATGACGATATCTATATCCAAAAATAAAGCTGTGCCTTTTAGATCATATAATTCAGGTTTGAAAGTAGTGAGCTTTTTCCAGCCGCGCTCAGGTCCTGCCGGTAGATTCATCTCTGGTATGGGATAGCACTTTACGGCAGCATTAATGCCAGTGCTATCATCGGTGAGACATACCATTTGAAAGTCTAAAGTCAAATGGCGGCTGACCATGTTATATAAGCGGTTGACATATTCAGGGCCGTATTTATTACCCCATTTCATACAAATGATATAGCGCTGTTCGCTCATTGGCCTATCATTTTTTTTGGCTGAAAGAGTGGATATAGAATCAACTGCGTCAAGGGTCATAATAGGCTCATATTGCTATTAAAAAAGGTCAAAGTGTGGTTTATTTTAGCATGAATTATATTATCTAGATATCTGCACCGTTATAATGACTGATGTTAGAGGCTTACTTACAGTTTATTCACTGCAGCCTCTTAAGTGAGTCGTTATTTGTCAGCTGATTAGCTTTGATAAAGTTATTTAATTCAGTCTCATCTGCGCAATAAGGATTATTTATAATAGGTAAGTGTTTAAAGCGCCGATAGCCCCACATATAGTGACTAAAGTTATCATTAATCATAGCTTCCATTGCTTGGTTAAGGGCATGAGCCGCAGTAGCAGCATCTCGATCATATAAGGCTGGATTATCAAGCTGATAACAATGAATATCAAACCCGCGACCATCATCACGGCGGATACAAGATAGACCAACCAAAGCACATTTGGTCTTGCTGGCAAGCTTGGAGGCAAGCGTACTAGTCAAAGTCTCAACACCAAAAAACGGTACGATCTCACCGCCTGAAGGATCAGGAACATGATCAGGCAAGATAAGGCTGAAACCGCCCTGTTTTAGGGTTTTAAAAACGGCTTTTACTCCGCTACCATCTGTAGGTACTAGGGTGGCATTGAGTCTTGAACGCCCTTGGAACACAAATTCATTGGTTATATCGCCTTTAACAGGCTTGTACATGATAGTAGGCGCGCCAAATTGATTGAGCCAAGCATTCATCATCTCCCACGTTCCCAAGTGCGGCACGATAGCCAGCATACCATTGGGACTGGCAAGCCCCTCTAGTAGGATCTGTTTATTATAAACCTCACGAATTTGGGCGATACTCCATTCAGGCGGCATTGCCCAACTTTTGACGGATTCGACGCTACTAAGTGCTTGATGTCGAACGATATCTCTAACCAAAGTATCTTGATTAAAGCCATCTTGGGTGAGAGGTTTTGGTAGGTTATGGGAGATTAATTTCATGTTGATTTTAATGGTGCGCACGACACTCGTATTCGGCAAAAATATAATAACCCATGCAACAAAACGTGCCACTATCTGCATGACAGATAGTGGCACGTATTTAAAAATATGGTACGGATTCATGAGAACTCACATGTCAGTAAGCTAATTGGTAACAGCATATAATACACCTTTTTACATACCAAAAAGCCATAGAGTAATAAGCTGTACTGTCGCTTATATAACTACAACTTATATGACTATAAGCATCTGTACATGGAATATCAAGTTAACTATTGAGCAGGTTTGCTGTTATCCGCCTGTGCTTTTTCACGCAAACGAATGCCCAGATCTCTTAGCTGCTTACTATCAACGGGAGCCGGCGCTTGAGTTAGCGGGTCTTCAGCAGTCTTGGTTTTTGGGAAAGCAATGACATCACGGATAGAGCTTGCGCCTACCATTAGCATAATTAAGCGATCTAAACCAAAGGCCAAACCACCATGCGGCGGCGCACCGAATTTGAGCGCATCAAGTAAGAAACTGAACTTTTCTTCGGCTTCCTGAGCATCAATACCAAGCGCTTCAAATACTGCTTGCTGCATCTCAAGAGTGTTGATACGCAAACTACCACCGCCAATCTCCGTACCGTTTAATACCATATCATAAGCAATGGATAAAGCGGTTTCGGGACTGTTTTTAAGCTCTTCAACTGAGCCTTTAGGTTTAGTAAACGGATGGTGCATAGAGGTCCATTTACCATCGTCAGTTTCTTCAAACATTGGGAAGTCTGTGACCCAAAGTGGTGCCCATTCGCAAGTTTGCATGTCAAGATCAAGACCAATCTTCTGACGTAGTGCGCCCATCGCATCATTGACAACACTAGCTTTATCGGCACCAAAGAAAACGATATCACCATCCCCGGCACCAGTACGCTCAATCAGGCTTACCAGTACTTCATCAGTCATATTTTTAATGATAGGCGACTGTAAACCTGATTCTTTATCAACGCCATTGTTAATATTGCTGGCATCATTAACTTTGATATAAGCCAAACCACGAGCACCGTAAATACCCACAAACTTGGTATATTCATCGATTTGCTTGCGGCTCAATGAAGCTCCGTTAGGGATACGTAGAGCAGCAACGCGGCCTTTTGGGTCATTGGCAGGGCCGGCAAATACTTTAAAGTCAACGCTTTGCATCAAATCAGCGACATCGACAAGCTTTAATGGAATGCGTAAATCAGGCTTATCGGATGCATAGTCGCGCATGGCGTCGCTATAGGTCATACGCGGAAAGTCAGCCAGATCAACATCTAGCATGGTTTTGAATAAATTCTTAATCAAGCCTTCGTTGATCGCCATAATCTCTTCTTCATCTAAGAAAGAAGTTTCAATATCGACTTGAGTAAACTCAGGCTGACGATCAGCGCGTAGATCCTCATCACGGAAACATTTAGCGATCTGATAGTAACGGTCAAAGCCCGACACCATCAATAGCTGTTTAAATAGCTGTGGCGACTGCGGCAAGGCAAAAAAGTTACCTGGACGGGTACGTGAAGGTACTAGATAATCACGCGCACCTTCAGGAGTAGCACGGGTCAAGATAGGGGTTTCAACATCCAAAAAGCCATGATCGTCTAAATAACGACGAATCGTAGAAGTCGCCTTGGCACGGAAGACCATACGCTCTTGCATTTTTGGGCGGCGCATATCCAGATAGCGATATTTGAGACGTAAGTCTTCTGATACCGTCATGTTTTCATCATTAAGCGGGAAAGGCGGGGTCTCAGACTTGGCTAATATTTCAATCTCTTTACCCAGTAGCTCAACCTGACCGCTGGTCATATTGGCGTTTTCAGTACCTTCGTAGCGGCGACGGACGCGGCCAGTGATTTTTAGGACATATTCAGGGCGAGCAGCATCAGCAGTAGCAAAGGCTTCGGGCGTATCAGGGTCAACTACGACTTGCAAGATACCCGCACGATCACGCATATCTAAAAAAATCACTCCACCGTGATCTCGGCGACGGTGTACCCAGCCGACGATAGTGATGGTTTGCTCAAGTAGCTTTTCGGTGACAGCGCCGCAGTATTCGTCACGGTACTTGCTATGTATCATCAAGTCGCTCTGCGTTATCGTGCTGTGTTCAATAGTACTGTCCGTCATAATATTTGTTATCCAGTTGTCAGCCCAGTTTTGAGTGAGTTTTCAAGTAAAGTTACGCCGCATGCGCTAGCTAATAGACTGATATCAGTCTATATTTATAGGCAAATCATCCTACCAAAAGGGTTACTACCAAGAATTCAGCCTTGGTGAATCCATAAGCTATTAAGTTATAGACTTGAGGAACGCTGCTATAACACTGTATTTTAAATAAGTTTTATTAAAAATAGCGGATAGAACGTGCTCAAGACCAATCTTGTCACGTTAGCGGCATAGAAATAAATGTAGACGCATATTATGCCTAAAGTCCTTTTGTTATACAACTCTCATCCTGCAATCAGCTCATGTCATAGTCGAAATAACAGCAGTATCAAAGAGTAAATGAGCGTTGAAAGTGATTCGTTAAAAACTATAAGTTAAAAACTAGAGGCTGAAGATGCGCTAAGTAAATTAAATCAGGCGCTGATGCTTGAAAAAATTCACCACTGAGCGCATATCAAGCTAACATCGACACAATAACAAATTCTTAGCGACAATAAATTCTTAGCGACTTTTATTTTCATATTCTCATCACTCATCGATTTATATTATTAAGGAAAGCTATATTATGCTATTTCATCCTCCCAAAAATCCTGTTGAGCTCAAAGTACTACATTTAAACAAGGCTCAAGAGCAGCGCCGCCAAGACCTGATGGAAGCCACCCAAGGTAAAGCAGCTCTTAAGCAGCTCAAAAAACGTATGGCCAAAAAAGCCAAGCAAGCCCTAAAAGACAGAGCTAAAAGTAAGCATAAGTCGCAGCAAGTTTTTGTTTTGGATTTTGATGGCGATATCAAAGCCTCAGCGGTTAAACATCTGCGTGAAGAGATTAGCACCTTGATTAGCACCGCTAACAAAGGCGACGAGGTCGTAGTTCGTTTAGAATCGCCAGGCGGAATTGTACATGGTTATGGCTTAGCCGCTGCGCAGTTAGTACGTTTAAAAGAGGCTGGCCTTAAACTAACGGTTTGTGTGGATAAAGTAGCGGCCAGTGGGGGTTATATGATGGCCTGTGTGGCCGATAAAATAATTGCTGCGCCTTTTGCGGTTATCGGCTCTATCGGGGTAGTCTCGCAATTACCGAACTTTCATAAATGGCTCAAAAATCACGATGTTGACTATGAGATGTTTACTGCTGGGGACTATAAACGTACGGTAACTTTGTTCGGTGAAAATGACGATGAAGACCGTGCTAAGTATCAGCAAGAGCTTGAGCAGACTCATGAGCTATTCAAACATTTTGTCAATACTTATCGTCCGAAACTTGAGCTGGATAAAGTCGCTACTGGCGAGCACTGGTACGGTGAGGATGCGCTGCATCTAAACTTAATTGATAGCCTACAGACGTCTGATAGCTATATTTTAGAGTTGATGGATAATAACGAAGTTTATGCGCTGCATTCGCGCCAAAAGCCTACTTTGGCGGAAAAGCTTGGTTTGGCTCAAGCTGCCGAAGCGACGCTGAACTTAGCCGCTGATAAATTGCCTGAGGCTTTGATGCGTTTTGATTTTAATAGCCGTTTAAATATTTTAAAATAAGCTAAAGTATCAATGTTTTGTTGTTAAATTAACTCAATAACTCTTAGAGCTTATGTAATTTTTCTAAAGGCGTGACCCAACAGGTTGCGCCTTTTTGCTGTTTGTTGATAATGGCTATGTTATAAATAGGAAAGCATAAAAGGCTAAAGATAATAAGCCCTAATCAACTTGATTAGCTTTAAAGTATGGGTTTTAGGCAGTCGTTTAAGCTTGATACTTATAAAAGACTCATCAAGAATATCACCCAAGGAAGAGGTCATTATGTCTACAACTAATCCCACCAATACATCCAAAGCGCTGTTCACGACTAGTGAGCATGGTCAAAAAATGTATGAACAAGTCAAAGATTTTATTGCTAACGAAATTGAGCCAATAGAAGCCCAGTTTTGGCAGGATTGCCATGAGCAAAACCCTGATGGTAACTGGGAGAACTGGCATTGGCCAGAAGCGTATGAGACCTTACGTAAAAAGGCACGCAAGGCTGGTGTTTGGAATCTGTTTTTGCCTGATGATGAGTTAGGAGCTGGGCTATCGGTTACCGATTATGCGCCTATCGCTGAACTAACAGGACGTAGTTTGCTTGCGCCTTACGTCTTTAACTGCAACGCTCCTGATAGTGGTAATATGGAGTTGTTGTGGCGTTATGGTACACAGCAGCAGCAAGATAAATGGCTAACTCCGATATTAGAAGGCAAGACCCGTTCCGTATTTTGCATGACTGAGCCTGATGTCGCTTCTAGTGACGCGACTAATATGCAAGCGACCGCCGTAGTTGAAGGCGATGAAATTGTAATTAATGGTAGCAAATGGTGGTCGTCAGGACTTGGTGATCCGGCCGTTGATCTGTTGATCGTTATGGCTTATACCCCGGATGAGAGCAAAGATCGCCATCATCAGCACTCGATGGTATTGGTGCCTGCTAAGACCGAAGGCGTCAAAATTGAGCGTATGCTAAAGGTATTCGGTGATTATGATGCGCCGCATGGTCATGGTGAAGTTAGCTTTAATAATGTACGGGTGCCAGCGCATAGCTTTATTGGTGGGCCTGGTATGGGGTTTGAAATTGCCCAAGGCCGCCTGGGACCAGGTCGTATTCACCACTGTATGCGCTGTATTGGCGCGGCTGAAAAATCATTGGAGCTCGCCATTCACCGTGGTATGGAGCGTACGGCTTTTGGCAAGCCGTTACTACAATTGGGCGGTAATTTAGAGCGGATAGCGGATGCTCGTATCAAGATTGATCAAGCACGTCTACTGACCTTATATGCAGCGCAAAAGATGGACAGTCAAGGTACCAAAGCCGCTTTGACTGAGATTTCAGCGATTAAAGTAGTCGCGCCCACCGTACTCCAAGAAGTCGCTGATATGGCGATTCAGATCTATGGTGGTATGGGCGTTTGTCAAGATACGCTATTGCCGAGTTTTTATGCGCAAGGTCGAGCGCTACGCTTGGCTGATGGTCCAGATGAGGTGCATAAAAATATGATTGCCAAGTTAGAATTAAAACGTCAAGGCTTTCGCCGCAAGTCTAAATAGCCAGAAGTTTAAATAAGATTGGTTATTATTTATAATAGCCTAAGCAATAACAAATAACCGACTTTGAAGTGGTTAACATAACCCTAAATCTCAAAGTCGGTATTTATTGTTAACAGATATATTATTTAACAACTGAATATTTTTATAATTATAGATAGCAAAATTCTATAGTAGATAAACGATACATGATAAGGAATGTCGCATGGTAGCCCAAAACGATAAGCAAAATAGTGGAAAAAATAAAGCTAATATTGACAATGATAGTAAGCAATCTATTTCAAATAAAAAAGTTAGTGCAGAGGTGCTCGATAAAGGGGGCGAGATTCGTAATGGCGAAGAGCTGGATGCGCAAGCTATCAGTGACTGGCTACGAGAGCAAGGTATCGAAGTTGCTGGCGAGCCTCAAGTGACTCAATTCTCAGGTGGCGCCTCTAACTGGACCTATCGCCTACAATATGAAAATTATGATCTGATTTTGCGTCGCCCTCCTAAAGGCACTAAAGCTAAGTCCGCTCATGATATGGTGCGTGAATATACCGTCCAAAAGGCGCTAACAGACACTTATCCTTATGTGCCAAAGATGGTCGCCCTTTGTACCGATGAGTCGATAATCGGCGCTGATTTTTATATTATGGAGCGTATGGAAGGAATTATTCCTCGTGCTAATTTGCCTAAAGAGGTGAATCTAGACCCTGAGCAAACCCGTGAACTGTGCATCAATGTTATTGACGCTTTGATTGAATTGCATGACATTGATTATCAGGACAATGCTGATCTGGTAGCGCTTGGCCGCGGTGATGGTTATTGCGAGCGTCAAGTAAGCGGCTGGAGTAAGCGTTATGTCAAAGCCAAAACGCCTAATGTGCCAAGCTATGCTTTGGTGCGTCAGTGGCTAAGCAAGCACACCCCTGAGGATAGCAAAACTTGCGTTATTCATAATGATTGGCGTTTTGACAATGTTGTTCTAGATGCTACAGATGCCACTCAAGTGATTGGGGTGCTCGATTGGGAGATGGCCACACTTGGTGATCCGCTCATGGACTTAGGTAGCGCTCTAGCTTACTGGATTGAGGCCGATGATAATATCGTCATGCAGCAGTCGCGCCGCCAGCCTACGCATCTAAAAGGCATGATGACTCGCAGTGAAGTGGTTGATTACTACCTGCAAAAGACCGGTCTTGAGATTGACAATTGGACCTTTTATGAGGTCTTTGGACTATTCCGTTTGGCTGGAATCGTGCAGCAAATATATTATCGCTATTATCACAAGCAGACCAAAAACCCTGCCTTTAAGAACTTTTGGATTATCAATCATGTGCTGCACGCTAAATGTCTAAAGCTGATTGCCCAGTATGAAGGTGAGGTGCTATTTACTAGCCATGTACAGCCTCATCTAAAAGATATAGGCGTGGATAAAGCTACCGTTGAGCAACTGCCAAGCCCTATCCAAAAGGTTATTAAAGGTATTTTACCTAAAGGTTATTTTGAATAGTTAGGTTGCTGCTGTCTTGTTTTAAAGCGCTACAGTACTACTGATATTAAGGTAGCGCTTTTATTTTTTATTAGTTTTTATGGATAACCTTAATATGACCACAATATTATTGGCACGGCATGGTCAAGCATCGTTTGGCCAAGCGAACTATGATCAGCTCTCCAAGCTGGGTATCAAACAAGCGCGCTTATTAGGGAAGCATTATGCCAGTACCCAGCGGCGTATTGATGCCGTTTATAGCGGTAGTTTGGTGCGCCAACAAGATTCAGCTCGTCATTTTTGGGAAGTGTATCAAGCCTCAGCAGCTGATAGGGAGTCCTCTGCCTTTGATATCAGTACGCCTGAGCAGCACGTATTGCCCTTATTTAATGAATTTAATCATAAAGATGTGTTTTTAAAGTCTGATCCCGCTTTTGCTAGTCCGGCTGATATTGCGGCCAAGATTGCCCAAGCTGAAAATCCCAATCTGCGCTTAGCGGAGCTTTTTGATAATGCTATGCAGCGTTGGCACAGTGGTAACTATGATGAGGATTATATTGAAAGCTGGTTGCAGTTTAATAGCCGGGCTCAGCAAGCCCTTGAGCAACTTATTGAGCGTATAGAGACTTTAGGACACCTTGAGAAAGGTAGCACAGTTTTAGTATTTACCTCTGGTGGCGTCATTGCTGCTATTACCGCCAAGCTCTTAGAGCAGGACAGCAAAGGTTCTTATCAAATCAATAAAAGTTTGGTCAATACTGGGGTTACAGCTATTACGCTACCCAAGCAGACGCCGCGTTTGTTATCTATGAACGAATATAGCCATCTGTTCGCTGATGGTGAGTCCTTTGTGACTTGGCGCTAAATTGAGCAAACTGGTGTTTAGCTTATAATCAGAGTCATAAGTTGGCAGTATTGATACATATCCACTATCCCTATACTGGATAATAGGCCTTATAATGCTATTTTTTAGTATACATTTTATCTCTGTACTGTACCCAGACGTTTAAAGGATTGCATATGCCGCATAAACTGAAAAAAATAATGACACAAACTGTTAAAAAGAGCAAAGATCAAGCTTTAAGCGCGGTGCAACCTGCTCGCTATCTAAAGCGTTTAACCAAGCTGCAAGTGGGTCAAGGTAAGACGGTATTGGTAACCGGCGCTAGCTCAGGGTTAGGGGAGGGCATGGCAAGGCTGTTTGCCAAGCTGGGTTATAACTTAGCTATATGCGCCAGACGTACGGATCGTCTAGAGCAACTACAAGCAGAGCTATCTGACAAACATCCTAACATTCGTATTGCTTATAGAGTTTTGGATGTGACCGATTATGATACCATCTTTGAAGTGTTTGATGCTTTTGCGGCAGATTTTGGTCAGATTGACCGAGTAGTAGTTAATGCGGGCGTGGGTGACAGTCGCCGTATCGGTAAAGGTCGCTTTGAGACTAACCGCCGGACTGCCGAGATCAACTTTGTCTCTGCATTAGCGCAATGCGAAGCGGCGATGAAGATTTTTCGTGCGCAAAATAGTGGTCATTTAGTAGTGATATCCAGTATGTCAGCTATGCGCGGATTACCTAAGCACATGACTACTTACGGCGCCAGTAAAGCGGGCTTAGCCTATTTAGCAGAAGGCATCCGTGCTGATATGTTACTCGATAAACTACCCATTAAAGTTTCAACCATTTATCCGGGTTATATTCGTACTGAGATTAATACCAATGCCAAGCCATTACCCTTTGAAGTTGATGCAGATACTGGTACTAAAGCTATAGTAGCGGCTATTGAGACTGAAGTAGCCGAAGCCTGTGTACCCAGCTTGCCCTGGTCTATCGTCGGTAAGGCTATGAAGCATTTGCCACTGAATATAGTCAATAAAATCAGCTAGGAGCTAAAGTAGTTGCTTTGACGGTTTTATTAACAAAGCGCGCTCTATCTTAAATAGCGCGCTTTAGTCTTAGTAGCGGTTATTTTAATCTAAGCCTGTTTGTTTATTAAGCCTGATTTTCTAAATGCTGGTTGCGTAGCTGTTGGCGTAGTACTTTGCCGACATTGGACTTGGGTAGCTCGTTGACAAACTCGATATAGCGCGGACATTTATAACCAGTCAGATTGTCCAAAGCAAAGTCCTTAATGTCCTCTGTAGTTACGTTTTTGTTCGCAGGTACCACATATATTTTGACCGCTTCACCTTGGCGTTCATCAGGGATGCCAATGACCGCACAATCAATGATACCCTCACAATCGAGCATCACCGACTCCAGCTCATTAGGATAGACATTAAAGCCTGAGACCAAAATCATATCTTTTTTGCGATCAAGCAAAGTAAAGTAACCCTCATCGTTCATACTGACAATATCACCGGTACGAAAATAGCCATCTTTAGTAAAGCTGTCACTATTATCGTGGTTGAAATAACCAGAGGTGACATTGGGGCCCTTAATACACATCTCACCCGCTTGACCCACGCCTAAACGCTGATTATCTTCATCAAGGACAATGATATCGACACTAGGGACGGGCACGCCAATAGTACCGTTAAATTTGCGATCAGTGATAATATTAGCAGTGCCCGCCGCCACGCCTTCAGTCATGCCCCAGCCCTCGACCATAGGACAGCCTGTAACCTCCAACCAGCGCTTTGCAGTCTGCTCAGTAGCTGCCATACCGCCCGCTTGGGTGATACGTAGCGAGCTGAAGTCTAGTTTTTGAAAGTTTGGCTGATCAAGCAAACCTTTAAATAGCGTGTTTACCGCAGGGAAGATATGGAAAGGTTGCTTGGATAAGGTCTTGATAAATCCTGGCATATCGCGTGGATTGGGTACTAAGATAAAGGTATAACCTGAGCGCATGCCGAGCAGGCTTAGCATAAAAGCGAAAATATGATACAGCGGTAACGCCATCACCATATTGATATACACCTCATCAATCTCTGAGGTAACAGGGCGATACCAAGCTTCTGATTGTAGCGCCGCTGCCACAATATTACGCTGGGTTAATATCGTACCCTTTGATAGTCCGGTCGTGCCGCCGGTATATTGCAGGACTGCTTTTTGTTCTAAGGACATTTTTGGTGCTTGATATGGTAGCGTTTTACCTAACTTCAGCACCTCAGGGAACTTGTTTACCTCATGCTTGGGGTCGTTGAGTTTATATTTAGGTACTAATCGTTTGACTTGACGAACTATGGTATTGACCAGCACGCCTTTTAGACCCATCATATCGCCCATTTTTGACAACACAATCCGCTTGATAGCGGTCTCATCGACCACTTGTTCCAAAGCTTGAGCAAAATTATCTACAATAAAAATAACTTTAGCACCTGAGTCGTTAAGCTGGTGACGGAGCTCACGGCCGGTATATAAAGGGTTAATAGGAGTGCAAACGAAGCCCGCTCGCAAAATACCGATCATCGTTGGTAGATACTGCGGGACGTTTGGCATCATTAATGCCACGATAGTTCCTTTGGGTAAACCTTGGGCCTGTAACCAAGCAGCAATAGCTAATGAAGCCTCGTCAATATCGCCATAAGTATGAGTGACGCCCATACAGATGCTCAAAGGATGCATACGAAAGCGGTTAAAGCTTTCTTCATACAAATTCATTAGGCTGCTGTATTGGTTGGGATCAATAGTCTTAGGTACATTGGTGGGATAATGATTTAGCCAAGGTTTATCTTCTGACATAATTAACGTCCTAAAAGGGTGATGATTGAGTAAATTTTTATGCGTCGTAAGACTTGAGTCATTGTTTATAGAGAATAATGCTGATTAATCAAAGCTATCAGGTGTTAGGCTGAGTTTTAAAGATTATTATGCAGATGAGCCGAACTTTTTTGGCTTGGTTTTTAGATTAATCAGCTACTGATATAACAATAACTGACAGGAGAGTAACATAGTAGCAACCTAAAACTGTATTTTTAACCAAAGACTTAGCAGTTTGTAAAATTATATGGACAAACGAAATTTAGTTAATCAAGTTAAAGGCGATTTACGGTCATAAAAACAGATAAGCTGAAAATTTGACCAAAAAAAGAGCCTTTTACTTAATAAAAGGCTCTAGAGAATAGAATTGGGTAAGACTGATTGGAATTAATTGGAACTGATTGATAGCTACTGCAGTTAAAGATTATTTTCTAAAGGATGATTTTCTAAAGGATAATCGGCTAAGTGTTTTTCACGCAGTTTTTGCCGTAATACTTTTCCGACATTAGACTTGGGTAAATCAGTCACAAATTCGATATAACTCGGGCATTTATAACCGGTTAGATTATCTAAGGCAAAGTCTTTAACTACTTCTGCAGTGACATTGCTATCCGCAGGCACGATATAGAATTTAACCGCTTCACCTTGGCGTTCATCAGGAATGCCAATGACCGCACAATCTATAATACCGTCACAATCGAGCATCACCGACTCAAGCTCGTTAGGGTAAACATTAAAACCTGAGACCAAAATCATATCTTTTTTGCGATCAAGTAAGGTTATATAGCCTTTTTCGTCCATGCTGACAATGTCACCAGTACGGAAGTAACCGTCTTGGGTAAAGCTATCACTACTGTCACGATTAAAATAACCAGAGGTGACATTAGGGCCTTTGATACACATCTCGCCCGCTTGACCCACGCCGACACGCTGGTCATTATCATCGATTATGATTACATCAACGCTAGGTACAGGTAGACCAATGGTGCCATTAAACTGGGTATTGGTGACGATATTGGCGGTACCGACAGCGACGCCTTCGGTCATGCCCCAACCTTCAATCATGGCACAACCTGTAACCTCCAGCCAGCGTGTTGCCGTCTGCTCAGTAGCTGCCATACCGCCGGCCTGCGACATACGTAATGCGCTGAAGTTTAGCTGTTGAAACTTTGGATGATCAAGTAGACCTTTGAATAGAGTATTGACCGCCGGTATAACATGGAAGGGCTGCTTAGATAAGGTTTTGACAAACCCTGGGATATCGCGGGGATTGGGTACTAGGATGAAGGTATAACCTGAGCGCATGCCCAGTAGGCTGAGCATAAAAGCGAAAATATGATACAGCGGTAACGCCATCACCATATTAATATAAACGTCTGCAAATTCTTTGGTAATAGGACGCGACCACGCTTCTGATTGCAATGCCGCTGCTACGATATTACGCTGGGTCAATATCGTACCTTTTGATAGTCCCGTAGTCCCGCCAGTATATTGCAAAAAGGCAGTTTGATCTAAAGTCGCCTTTGGTTCTTGAAAGGGCAGGGTTTTGCCTTTTTTGAGGACGTCAGGGAACTTGGTGACCTCATGTTTGGGGTCATCTAATTGATATTTAGGCACTAAGCGTTTGACTTGACGGACAATAGTATTTACTAAAATACCTTTTAGTCCCATCATATCGCCCATTTTTGACAGTACGATACGCTTAATCGAGGTTTCACCGACCACTTGCTCTAATGCCTGAGCGAAATTATCAACGATAAAAATAACCTGAGCCCCTGAGTCCGTCAATTGATGGCGGAGCTCACGACCCGTATAAAGTGGATTGACCGGGGTACAAATGTAGCCTGCGCGTAAGATACCAATCATCGTAGGCAGATACTGCGGGACGTTGGGCATCATCAATGCTACAACGCTACCTTTTGGCAGGTTTTGCGCTTGTAACCATGCGGCTACCGCTAGCGAAGCCTCTTCTATTTCGCCATAAGTATGGGTAACTCCCATGCAGATACTCATAGGATGCAAACGAAAGCGATTAAAGCATTCCCCGTACAGCTCCATTAAGCTGCTGTATTGATTGGGATCAATAGTTTTAGGTACATTAGGAGGATATTGAGCGAGCCAAGGTTTTTCCAAGTTCATTGTCAGAGTCCTTAATGAGAGCTACTACAAAGGATTTGACAAGGAAACGGCCATTCAATATGAGTATCTGATACTAGAAAAGTAACAGACTTGATAGAGATCATAGCTGTTGAATGATGCGACATCCTTGTCTATCAATATTCTATGTCAGAATATTGGTGATATATTCCTGTAAGACCTAAATAATATGCATCGCTACTCTTTAGCCGATTGATATTAATAAGTTTAACCTTTATCACTAACAAATAGTAACATGGTAGTAACAATATTTAATATTGCTAGAATTGGACTGACTAGTACGTAAAAAAATATAGACAAAGCTGAATTTTACTCGGTGAATATAAAAAGTAAAAATAAAGGCTAAGGAATAATAAGCTGCTTTTTTTGATTAAAAAAGCGCCTATATATAAGCAGAGCACTGATAGTGCACCCCAATGTGCTACTAACGCATATCAAAAACATAGTGACAATCTGATAGCGTACCGCTTGAGTAGGATCTGCGCCAGCTAGTATTTGACCGGTCATCATACCCGGTAGGCTTACAATACCAACGACTAGCATAGAATTTAGCGTTGGAGTCATGCCATTAATAATAGCAGCAGTTATTTGTTCGTGTACGGCCTCAAAGGGACGAGCGGACAAGCTTAGCATCATCTCAATCCGAGCTTGTTGTTCATAAAGGGCTTCGACAAGCTGATTGCTAGTCAATGAAATTGCAGTCAAAGCATTGCCTAGTATTAGACCTAGTATTGGAATAATAAACTGCGGTGTATACCAAGGCCGCACTTGTAAAATAAAGCCGATAGCAATGATGGTAACCAATACGGCTGAAGCGCTGACAGCAATAAGGGTATCGGTAAATAGTCCTTTATAAGCCCGTTTGACCCGGCTTTTGGCCGCACTTCCTGCAATCAAAGTCATGATAGTCAGGATAATTAATACTTCATACCAGTGTTCACGAGCGAAAATCCATGCCAGCACTAGCCCAATAAAACTAAGCTGTACTACGGTACGAATAGCAGCTATCAACAGAGTCGAGGTTAGTTTTAAACGTAACAGCCACGATACCAGCATAACAATGAGGATCAAACTGCTGGCAAGCGCAATATCTGTATAAGTTAGGATGATTTGCATATCAGCGGTACCTATAGGTGATGGTTCAACACGTTTTAGTTTTAATTATTTAGCGCCTGAGTAAGGGCTAGACATCTCCGTTAATATTCCTGCCTGCATATGCCAATGTTTATCTGCTAGTGGCATAATATCTTCCGTGTCATGAGTCACCCATAGCATAGCCCGTTGAGGCTTAGCCTGTAACCAATGCATCAATAACTTTACCAGTTTGCTTGAGGTTTCACTGTCTAATGCGGCTGTTGGTTCATCTAATAACAGCACTTGCGGTGATAATTGTAGTAGGCGTAGAGTATTGACCAGTTGACGCTCACCCCCTGATAGATGGCTGGTAGGCTGCTGCAAAAATTCAGCGGTGCGCTCCAAATAAGCCAGATTTTCGATATGCCACTGACTATCAAAACGGCTTTTTTTATGAGCTTGCAACTGATATGGCATCTGCAGGTTATCAAGGACGCTGCCTTCCAGTAGTTGTGGATGTTGAGCAAGCAAAGCCACCTGCGCGCGCCACTGTGTAGGCGAGGTATCATGAATACTATACTGGAGGTTATCGCGGTGATCGAGGTTAGGATAGTGCCAAACATTACCGGTATCCATCGGAGCTAATCCTGCTAGCACTCGTAGTAACACTGATTTTCCGCTACCAGAATGACCGGTTAGTACAGTAACTTGGCCAGCTAGTAATGTGCCACTTACGCCCGCTAACAGGGTGCGTTCATGAGTCGAGGCAGACTTATTAGTACCGAGCTTATCTGTTATTTTTGTTAACCATGACTTATAGAATGGAGAAGGAGAGGCTTTAGAAAAACCAGTCTGTCTATCATCTTCACTAGCAGCATCCCGAGTATGCTTAGCAGATTCAGCTAAGCCAATAGGGTGTTGGCCATATATCCAAATATCTTTGAAGCCTAGTATGGGATTGTTGACCTCAATATTCATCGGTATGATGCGTGATAGCTTGTTGAATGGTATCATGTAGCTTTTGCGGGACGCGGATAGGGCGGATTGGAGTAGCGTTAGGTAATGCAGCAAGAGCACTAGTGTCATTTTTTGAAATTGGCGTTGAAGGTTCAGGTTTAGTTTGATTCTGCACGCAAGCAATAATAATTTTGGCGCTACTTAATAGCGTGTGGCTCTCGGGCAAGTCGTCATTTGTTGCTAAATTGCGGTGAATGCTTTGATGGAAGACAATACTGGCAGGTTTTAGTTCTACTTGATCAATACGTACACTAATAACCTCATCTAAGAGGATGGCTTTACGATATTGCAACTGCGCTTGGCTGACCACAAAATGCTGAATTTCTCCATCGTCAGTTTGCAAAAAATAACCCGGAAGTCCAAGCTTGCTAAACCAATCACGGCGGCAATTCTCAAAAAACACTAAGTGATTGGCGTGATAGACGATACCGCCGGCGTCAGTATGATTGATATAAATGGGATAATCAGCAGTAAATAGAGGGGAAGCAGTGCCTTTTTGTGCTGTTGTTGTAGACGTGGAGCGGGTTGATTTATTTGGCATAAAATGACTCGATAAATAATTAAGGTTTTATTTACAGTTATGATAATGACGTTCAGCTAAAGACTCAAGGTTCTTATCATTAACTTATGACCAACAACCTCATTATCAAACTAATAATAAGCAAAAGTTTAGTAATCCATAGATGCAAATAGTTTCTTTATAATAAATAGTTTCT
The DNA here is from genome assembly GCF_904846315.1 of Psychrobacter jeotgali. Classification (NCBI taxonomy): domain Bacteria; kingdom Pseudomonadati; phylum Pseudomonadota; class Gammaproteobacteria; order Moraxellales; family Moraxellaceae; genus Psychrobacter; species Psychrobacter jeotgali. Next base: position 840,423 of record NZ_CAJHAF010000001.1, read on the forward strand.
AAGCTATCTAAAAAGTATAAACCAGTAAATAATAATATAGGACAACGTATGACTCGTTTTGTAAGCTTTAATATTAACGGTATTCGCGCCCGTCAACATCAGCTAGAAGCCGTACAAGCGGTAATAAATCCTGACGTTATGGGTCTGCAGGAAACTAAAGTCCACGATGACCAATTTCCCTTAAAAAATGTAGAGGGTTTAGGTTATCACGTCGAATACTTCGGTCAAAAAGCCCATTATGGGGTAGCATTATTGTCCAAAGTGGCGCCTATATTTGTGCAAAAAGGCTTTCCGGGTGAAGACGAGGAGGCGCAAAAGCGCTTTATTCATGCGCGTTATTTATTGCAAGGGCGCGAGGTTGATGTGCTTAATGGCTACTTTCCGCAAGGTGAAAGCCAAGATCATCCGACCAAATTCCCTATGAAGCGTGCTTATTATGCTGATCTTATCGCTTATATTGATACCCTAAAAGCGGAAGGGCGCTCGATGATTATCATGGGTGATATGAATGTAGCACCCGAAGATACTGATGTGGGTATTGGTGAAGCCAATGCGAAGCGCTGGCTTAAGAATAGAAAAACCTCTTTTTTGCCCGAAGAGCGCGAATGGTATGAGTCTTTAATGTCACGTGAGCTCATAGATACTTACCGCTTGCATTATCCCACTAGCACGGAATTTTATAGCTGGTTTGACTATCGTAGCCGTGGTTTTAATGATGATCCTAAGCGTGGTTTACGTATCGATCATATTTTATGTACTACAGATTTAGTAGACCAATGTGTGGATGCGGGTATTAGCTATGAGCTACGAGCAATGGAAAAACCCTCTGATCATGCCCCAATATGGTCAGCATTTGACTTGAGTAAAGTATAGTTTTAATCTTTATTTCTATTAACAGACCCTAATATTTTTATCAAAATGACTCAAAAAAGGATTTACTATGGCTGTCGGCAACGTTGCAGTACCCAATACTATTTATCCCATCGACGGTATCTCTCTTAGTACTACTGCCACCGGCGTGCGCTATAAAGATCGTGATGATCTAGTGGTTATCAAAATTGCTGAGACGGCAGCAACGGCAGTTGTTACTACCAAAAACACTTTTTGCGCCGCACCTGTACGAGTACTGCGTGAACACTTTAGTCAGTCCAGTCCGCGTTATTTAATTACCAATACCGGCAATGCTAATGCGGGTACTGGCGCTGATGGTATACGCCGTGCTCAAGATATCTGTACAGCGCTAGCACAAAAGGCTGGGGTAGATACTCAGGCAGTACTGCCGTTTTCTACTGGCGTTATTGGCGAGCCTTTGAACAGTGAGGCGGTAATAGCAGGGTTAGATAGTGCTTTGGCTAATTTGGGTTCTGATAATTGGCTAGCGGCAGCGAACGGTATTCGAACCACCGATACCATCCCTAAGCTTGCCAGCCAAAAAGTCGAGATTGACAGCGCTACTGATAAAAGTGTGAGCTACCACATTACTGGTATCTCCAAAGGCTCAGGTATGATTCGCCCCAATATGGCAACTATGCTGGGCTACGTGGCTACCGATGCTAATATTGCAGCAGATTTATTGCAAGAGATGCTTATCGCTATTAATGAGCAGTCCTTCAACCGTATTACCGTCGATGGTGATATGTCTACCAATGATTGCTGTGTGCTGATAGCTACGGCTACCGCCAGCTCAGAGCTGATAGATAGTACTGATCATCCACACTATCAGCCATTATTTACTGCCTTAACCGAAGTGTTTGTACGCTTGGCACAACTGATTGTGCGTGATGGTGAAGGGGCTACCAAGTTTATCACCGTTAAGGTAACGGGCGGCAAAACCACCCAAGAATGCTGCGATGTGGCTTACGCAGTAGCGCACTCGCCTTTGGTTAAAACCGCCTTTTTTGCCAGCGATGCCAATTGGGGACGTATTTTAGCGGCCGTAGGTTATGCTGGTATCGACGATTTAGATACCGATCAAGTTGATGTCTCACTAAATGAGGTTATGATTTGCCAAAACGGGGTGGTAGCTCCGAATTATACCGAGGCAGCTGGTAAAGAAGTCATGAGTCGCCCTGAGATTACTATCCATATCGATCTGGCTCGTGGTACAGCTAGCGATACGGTCTATACTTGTGATTTATCTCATGATTATATTAAAATTAATGCTGACTACCGTAGCTAAAGTGAGTTGATCCGAAGTGCTAGTTACCAAATTAACTATGCTTGCGGATTCTGATAGTTTGCTCTTGATTAATATATAACTATTTAAAGTGAGCGTAAAAATAGTTTTCAGTTGCAAATCCTGACGTTAAGTTACAAAGCAGTTATAGAGGATAGTGTTTTAAATCTCTTATACTTACTGTAGTACGACAACAAACACAGCCACCTCAATGATGATGATTTCTATTAGAATTAGGTGGTTTTAGTGATGAAAAAGATGAACAAATAGTAATTAACTGAGGAAAATATAATGAAAAAATTAGCAATTGCTGCATTGATGGGTACTGTCGCTCTAGCTGGCTGTTCTACTGCTGCTCTAGATGACCAACGTACGATGGTTGTCGATGGCGAAAGAATGAATGTCAAAGTCGTTAATATCCCAAGCTTCGACGTGGAAATTGCACCACGTAAAGCGCTTTGTGATCGTGTAAACACCCGTGGTGAAGTAGTGGAAGCTCAGTGCTTACAGTATCGTGAGACTTTCCGCAAAAACTACAACACTTTAAACGGTGATATCCAAGGTTTCACTTATGAGCCTAATTATCGCTATGTGCTAAACCTTCGTCAAGAAGCAGTAGCCGATACTCAAAGCGGTGTGGTAGAGCCTGTTTGGATCTTGAATGAAGTTATCTCAAAAACTGCTGAATAATTTTATCTTTAAATTATTTAATATCTTAAATCGTTAAATCACTGATATTGTATAATTAAGTTTTTACAAGGTAAATATTTACAAGTCTAGTAAAAAGCCTCTAATTCGTTAGAGGCTTTTTTGCATTTTGTACTATAGTCAGTTGAAAGTAAAACTGTTATGTAGGTTCGAACGTGCTACTGGTATTAATTTTACTTAAAAACACTTTTATCATCAGCATTGGCTGTAGTTGACACTGACGCCGCTGGTTGCAGTAGGGATACGGTCATCAGCGTAAACTGCCAATCCGCCACGAGCGGTTTCCTTATACTTATCAGACATGTCAGCACCAGTCTGTTTCATGGTTTGGATGGCTTTATCCAATGAAACAAAGTGCTGACCATTACCTCGACAGGCCAAACGGGCGGCATTAATAGCTTTGACTGCCGCCATAGCATTACGCTCAATACAAGGTACTTGCACTAGGCCACCGATGGGATCACAAGTCAATCCAAGGTTGTGCTCAATACCAATCTCGGCGGCATTAAGGCACTTGGCAGGGTCGCCGCCTAAGATCTCTGCTAAAGCAGAAGCCGCCATTGCGCAGGCAGAGCCCACCTCTCCTTGACAGCCCACTTCAGCGCCTGAAATAGAGGCATTTTGTTTAATTAAGCTGCCAATCGCTGTAGCATTTAATAAGAACTGGTGTACGCCTTGTTGACCATAACTCTGTAGAAAGTCGCGATAATAATGTAATACTGCCGGGATAATTCCTGCCGCACCATTCGTAGGCGCAGTGACTACTTTGCCGCCATTGGCATTTTCTTCGTTGACCGCTAATGCATAAAGATCGACCCAATCCATTGCCGCTAATTTATCCGTTTGAGCTATAGGCAGCTCTTTTTCAGCCAATAATTGCAGATGTAGCGCTTGCGCACGGCGCTTTACTTCTAAGCCTCCAGGTAGTATTCCTCCATTTTGGCACCCTTGTCTGACACACTCTTGCATCACCTCCCAAATGGCATCTAAATAAGACAATATCTCGCTCTCATCGCGGTAATGACATTCATTAGCCAGTACCAGCTCGCTAATACTGAGATTATGTTGGCGGCATTGCTCAAGTAATTCGGCAGCACTGTTAAAGGGGTAAGGTAAATCATTAATAGTAGGGCTGGCATGATCTATATCTGGGGTGCTAGCATCCTGTTCATTAATAACAAAACCGCCCCCAACAGAGTAATAAGTTTGCTGATAAACCACCCCATCTAAAAAAACTGCACGAAGGGTCAGCGCATTGGGATGATAAGGTAAGACGGTGTCATCGTACCAGTAGATATCACCCTCGCTGTCAAAGTCAATAAGGTGTGCGCCTGATAAATTCAGTGTTTTATCAGACAGTATAGGCGCTAGATATTGCTCAGTGAGACGCGTATCAATGGTGCTTGGCGTATGACCGAGCAAACCTAGCAAGATTGCAGTATCAGTAGCGTGCCCCTTGCCGGTGGCGGCAAGAGAACCGTAAAGCTCAACCTCAATGCTTTTAATAGTGGTTAGTGGAGCTTGCTTTACTAATGAAGTTAAAAATAAGTTGGCAGCTACCATGGGCCCCACAGTATGTGAGCTTGAGGGACCAATACCAATTTTGAATAAATCAAAAACACTAATCATGAGAGACTACCAAAAAATTAAAATAAAAGGATAAAAGCTCGACTGTACTGTATAAATGGAGAGTGAATAATCGCTTTTGTTTATTATTAAATTCCGTTATGATGCACGGCATCAATAGTTGTGTAACAATCTGTAAATCAATGGCCGTTATCAAGCGTCATTATAAGACTCAGTAGCTATTAGCACTAGCAATTAAAATATTAAATTTAGTAGAACACATCTATCTTTAGATCGCTAGCAAAAGTTAACGCTAGTAGATAATAAAGGCTTGATTTTGAGTGCTTTTTTATAAGATGTCGTTGTATTAATTTATTCTGAGTAAAGGTGGTCATCTGATTTACTCTGTTAGGCCATAAAGGAAAAGTACGCATGAAACCTTCCTCAGAGCATTCCACTCAAGAGCCCAATGCATTAGAAGCTGCTGGTATCGATCCTGCGGTTATGAACTTGACTAACAATCCAGATTTTGAAAATGGACGTTGGTTCCCCAATTGGCGGCCTTATACGGGCGATCTTGATCTTAATCCTGTCGGTATCAATGAATACTTGCCACCAGCTAAAAGTCTGTTATTAGGTATCCAGCATACTTTTGCGATGTTTGGTGCCACCGTTCTAGCCCCTTTGTTGATGGGTTTTGATGCCAATCTAGCTATCTTGATGTCAGGTATCTGTACGGTGATGTTCTTTGTGATTACCGGTGGCAGGATGCCAAGCTACCTAGGCTCTAGCTTTGCTTTTATCGGTCCGGTCATCGCCGTAACGGCTTATGCTGGGGTTGGCTTTAATAGCAATCTAGATGTTGCTTTGGGCGGCATTATGGTCTGCGGTATCATTTATGCACTGGTTGGTTTACTGGTTATGAAGACGGGCACTGGCTGGATTGAGAGCTTGATGCCGCCTATTGTCACCGGTGCGATTGTAATGATTATCGGTCTTAATTTAGCACCAGTAACTATTCAAGGCGTATCGGCTAATCAGTTCGATGCGTGGATGGCAGCACTGACCGTACTGCTTATCAGTGGGGTGGCGGTATTTACTCGTGGCATGCTCAGGCGCTTGTTGCTATTGATCGGTTTGATACTGTCTTATGTTATCTACTATCTAGTAACTAATATTATGGGTTATGGGACACCGATTGACTTTAGCGGAGTTCAAGCGGCGGCGTGGATTGGCTTGCCGGATATACATACGCCACGTTTTGAGCTCAGCGCTATCGTTTTAATTGCGCCAGTCGCCTTTATCCTTGTTGCTGAGAATTTGGGTCATTTTAAAGCGGTTGAAGGCATGACCAAAGCTCGAGTGACTCCTTATATGGGTCGAGCATTCTTCGCTGATGGTTTAGCCACCACTTTCTCAGCCGGATTCGGCGGTACCGGGGTGACTACTTATGCTGAGAATATTGGAGTCATGGCGGTGACCAAAGTCTACAGTACGACGATATTTGTCGTAGCTGGGCTGGTCGCTATCTTATTAGGGTTGTCACCCAAGTTTGGCGCTATTATTCAAACTATTCCGCCAGCATTATTGGGCGGTGCTTCTATTATCGTATTTGGTTTAATTGCTATTGCCGGTGCTAAAATTTGGTTGGATAACCGTATTGATTTTACTAAAAATAGCAATCTTATCGTAGCAGCGGTCACCGTTATTATGGGTACTGGCAACTTTAGTCTACATATAGGCGGCTTTGATTTGGGCGGTATTGGTACGGCAACTTTGACTGCTATTGTGCTCAATGCTTTATTTAATCGCCAAAAAGCCTAAGGGTAAATAAAAGGAATTGGGTAAGAGCTTAATGAGTCGTTTTAGCGGTTAGCTCTTTTATTAGTACTTATATCGACATGCCCTAGAATTTACGTTTATAGAATCGGGAAAAGAAGCGATAGCGTCTTAGGGTGCGCGGTTTGGGATTCAGCGAGCCTAGGTAAATGGCGAACATAGTCAGAAATGCGCCGCTCCACTGCAAAGTATTGATGGATTTACCAAGCCAACTGTAATCTATCACTAAGGCTGCAATGGGCTCGCTCAATAGCAGTAGACCGGTGATTGCCAGTGATAGTTTGGGGATAGAGTAAGCGATCAAGCCCCAAGCCAAGCACTGCATGACAGCGCCATATATCAAAATCCAACCGAGCTCAGACCAAGTGCTGGGCATAATATTACCGCTATCTAATATTAGCATCGGTATAATCATCGCCAGTACGCCGCCAACACTAACCAGTTGCATCAATATAAAGATGGGTGTCGGTTCGGTATCATGAGTTTTTCGAATAAAGCTCATAGAGGCGGCGAGCATAGCGCCTGATACGATACCGGTGACAAAACCCCAAGTAGCGGCGGTATTTTGAGCAAATTCGGGACTACCAATCAAAGCTACCCCTAACATGGCTAAGCAAAGACTGATCAATTGTAAAATAGACTGGCGCTCACTGAAGAATAAAAACCCAATAGCGGCTAAGAAAAATATCTGTAAACTGTTTAATAAGGTTGAGATACCGGGACCAACCGCATAAATACTCTCATGCCAAAGCGCTAAGTCTAAACCTAAGAAAACCCCAGATAATAATCCATAGACTACCGCTCGACGCGAACGAGGCAATCGCTGCCCTGTCATTTTCGCTAGTATAGTAAAGACCACGCCTGAGATTGCTAGCCGCCAGAACGACATCGCCCAGCCGCCAATATCCACATGAGCGACAATAAGGCTGCCTAAGCCAAAGATAATACAACCTATCACTAAACCAATAGATGCAGAGCGTGAAGCTGCGTCAGCCATAACTTTTCCTTTGCGTAAATGCCAGCTTTTTCACTCGCTGATATAGCTATTTACCGTTCAAAATGAACCCAAGCTAAAGTTTACTAGATGTCAGAGTTGAATGCGAATGCTGACAATTTTCTGACAGATTCTATAGCTTGCTGTTACACCTTTACTTAATATTGATAGGCGGCTGAGCTGCTATTTGCTAAAGTAACTGCTTGTATTTGAAATGATTATTTACGAAGTGCATTTATAGAGGGTAATAGCTTGAAGCTTTTATTCTAATCACGTTTAATTCTTACTATTGGGTTCTTTTATGGATCAAAGTAATATCTATAAAACCAGCTACAGAACCACTAGCTTGCAAAATATATCGAAGGCTTTTTATTTGCTATTTGCTTCTATAATGGCAACCTTGCTACGTCTATCTATAGCTATCAGTGTGGTAGTTGGTAGTGTTTTTATGGTATCAACTGTGCAAGCAGCCAGCTGCAAAGTCCCTAAAAGTTATTATAAGAATGTCTCTTGTACCGCTGATAGTAATTACTTCTTAGCGAAAAAAGACTTTGGTGCCCCCGTAGCGCTTATCGATAAAAATGGTAAAAAGGTCGCTGACTTAATGGACTTTCAACGGGTCGATGGAGCCAAGATAGCAGGCGGTCTAATGCCAGTACAACGTAACAGCCGGGTCGGTTATGTCAACATGCAAGGCCGGTTAGTGATTCCGACTATGTATGATATTTTAAAAGACGATCAAGGCTGGGCACGTCCCGTATCTGAGGGGCGCATTGTGGTCAAAAGAAATGGTCATTACGGGGTCATTAATACCTCTAATCAAACTATCGTGCCTTTTTCATCCGCCATTACTAATATTGACAATTATCGCGGCGGCATAGCAAAGGTGCGCAAGAACCAAGCGCTAAGCCGGCTGGATAAAAATGGTAAAACGACTAGCGACCCTAATGCCAAAGCCGAAACTAAAGCGCCTGTGCAAGCCTCAGACAATCGAGTGAACCCCTCTATACCCCTTCCTTTTACAACCTTGCAGCCGCATCAGCAAGACGGAAAGTGGGGATTCGTGGATGAGAAAAAGGTAACGATGATTACTTATTCCTTCGATGATGTACGCCCTTTTTCTGAGGGTTTAGCTGGGGTGCGTGTCGATGATAATTGGGGATTTGTTAACTTAGGCGGCGATTTAGTCATCCCTTTTCGTTATGATAATAAGATAACTAAAGCCCATGACAATTATAACGGCGTATCCGCTTTTGTCTTTAATAATGGCAAAGCTTGGGTGGGCAATCTCAACAATGGCGATAAAATGTGTATTGATAAACAGGGCGAAACCGTTAGTTGTGATTGATAAGGTTAATATAGTCAGTTGAAAGTAAGGATTTTAAAGTGACTCAACTATATGTCCAACAATACCGCTTGAACATAGCTGGCTTTTACATAAAAACAGCGCTAGAGGTTGTTTAAAACTTCTAGCGCTGTTTTTTTTCAACACGTCCTAATCTAATAAATGCTTTTGGATCAATTCAACCAAGTAGGGCTGATAGTAGGTAGGGATGTCATGAGCCATACCTTCTATCAAATGAAAAGCTGCATTGGGAATGGTTTTGGCAACCACCCGCCCTTGTGAAGCTGGCAGTAGACCATCGGCGCTACCATGAATCACGATAGTTGGGGCTTTAACTTGCTTACTAAAGCGGCTGATAGAGCCTGAAGCTAAAATAGCATTAAGCTGCTGCACTGTACCTAAAGGATGGAAATTGCGCTGATAGCGTATCTTGGCAATCTCACGTACAGTACGCACATTGACATGCCCTGGCGTTCCTACGGTCTTCATAAACCAAACGCTATGACGCACAATATCGCGCTCAGAATGACTCTCAGGACGATTGATCAGGGTGTATAGCTGTTTTGGTCTAGGAGGCTTCAAAAAGGCGCGGTTGGTGGTGGTAAACATAAGTGCCATACGTTTTACTAAGCTTGGATAACGCGCAGCAGCGATCTGAGCGATCATACCGCCCATTGAGGCGCCGAGCAGATGAGTGCTGCCAAGATTTAACGCCTTAATTAGCCGTACCGTATCTTCTGCCATATCGGTCAAATTATAAGCGACCTGCTGACTCTTATTCGATAATCCGGTTTGTAAGCGCATCATCATCTTTAGCTGGCTAACCCGAGGTAGACCTTCGATTTGAACTTTGGAGGACAGGCCGATATCACGATTGTCAAAACGGATCACAAAGAATCCGGCATCAATCAAACGTTTAACAAAATCGTTTGGCCAAAAAACCATCTGTGAGCCCAATCCCATAATCATTAGTAAAGGGGGATTGGTAGGATCACCGCCAGCCTCAACGCACAGCTCAATACCATCTCCGATATCGATCATGGCCTGATAGAGATCATCATTTAGATCAGAGGCACGCCAAGCATGCTTACCAAATTGCTGCCATGCCGGCGTGGGATAATAGTAAGAGACTGCTGAAGAGTCAGCAGCATCAAGATCATCAGAATGACTGAAGGATTGTGAATGTTTTGGGTCGATCATAAGCTTTCCTATTTAGAGTATCGTTAACTAAAAGGCTATTAATCAAAACTCTACCATCTCAAAATCAAGCTTGCCCACACCGCATTCAGGGCATGTCCAGTCATCAGGGATATCCTCCCATTTAGTACCGGGAGCTATCCCTTCTTCTGGGCAGCCAAGCTCTTCGTCGTAAATCCAGCCACAAACAATACATTCATAACGTTTCATATTTATTCCTATCGATCGATATCAACTTTATAACCTACTTTTAGGCTTTGCCTCAAGGTTATACTGATACTATAAAAGCGCACGTAGTTTAGCATATAACTAGACTGACATGATTAAGTTTACACTTGTATATTGAGATAAATATGTGTTTATCAAGTTCAAATTTAGCGTTCAGTCAATTTTTCTATTTTCCTTTATTGACTCTCTTTTTATGCTACTAAGCCGCTAAAATAAAGCCAGTTATGCTATGATAGCCGCCATTAATTTCACTATTATATATTGCTAATGGCTGATATATCAGGGCTTGCCTCTATCAGTCGTTTAAGTTAAGGATCGCTATGAGCGCTACTGCTAAACCTCTTAATACTGAGTCTGAACTGTCTGATGATATAACTACGGATCATCCTTTTTGGCAAATCATCCGCACAGTTCCTGACTTTCCTAAACCGGGCATTGACTTTTATGACATTACGCCCTTACTGCGCAGTCATATTAATGAGGTTATTGATGCATTACTAGCGGCTTTACCTAAAGGTCTTATGGACGAGGTCGATTGTCTAGGCGCGGTCGAAGCGCGCGGGTTTGTATTTGCAAGCTTGCTGGCAGGTAGGCTGGGTAAGGGTATGATTTTATTACGTAAACCGGGTAAACTACCTCCTCCAGTTGCTAATAAAGCTTATGCTCTAGAATACGGCAAAGATACACTGGAGATGCAAAATAACCTACCTCCTGAGCGAGTATTATTGGTAGATGACATTTTGGCGACAGGCGGTACGTTGACCACGGCTTATGAGCTTTGCAAATCTGCTGAACACACCGTAGTAGGGGCTTTAGTATTGTTAGACTTAGTCGATTTGCACGGCAAATTTCCCGTACCTGTTTATACGGTGTTGAGGGCATAAAAATACTTGAGGATAAAACTGGATAAAAGTATAAATGAACAAAGGGCATACAATTTGAGTAGCTACTGTTATTGATTCTATTCAGTTGCCGCTATAGGCTAAGGGTATATAAAGGTTGAGCTAACGGTTTAAACTGCTCATTTAAGTAGTTGATTTAAAATAAACCTTAATTTGGTCCCATTTAAATATATAGCTTAAACATACAGTCTTTAACAACAATAAGTGTTCATAACTGGTAAATCTTAATTGATTTACCAGTCTTTTTTTAGATGATAATAAAGGAGAAACCATGGCTAGTATTAATCGCTCACGTCTTGCTATGCTAACCGCTAGTGTGAGTACTGCTCTGATGCTCAGTGCCTGCCAGCCTGCCAATGATACTGATGTCATAGACGGAGCAGCAACAGAAGATGTCGCAACCGTTGATATGACTGAAGCTGAAGCTGCGGCAGTAAACGATGCTCATGAGATGGCAGCAGAGGGTAGGCCAACGACGCCTATGTATAAAGAGTACAATGATTCGATGATCAAGATGCATGATGAGATGATGGATGGTATGAACTACAATGATCCTGACGCTGCATTTGCTAAAGGTATGCTCGGTCATCATATTGGTGCGGTCGACATGGCAGAGATTCAACTCAAATATGGCAGTGATCCAGAAATGCGTCAGTTGGCACAAGAGATTATCGATGCTCAGAAAGCTGAGATAGAACAGATGCAAACTTGGCTCGCTAACAATCCTGATGCTGCTGAAGCTACTGCTGATACTGCAGCCATGCAAAAGGCTTATGCGGATGGTATGGACGCAATGCATGATGAGATGATGCTCGGTATCGCTGACCCTGACCCGGATATGGCCTTTGCTCGTGGTATGTTACCGCATCATGTGGGCGCGGTAGATATGGCAGAAGTACAGCTCAAATACGGCAAGGATGCAGAGATGCGCAATCTGGCGCAAGAGGTTATCGATGCTCAGCAGCCTGAAATTGAGCAAATGCGTAACTGGATTACTGCTAATGGTGGTAAGGTGCCGGGTGCTTAGTTTTGGTTTTTAAAAATACTAGGGTTTAGAAACGATGTTTAAAAAGCGTCCTGATTTATAGTCAGGGCGCTTTTTAATTTTTGTTAGTAATTTTTAATAATACCATGCGCTAGTGATTATATACTGATAGCGGTATAATAAATTTCTTTAAGTTTGAAGAATTAATTATTTGGTAAAGTTGATATTTATTGCTATTTGAACACCTGAAATAATATTTCTAATTTCATTAAAGGTTATTTTTTGTATACTTAAAATGCTATAATATTTCTATTAGAATAAATAAGTTGTTTGAACTATTCGGTTGTAGAGACTATAAACTCTATTAGTGCAAAGAAGACTTTGATCCAAAATCATAAAGCAATTAGAAGGGAGTTTTAAATTGGACGATGAAAGGCAGTATCCTCATAGTGCTATCGCAACATGGAGTGGGTTTGTATATCAAGGCAAAGTTGCTCTTTATCATTGTTTAAAGTTGATAATTGAAGGTTACGATGATTTCGAACTACAGTTAGATAGCACTGAAGATTTTGCAATTTACAGAGATGGGTTACTTGTGAGTGCTCACCAAGTAAAGGCAATGGTTAGTGAGTATCGTTCGAGTTATAAAAGTGCTCTGGAGAAAGCTGCCGAAATTGAAGGAGATAGAATTGAAGATTCCGTTAGGTACTTACATGTTTCTGTAAATCTGAATGATGTAAACGATTATACTGCCGATAACGGGGAATTGGTAAAAATCTATAGGTATGGTACTAAAAAGTACTGTGGGCTCGGAGATATTAAAGGTCTTAGTGAGAGTCTAATTTTAGAGATATTTGAAAATAACAATGTTGAAGCTCCTTTATCGACAGATGAATCCTACCTAAAAACGAACTATTCTGCGATATCAGAAAAAATCAGTACCAATGCCATAGAAACTCATAGAAAAATACAAGTAGATAAAATACCTAAAGATGAAGCTGCATATTGTTCGAGAATCCATGTAAAAGATATAATAAGTTCTTTGTTTAATAATAATCCTTATGAAAATATCAAATATTTCACATCAACGCTCAAGGCTGATTTATCTGACTATATGGAAGAAAAAATAGCTAACAACCTGAATGGATTATCAAACGAACAAATGATAAGAGCTCGATATCTCTTTGAACATATTTATAAATTAGAAGATGAATATTTAAAAAGATTATGTCAGTTAATAAATCCATGTGAAAATTTTTCAAAGGTTCGAGATTCTGATATTTTTCACTATTCTAGTCTTATTCAAAAATTTTGTATAGATCCAGTTTTTGATGGAGTACCGCATTATCGAGACAAAGAGAATAATTTTTATTTACCTACTGCTATCTCTTTAATAGATGAAGACGGGACTACTCAATGTATTAATCAAATTATAAAACAAGCTAAGAATAACAATCACCTTCTACAATTACTATACGAATATGGAAACCTTATAGCCTCTCATACTCCTAAGTCTTTTGTAGTCAACTCTAAAATAACTAACATAAGCGATCAAGACACTGCTAACAGCGTAGAACAATATGACAATATAATAAAACCTTTACATGTACGTATAGTAAAAATTAATGATGCAGAGGAACTAATAAATGCTTAAGGATATTCTCAGTGATGCATTAGAAGAACATGATTTCAGACTTGAATCTGAAACAGAGTTTAGCAAATATTACATCCTCCAAGAAGAAAGCGCTATTAGGTTTGCAATAATATATGAACTATATGATGTAGTATCAGCCGAAGAACTAAATACACTGGTTACTAAAAACTCTCCTTCTTCGTTTTTAGAGAACCCAGCTTATAAAAAAAACTCTGATTTAATCTGTATTCTAAAAATTGAACATTTGGCTAGCTTTAAATCTATCGAAGACGAGATTTTCGCCATAGAAGAAGACCCCTATCAATATAAAAAATACGTTCTTTATTATATTGATGCAGAAGAAGCTATAATTAAAGATATCAATTTTAATGACCTTAAAAAAGTTATATCTGATAAACATCAATTTACACAGTATAAGATTGACCCTCTCCAACCTTCTATGTATAGCTTAGCAGCAAGAATATTCATAAAACTACCATTTTTAGAGTTACCTCATAATAATGACAAGTTAATACCATTAAAGCACCAAGCGCAAGAAGCAGTAAGTGAGAATGAGTTATCATCTTTATATGAGAAGATCCAAAAATCTCAAACTATGGAATATGATGAAGATAAATTAATCGAGGAACTGATTAACAATGAAATGGAAAATATCTAGAATTGAAATATCAAGTTTCAAAGCTTTCAAGCATATTTTACTCGACGCGGAAGACTCTTCTCTCGTTACACTTGACGGTCCAAATGGATTCGGAAAAACTAGTACATTTGATGCAATTGAGTTACTTTTAACTGGTCAAATTTCTCGAATAAAACGTTTGTTTAGAGTTGTGATGCTAGATAAAAAGAAAAATTATACAGATAACCTTTATTGGAATACGCGATCTTCTCATTTAGATATTTGGATCAAAATTGAATTTAAGGATGAAGAGAATACGCTTGTTTTAGCTAGGAAAGCAAGTGTTGAAGATGTTGAGAAGAAAACAAATAATAAAGCAGATATTTTCGACTATTTCTTTCTTTATGAATTGGAATGTTTTGAATCTAACGATTTTTATACTCAGAACATGCGTGATGAAAGTTTCATAAAAAGTAAGTTCGGAGAAGGGTTTGTTGAAAATTACTCGATACTCAATTATTTGGAACAAGGTCAGAATCAATATCTTTTATCAACGAAGGTTGATAAAAGAAAAAATGACCTCGAGAATTTGATAAAAACTTCAGAAATAAATATTGAGATTGGAAACTGTAAATCAGTTGAAAGAAAGCTTTCTTCATTCATTAATAATTCAGATAGAGCCAAAAAAAAGATAGAACTTGAAACTAGACGTAGCTCTCTTCTTGAAACGTTAGGAGGAGATCAAGATAGTAATAACTATATAAGAATTAGTACAACTGCCGCTATTCCTACTTGGGATATGGAAGCTCTTCCTTCTAGTTATCGTTCAGAAGATTACACCATGTACGAAAGCGAAGTGCAGGAATTAATAAATTTAGTACCATTTAAGGAGGCAATAAAGAATAGAATATACAATATCAAAATCGATACTTACTTGTCTTCAAACAAAGAATTGATAAAAATTTTAGCAAAAGTAGGAAATGACATTTATTTAAAAGAAGAATTAGATAAAGCTAAAAAAGAGATTGATTTACTGCAAATCGCTAAAGCAATACTCCAGAAAGATGAAAAAGAAATAAAATTCTCTGAAATTCAACAAAATGCAGTGTTAAATTCTAGTAATATTGAACACCTTGAGATTATGATTATTTATCGTAATGAATTACTAAGTAGCACAAGCGAGAAGTCAGCTATAGCTAATGAACTCCATAATCTTAAAGAAAAAATTATAAAAGAGCACTACAAATTACACCCCAATGATCATTCTTGCCCTCTTTGCAATACTGATTGGCATTCTCAAGAGAAACTTCTCTCAGTAATTAAAGAAAGGGAAGAATCTATTGCCGATAGTTTAAGTTCTGAGGATAAGAAACTTTATGAACTGTTATCACTAATAAGAGCAGATCTCGACATTATCTTAGAAAGCATTAATAGTAAATATGAGCCACTCATTATTAACTATCAGTCTGAGCTACATCAGTTTTTAATAAATAACCATGAAAAAATTACAAATATCGAGAGTTTGATTGATCGCTTAAAAGAATTGAATATCCCATACCCTATTAGTTTTGTTGCTAACAATGTAGAAGTAGATGAAAACTTTTTAGCCCTGTCAAACTCAATTAGGTTATTAAAAAAAATTGAAAACCAAATCTTACCGATAAATTGGGAAAATACAATAACTACAGTATTTAAGGATATTGAAGATTTCTATAAAGTTCAAAGTGATGATTTGTTGAAAAAAATAAAATATATCATTCAAAAAGCGAATGAAGCTAAAAATGCTGATTTAAAAGATATTAATCGTGATTTAGCTAACCATATACAAAAAGATAAAGCCGCCCTTTTAGCTAAAGAAAAGGTTAATAAGCTCAAGACTTTATTGATTGAATGTGAAAAAAGCTATGCTAACCAAACCATTTCTGAGATTGAACTTATATTTCATATCTATAGTGGAAGATTGATACAAAACTACCAGCGAGGTCTTGGACTCTTCATTGAAAGTAGGGAAGGCAATGAATTAAAATTTACAACTGCTGAAAAGTCTGAGCATGACTCGATACTTTCTATGAGCTCTGGGCAACTCTCTGCTGTAGGTCTTGCATTCTTTCTTGCGTTGAATAGAGTGTATGCAACTACGCCTATAATACTGATTGATGATCCAACTCAATCTCTAGATGAAATTAATATAGCTTCCCTAATAGACCTGCTACGCTGTGAACTTAAAGACCGTCAACTAATTGTGTCCTCTCATGAGGAGGATATATCTTCCTATATGAGATACAAATTTTCAAAGGCAGGGCTTAATTCTAGAACGTTCAACATGCAAGAAGTTGTAAAAGAACAAATTTGATATAAAGAATAGCAAATGTGCTCTAATTACAATTACCTTCGATGCCATTCAAAGCCAAAGTAAAATGGTCTTAACCAAATATTGAAATGTAATATTAAGTTATTTTATCCAGTGTTCACGCATAGGCTGACCCAATTTTTAAAGATAGCCTTGTCAAACCCTAATCCCGCATAGCCGCAAGCGCCTTTGCTAGCTCATCACGGGCGCCGATAAAGCCATCAATGCCTTTAGGTAACAAGTTCTGGGTGACCTTATCTTGTTGATAAGCCGCACTAAATTCTTCATGGGTCAGGCTTACCTTTTTCATATCATCCAAATCCATAGACATACTTGGCGACAGCTGGCGTGTCACTTCAACATCCATCGCCGCCAATTCATCAATCAGATTCGGAGCAATGGTCAATAAATCACAACCTGCTAATGCTAGTATTTGTTCAACCGAGCGGAAACTAGCGCCCATGACTTGAGTGTCGTAGCCGTGCTGTTTATAGTATTGATAAATGAGCTTAACCGATTGCACCCCCATATCATCAGAGACTGGGACGTTTTGGCGGTTTTGTTGACGCTTTTGCCAATCTAATATACGTCCCACAAAAGGCGAGATCAGGGTCACGCCGGCATCAGCGCAAGCAATCGCCTGATGCTGACCGAATAGCAAAGTTAAATTACAATGAATATTTTGGGTCTCAAGATAACGTGCCGCTTCAATACCCTGCCAAGTGGCTGCCATCTTGATTAACACCCGCTCTGAATCAACCCCCGCTTGTTGATAAGCTTCAATAAACTCCATCGCCTTATCAATAGTTGCCTGAGTATCATAAGATAAACGTGCATCGACCTCAGTAGAGACTCGGCCTTCGATTAATTCTAAAATATTGCAGCCGATTTTGATAGTAAGGGCATCAATGACCGCATCCACATCCCCTTGATAACGGCTCATAGTTTCTGAGAGCATAGACTGATTATCAGGATGAATAAGCGCTTTGGTAATCAGACTGGGATTGGTGGTCGCATCAATGGGCTTGAGTCGTTGAATGGCAGCTAAATCACCAGTATCAGCGACAATAGTGGTCATGGTGCGAAGTTGTTGTAATGCGCTCATCGTTTATCCTTGCATAATCAATTAATAATAAAACGGTATTATTGGTATATCCCAAAATAAGGACATGTCCTAGACTGTATCATAGTTTGGAGAAAAATTTGCATGCTGCCTATTTTTAGTAGGCTTTAGCAGATGATATTAAGTGCTAATAAGCTAAGATTTAATCATTTCGCAAATTTCCATCTATTTACACATGGGCACTGCAGCCAGTTTTTGTTATAGTAGAGACGATTATTTGGCTACTTATTAAATTTATGCTTTTTGCGCCTAAGGGAAGGGCGTAAGCTGCTAATAGTAAGCCTTTATTTATAAACAGTATTATTATAAGCATCACTAAATTAAATAACAGTTAAAGATAAAAAGGACAAACGGTAATGAGTGAGCAGTCAGCAGAGCAAAATACAGACAACTTAAATCCAATCGATGCCGGTAATAGTGAGACCTCAACAGATCAAGAATTCTTAGGCCGTCTACGTCAAAAGATTGATGAAGTCGACTGCGAGATTCAAACGCTCATTAATAATCGTGCTAAGTTGGCTCAGCAAGTCGCCATCGTCAAAAAAGATCACGTTGCAAAGAGTGCTAGTAACAATAATGGCACCGCTGAACCCGATCCGATTTTTTATCGTCCTGAGCGTGAAGCACAAGTATTAAAGGCCGTAATGGCACGTAATACCGGCCCTATCGCTGATGAAAAGATGGCGCGTCTGTTTCGTGAGATCATGTCGGTTTGTTTGGATCTAGAAGCGCCGCAGCGCATTGCGTTTCTAGGCCCTATTGGTACCTTTACCCACGCCGCTGCTCTAAAGCATTTTGGCAAAGCCGCTGATACCATGCCGCTTACTACCATTACCGATGTGTTTCGTGAAGTCGAAGCGGGCACTGCCATGTACGGTGTAGTACCAGTGGAGAACTCCTCTGAGGGCGTGGTTAATCATACTTTAGATGGGTTCTTATCATCTACGCTAAAGATTATCGGTGAAGTTGAGCTACCTATTCATCAAAACTTTTTAGTCGCTGAGCATACCAAAATCGATGGCATAAGCCGTATCTACTCGCATCAACAGTCGCTTGCTCAGTGCCGTCATTGGCTCGATGTCAACTTCCCAAATGTCGAGCGCGTAGCGGTATCGAGTAACGGAGAGGCCGCTCGTCGTCTGAAAAACGAATGGCATTCAGCCGCTATTGCTGGTGATGTGGCAGCAGCTGAATATGATCTGCATAAGTTATATACAAATATCGAAGATAATCCTAGCAATACCACTCGTTTCTTAATCATTGGTCACGAATCGGTAGCTCCGTCGGGCCAAGACAAGACCTCCATTGTGGTATCTGCGCATGATAAAGCAGGGGCCTTGATCGAAATATTAAAGCCGTTATCTTATCATGGGGTATCGATGACCAGTATCGAGACCCGTCCTGAACGTCCTAATAAGTGGGCGTATGTATTCTTTATCGATATGGATGGTCATATCCAAGATCCTAATGTTAGCGCTGCTATCGCTGATATTCGCCCATTGGTGAAAGATGTACGAGTATTGGGCTCTTATCCTAAAGCGGTGTTGTAATTAGTAGTTAATAGAATAAAGAATTATTTTAACTGGATAAAATATTGTAAGTTGGCGCTTTTAGCCAAGCTTTACTAAGGATAAATCATGCCCGCACAGCAATCGTTTCGCTCGCAATCAGCACCGTCAGCAGAATTATCAAAGCTAGCGCCTTTGACTCCAGCTTACGACAGCATTTTAGAGCTGACACCGTATCAAACGGGCAAGCCAGTTGAAGAGCTAACTCGTGAGTATGGCGTTTTCGATGTGGTGAAGCTGGCGAGTAATGAGAATCCAATGGGCTGCTCGCCGCATGTAACCCTAGCTATTACTGAACAATTGGGGCAATTATCACGTTATCCAGACGGTAATGGCTATTATCTCAAACAAGCCTTAGCTGACTTTAATAATATCAGTGCAAAGTGTATTACTTTAGGTAACGGTTCTGATGATTTGCTCGATATTTTAACCCGTAGTTTTGTTAGTAGTGACGATACCATTGTTTATAGTCAATATGCCTTTGTGATCTATTCAATGTTAGCAAACATGCAAGGCGCTTCTAGTATTGAGGTACCTGCGCAGCGTTTTGGCCATGATCTGCTAGCGATGCGTAAGGCTGTAGAGGATAATCCTAGTACCAAGATGGTATTTATTGCTAATCCTAATAATCCCACCGGTACTCTGCTTGAGCATCAAGAGCTGCGCGAGTTTGTGGCCAGTTTACTGCCTTCAGTTTTGGTAGTACTCGATGAGGCCTATATCGAATATAGCCCTGAGAGTAATAATAGGGCGCTATTAGATGAGTTCGATAATGTGGTTATCGTACGTACTTTTTCAAAAGCTTATGGATTGGCTGGTCTGCGCATTGGTTATGCGCTTAGTTCGCCGCCAGTAGCTGAGCTGCTGAACCGTATTCGCCAGCCCTTTAATGTTAGCCGATTAGGGTTGGCTGCAGCGACTGCCGCTTTGGCGGATCAGGATTATATTGAGCAAACACGGGTATCAAACCAAGAGCAAATGCGCTGGCTTGAAAAGCAGTTTGATGCTTTAGGATTGGCTTTTATTAAGTCGCATGCCAACTTTATAATGGTTGAGATAGAGGAGGCAGTGAAGGTTTATCAGGCGCTGCTTGAGCAAGGGGTTATTGTGCGTCCATTAAAGGGCTATGGTTTAGATAACTGGCTGCGCATTACCGTAGGTTTAGCAGAAGATAATCTACGTTTGATTGATACTTTGCATTCTATTTTAAGTGATGACTGACTTTATAAGTGGCGCTTATATTCAATAGCCCTTAATATTTAGTAAATTTTATGCAGTTAGTGCTGAGGGTTTATAACCTTCACCAACAATATGTAAAAGCTGATTTTTCCAATGCCAATGAGAAAAGCCGTGAGTCATCCCCATAATAATAAACAGCAGTCCCTCGATAATTCTAATAGCCTTGTTAACAATCACTCAAACAATGGTTCGCCATTATTTAGACAAGTTTGTGTGATTGGTCTCGGGCTTATCGGTGCCAGTCTTGCACAAGCGATTAAAGATAATAACTTAACTACGCGCTTGGTGGCAGTCGATAGGCATGAGCCTAGTATAGCTGCAGCGCTGGAGCAAGGTTTGCTGGACGCAGGTAGTGCTCACCTTGATGAGGTGGTCAATGGCAGTGACTTGATCGTTATTGCGGTGCCCGTCCAAGCAGTACAAGCTGTCTTTGCTGAGATTAAAACGGCGATGGATAGAGGACAGCTGGCCACCGACTGTGTCATTACTGATGTCTGTAGTACCAAAGTCAATATTATTGAGGCGGCTAAAACAGTCTTTGCCTCCTTGCCTGCTGGGCTTCCTGTAGGCTTGGTGCCTGCCCATCCGATTGCTGGTGCTGAAGATTCAGGGTATCATGCTCGCCGCAGTAACTTATTTATCAATCACAGTGTCATTATTTGCGAGCTACCGACCACTTCTCAGCTTGCCATTGCCCAACTAAGGCAGCTATGGGAGGCGGTAGGAGCTTCAGTAATTACCATGGAAGCTCATCACCACGATGCGATACTGGCGCATACTAGCCATTTACCGCATTTGCTGGCTTTTAACCTTGTCGAGCAATTAGCCAGCCACGATGATAATTTGGATATGTTTCGCTATGCCGCTGGCGGGTTTCGAGACTTTACTCGTATCGCTGCTAGTGATCCTAAGATGTGGCATGATATATTTATCGCCAATCAACAGGCTATTGTCAGTGCTCTCGATGAATACAGTGTTTATTTGCAAACGATGCGTCAGCTTATTATCGATAAAGATTCAACCGCCCTAATGGGACTTTTGGGCCGCGCGCAAGCCGCACGGAGACACTTTGGTCATATGCTAGCTTCCACCCCTTATACGGATACCTCTGCTATGTCAGCTTCTTATATTATTCCCCCTAAAAACAATAACAGCAATGCAGTCACCGGCACTATCGCTATTCCTGGTGACAAGTCTATCTCGCACCGTAGTATTATGCTTGGTAGTATCGCTGAAGGCGTTACCCACGTTACTGGATTCTTGGAAGGCGAGGACGCCTTAGCCACTTTGCAAGCATTTCGAGATATGGGGGTGACGATTGAAGGCCCTAATAAAGGAGAGTTGACCATTCACGGTGTTGGTATGCATGGTCTAAAACCTAGTAAAACGCCGCTTTATATGGGCAATTCTGGTACCAGTATGCGCCTGCTAGCGGGCATTTTGGCCGCACAAAAATTTGATAGTGTTCTGACCGGTGATACCAGTTTAAACAAACGTCCGATGGAGCGTATTGCGGCTCCATTACGTGAAATGGGCGCTAAGATCCAAAGTACTGGTCATAGCGGCACCGCGCCACTTAGTATTACTGGGCGTGATAAAGTAGGTCAGCCACTACAAGGTATCGATTACGATATGCCAGTGGCGTCTGCACAAGTTAAGTCTTGCTTATTACTGGCAGGGTTATGGGCAAAGGGTACCACCACCGTTATTCAGCCTGAGATTAGCCGTGATCACACTGAACGTATGCTGTCCGCTTTTGGTTATGAGGTTACAGTTGAGGGCAACCGTATCAGTGTTGAAGGCGGTGGCAAACTTACTGGTGGTGAGATTGCGGTACCTGCTGACATCTCGTCAGCGGCATTTTTTATGGTAGCAGCAGCTATCAGTCAAGGTAGCGAGTTGACTTTAACTCAAGTTGGTATCAATCCTACGCGTACCGGTATTATTGATATTCTAAAGCTGATGAATGCTGATATTACGCTAAGTAATGAAACGCTTGTTGGCGGCGAGCCAGTAGCTGACATTACTATTCGCTCATCAAACTTACAAGGTATTGAGATACCAGAACAATTGGTACCACTTGCTATTGATGAGTTTCCAGTATTATTCATCGCCGCCAGCTGCGCAAAAGGCCGTACCGTACTAACGGGTGCCAAGGAGCTGCGGGTAAAAGAGTCTGACCGTATCGCAGTGATGGCAGACGGACTACAAACTCTTGGCATTGATTGTACGGTTACTGACGACGGTATGATCATTGAAGGAAAGGGTATCGAAGGCAAGGCTAGCACTGATAAAGATAGCTCTGAAACTAATAATAGCCAACCTGTCTTTGGTGGTGGTTATATCGTCTCGCATCACGACCACCGTATCGCTATGAGTTTTGCCGTTGCCAGTCTACGCGCCTCCCAGCAAATCACCATTGAGGGCGTCGAAACCGTCAATACCAGCTTCCCCGGTTTTGCTGAGCTTGCCAATCAAGTGGGTATGGCGATTGAAGTAGATAATGGCGCTGATAGAGGGTAAAAGTAAGGTTTAAGATAGCGGCTTTAAGTTCACGATAAAGCCGTTCTATTTTGGATTGACGATAAATTCGTTCTTTAGCAATGTAGTGGTGCTAATTATCATCACTACATTGCTTTTCTATTTTAATTTCAATTGATTCTATTCTATAAATAGCAAGGTTGACGTCGTGTTAGTTTTTTATTAGTAAATAAAAAATAAATAGAGACGTCCTTGCTCTGATAAGTTGTTCTATCTTATGACTACTCAAAATGTCATCAAAAAATCAGTGACTGCTGTCGCCACTACTAAACGCGGTATTATCACTGCGCTTATTGCGTTTTCTATTTGGGGAGCATTCCCTTTATATTTTAAACAGCTAGCCGCCTACAATGCTACTGAGATTATTGGTCATCGCATTGTATGGACATTTTTATGTTTACTGGTAGTACTGATTGCCACCAAGCGTTGGCAATGGATAGAGACCCTTAAGCAAAATCCAAAGTGGATATTTATCACTTTTATATCGGGCCTTATTATTGCTACCAACTGGCTCACGTATGTATGGGCTGTGAATCACGACCAGATACTAGAAGCCAGTTTGGGCTACTTTATTGGGCCTTTGGTTGGCGTTGCGTTATCGATGATTTTGTTTAAAGAGCGCCTACGTACGCTGCAATGGGTAGCTATTGGTTTTGCTTTGTTATCGGTTGTTATTCAGGTAGTGATGTTGGGTAGTTTGCCATGGATATCGCTGATACTGGCTTTTAGCTTTAGTACCTATGGTACCATTCAGCGTCAAACGCCATTTACCGCAGTCGATGCTATGTTTATAGAGACCGCAATGCTAGTGCCTATATGTGTCTGGTGGTTTTGGCAGGCAGATGTGGTGAGTAGTCAGATTAGCTTTTGGTTCACCTCTAATATTTGGTTATTGATGCTGGCAGGTCCGGTGACCTTAATTCCTTTATTACTATTCAATAAATCAACTAAGCTGGTCGCTTATAGTATATTAAGTTTTATGAACTATTTGACCCCGACCTTTATCTTCTTCTTGGCGGTATTTTATTATAAAGAGCCCTTTGACTTACATCGTTTAGCCGTATTTGGTCTGATTTGGCTCGGGTTGCTATTATTTAGCATAGATTTATGGCGTCATCGCCCTAGTAAGCAGCTCAAAGCTCTAGTTAGTACTAAATAAAAAAGTACAATAATTGCCCCTATTATTAACTATCTAAAATTCAGCCTACAAGTAATTCATGTTAGGTTAAGTGTTAGGCAATAATTATAATTAATCTAAAACAATTTTAACCTTAATACGAATACCAAGGACAAAAAATGCTATCTACCGAAGCTGACGTAGTATTTATAAAAGGCTTAAAAGTTGAAGCCGTGATAGGCGTTTATGACTGGGAGCGCGCTATTACTCAGCCGTTACTTATTGATATTGCGCTTGAAACTGATATCAGCAAAGCGGCTATATCAGATGAGGTTAAAGACGCTTTGAATTATAAAGCGGTATGTGACGATGTTAGCGAGTGGTGCAAAGCTATCAAAGCCAAGCTGCTTGAGCATTTAGCTGAAAAAATTGCCGATAAGTTACTAAGCAAATATTCTTGCCAAAAAGTTACGTTGAGCTTGGCTAAACCAACAGCTATTCAAGCAGCAGACGCAGTAGGGGTGCAGATTACGCGCTTTGCTAAAGCGGCTGAAAACACATCTGATGATAAGTAAAAATGCCATTGATTGGGACGGCTCAAGTGCTTTGGGCGCTTTAGATTTGGCGGCTATAAAAATAGTTCCGCCTGAGGCGCTACAACAGCAATCAGTGAGCGCTGTATTGTTAGCGTTAGGCAGCAATTATCAAGCCCAATACTATTTGCCACAAGTTCGTAAAAAGCTAGCAACGCTAGGGCAAATACAGCTTTCTACCCCTTTTCAAAATTCTGATTTTACCGCTACTCTAGAGCAGCCAAAGCCTGATTATACCAATCAATGTGTGTATTTAGTATTGACAGAAAATATGACTTTAAGCGAGTTGCAGCAAACTTTTAAAAAATTCGAAGTGGACTGCGGCAGGCAGCGTGCGTCTGAAGTAACAGAAAAAAATTCAATAAAAATAGTGCCCATGGATATTGATATTTTACTTATCAAACCGAGTACAAATAAAAATAGCCTAAGCAAAAATTCAATAAACCGTTATAATAATAAAAATGGGGAGGAGTGGGTAATTATGGCTAACCGTTATCCGTTTAAAGCGCATGAGATTATTGGGTTAGAGGAGCTAACTTTAATTGAGTATTGAGAAACAGATAGCAAGTAGGTAGGGTGCGCCCAGCGCACCGATAAAAAACTTATATCATGATATTGGTGCGCTGGGCGCACCCTACGCGCTTGATGCTAAAAAGCTGGGTTAAAAACCCAGCCTACGCAAAAATTAGATGTTTAACAGCTCTAAGCGCTTTGTTTTTTATTAGCTACTGCGCCGTCAAACCTCCGTCAACCACAAATTCTGAACCGGTTGAATAGCTTGAGTCATCGGATGCTAAGAATAGCACCATACCGCTGACTTCTTCAGCCTCTGCAACACGCTTCATAGGAATGGTTTTGGCAAAAGCCTCGACGGCATCTTTGGTATCGCCTTGAGAGATCATTGGAGTAGCAATGACGCCGGGGTGGATAGAGTTAACCCGAATGCCGTGAGGCGCACATTCTAAGGCAGCCGCTTTAGTCATACCCCGTACCGCAAATTTAGAATCGGTATAGCCGATGGCACCGCCGACCAAACCATTGATCGATGAGATATTAATAATGGAACCTTGTTTGGCTTTTTTCATCGATGGAATAACTGCTTTCATACCCAAAAATACCGAAACTTGGTTAATCTCAAGGATCTTACGGTAGTCCTCTACCGAGGTGTCCAAAATTGACTTATGGGTAGTGATACCGGCGTTGTTTACTAGTACATCAATTTTATTAAATTTGTTCTCGGTTTGTTTAACCACTTTATTCCAATCTTCTTCGCTGGTAACATCTTGCTTAACAAACAAAGCGTTATCGCCCAGCTCTTTTGCCAGTGCTTCGCCTTTTTCACTATTGATATCGGTCAAAACTACTTTTGCACCTTCGTTTATACATAAACGGGCATGAGTCTCGCCCATACCTTGAGCTGCGCCGGTAATGATGATAACTTTGTCTTGTAAACGAGCCATGATGTCTCCTAGTATTTTATTTATAATTTATGTTTTCAGTAGATATTAACTAACTATTATAAGCCATAATCACTATTCTTTAGGTAATGAAGCTTAAGGTCTTGTCTTAGATAGGTAAACCCGCTAGAAGTATTTGCAAGGCTAATGCTAAATATTAGATTGGAAGTAAAACTCAGACCTCTAAAAAAAGGAGTTATTGATGTATAAAGAGATATTAGATTTTTGTTTTAATGAAGCCGGTAGTCAAAAGTTTTTTGAAAAAGACTTGGAGTTTGATCGAATACTGATAGAGCGCTTTACTACCGTACTTGAGAGAGCTGCCGCGGCAGAATTTTATACTTGGCGCGCGAGTCCTCAGGGACGTTTGGCTGAGATTATTATATTAGACCAGTTTTCACGTAATATTTACCGCGATACGCCGGCCGCTTTTGCGCAAGACCCGATGGCGCTGACTTTAGCGCAAGAAGCGGTAGCAGCGGGCTTATTGGAGGAATTGAAGTTTGAAGAGCGCAGATTTCTACTCATGCCTTATATGCATAGTGAGTCGAAGCTGATTCATCATGAGGCCGAAAAGCTATTTAAGCAGTACACTAATGATGAAGTATATGGCTTTGAGATCAGGCACAAAGTCATTATAGATCGCTTTGGCCGTTATCCGCATCGCAATGAGATTTTGGGCAGGGTATCTACGCCTGAAGAGCTGGTATTTTTAAAGCAGCCGGGTTCGTCGTTTTAAGGGTTATCAATTGGAAATAGCAATATACTCTAAACAGAGCTATCCACTTTAGCAGCCTGATTCGGTAAGGTGAAAATAGTATCGAAACCTAGCGTAAATAAGAAGGTGTAGACTAAAAAAGCAAGAGTAAGTGATATCTCCATAGTCAGTGCCATCCATATGCCAACCCCGTACCAAATCATATAAAGCGGCAAGCAAACCAAAGTCAAGCCGCCCTCAAAGCCTATAGCATGAATGCTGCGAATGAAAAAGGTGCGCTTGTTAATTTGTTTACGCCTCTCCCAATATTCGAAAAGTGTATTGTAAATAAAATTCCACGCTACAGCAGTACTGGCAATAATCATTGCTAGGATTAGGGATTGCTGGGTATCGCCGCCGCTTAATACCACTAGAATAAGGGTAGTAAGCATGACCGCGAAGATCTCAAAAAGCGTGACGTATAGAACACGGCGTTTGATAGGGCTTAAAGTAATCAATTAAAACTCCAATGAGCCCTGATAGACTTATTAGTAAAAGTAGGCTTTTACCAGCTAGATAATATAAGTCTTATAAATCCTACTTATAAAATTTACTTTTGCTCAGCGCCTGAGCTGTCCATATCATCTTGTCCGATAACATCTAAGTCCTCTAAGCATAATTTCTCATACTCTTTGGTACAAAAGTTAGGATCAATCTTGCACATGGCGGCTTGCAGTTGATCTAGTCGATTTTCAGACTGCTGGATATGCTCGAGCATTTTAGCAAAAGCTTCAGCAACTGGATCTTGCGAGTAAGGATCGATACCGTAAGCTCGGAATGCCGTTTCCCGGGTGGTGCTAGGCTCTGTTACTTTATCTTGAGTAGTCTCTTGTTGGCTATCAGTAGTTTTAGCAGGGGTTTTTTCTTGAGTAGTCGCTGTTTTAGAAGGGATAGGGTTACCTTTTTCGTCATGATAATCAGATATCATGCGTGCCGCACTGCCTACCATAGTGGCATTTGCGGGTACTGGCTTAACTACCACCGCATTAGAGCCGATTTTGGCATTTTTGCCAACAGTGAAGGGTCCCAAAACTTTAGCGCCCGCACCTACCGTCACGCCATCTTCTAAAGTAGGATGACGCTTACCATTATTTTGTGAGACCCCGCCAAGAGTCACCCCATGGTATAAGGTTACGTCGTCACCAATCTCAGCAGTTTCACCAATAACTACACCCACTCCATGATCAATAAAAAATCGTTTACCAATTATGGCAGCAGGATGAATCTCAATTCCGGTAATAATACGGGAACCATAGGAGAGGGCACGCGCTGCGAGTTTTTGTTCATTTTGCCATAGACAGTGCGCTCCGCGGTGTAAAATCAGAGCGTGAATACCAGGATAAGTTAAAATCACCTCCAAGCTGTTACGAGCAGCAGGATCGCGGTTAAATACCGCATCAATGTCTTCTTTTAGGTCATTTTTAATGCTGATAAGCGATTTAAAAAAGGTGGCTGGTAATGACATACAGAGTCCTGTCTATTTGCAGATTTGGTTATATATTGAGTTTAAATATAGCGACATACTATAAAATATAAGCAATTTCACTGATTATTGCTAGCTTATTTAGCTAAATTTTTGTGAGCTTGGCGATAAGGGCGCTTAACAGTTGATACTCTTTTTGATCCAGTTGCAACCTTGATCCCATACGAGATAAGCGTGATGGCAGTGCTTTTAGGTGTTCGCTATCCGCAAGATTACGCTGAATCATAAGCTCGGTCATACGCTGGGTAAGCTGTTGTAATTGCTGCTGGCTGATAGCGGGCTCATCCCATTGTTGACGTACATAAGTATCGAGTGTTGGTGAAGCTAGACTAGCGTTATTATCTTTATCGCTATCATGGCGGGTAACATGAGTTTGTGCATAAGCAAAGATAAAGCTAGCAATCACTTGTACCGCTGACGCTACATTAAGCACTGGATAGTTTGGATTGGCATCGATTTGAATATGATAATCAGCGTAAGACAATTCTTCATTGGTCAGACCGCGATCTTCACGGCCGAATAAGATAGCAATATTAGGTTTGTTGTTCGTTGAAGCCGCCTCAATCGAATCTTGGGAGAAGTGTTGTGTATTCTGTTGTTTATAGAGCGCACTTTGTTTATCAATAAAGCTGAGCATGATTTTGGCGGCTTCAGTAGGCGTAACTACCGGGCGCGGCAAATGCCGACTGCGACTACTAGCGGCAAAAACCAGTTGGCAATCGCTAATGGCTGTCTCTAAAGTGGGACTGGTAATAGCTGCTGCCAAAACTTCACTGCCACCTGCGGCATGTGAGACACTAGTTTCATCGATAGGTAGTTTAGGATCAACGACTGTTAAGCGTGATAGTCCCATGGTGTGCATGGCGCGTGCTGCTGAGCCAATATTGGCAGGCAAAGTGGTGTTGACCATCACTACTTGTAAGCAGGACAGATAATCATCGATGCTAAAAGCGGATGGGGTTGAAGATAATGGTGTCAAAGGGAGCGATACAGAAGAGGGACTCATTAAGGACTCAATCGGTGATTAATTTCATTTTTGACCCGCTGTAATGCTGTAGACAATTGGTCCATAAGCGTACTTTGCTGGTCTATTTTTCGGGCACGGCAAGCTTCTTGTAAATGATCGCTTAGAACGACCAGCTGAGTGGCTCCTAAGTTAGCGCTTGCACCCTTTAGGGTATGAGCTACCTCAAAGCCAGCAGCGTTATCATTAGCCGCTTGCGCTAGTCGCAAAGCTGAGATACGCTGTTCACTATCAGTGATATAGGCTTGTATCAGCTCTACAAAATCATCCTCTAATAATTGGCGCATATCCTCAAACTGTTCATCATCAATAATCTCGCTATCATCGGTGATAGTTTGATTAGCATAAGCTTCGGTCATGGTTTAGCACCCTATAAAGTCAAAAGTAAAGCCAGAGAGTCAATAGCAGTTTAATTATAATGGAAGTGCAAATTCTCTTCATTAATCATGCTTTTGAGCTGTTGTAAATTGTCGTCATTAGGGTAAACTCGCCAGCGCTCAGATAGAGCTACATTGGCAATGGCATAATCCTCATAAATACTCAATCCAAACGGAATACAATTATCATTAATAACCGTTTCGGCATTGTTAAAGGTATCATTTGACTGTTCTTGATTCAAATTTTGATTGACCGCCATCAAATCATTACCTTCTTCATCATACAAGCTTCCACCTGCTGCGCTCTCGTAATAATTATCTGAGCTTTGACTGTCCTCATCGCTATCATAAGCCAAACGCGGCGGCGGAATAAGATGAGCTTGGGCGGATTTGAGTAGCGGCTGCAAGCGGGTTAATAAGCTAATATCATGCCCATGAACTTTTATACTAATCTTTTTGAGCCAGCGCAGGCGGGCATCAATCATACTCATGGCATTATCCAGACGGGCAAATAAACGACCATCCCGCTCGCGAATACTGCCTTTTATTATGACCACTTCATCAACTTTTAGCTGATCTTTCACTCGGTTAAAGCGCTCGGCATAACAGCTGACCTCCAGCCGTGAAGTACCGTCATCTAAAGTGATCACGTTACGATTACCAAAGTTGGCGATATCAATAATAAGCCCGGCAAAATAACAACTGCCGTTATAACCCGTATCAGTTAAGCTATCGAGGCGGGTGCCAGAGGTATAGCGTTTAAGCTCATCTAAATATTCATTAATTGGATGCCCCGTTAGATATAAACCTAAGGTGTTTTTTTCAGCTTTTAGGCGGTGTTTATCGCCCCAAATGAGCTCTGGGGTCATAACTAGTGGCGGTGCGGCGACCACCCCGTCCATTTCACCGAATAAATCCATCATGCCAAGCTCGCCGTTCTTTCGGTCTTGCTCAGCCGCTTGCACCGCGCTTGGCAATTGACTCATTAAAGCGCCGCGAATCTCATAAGCTTCATCGCTTGGCAGGTCTGGGCGCAAAGTAGCGGCAAAGTCATCAAAACAGCCCGCGCTAATTAAAGCCTCTAGCGTACGTTTATTGACCTTTTTGATATCGACACGACGGCAAAAATCATATAGATCCTTAAAAGGACCGTCTTGGCGCCGGGCTGACACGATAGACTCAACTGCGCCTTCACCAACGCCTTTAATCGCGCCCAAACCATAAATAATATTGGTTGGGGTGTCGGCGACAAAATGCCACGCGCTGCGGTTAACCGAGGGGTTGTCCACGCTTAAACCAAAGTTCTCACGGCAGTCATTGATAAAGAACACCACGTTGTCAGTATTGTTCATATCTGAGGTCAGTACCGCTGCCATAAACTCGGCAGGGTAATACTGCTTAAGATAAGCGGTTTGGTACGCCAAAACCCCATAAGCGGCCGAATGTGAGCGGTTAAAACCGTAACCGGCAAACTTCTCCATCAAGTCAAAAACCCCGCCTGAGGTCACCTCATCAATACCTTGAGTCGTCGCCCCTGTCACAAAGATATCGCGCTGTTTGGCCATCTCTTCTGGTTTTTTCTTACCCATAGCGCGGCGCAGCATGTCAGCGCCGCCCAAGCTATAGCCCGCCATCACCTGTGAGATTTGCATGACCTGTTCTTGGTAGACAATAACGCCGTTAGTGTTCTCCAAAATAGGCTCAAGATTGGGATGGTCATAAATCACCTCTTCACGACCATGCTTACGGTCGATATACATCTCAACCATACCGGCATCAAGTGGCCCTGGGCGATACAGCGCACACATAGCGATGACGTCTTCGATATTGGTTGGTTGCAACTTGGCAAGGTACTTTTTCATACCCATGCTTTCTAATTGAAAGACGGCGGTGGTTTTGGCATCTTGGAGTAATTTATAGGCCTTGCTGTCATCAAGTGGCAAGTCTTCTAAGACTAAAGCATCTTTGCCTTCACGCGCCCGGCGCTCATTAATGTTTTTGACCGCCGCATCGATGACGGTTAAGTTACGTAGACCCAAAAAGTCGAACTTGACCAGACCCACGTCTTCGACGTCGTCCTTATCAAATTGACTAACCCTGTGACCTTCATCGTCACAATAAATAGCGCTAAAATCGGTAATTCTATGGGGTGCAATTAAGACTCCGCCGGCGTGCTTACCGACGTTTCGGCAAACGCCTTCGAGTTTAATCGCCATCTCCCAAATCTCAATAGCATCCTCATAATCCATATTATCAGGATTAGAGATTAAATCTTTGAGCTGGGGTTCTTGCTCCAGCGCTTGGCTCAAAGTAATGCCCGGAGTTTTAGGAATTAATTTAGATATTTTATTGGCAAGGAAATATGACTTACTTTGCACTCGCGCCACATCGCGCACCACCGCTTTGGCCGCCATGGTACCAAAGGTAATGATTTGCGAGACCGCCTCACGGCCATAAGTCTGCGCCACATAATCGATCACTCGATCACGGCCTTCAATACAAAAGTCGATATCGAAATCGGGCATAGAGACCCGTTCAGGATTCAAAAAGCGCTCGAATAATAAGTCGTAATGAATAGGGTCAAGGTCGGTAATATTAAGCGCATAAGCGACTAAAGACCCTGCACCAGAACCACGACCAGGACCAACGGGTACGCCGTTAGCTTTTGCCCAGCGGATAAAGTCCATGACGATTAAGAAGTAACCGGGAAAACCCATCGATAAAATAACTTCAAGCTCGTACTCCAGTCTTTCATCGTAAGGCTTACGAATATCAGGCCAGTTGTCACTGCGCTGGTTTATAGGAAATAATTTCTCTAAACGGTTATCAAGTCCCCGCTTGGACTCTGAGCGGAAAAACGACTCAATGGTCTCACCCTCTGGCACCGGAAACTCGGGCAGCACGTTGATACCTAAGGTCAAGGTAACGTTGCAGCGTGTTGCTAAGTTTAAGGTGTTTTCGACTACCTGCGGAATATCGGCAAACAGCGCTTCCATTTGAGCTTGAGTCTTAAGGTACTGCTCGTCTGAATAGAGCCGTGGACGATTAGGGTCGGCAAGGACATAGGAGCCTGCGATACAAACGCGAGCTTCATGCGCATCAAAATCATCTTGCTCTAAAAATCTGACATCATTATGAGCCACGATAGGGATGTTATGCCTGCTACCAGCATGGATAGCAGCTTTAATAAAAGCATCTTCGCCTGAGCGATTAGTGCGTTTAATCGCCAAATATAGACGATCATCAAACTGGGCTTGCCACTCGCTAATGAGCTCGTCCGCCTTTTCGGGCATGGAGCTGACCAATGCTTGACCCACATCTGATTTTTCTGTAAATAACACAATAACACCGGCCGCATGCTCGAGAATATGGCTACGCTTGACGATAGGCGTGCCATGATTATCAGGGTCGGCGCGTCCATCAGTGAACCCAAGGGAGACAATACGGGTGATGTTTTGATAGCCCTCATTATTCATTGCTAATAATACTAGGCGGGTATCCTCATTATCCATAATGACTTCACTACCGATGATAGGCTTGATACCCGCACCCAAACAAGCACGATAAAACTTCACCGTAGCATAAAGATTAGATAAATCAGTCAAAGCCAAGGCGCGCTGATTATCCGCCGCCGCTGCCTTCACCAAGGACTTAATGCGCACGATAGAATCGGTAATTGAATATTCACTGTGAATGCCAAGGTGTACAAATGCCATAGAGGACTCTTACTAATGCGATCAAAAAGAAGGGAGCTAATTATAGGTAGCAATAAAAAGGTAAAGTCAATAGTTAAACCTTTATTATCAGTAACTTAGGCATGGATAAATAGCGAAAGCTGAAATCCATACCTGTTAATCATAGCCGATAATAGTACCATTATTTGCTGCTAACAGCCACTTATTCAAGCAAGTGATGCTAAATGTAGAGCAATAAAAACATGGCTTAAAGAGCTTATGTCAAAAAAGCTCTTTATACCTCAATGATATAAAGAGCTAGTGCAAAAAATTTTAGATTAAAAGGCTTAGATTAAAAATAACCAGCGAAACTAAATCAATACCCAACCACTGCCGCATCGACAATACGCGGATCAGAGGATCCATAAACACCATTTGGCGTCAGCATAATCGATTGAGTAGAGCCCATGGTGGTGTTTGGCGTTACTTTATGGCCCATTGATTCTAGCTTTTCAATGGTATCGACGTTCAGGGCTTTTTCAATACGTATCTCATCGGGCAACCATTGATCATGGATGCGCGGCGCATGCGTAGCCTCAGCGATATTCATATCGTGGTCAATGACGTTGGAGATAATTTGGGTGACGGTGGTAATAATACGGCTACCACCCGGACTGCCTGTGACGATATAAGGGGTGCTGTCTTTAAAGACCAAAGTCGGACTCATCGAGGAGAGGGGACGCTTATTGGCTTCAACGCTGTTTGCTTCACCGCCGGTTAGACCGTAGGCATTGGCGGTGCCGGGTTTGGCGGAGAAATCATCCATCTCATTGTTTAATAAAATACCCGTACCATCAGCGACAAGCCCAGTGCCATAAGAGAAGTTGAGGGTATAAGTATTGGCTACCGCATTACCGTCTTTGTCCACAATAGAGAAGTGCGTGGTCTGATCACTCTCGTACGGTAGTGGGTTATTGGCTTTGACGTTAGAGGCTGGCGTGGCCTTATTTGGATTAATAAGCGTGCGCAGTTTATTAGCATAAGGGCGAGCCGTTAGCCCGCTGACTGGTACCTCGACAAAATCGGCATCCCCTAAATACTCTGCACGGTCGGCATAGGCCAGTTGCATCGCCTCCGCCATCAAGTGAATAGTCTGAGCGCTATTATGCCCATAGTCCTTTAGCGGATAGCCCTCTAAGATGTTTAAAATCTGCACGATATGAATACCACCAGAGGAGGGCGGCGGCATAGAAACCACCTCGTAACCACGATAATTACCTTTAACCGGCGCACGGGCAATGGCCTGATAATTGGCCAAATCCTGCAAGCTCATATTGCCGCCTGCATTATTCACCGCTTTAACCAGCTTGCTTGCAATCTCGCCTTTATAAAATCCATCGTTGCCTTGCTCGGCAATCAATTTCAGCGAGCGGGCAAGCTCAGGCTGATAAAGACGCTCGCCGGGTTGGTAGCTGCTACCATCAGGCTTAAAAAATATTTTCTGGGTACTTGGCCATTTTTGCAGACGATCGCTTAACGCTTCTAGCGACTCTGACAAGCCTGCGGTGACTTCAATACCGTTCTCAGCCAATCCAATCGCTGGCGCCATGACTTGCCCGCGGCTCATAGTGCCATGGTCTTCCAGTGCTTTGAGTAGTCCTGCTACTGTGCCCGGTACTCCAACCGCCAAGCCGTGGTAGCGTGACAAGTCGCTAATGGTGTTACCATCTGCATCTAGATACATATCGCGGGTTGAGCTACTTGGCGCCTTTTCGCGGTAATCCAGCGCGACAGTTTTACCTTGCTTGGCATCATAAATCATCATAAAGCCGCCGCCACCGATATTGCCAGCACGGGGTAGCGTAACGGCTAAAGCAAAACCAACCGCTACCGCTGCATCAACGGCATTACCGCCATCTTTTAATATTTTTAAACCAATATCAGAGGCCAGCGCTTCTTGGCTAGCAACCATGCCGTTTTTTGCCCAAACCGGATGATGAATGGCATCGTTTGAGTAAATAGCTTGATCAACTTTAGCCTTATTGGTAGTAGAAGCAGTAGATACACGCTTAGGATCGGCAGGGGTTATACGGCGAGTCTCAGATACTACCGATGGATTGTCGCTCATAATCGCTAGATTAATCGCGCTGGTATTGATTGATGTGGTATTTATAGTGTTTTGATTATTATCAATAACACTATCGTCAGCGGCATGTGCGGACACCGACATCAGGAGTGCGCTACTGATCAATACTAGGCTGGATTTGAGCGTCAGTTTTCGCTGAAGATTATGGGATTTATCTTTATAGTCATGAGCTGCTAGATTTGGCATTGCAAAATCCTTTTCACAGATAGAGAGGTAATTGGAGAGTAATTGATAATTAGTTGAGGTTATTAATACTAAGGCTAAAATGATTAATACTAAGATAGTAACGAAAACTCAAGGCGGTAGAAAGGTATTTATCGTTTTTCATCATGACACTAAGGTCGGAAAGTGCACTTTTGCTAGTTTTGAGCTTTACCCATGGGTTTTAGTTTTAGAAAGCCTTAAGGATTTGGAGAAATATTAAGAAAGGTAATGTTTGTAGCTTATAGATGAAGGTTTGTCTGATACTATGCAGTATGAAGTGATTGTTAGTTGACAGTTAAGAGGATTGATATGCCAAAAATACTACTGGGTGATGACGACGAAGAATTGACTCAATTATTACAAGAATACCTAAATAATCATGGGGTCGACTGCGATTGTGTCCATAATGGGCAGGCGGTTATTGAGCAGTTAAAAAAGACCGAAGATGCTGCTGCTTATGACTTACTGGTACTGGATATTATGATGCCAAAAATGGATGGCTTAAGTGTGCTGCGTCAACTGCCGACAGTTAGCGATATCCCCGTGATTATGCTCACTGCAAAAGGCGATGAGATTGACCGCATTATTGGGCTGGAGCTGGGCGCTGATGATTATATTACCAAACCCTGTAATCCTCGTGAGCTGCTAGCTCGTATTAATGCCGTTATCAAACGTACTCAGAATAACCATTCTAATAAGATGCAATCAGAGCAGATAGCACTTCCTGAAAGTCGCCTGCATCTCGATCAAACCCAGCGTATCTGCCAGATAGATGGTACTGAGCTGCAAGTGACGGGTACAGAGTTTGACTTGCTATTAGAGTTACTTAAGCAAAAGGGTGAGGTTGTAAGTAAGTCTTGGCTCTCAGAACAAGTGTTGCAACGCGAATTACAACCCTTTGATCGCAGTATTGATGTGCACGTCTCACGCCTGCGCAAAAAACTTCAGCCTTTTCATGATGAGCCTATCAAAGCCATTCGTGGTAAAGGCTATCAGTTGGTCATTTAATAATGAATGCTTCGATAAAAAAACCGCTCATTAAACCGCGCTTAACTTTGTTTTGGCGGCTATTTTTGAGTCTGTTATTAACGATACTATTCACAGTGATAGCCTCAGTGGTGGTTGAACGCTGGCTAAATGAAAGAGCGCTAAGTGCAAGGATGGATGCTCAAATTGAGCAATTACTAATCAAGCGTGAAGCGTTAACGACTGCTTTAGAAGCGGGCGACTTTGCTACAGTTAGGCAACTATACCAGCAAGATAGACGGTTTATGAATCAAATCAGGATATATGATGAGCAAGGCGCCATTATTTTTCCAAGATATGGTCGTATGCAGCAGCGGCACAGGCGGATGCACCAAACAATGCCGCCATCTCAGGACTCTATAGCTCCACCAGCACCCGGAATGCCTCGACACTTAACTAATCCCAGCTCTGAAATCGAGGAAACCGTTATCAACATGGATAATCATCCTGAGATGGAGGATAGCGTCGTTACCTTACCTGAAGGGCAGAGTGTTATTTTGCAAATACGTCCACACCTAGACTTTGCTGATGTGGTAGCGCTGCAACGCAGTAACTTTATAGTGCGCTTGATATTGATTGTGCTTTTCAGTGTGCTGGTATGCCTTTGGCTAAGCCGTACGATGATTCGGCGGATTCGTCATGTACAGAGTACGGTTCGGCAAATGATTGCTGGTAATTATCAGGCTAATCCTGCTATTAATAAGCTTGGCGTCGACGAGTTGGGGCTATTAGCAAAAGATGTGGCGCAGTTATCAACGCGCTTGGTAGATAGTGAGCTGGCACGCAAACAGATGTTAAGTGATATCTCTCATGAGCTGCGTTCACCGCTGGCACGCCTTGAAGTGGCCACTGAGCTGACTCGCGACTTTGCGCCCAATGCCGAGCGTTACCTAGATCGCATCGATAAAGAGTCTGCTCGAATGAATGAGCTGATTGAACAGATTATTCATATCCAGTCGCTACAGATGCAGCAGTATACGCTTGATGATACCGAAAAAGAGCAAGTCAACATCGCTCAAATTATCAGTGAAATTGGACAGGATGTCTGTTTTGAGTTTCAGCATAAAAACGTAAGTTGGGAATGGCAATCGCCTATCGATCAAAGCGCTTGGTCGGTATTTGGCAGTCAAGAGCAGCTGCACAGTGCCTTTGAAAACATCATTCGTAATGCCTTTATGCATACCTTACCCGACTCAGTGGTTAGCGCTAAGATAGCCAAAGTACAGATGGATAATGCGCGACCAGCCATTAAGATTAGCATAGCAGACGAAGGTGAAGGGGTAGCTGAACAGGATTTGGAGCGTATCTTTCAACCCTTCGTTCGCCTTGATTCTGCGCGTCATCGCCAAACTGGGGGTTACGGCTTAGGTTTAGCGATAGTGCATGCTGTAGTTATGGCGCATAAGGGACAAATTACTGCTAAAAATAGAGAGGATGATACTCAAGGATTAATAGTAGAGATTATCTTGCCTAAGTCTTAGTAATAACCTTAGTAATCGAAAAGAGTGCTGAGTCTTAACTACTCAAGAAAAGTGCTATTACTTATTCGGGGCGTATTCTTATAGATATTCAGGATAGACCACAAAGAAAGCTTAAATCCATACATGCTGCTACTGATATCACAGAGTTACAAGTCTAAAATTTGTATGCAATTTTTGACAGTTCTCATAAGTCACCTATGCGGTGGTATCTATTTTATCAAATTTCGTTTGAAGTCATAACTCCTGAAAATCCTATTTAAAGGATTTTCCTTGCGCAGCTAAAATTGGCATACAATTTTTTAACGCTGCTCATAAGTCACCTATGCGGTGATGAAGCGTTAGGCGGTGCAGCTTTGTTTATCGGCACTTTTCTAAGCCACCTACGCGGTGGTGAAGGTCATCTAAGACTAATGGTTTGACAGGTACGTTTTCTAAGCCACCTACGCGGTGGTGAAGTTTTAAACGCATAACGCAATTTGGAATTTAGATTTCTAAGCCACCTACGCGGTGGTGAAGAGATTAGATTGCCGCAAGACCCCGGGCAAGCATTTCTAAGCCACCTACGCGGTGGTGAAGTGAATAGAGAATCCTGCAATCTCATTGATATATTTCTAAGCCACCTACGCGGTGGTGAAGACTCCTACAGGTGGTTGGGTTCGCATTCGATATTTCTAAGCCACCTACGCGGTGGTGAAGTTGATAACTTTGCTAAAACTATGGCGCATGTTTTTCTAAGCCACCTACGCGGTGGTGAAGAGTGCTTTCGTTCTTGCTAGATAGCGAATATCTTTCTAAGCCACCTACGCGGTGGTGAAGCGTAGACAGAGTAAGTGACGGCTGCTAGATCATTTCTAAGCCACCTACGCGGTGGTGAAGGAGTACTAATACCCATTAACTCATCAAATATATTTCTAAGCCACCTACGCGGTGGTGAAGTACGCTCATCGTTCAGTACAGACGGAAACCAATTTCTAAGTCACCTATGCGGTGATGAAGCTTGAAATTCGACGCTAAAATCATCAGACATTTTTCTAAGTCACCTATGCGGTGATGAAGTAGTCGGTATCCAATTGATCATATTGACGATATTTCTAAGTCACCTATGCGGTGATGAAGGGTGAGGTGATTGTACCTGTTTTTGATTTGTTTTTCTAAGTCACCTATGCGGTGATGAAGTTGGTGACTCTATGACTGAGGGCACTAAGGGCTTTCTAAGTCACCTATGCGGTGATGAAGATATTGCGCATTTGGGCACCGACTTGCTGAAATTTCTAAGTCACCTATGCGGTGATGAAGAACATCAACAGTGCAGTTTTTAAGCTGCAAATTTTCTAAGTCACCTATGCGGTGATGAAGGAGTCATGCCAATCTGTACTATTCGACCATCGTTTCTAAGTCACCTATGCGGTGATGAAGGAGCCAGTGACTGAAATCATACCGGCTTACACTTTCTAAGTCACCTATGCGGTGATGAAGTCGATGATGTCTTGTGCAAGCGCCACTGTCATATTTCTAAGTCACCTATGCGGTGATGAAGGACCCATAGCATGCCTTGACTTAAATCTTGCGTTTCTAAGTCACCTATGCGGTGATGAAGCACATTAGTCGCTTTATGTTTGGCGTGATTTTTTTCTAAGTCACCTATGCGGTGATGAAGAGGCAGCGCAGAAAAGGTAAAAATGCGTTTATTTTCTAAGTCACCTATGCGGTGATGAAGCCGGCTTAGAGATGGTCAACACCTTACGCAGTTTTCTAAGTCACCTATGCGGTGATGAAGCGGTCAGGCACTTGCACCGCTTGTTGTATCTTTTTCTAAGTCACCTATGCGGTGATGAAGAGTACAGCGGCGACTTATTCGCCCGACAATGGTTTCTAAGTCACCTATGCGGTGATGAAGTTGGCATAAATGTCCAAACGCACTTGTAGATATTTCTAAGTCACCTATGCGGTGATGAAGAACATAGTGCTGGTTTTGTACTTGCGGTAGTTTTTCTAAGTCACCTATGCGGTGATGAAGTAGTCTTATCACCAACTGTTACGCTTCCTGATTTTCTAAGTCACCTATGCGGTGATGAAGTATTATTATTAACCCTATTGCTACCGCGTCTTTTTCTAAGTCACCTATGCGGTGATGAAGCATCAGCAGCGGCAATAGCAACAGTGTCATGATTTCTAAGTCACCTATGCGGTGATGAAGACCCGTCACATAGCGCTTGATTAGCTCAGACATTTCTAAGTCACCTATGCGGTGATGAAGGCCTAAGACTGCTATTGACTGGCAATGCTGGCTTTCTAAGTCACCTATGCGGTGAT
The DNA here is from genome assembly GCF_904846315.1 of Psychrobacter jeotgali. Taxonomy (NCBI): domain Bacteria; kingdom Pseudomonadati; phylum Pseudomonadota; class Gammaproteobacteria; order Moraxellales; family Moraxellaceae; genus Psychrobacter; species Psychrobacter jeotgali. The sequence continues at coordinate 881,106 of NZ_CAJHAF010000001.1, forward strand.
GAAGCGAGTATGCAAAAAGTCGGTTATGCGCTTATTTTTCTAAGTCACCTATGCGGTGATGAAGGAAGCAGCCGCAGCATTGCCTGCTGAGAATCCTTTCTAAGTCACCTATGCGGTGATGAAGTTTGTACTTGCGGTAGCTGAATGGGAGTGCTTTTTCTAAGTCACCTATGCGGTGATGAAGCAAGGGGTCTGCAAGGTGAAAGAGGTTTTAGCTTTCTAAGTCACCTATGCGGTGATGAAGTCTCTGACCATACGCGCACAATTACCCATTTGTTTCTAAGTCACCTATGCGGTGATGAAGCTTCTATGCTTCGTGAAGCAACCGGCGGACTGTTTCTAAGTCACCTATGCGGTGATGAAGAGCCTTGGCTGACGCCAATAAGCTTATCTTCGTTTCTAAGTCACCTATGCGGTGATGAAGAAAAATGGGCGGGGGGAGTCATTTTAATTTCTTTTCTAAGTCACCTATGCGGTGATGAAGCAGTGACATCATCCAGTGTTTTCTCTGAGTCGTTTCTAAGTCACCTATGCGGTGATGAAGGCGTTTTGGGTAGTTTTTTCGACACCTTTTATTTTCTAAGTCACCTATGCGGTGATGAAGATCACTAATGATGGTATTACCGGGCATGAATGTTTCTAAGTCACCTATGCGGTGATGAAGCGCGTTATGTGACTGAAACTATACCAGCTGAATTTCTAAGTCACCTATGCGGTGATGAAGAGTGTCGAAGTGCAAGGGCTTGAAGAGCTTGATTTCTAAGTCACCTATGCGGTGATGAAGCAATAGGTCAACTTGAGATCGGACGGTGTTTATTTCTAAGTCACCTATGCGGTGATGAAGTAAACGTTTCGGCTGTCGTCTATTGACTTTGTTTTCTAAGTCACCTATGCGGTGATGAAGTAACAGCGCCGGCATTTTCTGACTCGATAACATTTCTAAGTCACCTATGCGGTGATGAAGAAGGCTCAATCGATGCATATAGGGTTTTAACATTTCTAAGTCACCTATGCGGTGATGAAGAGGAATTATAACTCAAAAAAATCAATTACGACAAGGGTTAGAAGGCAAAATACCCTATTTTACCCTCCATTTTTACCCCTGTCGTAACTGGTTGATTTTATTACAAGTTTTTAAACAGCTCAAAAAAAGGGTTTTTTGCCCAGTTTTTGGGTCATTCGTCATGACTATTTTAGTGGCTTACCAATGTGGTACGGTAACCGTATCTGCCGCATTGTTGATGCCATAACTATTAAACGACCCTTTGACCTCGTTATCTACCATCTCTTGAATAATAGATAAGGTGTAAGGCTGATTATTGCTGATGCTTCTTAAGTTGATATACGGATAGGGTTTATTATCCTGCTTGTGTTTGGCGCAGTGTATCAGCGCCGCCTCCAAAGCAATGCCTTTGTGCTCAGCGAACGCTTCAGCTTGCTTGAGCACGTTTTTATGACGGTAGCGTCTGACTACGACGTGCCCTTTGGCTTTGTCACCAACTCCATTGATGCGCTTCACATGCGCGTAGTCGGTTAATCGCTCTAACCATTTATCGAGATTTAAAGTTTCTAAGTCTTTTTGGTTTTGGGCAAAGACACGCAATTTTAACCCCAGCTTGGATGATTTGCCCTTGTCATCATAATGATAATCAGGGAAGCTGACACCGATAGAATCGATACCGTGCTCGTTTTTCATCTCCGCTAATGCAATATGCAATTGGGTAAATAGCTTACTCCAAATGAAGTAAGGCGCAATCTCAGGGTCGGGGATGATTGTTATTTCTTGATAATGGGTCAAGCTTGTTGTTGAGTCCGTCATGACTTACTCCTTGCCGCTGGCACCGAACACGCCGCCACGGATAAGTACGCCCATCACATAATGCTGCTGGTTGACGTCTGGCGCATCACCTTTTAATACCCAATTATCAAATAGGCTGTAAAAGTCCATTTTATCTTTAGGCTGGCGGAACGCTGTGCCCAATGTCGTCACTGCGCCATAAGGTTCGATAGCGATAGGGAACTCAGCATCAGGATACCAGTCATCGATAGTGCGAATGGCATTGCTCACCTTTTGTGAGTGCATGCCTGCATTGTCCTCAGAGCCTTTTCTATCACTGACACGATATAACACTTTGCTCTTTTTACTACCGGTATCAAGGATCAGTTCCTGTGAAGGATAGACCTCTTGACCATAGCCGATGATAGCTTGCGCCTCCACATATAAAATGATGAACTCATCACCATTTAAACCTGCTTTGATCCAGTCGGCAACTTGCTTAACTGTAGCGTCAGCACTGTCAAAGTTTTTCAGACTATAAGTCTTTGCTTCATCTACAGTAATAGTTTGGTCATTACACTTAACCGTTACTTTGATACTCTCGGTACCGACGCGATTGCGCCATAACCAACGCGCATTGAGAATATTAATAGCATAACGGCGAGCTAATTCATCTAATCCCTGATTATCGATATAGTCGGCAACGACTTGTTCCAAGGCTTGCTGGTAATCTTGGTCATTACAGACATTCGGCTTACCTGTAAAAGGCAAGACTTTAAGGCTAAAACGAGCGATTAAAGTATCATTATTTTCATCCAACGACGCCGAATCTACTTTTTGCAAATTGGCTTTTTCGGTCTCCGCGTCCAGTTTGGCGGGATCATTGGTAATGGCATTTTTTAAGCGATTACTGATTGTACCGCGTACGGATTTTTCTTTGATAACGACGGGGAATGCGGTTTTATTCTCGCCACTTTCTTGACTATCCGTTTGCCAAAGGTAAGCATCTGATACGTCTAGATTGCGCTCAAAAGCTAGAACAGAAGCGGTTTTTAGGGCTGTTTTTGACATGTGATTCTCCATGAATATAAGAAATGAACAGTTAAATGGAACGGGTTTTTGATTGTTTGAAATTTTTAAAATAGGACGAAAATAAATTTAAAATTTCTGATTCTGCGTCACTAAGTATAGTGATTCCTCATTATCGTAATATTGATACCAAAGGGCATCGGCTAAGTCATTAATGCGATGCGGAAATACCCATTTACCAAGGCTATAGATCGCTTCAACATATTGGCTTGGATATTCAGGATTGCGCACGTTTTGCATTATCCCAGCGTCATAAATCTCGGATATACCTTGGAAGCCTACAGGAATAGGAACGAGCCAACCTCTGCCTTGTTTAGATGATTTTGTCTGCCAATCAGTCAAGCCTTGCGCATTATCGATAGGTTCATGTGTCATGGTAGCGGTGCTTATTAGCGCATCCATTGCAGTAGCTTCAGGGTTTTGTTGTTGTAATTGTTCAGTGATACTGGTTAAATCTTTTGGAGCATTCATTAGAATAAAGGCAGGAAGTAACGCTTTACTAAAATTATTAATGTCCTCGGCTGGCACGTAATTAACAGGATCAAAACGATCTAAACTAAGTACGCTACCACCTGCCATACGCTGTTGTTGGATCTTAAATCTGACAGTTTGTAGTAACTTGGTAATTTGATCGTCTTCTAGCATAAAATCATTAGCGTACACCCCAATGACTAAAGAGACTCGTAGATGACAGCGCCCTTCTTCATTAATTGACGCCGTTTTGCCAGATTTAAGGATAGGGTTACGTGTTTGGTTAAAGGTGTAGTCTTTATAACTCGCTTCACGATAGGTTTGCGGTTGACAATCAAAGCAGGCAATGAGTACGCCATCGAGACTAATATCCTCTAATCCATCAACTGTAGCAATCTTACGGCTGAGTGCGTGAATAGCGCCAGTAAATCCAGTGATCGCTGGAAATCCATAGGTGATAGGGCTGGATACGGCGTTGGCATTTTGGATGCGAATGTTTTTGATCATCACGTAGCCCACTAAGTCTTTGTCTGAATAAATAAAACTCATGTAAATGCTCCTTGTCCAAGACGCTGTGATTCTTTTAAGGCATCAGCCATCTCCTTCTCCCATTGGTTTTGTTCGGGATCACCAAAGTCCTTTTTTAACTTTGGAAACTCATTTTTCAGTAAATCTTGTAGCCAAGCTGCAAATTTTGCCTCTATCTCTTGCTGCCAGTATCCTCTCTCAAACTCAGCCTGAAAGTCAGCTTCCCCCTCCAACTCACCTCTGAAAGGATCAAGCCATAACTTTTCGGCATAGTCTAAATTGTTATAATCGGCTGACCAGCCAGCAGGTCGATTGCTTTGCATACTATTGGCGATTTGTAATATTTGCAGCAGTAAGTCATCGAGTATGACTTTGCGAGTATCACGAATACTCATATTGTTATGACGGGTACCAATAATCTTATAGAGCGCATCTAACGTTCTGCGAGTCTTGTAAGCCATCGTTTTGGCATTAAATATACTGCTGGCATTTTTACTAAAACTAAATTCTTGCGTTTGAGTAAAGCTTGGCGGTATAGACGGCAGTAGATAAGTTTTACCGCGCTTTTTGCTCATCAGTTGGCTGACGCCTTGTGGATTACTACCACCAATATTGAGTACAGCTAAGTCTTTGATAGTGACATAGCTTGTCTGTATTTCATTAACCTTGCTTCTATTCTTCTTTGCTAGAGTATTAGCATCTGAGAACTTGATATCTTGAATTTTTTCATACAAGTGATGGGTTAAAGCGGTGGGGTAGAGGGGTATGACACAGTGATAAAAACGCTCTTGAGCTGACTGACTATCATCGATAAGTGGCCATAGAATTTGCTTATTTAACTCATCGGTCTTTGGTGTTTCAATATAGGCCACTACGAGCTTATAAAAGGTATCTTGTATTTGCTCGGAGGTTTCAGTATTGCTATGGAATACTCCGTTGAGAGCGGGATGTTTGGCTTTTATTAGCTCGCTTATAGTGGAGCTGCTGTTGTCTTCATAATAAACTTGTGTTTGCAAAAAAGCGGCAAGAGGTAAGGCGGCCGCGTTACCGCTAGCATCAGTGATAGGGTGTTTAATAGAATGATGACCTACGATAGACTGCTTATTAATAGAGTCAGAAGGAATGTAAATAGCGTTATCTCCTTTAGAGCTGGCATGAACGCCCTTGGAGATATGAGTACCAAAGCTGAGCTGCTTACTCATCCAAGCGTGTGCGTATTCCATCCACGCATCTAGTGCGTATTTATCTTGAGCTTTTTTGATATCTTCTTTAGCTTTTGTCTGCGCATCAATATCATTATCATTGTCTTGTGTCGCTTTCTCCAAGATTTTTATCAAAGATGCTGCTTTTTTATCAAATTGCACACTTAAGAAGCTATCAATAGCTTGTTTAATTTGCGACTGAGTAATATTTTTCATTTCCTAAACCTCAAATTGCAATAAAATATTTTGATCTGTAATGAGATTAACATACTATATTACTATATTGCCACTATATAATTGGTTAAACTTTTATAATAAAAATATTGATAGTGTAGTATTTTGATGTTAGCATAGTTTGACTATCGTGTAGATAGCTTAGAAAACTATTTAATTAGTTGATCTTTTTATTCTTCACCACCGCTTAGGTGGCTTATCATATTGCTATTACTTACGCATGGCGTTATTATAGTGCCATGCCTTATTCACTAATCTTAGGACAATTGTTATGATTGTATCCTTTGCTGATAAGGCAACGGCAGCAATTATTAAAGGAGAATACGCTCGACGTATCCCTGTAGACATTCAAGCTAAAGCTCAAAAAAAGCTTGAAGCCATACATGCTGCTATTGATATTACTGACCTACGAATACCCCCTGGTAATCACTTAGAAAAGCTAAAAGGTGATAGAGAAGGTCAATATAGTATTCGTATAAACCAGCAGTGGCGCATTTGCTTTATATGGTTCAACGGTAATGCAAAAAATGTTGAAATCGTTGATTATCATTAAACTGTTCGGGATTAACTCAAGGAGCATTTTATGTCTATTACGATGCAAAACGCCAAGCACATGGATTTTAGTGATGTAGCATATGGTGATATACCAAAGCGTCTACCTACCGCACCGGGTGAATACCTCAAAACTGAATTCCTAGACGAGTTGGGATTATCAGCTTATGCGCTTGCCCGCGCTACACACATGCCAGATTCGCGTCTAAGCGAAATTATTAATGGCAAACGAGCTATTACTGCTGATACAGCACTACGCCTAGCCAAATACTTCGGTATGTCTGCCCAATTTTGGCTTAATCTGCAAAGCCATTATGATCTTGAGATGACTCGCCGAGAAGTAGCCGATGATATCGATACCATTGAGCCTTATGACATAGCTTAGCTATCAGCTACAACTATGAACGATAACCGTCTTTGAGTACCCCTTCATCTTTCCAACAGCCAAAGCGCTCATCAAAAAACCATCCCAGCTTACTATCATAAACTGAGACCACTGCAAACCTCATTAATATCGTGTTTGGACTCAAGTCAGCGTGTGCTGACTGTACCTCTAGCAAAGTATTGGTAAGACTATCATGCAGCCACGGTGTAACGTGATCATTAGATAACGGCATCAGGTTTGGCTTGATGACCTTGGTTGTCGTAGGCGTCTTTGATAGGCCTTGTGCGCAAGCTTGTTCAGAGTCATACACTACATATTGATGCAAGCTTTCGTTAAACTCATCACTAAGCTCATCGATACTAAGTGCTGGCTCATCGTTATTTAATAAGGGTTTAAAATCCGTGGGTTCAATAATATATTCTGTCTGAGATTGACCTGCTCTAAAGGGCGTGAGACAACTTAGATGTACATGCGAGCGGTTTGAGGTATTAGGGTCTTGCCAGTAGCCATTGACCACATTAGTCTTATCGTTAGCCATCAGGTCTTTTATGACGCTTTGCTCAAGATCGCTTAAATATTGCGATCCATCAAAATCAGAATGGGTATCTATAGCATTATGAATTCTAGATCTAGCATCGATACGCTGTAACTCTGCTTCTCTAAAAACATCTTCACTATTATGACTGGCTAATAGAAAATCTTTTTGCTCAAATCCGGGCTTAGTAAAGACAGCCTCAGCTGCGCCTCTATTGGATTGCTTTAGTGCTCTGATATTATATTGTAATAAGCTGATATTAGGCGTATTTGCTATCTTGTCAGGTCGATGCCGCCATACCCGCCCAGCTAATTGGATAATAGAGCGCATGGATGATGGCTCTACGATTGCCCAATCATAATCGTGGTCGCGTCCAACTTCTGCTACCGCTGTAGCAAGCACGATAAAGATATGATGGGTTTTATCACTATGTGTTTTAATGGCATTAGAGATATGCTCACTGTTAAATATATCATGCTCATTATCACTACCTCGTTTAAGTAGTTTATCGAGTTTGGTTTCTAAGCGATTACGCAGGATCAAAACTTGATTGGCGTGATAGCAGCATAGGTGGTAGTGCGTAGTTTTAGCCGCTGGCGTGTCATCAAGGTTGAACATAGCCATAGCGGTATTCATAAGAGGCTGAATGTTCGCCATGCGAATCAAACCAATACTTACTTGATAAGGATTGTCTTTTTTCTTAATACTATGGTTTAGATGTAATACGCTTGCTTGGTTCAATAACGCTGTGGCAAATTTTTCATAAAAGACAATATGCTGCTCTTTTTCATAAGTGAAGGCTAATGGCAAGATATTTGCTTGACGTCTGATAGGTTGCTGTTCTAAATAATCAATTCTAGCAGCGACAAACTCGCTATGACGTTCTTTAAAACCATCTTTATTAGTACAGGGAGTAATTACACTGTTATTTTCATCGAACCAGCCACAAATGACATTAGGATTAGGCTTTTGTAGCTGAGCGTTAAATAATTGTCTACCAGCCAAGTAAGACGCAAACAACCCTTGCACCATATCTGGTGGCAGAGTCGCAGACGATAGCATTACTCTTGAGCCAAACAGCCCTGCTAGATGTACTAGCCTTGATAGGGCAGGTAAGTCTTTATGATCGAAATCGTCTGGCTCATCCAATATCAAGTCACTACTGAGCAGCCGTAAGATGGGCGCTATATGTTTGCCGCCTCGTTTGCATTCGCTAGCCTGAATAATATGGTCAATCGTACAAACGACCATAGGGGCAAATAATAGTTCCTGAGTTTTTTTACTCTCAATCACCGTGCCTAATCCTAACTCTTCATAATCAGCAATATCGATCTCACTGTCTATCCATTCATCTATCAGTGGATTGGCAGACTCACTACCCAATACCGAGTCGTAGTTTGCAGATTCAAAGCTTTCTTGGTAGTCAGTTAAAAGGTTTGCAGTATCTGTAGTATTAGAGTTTGAGTCCGTTTGGGTCAGCTCAAATAGCTGCTTCTGTGCTGTACCACCCACTAAGACTGCAAGTTGGCTCGCGCTTAATTGTAAGTCCTCTCTAAAACTAAGTCCTGTCTGTAAGGTCAATACTCTAAGACCTAAAGCAACGGTTATACGAGCGCCTTTTTTGGGATCAGACAGAGCATACATAATACGAGCATTACCAATGGTTTTGCCGCCACCAGTTGAGGTCATGTTGACCCCAAAAAAACCATGCTCTTCGCTTTGTACACGATGTTCATAAGCTTGTTTGAATGCTTTATTTTGCCATTTAAAGCGTTTGTGAGCCGTGTTCTTAACCAGAGGATCGTGCCCAATCAGTCGAGGGAGTCCATTATGAATAGCAGGGAGCGAGCGACAAAACTGCGCGGTAAAATCACCAACACCGATTAGATGTTCGTCCAATGCTTGTTTTATTTCATGGGTTTGCCGATCGGTATTGGCAGCAAGCTTATCTTTGAAGTCGACACTACCTTGTGCTCGTCTTTTGTCATTAGCATCCAAACTTGAATAATTATGGTCACCTATCATCAAGCATAGGCGTGATAAGTGTAATAAAAAGGGATCACTAATAGCTTGGTTTTGCTCAGTAGCTTGCTGACTCAGCTGTTGTAGTTGTGGATGCAGTGTTGCCTTCTTTGCCCAGCGTTTTAGTTTGCGCTGCCACAAAGAGCTATAGATAACCAAATCGTCAAACTGCCAAAAGCTTTCCTGTTCAGCATTATTCATGTCAGCAATGCTCTTAGGATTTTTGACCCAATAATCATAAGGTTTTATAAAGGCGTAGAACTTTTGTTGTTCCGCTTTAAGTTTAGGGTTGTTGGCTTTTTTAAGTTTCTCAGCTGTCGATTCATTGAACCAATATGCTGTTAGCGGTGGCAAACGATGATGAGTCACAATTAACCAAGCGACCCAACCGGCAAGCGGCGGCAATTGATCTAACTTGGCTTTATCTACGTCTTGTTGCCATACCTTTGAGGCTGGAGAGTTTGAGCTAAGATAATCAGGTAAATTTCGTAAACGCTCTAGCCACTCTTGATCAGTATTACAATCAGCAATAAGCCATATAAATAACTTTAGCGAAATCCACTCATGGCGATAGGGATCGCCTTTAGAGGATTGATGAAATAGTTTATGTTGAAAACCAATAGTCGATTTACCGATATCATGAAGTAGTGCAGCAATAGTTGCGATAATCTGCATACTTTCGAGCGATGCCCAGTTATTTTCCCATTCTCGATGTAATAGGTTACGCTTTGTCCAATTCACGGGCACCACGCCGACTTCATTAAACTGACGTTTATTGCCCACCACCCATACCAATTCTGTCAGCTGGCGCGTCTTATTACGATGACAGCTTACCGCTGTCGACTTGGTCGCTGACTTGCGCAACAGTTGCTTAACCGTCTGTAATCCATCCTCGGTAATCGCCGTCTGCCAAACATTGTCACCAATTCGGTTAGCAAAGGAATCCAAGATACGCCGTGTGCGCTTGAGTGATTTTTTCTCACATTGAGAGACAAAAGTGACAATCATTTTCTACACCTTCCAGTCGCTAGTCATCGCCAACTGCTTAACCACCTCAAACTGATAATCCAGCGCCTTATGCTTAGTAAACATATTGATGCACTCTTGGCGAAACTCTTGCTCGCTCATGTTTTCACTGGCACAAATAAAGGCAAGAGGTAGCACTAACGCATCTTTAATAATATCAGCAATATCAAACACCAATGCCCCGCGCCGCGTCTTGCCATGCATCACCGCAAAACCGTGTGGAATGCCCAGCGTCCATGCGGTTGTCGCACCGAGTCCATAAGCCAAATAATTACCATGATTGAGAAAGCCATTCGCCTTATCGATACCTTCATGTTCACGAGTAAAGCCGTCATAGCCGGTATTTTTAGCAGCCAGCTTATATAGCTGCTTGGTCAGGCGGGCTTCAAGCTGCAATAAATGCATGACCTCGATTTGCTTATCAATTTGACCAATATTGTCATTAAGCAGTTTCTGTATCGCCTCATTACTACTATCAAAGCCGTGGCGCTTAAAGTCGCTATCTTTACCCCAGACCGCTTGCAGATAAGCAATGCGTGCTATTTGCAACTGCTTGGCAGCAGCGAGGCGCTTGTCTTCATCCCACCACCAGCTCATCCAGCCTTGAATGTATTCAGTCGGTCGATACTCGCTTTGCGGGGTCATCCATTCGACGAAGACTTCACGCTCCGTGCCCATAAACAGCGGCATACCGCCGCCACCGCAAAACCCCACCAGTACGCCAGCTTGCGAGAGCAGACGCATCGCCGCTTGGGTGATAGAGGTTCCCGTACCGAGCAAGATGGAGGTGGTATTAGCAATTGGGATGTTGTAATAAAGATTGGCTTTGTCGTCTTCGGTGAGATAGAGGACGCGGCCATCTTTTTGCATGACCCGGCAGTGGGATAAATAATAGATATTGGCACGTTTGGAGTGCAAGATGGTCTTAAGGTCGGAGGAAACAAAGCTATTATCGGTATAGGGGTTGCTGGGTTTGGGCATGATAGTTCCGTTTATTTAGTATTGCCACAATTGAGTTATGGCTTTTACCTTAACGGAACTTTGTCGGTTAGACAATGAATAAAAACTGCTTTGCGACAACAGTTGTCGTAGAGCTTCGTTATTCATAGCCATTTTATATTATTGGTTTGACTTAAAGCATAGTATTTTAGATGCAATTGACCTTTTTACCGTATATGCTAAGCATATATTTGCCTTGAATGTGTTAAAACTATGGTCATTCCTAAATAAAACTGCCACGTCTTTTATTACCTGTAACTATAATCAATCAAATATGACCCTAACGGAGCTACCCAATTATGGCTTTAAATATGTACTTTAAAAACGGCATGATTCGCAAGACGCGCTGCCGAATCCCTGATGACTTAGTGCGTACCCTTTATCAAATTCATGATAATACCGATTTTCCGCAGTTAACGTGGCTCATTGACAATCTGTATGACAATCCACAAATTGAGCCTGATATTGCGCAAGAACTAGCCGATGAGATGGTCGCGTTTGAGCGCTTAATATTGTCCCTGCACCTGCCTTTTCCTCGCGTACCACTACAAAAGATGCAGACCTTTTTTGAAAAGGCAGTTAGCAATCAACAGACTATTTATAGTAGTAGCGATTGATTTTAATGTTTAGACTTTTTTTTGTTTAAACTGTTTCTATCATTTTAGGCGCGTTTGACCGCTATAAATAGACGCTGCCTAATCATACCCGTCTTGAATCACACCCTAATTAGCCCCATACTCTAAGCACTCCTAATAAAATAAATAGCCTAAGCAAATATGTCTAACAATCCAGAAAACACTCAAAAAGTATCACTCCAAAACCAATCCAATAAACCTATAGACAGCAGTCATACTACTGATCCTAATAAGCAAAATGATAATAAAAAATTAATCGCTCAAAACCCTATTAATGAAGATTTACCTGTACTCGTCAAAGACCAGCACTATCTAAGCCGTCTCGAACGTGAGCTGGCGCGCGCCGCTGTGTCTAAAAGTAAAGCAACTAAGAATAAAGATTCGAACGCTAAAACTGATAATAGTGACGAGAATAAGAACGATAGGTTCCAGAAAGAACTCGCCAAAAAACGCGCCCAATACGACAAAATAAAAACTCGCTCACAGCAAGCGGTGCAAGCACGTATTGATAGCATTCCTGAGAACCTGCCTGATAGATTAAACCTTGATTTGCCCGTCAGTCAGCGTGCCGATGATTTGGTGCAAGCCATTATCGATAACCAAGTTATTATCGTCGCAGGGGAGACCGGTTCTGGTAAGACCACCCAATTGCCTAAGCTGGCTATGATGGCAGGCCGCGGTATCACGGGGCAAATCGGCCATACTCAGCCTAGACGACTAGCGGCAAGAAGTGTTGCCAATCGTATCGCCGAAGAGTTAGGTGAGCAATTAGGGAACACGGTCAGCTTTAAGGTTCGCTTTAACGAGCAAGGTACGGCTCAGTCGGTGGTCAAACTGATGACCGATGGTATTTTGCTCGCTGAATTGGGTCACGATAGGTTTTTAAATAAATATGACACCATCATCATTGATGAAGCGCACGAGCGTAGCCTGAATATCGACTTTATTATGGGTTATCTGAAAAAGCTGTTGCCAAAACGCCCTGATTTAAAAGTGATTATCACCTCAGCGACCCTCGATACCAAGCGCTTTAGTGAGTACTTTAGTCATTACGATAACAAGCTGAAACGCCAAGTCCCTGCGCCTATTTTTAATGTCGAAGGGCGCAGCTTCCCTGTTGAAGTGCGCTATCGTCCGCTCACCGATGAGCCGGTGACCAGCTCTGATGAAGACAGCTACGATGATTTTGAAGAGAACCTGCCACGCGCCGTAGTGGCGGCGGTAGAAGAGTGCTTTAGCGATGCGCAGGATAAAGGTCATGCCGACCAAGCGGATATCTTGATATTTGCCGCCACCGAGGCGGAGATTCGTGAGCTGCAAGACGTACTTGAGCAGCACGGGCCTAAACATACTGAAGTGCTGCCACTCTTTGCACGGCAGACTTATGAAGAGCAGCAGCGTATCTTTCAGCCCTCCGGTCGGGGTCGGCGAATCGTTATCGCCACCAACGTTGCTGAGACTGCGCTTACCGTGCCCGGTATTCGCTATGTGATTGACTTGGGTTTTGCACGGATTTCACGTTATTCTTATCGCTCGCGCGTACAGCGCTTGCCGATTGAAGCCATCTCGCAAGCGGCTGCCAATCAGCGTAAAGGTCGCTGTGGTCGTGTTGCGCCGGGCGTTTGCGTTCGTTTGTATAGCGAGGAGGATTTCACCAGTCGCCCTGAATTTACCGAGCCTGAAATCCTGCGTACCAACTTGGCGTCAGTCATTTTACAAATGGCGAATCTACGCTTAGGTAGCGTCGATGATTTTGACTTTATTGAGCCGCCCGATAGCCGTTTGGTCACCGACGGTCATAAACTGCTCGATGAGCTGGGCGCCATTCCTGCCAAAAATGAAAAGTCTGCGAAATCAGACAATAAGCCAAGCGGCAAACGCCGACAAGGTCTCGACCAGCTGCGTCTGACCCGTACCGGTCAGCAAATGGCGCGAATGCCCATTGACCCGAGGCTGGCACGGATGTTGGTTGGTGGTAGCGACTTTGATTGTATGCGTGAAATGCTAATTGTGGTTGCCGCACTCGCAGTACAAGATCCCCGTGAACGTCCGGCCAATAAACGCCAACAAGCCGACCAGAAGCACGCGCTATTTCGTCAAGATGACTCCGACTTTTTATTTTATTTAAGCTTGTGGAAAGCGCTGTTTGAAAAAGACGAGGACGGTAATAAACTCTCTAACAATCAGCGCCGCCAGTTTGCCAAAAAGCACTATTTAAGCTTCCCGCGGGTGCGTGAATGGCATCAAACCCATCGCCAATTGCTACAAATGGTCACCGAGCTTAAGCTGATTACTGATAAAGGCAACGGCAAAGATGCGCTCAACAGCGACCCGACCAGCGTTGACGATGAAGAAATCAAAGCCGTACGTTACGCACATCTGCACCGTGCTTTAATGACCGGATTATTATCCACTATCGCCCATAAGACTGAAAATCGCGGTGAGTATCTGGCCGCCCGTCAGCAAAAAGCTAAAATCTTCCCCTCGAGTACGGTATTTAAACAAACGCCGCCTTGGGTGATGGCGTTTCAGATGGTGGAGACCTCGCAAGTCTTTATGCGTAACGTCGCCAAGATTGAGCCGGAATGGATTATCTCAGCGGCAGGTGATTTGCTGAAATATCACTACTTTGAGCCGCATTGGTCGAAAAAAACCGGACGGGTCAAAGCCTACGCTCAGATTAGTCTATTTGGCTTAATCATTGTTAGTAAACAGCTGACTAATTATGAGCAGGTCAATTTGTCTGAGTCGCGAGAAATCTTTATCCGTGATGGTTTGGTGACTGGTAATTTTGGTCGGCAAGCGCCGTTCTTGCAGCACAATATGGATAAAATTGCCCATGTTGAGCGTATTGAGGACAAGCTGCGTCGCCGTGATTTATTGGTCGATGAAGAGGCGCTATATCAGTTCTACGATAAAAAAATCCCTGAGCATGTTGCTAGCCGCAAAGCCTTTGAAGACTGGCGAGCTGAAGTGGAAAAGAGCGATAGCAAATATCTATTCTTCACTGATGATGACGTGCTCAATAGCCAAGCGCCAACCACAGGCGACTTCCCTGAGGTGTGGCAATTGGGTGATCTGCGTCTGCCGCTACGCTACGTCTTTGACCCGGCCAGCGACGATGATGGGGTGACCATTCGTGTGCCACTTGCTGCCTTGCCGCAGCTCGATGCTATCGAGCTGTTATGGGGCGTGCCCGGCTGGCGCTTCGAGCTGGTACTACAATTGCTGCGCTCATTACCCAAAGATATTCGCCGTCAAATCGTGCCGATACCGGATACCGCTGACAGCTTGTTTGATGAGCTACAAATAGAGGCCGAGCAAGGCCTGCTCAAGCAGCTGTGCCATGCACTTAATCGTCGTGGCATTATGTCAGTCACCCCCAATGACTTTAACCCGTCCAGCATTGACCGTTATTTACAGCCGCAAATCTGCGTAGTCGATGACAAAAACCGCATCATTGAAAAAGGTCGTGACCTGCAAACTTTGCAGATTCGACATGCCAGCGAGACCAGCCAAGCGGTAAATGAGCAACAAGGAGCGCATACTCAATTCCCTGAGCACTATAGTTTTAGTAAGAATCGGCATAGTGCCGGCGTAGTGATGAAGCAGTTCTCAGCTCTAGTTGCAGACGCGTCAGGCGAGGCGGTATCGATTCACCAATACACCGACGTCAATGCCGCCTTAAAAGCGCATCGCATCGGTGTTTTGACCTTGATAAAAGCCAAGCTTGGTGCGAAGAAAAAACAACTCACCAGCCAAATTGACAAGATATTTAAACTCGCCTTTGCGCCCCTTGGCGACATGGAAAAGCTTAAAACTATCGTTATCGATGCTACTTTGGACGCCACGCTTGAAGAGCATTATGTCCTATTTGACCACAGTAGCGATTTGCCCGAAAGCGCTGATAGCATTGCGGTTGGACTGAGCGAAGAATTGCCTTTCACCGCCGATGAGTATCAGCAAACCCAAGAGGTGGTAATCAAAAACTTCTTACTAACCGGTCAAAACGTCATTAAAACTCTCAAAGAGGTCTATACGCGCTGGCAACGCATTCGCCAAAGTCTACTCATGCTCGATCGTGAGATATTTGGTGAATCCATCGATGATATCGAAGACCAGCTGCAGGATTTGCAGCTATCAAAATTCATCTATCATATGGATTACAGCCACTGGCAGCAGTATCCGCGCTATCTCGAGGCGCTGGAGGTTCGTATTGAGCGCCTTGAGCACAATCTCGAAGCTGACCTCGACGGCGTCTACGCGCTGGACGTGCACATGGAGCGGCTGGCAAATCGTGCCAACGACGAGGCCATCAGCGAGTACCGCTGGATGGTGGAGGAGTACCGTATCCAACTGTTTGCCCAGCCGATGAAAACCCGCATGGCGGTATCACCGAAGCGACTTAGCAAGGTTTGGGATAGGGTAGGTTAAAGCCGTAAAAATTGCAGTAATTCAGCGAGTAGGGTGCGCCCAGCGCACCAATTCCATGCAATATACTTCTTATCGGTGCGCTGGGCGCACCCTACATGAACTATGAACTTACAAAAAAATAATTGATCCAAACCCAGACAACGCTAAAGAGAGAGAACAAAACATGAAAATCGCTATCACCTCTCAAAATAAAAAACACATTACCAATCACGCAGGCAAATGCCGCAAATTTTGGTTGCTGGAGATTGTTGATAATGAGCTCTTATCCAAAGCGTTGATTGAACTACCGAAAGAGGAGAGTATTCGTGCCAGTGGTCAGCTACCTGACGAGTTGCACGGTATTGATAAATTTATCACCAGTGGCATGGGCGAGGGCATGCAGAAACGCTTACAGTCCGCAAATATTGATTATGAAATAACTGAAATGGTTTTGGTAGAGGATTGGTTGGCAAATTACTTAAATTAAATCTTAATATTTCAATAAGTTGACTAATACAAGGTAAGTAAAATATTCGTTACTAAGTTAACGACTTTTAACATAAATCTTTTGTAATCACTAAGGTATTCAAGCTTATATACCTCTATAGTTAACGCATAACAATCTACAAACACATGGTTCTTTTTAGTACTGTCCTTCTTAAGTACTGTCATTCTGAAATTATCAACTAACGGATAGTTCTAAAGTGAGGAGCATAAAAATGAATATATGGAGAATTAAGATGATTACCCCTCAACATAATTCTAAAAATCAGGCGTTACCTAAAAAATGGTTATACGCTTCTTTAGCGGCAGCGACCTTAGTATTAGGCGCTTGTGCTGACAATGATCCTACTGTGACTGAGCCTGAAACTATAGAAACTACAGATAATGTGCAAACGCCTATAGAGCAAGATACCAGTAATGTAGGTCAAGCTAATGCCTCTCCCAGTGATGATATCGTTGTTGAGAATGCTACTGATAATACCACTACGGATGATGTCGGTGTTGCTACCGCTGAGGATTCAGAGCTATTAGAAGAGACTGAGTCAGAAGATAATATTTCAACTTATTAATTGATGGTCTCAAAACGTCAATTTAATACTTTGATTGGAGAGATAACGGCCTGACTACTATAATGCTAATGACAAAGAAGGGCGGTTGTATCTATCAAGGCGAGTAATATAGTGTTAACAGCTTAATGCCCGATGAACAATATGCCCGATGAACAATGGAATGCACGATTAGTTTCTGGCGGATCATGAAAAGGTGCTTAAATAGCGTACACTATAATAAGTGTATCTTATAAAATATGCTTATATAAAGCGTATTAAATGGAGTTATTATGCTGAAATCCTTAGAATTAAAAATTCCGCCAGTCGTACATTTCGCAGTAGTAGGCGGCACTATGTACCTCGTCTCCAAGCAAGTGCCAAAATTTGATTATTCGCTGACAGGCTCAAAAGTGCTGGCAAGCGTAGTTGCCATTTCTGGGGTAACACTAGGGATAAAAGGCGTGATTGAATTCAAAAAAGAGCAAACCACGCCAAACCCGCACACACCAGATAAAGCGACAGCTCTAGTCACTCAAGGTGTATACCAATACAGCCGTAACCCTATGTATTTTGGCCTTTTAACGGTACTCATTGCATGGGGACTGTATTTATCCAATCTTTTAGCTTTTCTCTTATTACCGTTATTCATCATTATAATGAATAGGTTACAAATCAAACCAGAAGAACGGGTGTTAGCTGAAAAGTTTGGTAAAACCTATCAGGCGTATAAAGCTAAGGTGCGACGCTGGATTTAGTAAATGCCTATCTTCTGTTTTCTATCTTCTATGAAGCAGTCTTCTATGAGCAGCTGAGAGGTGGATAATAATTTTTAATAAAAAAGGCTGGATTAGCGATGTCTAATTCCAGCCTTTTACTTATTAGGATTTAATCTTAAAGAGCCAACTCAAAAGAATTTAAATCAAGGGGTTAACTTGGTTTTTGGATAGACCATGTTGGCAGGCGACAAAATATCGTCCAAGGTTATCTTATCCATGAGCTTCTCCTCTAACACGATGTCATAAACACTGCCGCCGGTTTCTTGTGCTTTTCTAGCTACATAAGAAGAGGCATCATAACCCAAATGCGGATTTAGCGCTGTCACTAGGCCAATATTGTTGAATACTTGCACACTACAAGTGTCATTATTCATGATTATGCCATCGATACAGCGGGTGGCAAACATCTCACAAATATTAGCAAGCATACTCATACCTGTAAATAAATTAAAGGCAATAACGGGTTCAAATACGTTTAATTGGAGTTGACCGTTTTCAGAAGCCATTACGATAGCGCTATCGATACCCATCACATGGAAACAAGCTTGGTTAACGACCTCTGGGATGACTGGATTCACTTTCCCAGGCATGATCGAGCTGCCCGGCTGCATCTCTGGTAGACGATACTGCGCAAGTCCTGCCCGCGGTCCAGAAGACTCTAAACGTAAATCATGGGCAATTTTAGACAAGCGTGCGGCAAAAAGGCGGACGTTGCCAGACAAAGCAACATAGGCGCTGGTATCTTGGGTGGCTTCAATCAGGTCTTCAGCAATATAGTAAGGTCTACCCGTGAGCTCAGTTAGGGCTTTAGCGACTTCTTCAGAGTAACCAGCAGGGGCGTTCAAACCCGTACCGATAGCGGTGCCGCCCATGTTAATCTCATGGAATAATACTCGAGTGGACTCAATACGATCCATCTCTTTTTTTATCATAGTAGCAAAAGCATTAAACTCTTGCCCAGCAGTCATAGGTACTGCATCTTGTAGATGAGTGCGACCCATTTTTAAATAATCACCAAACTCTATGCTTTTATCTATAAAGCTTTGATGTAAAATTTTCATTTTAGCCAAAAGATGAGTACAGTAATCGTCCAAAGCGATATTCATCGCAGTAGGATAGGCATCGTTCGTAGACTGCGATAAGTTAACATGGTTATTGGGATGCACATGCTGATATTCGCCTTTATCATGGCCTAATATTTCTAATGCTCGATTGGCAATGACTTCATTGACATTCATGTTGGTTGAGGTGCCGGCACCGCCTTGAAACATATCGACAATAAACTGGTCATGGTACTTATTAGCAATCAGGTCGTCACAGGCAGCGACAATAGCCTCTTTGATGGTGTCATTGAGCACACCTACTTTGTTATTGGCAATGGCTGCCGCTTTTTTGACCGTCGCAAAAGCACGAATAAAAGTAGAAAATTGGTTTAAGCGCACCCCACTAACGGTAAAGTTTTCATAAGCTCGTAGGGTTTGGATGCCGTAGTAAGCGTCAGCAGGCACGTCACGATAGCCGAGTAAATCATGTTCTTGGCGGGTAGTAGATCTCATTCAATAGGACTCCTTTAATAAAAAGACGGGGTTAAATAGGTACACTCTATCAATTAATCATTTTAAAAGACATTATAGGATAAGCCTTTCGCCCCTATATTACTAATGAATATTTATTGCTTAGTACATAAAAAGGTTAAATTCAGTTTTATATATCAACTAGCTGGGCCATTCAGAATATTACGGTATGATATAATTATATAATATAATAATACATATTAATAAAATGATAGCTAGTTTGTCTATGGAAATATATGAGTTATATTACTTCTAAATTAATTTACTTCTAATCGATAAAAAAGGACAGCAACATGTGGAACGAGCGTTATAGTAAACCCGGTTATGCTTACGGTACAGAAGCCAACGATTTCTTAAAGCAGCAATATCAGCAAATTCCAGCAGGCGGGCGGGTATTGTGTTTAGCAGAAGGTGAGGGCAGGAACGCCGTGTTTTTAGCTGAGCAAGGTTTTGAGGTTACGGCTATAGACTTATCTGATGTTGGTTTAGCAAAAGCGATGAAGCTGGCCAGTGAACGAGGGGTCGAGATTTCGACTGAAGTAGCTGATTTAGCAGATTATACCTTTGGTGAGGATAAGTGGGATGGCATTGTCTCTATTTGGGCGCATACGCCTACAGCCGTGCGCCAGCGAATTCACGCGCAGATTATACCAGCATTAAAATCAAATGGCGTGTTTATCTTAGAGGCTTATACTGAGCAGCAACTTAGTATGGAAGGCGTTGGGGGCCCACCAGCTGCACAAAAACAGCGCTTCAACTCATTAGCAAATTTGCGAAATGAGCTATCAGAGCTTGAAGAGGTGGTCGGTGTTGAGAAACAACGTACGATTTCAGAAGGAGAGGCACATCAAGGCCTTAGTGCGGTAGTGCAGTTTGTCGGGAAGAAAAAATAAGCAATTGGCAAAAATAAATATTTTGATGGCTTGGTTACCTAGAGTGGCCAAGCCATTTTTTAGTGATCAAAAGACTATAGTTGACGCCTTATAATCGACTGCTTGTAAAAAGTACGACGCTGCCAAAGTGAGTCACCCAAGAACAAAGGGTGATTGTGCCTTTTTTAAACTCATAAAGCAAAGTGAGAAAATACCTAGGGTATAACTGTCGATAATCTGTTTTGTTTTGTGTGGATAGATTGCTCCGCTTGGAGCTTCTCATTATATTTGCTAATGTAATTATCGATAAGGCAACATTGAATCAACGTCTTATTTTCTGCTTTATTATTAATTAAAATATTTAAAACAATAATATTTAAAACAATAATATTTAAAACACTAACGACATAATTATAAGGGCAACTATTATGAGTAATACTGATAATAAACAGCGCATCATTGATAACTCTGAAGACCTAAAAGACAAAATCACCGAGTCTATCGATGCTTTTAAACTACGCGCAGATTTGCTAATGGCTAATTTAAAAGAGGGTGGTGATGATGGTTACGACCATTCAACGACTACTGCCGGTGAAAAAGGGCTTAAATCAGGCAAAGTGTCGGAATTGACTGTCATTGCACCACTTAAAGAAGGTGGCGCAGAACGTTTAAAAGAGATATTAAAAATAGCTGGCGGCAATTTAAAAGGCGCTACGCGTGTAGGTACGTTACATGATCTGCGCTTCGTATTTTTAGATAATGATACCAGAGTACTATTCTGTACCGCTTATGATGGCGATTGGGACCCTTACATCGACGACTTTGCGACCAAGATTCCTGAACTGATGGATATATTGTTTGGTAGTGTCAAAGGTTGGCCGGGTATCAAAGATCCTAGCGTCAAGCAGTTCATTTTAGATCATCAGATCACCGCTGCTGGCTGGTACGTAGGGGTGCCGCACCTAACGGTACAAGATATCCGCCGCCATGAGCGTATCGTTAAAGGTATCAATAAAGCTTTAGATGAAGCTCAGTCCTAATCGGAGAGATTGAGAAATGCTTGGGCCTATATTGACCTTTGATATCAGCAGAGGGCGATATAGGTTTGATATATGAAGTTTATCCATAAAATTGTATAACAATAAAAATAGGACGACCTATGAGTAAAGTTAACGATAACAACCAACTGACAGATAAGTTGCAGGATTTAAAGGATGAGTTTGGCAACCGTATTGAGGACACTAGTTTTGACACTTGGCTAAAAGATATCAAGGAAGAGGTCGGTGATAGTTTAGAGAGCTTATCACGTAAAGCACGTGGGGTATTTAATCCCAATAAAGTTACCATGCAGCTAGAAGATATCCAGTCCATTATCCTACGTGATCGCCCTACGCCTTATTACGGTACGCTAATTGCTCTGAAGGTTAATGACGCCAACGTCGGTCGGCAAATGTTGGCACAAGTATTGCCTGATGTGACCGGTAGTAAAGAGTGGCACAAAGATATGCAAGCGACGCTATCTATCGTCATGACTTATGAGGGTTTAGCAGCTCTAGGCGTGCCGCAATCTTCATTAGATAGTTTTCCAGAGTCTTTCAAAGCGGGTATGGCAAAGCGAGCTGAGCAGTTGCGTGATTTCGATGTCAATACGCCTGAGAACTGGGCTGCACCCTTTGGCGATAAAGGTGACATCCATGTTTGTGGCGCTGTTATTGCTGATACCAAGGAGAAATGGCAGACCAAATTCAAAGAGCTTAAAGATCACCTTAAGCCCCATATCGATTATGACCACCCAGCTAATGGGGAGATCGAAATTCTTATGGAGCACGATTTCGGCTCGGACGATATGGTTAAAAACGTCTTTGGCTATCGAGACGGAATTAGTAATCCGGAGATCCAAGGTAGCGGTATCCAAACACCGCCAAGCCTTGATGGAGAAGCGATCGCAGCAGGCGAGTTTGTTTTAGGTTATAAAGGAGAAGCGGGTACTATTCCGCCCATGCCGCAGCCTGAAGTTCTAGGTAAAAATGGCTCATTTATGGTACTACGTGCTTACAATAGCCGGGTTGCCGCCTTTAATAAATATCTACAAGATAATACCGAAACTGATGCGGAAGCAGAGTTGCTGGGTGCAAAAATGTGGGGGCGCTGGCGCTCAGGTGCACCGCTCGTTCTCTCTCCTGACCAAGAAAATCAAGATCTAGGCGATGATCCTAATCGTAATAATGCTTTTGGTTATAAAGATGATCCCTATGGTAAGAAGTGCCCGTTTGGGGCTCATGTGCGTCGCATGAATCCTCGTGATAGCAAAGACTTTATCTTATCGGATGTCCGTATTCATCGTATTGTGAGACGCAGCGTTGGCTTTGGGAATGTATTGGCTCCTGATGTGACCGAGGATGATGGCAAAGAGCGTGGTCTATTCTTTATCGGTATCAATGCTCATGCTATGGAAACGGTTGAGTTCTTGCAATCGCAGTGGATTAACGATGGCAATTTTATGAGCTTAGGCGAAGAAAAAGATCCAGTATTAGGCTTACATCAAGGCGATAAAGACAGTGCTGCCGATAAATTTACCGTACCCGCCGACCCTATTCGTAAGCGTTATCATGGTATCGAGACCTTTAATATATTGTATGGCGGTGAGTACTTATTCATTCCAAGTTTGTCAGCACTTAAATGGATTAGTGAGCTTCAATAAAGGAAAATGCTGGGAAACTCAGCCTACGCCAAATAGTAAACGCATTTAATATGCAATTAATGAAAAAGTACTAACAACCCAATAATAAACTAGGAATCCTGATGCTAAACAAACTATTTAAACCCAAATATGTCCCTTACGACTCTAAATATATTGAGCTCACTACCGAAGATGAGCGTAATATTCGCACTATTACTGAAGATATTAAAAGCTACATCTCTCGTAGCGATAAGGCTAGCGATGTTAATTATCATACTCGTGATGCTCACGCCAAAGGTTACTGCGCCCTAAAAGCCAAGTTCGAGATTTTAGATAATTTACCTAAAGAGTATGCTCAAGGCCTGTATGCTGAAGCAGGCATTCATGATGCGGTGATTCGCTTCTCTAACGGCGCCTCGCGAGTAGCGCCTGATCGTAAGCTGGGCTTAGCACAGGGTCTTGCGATTAAAGTGTTTGACGTACCTGGAAAAAAGCTAGCGCCAGGTGAGGAAGACAGCACAACTTTTGATTTCAACTTGATTAATCATCCGGTGTTCTTCTGTAATAGAATCGAAGATTATGCTTATATCTCAAAGCTATTTTTAGAGTTGCCAGAATATGCCGAGAAAGGGGCGAGAGGTAAAGCGCAGTTGGCCTTTAACTGGTTAACTAATTACGGCTCTAAACTACCTACCAAAGAATCATTTAAAACCTTTAAAGCCGTTGGTGGCTTTACCACCATTGAACCAAAAAACACCTTGCTTTATAGCTTTTTTTCGCAAGGTGCGGTACGTCATGGCAATTATATGGGTAAAATTCGGGTCAAACCAACCGAGGCTGCTACGCAAAAAATAACCCGTCGGGATCTAGATCTGGCTACACATGAGGAAGCCATTCGTCCGTTGATTATTGATGAGCTACGCGAGCACGACTATCAGTTTGATATCCAAATTCAGCTGTGTCGCAATCTAAAAAAGCAACCTATTGAAGAATTGACTACTGAATGGAAGGAGTCAGATGCGCCTTTCGTAACGGTAGCCCGACTGACTATTCCATGTCAAGACATACCGGATGATGGCAATTTTGAGGTTATGGAGCATTTATCGTTTACGCCGTTCCGTTGTTTGGAAGAAAATCGCCCTATCGGTAATTTGCAGCAGTCGCGTCTCAAAGCTTATCAGATAGCATCAGAGACTCGCCACAATCTTAATCATGTTAAGCGCCGAGAGCCTAAAAGTTTAAAAGAGACTTTTGCTAAATCTTTCTTTTAACCCTTTAATATGTTATTACCTTCTACCTATTTTTAACAGTAGATATAGCTTTTAACAGTAAGTAAGGTCGCCCGTTAAAAAAACAGCCAATCATTTAATGATTGGCTGTTCCGTTTTCAGTGATTACTTATTTTTTGCATATTATGACATGTTGCAGTTAACGCTATACTGCTGGTTAGCACCCATATGAATGGTCATGATGCCGTAATCAGCTTTGGTTTGCCACTCAAAACCAGTATTAGGATTAGACATGTTGGTATAACGAGCACCAGAGCCTGATACCGCTTGAGTAAGTACCATTTTTTGATTATTTAAACCCACTTTAGGTAAAGTAACATTCAAGTTAGCAGCACTACCATCGGCTGCGTACTCAGCATTGATTCGGCCGTTATCTTCACAAGTAAATGATTGAACAACTTTTTGATTATTAGTATTTGGCGTAGGTGTAGTAGGAGAGTTGGTCGCACAAGCGGCTAGCAATACAGCAAAAGGGGCTACAGCAAGTAATTTTTTCATAATATCCTCAAGATTGTTTCGATAAATATATTGTTGTGAACTTAAGGTTATATAGTACAACGAGAGAAATTATCTGACGTTGTACTTTGAACGCATAATAGTAGCTAAATTGTTTCAAAATATTACTATTGTTTTCATCATAGTTTGGCCCTTTTTAAACTCAAAGATCAATAACTGCTTTGCGGCGCTCTTTACTAAATATAAATACTGAGACAGCACTTAAAATAATCGCTGCCGCTAAAATAAACCTTAGGGTTAATTGCTCAGACAAAAATATTACCCCCATGGCAGCGGCAAGCACGGGTACACAAAACTGCACTACTGCCGCTTGGGTACTTTTGAGTAAGGGCATGGCCACATACCAAAGACTATAACCTATTCCAGAGGTTATGGCACCAGACACACTAGCCAGTAATAAGCCTTCTATACTAATCTCTGAGAGGTAATGAAAGCCTGCTAGTAACAGTAGGGGAATAGCAACAAGGCTTCTAATAAAATTAAAGCCTGTAGCGCGGAGAGGAGACACACATACTTTGCCGCGTATACTGTAAATACCCCAGGCAATGCCGCTTATCATCATAATAACAGCGCCAAATAGCGAAGGCACCGCCGCCGAGGGGAGCATCAAATAAATAAACCCGGCAAAAGCCACTAACGATGATAACCACTGTATTAAGCTCAACTGCTCTTTTTTATAAATACCCCAGCCGATCATAGTAAACTGCACCGCCGCAAATAAAATCAGTGCGCCAGTACCCGTATCAAGCTCGACATAGGCAAGCGAGAAGCAAAGTGCATAAATGATCAAGCTTAGGCTGCTTAACCAACTGCCTTTATCTTTAAAAACATTATCTGTCACAGTATCATTTAGTAAAGTCGTTACTTTTGAGCCAGCGTTAGCATGATTATTAGGTTTATTATGGAGGGTTCTAGCAGTAGTGCGCTGCCGCTGTAGCTGATGCGTATGCAGTAGCATAATAATGCTCAGGCAAACTGCGCCACCCAGTAGACGAATGAGGGTAAAGTTCCAAGGGTCTATATATTCTTTAGTTAACGCCATTCTACAAAGCAAGGAGTTTGCAGCAAAGGCAATTAGCGCAAGGATAGTATATAAGGCAACTTTCAAAAATAATTCCTAAGGATGGATCGTTATTTTATAGCTATATTTTATAGCTATAAAGTAAACTGGCTCACTAAAGGCACAAAATAGCCTAAGCATTTTATTTAGCTCACCTTTTGTTTAATGCATAGAACCACTCAACTACCTGCTGAACTCTGACTTCTCTATCACCACCAATACGCTGAAATGGCTGATCATAATGATTCAACTGACTTTCAAAATAGGCGCTAATCTCTTCCCTTTGATAAGGGCTATCACGCAAATCATCAGCCACCCAAGGAATATCAACTTTAGTTAGTAATATTAAATCGTAACGATGCGCTAAGGCAGCCTTTTTAAGGGCTTCAGGGCAATCGCCGTAATACCACTGGGAGTAAACCATGAGCTCAAACAGGCTAGTGTCGCAAAACAGATAGGGCTGATTTTGCTGGATTTGAGCTTTTTGAACAGCTTCTTTGGCTAATTTGTTTTCTAAGCCTATTTGGCCTTGAGCGATGGGCAGCAAATCCTCCCAGGTACAAGTCAGTTGCTCTTTGTCCCACTTGTCTTGTAAATAGATGCGCATATACTCTGGCACCCATGGGCTATCGAAATAGGCTGCTAAATCCCGAGAAAGAGTAGTCTTACCTGTACTCTCAGCGCCTAAAACAGCCACCTTAAAAACGGATTTAGGCGTATACTGCGTGAGATTGAATGCGGTAGCGACGTTGCCATTCATAATAAGCCCAAATTGCAATGAGGGTGAAGACTACATATTGTAGTGCAGTGAAGGTGAGACCTTTATAAAAATATAACGGTACTGAGATGGCATCGGCGACTATCCACAAAAGCCAGTGTTCGATTTTTCGACTGGCC
The DNA here is from genome assembly GCF_904846315.1 of Psychrobacter jeotgali. NCBI lineage: Bacteria > Pseudomonadati > Pseudomonadota > Gammaproteobacteria > Moraxellales > Moraxellaceae > Psychrobacter > Psychrobacter jeotgali. The sequence goes on from NZ_CAJHAF010000001.1 coordinate 907,690, forward strand.
ATAAGCCACATAGCTATCAAAAATAATGCAGTAGTTAGCATGTCAGTATAATCGACCCAAGTAAATAAATGCACACCAAGAACCACACCATCAAAGCTAAAACCATTGTTAATTATAGGACGGAAATAATATACCAATGCCACAAAAACTATAGTGGCCGTTGATAGCAAAGCCATAACTGGAATATCACTTGCTTGAATATGCTCAATACTGATGTCACCTTGCTGAGCATTAGCTTGATCATTGTCTTTGTTTTTTGTCCAATTAAACCAACCATAAATGCCCATAATGGTATAATAAGCGTTGATAAACATGTCACCAAATAGTTGCCATTTCCAAAGTAGATAAACGAAGATGGCTGTACTTACTAGGCCAATAGGAAAGACCCAAACACTGAGCTTACGAGCCAGCAATACACTAGCTACCCCAAATATTACCGCGACAAACTCTAAGACAATAAATAGAGCAGGGTAGTCGGTATATTGTCCAAACAACCAGCCGAATAATTCTGCCATCAGTACTCCTACTTATATTTTTAATGACTTTAATCAATTCTTATTAACTAAATATATGCTTGGGAAGTCTGTTATCTAAAGCATAGCAATTATAACTTATGTTTAGCAAAAGAGGCTTGGTCTTTATAGTTAATCATTTAAAATTGATTATTTGTAACAAAGTATTAGAAAAATAATTATATTCAGGCATAATAAGGGCATTGGTTTTTAGTTTACAGTTATTCACTGATATTATAGCTGTATCATTTTACCCCCTTTTATGCTTATTATTAAGCCAATTAGTAGTAGACAAGGAAGCTTATCATGACGACTTGTATCACCGGCACCGGCCTGTATATACCCCCTTACAGTATTAGTAATGAAGAGCTGGTTAAATCATTTAATCAGTATGTTGATAATTATAACGAACAGCATGCTGATGAGATAGCTAGCGGCGATGTTACGGCACTTGAACACTCCTCCGCTGCATTTATCGAAAAAGTATCTGGTATTAAATCACGTTATGTGATGGAAAAGGATGGTATCTTGGATCCTGAAATCATGGCGCCAGTAATTGCATATCGTAATTTAGGTGAAGAGCTATCAGTGATGGCAGAGATGGGCGCAGCGGCGCTCAAAGACGCACTAAAGGATGCCGGACTTGAAGCTAATGATTTAGACGGTATCATTCTAGCTTGCTCAAACTTTCAGCGCACATATCCGGCGGTTGCCATTGAGATTCAAAACGAGATTGGTATGATAGGCGGTTTTGCTTATGATATGAACGTAGCTTGTAGTGCCGCTACTTTTGGCCTGTCGCAAGCTCATGGTTCAATCGTGTCAGGTCTTGCTAGGCGCGTTGCGGTAGTTAACGTTGAGATTACCTCAGCGCATCTAAATTGGCGCAACCGTGACAGTCATTTTATCTTTGGTGATGTCGCTACAGCAACCATTGTAGAAGAGTTAGATACGCCCAAAGGTTATGAGATTCTAAATGCCAAACTCTTTACTGAATTCTCAACCAATATCAAAAACGAATACGGTTTTATGGATCGCTCAGAGTTCTTAGCCGCTGAAACCCAAATGTATCCAGATATCAAAGAGCCAGTCACCGACAAGCTGTTTTTACAAAATGGTCGCAAAGTCTTCCGTGAAGTCTGCCCAAAGGTGTCTGAAATTATTCTTGAGCATTTACAAGAAAACGATCTAGAGCCGTCAGAGGTCAAGATGATGTGGCTGCATCAAGCAAACGCCAATATGCTGGACCTTATTTTGCGTACGGTAATGGGCAAACAGGCCGACAAGTCGATTGTACCTAGCGTGATTGATGAGTTTGCTAATACCAGCTCAGCCAGTCCAATGATTGTCTTTCATCGTTATAAAGATGAGTTAGCATCAGGTGATTTGGGCGTAATTTGCTCATTTGGTGCCGGTTACTCTATCGGTTCGGTGCTGGTACGCAAAGTTTAGAAGTCATTAGACTTAATCGTTAATGAATAAAAGTAGCTAAGAGCAATCTTGGCTATTTTTTATGGTTTAATTTTAATTTTCTATTTGGTTTAGAGATATTTGACAATATAAGCGTTAAGATTACCCAGTGGTTTTAATTTAACCGCAAAAATTTGCTATAATTGCCTTCTTATTTTCCTTATTTAGATAAAAGTCCTTTTATGAAAGAATCCTTGCGCTTGCGCTTAGACCAAATGGTAGACCGTTACGAAGAAGTCACCGCCTTGCTATCCGACCCTGGTGTGATTAGTGATAATAATAAATTTCGTGAGTTATCCGTTGAACACAGTGATTTGATGGACATCACGACATTATGGCAGAATTATGTACAGGCTGAAACCGATCAGGCTGATGCTGAGAGCATGTTAGAGGATGCGTCAGATCCAGAAATGAAAGAGATGATGATCGATGAAATTGAGACGGCTCGTGATGCTATCAGCGCTATGGAAGAGACGCTGAACGTTATGATGCTGCCAAAAGATCCTAACGATAAAGTACCCGCATTTTTAGAGATTCGTGCAGGAACAGGCGGCGACGAAGCAGCAATATTCTCCGGCGACTTGTTCCGTATGTACCAAAAGTATGCACAGACTCAGGGCTGGACAGTAGAAGTATTGTCTGCTAATGAAGGGGAGCACGGTGGTTATAAAGAAATTATCAGCCGAGTATCGGGCACTGGAGTGTATGGTCGTCTAAAATTTGAATCAGGCGCCCACCGTGTGCAGCGCGTGCCTGAGACTGAAAGCCAAGGCCGCGTGCATACTTCAGCTTGTACCGTTGCGGTGATGCCGGAGGTGCAGATTGATGATTCGGTAGATTTAAACCCCGCTGACATCAAGATGGATACTTTTCGTTCAAGTGGCGCCGGTGGTCAGCACGTCAACACCACCGACTCCGCAGTACGTTTAACCCATATTCCAACCGGCACCGTAGTTGAGTGTCAACAGGAGCGTAGCCAGCATAAAAACCGTGATAAAGCGATGAAAATGCTGATCTCCAAAATCCAGCAGGCTAAAGTACAAGCACAGGTGGATGTAGCAGATTCTATCCGCCGTGATCTGGTAGGTAGTGGCGATCGTAGTGAGCGTATCCGTACTTATAACTTCCCGCAAGGCCGTATGACTGATCACCGTATCAATTTGACTTTATACAAGCTTGATTCGATCATGGAAGGTGATCTAGATGAGCTGCTAGATGCTCTATTACGTGAACATCAGGCTGATTTAATGGCCAGTATTGGTGGCGATTAAAAGCTTAAGTAAATTTGATTGAAGCTTGTCAAAACAAGTGTTATCCGATTTAATAAATGTAATCTGACTCTATATCTAAGCTGACTCTCAAATCATTATGAACTGTTGTAGGCTGGGTTTTTAACCCAGCATTTTGTCTTTATAAAGTCTCTAAGCGGGGTTAAACCCAGCCTACGTCAATAAAGTTGAATAGTTGAGATTACAGTACAGTTTTAGCAAGTTTTTAATAATTCCCAAAGTTTCTAAAGTAGATAAATATAAATCAAACCAACCATTTTGAGATTACTATGTCAAAACAAAACCAAAACAATCAAAATCAAGAAGAGCAAGCACCAACTGTCGAGGAAGCCAATGAGTTGATTGCTCAATTGCAGACCAAATTAGACGATATTATCGCTTCAGGTAAGCAGCCTTATCCTAATCAGTTTAAACGTACCGATTATGCTCAGGATCTACAAACAGCGTTTGAAAGCGTATCAAAACAAGAGATTGAAGAAAAGGCGGCTAAATGCGAAAAAACCCAAGTCAATGTGGCTGGCCGAGTCATGCTTAACCGTGGCTCATTTATTGTCATCCAAGATATGACGGGTCGTATCCAGTTATACGTAGCACGTAAAGAGTTGGATGAAGAGACGCTGGCAAGTATCAAATCGCTCGATTTGGGTGATATCGTGGGAGTATCTGGTTACATTGGACGCTCAGGCAAAGGCGATTTATATGTGCATATCGAAAAGTTTCTTCTACTAACCAAATCATTGCGCCCCATGCCAGATAAGTTCCATGGGCTAGCCGATGTCGAAGCTCGTTATCGTAACCGTCATCTTGATCTGATGACCAATGAAGCCACCCGCGATACGTTTGTAATTCGCAGCCAAGTGATTAGTGGTATTCGTCAGTTTATGCTGAACGAAGACTTTATGGAAGTCGAAACCCCTATGATGCACCCTATCCCTGGCGGGGCGGTCGCCCGTCCATTTGTGACCCATCATAATGCTTTGGATATGCCGCTCTATTTGCGTATTGCGCCTGAGCTTTATTTGAAACGCTTAGTTATTGGTGGGTTTGAGAAAGTGTTTGAGATTAACCGCAGCTTCCGTAACGAAGGGGTATCAACTCGCCACAACCCTGAATTTACCATGATTGAATTCTATCAAGCTTATGCTGATTATCATGACTTGATGGATTTAACTGAACGTTTATTTAACCAATTGGCGCAAGATATTTTAGGCTCTACTGAGCTCACTTACCAAGATGAGACCATCAGTTTAAAAGCACCATTTGCACGCTTAACTATGTCTGCGGCTATCGAAAAATACGCTGAAGGCTTTGATATGTCGCGCATTGATGATCGTGAGTATCTGGCTGATTATGTGGCTAATACCTTGAAACAACCAGTAAAAGAGGTCTTTGGAGTCGGTAAACTTAAAACTATCGTTTTTGAAGAGACCGCTGAGCATAAACTGCGCCAGCCTACCTTTATTACTGAGTATCCTGCTGAAACCTCTCCACTGGCACGCCGTAATGATGATAATCCTGAGATTACTGATCGTTTTGAGCTATTTATCGGTGGTCGTGAGCTGGCTAATGGCTTTAGTGAGCTGAATGATCCAGCCGATCAAGCGGAGCGTTTCCGTGGACAAGTGGCTGAAAAGGATGCAGGAGATGTCGAAGCTATGCACTTTGACGAAGACTATATCGAAGCTTTATCCTATGGTTTACCGCCAACCGCCGGTGAAGGTATTGGGATTGATCGCTTAGTCATGTTGTTCACTGATTCTGCCAGTATTAGAGACGTTATTCTATTCCCGCATATGCGCCGAAAAACGGATTAAATTTGGACTAGGATGTGTTGAAGATTCACAAACATGCCCTCATCATTAATTAAAATTGATGATTAGATAAGTCATAAATCGTTATAAACCCGTAATAAGCCAGACTAAAGTGCTGGCTTATTGCTATAATGAACCCTTAAAAATAATCGTCAATAAAAGCTATTAATGATTCATAATAATCGCTTAAAACAAATGTTTAGCACTGACTTCTTGAAAATAAATACTTTAACTATTTTGCACAATGGATAGCTATGTCGCAGCAATATCAAGTCTTAGCGCGTAAATATCGTCCCAAGAACTTTCATCAGTTGATTGGGCAAACGCATGTTTCGCAGGCATTGATTAATGCGATTGATTACAATCGTTTGCATCATGCTTATCTATTCACAGGCACCCGCGGCGTGGGTAAAACTACTATTGCTCGTATCCTATCGAAATGCTTAAACTGTGATACTGGGGTCACCAGCACCCCATGCGGCGTATGTGATAATTGTGTAGCGATAGATCAAGGTCGTTTTATCGATTTAATTGAGATTGATGCCGCCTCGCGTACCAAAGTTGAGGATACTCGTGAGCTTCTTGATAACGTGCCTTATGCACCGAGTCAAGGGCGCTATAAAGTGTACCTAATCGATGAGGTACATATGTTGTCGACGCACAGTTTTAATGCGCTGCTTAAAACTTTAGAAGAGCCGCCTGAACATGTAAAGTTTTTGCTAGCGACTACAGATCCACAAAAACTACCTATAACTATCATCTCACGTTGTTTACAGTTTGTGCTGCGGCCCTTACCACAAACTTTGCTTAGTGAACATCTAGCAAACATTCTAACTCAAGAGCATGTTGCTTATACGCAGCCAGCCCTTTGGCAGCTTGCAAGTGCGGCAAAAGGTTCAGTACGTGATGCTTTATCACTAACAGATCAAGCCATTGCCTTTGGGCAAGGTGGGCTGGATGATGTCACCGTCAATGAGATGTTGGGCTTGATTGACGCTGCAGATTTAGTGCGTTTGGTTACTGATATTTATAACCATGATAAGTCAGCGGTAGCGGCTCATATTGAGCAGATGCGTGCGCAGATGGTGGATGCGACTAGCATGTTTGATGGGCTTGCTGAATTACTGCACCAACTGGCATTAACTCAGCTGTTACCTGAGGTTGCCTTGAATGTAAATGAGGCTCAAGCTCAGGATATTAATGCATTGGCGCAGCATATGAGTCCTGATGTATTACAGCTCTATTATGAGATTGTGGTACAAGCTCGTGAAGGTATTAAACTGGCCAACACACCGATGCAAGCGCTTGAGATGTGTATTCTGCGTTTACTGGCGTTTCGTCCGCTACCTATTGATGAGGTTCTGGATACCTCAAGCATAACCAGTTCTAATGCTCCAAAAACTGCGCCTGTAGAGCCAAAAAATTTAACCAGCCACGTTGCTACATCAGATGAGGCCAAAACTTATAGTCTCGATAGTATGAGTAGTATAGATAATTCTGAACGAGTAGATTATCCCTATGAGCAGTTCGACGATACTGCTATTGAAAATGATAGCCAATGGATTCAAGAGACTACTTATATTGATGATAGCCCTCTTTTAGATGAAAATGCTTCGGTAAACCAATCCTTTAACAATGAGATAGCTAATCAGGCTGAAACAAATAATCTAGATAGCAAATTATTCACTAATGAAACAGTAGATCCCGAACCAATTAATGAGCCTGAGCCAATTAATGAGCCTGAGCCAATTAATGAGCCTGAGCCAATTAATGAGCCTGAGCCAATTAATGAGCCTGAGCCAATTAATGAGCCTGATGTAAATAGTTCTCAGTTAACTATTAATCCTGATGATCCGCGAACTTTATTGCGCTGTGCTCATCAAGAGCTAACAGGGGAGTGGACACCAGAGAAATGGGACTATTGGTTACAAACTGCCCGTGAAATGGATCATTTGGCCGCAGATGAACTTGCACTAGCGCGCCAAGGTATGATGACTGGCTTATGTAATGGTCAAGCTGTATTTGTTACCGGCGTTGACAGCAAACACTTGCAATCAACTTTCCAGCAGCTAGCGGCCAAGCTGAAAAACGAATACCCACAAGCAGAAATCAGCTTGCAAGTGGATGGTAGTATGATGCAGAGTGATAATAAGACCCCTGAACATCGCCAACAACAAAGAACACTGCAAGCAACTTCTTTAGCTGAGTCTATGTTACTCAAATCGCCTGTAATGCAATATTTGAATGAACGCAGCGAAGGAAGAATGGGTAAAGTGAAACTTACCTAAAGTATTAGTGATACTAGGATATGCTCTAATAATGACATATTCGTTAAAACGTATTTAAGAGGAGGGTAACGAAGAACGAAACAGCAATAAAGCCCAGTGCTGTTACCTTAATTCCTTAAATACTTAGGGGATATATAAAGTTATTTGGACGAAAAAAACATTTTTATACTAAAGCTGTTTTTCTATATCGTCTATAATAATTAAGTTAAATTAAAATATTGTTTAGGTGAGATTATGTTAGATAATTTACGCGGTATGGCTGTGTTCGCCAGTGTGGTCGGACATGGTTCTTTTAGCGGCTCAGCTCGTGAGCTTGGTATCACTACTAGCGCTGTTAGCCAGCAGATACGTTCTTTGGAGAACGATTTAGGAGTAGTGCTACTGCATCGCTCGACTCGTAAGCTGAGCTTAACTGAAGCGGGTGAAAGCTTTTATGAAGCGGCAAAAGATGTGGTCAGTGCAGCTGAAAAAGGTAAAATTAAAGTCAATCAGCTGCGTGATGAGTTAGCAGGAAGTTTGCGCATTGCAACCACTCCTGAGCTTGGCGTTCATCACATATTGCCGGCTTTATCTACTTGGATGGCGGCGCACGATGACTTAAGCATTACCTTTTTAGCAGATAACTATTATGTTGATATGATCGATGAGCGTATCGATGTTGCCATACGTATGAGTCCGAGCATCAATGATACGACATTGAATAATCACCCGTTGTCGGATGTTCGTCAACTGTTAGTGGCCTCGCCTCAATACTTGCGCCAACATAAAAAGATTGAAACTCCCAAAGATTTAGCTGACCATAAGCTTATCTGTATTGAGATCATGAAAGACGCTAGTCAAATCGATCTGATCCAGACAGAAACTGGCAAAAAGTCTCGTCAAAAAATGAGTTCACGCCTTTATACCAATAATGTATTTATGGCCACTACCTTGGCTAAAAATGGTCATGGACTTATGAGAGTGATGGAGATGGACGTCAAAAGAGATTTGGAAAACGGTGATTTAGTTGAAGTGCTAACAGGTTATCAGCTACCAAGCTTTGTCCTATATGCTGTCACCTTAAGTCGTGAACAACAACCCGCAAAAATCACTCGCTGTCTAGAAGTGTTAAAAAAGTATTTTCACGCTAATTAAAGCCTAAAACTAGCATTTAATGTCAACTTGACAAGGTTGGTTTTTGAAACGCTTAAGTTAAGGTTGACCACTATTATATTAAATGGTGCGGTATAAAAAACAAGAAGCCTCTAGATATAATTATATCTAGAGGCTTCTTGTCATAGAAATTCAGTATTTAGCTTATTAAAATAATGGCTTTAATAAATGAATCAAACGCTCAACCAGCTGTTCGCTTTCATCACGCTTGATATTTAGCGGCGGTAATAAGCGTATAACATGACCTCCAGTCACATTAATAATAAGCTGCTGCTCATCTCGAGCACGGTCGACCAGTTGGCTGCAATTCATATCTTCCGGTAGAGCGATACCAATCATCATTCCTGCACCACGGCTGCTAATCTCATAGGACTGCAATTCATTAGTCATACTGTCACGAATAAACTGGCCTTCGGTTACAGCATTGGCCATCACATCATCAGTTGATAACACTTCATAAACGCTGTGAACTACTCGACTAGCTAGCGGTGTACCACCATAGGTTGAGCCATGACTACCGGCACTAAATAAGTCTTTTGCTCGGCCTCGTACCATACAAGCACCGACTGGGAAACCATTGCCCAGTCCCTTGGCAGTGGTCAGGACGTCAGGACGTGCTTTGCTGTGCTGATAAGCAAAATATTTACCCGTACGCCCATTACCGGTCTGTACCTCGTCAAGCATGAACAACCACTCATGAGCATCACATTCAGCTTGTAGTTGCTCCAAATAAGTAAAACCATTAGCCGCAGTGTTCAGTCCGCCTTCACCTTGAATGGGCTCTACGAGGATAGCGCAGATATCGTCATAATCTTGAGCGGCCTGCTTAACTGCTGCAATATCGCCAAAGGGTACACGGATAAAATCATCGTCTAGAGTAAAGAAGCCTTCGCGTGCTTTAGGATTAGCAGTTGCCGACACTGATAATAAAGTGCGACCATGAAACGACTTCTCCATAACGATAACTTTTGGACGTTTAAAACCGCGCTGATAAGCATATAAACGCGCTAGCTTCAAAGCTGCTTCATTAGCCTCAGCTCCACTATTAGCAAAGAATACACTATCCATCTGAGCCGCCTTACAAAGCGTTTCACCTGCACGCTCTTGCCAATCAATACCAAATAAATTACTGGTGTGGACTAGCGTTGCTGCCTGCTGTTGGATAGCTTCAGTAACTTGTGGATGGCAATGGCCCAAACCACATACTGCAATGCCAGTCAGCGCATCCAAATAGGGCGTATCATCTTTAGTGTATAGCCAGCTACCGTGCCCGCGAGTGAAGCTAATAGGCTGACGGTTATAGGTAGGCATCAGATAAGTTGCTGACATGTAGATATCCTTAGCGTGTTCGATTAGCAGTTAAAATAGTGATAAAGGGTAGAAGAGAAAGCAATTATTAAAGGGATATAAACGATTAAAGCTCATCAGAGAAGGGCGTAGACTCTGCAGGTAAACTGTATTCTTCGCTTGCCCACGCACCTAAGTCAATGAGCTTACAGCGCTCACTACAAAATGGTTTAAATTTATTATCCTGCCAAGCTGTTTGAGTACCACAGCGCGGACAAGGATAGGTTTTGGGTACAGAGCTAGAAGTCGTTTGAGTCATAATAAAGTAAAATTATCATCAATGAATAAGAATCGTTATAATAGCACGCAGTTGTTAAAAGACAACCATAGCCAAATAAGTTCTGCTGCTAATTATAAGTATAAGCGATAGCAAAAATAGTAAATAGCCTAAGCAGAACTAATTACTAATAAACCATAATCCCACCAATAAACCTAATCAGAACTAGTATATGAAAAATCAAAATATAACCAATGAAATAAAAATCTCACATCAAAAAAAACGTGCTTTTCAACCTGGAAAACTCTCGCCACCGCGTAATTTCTCAATTCCTGCTGCACTAGATAGTACTAAACCCCTAGTGCTTGAGATTGGAGCGGGGAAGGGCATGCATGCGTTGAGCTTTGCAGCTGCCCACCCTAACCAGCAGTTAGTCGCCATTGAGCGCACTCGTAATAAATTTGAAGCTTTTGTTAAGCTTGCTCAGCAGCGAAAATTAGCTAACCTAGTGCCTGTTCATGCCGATGCCATAGCTTGGACTGTGCATGCTTTATCGCCGAATAATGTTGCACGCATATACATCCTTTATCCTAATCCTGAGCAAAATAACCCTAACCAGCAGTGGCTTAATATGCCGTTTTTTGAATTTTTATTATCGAGGTTAGAGGAGGGTGGGCAAATCATCTTAGCTACTAATATCGAGAGCTATATGGACAATGCTGAACACAAGGCGATAACGGGTTGGCAGCTGCCTACATCACGGATACAAGTTCCACAGGATAGCCAACGTACTCATTTTGAAGTTAAGTATTTGGCTCGGAATGAGATTTGCTGGCAATTAACAATAACTAAACCTAAGGGTTATAGCACTCGATTTGATGATTGGAAAGCCAAAAGTATTGAGCATACCCAGTTATAGCTACTATTCGTAAGGAAAAGAATAGTATTATTGCTTTTCTTTATCAGCCTATTAGATATAAAATAGCCTAAGCAAATAAATGAATACAAAAAGTAAAAAAGCCGCTAAAAGCGGCCAAAAAATTTAGATAAGTTCTAGCTATAAAAAAGGTTTCACTAATCTATTAGAGTCAGTATGAGCATTAATTACAGTTAAAAAGGTATATGCCCCTATAAACTTACGGCTGATAAACATAAACTCTTTTGGGGGTAGATTGAATTCGAACGATTGAATAGCCTGAGTAGCAGCAGCAGATATACGTGAATGTAATTTACTATTCGCCCAAATATAACGTTGCTGAGAATCTAAACAATCTGCAGGAATATCTGGATTAGTAGCAGGTAGACTAAAAGGTTCTGTAGCCAATAAAAACAAAGAAGCTATATCACTTTTAACTTTGTTACTCATAGTATTGAAAAAATCATAACCAACCATACTTTCCATCATCGCTTGATGATCGTGATAATAGCCGGCCCGAAGTAAGTTTCTAGCGATCGTTAATAGGGTGTTATCAAACTGGCGAATAGCACCAAAATCTAATAGTACTAACTTATCTATTTCATTTTCGTTACTATTGATGCGAACTAAATAATTACCAAAGTTGGGGTCTGTCTGCATCTCACCCCATACAAATATCTCTCGCATCATAATCTCTATAGCCGCCTGACCAATAGCATTGCGACGTTCAGCAGAGAGCGATTGCAGTTTTTCAGAGGTTACAGGAACCCCAGATTCATAGCTCATACAAAGTAAACGCTTACTAGAGTAGTGGCGGTTGATTTTAGGTACGGCATAGCGTGGGTCATCTTGTAAACGACCATAAAAACGCTCTGTAGTGGCCGCTTCAACAGCATAATCAACTTCAACATGAAGAAGGTCTCGAATTTCTTCGAACCAAGCATCAAGAGCACGGGTCTGCGGAACCGCGTTACTAACTTTTAATAAACGCTTGAATAACGCTAAATCAGAGTCGATAGCATCAGCTACACCCGGATATTGTATTTTTAATACCACTTGTTCACCAGTAGCTAGTACGGTGGCACGGTGAACTTGCGCAAGAGAAGCGGTACCAATGGGCACGGGATCTACTTCAAGTTCATTGAGCTTATCACCCAAAGTTTGTTGCAAAGTATATTCTATTTTTGGCCAAGCGAGGGTAGCGGTATCATCATTTAGAGTTTGCAGCGCACGAGTAATTTCAGGGGGTAGAATATGCTCGCCGTACATGGCCAACATTTGGCCAATTTTAACTACTGAGCCTTTTAGCTTCCCCAGTTCTTCAGCTACATAGTTAGCCTGCGCCTCCATAAATGCTTGATTACGCTTTGAGCGGGCTTCTTTGCCTAAAAACATTCCTGAAACACTATTACCCGCCCAGCGGCGACCAATATTTAAAGAGGTTTTGGCAATAGATAGCCGTCGCTCTAGTCCCGAGGTTTTCAGGTTATCGATTGATTGCTTACTACTAGACGGTTTGGAGGTATCATTTTCCATAAATAGCATCATTTATCAGGTTGTTAATGATTTGCGGGCTAATACCAGCAATACAAGAGATATAACGAGAATGACTAAAATTGTATCATACAAAGCAATAATGCTTCGTAAGCGTTAGCTACAGGCTGGCGACTATTCAGTACTTTACTTTAAACATAGCCTGATAATTACAGGCTAATATAGAATAAAAATATGACCTAGCATCACACTAGGTCAACTATAAAAAGTAAAGACTATTAAGTCTGCTTAGTATCACTTGCTTATAACTTAGAAAATAAGTTAATGGTTAGTCGGAGCACTATTGATCATGTCACGTGTAATGGCATGATGACCAATATCTCGGCGATACTGTGCACCATCAAAGCTAATAGCGCCTGTTACTGTCAAGGCCGCTTGTTGAGCATCCAAAATAGTATTCGCTAATGCAGTAACGCAAAGCACACGTCCGCCATCAGTAACTATCTCTTTATCTTCGTCCACGGCACTATCGGCATCCAAACTGTCTACCTTCTGACCATCAGCAAATGCGGTGCCAGCATGAAAGACCTTTACCGATGGATTACTCTTATCCGTAAGTTCTGGTAACCCAGCAATTACGTCGCCTTTAGAAGACGATTCGGGATATCCTTCTGAGGCAATTACAATACCAAGAGCAGGGCGTGGATCCCATTGTGCTTGTTTTGGTAGTTGACCTTTTAGCCCTTGGTTGACCAAATCAGCCATTGAAGACTGCAAGCGCATGAGAATAGGCTGAGTTTCTGGATCACCAAAGCGGCAGTTAAACTCGATAACATAGGGATCGCTTGATTCATCAATCATAAGCCCTGCATACAAAAATCCAGTATAAGGATGGCCGGCAGCATTCATGGCATCAACCACTGGCTGAATAACCTGAGTCATGACTTTATCATGAACCTCTTGAGTAACCACAGGCGCAGGTGAGTAGGCGCCCATCCCGCCAGTATTTGGACCCGTATCACCTTCAAAAGCACGCTTATGATCTTGACTGGTTGCCATTGGTAAAATATTATCACCGTCAATCATACAAATAAAACTAGCTTCTTCACCCACTAAACACTGCTCAATAACCACTCGACTGCCTGCATCGCCGAATTTATTATCAGCCAGCATGTCATCAATAGCAGCATTGGCTTGCTCGGTAGTCTCAGCAACGATAACGCCTTTACCCGCCGCCAAACCATCAGCTTTAATTACAATAGGGGCGCCTTGTTCTTTAACATAGTCTTTGGCACTCGCAGCATCAGTAAAACCTTGATAAGCTGCCGTTGGAATATTATGCTCAATCATAAACTCTTTAGCAAAGGTCTTTGAGCCTTCTAACTGTGCGCAATAGGCAGTAGGGCCCCAAGCTTTGATACCAGCATCACGACAAGCATCTATAATACCATTCACTAGCGGTGCTTCAGGTCCTACGATCACCATATCGATAGCATTGTTTTTACAGAAATTAATCACTGAGCTGTGATCTGAATCATCACCAGTAACATCCAAAATAACGTTTTGACATTTAGTCTCAAGGGCAGTACCTGCATTGCCAGGAGCAACATAAACTTGTTGTACCTTATCATCTTTTGCACATTGCCAAGCCAGCGCATGCTCGCGGCCACCTGCACCAATTACCAAAATATTCATCATACGTTTTGCCCTTACTGATAATTATTATTTAACTGTTAATGAATTAAAAATATTCTATTCTAAAGCGATAAGCCATTAATCAGTACTTATGCTAAGTATTATTGTATTCTAACAAATAAACCCCTCCGATTGCCATGAGTATCCACTTGTCAGCCCAGTAACCTTGATATCATAGAGACTAATAGAGAGGTCAGCAGCTAATAATTAATAGCAAATGCCTATTATTCTATGATTCAAGGTTATGAGATTTATCTTTATTCATAAAATGATGTCGAATGCTTTAGCTGGGTTGATAACTGCGTTACAATCGAAGCAATCAATATGGATATTTAGCGGTCAATCAGTCAATTAACGCTCGGACGCTTAGCTAATTAGACATCTGATGGCTAACATTGATAGCCTATCATCAATAACGATTTTAATAGCGCTCGTAAACTAACAACAAACTTATAGATTATAAAAAAGGACCAGCATTATGCCCAATTCTCTTAGCATTGCCAAAGAGCGTATTGGCCAGATTAGTGATATTGCTATCAATTATGTGCAAAAGGATAAATCACTACTCGATCACTTTATCAATAGTTATTATCGTTCATTGCATCACGAGGTTGCAGACGCTTTGAGTGATGATGACTTAGCAGGAATGGCGCTGCATCACTTTACTTTATTTAAAGCCTATGAAGGCAGTAAACCGCAGATTGCCATTTTAAACCCTATGGCTGAAGAACAGCATTTTCATAGCTCACACACCATAGTGCAAGTGGTGGCTTATGATCGTCCATTTTTAGTAGATACGATTTTAATGACCCTTGAGTCCGAAGGTATCGATGTTCATCGCACTTATAATACCATTATCAGTGTTGAGCGTGATGATAAGGGCAATGTCGTGGATGTTGAGCATGCGGATGAAAGCAACACCCGTCACATGTCGCTGATTCATTGTGAGATTGCCTACCAAGACGATGATAAGCTAGCAGCGTTACAACAGTTATTATTAAATAAAGTAGATACGCTAGATACAGTCGTTGGCGATTGGCAAGATATGCAAACACGGCTCAATGAGATTAAAACTGAGTTAAGCACCCAAACGTTGCCTGAGATTTTTTACTCAAAATCGGAGGTCAAAGCATTTTTAGATTGGGTATCAGACGATAATTTTATCTTTTTAGGCTTTCGAGAGTATCGTTTAGAAGATAACGGCGAGGATTTAGATTTATTTGCTATCGGCAATAGTGGACTGGGGCTGCTACGTGGTTCAAGCGAAGATACTTTATCAGAGAGTTTTAATGAGCTGCCAGCTAATCTCAAAAAATTGCTGACAGAGCCAAGAGTTATCATGTTATCTAAATCAAGCCGGGTATCACCTATTCATCGTCCGGTATATATGGATTTTTTGGGTATTCATAAGTTTGATGATAAAGGTAAGCTCGTTGGCGAATATCGCTTTATCGGTTTATTTACCTCACAGGCTTATCAGCTAAGCGTACAAGACATTCCGTTGCTACGCGAAAAATCCAATCAAATCATGGCTATGGTGGATTTACCCCGTGATGGCCATGCCTATCAAAAAATGAAGAATATCATCAATAGTTTGCCTCGTGATGATTTGTTTCAAGCTAATGTCAAAGAGCTCTATCCCATAGTTGCAGGCATAGCGCAGCTGCAGAACAAGAAAAAGCTGCGGCTATTTACTCGTATTGATCACTACCAGCGCTTTGTCTCTTGCTTGGTTTATATCCCACGTGAAAAGTTCAATACCGAGCTGCGGGTCAAGGTGCAAAATGTACTAAAAGAAGCTTATGGCGGCACTTCGTCAGGATTTATTACTGAGTTTAACGAATCGGAGCATGCTCGAGTACATGTTCATGTGCGTACCGTACCAGGTCAAGTCAATAGCGTTAATACCAGTGAGCTTGAAGCTGAGCTATCAGCTTTGATGGAGTCTTGGCGTGATCAGTACCAAAAAATGCTGCTGGATAATGTTGGCGAGCAGCAAGCCAATGTCTTAATGCGCCAGTTTTTATCTTATATGCCAGCTGCTTACCAAGAGCGCTTCGATACTCGTACAGCGGTTGAGGATACCAAACGTCTCGCCAGCCTAAATGATGAGCAGTCGATGATTTGGCATTTATATCAATCAACCGGTGACGCCAGTAATCAGCTACATCTTAAGCTTTATGGCCGTAATCAGCCGGTTATATTATCTAAAGTACTGCCTATACTAGAGAATTTTGGGGTATCGGTGATATCAGCACAAACTTATGAGTTTGATCTGCCAGAGCAGCCTATATGGCTACAAGAATATGAGCTAACTTTAGAGCATGTAGATAAAGTAGATATCAAGCTGGTGCGCTCACAATTTGAGGATAGCCTCAAGCGTATTTGGGCGGGTCTAGTTGAAAGTGACCCCTTTAACGAGCTGGTACTGACAACCGAGCTTGGTACGTATGATGTAGTGGTGCTGCGTGCCTTATCAAGTTATATGCGCCAAGCACGTGCACCGTTCTCCAGCAGCTATATTCAACAAACAGTGGTTAAAAATAGCGACATTAGTGTGGCGCTTAGTAATCTGTTTGACGCTCGACTCAATCCTAAGCATAGTGAAGAGGAGCGCGCTGAAAAAACCAGTCAAATTCAAGAGCATATTAATAGTGCATTGGCTAATGTTGAAAGTTTGGATGAAGACCGCATTTTGCGTTGGTATTTAGATCTAATCAACGCTGTGCTGCGTACTAACTTTTATCAAACCGATGAAAATGGTGAGCGTAAAGACAGATTATCATTTAAGTTTTTGGCTGCAGACATCCCTAATCTGCCCAAACCTAAGCCGATGTTTGAGATTTTTGTTTATTCGCCAAGAGTAGAAGCGGTGCACCTGCGCGGCGGTAAAGTTGCTCGTGGCGGTCTGCGCTGGTCAGATCGTATGGAAGATTTTCGTACCGAAGTGCTGGGTCTAGTCAAAGCGCAAATGGTCAAAAACGCGGTTATCGTACCGGTAGGATCAAAAGGCGGCTTCATCGTTAAGACTAAAACCATGGCTGATGGCCGTGAAGTCTTTCAAGCTGAAGGCATTGCTTGCTATCAGGCATTTTTGCGCGGTATGCTCGATGTCACCGACAATATTGTCGATGGAGAAATAGTCCCGCCAGCCAATACTGTACGTCACGATGAAGCTGATCCGTATTTAGTAGTTGCAGCAGATAAAGGCACGGCGACTTTCTCCGATATCGCCAACGCTTTATCAAGCGAGTACAAATTTTGGCTGGATGATGCCTTTGCCTCTGGCGGTTCAGTAGGTTATGACCACAAAGCAATGGGAATCACGGCACGTGGCGGCTGGGAGTCGGTCAAACGCCACTTCCGTATGCGCGGAATGGACATCCAAAATCGTGACGACTTCACCGTCGTCGGTATTGGTGATATGAGCGGTGATGTATTTGGTAATGGTATGCTACGCTCCACCCATACTAAATTGGTTGCCGCCTTTAACCATCTACATATCTTTATTGACCCCAATCCTACCGATACTGAGGCCGCTTATGCTGAGCGCGAGCGCTTATTTAATATGCCACGCTCGACTTGGGATGATTATGAAAAATCGCTCATTAGCCAAGGTGGCGGGGTGTTTTCGCGTCAGGACAAAACTATCGTTATCAGTGATGAGATGAAAGAAGTCTTTGCTATTGAAGCGGATAGCCTAGCGCCAAATGAGCTTATCAGCGCCTTATTAAAAGCACCGGTGGATCTCATTTGGAATGGGGGTATCGGCACTTATGTCAAGAGTGCTAATGAGAGTCACGCCGATGTCGGCGACCGTGCCAATGACGCAGTGCGGGTCAATGGAGGGGAGCTGCGTACAGCTATCGTTGGTGAAGGCGGTAATCTAGGCTTTACCCAGCAAGGGCGTATCGAATACGCACAAACAGGCGGCCGTATCTATACTGACGCCATTGATAACTCAGGCGGCGTGAACTGCTCGGATCATGAGGTTAATATCAAGATTCTATTAGGAAAAGTGGTCGAGCAGGGCGACATGACGCTCAAACAGCGTAACGAGCTGCTTGAGAGTATGACCGATAGCGTTGCTAAATTAGTGCTGCGTCAAAACTATCTACAGCCGCAAGCACTTGAGCTCAGCCAAATCCGTGCCAGCGCAAATTTGAGCGATCATCAGCGCTTTATTCAAATGCTAGAAGGTGAAGGGCGCCTTGACCGAGCTATTGAATATTTGCCATCTGATGAGGAGATAGCCCGTCGCCAAAAAGCGGGTACCGGCCTTACTAATCCTGAGCTAGCAGTCGTCATGGCTTATGGAAAAATGTGGGTCTATGATAATCTGCTTTTATCGGACTTACCTGATGCGCCGTATTTTATTAATGAGCTACGTAAGTATTTTCCTGATGAACTGGTTGAGCGTTTCTTTGATGAGATGACGAAGCATCGTCTGAATCGTGAGATTATCAGTACTTATCTCACTAATAGCGTAGTCAATCGCTTGGGTATCGAGGCGCTGTTCCGTCTTCATGAGGAAACCGGGCAAACACTGGCCACTATTATTCGTGCGTATGCCATTACTCGTGAGGTGTTTGAGGTCAAAGACGCCTGGCAGCTGCTTGAGTCGCTCGATAATAAAGTCGATGCAACCTTGCTACTGAAGCTTGAGCTACGCCTACGTGATGCGCTTGAGAATGGCGTGGTTTGGTTTATTAATGCCTTTGGGCAAGACTTGCAAGTTGCTGATATGATTGAACGCTTCGGCGATAGTGTGGCGCAGTTGACTCGATCAGGCGGTTTTATCGAACAACAATTTGCCCAATATCTGGCGGATGAGACGGCAAGCTTGACTGCCGATGGGCTAGCCGATAGCAATGCCGCTTTATTTGCGATTATGCCTTATCATGTCGATGCCCTTGATACTGCCTTGCTAGCTGAAAAATACGAGCGCCCGGTCGATGATATTGCTGCCTTATACTTTGAAGCGTATCAAGTGCTACAGCTCGATTGGATGATCGATAACATTAATGATTTGCCGCAGCAAAATTATTGGGATCGTAGGGCTCGCCATGCGCTCGTTAACGAGTTGACTCGTAGTTTACGTCTGCTTATGAATGCAGTGTTAACAGAATCGGAAGCCAAGCAAGCCTTTGAGGATTGGAAAGCACGCCACAAAGCTCAGCTTGAGGCTATCACGGCAGAGATGCAAAAGCTCGACGACGAAGATCAAGTTATCAGCCTCTCGACTTTGTCAGTATTAATGAGTGAGGTTAGCAGTTTAGTGACAAAGTAGGTTTATAAATAAAATTAGATAGCGTTTGATCGCACTAAAAAGCCATCGTTAATAAATTAATGGTGGCTTTTTGGTCATTTAAAACAAATAAAGCTTAAACTAATAAAGAAGAACTAAGGATAAATAATGAGCACACAAATCTTTAAAGTAGTCAGGAACTCAGTTAAATACTGGTATATACCCCTTATTGTCGGGGTTATCCTTATTGGATTAGGGATTTATACTTTTGTGTCACCCGAAGCATCTTATTTGGCGCTGGCTTTACTATTTAGTCTATCATTTTTAATTTCAGGCTTGTTTGAGATAGCATTTTCAATAGCCAATAAAGACGTTTTAGACAACTGGGGCTGGACGCTTGCTTTTGGTGTATTAACTTTAGCTGTCGGCGTACTACTATTAATTAATCCCGCAATCTCTATGATAACGCTTGCTTTCTATGTCGGGTTTTTAATTCTATTTCGCTCTATTAGCGCTATCGGGTATGCCATCGATTTTAAACGCTACGGCATCTCAGACTGGGGAGTGCTGATGTTAATAGGGGTTTTGGGATTAATATTCGCCTTTTTACTAATATGGAATCCTATCCTGTCTGGCATGACCATACTTATTTGGACGGGTTTGGCCTTGATAACTAGTGGTATCTTCAGTGTTTATTTTTCTTTGAAATTGAAAAAGCTAAATACTTTGCCTGACAAGCTCTCTGATAGACTGCGTAATCAGCTAGAGTTGGTTAGAAGGGAAGTTGATGAAGAGTTAAAAAGGTAAGTAAACTATTGCTTTGATTTGCATAGCAAAAAAGCCACTATTAATTGCTAATAGTGGCTTTTTATTGTTTGGTTATAAATGAAAAGAATAAAAACGTACACTAAAAACCAGATTTAATCCAAATTAATCAGACTCTCTAAACGTACCAACTCGCCTTGCTTTTCAACCCATACTTTATCCGCATCATCACGATAACTATCAAATTGCGGCTCTACAACCACTTTGACCCTATCATCAATAAATCCATATTTGCCAGCTTTCTTATAAGCATAGAGTTGGTGATATAGCAATTTACTAATGGGCGCGTCAGAGGAGAGGAGCAGCTTGCCATTAGCATCGATAATTTGCGCGCTAATAATGTCGTCTTCGATATCCTGACTCATGCCCTCGGCACTACTACCAGCGACTAAAGTACTGCGCAAAAATAATGGCACACCATCATAATCGTTAAACAATTCGATATGCTGATTGGCTGCTAATGGGATAATGATACCATTGTTTTGGTCGATCAATGCTGTTTTAGCTTGTGAGCTGACTTGCAGGTATAACGGCTTGCCAGTACAGGCATTTAGCGGATAAATGCTGTCATACTTCGGCATAATTGCCCAATAGCCTCTATCATCCAGCAGCCCTGTTAACCCGCTATTTTTAGCAATTATAAAAAAATCTTGGTCATAATCCGAATCATAATGGGCGTGCTCGACACGAGCGTCTGATAACGGATAAATCCAATCGCCATAACGATTGATAATGCCTTGTTGGCTTATATCTTGCGTTGCATCAGTGACATTAATATTAGCATCAGTACCACCATTTATACTCACAATAAAGCTGGTGGCAATATCAGGTTCGGTATGAATATCATCATACTCAAAAGGAATGATTATCTCGCCAGCGGCGTTTGCCACGCCATATTTGTCATGCTGTTTGGCCAGTAAATAAGTATCCATCAATATGTAAGCATCGGTGAGATTGTCCAGCAATACTTTGCCATCTAAGTTTTGTAGCTGTTGAGTATTGCCATCTTTATTAACCAGCTTGCCCGCAAAGGGTTCTCTATTTTCAATACGTTCAAAATAACTATTGGGCAGATAACCGGCACAATTGATGGTCGCATGGGTAGGAATGCTTATTATAAAAGCTGTCGTTATTAAAGCAGATATACGCACTACTTTAACAACCCTGTTTTTTATACTCATACCTTACTCTCAACTAATTAACTTTTTCGATGTAGGCTGGTCATTGCTGGCTTTATTTGATTTTATATTCATCTCACATCCCTTAGCTTCAATTGCTAATACGATAACAGCCTTGACCGGTAATCTCACTATAGCCACCTGAGAGTTTTTTGACTTGAATTTGGGTCAAAATGCGCTCTTTTAAGGCTTGTACATGGGAGATAACACCGATAAGTTTACCTTCTTGTTGCAGGCTAGTCAGGGTATCAAGGGCAATGTCCAGCGACTCTTCATCGAGAGTGCCAAAACCTTCATCCAAAAACAGCGAGTCGACACGAATATTATTACTCGCCATCTGCGAGAGTCCTAATGCTAAGGCAAGGCTGATAATAAAACCTTCGCCACCGGAGAGATTTTTGGTACTACGAGTATCGCCGCCTTGATAATTGTCAATAACGTTGAGCTCCAGCGCATTATTATCATCACGAATCAGTAGGTAGCGGTCGCTCATTTTATGCAATTGGGTATTGGCATGGCTGACCATAATGTCAAAGGTGAGACCTTGGGCAAAGGTGCGATACTTTTTGCCACTACTTGAGCCTATGAGGTCATTGAGCTGTTGCCACACTTGTAGTTTGTCTTTTTGAGCATTGATAGCGTCAAGCTGGGCCAGCTGGTTTTGTTTTTTATCTTCATTGTCTTTGAGCTGCTGACTGATTGCGCCGATAGACTCAATTAAGCGTTTGCTTTTATCCGCCACTTGCGTTTGTTGTTCAATCAGCATTTCTCTATTATCAGTAGTCAGTGGCTGTGCTTGTTTGTCAGCAAGTGCTTGCCGGGTATCTTTTAATAACGACTGCGCTTGCTTGAGTCTATAATGAATATTTTGTTGCTGCTGATTGAGCGTACTGCGCTCCTCAATGGATAACCGTGCGGCAACAAAATCTACCTCATCAGCAAAGTCGGAGGCGGCAAGTGCTGAGTTAAAGGTGTTTTCTTGAGCGTCAAGGGCAGTTGTCGCGGTGGTCAGCTGGTCATGAAGCTGTTGTTTTTTATCTTGTAATTGCTTAAGTATATGTTCGGCATTATCTAACTGTCTTTGTGCCGAGGTCTTTGCAGTATTAGTCTGTTCAAGTAAAATGCGTAAGCGGCTCTCTTCTTCGTCAGGGTTGCTGTTCGCTTTGTTGGACGCTTTGTCAGCGAAAATATCCTGCCGCTCTGCCGTTATTTGCACAAGTGCTTGGGTTTTATTGTTAATGGTTTGAGTCAGGGTACCCAGTTCATCATCTTCTTTATTCAGCTGGGCTTGCTTGGTATCGATTTGGGTGCCCAAGGTGCTAAGCGTGGTTAGCAGATTTTGCCGCTCATCTTTATAAGCATTAAACTGCTTTTTTAATTGCACTAATGCACCACGCTGCTGCCGCAACATATCAATCTGAATCTCATAGTCCGCTTGGTTTAAGACATTTTTCTTATCAATGCTGTCTATTAAGGGTTGCAGTGAGGATAAAATATTTAAGTCTGAATGTGGTTTATATTTATTGAATTTATCAGCCAAGTACTTATTTATCAAAGATAAAATAGCATCCTTCAGGGTTACCAATTCAACAAAGTTAACGCTCATTTTATTGTCGATACTGTCTATCGATGACACACCAATTCTAATATCAGCTTCAATCTTATTTATCTCACCTGCCAGCTTATACTGGATTTGCTCCAAAGACTCCAGCGTTTTACTGATGGTAGCACCCTTATCGCTAAGCACTTCATATTGGGTTAAGGTGGTCTTTAGATGTTGTTTACGCTCGGCAAGTTGGTCTTTGCTGGTATTTAGCAGCGCTAAAGCGTCTTTTATTAGGCTAAAATTAGCCGAATCACTATCATTATGAGCATCAGTTATCTGCTGACTAAGCGACTCCATGTCCCTGCCAGTCTGTTCGAGAGGAGCAAGGGTTTTGCTAATAACATTCGTATATGTTTTATCCAAAAGCGCCTGTATAAACTGACTGCTATCAGCGCATAGGGTTTTTATTTGCACGTATAGCTGGCTTTGCTGCTCTTGTAGCTGTCCAAGCTGGTTTTGTTTGGTCGCTTGCTGGATACGATGTTTGGATAAGGTTTGTTCTAAGTTATTGATAGTGCTATCTAAATCAGCTATTTGTTTTTGGATTTTATTGGTTTCAGTGTTTGACTGCAGATGCGGGTGCTTGTCGCTATAAGGATGTTCAAGTGCACCGCAAAGCGGGCAGGGGTCGCCGTCTTTTAACTGAGCAATATAGCGCTCTAAGCTTGCCACTTGTTGTAATGAATCGAGCAGGTTTTGTTTGTCTTGACGTCTATCTTTAGCGGCTAAAATAGCTGATTCGTTCTCAGTAATTTTGCTAGATATTATCGCTAAATCATTATCAATAGCGGTTAGATTAGCTGTTATCTTACTACTTTGCGTAGCAAACTCATCAAGACGCTGTAGTTTAAAGCTCACTTTTTCAAACTGACTACTGAGGTGGTCCACCTGCTCTTGCTCACCTCGCATATCCGCCAAAGACTGGGTTTGCGTGAGGGTATTCTGCTGTTTTTGCACAGCGGTTAACTCGTCACGGCTTTTAGTAATCAAGGCTTTATTAGCGTCTTGCTGCTGCTGATAATTATCAAGGTTAGCTTGATATTGGCGGTTGTTATTATCATGGTTAAGCTTGTCGTTTGCCAATACTGCATTGTCTTGCAATAGCGCTTTTAAACGGCTGCAATGATTATCAAAGTTGGCGGTATCCGTATCGATATCATTAAGCGCATTTGCCGCTGCAAGATTTTCTTCTACAGTTGCCAGCGCGCTTTTGGTTTGAGTTAAGCGGTTTCTATGATTATCGATATCGACACGCAGACGCTGGGTACTGGTGGTTAGGATTTGTTGACGCTGGCGCTGGTCATCCAAGATATGGGTTTGCTGATTGATATCGCTATCGAGCTTGCGGGCTTGGGCGATTTTGGGTAGGGCGGTTTGCATCTCCTCATTGGCCTCTTGCACACGCTCGTTGGCTAATTTTAATTCGGTATCTGCTTGCTCTAGGCGTTGTTGTTGCTGAGGCAATTGCTGCGCAACTTGTTGCTGATCATTTTGCAAACGCTTAACGGTGTCACGGTTATAGCTAAGCTGGCTATGTTGGCTGTCTATCTCCAGCGCTTTATTAGCCGCTTTAAGACGCTTGGCATCAGGGATAAAGTCTTGCTGCGCTTGCGTGGCACTCTCCAGCTCATGCTCATAAGTGCTAAGCTTATTTTTTAATTCTGTAACGCTATCGAGCCATTTTATTTGCTCGCCTAAAGCATGAATAATCTGCTGCTGCTTGTTTTGGTCGCTTTGATGCGTTTTTAAAGTCGCTTTTAGCTCATCTTCTTTATCATTATCCAATAACGTCAGACCGTCTAAGCCGTATTGTAATTTACTCAGAACCTCTTCTTCCGTGCGTTTTTTATCAAAAACCTGTGCTGAGATAGTGGCGTAAATATCAGTGCCCGTGATTTTCTCTAGGATATCCGCGCGCTCATCCGATTTGGCCTTTAAAAAAGCAGAAAAACTACCTTGCGCCAGCAAAATCGAGCGGGTGAACTGCTGGAAATCCATGCGCGTTAATTCGATAATTTTGTCTTTGGTACGTGAGAGTTTGCTTTCTAAAATCTCATCGCCTTTTGACGCATCGGCTAGGTTTATTTTGGCGACTTCATGAATGGCGTCTTGCAAATTGCCATCAGGCTTATTATAAGCGCGGCGCTGACCCCAGCGGCAGCGATAGTGGATGCCATTTAAATCAATCACCACCTCGGCAAAGCATTCTGCCGTTTGCCGTGTCATCACTTCATTGCTGGTTTTGCTAATGCTATTGATACGCGGCGTCTCGCCATATAGCGCCAAACAAACGGCATCCAAAATCGTGGTCTTGCCAGCGCCCGTTTGTCCAGTAATGGCAAAAATACCCTCGTTAATAAAGGCAGGGTCGGCAAAGTCGATATGCCATTCGCCTTTAAGAGAGTTGAGGTTTTTGAGTCGGAGTTCGATTAGGCGCATGGTTTGGTCTTTATGATTTTAGATTTAAAAAGGAGGTTATGTTTTCTGTTGTATTTTCTAACGATAAAGTCAATGTGCCTGCAATAATTTTTACTTGCGTGCTGTGCCTACGCAGACAGAGGCTGCGCAATACTTATTGCAGGCACACTTATCAAAGATGTGTTAGTTATTTTTCAATAATAAAGTAAGGCTTTTCAAAACTATTCCGCCAACTTATCGTCATGATGAAGGTCATATAGTATTTGCTGATAAGCATCACGCAGCGCCTCTTTTTGGGTTTCGGCAACTTCATGCACCTCTAAACAGCGCTCAAACACGTCCATTTCATTTAAATCTTGTAGGGTCTCATCGCTTTGCTGTTGATTCAGTACTTTATTATAAGTGCGGGTGTTTTTAATTTTTAACACTTCACAGGGAAGACCTTCTACCATGGCAGCGACTTCTTCACGCAGCTCGCTGACAATTTCATCGCCGGTATAAATGACCTCTAACCATACTGATTCGTCATCGTTAAGCGCTGTAATCGTGGCCGATATGGTCTCACTAACAGTCGCAAGGTCGCCTGAAACTTGAGCGAGTTTTTGAAAGCAAGGAATGGGTAAAGAAGTAATTTGCATTTGATTGGTTTGGTTTTGATGAAGCACTTTAGCATTACAACCAGCATGCTGGTTGGCACTTGTTTTATCCGCTAAAGCTTGATCAATTTCACTTTCTTCTAAGCTTTCTTTAATGATTTCTTCAACGTTTGTATCTTCATCCGTTGTTTCATCAAAACCAAATAAGTCATCCATAAAATCACTGGTCTGATTAACAACTTTTTTAATAGTCTTTTCTACGGTTTTAGGTGCTAGCGTTTCTGTAACTGGTAAGTCCAAGATTTTATCAGTTACTTTTGACCCTAATAGCTCATTATTTGCTTGGTTTAAAGCATCGACAAACTTGACCAACAATACTTGTTTTTGCTGACGGGCTTCACCAAAACCCATCGCAATAGGCGAGCCTGAATAGCGAATATGTTCTTGCCCGCCCACGCGCTGCGGTACGTGCAAGTGCCCAAGTGCCACGTAATCAAAACGCTCATCGAACATCTCGGCAGAAACCTTGCCCAACGAGCCGACATAAAGGTCACGCACGCCGTCATCTTCCGTGGTTTTGCCGCCCGCTGCAAATAAATGCCCGGTGGCAATGATAGGAATATGGCCCTGATGGGTTTCAATCAGCTTGCTTTGATAGTTTTTAGCAATCGTGGCGACTTCATCGTAATGAGCACGGATACCTTTAATGACATTGGCATCTTTGCTATCCATAGACTCGCCAGCGCTGCTACTGCGCACATCGCGGTCACGCAAATAAGGCACGGCAGCGATGATGCAGTGTGGATTACCGTCTATATCGTCTAACACCAACACTTCATCGTTTAGGTCTTCACAAGCGGTACCGATGACATGAACGTTTAAAAACTTGAGCACCTGACTGGGCGCATCCAAAAAAGTCGGGGAATCATGATTGCCGGCGACGATGACGATATGCTGGCAGCAAGACCTTGAGACGCGCCCCAAAAACTCATAATACAAGGCTTGCGCTCGATTGCTTGGGGTCATGGTATCAAAGATATCGCCGGCAACAATAAGCACATCCACCTTTTGGGCGCTAATGGTGTCTTCTAACCACTTTAAAAACGCTTCAAACTCTTCGTAACGCATACGCCCATAAAGCCTACGCCCCAAATGCCAATCGGAGGTATGCAGAATGGTTAAGGGTTTAGCATAATTTTTTGTAGTATGAGAAGTAGACATAACTGAACTTAATGAGGGTCAATAGAAAGCGTTTATTTTAGCAAGAATTGGCGGGATTTGCTGAGTTAGAATTCATACAATAAAAAACCCTTGCCAATATTACTAGCAAGGGTTCTATATTTATCTAACCATCATTTATATAACTATCAAATCTAACTTATGGCTGCTTATGCTGAGGTTTTTACATCTGATAGCGCCGTTATCATCGACAACGCATGTGCTTGTTGGCGAGCAGGATTAGTAGTGGCTACATCGTCTTTTGGCGTCGCAGCCGTCCCGCCGCGCAGCCAATTACTTTCGGTATTACTAACCTCTTTATTATGTATATTGTACCAAGCCAAATCGTCATGCAAGCTGACCACATCACCCATAATCAGTAGTGCGGGTGTGGGTAATTGTGCCTTTTCTTGTTTGGCAACAATGTTTGCAAGCGTGCCGGTTAAGACTTGCTGATTGGGCATGCTGGCATTGGAGACGATAGCAATAGGCGTCTCAGCGGCGCGCCCAGCCTGAATCAAGCCTTCGGTTAAACGGCCTAGCGAATGCAGACCCATATAAAACACCACGGTCTCATCGGTATCAAGCAAATTCTCAAACTTCTCATTGGGCGCGCCCGCCTTTAAAAACCCAGTGACAAAACGCACCGACTGCGCATGGTCACGATGGGTCAAAGGAATACCCGCATAGCTGGCAGCGGCATTGGCAGCGGTGATGCCGGGCACCACTTGATAAGGAATATCATGGGCGTGCAAACTTTCAACCTCCTCGCCGCCGCGCCCAAAGATAAACGGGTCGCCGCCTTTTAGACGTACCACGCGGCGCCCTTTTTTGGCTTCGTTAATCAATAACTGATTGATACCCAATTGCGCTACCGCATGGTTGCTGCGTTTTTTACCGACGAATACTTTATCGGCATCACGGCGGCACAGATCTAATACTTGCGGCGAAACCAGTGCATCATAAAAGACGATATCGGCTTGTTGCATCAGGCGCAATGCTTTAAAGGTTAGTAGCTCTGGATCACCAGGACCTGCACCAACGATATAGACTTCGCCAACGTTTGCTTGCCCTGCTTGAGTATGGTTTTCCTCAATGATAATAGATGATTCAGCGGCTTGCACGGGTGCGCTTGCTGATACCGAATGTTTATTCTGCTGATTTGATTGTTGGCTAATGGAAGCCGCAGAGCTTTGTTGATGCAGCTTATGCACATTTTCATTAATCGTTTTACTGTGGGCGATTTGCGCGGCAGTTTCGTTTAAGTCTTTTTGCAATAGGGCTGCGGCCTCCCGCTCGTTACCTGCGAACATCAGCTCGCTGACTTTTCCTTCAAACGCGCGCTCCCAAAACTGCCGACGTCCTGTCAATGTAGGAATTTTAGTTTTGACCTCCGCTCGAAAGTCGCCTGCAAGCTTAGCCAGTTTGCCATAGCCTTGCGGGATAAGGGTCTCAAGTCTTGCCCGCAAAAGGCGCGCTAACACCGGCGCTTTACCATTCGATGAGATGCCAATCACAATCGGATTGCGGTCAACGATAGCAGGGAAGATAAAGTCGCATAAATCTGGGGTATCGACTACATTGACCGGAATATTAAGCTCGGTGGCATCGGCATGAATTTGATGATTCAATTTCTCATCGTCAGTTCCTGCAATGATAACGCGCGCCCCTGTCATATAGGCTTTATTGTAATGCTCAAAAATGAGCTCGTGCTTTTCGTTATTGTTTTTAGAGTTTTTTAGTAGCGCTTGCAGCTCATCGCAAATATCTGGAGCAACGACGGTGATACTGGCACCCGCTCGGCTTAATAAATCGGCTTTGCGCAGCGCCACATCGCCGCCACCAACGATAAGTACTTTGCGATTTTCTAGTTTAAAAAATAGCGGAAAGGTATTCATAACGTTACCCGTCATTCAATTTAAAATATGCAGCCATTATGAATTATCATGAGCGAAGGCTCACTTAGTGAATTGGCATTAGTATAGTTATATTTGTCATAAGAAAAGTAGTTTTTGACTGATAAGGGAATAGATTACAATCAATCTAACAGAGGCTAACATTAGGGCTTGGTTAATCATGTTAGTCTATTTTAAATAAAACCAAACACACAACAATAAATAAGGATAAGCAAAATGAAGTTACAAGACAGAGTAGCCATCATATTCGGCGGTACCTCAGGACTAGGAGAAGCCACCGCAAAAGCTTATGCAGACGAGGGCGCAAAAGTAGTCGTTACTGGACGTGATGATAAAGACGGCAATCGCATCGTCAAAGACATTAAAGATAAGGGGCAAGAGGCTATCTTCGTAAAAGCTGACGTATCCAAAGGCTCTGATATTCAAGCGGTGGTTGATAAAGCGCTAGAGACTTACGGTCAAATTGACATTTTATACAACGGCGCAGGCATCCATGACGCTTATGACAACGCAGTTGAGCTGGATGAAGAGTTGTACGATAAGCTAATGGCGATTAATGTCAAAGCACCTTATTTAGCGGCAAAAGCGGTGATTCCACACTTTATCAAACAAGGTAAGGGTGCAATTATCAATGTCGGCTCGCAAGCGACACAAATGGCGGGGCCGGGTGGTTCGGCTTATGTGACCTCCAAACATGCGATGCTCGGATTTACTAAGCAATTGGCGTTTGATTTTGGAAGTAAAGGCGTCAAAGTCAATATTCTATCGCCAGGCTTTATTGAGACCCCTATGACAGAGGGTATCGAGGACGAGCGTTTAGAGCGTATTCCAGCCCAGCGTGCCGGCAAGCCAGAAGAAATTGCGGCGTTGGCGGTATTCTTAGCTTCCGATGATTCAAACTATATGCACGGCGCCAACGTCTTTATGGATGGTGGCTGGGTGCTCGGTCGTAAATAACTAAAAATATTAGCAAGCTTTTTACCAGTTTTACTCGTAAAAAAAGCCCTTTCAAATTGAGAGGGCTTTTCAGTTTTGGGAGTGGAGATGTAGTCAAATCTAAGTAAAATTGAAGATTTTACCACGTGCTGCTGGGATTAATTTTGCGCAGCCTCTGTCAGCGTAGACACAGCATGCAAGGGAAATTCATACCAGCAGCACGATACCGTACCGTTTTTAAAGTTTCTAATAAAGCTTATAGCTGCGTATGCAAACCACATTCACGGCTCTCTTCAACCTTGGTGGGGTCAAAGTAATCATGCTCGTTTGGCAAGTTATGCTCGTCTAAATACTTGTCTAAATCGGCATCGTTTTTCTCAAACAGTGGCGCGACTTTTAACACCCCATCCTTTGACAGGCTGAGCACATCAAGCCCTTGACGGAATTCAGTTTGGTCTTTACGAATAGCGTTGAACCAGACGTCAGGCTTTAGCTCATCAAGCGCACGGCGGAAGGGTTCAAGCTTAACTTGTTCGGTAAATTCGTCATGCTGCGGATTATCAATCCCTGGAATCCCATTCATAGTGGCATCACGATGGGCGGCGGTTTGCTTAGGGATATAAGTGACGACATTAAGGTTTAAGTCTTTAATCAGCTTATTGGCAAAGCGATAAGTCGCATCAGTATTATAACCAGAATCTACCCATAAAACAGTGATATCAGGACGCTGCTTGGCAACTAAATGTAAGATAGCGGATTCGTATGGGCGAAAATTAGTGGTAATAATCGGGTTTTTGGCTTGGCTCAGCGCCCATTCAACGATTTGTTCGGGTGATTTACCTTGCAAGTCTTTATTGGCTTGGTCGATGTCTAAATTAGGGTGTAATTGGCTCATTTGTTATCCTTAAAAGTAATTGAGAAGCTTAATATATTTATTGGGTTTTAATTTAGTATGAACTGTCGTAGGGTGGGTTAGTTTTTCAAACTCTCGTAGAGAGTGCTGATAAAACGTAACCCACCATTTTGTATTATGCTAATAGAAAATCCTATTTAAAGGATTTTCCTTGCAAGCCTAACCAAGCAGTGCTTCGTTTTTACGGCTTTCAGGTTACGCTGTCGCTAACCCACCCTACAAAATATTTCAATACTTAAAAATAGGTTATGGTTATAAAAATTTAAAAAAGGTAATAAAAACTAAGACCCTGCAAACATAGGGAGCGCTGAAGCGTTGCGCCCATCATAACTACTGGCAAGCGCGGTAAATGCCTGCTCAATATTAAATGCTGCGTCTGGATGAACGTCATGCTCAGTAAGTACAAAACTATCAACGCCTACACGTAATAAATAAGCAATTTGATCACGGCCAAACTCGCCAGCGATACGAATCTCGTCTTTGTAGCCCAGTTGGCGCAAAGTTTGTACGAAACTAAAGCCGCGCCCATCAGCGAATTTTGGCACGTGAATGACGATTAGCGATTGTTTTAATAAAAATTCAGTTAATGCTATTAAAACCTCAGTGTCTGTATCGGCGGTAATCCAAACACCTAAATGGCTACTATGTTGAACTATCAGCTCGTATACTTCATTTATTAGGCCACTAGCTAGCGTCCCCTCATTATTGAGTAAGTCGGTGAGCGGCACTACTACTGCAGGTTTTTCTTGTCTTTGCAGTAGTTCAAGCAAGGTAATCCCGCTGAGGGTAATACCACTTGGCAAGTCATCAGTCTTAAGCGCCAGCCAACTGTCCTCTGCACTGATATCTACACCATGGCTATCGAGTATGTGGTGATTAGCCATAAACCTTCTCCTTAAAGGGATCAATACCGACACGCTCGACCAATTCACCAAAGCTCTCAACGTCATTTTCAGTAGTTGCACGTAGATCGACGTAGACATCAACGATCTGTTGAATAGTATCCGCTACTGCTTCGGTCGGGACGGAGCGGCCGAGTATTTTGCCCAATTTGGCATCGTTACTTGAGTTACCGCCAAGGCTGATTTGATACCAGTTCTCGCCTTTTTTGTCGACACCGAGGATTCCGATATCGCCGGTATGATGATGGGCGCAAGCATTGATACAGCCCGACATATTGAGGCGGATATCACCCAAATCATACAGATAATCCAAATCGCTAAACTGCTTCTCAATTTGTTCAGCAATATTATGGGTAGTAGCATTGGCGAGCGAGCAAAAATCCCAGCCGGGGCAGACAATCATATCAGTTAAAGTGTTGATATTAGGGCGGGCTAAATGCAAGTCTGATAGCTGCTGCCATAGCTCGTATAATTTATTCACTTCGACATCAGCGAACACTAGGTTTTGCTGATAAGTACCACGGAGCTCACCAAAGCTATACTGGTCAGCAAGGTCGGCGAGGGCGTCCATCTGCGAGTCAGTGACATCACCAGAAGGCACGTATTTACCGTCAACGAGACCTGCTTTTAAGGAAATTACCACTGCACGGTAACCGGCAGTCTTATGCGCTACCGTATTTTGCTGATACCAATTGGCGAAGTCTTTATTATCCGCTAATTGCTTTTGCAGCTCTGACTGAACGTGCAGGGCGTCGAACGTTTTATAATCTGGCTCACTAAAGAAACTGCTAGCATGCTCAAAGTTCGCCTCTGTCAGCGTCAGCGGGCCGTCTTTAGTATGCGCTTCCCACTCAGCATTGACGAGCTTGGCAAATTCGCGGCCGCCTAAAGTATCGACCAAGATTTTGATGCGTGATCTATATTTGCTACCTTTATCACGGCGACCATTTAGGTTATAAATGCGCAAAATAGCGTCTAAATAACTAAGCAAATGCTCACGAGGTAAAAACTCATTAATGACTTTACCAAGGACTGGGATACGACCGAGACCGCCGCCTACCAAAACTTCAAAACCAAGCTCGCCCTCAATGTTTTTCTTTAAATGCAGGCCTATATCGTGCACTCGGGTGGCAGCGCGGTCGTTTTCAGTGCCGATAACGGCAATTTTAAATTTACGCGGCAGAAAAGCAAACTCAGGATGAAAGGTTGACCACTGACGAATAATCTCGCAATAAGGGCGCGGATCAGCAATCTCTTCTTTGTGAATCCCGGCGTAAGGGTCGGTGGTGGTGTTACGAATACAATTACCCGAAGTCTGAATGGCATGCATCTGTACCGAAGCTAGCTCCGCTAAAATATCAGGGACATCCTCAAGTTTTGGCCAGTTCAGCTGAATATTGGTACGGGTGGTGAAATGTCCGTAGCCTTTATCATATTTACGGGTAATCTCGGCCAATTTGCGTAGCTGATAGCTGGCAAGTAGACCATAAGGAATGGCGATACGTAGCATCGGCGCATAGCGCTGAATATAGAGACCGTTTTGCAGACGTAGCGGCAGATACTGCTCTTCGGGCAATTCGCCTGCCAAAAAGCGCTCGGTTTGGTCACGAAACTGGGCGACCCGTTCTTCCACCAGTGTTTGATCGGCGTAATTATATTGGTACATAACGTCATCTCAATAGTGATTTGCGTGTGTAATATTATTGATATAAGCGTGCTTTAAAGTAAAGTTAATCATTAATAAAAATGGGCTTAAAGCAATATAGGCTGACATCATATAAGCAACCACACCAAAACATAAATTCCTATAAGTCATATCCATAGTAAAAGTCAGCATAAATTTTCATAACTAAAATTCGGTAGCCTATGTTTATTCAGTTTATAAGCCAATTTACTACTCATCACTAAGGTTAAAAAATATGACATCCCTAACCCCTAATCAAGAACCCTCAAAACTTGTCCCACCACACGGTAGCGATACACTGAAACCTTTGTTATTAAAAGGCGACGCGCGCATTGAGGCGCTCAAGCTCGCTAGTACGCTACCTGCCATTACGCTTAGCTCACGCGAGCGCGGTGATTTAATCATGCTGGGTATTGGTGGTTTTACCCCGCTGGATGGCTTTATGAATCAGGCTGACTGGCAAGGGGTGGTCGATGAGATGCGCCTCAAATCTGGTCACAACGCTGGCTTATTTTGGCCGATACCCATTACGTTATCAGCACCCAAGGTATTGACCGATGGCTTAAACCAAGGTGATAAAGTGGCGTTGGTTGCTGAAGATGGTGAGATCATGGGTATTATTACCGTTGAAGAAACTTACGATATCGATAAAAATCATGAATGTCAGCAAGTCTTTACCACCACTGATCCTGAGCATCCAGGCGTACAGCAAGTCCTCAATCAAGGCGAAGTCAATGTAGCTGGAAGCGTTGAGGTATTAAGCGAAGGCGAGTTTCCTGAGCTATATCCGGAGATTTATAAAACCCCTAGCGAGACTCGTGCATTGCTAGCTGACAAAGGCTGGAAAACCGTTGCCGCTTTCCAAACCCGTAATCCGATGCACCGCTCGCATGAGTACTTAGCTAAAATAGCCATTGAAATCTGCGATGGTGTACTCATTCATTCCTTGCTTGGTGCGCTAAAACCGGGCGATATTCCTGCTGAAGTGCGTCAAGAAGCCATTAAAACCCTGATTGATAATTACTTTAAGGCTGACACCGTTATTCAAGCGGGTTATCCACTTGATATGCGCTATGCAGGTCCCCGTGAAGCGTTATTGCATGCGCTGTTTCGCCAAAACTATGGTTGTAGTCATCTGATTGTCGGGCGTGATCATGCCGGCGTGGGCGATTATTATGGCGCGTTCGATGCCCAAGCTATTTTTGATAGCATCGATAAAGACGATCTCATTACCGAGCCGTTAAAGATTGGCTGGACGTTTTGGTGCAACGCTTGCCAAGCGATGGCGTCTGATAAAACCTGCCCGCATGATGCTCAAGAGCATGTCAAAGTATCGGGCACTAAGCTGCGTAAGGCGCTGTCAGAAGATCTTGAAGTACCCGAGAACTTTAGCCGTCCAGAAGTCCTTGCCATTTTGCGTGAGTACTATGCTGGTATTGCTAAAGAAGAGCGTGCTGAAGTCAAATTGACAGGAGCTTCTGCGGTATAAATAGCAATTTTTCGTTGATATAGTTAATGAGCTATAAAAAGAACATAGTGCTACTGGGATGCTTTCTTTTAAAATATTGGTTGCGCAGCCTCTGTGAAGTATACGCAAGCAGCCAGCAAGGAAAATTTATACCAGTAGCAGGTTTAAACCTGTATCACAGTTTTACTTCCAACTGACTATAAGCCAAACAAATAATAAAAAGGTATCAGACTTATTCTCTGATACCTTTTTTATAGCTCTATACTTCAATATTTCATATGTTTTATTAATTAAGCTCTAAGCTTCCCTCAAGCTTTTGATACTCACCAACAATTGAGCCGCCACCGGAGCAAAAACGATTGAACGCATATTTATCTTGGCTATCGATAATCAGTTTATCATCTTTAAATTGAAAAAAAGCCCTGCTGTCATTGATAGTACTGTGAAACACAAATCCATGGGCGTGGTCTTGACCCATTAAGGTGGCGCTGCCATCAAATGTACAAGTAGGCTTTTTTATATCGCTACGGGCACGCACGCTTATATTGATGCCATCTTTATTATTGTCATTGGCTCGCACCATCACGGCTACCCAATCATAACCTTGTTGGCGTTTACTATAGCCTTCAGAGACATAATTACCGATCACGATTTGCACGGCTGGAGAGGATTTTGTTTGCGCCGGTATCGTAGCGCTTACCTTATTAACCGCACTGTTATTTGTACTGTTATTGCTAGCCGTGACGTTATTGCAGCCTATTAAACCCATAACGCTCATTAAGAAAAGAGAAGATAAAGATAGAATTTTGCTCATATAAAAGCCTTTGTAAGTACAAATTAGCGCCATTGTAACTAATAGTGATTAAAAAATAACCACCTTAATTGTATTAGATTAACTAATAAACCTACTTATGCCAAGTTAAATCAATAGGCTCTAAGAGGTTGTGGTATTCATTATTCCATTTTGGCAGAAACATACGCATATTCATCATTAAAGATAATAAGCTAGTGCTGTTAGCATACTTGCATTACATAACGAACACCTTTGAGGTCACTATGACAGTCTATAGCACAAAACCAACTAGCCTTTATAAGAATAAAGCCCTTAGCCATAAAAATAGAGCCCTTAGCGCTTTTAGTATCGCTGGCGTTGCCCTTACTTTGGGACTTACTGGCTGTAGCAATAATGAAACCGCAGAAACCACTATCAATGCAGACGGTAGTGAGTCAACCACGGCAGGTCAAAATATTGAACTGCTCAATGTCTCTTATGATGTGGCACGCGACTTTTATAAAGACTATAACCCGATGTTTGTAGAACAGTACCAAGCTGAGAACCCAGATAGTGAAGTACTCATTAAGCAGTCACATGGCGGTTCAAGTAAACAAGCACTGTCAGTAGCTAATGGCTTACAAGCCGATGTGGCGACTATGAATCAAGGCTCAGATATCGAGCTACTAGAAAAAGAGGGCTTGGTGGATAGTGATTGGGAGCAGCAGTTTCCTGATAATGCCGTACCCTTTACCAGCACCATCGTATTCTTAGTGCGTAAAGACAATCCAAAAAATATCAATGAGTGGGAGGATTTAACCCAGCCAGGTGTTGAGATTGTCATGGCCAATCCAAAAGTTACCGGTAATGGTCGTTATGCATTCTTGGGCGCTTATGGTTACGGTCTACATGCTTTTGACAACGAAGAGGAGCCGGCAAAAGGCTACGTAAGAGACCTGCTAAAAAATGTCAAAGTTTATGAGAATGGTGGACGAGCGGCGACCACAACCTTCGTTCAACGCGGTATTGGCGATGTCCTGATTACCTTTGAGAACGAAGCCAACCTTGCAGCCACTAAGTTTGGCGCCGGTCAAGTAGATATCGTTTATCCTGACTATTCTATCAAGTCAGAAAGCCCAGTGGCGGTGGTAAAGTCGGTCACCGACAAAAAAGGCACGACGGCGGCAGCAAAAGCTTACTTAGATTACCTATGGAGCGAGCCTGCCCAGCAATTGGCTGCTGATCTCTATTTGCGTCCAAGTGTACAAAGTGTACTGGATAAAAATAGCAATAAACTGCCACCAATTGAGACCTTCCGTCCTAACGATGCCTTTGGTTCATGGGATGAGATTATGGGTACTTATTTTAGTGATGGTGGGGTGTTCGATCAGTTGGCCATCAACGCTCCGCAGTAGTCTTTTTAAGTGGTAAAAGTCTACCCTTAGGACATGGCTCAAGCGCGCTATGTCCTTTCTTTTTCTTCAAACGATATAGCGTATAAAGATGCGTACCATCAAGCTAGGCAATAGCAATAGGACATCATTATGAGTGCACAAAATTCTCCTGCCAGCCAGCACGCTGCCAAATCTACTAGCAAACGAAGCTGGCTGCTGCGACTGCGTCAGCGCAATGTGTTGCCGGGATTTGGGCTGAGCATGGGTATCACCGTCTTTAGCTTATCATTATTGGTGGTATTACCGTTTGCAATGATGGCTTATACCACCACTCAGATGGGCTGGTCGGGATTTTGGGAGACCATCTCGCAGCCGCAAGTGACTGCCGCTATCAAGCTAAGTTTAGGAATGGCATTCTTAGCGATGCTGACCAACATGGTGTTTGGCACCTTGGTGGCGTGGGTATTGGTACGCTATGAGTTTTGGGGTAAGTCAATGATTAATGCGTTGGTAGATTTGCCCTTTGCCTTGCCAACGGCGGTAACGGGTATCTCTTTGGCAACCCTTTATGCACCAAACGGCTTGATAGGGCAGTGGTTTGCAAAGCTTGGCGTGCAAGTCGCTTTTACCCCATTAGGCATTTGGCTGGCTTTAGTAGTCGTCAGCTTCCCCTTTATCGTGCGTGCCGTACAGCCAGTATTAGCAGAATTAGCGGTTGAATTTGAAGAAGCGGCGGCAGTATTGGGCGCTAATCGTTTAACCACTTTTCGTAAGGTTATCTTGCCTGAGCTATTACCCGCACTCTTGATGGGCGCTGGCATGATGTTCGCCCGTGCCACCGGCGAGTATGGCTCAGTGATTTTTATCGCTGGAAATATCCCCATGCAGTCTGAGATTCTACCTATTATTATCATCAGTAAGCTGGAGCAGTTCGATATCCAAGGGGCCTCAGCGGTGGCACTATTTATGCTGATGATCTCGTTTGTGATCTTATTAACCATTAACATCGTACAGTGGAAGCTGTCACGCCGCGTAGGAGCACGCTGATATGCAAATAGCTAATAGCTACGACTACCAGAGCAATCCGGCGACCAAAGATTCGCTATGGGTAAGACGTTTTTTTATCACCATCGCTGTGTTATTTATGATAATTATGCTGGTTATTCCGCTGCTAGCCGTGTTCTATGAAGCGCTAAAAAATGGCTGGGAGTTATATATTGCCGCTTTGGTTGAACCTGAAGCGCTGCAAGCCATTAAGCTGACTTTGATTACCGCTGCTATCGTCTTGCCTATTAATATGGTGATGGGGGTTGCTATTGCTTGGCTGGTGACTCGCTATCAGTTTAAAGGTAAACAGTTGGTGACCACCTTACTTGATTTGCCGTTTTCGGTGTCGCCAGTGGTAGCCGGTCTCATGTTTATCTTATTGTTTGGACTCAACTCACCGGTTGGCGGCTGGCTTGAGAGCATGGGATTTCAGATTATCTTTGCGGTACCCGGCATTGTGCTCGCCACGCTATTTGTGACCTTCCCGTTTGTGGCGCGTGAGCTTATTCCGGTGATGCAGACCCAAGGCGATAGTGAAGAGCAGGCGGCACTCACTTTAGGCGCTAGCGGTTGGCAAACCTTTTGGCACATTACATTACCTAATATTAAATGGGCGCTGCTTTATGGTTTGATTTTGACCAATGCGCGCGCTATGGGCGAGTTTGGCGCGGTGAGCGTAGTATCAGGACACATTCGCGGCGAGACTAATACCATGCCGCTATTGGTTGAGATTGCTTATAACGAATATAACTTTACCGCCGCCTTTGCCTTATCTAGCTTACTAGCAGCTTTGGCACTGGTAACGCTATTGGTGCAGCAAGTCATGACCAAGATGCAAGAGCGCAAATTCGTTAAGTCTGAGCGTTTGGCCGCCGCGCCTGAATTGCCAGTTAGTGCTAATAAAGTAGCGCAAGTAGGGGCCGAATAAGCTTTATCAATATTGATACGTCAACATTAATACTGCTTAACAAAATATAGAAGCATCAATAAGAGATCTGAAAATGAGCATTGAAATACGCAACGTAAATAAAACCTTTGGCGACTTTACCGCCTTAGATAATATTAATATCACCGTCCCTACCGGTAAGCTCACGACTTTGCTTGGCCCTTCAGGCTGCGGTAAAACCACTTTATTACGTATTATCGCTGGGCTTGAGTACGCTGATTCGGGACAAATACTGTTCGATGATCTGGACGTGACGCATACGCCGGTACAAAAGCGCCATATTGGCTTTATGTTTCAACATTACGCCCTGTTTCGGCATAAAAATATCGCCGATAATATCGCCTTTGGACTGACCTTATTGCCCAAAAATGAGCGGCCTAGCAAGACTGAGATTAAGCAGCGCGTAGCCGAGCTGTTGGAGTTAGTGCAACTGCCGCAACTGGCCAATGCCTATCCGCATCAGTTATCAGGCGGTCAGCGGCAGCGGATTGCGCTGGCACGGGCGCTGGCGGTAAAACCTAAGTTATTATTGTTAGATGAGCCTTTTGGTGCGCTCGACGCCAAAGTACGTAAAGAGCTGCGCACTTGGCTTAAGAATATCCACCACGAGCTTGGCATTACTAGCATTATGGTGACTCATGACCAAGAAGAGGCACGAGCGGTATCGGATGAGATTGTGGTTATGAATCATGGACAAGTCGAACAAGTAGGCACCTCGGAGGAGCTGATTAACCAACCCGCCAGCGCTTTTGTCAGTGACTTTTTAGATTTGGTCTAGCCAGTAGTCCATCATCTGAGTATAAATAATATCCATAAAAAAAGACTTAAATTATTAGGTCTTTTTTTATGGATATTTAAACTAGCTTTAATGGGCTACGGTCCTGCTATCAGGTTGGTCTTTTAAAGTTTGATAGGTGATATTAAGAATATCTTCACACCATTCTGGCAAATCCTCAGCAACTTCATACCACATCCAAGTACCATCGCGCACACAATCAAGAATTCCTAATTTTTTAAGATGATTAAGATGTCTTGATATTGTCGGCTGGGGTTGATTGAGCATTTCAACCAGTTCGCCAACACAGCGCGACTCTTTTTTAAATAGAATTTGAAATATTCTTAAACGAGTAGGATCAGATAGCACTTTAAATAAGTCCAAAGGCTGCATGGATAGGCTTAAGCTAGACATATTATATCCCTAAGTGAATTGTTAAATAATTGAATAATTTAGCGCAATTAACAGGTGATTGAAAGTTATTTTATTAGTTATCGTCCAATATAAACTATAAATACTCTCAAAACACTCTATTTTTATTAAATTATACTTAATAGTCAGTCTTTGTTTATTAAAACGAAATAATCGACTTTGTAAAAGTTGTTGTAAATGGTAATTATTATCGTTAGTATAAGCAGTATCAAATATAAATATTTAAGTGATTGATAGTTAGGGTAATAAAGCCGTATCAACAAGTAAGAATAGTAGAGTAGGAGCAAGTCTATGTACGTCTGTATCTGTAACAGTGTCAAGGAAAAGCAAATTCAAGCCGCTATTGCTTCTGGTATCGATACCCTTGACGGTCTCAAAGACACTTTAGATGTGGCCACTTGTTGTGGCTGCTGCGAGCCTATGGTCAAGGATTATCTTGATGAGCACCATGCCAAAGTTGATAGCTTAGCTTATGCCGTTTGATAATAAGTTACCCTATATCCAGTATTTTTAGCTAAAATAATTAGAGCTTGTTCCATCATTATGAGCTCTAAATCCTGCCCTATTACTTCCATTCCTAGTTTTTAATGTTACCTTTCAATGCTGCTAAATAATGCTACTAATTAATCCTACTGAGCATACCTAGCTGGCGTGTTATAATGCCTAATCAACAATAAATCCGATAGCCGCTACAGTCGCAGCTTAT
This sequence comes from Psychrobacter jeotgali, assembly GCF_904846315.1. Classification (NCBI taxonomy): domain Bacteria; kingdom Pseudomonadati; phylum Pseudomonadota; class Gammaproteobacteria; order Moraxellales; family Moraxellaceae; genus Psychrobacter; species Psychrobacter jeotgali. The sequence goes on from NZ_CAJHAF010000001.1 coordinate 948,861, forward strand.
TTGCTACTACTATAGTGGCTATCGTTATAAAAAATAGGGGAGTGCATATTATGATAGGCAGCCAAAAAGTTATCGATTATCTAAATTTTTTATTGGGCGGGGAGCTGGCGGCTCGCGATCAGTATTTTATCCATTCTGAGATGTATGCAGAATGGCATTATGGCAAGCTCTATGAGCGTATTCATCACGAAATGGATGATGAAACCATGCATGCGCAAGCGATTATTCGTCGTATTATGATGTTAGATGGCACACCTAATATGCAAGTTGACGAGATTAATATCGGTAAGACGGTCCCTGAGATGTTGCAGTTAGATTTAGATTTAGAATATAAAGTACGACAACACTTAAAAGACGGTATTGCTCTTTGTGAACAAGAACAAGATTATGTGACTCGTGAGATGCTGGTTGAACAGCTCAAAGATACCGAAGAGGATCATGCCCACTGGTTAGAACAGCAACTGCGCCTTATTGATATGGTCGGCCTACCTAATTACCTACAAAGTCAGATCGCTGAAGTTCCACCTAACATTGTTTAGTAAAAACGAGGTTTAGTAAAAACGAGCGATAAAGGCTATAAAAGACTAAAAGGTAATAATAAGGAGAATAACCATGAAAGCGAATAAAGATATTATTCGAGCGTTAAATAAAGTATTAGGACAGTCGCTGATTGCGATTAATCAATACTTTTTGCATGCGCGTATTGCACGGCATTGGGGGCTTGAGGCGCTTAATGAGAACTTTTATCAGCAGTCTATTGCTGAGATGAAGTGGTCGGATGACCTAATAGCGCGTATTTTGTTATTAGGTGGCTTACCAAATCTACAAGATTATGGAAAGATGTTTATCGCCGAAGACGTGCCGGAGATGATTGATTGTAACCTGCGTTTAGAGAAGCAAAAGTTTGACATCATTACTGATGCCGTAACTCTATGTGAATCCAATCAAGACTATGTCTCACGCAAATTATTAGTGGGACTCAAAGATGGCAATGAAGAATATGAAGACTGGTTAGAGACTCAGCAAGATCTAATCGAAGCGGTAGGCGTAGAAAGATACATCCAATCACAAATGAATAATGACACGCCTTAATTTTCATTATTAAATCAGCCAAACATGCCAGCATAGCTCTCAGACCAGCATAACATTAAGAAGTGTTATGCTGGTTTTTTATACGGATAACTTTTAATCTTTACATTAGGACATGCTTTAGTACATTCCACGACCATCTTCAGGTTTGAGCCGCAAAAAGTGTAAACCTGAGAGGATCGTTATCCCGCCTAGTATCCAGTAAGTACTCTGAAAAGCCAGCAGCATATCAAGCCCTATGCGTTCGCGTAATAGGTTCAAAACCGCCGCACCAAAGGCAATACCAAAGCTAATAGCCAACTGTTGATTGACCGCCATCAAACTATTGCCACTACTGGTCTCGGTACCCTCCAAATCGCCAATAGTGAGGGTGTTCATCGCACTAAACTGCATAGAATTACAGGCACCCATCACCGTTAAAACAGGGATAAACCACATCCAATGCGAAGGATCATTAAACTGAGCTAAGACGATAATCAAAATACCCAAGAGTCCGGTGTTATAAACCAGAACTTTACGATAGCTAAAACGCTGGATAATCTTACTGACCCAAGGCTTGATTCCTATAGCACCAACAGCAATGGGGGCAAGTAACCAACCCGCCTGTGATGGTGAGTATTCAAACACCACTTGCAGTAGCAAGGGGAGTAGAAATGGCACCGCACTAATACCTAGCCGAGTAAAGAGGTTACCGACGATACCGATGCGAAAGGTGCGAATATTGAATAAGGTTAAGGGAAATAAGGGACCTTGTTTTTTTCTAGCATGCCAAACATAAATGCCTATCAATGTCGCAGAGAGGATACCCAGTAGTAAGCCATACAGTCCACGCCCTGATTGCGAGCCAAATTCGACTGCTAACGTAAATCCGCTGGCAGCGGCTGCAAATAATAAGAATCCTGTCCAGTCTAGACGCTGGGTATCCTCAAATAATGAAGGCACTAGTTTTCTACCCATGATAAAACCAAGCAGTCCCATTGGAATATTGATTAAAAATATCCAGTGCCAGCTGAAATATTGCACAATATAACCACCCAATATAGGGCCTACCAACGGTGCTACCAAAGCAGGAATGACTGCAAAGTTCATGACCGTTAATAGCTTATTACGCGGATAAGACTTGACTAAGATTAAGCGCGCAACTGGGGTCATCATCGCGCCGCCGATCCCTTGCACTACTCGTGAAGCAATCAGCAGATCTAAAGTGGGCGAGGCGGCGCAAAGTAATGAGCCAATAGAAAATATAATAATCGCCGTCAAAAACACCCGCCGAGTGCCATATTTATCTGCCAAAAATCCGCTAATTGGAATAAAGATAGCTAAAGTTAAGGCATAGCTGATCACCGCCCATTGCATTTTAAGGGGTGACTCACCTAGTGCTTGCGCCATTTGGGGTAACGAGGTGTTCAAAATGGTGGCGTCTAAAATCTGCATAAACAGCGCTACCGCCAATATATAAGGTAGGTATTTATCTTGGGTCGGGGTTAGCGTTACCATACGGGACGTCACCATTTCTTTTTTAAACCTGTGGTCATTTGAGTATTGGCTACATAAGCAATACGCTTGCTTTTATTTTTATAAAACTATTAGTATTTTTATAATGCTATGAAAACGTGCGTAGTATAAGAATAACCAGCGGGCAATTAAAGATGTGCATAGTAACTGATTAATAATAGCTGAGTAATAGCGGCTGAATAATGACTAGATTGCTTGCCAGTTAAAAATAACTACATTAATTACATGAGAGGCCTTTTATAGGCGGGCATGGAGTCGTTATAGTAGAGCATCTCTAATAACAACAAAGGAGCTTTTATGAGTAATAATCAGCAATCTACTAATAATAAAGATGCGCAAAATAATAACTATATGCCGCCCAAAGTCTGGACTCAGGATAAAGACAATGGGGGCAAATTTGCTAGTATCAATCGCCCAACGGCAGGGGCTCGCCACGAGCAGGTATTGCCAGTAGGAGAGGCGCCCTTACAATTGTATTCACTAAACACCCCAAATGGCGTCAAGGTAAATATCCTCTTAGAAGAGCTGGCTGAGCTTGGTATTGCCGACGCTGCCTATGATGCTTATGAAATAGATATCTCTGAAGGGAAACAGTTCGGCTCCGGTTTTGTCGCTATTAATCCTAATTCTAAGATTCCTGCTTTGGTGGATCATTCTGCCCATAATGAAAATGGTGAGCCGCTTGCTATCTTTGAATCTGGGGCAATTATGCTATATTTAGCAGAAAAATTCGAGGCTTTCGTTCCTATGAAGCAAGGAGCAGAGCGTGCTGCCTGCTTATCTTGGCTGATGTGGCAGATGGGTAGTGCCCCATTCTTAGGAGGCGGTTTTGGTCACTTTTACGCTTATGCACCCGAGCCTATGGAATATCCAATAAATCGCTATACCATGGAAACCAAACGTCAGCTCGATGTCTTAGATACACATCTACAGGATAATGAATATATGTGCGGTAACGGTAAAGAGCGTTACAACATTGCTGACATGATTATTTGGGCATGGTATGGACAGCTGGCCTTAGGTGAGCTTTATGAAGCTGGAGAATTTTTACAAGTCGATAGCTATAAAAACCTAAAACGCTGGGCTGAACAGATAGCTAAACGTCCAGCAGTTAAGAGGGCAGTGGATTTACCATTAAAACCAATTACTTAAGCTTGTCTGTTTTTATAATCGTCCTAAATACGTATTAGATCAGTAAAGACCAATTCAGTGAATAACTGATTGGTCTTACTTTTAGAAAATTTAACTACAAAAACCGCTAATTTTAGTATACTTTAAAAAAGAAATGACAGTTTTGGGTAGCCAGAACTGTTTTTTTAGCTCATAGTATATTTACATAATGATATATTTGTATAATAATTAGAAACATTAGTGCGCTAAGATGACGATTTTTTAGCAAGCCCATTAAATAAAGATTGATTAATTAAGCCTTTTAGACCAACAGGTAGCCAACATATAGTGTGAGCCAATAGTGAAGGATATAAAACTATAAATAGCAGGACGATGAATGATCAACTGGTATTTAACTAAGATTTTTGAGGAGCAATAATGAAGAATGCTAACTCACCATTTTTATCTTTGGTGCCAACCAACTGGATGGTCCCTGTGTTATTTGCTTTAAGTGCTTTATCTATGAGCTCAATAAATCATGCAGCCACAGATTTTACTAATAAAGACTGGCAAGTGGTGTGTGACAATACGCGTACCTGCCGGCTAGCGGGCTATCAAGCGGAAAATAACAGTGACTTTCCGGTCTCTGTGCTGTTGGTACGCCGAGCGGGTAGCGATGCCGAGGTCATTGGTAAAGTAAAACTCGGCGGCGCTAAAGAAGGGGCGGCAAAGTCCTTAATGCAATTAGGCAATCGTCACCGTATATCTTTATTTATTAATGGTCAGGATTTGGGAGAAACCAAACCATTCTCTAATACCTCAGGCGATGCTGACTTAACCAAAACGCAGGTCAATGCTTTGGTCGAGGCTTTAACAAAATCCAGTAAGATTGAGTTGGTAGTACGTAATTCACGCTGGCGCTTATCTGATAAGGGTGCTACCGCAGTAATGCTCAAAGCTGACGAGGTGCAAGGACGTACGGGTACCCCTAGTGCTTTTGTCAGTGCTAGTGGCACCGTTAAGTCCAATAGCAAAGTATTGCCACCCAGCCCTCCGCCTGCTCTGCGTTTAGTGACGCCTGACCCTAAAGCAAGATCGAATAACAATGCTTCGTTTCGTATGAAGCGTTCAGAATTAGCAGCGATGATGAAGGGCACAATGAAACAGGCTGATGATGATTGTCCTAACTTGAGCAACGACTTACCGTGGCGTATTGTGCGGTTAAATCAGTCAAAGTTATTGGCGCAGCATAATTGTTGGAATGGAGCTTATAACACCGGTGATGGCATGTGGGTGCTTAATGACACTGCGCCTTACGACCCTACTTTAGTGACGGTTAGTGCCACCAGCTATAAAGATGGCAAAATAAGTGCCGTACAAAAAGGCCGCGGTATTGGTGACTGTTTGTCCCAAACAGACTGGGTTTGGAGTGGTAAAAAATTCGTCAAAAGCCATGAAAGTACGACCGGTCTGTGCCGGATGATAGAGTCTGGCGGGGCGTGGCAACTACCTACTTATGTAACAGAAGTAAAGGTGATTAGCGCTAATACTAACTAATCGGCCTTTGAGCTGACTAAGGGTAGCGTATTTTTTGAGAATATTTAAAATATAGATAGGTATAGTTCATCGACTGTGCTATACTGCGTCGCCACGTTAGATAGACTAACGTAGATTATGAGATTGATAACATCGCCTGCGATTTTGGGTCTAGGATGACCATGAGTAATTGTTGCCGATGATTTTGTGTACTTAAATAATGTTTGAATTATCATACTATTATTTATGACTCATACCTTATCTACTAGCCATTAAATTTTTAGTATAGGCTAGATTGATTATTAAAAAGCCCCTATCTACTTTAGAAAAAGTATCGATAAGTCGCTGATAATAGCCAATGATAAGACACTCGGCACTACCACCAAAATACGTCAGACAGCACGTTAGACCTCTTACCAAATTGATTGGCTTTTAGCTTATCAGCTTGCCGTTATCGAAAATTTTCGATAAACGCTCGTGGTGATTATTGAGGCTTTGTGATGAGCGGTTATCAGTGGTAGGCATCAAGCTTGTTGAATTTGCAACGGCTTTATTTACTACCAAGGATACTCATGACTGACATCTTATCTGCAATGCTAGATTCTGAAAACACCTCTACAGCTACTTCTGCTGAAAACATCAATACTGAAACACCGGCTAATGAGATTAGCTTTACCGACCTTAATATTGCCAAGCCGATTTTGACTGCCCTAGAGCGCAGTGGCTACACCAACCCAACGCCTATTCAAGCCCAAGCGATCCCTTTTGCATTAGAAGGTCGTGACCTTTTATTATCGGCGCAAACGGGTAGTGGTAAGACCGCTGCTTTCGTTATTCCGGTACTGGATCGTTTAAGCCGTGCCACTAGTTTCGATAAATTAACCAAAGCGCTAATTTTAACGCCAACTCGTGAGCTTGCTCAGCAGGTCCATGATAGCGTGCGCACTTATTCTAAAGATATGCGCGGCTTATTCTGTGTACCATTAGTGGGCGGAGCGCCTTACAATGGTCAGATCACAGCACTTAGAAAAGGCGTACAAGTTATTGTAGCCACGCCTGGTCGTCTGCTTGATCACATCAAAGCGGGCCGCGTTGATCTATCAAACCTTGAAGTGCTAGTGCTTGACGAAGCGGACCGTATGCTAGACATGGGCTTTGCTGATGATATCAATGATATCTTGAAAGCGGCTCCTACTGAGCGTCAGACTATTATGTGTTCGGCGACTTGGGATGGCCCTGTAGGCAAAATTGCAGCGACCTTTACCAAAAATCCTGAGCGTGTCGCCATCAAGGTAGAGTCGGCTCATATTGACGAAAAAGTATATTACTGTGACGACTTTAATCACAAGAACAAAATCTTAGACAAGATTGTTTGTGATCCTGATATGGAGCAAGTTATCATCTTTGCTGCTACCAAACGCAGTACTGAGAAGCTTGCCAAACAGCTTCAAGAAGATGGCCATAAAGCCAGCTTCCTACACGGCGACTTGCCACAAAGCAAGCGTAATCGTATCGTGCAAGACCTGCGTAACGGTAAATGCAAAATCTTAGTCGCAACTGATGTTGCTGCTCGTGGTTTAGATGTGCCAGCAATCTCACACGTGATTAACTATGATCTGCCGCGCCAAACCGAAGACTATGTGCATCGTATCGGTCGTTGTGGCCGTGCTGGTCGTACTGGTATTGCTATTAGCTTATGCAGCATGGACGATCGCCCACAATTAAACGCCATCAACCGTTATCTTAATCGTAAAATGGAAGTAGAAGTCATTGAAGGTATGGAGCCTAAAAAGACTTATGTTCCTAGCGATGATAAAGGTAAAGGTCGCGGCCGTGGACGCGCTCGCTCGAATGGTGGTGGTCAAGGACGTGGCCGTTCAGGTGGCTATGCTGGCAAGTCTAGTGGTGGTGGTCAAGGCCGTGGTCGCTCAAGTGATAGCGCAGCGACTGGTCAGCGTGCTAGTAACGATAGCGGATATGCCGGTAAGCCGCGCGATTCATCAGGTAAGCCAAAAGATCGCTTCGGCGGCAAACCTTATCAAGGCAAGCGCAGTGGCCCTAGCCGCGGTGACGGCAGTAGCGCTCCACGTGGCGAGCGTGCTGCAACGGGCCGTGGTCGTCCAAGCGGTAGCCAAGGTCGTCCAGCCAATCGTTCAGGCGGTCAAGGTCGCCCAAACGGTAACCGTGGTAAAAACTCATAATAGATTTTTATTTAACTATTAAGTTAAATCTATATAGTTTTAAAATTTATAGATAATTTAAAAAAGCCAGATACTCGTTATCTGGCTTTTTTGTATTTTAACAAAAGCATTGCTAAATATAAAAATTTTATAAAAGTACGGCGACTGATTTAGTTAAAATGTCTGCTTGCAGCTATGTTTAGCCCTGTCTATACTGCAAGGTTTTTAGGCTATCCTCATTTTAATTACCTATGGAGCTACTAGATGCTCGCTATTGCTTACCCCCAAATAGACAGCCTGCCGCTAGCGTTTGGCATTATCATGGCTATTATTGGTCTGGTATTTTATACCCAAGCGCTACCGGGTAAATTTTGGCGACGTTTTTATGCGGTATTGCCAGGTATCGTTCTATGCTGCTTTATACCTGCGACGCTTAATAGTTTAGGGGTCTTTGCTGAAGGGGTGGGTTCGCAGATTTATGGCTTTACCGCTACTTATCTGCTGCCGGCAAGTTTGCTACTGATGACGCTGTCTATGGATGTGCCCAAAATTTTGGGACTGGGCTGGAAAGCGATTGCAATGTTCTTTGCCGCCAGTGTGGCTATTGTTATTAGCGGCCCTATCAGTTTGGGCATGGCTAAATGGGTCTCGCCTGAGATGTTTAGCGATGATACGCTATGGCGCGGCTTTTCGGCGGTAGCGGGTAGCTGGATCGGCGGGGCGGCGAACCAAGCAGCCATGAAGGAGCTGTTTGGGGTCAGCGATGATTTGTTCGGTATGATGATTTTGGTCGATACCACCAATGCTTCACTGTGGTTATTGGCCATTTTGATTTTAGCCAAGCACAGCGACAAGATAGACCGATTATTGAAGGCCGATACTAGCAGTATTGAAAAAGTGGTCGCTGCGGTTGAAAGCTACGAGCGTGATCACGCCCGCCCAGCCACTTTGAATGATTTAATGGTGATGTTTGGGCTATGCTTCGCTATGGTTGGCGTTGCCCATTTTGTTGGTGCTCAAATTGCAGAGGCTTTTGCGCCCTATAGCTGGGCAGTGCAATATAGTTTTGCTAGCTCATTTTTTTGGATGGTGGTGATTATTACTTTAATTGGAGTCATCTTCTCCTTTACCAAAATTCGCCGGCTTGATCATGTAGGCGCTTCCAAAGTCGGTACGGTTTTTATCTTTGTACTGATTGCCGCTATTGGTATGCAGATTAATTTAGCAGGTATCGTTTCGCAGTGGCGTTTACTGCTTATTGGTTTGGTGTGGATGAGCCTTCATATCATTATGATTTTTATCTTTGCTAGAGTTATTCGTGCGCCGTTTTTCTTTTTAGCGGTCGGCTCTAACGCTAATACCGGCGGAGCATCCTCAGCACCTATCGTTGCTACCGCTTTTCATCCTTCATTGGCTCCAGTGGGGGTATTCTTAGGAATATTAGGTTATGCGGTAGGTACTTTTGGGGGTTATATAAGTACTCAGCTCATGCGTTTGGTGGTGGGATAAACTGCTCATTAAATAGATTATTTACGATAATAAAAAAGCAGCATAAATAAGTTTATGCTGCTTTTTTTAAGCTAATGATTTAATTTTTAAAGCGTCTTAACTCTATGATGGTGAAGACTTAGGCTTCAAAATGAATAACCGAGCGAATACTTTCCCCTTTTTCCATCAGCTCAAAGGCTTCGTTGATATCCTCTAATGGCATGGTGTGAGTAATGAAGTCATTCAAAGGAATCTCGCCTGCTAAATAACGCTCAACGTAGCCGGGTAGTTCTGTACGGCCTTTGACCCCGCCAAATGCTGAGCCTTTCCAAACTCGGCCGGTTACCAGCTGGAATGGACGGGTTGAGATCTCTTTACCAGCGCCTGCAACCCCAATAATGACCGACTCGCCCCAACCTTTATGACAGCATTCAAGGGCTGAGCGCATGACATCGACGTTACCGATACATTCAAATGAATAATCCACGCCGCCATCGGTCAGCTCAACGATAACATCCTGAATCGGCTTATCATAATCTTTTGGATTAATACAATCGGTGGCACCCAGCTTTTTGGCCAGATCAAACTTGCTCTCGTTAATATCGATTCCGATAATACGGCTGGCTTTGGCCATTTTTGCGCCGATAATAGCGGACAGTCCGATGCCGCCTAGACCAAAGATAGCGACAGTATCACCTTCTTCAACCTTGGCGGTATTCATGACCGCGCCCATACCGGTAGTAACGCCGCATCCTAATAAGCAGACTTCTTCTAAAGGCGCCTCTTTATTGACTTTAGCTAAAGATATCTCTGGCAAGACGGTGTATTCAGAAAAGGTTGAGCAGCCCATGTAATGATAAATGGGTTCGCCGTCTTTATAAAAACGGGTAGTACCGTCTGGCATGAGGCCTTTACCTTGAGTCTCACGTACTGCAGAGCATAGGTTAGTTTTACCTGAACGGCACATTTTGCAAACGCCGCATTCTGCAGTATATAAAGGGATGACATGGTCGCCGACTGCAACGCTGGTCACGCCTTCGCCAATTTGTTCAACGATACCGCCACCTTCATGACCTAAAATAGCGGGGAAAACCCCTTCTGGATCTTCACCTGACAAAGTATAAGCGTCAGTATGGCAGACGCCGCTGGCAATGATTTTCACCAACACTTCGCCTTTGCGAGGTAGCATGACATCGACTTCTTCTATTGATAGCGGCTCGTTAGGCCCCCAAGCAATGGCGGCCTTAGATTTAATAAATTTATCAGTGGTATTAGGTTGCTTTGACATAGCGATACTTCCTTCTTTTTAATTTTAATGAATTTTAGGTTATGGTGACTATTTTATATTATTTCTATGTTAATGATAATATAGTGAAATCGAAAATATCTTTTACAAGGTAGTAATAATCATGCAGTGGGAAGGGATTAGTGAATTTGTTTATGTTGCCGAGCACGAAAGCTTTACCAAAGCTGCAAAAAAGCTGGGTATCTCCACCGCACAAGTGAGCCGGCAAGTAAGCGCTTTAGAGCAGCGTCTTAATACTAAGCTTCTCTATCGTACCACCCGTAAGGTGTCATTAACAGAGGAGGGGCGAGTGTTTTATGAGCATTGCCGGGTAATATTGGATGATCTTAATGCCGCTGAGCAGGCGCTAAGTAATCTACAATCAAAACCTCAAGGTAAAATAAAACTGACGGCGCCTGTCACTTATGGCGAGCAGCAGTTATTGCCGCTAGTAAACGATTTTATGCTGCAGTATAGCGATATTGAAGTCACGGCTTTTTTGACCAACCAAACCGTTGATTTGATTGAGGGTGGCTATGATTTAGCGATTCGTATTGGCAATCTAAACGACTCGACTATGATGGCTAAAAAACTGAGCAGCCGCACCAGTTTTGTCTGTGCGTCGCCTACTTATTTGGATAAATACGGTACTCCGCAGCGTTTGGCTGATCTTAGGCTGCATAACTGTCTACTTGGGACGCTAGATTATTGGCGATTTAAGACTACTGATAAGGAACAAAAAGTTCAGGCGCGCGGCACAGTGCGCTATAACAGCGGCTATAGCTTAGTGGATGCGGCGTTAAAAGGCTTGGGTATCGTACAGCTCCCTGATTATTATGTGCAAAAACATCTAGAGAGCGGCGCGCTGGTCAGTTTACTGGATAAATACCGAGAACCTGAAGAAGATATCTGGGCTATTTATCCGCACAACCGTCATTTATCATCAAAAATTAGACATCTGCTAGACCATTTAGCGGCCCATTTACCTAAGCAATAATTAGAATACTGCTTGGATTTAATGCCTGCTTATTGAAGTTGTTATAACTATTTAGTGGTAAGCCAGTTGTATATCATCCATTTTATAAAGTTATCCTTTTGTCTCTCTGTGCAAGGATAAGTAAGCCTGCCGCAAGTTTTTATGTAGTCATGTTAGACTCTTTTGCGATACTAAAAATATTCAGCCAAACCTACTTAAAATTATAAATTAAAAACAGATATCCCAAGTATTAATAGGAACCGCTACTTTATGAATAATAATAATTTAATCAATAATGGCTCAGCTATAAGTGATCAAGATAATAATAAGTCAAAACCACGTCACAGTATGAAAAACCGCATTCAAAACCATGCTAAAAATAGTAATGCTCAACATGGCATTCAAGTCAGGGGCGCCCGCGTTCATAACCTAAAGAATATCGACGTTGATTTGCCGCGTGATGCGCTGGTGGTATTTACAGGGATATCAGGCTCAGGAAAGTCATCGCTGGCTTTTGGGACTTTATTTGCCGAGTCGCAGCGGCGCTATTTGGATTCGGTAGCCCCTTATGCGCGCCGCCTGATTGACCAAGTGGAGGAGCCTGATGTCGATGTGATAGAAGGGTTGCCGCCAGCGGTCGCCTTGCAGCAGCAACGAGGGACGCCCTCGGTGCGCTCATCGGTGGCGAGCGTTACTACCATCTCCAATGCGCTACGTATGCTGTATTCGCGGGCAGGGGAGTATCCGGCTGGGCAAGAGATGCTCTATGCTGATGCCTTCTCGCCCAATACGCCAGAGGGCGCTTGTAGGGCGTGCTCAGGTATTGGCCGGGTGTTTGATGTGACTGAAGATTTGATGGTGCCCGACGACACCAAGTCCATTCGCGAGCGCGCTATTGCTTCATGGCCGGGGGCGTGGCAAGGTCAAAATCTAAGCCGGATATTGACCACGCTTGGTTATGATATCGATACCCCTTGGCATAAACTGCCCAAAAAGTCCCGCGACTGGATTTTGTTCACCGATGAGACCCCAACGGTGCCGGTCTATCCTGAATATAATCTTGAGCAAACGCGCCAAGCGCTTGAGCAAGGGGAAAAGCCCAATTATATGGGCACTTATATCAGTGCTAGAAACTTTATTCTAAAGTCATTTACCACCACTCAAAGCTCGCGAGTCAAAAAGCGGGTTTCGCAGTTTATGCAAATCTCTGTATGCCCAGAATGCCATGGCAAAAAGCTCAAAAAGGAATCACTAGCGGTTAAATTTGCCGGTCTCGATATTGGTGAGCTGTCACAATTAACCTTGACAGAACTAGCGACTAAGCTGCAAAGTGCCGCCCATGCCCACTTTAATAGCCCAAACTATGAGCACAATAACTATGAGCAGAACTATGAAAAAACCCCTGAAAAAGCTATCGTAGCGCAGCGTATTACTAGTGATATCTTAGCGCGCGTTGAAGCATTGACCAAACTGGGCTTGGGATATTTATCGCTTGAGCGCACCACGCCGACTTTGTCTCCAGGCGAGCTACAGCGCCTTAGATTAGCCACCCAAATTCGCTCGCAACTGTTCGGGGTGGTTTATGTGCTTGATGAGCCATCGGCGGGTCTGCATCCTGCTGATACGCAAGCCCTGCTCGGTGCCTTGGATGAGCTGATAGCCGCTGGCAATTCAGTCTTTGTGGTTGAGCATGATGTGAGCGTTATCCGCCATGCCGATTGGGTGGTCGATGTCGGGCCCAAGGCTGGCGTGCATGGCGGCGAGATTGTTTATAGTGGGCCTGTAGAAGGTCTGCAAGGTATTAAAGAGTCATCGACAGCGCAATATCTGTTCACTGATAAAAACAGCGAAAACAAACAAGCCCTTAGGCAACCTACTGCTTGGCTTAAGCTTGCTGAGATAGAGCGCAATAATATTCAAGGTTTAGATGCTGAGTTTCCGCTAGGGGTGCTCACTAGCGTTACTGGCGTGTCCGGTTCAGGGAAATCAAGTTTGGTCAGTCAAGCGCTAGTTGAGCTGGTCAATGAAGCATTGGGGAAAGACGTGGTCACCCAAGCACCAACCGATGAAGCGGACTTGCTGGAGCAAGAATTTGAAGCACCAATCGGAGGCTATATTGTCTCTGGCATGGATAAAGTGAGCCGGCTGGTGAATATTAACCAAAAAGCCATTGGCCGTACCCCGCGCTCAAACCTTGCCACTTATACTGGACTCTTTGATTATGTGCGTAAATTATTTGCCGCGACCGAGACGGCAAAAGCGCGCGGTTATGATGCTGGGCGCTTTTCATTTAATACGCCGAAAGGACGTTGTCCAAATTGTGAAGGCTTAGGATTTGTCAGCGTTGAGCTGTTATTTTTGCCCAGTGTTTATGCGCCCTGCCAAGTTTGTCATGGACAGCGCTATAACGATGAGACGCTTGAGGTTACTTATCGAGATAAAAACATTGCTGAGGTGCTGAGTCTAACCGTTGAAAAAGCCTATGAGTTTTTTGCCAATGAAGCGCCTATTTTGCGTGCCTTAGATGCTTTGTTGCAAGTGGGACTTGGCTATCTGCGTTTGGGTCAGCCAGCCACTGAATTATCAGGCGGGGAGGCGCAGCGTATTAAGCTGGCAACCGAGCTACAACGTATCCAGCGCGGCGATACCCTTTATATCCTCGATGAGCCGACTACCGGTCTTCATCCTGCTGATGTTTCTATGCTAATGGCACAATTAAATGGGCTGGTTGATTCTGGTAATACGGTCATTATGGTCGAGCACGATATGCAAGTGGCGAGTAGTAGCGACTGGATTATCGATATGGGGCCGGGAGCCGGGGACGCAGGCGGGCAGATTGTCGCTCAAGGGACGCCAGTTAAAGTAGCGCAGTCAAAGACTAGCCGAACCGCGCCTTTTTTATTGGTTTAAATCTATGAGTTTATCAATAGTAACTACCTAACTATTTACAAAACAACTAATCCCAATAATCATCAGGGCAGGCAGGCAATTCTACTAAAGTACGGCGTAGCGCCTCAGCCCATTGACGACTGATATCAATAAAATATTCGTCATCCGCTTCAATACGGCGGCCTTTGGGGATGGTTAAGCTATCATTTTGATAAATGACAAAATCTACGGGCATGCCAACGGATAAGTTGGAGTGAATGGTCGAGTCAAACGATAACATTAAAGCTTGAGCGGCATGATTGACCCCCGTATCGTATTTGACCGAGCGATCAAGAATGGGTTTACCATATTTGCTTTCGCCCAACTGAAAGAAAGGCGTGTCCCTCGTGGCTCGAATACAGTTGCCTTCAGGGTAAATCATATATAATTCAGGTGCTTGACCTTTTATTTGACCGCCCAATAAAAACGAGCTGGTAAAGGTACCGCTATTATTATCATTTGCTACTTCCTGTGCATGCACCATAACACTGCGCATGCATTCGCCAACCATTTGTGCTGCATCAAATAAAGTCGCTACGGTATGAAGGTTGTGCTCGTGAAGCTGATTGATATCGTTTTGTAGTTTATTAAACACCGCTTGTGAGGTGGCAAGGCTACCGGCGGTCTGCAAGACTATGAAGCGCTCGCCCTCAACACCGTATTGATAGAGCTTGCGAAAAGTTGAGATGTGGTCAACGCCTGCATTGGTACGGGTGTCGCTGGCAAAAATCATACCTTCTTTTAGACGAATAGCGGCGCAGTAAGTCATAGATTGTCCTAATGAAGTAAAAAGGCGAGCATAGTAAAAATCAGATACGGTTATGATAACCTTGTAACCAGCACTTGACTGTAAAGACTCTCATAACCACCGCCCATGCGCACACCGCGTACTGGTGCTGCATCTGAATAATCGCGTCCAATGGCAACGTAAACATGGGCACTTGGCTGGAACATCTGATTGGAGATATCAAAAGTGTACCAGTAGCCATCAAGCCAAACCTCAGCCCAAGCGTGGCTTGCCATATGGTTTTCGGTATCGTCATATAGATAGCCGGACACGTAACGGGCAGGGATTTGTTTATCACGCAGGCAGCCGACAAACACATGGGTATGGTCTTGGCAAACGCCAGAACCCATTGCAAAAGCTTCGGCGGCCGTCGTGCCCACATGAGTAGTATTTTTTACAAAAGGCATTTTCATGATCAGGGCATTAGCCAACTCTTTGAGGCTCTCAAGGCTATAGTTCTCTAAATAAGGCGCGGCAAACTCACGCATCGCCTCCGAGCACTCGGTAAGTGGGCTTTGTACGGTAAACAATAAGTAGGGGACGTTGTCAGTGTCTTTTAAGCGCTCAGTTTCGGTGTTGATCTCAACGATACCAGATGCCTGCATTTGCAAATTGTCATGAGATTCATTGCGGCTTAAGGTTAACCAGTCATTGCCAAAACCATCTTTTTGACTGGTTGCCACTTTGGGTAGCATGACATTCCACTGGTGAATAACTTGGTGCGGCAATTGCATCGGCGTCATCCGGATATATTGCACGCTGCGCTGGGCAAGCTCTCCGTAGTAATAGTTGGTTTGATGACTGATTTGAAGTTTCATAGTAGTTTCCTATTTAGCTGCTTTCTACTGATATTTTTAATTGTTTTGCTACGTTTTTATAATCAAACGCCTTGCTGGAGAATGATATTAAACTCTTGGCTTATCAGTTTAAAATCACTAAACTGTTTGGACTGAATCATCTGATTGGTTAGGCGAATAAGTTCACGCCAGCGAGTATTTTCTGGTAGCTGATTGATCCAATGTTTAAACGCTAAGCTTACTGCAGTAGTCTCTTCATCTAATAAAACCGCACGCTCAAGCTGTTCAAAATGTCGTCCCAATTGCCAAAAGCAGGTTACCGTCGGGTGTTCTTGTTTCATCGCGGCATTACAGGCGTGTAGCTGTAGGGTCGCTGCTCGATAAGTCCCTGCGCTTGATAGCCTTTTTATGAGGTTATATAGTTCTGCGGTATCTTTACCGATGACCCCTTTAGCTTCTTGGACATTGGTTTCGATGGAGCTGACCACGCTTGGGATTCTTTTCTGCTCCAAATCATAGAGTATTTGCCCTTTCATGACCTTTAGCGAGTCGTTAATATCAGCATCGAAACCTAAATGGTTAACTAGGTGTTGTACTTGCGCTTTTTTGAGATCGCTATTGATCAGCTGTTTGATAATATTGTCGTAGTAATAGAGGCGCTCGCTATATCTGCCAAGCCAAATTAAATAGCTGGCGGTCGAGAGTAGTAATATCATGGGCGCATCATCAAGGTCTTCATAACCGGCTTCGATCGGTTGTACACGGTTGTGATAGCTGGCGTGACTAGCGGCGCTAATTTCTTGATTATGGCTTGAAGCGGCTTTGCTAGCGGTCGATGAGTGGCTTTTGTCCAACTTGCTGTCATCAACTACCCAAGTGTCTTTGATGCCGCCGCCTTGGGAGGAGTTGACAACTAACGAGCCTTCAACCATCGCCACCCGAGTGAGACCGCCCGGCACGATATCTACCGAGCCATCGCCGTGACTTAGGATAAAGGGGCGTAGGTCAATATGACGCGGGGCAATGCCATCGCTGACGGCGGTAGGATTGGTGGACAGTGAAATGGTCGGCTGAGCAATAAAACCGGTAGGATTGGCAAGCAGCCGCTGACGATAATCGCTAATCTCCTGCTTGGTCGATGTCGGTCCGATGAGCATACCGTAACCGCCTGAGCCTTGCGTTTCTTTAACTACCAACTTATCTAAATTATCAAGCACATAAGACAATTCATCCGGCTTACGGCATTGATAAGTTTCGATATTGGGCAAGAGTGGCTTCTCATTTAAATAAAACTCAATCATGTCCGGCACAAAGGCATATAAGCTTTTATCATCAGCAACACCTGTACCCGGAGCATTAACGATGACCACATTGCCAGAGCGATAGGCACTCATTAGACCTGAGACCCCCAAGATAGAGCTGGAGTTGAAGGCTAATGGGTCAATATAAGGGTCATCAATACGGCGATAAATCACATCAACTTGCACTTTACCGCGAATACCTTGCATATAAACCTTGCTATCCTCAACCACCAAATCATAGCCATGAACCAATGGGACGCTCATTTCATGTGCCAAAAAAGCATGCTCATAATAGGCACTGTTAAAGCGCCCTGGGGTTAAGATGACTATTTGCGGATCATATTTGCTGGTTGAGCTCGCAAGACAAGCTTTGAGCCGTTTGGGGTAGTCACTAATATCCAATACGGGGGTATGGGCGAATAAGTCTGAGAGTAAAGTCTCGGATATATTGCGACTCTCAAGCATGTAAGACACGCCGGAAGGGGTACGTAAATTGTCTTCTAAAACACAGAACCGTCCGGTCTCATCACGAATCAAATCAATACCGCTGATGTGCGAATATATCGGTTTATCCAGCTCAATCCCCATCATCCATGGCTCGTAACAACCGCTAGCATAGACATAGCTGGCGGGGACGACACCTTCTTTCATGATAGCTTGATCGTGGTAGATGTCATGCAAAAAGGCGTTCAAAGCCGTAATCCGCTGCTGGCAACCTTTTTTTACTTGCTGCCATTCACTAGCGGCAATAATGCGGGGAATGATGTCAAAAGGTATCATGCGCTCAATATTTTTAGCATCGCTATAAACGGTAAAGGTAACGCCTTTTCGATAAAATATATTCTCAGCTTGCTCATTGAGATGATTGAGCCCATCGACACTGATATCCTCTATCCAGTCGCCAACCGCTTGGGCGACCGGGCGATACTCGCCATTATCTGCCTTGAGCTCATCAAAGCATTGCGGTTTTTTTGCAGGGCTTGATAGGGTAGCTGCAGTAGTAGCCTGACTAGGTTCCGTAGACTGGGTTTGGCTGTGATCTTCGGCTTTATCTTGATTTTGGTTCTGGCTCTGAGACTGGGTGGCTTCTTTATTCATAAATACCTCACGCATCCTTGGTAAAGTCATTATTTATTACAGAACATCAGTTTTATTTGAGCAACATACATCTGATAAATCCGCTATACATCCTGTATCTTATATTGACTATAGCGCGTCTAGGGGGTAATAAACAACAGAGGTTTAGTCTTCTGTGTTATTAAAGTTGTATTATTAAAAGGTTCTAGCGAGGAAAATAAGAAGTGGCAGAATCGCATCTTAACAAAGTTAACTTAACAATCGATGCGTGGCATCCATCCTACACATAGCTCTATAATAGTGAGAAATAAGGTATAAACGCTAATATTAAGGAAAACCATGTTCAACATAATAAAAGACTGGCGCGAGCAGCGCATATTAGATAATAGCGAATTTACTCAAGCGGATTGGATGCAAGCGGCTAAGCGCATTGTGATATTAGACAGACTGAGCAAGGATGAGCTAAATCGCCTATTTGAATTGGCAACTCTATTCTTAGATGAGAAGTCCATCAACGGGGCACAAGGTTTTGAGATTACCGATAGAGTAAGGCTATCTATTGCTTTGCAGGCCTGTTTGCCGATTCTAAATCTAGGACTTGAGTGGTATAAAGGCTGGTCTTCGATCATCATTTATCCGGGTTCTTATAAAAGCGAGACCAAAACCATGGACGAATTCGGCATTGTGCATGAAGGTCAGCAGCATCGTAGCGGCGAGGCATGGCAGCGCGGGCCGGTAGTCTTGTCGTGGAAGGATGCTAAACACTCAGGCGAGCGCGATGGTCATAATGTGGTCATTCATGAGTTCGTGCACAAGCTTGATATGCTCAACGGTAGTGCCAATGGTTTTCCGCCGATGCAGCCTGATATGGATCCTACGCGCTGGACTGAGATTATGACCCGTGATTTTGAAGACTTTCAACAACATCGTAAGTCCGGTCTTGATCGCTATGGTGCAACCAATCCGGCGGAATTCTTTGCGGTATTGAGTGAGGTGTTTTTTGAGACCCCGCAAAAGCTGATTGATGCTTATCCTGACATTTATGACGTTATGGTGAAGTTTTTTCGGCAAGATCCACTATAATAATTATTTATTAAAAAAACTTTATAACCAATAACTTACTTGAGTTTTAGAAGGTTTTTGTAGGGTGCGCCCAGCGCACCAAACATCTAATAATTATAAGCAGAAAGGGTAGTGCGTCACCATTTTTTTTATATAAAACAGTAAGTTAAGTCGTCCATTGTTCATTAACAATAGCAACTAAGTAACGTTGACCTTGATACTCATCGAATACTAGACGCATAATGCGCCAATCCATCCCAGCATATTCTTCCGTGCCTTTATAATAAAACTCAACAAAATCAGAATTTTGGTATATTTTATTAATATTATTAATCATATTACCGCTGTGCTTGAACTCATTGATACTAGGCGTCGATTCATTAAAGGTGCTAGCATCAACCCAAGTGTCGAGATATTCAGGTAGCGGTATGACTAATGGCTCGCCAGTACCATCTAAAGCACCCCAAGTGAAGCGAATTTTGGGCTCTTGCAAGTATTGCGCAAATTGAGCACGGGTAAAGACTTTGTCAGACTCAGGACGCACGTAAGCGTACATTGAGAAACGGACACCACGTGTTGGATGAATATCTTTAACGATTCGAGCATAATCGTTATTAGCTAATGCGCGTTGAATACGTGAAGCTTGCTGGGTGATAGTTTGTTGACTGATATCGGAGGCAATTGGCGTCGATGAGTTATTATTTTGCTGGCTAGAGATAACCGCGTTATTTTCAGCAGAAGATTGACAGCCGGTAACCGCTAGCGCAGCTACAAGACATCCAGTAGCAGATAATCGGTATAAGTGTGATTTAGGTTTATCAAAAATAGATGACGACACCATAATAATATCCTTAATATTAAAGATGCTTATATAAGCGCATAGCTATTAAAGTAGCAGATATTATATGGAGGATATGTAATATTTGGTTTAAGATTCTATTCTTGAATTCTCTAAAAGCCGTTAGTTTGTTTTCGTATAATGTATATTATGTTAAATAGACGCTATTTAGTGCTGTGCTGTATGCTAGTTTAAAGTCTGAGTTGTCAAAACTTAGACTCATTGCTTTGAATTTCTCAGATGCTTGAGTGCTTGATGATACCCTATCCTTTTAACTCTCAAGTGATAACATATTCATAATCAGTTTAATTAGCGTCTCTTTTTGATTGGGGTCTGACTCTGCTACTAGCAAAGTTAAGGCAGCAAGTCCGGTATTATTGATGACCATATCGCCCTCATCATTGAGCAATCTGCCGTTACGATGCAAAAAATCGACAAACAAAAAAGCGCCGCTGCGTTTATTGCCATCCGTAAAGGGATGGTTCTTGACCATAAAATATAATAAGTGCGCCGCTTTACTCTCAATCGTTGGATACGCAGGCTCGCCAAATACCGTTTGCTGCAAGTTGCCCAGCACGCTATCTAAACCGTCACCGCGAGGTCTGGCAAATAGCTCAGTTGCTTCGCCGCGAGATATAAGCTGTGCTTTTAGGTCATTTAATGCGCTCATAGCCTCATCGGTGGTCGGCAAAGTACCACCAGCCTGCCCTGCAGGGTCATCAAGTAGTCCTTCGTCATAGCGTTGCAGCCATAAAAAGGTTTGGGTATAACGACTGATAATTTCAATCAGTCCGCGCCCTTCGTCAGTCTTTAACTCAGGACTTTGGGCAGTCTTTTTAATCAAAGCCAACGCTTGCTGCAATTCGCTAGAGTTTTTATCAAATCGTTGCTGGTTTAGCGTGTAGCCTTGAATAAGGTATTCGCGTAGGCGCTGGGTTGCCCAAATACGAAACTGCGTGCCTTTTTTCGAATTAACCCGATAACCTACTGAGATAATGGCATCCAAATTATAAAAACGAATGTTACGCCGTACTTGGCGTTTACCTTCTTGTCGAACTACCGAGGATTCCTCGGTAGTTGCTTCTTGGTCAAGCTCACCTTCGTTATAGATGTTTTTTAGGTGTAAACTGATAGTATCCGTATCTTTTTCAAACAATACCGCTAACTGAGCTTGCGAAAGCCATAAAGTATCGTGCTCTAGACGAATCTCTATCGCTGTTTGCCCATCATCCGCTTGATATATCTCTATCTTTGATTGGCTATTATCTATACTGTTGCTATCTATGCTATCTATAGTTTTCATTGGTATTCCATTATGAAGATATTATGTCAACTTAGCATTATAAGATGAGAAAATCTAAATTATTGTAGATTCGCTATAATCAGCGCCGACTGAGCGACAAATACGCTTGAATTAACACCGTTGGCAACTGATTGGCCATCGTTTGCAAACACAAGGCTCCGGTTTGCTTACTAAGCCTTTGCTGGAGCTGCTGGCGCGACTGTTGATAGTCGACCAAGGCATGATATAGCAGCGCATCATCCATATTCTCTGGTATGACATCACCGTATAAGCGCTCATATATAGCTTGCTCCATCAGATTGGCAAATACCACGTTATGACGCTTTGAGAGCAGGTTCACCGCTTGGATAAGCTCATCCGATGCCTCGGCACGGGTATTGGTAATGAGCACAATAATGCTGCGCTTTTTAAGCTTCTTCATCAAGTCTTGTGCTGCCATCAGATAGTCGCCGGTTTGCATGGTCGGTTTGATGTCAGCGGTTTCGTTGAGCAGGTCACGAATCAGAGTACTGCCTTTTTTGGGCGGTAAAAAAACCTCAATACCGCCAAAAGTCATCAGTCCCACGCGGTCGCTTTGCTTATTGGCAATATAAGCCAGCAGCAGCACGGCATTAAGCACTTTATCAAAGTAGCGTCCATAACGGGCAATCTCAATACTATCTAAACCTTCATTGTTAATAGTTTCATCAATAGCACTTTCATCATGATACACATCTTGATGGCGCATTTGCTCGCCGCAATCTAACAAGAATACTAAGTCTTGGTCGTTATCATCCTCATAGGACTTACTCATAAGCTTGCGCAGACGCGAGCTGGCTTTCCAGTCGATTTGGCGAATCGCATCACCAGCACTGTATTCACGAAGGTCTAAAAAGTCGCTGCCCTGCCCCTCTTTAGTCAGCGCTTGCACGCCAGCTTGGCGGCTTTTTTCAAAGATAACCGACAACTGATTGTTAAGTAGTCCTGAAAAATCAGCCAATACTCGTAGGTATTGCGCTGAATGGGCTGGCTGGGTAATAGTTGAAGAAGACTTAGGTTTATCATTAGATTGATAATTGGAACCATGAAATGAATGGACAGTAGAAGTATCATTTGCTGGTATGATTAAAGCACGTCGCCACAAGCGCATGGGCGATGCTATTCGTAAATAACTGTCACCAAAATAGCCCGTACCGCGCTCAGATGGCAGCACTGGATAGCAAATGGTTATCGTATTGGCTTGATTATTTGGCGCGGTAGTTGGTGTGCTAGTTGGCTGGTTTTCTATAGTATTTTCTATAGAGTTTGCTGAAGGCGTCAATAGCGGCATATCAAAGGCAATTGACATCGCATCTAGCAAGGTTAAATGATTAGGATAATCATCATAAAACTCTAAACGGATACTTTTTATGAATCCAAGCTTATTAAAAGGTTTAAATGAAGCGCCAGAAAAGCTGAGTGAAACCTCAATATCTATCTCATGATAAATGGGCACATTACTGGGGAACTTGCGGCTAACCTGATAGCTTGATGCCTGACTTATAGCAATAAGCATTATAATATCTAGCACGCATGCGATTACCAATACTACCAAGGCTAGAGCGCACAGATAATATAAAAGGTTTGAGACAGACTCTAACGCAGAACTGCCAAAACCTGAGGTCATATCAAGTGCAGTCGCTACCACTAGCACAAGCCACCAAAGGAGCACTATTTTCACCAGTTTAGTGCTGGGCTGAAACTGGCGCAGTCGTTGCCAAAAGCTAAGTTTGGGCTGAACTTGAATTTGAGAAGATGGCGTGTGTTGAGCGTGCGCTTGATTCATTGTTTTCTCTTTTTTTGCCAAGTGCTACTGGTATAAATTTTACTTGCGTGCTGTATTCACAGAGGCTGCGCAAAATTCATTCCAGCAGCACTGCAATATTTTCATTGCCTCGGCGCTGCCACTGAAGACACCACTTGCTGTATGACTTGCTCGCTCCGTACGCCTTCAATCTGATAATCCGGACTTAAGGTAATACGGTGGCGTAGTACCGCCCCTGCCACACTGACAATATCGTCAGGAGTCACATAATGTCGCCCATTTATCAGGGCTTTGGCTCTTGCGGCGCGTAATAGTGCAATGCTCCCTCGCGGCCCTGCCCCTATGCTAATGCCTTGATGCTGGCGGGTCATACGGGTAATTTGCAAGGCATAGCTCACCACTCTGTCATCTAAGCTGACTACTGCCGCCAGCTTTTGTAATTTGATAAGGCGCTCAGGGCTCATGACTTGCGGCACAGCGGATAAATCAAGCGTTGCGCCAATATTGCCATTGAGTACCGTTTTTAGCATCAGCGCTTCGTTGTCTTCAGTAGGATAATCAATCAGGATATTAAACAAAAACCTATCCAGCTGCGCCTCGGGCAGCGGATAAGTGCCTTCGTGGTCAAGGGGATTTTGGGTAGCGATAGTGATAAAAGGGTCAGCGACATCATAAGTTGTACCCTCAATCGTCACTTGCTGTTCTTGCATGACTTCAAGTAGCGCCGCTTGGGTCTTGGCAGAAGCGCGATTGATTTCATCAGCCAAAAGCAGGTTACAAAACACCGGCCCACGGCGCACTTTCCACTCACCCGTTTGTATATCATATAAGGTATGACCGGTGATATCAGCCGGCATCAAGTCAGGGGTAAACTGTACTCGATGGTAGATGCCGCCGATTGCTTTGGCATAGGCTTTGACCATTAAGGTCTTGCCAAGCCCCGGCAATCCTTCAATAAGCGCATGCCCGCCAGCGATAAGGCAGATACATAGCTGCTCGATAATATCACGTTGACCAATGACGCTACGCCCAACCGCATCCATGAGCGCATGAGCTTGCTTTGCCGCCATTTGCCACGTTTCAGCACTGATATTAGGCATCGTTTCTGGCGATGTTGACTTATGTATGGTAGGTGCAGCTTCTGATAGTGTTTGATTTGCTGATGTCTCGTTTTTAACTTCAGGCATAGGCGTAGTATTAGTACTAGAATTGTTAGATAGACTGTTATCAAAACTATTATTAAGGGCGCTATCGAGATTGGGGTTTGGGTCGGTCATTTTGTTATCCTAAGCTTAGGGTCGGTGCAAATAAGAAGGTAATGATTGTAGTGTGCTATATAGTTGATTGACTTTAAAACTGTTAACGTGCTGCTGGTACAAATTTTACTTGCGTGCTGTGCCTACGCCGACAGAGGCTGCGCAAAATTTATACCAGCAGCACTTTGTTGAACGCCATTTATTCCAGCAGCCATTGTATCGTCCATAACGTTTGCGTCGCTTGGGTAAAAGCAAACGCTTGAGTGCTTTGCTGACCAAGAGCCGCGCGTAATCTGGCAGGTGTTATCGCCGCTTTGATAAAGTCTTCATTAGTAAGCAGCAGATTATTATCGTTATCCTGACTCAAAGCACGGGTATCATTTATATCAACTATATCAGCGTTGGACGCTAATAAAGGCAATGTTAAGCGCTCCTTTTTGGCTTGCAGGCGAGCAAGAAGCAAATGATGTAGCGCTTCAATGGATATAGGGTTTGAGGAGCTATTCCCCGTATTCGGCTGTGCGGTGTCGTTTAGATGCTCATTTATCAATAAACGCACTTTGTCTTTGGTAGCTCGAGTGAGCTTTTGGGCATTATCTTGATGCCAGCCAAAGCGGCCGACTTGGCGAAAATAGCGCATAATATCGCGGCTTTGAGAAGTAGGCAGCAGCGCCATTTTGCCAAAGCGATTGTACAGCGACCACAGCCACAACACCGCCAATAATCCCAGTCCCAATAACGCTGGACGTGCCTGCTTCCATAGCATTAGTGGCAGTGGGTCAATATCAGTATTCGGCAATATCCACACCTCGCTACTGTCCGCAGTCAAGTCGATGAGCCAAGCGGCATTATCGGCGCTAAGCAAGGATAAAACATAACCCGAATCTAGCAGCTCATGCAGCGCTGACACGGGTAGCGCGTCTGTAGTATTGACCTGTTCCTGTTCTGCCCTTTCTATCCCTTCTGGCCCTTCTGGCATCCCCGCCTCTGCAATATCAAGCATCTCAAGGTTAGGATTGGGATTGCTAAAAGCTTCGCTATCGCTAATAACGCTTAAGCGCCCTTGACCAAAAGTCGTATCCAAGTAGATATTATCAGCCGGATAGAACAAATCTACTAGCTTATCATCCTCTAATGCCAGCATAGCAGTTAGCAGTTCAGGCAGTCTTTTGAGAATGTCGCTGTCTTCATCATCTGCTTCATTGTTCGCTACATTTTCATCTTTGATTTGGGCGTTTTTTGATTCATTTGATTTAAAGTTTGGCGCGGCTTGTTTTAAGGCTGTTAAGCTAGTATTAATATAGCGGCGTATAAGAACAGCCTGCGTTTGCTTATCTTTAGGAGCAGAACCTTGGTAAGTCGCTTCACTATCAGGATGTAGCGCCTCAAATAAGGTAGACTCAAGCGCACTGCCATAATGGTCTACCTCGACCATGCGCAGCTGGTCTTGACCGTCACCTAAAGCCAGTAAGGATAACGGCTGGGCTCGTAACAGCTCCTCTATGGTAAGGCTAACAAATGCTTGCGTGGACTTAGCTTGCTCGAGTGCTTGTTGCTGATTTTGTTCTGTTTCAATATCATCAAGTAATCTATCAATCTCAGCTTCTATCTCACCAGAGACCTCAATATCAACCCCGTCAAATGACGTATCATCTGGCTCGACTAAAAAGATACCCAGCTGGTTTAAAAATGCATTACCACTGTCTAATACCGCCATCAGCTCACTCAAACGCTCATCATTAGCGATAGTCTCAGGGCTAGCTTTCTGCGCTTGTAGCGTATCCAAACGCTTTAGTGCCGCTTGCATATCTTCATTATCAGCACTTTGTGCAGTAAAGGTAATCAGGTGTCCGCCCTGCTCTATCCAAGATTTGAGCACATCAAAACGTGCCGGCGTAAGCTTAGTACCAATGCTATTGATAATCAAAGTAGGTCTAGGGCCAGCGCCCGAATATTGGCTACTCTCAAGCTCAGGTAAATCCTCAATCAAGGCTTTTAGGTCGCTATCGAGTAACGTAGTTGCGACCTCATCACCACGCTGCGAGTTAATAAGTAGCTCAGCGGCGTAATACGGATTGTACTGTGCTTGAGGATTAAGGGTATAATCGGTGCGACTCACCCGCTCAAAGTTATGCAAAAACCACCAAATTGACCATATAAATCCGGCAACAATAACCAGTACCATTAGCAAATAAAAAGGACTTATTGAACGTCCGGCTATATGGATTCTGCGCCCGTCAGGTTTAAAGTCGTTGCTTGAGCTGCTTGATGAGCGCTGGCTTGAGGTTTTATTGGACATCAGCGCCTCCTGTGCCTTTAGGGTATTCAGATATAGGTGGCAGATACTCAAGCCATATACCTGCCTTTTCACCCAGCTGGGCGCTTAGCTGCTCAGCGTGCTGCGCTCGAGTGCGCTTATCATAAGCGCTCTGTATCCATAAGCTGATGATTTGGCTAACATAATTGATAGCGCTGTTAGCATTGACAGAGCTATTAGAATGGTTTGAATGGCCAGTGGGTACTGCTAAATCTTCAATTTGCGCCAATTGCTCAATTTGGGCAAGGCACTGTTTTTCAGTAGCAGCGACATTGATAGTCAACTGCTGAGTGGTAGCAAGCCATCTGAGGCTACCGCGATAAAGCAGGGACGCCGCTTGGGTCAGCTTATCCTCAGCAAGGAGTTGTTTGACCCTTTTTGGCAGCTGCTCATGGTCTGGCAGCTGCTCCCATCCTTGCTCGCTATAGCTAGCCACATTGCTATCAATGCTGGTGCGGCGTTTGCTATTTGCGCGCAGAGGATTGACCCAGCCTGCCAGATAACCTGCTCGGCGTAGCACCCAAATGATAAACCCTATCAAAGTGGCTACTAGCAATACTTTTAGTAATAAAGAAAATACATTAATAAAACCGTCAGTATTGAAGCCATCACCAAATATAAACTTAAGTAATTCTCGCAACCAAGTCACATCAGCCGAGCTTTCCTTAGGTTTCTCGATAGCCTCCCACGACTTAATCTCATCGATGTTGGCATAAACGTCGCTGGTGACGATGCGGCTTAAATCTTGACGTACAGCGCTGCTATTTTTTATCGCCGCTTTTGCATCTATACCCTGTTCGCTATCGAAGACGGGCGCTGCATTTTTATTGTCATTGTCGTTGTTAGTGTTAGTGCCATCAGCGCTTGGTATCTCGCTGCTCGAGATAGTGGTGTTCTCTGATATAACCAGCGGCGGTACGGTCGCATCAGGAGTTGCCGCTAAGCTGGCATGATTGAATATCACGACAAGGGCAATGATTAAGGTAGTGGTTAAGGTTAAGCGTACTCGTTTTATAGAAAAAACCTTTTGAATAAAGAGTAAAAACTGATGAGGAGAATTAAAGGGAAAAATAATAGCATCAAAGCGCATCACTATTGCCCCTCAGCGGTATTAGAAGCGCTGCTAATCTGGCTTTGAGTATTGTTCTGAACGCCATCCAAATTATTCAAATGACCCAGTCCACCGGACTCTTGCAGCTCCGCTAAAGGGCTAGCTTGTGATGCCTGATAACGCCCGCGCAACTGCTTAAATACCAACTCTACATCCCAGCCTTCAAGTAGACAGCGTTTGGTCAAATAAACAGCAAAACCGCTCGCTACAAAAAATGGCGCGACGATACTGGCCGCCAAGAAATACAATGCGCCCCAAGCCAGCTCAAGCCATAGCGTTTGATACTCCAAAATCGTAAATAAAGTGTCTGTTTTGACCATGCCCGTAGGTATCAGCTGCCATAGCAGTATCACCGCTGCAATGCTCAGTATGGTCTCAATATTGACCAATACAATCGTATGCCAGCTAAGCCCGCCGCCTTGTCCACGCGCAAGGATTGACAAGCGCATTTTAAATTGAGCTTTGCTTGGTTTTTCAAGCATTAATATCGGCAACATAAGCTGCCTTTGTAGTGACAGCCGCTTTTTAAATAGCAAGATAAAGCCGTAAGATTTAGCACTGCGCCAGCCGCTCTTAATAGTATGCTTGATGGGCGGCGGCTCGGTAAACAACGCTTGTCCTAACCAAGCAATCATGGGCTTCTCGTAAATGGGTTTAAGCCACCAAAAGACCAAACCACCAAACGCGCCCATCGCCACACCAAAATTTATATTAAGCAGCATACCGCCCAAATAAAACAGCACATAAATGGGCAGCGCCATACCTAGCCAAATCTGCCATAACGGTACAAACCAATGCCGCGCCATCGCCATCCCTAAATCCAAAGCTTGCGCGGTGCTCATCGGCCGAATAGCCACTTTCATGCTATCTATATTCATGAGCGCCTCTCTAAACTTTGCGTAACGACTTCTGCTTTATCAGTTTTATCAGTTTCGGACTCTACTGCTGTTGCAGCACCAAACTCTCGTCTGCCTGCTAGGCATAGATAGCCGATGACCATTGCCCATAATAAGGCGGCTACGATATATTTGACTAGGTCTGGTATCAAGGGTGATGACGACCAAAAAGCCTCGATAAAGGCGGCTATAAAGGTCATAGTTGCCGCGCCAATAAGCAGCTCAATACTTTGCTTGCCAGCGATTTTAAAGGCATCGATACGCCGATAGTTGCCGGGCATAAATAGCGACTGCGCTAGCCGCAGCCCCGCCGCGCCGCTAATCACCGCTGCGGTCAGCTCAAAGGAGCCGTGTCCTACGACAAAGGGCCAAAAGGTCTCACCAAAGCCCACGCCTGATAAATGCCCAGCCACGCCGCCGATGACCACCCCATTGTATAACAGGCTAAGTAGCGTACCGATACCGGCGAATAGGCCCATACCATAAATACGAAAATCAATGCCGACATTATTCATAATATAATAGCCAAACATCGCAATATCAGTGTCTGAGCGTCTCTCGCTATCGCGTCCGACCATCTCATTGGCAGGATTGTACATCTCCTCCATCTGATACACTTGCTCGGCTGGCATGACGCTATAGAGCATGTCTGATTGCTCAAAGCTTGCCCAGCCCATCAAAATCGCTGGCAACAAAAAGAACGCCAGACTCAGCCAAAACAGATTGGCATGCAGGCGCAGTCGTACCGGAAAGGTATAGCTAAAAAATCGATAGATGCGGGTCAACAGATGACTATCCCGCTGATATAGATGACGGTGACCTTTGATAACCAGCTCATGCAGATAGTGCACCAGCTGCGGGCTATAGTGGCGCTGTTTTGCTAAGGCATAATGCTGGCAGGTGATGCGGTATAGACTGACAAATTCATAGCCTGAGGCGTTATTGTCGTTAAACGATGGGTTAAGTGCCGTGTTAGAGGCGTTATTCAAATCTGCGGTTTTAGAACGCTTCTTACTATTTTTGCCTTTACAGCTCTTGTCTTTACGACTCTCCAATTGCGCTAACAACTCAGATAGCCGAGTCCAAGTCGCGCTATGCTGGCTTTCAAAGTGCTGCTGCTTCATGAGCGCCTCCCTTTTTGAGAATGCTCGGAGTGTTGAGAGTGCATAGCAGTAGTCGCTTCACTATCAAGCGGCTGACCCTGAATCATCCTAGCTTTTTGTAGCACGGCTTGCTGCACGGCTACTTTTTGCGCCGCAGGGCTTTGCACTGTTGTGGTTATCAGTGGAGTGAGCACGCTGGCAATCTCTTGCTGGCGCGCCTCGGACAAAAATCCAACACGTTCAGTATAAGCAACCAAGGCTTGTTGCTCATTGAGTAGTAGCGGATAAAAAAACAGTGCAGATGCCGAATCAAAAGTAGCGGCAGCAGGGCCAGTAGCAGAAAAGTTATTAGAATGACTTTGAGTATGATGGCTTTGAATATGGTTACTTTGAGTATTATTGTTGCTTAGAGGTTTATGGCTTTGAGCATTTAAGTTTGCTGGATTCTCAGGCGTCGCAAACGACCCATAGATACTTCTATACAACTTGCTCAAGTTATCCTTTTGCTCATAAACCACCAGCGTGCCTGCAACGATATCGCCTAGGCGCTGCGAGCGCTTGGTAAACATAATAGTTAAGATACCGGCGGCAAAACCAAAGGGCAAAAAGTCCGCCACTCGTAATAAGTTACGGGTCAGCGAGGAGGTAAGAGAAATGGGCGTCCCATCATCATGACAGACGTAGATGCCCTGTCTTTTTTTACCCGGGGTCATACCGCGGCGATACACCTCAAAATATACCGGATAGAGCCACGTAATCAAAAAATAAGCAATAGCAATGATACCCGTACCCGCCGTACCAAAAAAGGCGCTGATGCTACCGACAATGATAATAATGACCGCCCGAATAAGGAAATCAATCAACCACGCTGATAACCTTGGGGTAAGCCCCGCTGGCATCAGAGTCAGTAGCAAACCTTCAGGGGTTGGGTGCTTAGCAATATTGTCAATCTGCGCATCACTTGGTATCGTACAAGTATCATTCATTAGTTTCATAGAACAAAGGCGTTTCTGCTATCGTTACAAACTCTTCATAAGTTAAAGCACTTGTCGAGAGCGGCTGTTGATTAACCACATTATCATCAGTAGTCGTAGGAGTATCCGCTGCGCTTTCAGTGGAAGACGTTACTAGGTTATCAGCAGCATCGTTTTTCGCCCTTTCAATCTGTGCTTGTGCATCATCTAGAGTAATTTGAGTTTCTACCAGACTTTCATCTACATAGCTTGGTAGCAGGCTTGGCAATAAAAGCGAGCCTAGAATGCCCAGTACAAAGAAAATAGGAATGAGCATTGCCAGCCAAAACTGACCTTTGGTATAAGGGGCTGGCGGCAGCCCAAATCTATTAATACCCTCATCACCACGCGCAAAAATCAAGTATAGATAAAACAGTAAATTAACCAAAGGGATAAAGGTGATTAGTATCAGCCAGCCCGACTTGTCCAAATCATGCAAGCGCCTACGCGGTAATAAAATAGAGGTGTAGATAGACATAGGAATAATAACGATATAGACCAGTAGCAGCGATGAGCTATTCACGCTATTACCAAATACGCCACTCAAAGCCATCAGGATAAATACTATTACAAAAGCCAGCAATCCCCAAATCATACTAATAGCTAAGTATTGAATACGCCCTACTCGGCCTTCTAAGGAGTACCAACGGCTGCTATTGTAGTGGTTATTATTGAGCTGGTCGGCTGAAAATACAGTGGTGGTTGGAGCGGAGTAATAGTTAGAAGGGTCTGAATGATTTAGTTCAATAGGATTATTTTGCTTCTTTTTTAAGAAATCTTTCATATATATACCAGACAATTGTTTTTCGCATTGCGATTATAACGGACTTTTATTAAAAAATATCGTTATTCTCGATATAAAGTACTTTGCGACTCTTGTTTAAAGTCTTCAATACTGATACCGATAGTTTGGTCTTTCTCCTTGTCAGGAGTTGTTGGCGCTTCTAGGTTTTGATCAGGGTTGGCGTTTTCTACTACTTCATTTTCGATTACAGCTCCTTCCTTTTTTATTATAGTTCCCGTCGTATCCTCTATATCTAAATGGTTGTCTGATATTGTTAGCTCCAACTTTGCTACTGAATCTAATACTGTTGATGCTATCGCCGCTGACTCATCAGTGCTAACCGTATCGCTATCAGCTGGCGGGTTGACCTTCTCTTCTTTAAGTGCTGGTTCAGTATTAATTATTGGAACCTCAGTAGCCGAGTTATTTAAATAAGAGAACTTACCACTAGCTATTACCACCATAATGGCACCGGTGAATAAAACCAAAACGATACTGCTAATAATTAAATTTTTACGACTGATAATATTAAACTTACTCTTCTGTTTATCTTGCTTTGCAGCGAATAAATCTACTTCTGATGGTGATTGTGATACCCCACTGGCATTTATAGAGGGATTACTTTCACCTTGATAGCCAATATCGATATCTGTCGATAAGCTGTTATCCTCTGTTATATCATTTATCGCATTTTGCTCTATAGAATCATTTTCGCCTTGATCTGTATCTTGGTTTTTTAAGTCTTGATCTGAGGTTTTGGAGTAATCCCAAATAGGCAATCCTTCTAGATTTAGGCTTTTGTCCTTGGCGGGGTGTCTGCTTTTTTCTTTATGGCCTATAGCTTCGACGCGCTCAACAAAGCGCTCATAGATTTTATTACTACTTTTCATTCTACGGGTTTTATTACGAGTAGACTTTATTTGATCGGATATGGAATCAACATTATGGTCATTTGAGTCTTTCATAGGCTGCCAAATCAGTTTTATGAATAATCTTAAACACTCGTTAAGGTTACGTTATGCTACTTTATATTACTATTTTGTAACTATATATGATACCTCCTTATAAATCGACTGCTATCTATAGTATTAGGCGGCTTAATAACTCATAAACTGATTAAAATCTGATTAATTAAATACAGCTCACAAAGGCGTGAGACAACTAGCTATAATAAAATACCAGCGATAAAGCCCTTATCGAAAATTGGATATAAAGTTGGAATAAAAATTATGGACCTAAAGCAGCTCAATGCTTTTGTTGCGGTCGCTGATTTACAAAGCTTCAGTGCTGCCGCCAAGATAACCGGACTATCGCAGCCTAGTCTTAGTCGGTTACTTAAGCAGCTGGAAACTGATATGAATGTAGCGCTGATCGATCGTTATCATCGCCCATTACAACTGACTGAAGCCGGCTTATTCTTTTATGACAAAGTTCGGGCGTTACTGATAGAGCTTGATACCATTACTAACATGACCAAGCGTATGTCTGCGCCCAGTAGTGCGCTTAATATTGGTTTTGTACCCTCGGTCCTTTATGGATTATTGCCGGAGATTATCGCCGACTTTAAACACAGCGCGCATCAGGGCGCTAATGAAGCTGACATTGAGGTTAACCTCAAAGATATCAGCTCTTATCAGCAAATCGAAGCGCTTAAGACGGGCGAGATTGACGTAGGGTTTGGCCGCTTTGCTCATCAAGATCCATGGATACAGCAGATATTACTACGTCACGAACGTTATGTAGTGGCGCTGCCAAAGGCCCATCCCCTAGCGCAGAATGAGGAGCAACGCTTAATCGATTTGGCCAATAACCGATTAATTCTATACCATCAAACTCATCTGCCAGTATCAACTACGGCAGCTACTATCATAAAAACCCCAAATGGTATGGATAAAGATATAGATAGTACCGAGCCTGTTACTGAACCCTTGCTACATCTGTTCGCGCAGCACGGTATCACCCCACTTATGACGACTAAAGTCAGTGATTTACAAGTGGCACTGGGTCTAGTTGCAGCGGGCGAAGGCATAACTTTGGTTCCTGCCAGCCTAAAATCTATGCGTACTGAGCAGATAAGCTATCAACCCCTTATCCACGAAAATGTCACCTCTCCTGTCTATTTGCATACGCTAAAAGACTTTATTCATCCCAAAATCCCTGACTTATTGAGATCTGTTTATCAGGTTTATGAGCAGCGGGGTATTACTTACCGAGTTCAGCAGTTTATTTAAGTGTATCAAGCCTATAGCCAACTATTCATTGGCTGTCCTAGTAAAAATAATCATTATCGTCTCAATCTTAGGTATGCTAAAGTCAGCGCTGCTACTTTACATTTGCTTACCTGCAGCTCATCACAAGGCCGTGTTAGCTTGCCATTAGTTAGACTTTGAGGAAGTTATGAACACACAACAAATGAATAATCCCAGTGACGCCAGTGAGGCGAAAGAGGGCTTTAGTTGGCGAATTTTTGGTCCAGGTATTTTGATGGCGACGGCCGCTATTGGCGGCTCGCATCTTATCTCCTCAACCCAAGCTGGCGCTATTTACGGTTGGCAGTTGGCTATTATGATTATCCTTGCCAACGTTTTTAAATACCCATTTTTCCGTTTCGGAACGGACTATGTTTATGATACGGGCGAGAGTTTGATTGCCGGCTATGCCAAACGCTCAAAAGTCTATTTATGGGTTTACTTTATCTTATCCATACTATCAGCGGTTATTAGTACCGGTGCGGTGTCTTTGATTGCAGCGGTGATATTAGGCTTTATGTTGCCTGCTTCTATTGGCTTATCAACGATTAGTTTATCGCTGATAATTGTGGCGGTGTGCTGGGTATTCTTGATCGCTGGTCATTATAAGCTGCTAGATGGCGTGACTAAATGGATTATGATTGCGCTAACCGTAGCCACATTAGCGGCCGTCATTATTGCGGCTGGCAAGCCTACTGTTGTGACCGCAGACTTTGTCGCTACCTCCCCTTGGAATTTAGCGACTTTAGGGTTTATTGTGGCGCTAATGGGCTGGATGCCAGCGCCACTTGAGTTTGCAGCGATTACCTCTATGTGGACGTCTGCCAAGCGAAAAGCGGATCATACCACTCACCGCCAAGGCCTACTTGATTTCAATGTGGGTTATTCAGTCTCTGCTATTTTGGCTTTATTTTTCTTAGCATTGGGTGTTTTTGTTCAATATGGCTCCGGTCAGGAAATCGAAACCGCTGGCGGCGCCTACATCGGTCAGCTTATCAGTATGTATACCAATACTATTGGCGAATGGTCTAGATTGCTGGTAGCCTTCGTGGCCTTTATGTGCATGTTTGGCACCACCATCACTTGCGCCGACGGTTATGGGCGTGCCAATGCAGAATGCTGGCGCCTAATTAAGGGCGAAAGTGAGATTAACAAAAAACAAGTCGCCTTTTGGACCAGCTATGCTATCGGCGGCGGGCTCATTATTATTATCTTCTTCACCGGCCAGCTAGGCGCCATGCTCAAGTTCGCTATGATATCAGCCTTTGTTTCTGCGCCTATCTTTGGTTGGTTGAATTATACTTTGGTCAAAGGTCATCAAAAGATATCAGCCGGTATGAACGCCCTATCGATTGCTGGATTAATATTCCTGACCCTTTTTGCCTTATTATTTTTAGCCAATCTTGCGGGTTTCTTTGGTTAAATAAATAGTACGAAGCGCTCGATTAAATATTGATAAATCAGACCCTTTTAGCTTAGCTATTAGGGTTTTTTATTAGATATGAAATATAAGCCAGAATTACAAATGAAAGCCTGTATAGAGGCAAGATGAAATATATGTAACTAAATGTAAAAACTATCAGCCACTAAGGTTTTGGTTTCCATCATTTTGAATAATGAGAATGGTAAATTACTAATTAATAGATAACACTATTTATTATATGAATATTATTAATTTAAATTAAAATTATTTTTAAAACATCTTAACTATAGAGATAATAACCCCTTCCAAATTGAGGAGATTGCGTATATTCTAAGTCAATAAGGATTGTATCGAAATCCAAGTTTTCCCCCTATGACCTACCCTTTATGCAAGGATTCTCACATGAGCTCATCAGCTGGCGCGCGCTTTCGCAGTGCAATGAAACAAAAAAATGATAATAATCAACCGCTACAAATCGTCGGCACTATTAATGCTTACACGGCGATGATGGCGACTCAAGTCGGTCATCAAGCTTTGTACCTCTCGGGTGCTGGAGTAGCCAATGCCTCTTTTGGTCTACCCGATCTAGGTATGACTAGCCTTGATAACGTCTTAGAAGATGCCCGCCGTATTACTGACGCAGTTGAAACGCCTTTATTAGTGGATATCGATACCGGCTTTGGTGGCGCTTTTAATATCGCCCAGACCATTAGAAAAATGGAAAAAGCGGGTGTTGCTGCTGTGCATATCGAAGACCAAGTGGCGCAAAAGCGCTGTGGTCATCGCCCTAATAAAGAAATTGTTAGTATCTCCGAGATGGTAGATCGCCTAAAAGCCGCCCTAGATGCCAAAACTGATCCTGACTTTGTAGTTATGGCGCGTACGGACGCTCTATCTGTCGAAGGCCTTGACGCTGCGGTTGAACGCGCAGTTGCTTTTCAAGAAGCCGGCGCCGATATGATCTTCGCTGAAGCATTGACTGATATTAAGATGTATCGTAAATTTACCGATGTGCTCGATATTCCGGTACTAGCAAACATGACCGAATTTGGTCAAACTGACCTTTATACTACTGAGCAGTTATACGGTGTAGGCGTTGATATGGTGCTCTATCCTCTATCCGCCTTCCGTGCCATGAATAAAGCGGCGCTCAACGTTTATCAGCATATCTTAGATGATGGCACCCAAGAGAATGTCGTTGACACTATGCAAACCCGTATGGAGTTGTATGACTTCTTAAACTATCATGAGTTTGAGCAAACGCTCGATAAACTTTTTGCTGACAATAAGTAAAAAGCAAACAGCTCTCTTTGCCTCTTTACTTTATTTTTAGGATATTTATGTCGGTTTTATCCAAAGCTGTTTTATCAAAAGTATCAACTCTGCCACTCTCATTGCTTGGCAGCATGCTAGGCGTAGTCATACTGATGAGCGGCTGTGAGCAGAATAGCAGCCGTGGAGCAGAAGATTTAGTGATTACCGACATCGCATTAGAGGGCTTAAATGATGCTTTTTTTACCCCACTTATTAATAGTAGCAGCTTAAGTGATGAGCAAAAATCTTGTCTTGAAGCACGAGATAAGAATTTGGGTCGTGCCGAGCTACAAAGTTTTTATAGAGAGCAGTTCTCTGAGGACGAGATACAAGAGCTGGAGGATTTTTATACCTCTGATGCTGGCGAAAAAATGCTAGATTATAGCAATCAGCAAATACTTATTATGAGCGGAGAAAAGGTATCTAGAGCGGTATCTGCTCCCACCAAAGAACAGCAAGCTCAAATACAAGCATTTATGAAATCACCAGTTGCTATAAAGTATATACAATTGACCAGTGCTGAAGGTGAAGGCAGTACCATGGGAGCACTGATAGCACCTATGAATGCTGAATTTGAGCGCTGTAATATAGATTTAGATATGTCCGAATTCGTATAGTTTTATCTAAATTGTTCATTAATAGTGCTTTGTTAATGAATAACAACGTTACCACCACGCTACCAACAAAAGGAATTTAATCATGGCAGCAAAGAAAGAACTCTCAGGCGCAGGACTACGTGGTCAGGTCGCAGGCAAAACCTCACTTTCAACCGTTGGCAAATCAGGCTCAGGTCTGACTTATCGCGGCTATGATGTCAAAGATTTGGCTGAGCACTGTGTCTTTGAAGAAGTGGCTTACTTGCTACTTTATGGCAATTTGCCGACCCAAAGCGAGCTTGATACCTATCAAGCCAAACTCAAAAAACTACGCGGTCTGCCGCAGCCTCTAAAAGACGTCCTTGAGCGTATCCCTGCTGATGCTCATCCTATGGATGTCCTGCGTACTGGTTGCTCAATGCTCGGTAACCTTGAAATGGAAACCGACTTTGATCAGCAAAATGACAAGACTGATCGTATGCTGGCAGTATTCCCCTCGATCATCAACTACTGGTATCGCTTTAGCCATGATAACGTACGCATCGAAACCGAAACCGATGATGACACTATCGGCGGTCATTTCTTGCATCTGCTCAAAGGTGAAAAACCAAACGAGCTGCACGAAAGAGTAATGAACGTCTCGCTTATCTTATACGCTGAGCACGAGTTTAACGCCTCAACTTTTACCGCGCGTGTTTGCGCATCGACCCTATCAGACATTCACTCTTGTATCACTGGTGCCATCGGCTCACTACGCGGTCACTTGCATGGCGGCGCTAACGAAGCAGCGATGGATATGATTGAAGGCTTTAGCTCGACTGACGAAGCTGAAAAAGAGATGATGGCAATGCTTGAGCGTAAAGACAAAATCATGGGCTTTGGTCATGCTATTTATAGCGAATCTGATCCACGTAACGTCATCATTAAAGAATGGGCTGAAAAGCTTGCCGACGATGTTGGTGATACCGTGTTATATCCAGTATCAGTACGCTGTGAAGAAGTCATGTGGCGCGAGAAGAAGCTGTTCTGTAACGCAGACTTTTTCCATGCTTCAGCCTATCATTTTATGGGCATTCCAACCAAGCTGTTTACGCCGATTTTCGTCTGCTCACGTCTAACCGGCTGGGCGGCGCACGTCTTTGAGCAGCGCGCTAATAACCGTATTATTCGCCCAAGTGCGGAGTACATCGGTGAAGAGCCAAGAGACGTACCTGCTATTGCAGATCGTTAATTTTTGATATAAAGATTGTAGGGTGTGCCTTGCGCACCAATTATTGGATATAACTTCCTTAATGGTGCTGCTTGTCGCACCCTGCACTTCTATTTATTTCGTGAATCCCTTTTATTGAATCATGTTTATTTAGCAAAGCCTATTGCTAAGGATAAGTTTTGCTAAGTAAATGATTTTTATGACTTTAATTTAACCAAATATGTTTAAAGTTATATAACCGTTTTATTTTCAACTCACTATACCACTTTATTTATAAAGGAAAGCACGCCATGAGCGACGATAGCAAGCAGCCTTTAACGCAAGTTAATCCGCAAACCATGAACGAGCAATATAAAAAACCCTTACCCGGTACAGATCTGCATTATTTCGATGTCGAGCAAGCGGTTAATGACATTGAGCCTGGTGCTTATGCCAAACTGCCTTTTAGCTCAAAGGTACTTTGTGAAAACCTAGTGCGCCGCTGTCCACCAGAAGATTTAACCGATGCGCTCAAGCAGCACATTTACCGCAAACAAGACCTTGATTTTCCTTGGTATCCTGCGCGTGTGGTCTGCCATGATATTTTAGGTCAAACCGCTTTTGTCGACTTGGCAGGCTTGCGTGATGCTATCGCAGCGGAAGGCGGCGACCCGTCCAAAGTCAACCCTATCGTACCAACACAATTGATCGTTGATCACTCCTTAGCCGTTGAGCACGCAGGCTTTGAAGAAGATGCGTTTGAGAAAAACCGCGCTATCGAAGAGCGCCGTAACGAAGACCGTTTTCACTTTATCAATTGGTGCCAGTATGCCTTTGATAATGTCAACGTGGTACCGCCGGGTAACGGCATCATGCACCAAATTAACCTTGAGAAAATGTCGCCCGTGGTACAAGTGGTCGCTGACCAAGACGGCGATGCCATCGCCTTCCCTGATACTTTAGTCGGTACCGACAGTCATACGCCGATGGTCGATGCGCTAGGTGTGATCTCAATCGGTGTCGGCGGTCTAGAAGCTGAAAGCGTGATGCTGGGCAACCCCTCATACATGCGTCTGCCTAATATCGTTGGTGTGGAGCTGACGGGTAAGTTGCAAGAAGGTATTACTGGTACCGATCTAGTGCTGGCAATGACCGAGTTCTTACGTGATGAAGGCGTGGTATCGGCTTA
Organism: Psychrobacter jeotgali; assembly: GCF_904846315.1. Classification (NCBI taxonomy): domain Bacteria; kingdom Pseudomonadati; phylum Pseudomonadota; class Gammaproteobacteria; order Moraxellales; family Moraxellaceae; genus Psychrobacter; species Psychrobacter jeotgali. The sequence continues at coordinate 988,356 of NZ_CAJHAF010000001.1, forward strand.
TCTTGAGTTTTTCGGTGAGGGCGCACGCAATCTAACCGTTGGCGACCGCGCTTCTATCTCTAATATGACCCCAGAATATGGCGCCACCGCAGCGATGTTCTCCATCGATGAGCAAACTATCGACTATTTACGTTTAACGGGTCGTACCGAGCAGCAGATCAAAACCGTTGAAGCTTATGCCAAGCAAGCGGGTCTGTGGGCAGATAGCATGGTAGATGCTGAATATGATCGTGTACTCCGTTTCGATCTATCAAAAGTGGTACGTAACATTGCTGGCCCTTCGCGTCCACATGCTCGTGTTTCTACGACTGACTTAGTAAAAGAAGGTATTGCACACGGCGAAGGTGATAAATTACCTGAGCCAAAGGATGGTTTAATGCCGGACGGCGCTGTGATTATTGCCGCTATCACCAGCTGTACTAACACCTCAAACCCACGCAATATGGTGGCTGCTGGTATTGTGGCTCGTAATGCAGTGGAAAAAGGCTTGGTACGCAAACCTTGGGTCAAGTCTTCCCTAGCACCCGGCTCAAAAACCGTTAAGCTGTATTTAGAGGAAGCAGAATTATTACCTGAGCTACAAAAACTTGGCTTTGATGTGGTCGCTTTTGCTTGTACCACTTGTAACGGTATGAGTGGCGCGCTCGACCCTGATATCCAGCAAGAAATCATCGATCGTGACCTATTTAGCACGGCTGTGCTCTCTGGTAACCGTAACTTTGATGGGCGTATCCATCCTTATGCTAAGCAAGCATTTTTAGCCTCTCCACCACTGGTTGTCGCCTACGCTATTGCGGGTAATATCCGTTTTGATATCGAAAAAGACTCACTTGGCAAAGATAAAGACGGCAACGATGTGTACTTAAAAGACATCTGGTTCGATGATGCTGAAGTAGATGCCATTGTAAAAGCAGCGGTCAAACCTGAGCAGTTTAACCAAGTTTATATCCCGATGTTTGATGAAGCCAAAGCGCAAGCGGGCCGTAACGAAGCTTCTGTCATCGATCCACAGTATGACTGGCGTGAGCTGAGTACTTATATCCGTCGTCCGCCGTATTGGGAAGGCAAGATGGCAGCGATGAATAAGCTAAAAGGTCTGCGTCCACTCGCGGTACTCGGTGACAATATCACCACCGACCATATGTCACCCTCTAATGCCATTATGGGCGATTCGGCTGCTGGCGAGTACCTCGATACTATGGGTCTGCCGGCGGAAGACTACAACTCTTACGCTACCCATCGCGGCGATCATTTAACCGCACAGCGTGCGACTTTCGCCAACCCTAAACTCTTAAACGAGATGGTACGTGACGAAGACGGTAACGTCATCCAAGGATCGCTTGCCAGAGTCGAGCCTGAAGGTGAAGTCATGCGCATGTGGGAAGCGATTGAAACTTACATGAATCGTGACCAGCCGCTGATTATTATCGCCGGTGACGGCTACGGTCAAGGCTCAAGCCGCGACTGGGCAGCTAAAGGTGTACGTTTGGCTGGTGTAGAAGTGGTTGTCGCCGAAGACTTTGAGCGTATCCATCGCCAAAACCTAGTGGGCATGGGCGCACTTCCTGTGCAGTTTAAAGAAGGCACCAATCGCGAGACGTTAAATATCGATGGCACTGAGGTATTTGATCTTGAAGGTGAAGTGTCGGCTGGTGGTGAGATGACGCTAGTTATTAACCGCACTGACGGCACAGTCGATAAAGCGCCCGTTATTTGCCGCTTAGATACCGCTGATGAGGTTAAGATGTATAACTCTGGCGGTATGCTCCAGCGTTTTGCCAAAGAGTTTTTGGCTGGTGAAGTGGCTTAAGCGCTTAGTATTTAGCTAACAAGTAATAAAATAGCCGATGTTGTATTGAGATACGGCATCGGTTTTTTTAAGCTTATATTTCCTAACTATTGGAGTTTTGTACTAGGGCTAGGGAAAATATCATGAAAATTATCAGCTTTGCAGAAGTGAACAAAGACTTTAAAGGCGTTTTAGATACTGTAAATGAAGATACGGATATGGTATTTATAAAGCGTCAAAACAGCCATGACGCAGTTATCATGTCGCTTGCTCATTTGCTCATTATAATAGTTTAATGGATACGCTTTATTTGTTACGGTTAGCTGCGAATGCGGCGCATTTGGCTAAGTCTATTTAGCAATATCGAGCTGGAAAGATTAGCTTTAAAGTATTAACTTAACATCACGATAAAAGTTCTCATGCGTGCCTATCATAAGCAATGTAAGGACTAGCTGACCATCATCTATCTGATAAGCTAATAACGTTAACTGTTTTGCCATTTTAAATTTGTGGACGCGCACAGACGAAAGATCACCTGCTTTGAGTGTTCCTAGATGAGGATCATCGATGATAGCTTGTACAGCACCATCAAGGTCTGATTTTTGATTCTTATGCAAATTTTTAACAGCTTTTTTGAATCCATGAGACTGAATAACACGTAGAGATTGAGTCATAGTTTTTCCAGATTAAACTAGCCAAATTCATAAGGTTCAGTCATACCAGCATCAACCTCTGCTTGTGCAATTAATAACTGACGAACAAACTCATAGGATAAATCTGGATTATCCTCCATAATTTGACCGATGGTTGCCCAATGTTCAATTTGCTTCGGTGGTGTCCGATGTTGTGCTTTTGCAATAGCATGAGCTTTGTCAACTAGTGACTTATTAAGTCGTATACTTGCAGTGGACATAATGCCCTCCTTATTTAATACCCCAATTTAATAGGAGTAAATTTTGTGGTATTTTACCACAGACAAGAAATATTAACTATTCACATTACAATAAAATATAAAGGAATGAGAACCATGACCCAATCAAAACCAAAATTCGCCCCACAAATCTCCGTACCCGCCACCTACATGCGCGGCGGTACCTCAAAAGGCACCTTTTTTAAATTATCCGACCTACCCGAGCGTTGCCAAGTACCCGGCAAGGCACGTGATAACTTTCTACTGCGCGTCATCGGTAGTCCTGACCCTTATGGTAAGCAAATTGACGGCTTGGGTAACGGCAGCTCTAGTACCTCTAAGACGGTGATTTTGTCTGAGGCGAAACAAGCCAATCACGATGTCAATTATCTGTTTGGACAAGTCAATATTGCCAAGCCGATGATAGATTGGGCGGGCAACTGTGGCAATTTAACCGCAGCGGTTGGCGCTTGTGCTATTAATATGGGTATCGTTGACGCCAAAAAAGTAGCGGCCAGTAGCGAGAGCGGTATCTGTGAAGTGCGCATCTGGCAAGAGAATATCGGTAAAACTATTATTGCCCATGTGCCTGTATACCAAGATGAGAATGGCAACGTACAAGTGCAAGAAACCGGCGATTTTGAGTTAGACGGCGTCACCTTTCCTGCCGCTGAGGTCAAGATTGAGTTTATTGATCCCGTTGACTCCTCCAGTGATATGTTCCCCACGAATAATCTAGTTGATGATTTTAATGTCTCCGGTTGTGGTTTGGATAAAGATAGCGTCAAGGCAACTTTTATCAGTGCCGGCATTCCGACTATTTTTATGAAAGCTGAAGATTTGGGCTTTACTGGTACGGAACTGCAAGGTGATATCAATAGTAATAGCGAAACCTTAGCGAAACTTGAGAAAATCCGTGCCAAAGGCGGTGTGGCGATGGGCGTATTCAAAGACATCATTGAAGCACAAAGTAGCCAACATATTCCAAAAATTGCTTGGGTTGCTCCGGCGCAAAGCTATACGGCATCGAGTGGTAAAGCCGTCGATGAAAGTGACATTGATTTAGTCGTCCGCGCCATGAGTATGGGTCAACTTCATCATGCGATGATGGGTACCGCAGCGGTGGCCATTGCGGCAGCAGCAACCACACAGGGCACACTAGTTAACGAAGCGGCGGGCGGTGGCAGCCTTGGTGAAGTTAGATTCGGACATCCTTCAGGCACCTTGTTAGTTGGTGGCAAAACTGAACAAATCGACGGTCGCTGGCAAGCCAAAAAAGTCTCCATGAGTCGCTCGGCCCGTCGTATTATGGTTGGTGAAGTGTTTGTACCTGCCGACGCTTTTTAGTTATAATTTAGCCTTTTCATGACACGCTAATCTCAATTAAACTTGCTTCAATGAGCCAAGTTTAATTGATTAGGTTAAAAAACAACTTAATATAAGCACTTTTAACTATGGCAAACTCTCCCAGACGTGTGCCTCTAGATATAAAGCCGCCCACCAAAAAAACGGAACGGGGGGCTTTGCTGTGGTCCATTTTAAAAAGACTGGGCGAGTTTGCCAGACCCTATCGCGGCCTTTTCATTTTAACCTTGATCCTTACAGTGCTGGGTTCGTTTACTGCGCAGGTTAACGCCTTTGTACTGCAGTACACCATTGATACCTTAACTAATATTGTTGACTTGCCCGATCCCTGGGAAGAGGGTCTAAGGCTACTCACGCTCATTAGTACTATTTTGCTGGTAAAAGAGGTGCTAAACGTTGGTATTACCTTTGGTCAGCGCTATTTTGGTGAACGTATCCGTATTAATTTATCGCGCGACTTATCACAAAAAGTGGTTGATCGTATCCTGTCTTATAAAATGGCCTTTTATACCAGTGACGAAAACGCTAGCGGTAAGCTGCAAACCCGTATTGATTTGGGTGTAAGCAGTCTGACTCAGCTGGTGCAAAACTTTTTTATCGACATGCTGCCGCTATTTGCTAGTGCGATTGTGTCGTTAATCATTATGTTTAATGCCAACTTTTGGGTAGGTATGGTTGGTCTAATTATCGTTCCTATTTACTTTTTTGTCAGTCAAAAACAAGCCAACCGTTTGCAAGGGTTTCGCAAACAGATGCGCCAATATCGTGAGACTAAAAGTGGATTGGTGATCTCAATAATCGAATCTATTACGGTTATTAAGTCATTTGTGCGGGAGCCCATTGAGTCCGATAAGCACTGGGAAATTCAAAAGGATATGACTGCCAACCAGCTGCGTATTCGCAGTATCGCATTTTTGTATAACGCTGGTAAAAGCTTTATTGAGCAAATCGGTGTGGTGGTTATTATTGTCCTAACTGCTTATTTCGTGCTCAATGGACAGATGACCATTGGGGCGATTATGTTCCATATCTTGCTGTTCCAAAACGTCGCCGCTCCTATTCGTGAACTACACCGTATTTATGACCAAATCAATAATGCCCTTACTTATGCCGAAGGGTTCTTTGATATCTTAGATGATGACCAAGCGATTGAAAGCGAGGGCAAAGTCAAATGTACCGACCTAAAAGGTCATATCGAACTAACAGATGTCAACTTCTCCTACCCTAATGGCAAACAGGCGCTCAAGGATGTCAGTTTTAATATTTATCCTAATCGCATCACTGCTTTGGTGGGTTTAAGCGGCGCAGGAAAAAGTACTATTATTAATCTACTGGTCAAGTTTTATGACCCCAGCAGTGGTACTATTTGCCTAGATGGGCGCGATTTAGAAGACTACAGCACCCATGATTTGCGTGAGCAAATTGGCTTGGTGCTACAAAAAAACCATATTTTCTCAGGGACTATCGCTGACAATATTCGTTATGGTGATATGCATGCCACTGATGACGATATTGTTGATGCCGCCAAACAAGCTTCTATCCATGAGCAAATACTAGGTATGCCTGAAGGCTATGAAAGTGAGGCTAAATTACTCTCAGGTGGGCAGCAACAACGTATTGCGCTGGCACGGATGTTTCTGAAAAACCCACCCATCGTGTTCTTAGATGAACCAACCGCCAGCCTTGATGCTATTGCTACTCAGCAGATTAAGCAAAGCTTAGACTTGATCAAAAAAGATCGTACCGTAATTATAGTCTCGCATAATATCTCACAAATTATCGATGCTGATGACTTGGTAGTTATTGAAGATGGGCAAGTTATGGAGACCGGCACCCATGAAGAGCTATACGCCAATCATGGTAAGTACTATGAGATATTTAATGCGATGTCAGACAGTTTAAACTTGGATAAAATCAGTCAGACTATTAATGGTTGATAAGGCTTTATCCATACTGCTTATTCATTGCAAACACATCTGCTATGTTTACCGCTCCGCTAGTTCTGTATAGATTGATTGTTTTTGGTATAAATACGCCACTTGGGAGTTGCTAATCACGTTAAGCGGAGTAGAATGCCTTTACTATTCATACTAAAAATGAGACATAAATGATCACTATTCCAGTGCTTACCCTTTCAGCGCCTAGTTTAAAGCTGCAACAAAAGGCTTTGGCTATGTATTGGTCGGTCCCACAAGTTATGGCTTCTCGTATTTGGAGAATTGCCACCACTCCGATGGACTCTAAAGCCCAACAGAAAGAGATTCATAGCATGATAGCGGAAAAGCAGACGGCTTTTATCCAGTCTATTGGTGATATCAATTCACAAATTATCGCCTCACAAATTACCTTGGCGCATGAATGGATGAGCGATTGGCAACGCCTAATGCTAGGCAACTATAAGGCATTCAATAACTTTGGTATCCAACTTGATCAAGAAGCAAATAAAGTTATGGATAAAGGTATCAATCCGTATGCTAAAACAGTAAAAGCCAATAAAGACCGCCTTTCAAATTAATCATACTTTTATAGTTTATACCTTTATAATAACCCCCTATCCTCTCTTCATCGAGGGGATAAAGTTTTGAGTTACTATTAAACTCATCTGACAGCGTCCTATCCGTATACCGCTATTGCCTTATTCGTTTAAAGCCCCTAAGAAATTCTAGTTATGACCCGTAATTTTACTATAAAAGCATTTGATGATTTGACCTCGGTTGATATCTATCACATTTTAAGAGCACGCTCGCAAGTGTTCGTGGTTGAACAAAACTGTCCTTACCAAGATATGGATGAAGTGGACTTTGATTGTCTGCATTTGGTTGTCCATCAAAACGAGATGCTTATAGCCTACTGCCGTATTATTCCGCCCGAATTCAATAAAATGACCTCCAACCTTTCTATAATTGAGCCTTCGAACAAAGCTTATCAATCTATGCCAGCTATTGGTAGAGTGCTGGTACTGCCTGAGTATCGAGGTCATGGCATAGCCCGTCAAATCATGACTGAAGCTATCAAGTATTGCCGCAAAAAGTACGGCAAAAAACCGATTATTATTTCAGCACAAACTTACTTACTTAGCTTTTATGAATCGCTAGGGTTCGTCCCTGAGGGTGGTTTTTATCTTATAGATGGGCTTGAGCACGTCAAAATGGTGCTATATGTTAATAAAAAGGTTAAAGTGAAAAAGCAAGGCTCTAGTATGGTGTCAAAAATCTTGGGGTTATTACTTTTAATACTGGCAGTAGCGTTTGTCGCCGGCTTAATTTATCTCATGATTTAGCCTAAAGCCTGCTTGAGGATTGATAGATGGGTTATTTAATGAGATTATTAAGGTAAATTCTATCTACTGTTTAATTCATAATAAATGATTTCACTAATGATCGACTCCCGTTACTAATCTTAGTTACTTACTTCTTAACATAATTCAATTGGCTCTGCATATTGAATATGCTACTTTTATATAATAAAAGTAATATAAAAGTGAATTTCAAGGAAGAGGTAACGATTATGTCTAATGTAGAAAGCAATGTCCGTCCAGAATACGACAGCGAGATTCAAAAAATTGCCGATTACGTCCTTAACTATTCAATAGATAACGACTCACCCAACAGCGATAATGCTTGGCATACCGCCCGTTACTGCTTAATGGATACTTTAGGCTGCGGCCTGCTTGCCCTGCGCTTCCCCGAGTGTACTAAGCATCTGGGCCCTGATTGCGCGGATCAAATCACCCCCAGTGGCGCGCGGGTTCCGGGTACTTCTTATCGACTTGACCCGATCAAAGCAGCCTTCGATATTGGCTGTATGGTGCGCTGGCTCGATTATAATGATACGTGGCTCGCTGCTGAATGGGGACATCCTTCAGATAATTTAGGCGGTATTTTGGCGGTAGCCGACTATATCAGTCAACAAAATATTAGCCAAGGTCATAAACCGCTGGTTATGAAAGATGTCCTTGAAGCGATGATTATGGCGCACGAGATTCAAGGCGTTATGGCGCTGGAGAACTCTTTTAATCGCGTCGGTCTCGATCATGTGTTCTTAGTAAAACTAGCCTCAACGGCTGTAGTCGCCAAGCTCTATAATTTACCCCGTGAGCGTATTATGGCGGCGATTTCACAAGCACTGGTCGATGGTCAAGCGCTACGTACTTATCGTCATGCGCCCAACGCCGGTAGCCGTAAGTCTTGGGCGGCAGGTGACGCGACCAGTCGGGCGGTACGCTTGGTCGATATTACCAAACGCGGCGAGATGGGTGTTCCTGGAGCTTTATCCGCATCGCAGTGGGGCTTTTACGATGTGCTGTTTAGCCATACCAATAAGGATTTGGCGCTCAAGCCTGAAGAAGATCGCCGCTTCAAGTTTCAGCGGGACTTTGGCAGCTATGTGATGGAGAATATCTTATTTAAGCTTAGCTTCCCTGCTGAGTTCCATGCTCAGACCGCTTGTGAGGCGGCAGTCATTCTACACCCTCGGATTGAGGATAGAATTGATGAGATTGAGAAAATCGTATTAACTACCCATGAGTCGGCGATTCGTATTATCTCTAAAGAAGGAGCGTTATCTAATCCAGCTGACCGTGATCACTGTTTACAATATATGGTCGCGGTGCCTTTATTGACTGGCGACTTGATGGCGGAGAATTACGAAGATGACTATCATGAGCAGCATCATATATTGATTGATGGTTTGCGTAGTAAAATGGTAGTAGAAGAAGATGCGGACTATACCAAAGACTATCACGACCCTAGCAAACGCTCGATTGCCAATGCGATTCAGATATTCTTTAAGGATGGCAGTAGCACCGATAAAGTGGCTATCGAATACCCTATCGGTCATAAACGTCGCCGCAAAGAAGGTATTCCGGTACTAAAAGCTAAGTTCAGAGCCAACCTTGCGACGCGCTTCATAGAGGAGCGTTGTGACGATATCATCAGGCTGTGTGATGATCAGCAGCAGTTGGAACAAACGCCGGTCAATGAATTTATGGACTTGTTTGTAGCTTATTAGCAATCAGGCCTTTATATCCCAATATAAAGCAAAAGGGCATGTCTTAATTAATGACATGCCCTTTTTTGATTTTGCTATTACCAAGCTATCGACTCTCCTGCCCAATCGACAAAGCTGCCGGATTGATCCGCATTCATAGCCGATAACACCTCAAGCAAAGATTCGGCGCTATAGGCTGGCGAGAATAGCTGTCCTTCTGCGACATTCCCTTGAAACGGAGCCGACAGCTGAGTATTGACCGTGCCCGGCTGCATAACTACCACACAGACCTCTTTTAGCGAGCGTTTCCATTCGATACTTAGGTTTTTCATGCCCATATTGAGCGCCGCTTTACTCATTCGATAGCTATACCAGCCACCCAATTGATTGTCGCTGATACTACCGACCCGGGCTGATATGGTTGCAAAAATAGCGGGATTATCATGACTACGCTCAGCCTTTTTTAACAACGGTTTGATATGCTTAGCAATCAGCATGCTGGCTAAAGCGTTGACTTGCATATTCTGTAAAAAGAAATCGGTCTCAATTTTCCGTAGTGCTTTTTCTGGTTGCGCCGCTTCTGTATGCAGTAAGCCGACACAGTTAATGACCCAATCGATATGGCTGGTGTGCGGTTGAATCTCATCGATAGCTTGCTCGATACTCTGCTCATCGCTGATATTCATCTTTAGCCAATATAGGTGATCGGCTTCAATATCAGGCACACTGTTATGATAAGTAGCAAATACTCGTATACTATCGCTGCTATTGGCTTGATTGTTAGCGGTAGCTTCCACTAATTGCTCGACCATAGCTTTACCGATACCGCCAGTCCCGCCAATAATTAGATAAGTTTTATTATTCATCGTCATTCCCTATAATTTCTTTTTTCCGTTTGAATGTTCAACACGCCCTAGCTGTTTTATTATCTTGACTGATTTTTCTATCTTTTACTATGAACAAATGCTATTTACCGCTCTTTCATAAAACTTAACGGATTATCATGATTTATACGCTACAATAATCCTTAAAAACAACGCCTTTATTTGGATATCACCTCATCATGCTATCACCCCAAGACCAATTAACTGAGCTGGTACGCACGCTTGAAACCAAGCAACATGTTTTTGCCACCGACCCTTTATTAGTCACCGAAAAGCTGCAGACCGAGGACGGCACACCTATTCAAAAACTGCACCGACGCGCCTCGCGTATTGATAGTAATGGCAATCTTGCTCGGGTATTAGGCAAGATTGATGGTCGTATTAAAGGCATTATGACGGTTATGAGTATCGTCTGGTGTGTGTCAGGGTTTTTGGGTTTGTTTACTTTGCTGCAAGCCAATGTGGTCAATTTCTTTTATGTGCTGGTTTGTCTGCTGGGTTTTCATAGCATTATGCTGGTGGGCTGGCTGGTTTTGACTCTGATGAATAGAGGTAAGCAATCCTCTAATTGGTTCGCCAATTTTGTTAGTCCCAGTCGTTTGATTCGGGGTAAAGACGATGTAACCTTAGCGGCGACCGAGCTGTACGAGCGCCAGCTTGAGCATAGCGGTATGCGCTGGTACTTGGGCAAGTTCAGCCATCAGCTGTGGCTTGCGACCTTGACCGGTATGCTGCTGGCTATTATATTTTTGCTCATCGTGCGTCAGTATAGCTTTAGCTGGGAGTCGACTCTGCTCTCTGACCAAGCGCTGATTACCTTGACTCAAATGCTGGGATGGCTGCCCAGTATGGTAGGCTTTGATGTCCCTGACAATACCGCCATTGTTCAAAGCCGCTTGGTCACCGATGCCCTGCCCTTATCTGTAGCGCGTCAATGGGCAAGCCTTTTAATCGGTAGCTTGCTGATGTACGGTATCGTCCCACGGGCGCTGGCATGGATATTTTGTGCGCTGATGTTCCGCCGTAAAAAGATGCGTTTGGATATTAACCTACCTTATTACCAAAAGATTATTAACTTTTGGCAACGTAAAGTCATTGATGCTGATGACTTTAAACAAGCTCCAGCCCCCGTTGCGCCCAAAGCTATGGTTAGCGCCGGCAAAAAGCTAGTGGCATTACTAGAGTATCCTGCTGATCAGAGCAATTGGTGGCAAGCAGGTCTTGATGACAATCATAGCAATGATGAGATTGAAGACTTTGGTATCGTGGATGATCGTGACGATATGGCACGTCTGCTCACTTATTTAGACGCTCATCCCGTACAAGTTATTTTAGGTATCCATAGCAAGGCACTGCTTGACCGTGGCACCTTACGTAAGCTTGATCAGATAGCGGCTCACGCCAAACATGGTGCAGTGGTCCAGTTATTAAACGGTGATATTATTGATATTGATGAAAAAACGGGACGTTATCAGCAGTGGCAGACGGCACTGGCGGCACGAGAGATTGGTTTAGTAGACAGTCATCATTAGGCGTGATTTGCTATTGAGCACTTATTTTACTAACCCTTTATATTAAGGTATGTTTAATGCTCAATACCTATTAACTATCTAACTTTTAATTACCTAACTTTGTAAACTATTTACGATTTATAAAAATATAAGATTTTATTATGAATAATGACAATAATAAGCAGGTAACAAGTCAGGAAGCTATGGCTAATGGATCCTCTCAACCGCTCGATTTAGCTAAAGAAAATAATAGCAGCAAGACTACCATTGCTAGCGGTGAGCCGCTGAAACTAGCGGTCGTTGGTCATACCAATACTGGTAAAACCTCTATTTTGCGCACTTTACTGCGTGATGTCTATTTTGGGGAAGTCAAAGACGAGGCGGCGACCACTCGCCATGTAGAGCGTGCCCAGTTAACCGATAGCCAGACAGGTGAAGTGCTGGTTACCCTGTATGATACGCCTGGACTTGAAGACGCTTCAGGTCTGATGGATTGGTTGGAGGATAATACTGCCAGTCGCCGTGATGGCATCGAGCGTTTGCAGCAGTTTTTGGCGGCAGATATTGCCCAAGGCGGTGATGGTTTAAAGAGCTATGACGATTATAGCCAAGAAGCCAAAGTGATTCGTCAGCTGCTGGCAAGTGACATGGCCATTTATGTGGTTGATGCACGCGAGCCGGTGCTGGGTAAGTACAAGGATGAATTAACTATTTTGTCGTGGGCGGCGATTCCAGTGATGCCGGTATTTAACTTTACCGATAGTCAACAGGCTAATATCGACGATTGGCAGACCATGCTGGCACGGCGTAACTTGCATATCTCAACCCGCTTTGACTCAGTTGCTTTTGAGTTTGAGGATGAAATGCGACTTTGGCAAAATCTAGCGACCATGCTCACTCATTCAGAAATGCTTGAGCAATTAATGCAGCGCCGAACTGAGGACTGGGCACGCCTATATGATGAAGCCCATCTTATTATTGCTGATTTTTTATTAAATGTAGCCGCTTTTGTGCGTGAGATCAACGAAGACGATGATCCGCTACCCGTATTACAACAAATGCAAGAGGCCGTTCGCCAAAGTGAGCGTGCAATGCAAAATAAATTGTTAAATCTCTATAAGTTTTATGATAATGATGTGGCGGCAACTCCACTTGAGCTCCAAGCCTATCAGCAAGATCCCTTTGATCCTGAATTGCTAAAAAGCTACGGTATTCGCACCACTTCTGGCGCAGCGGCGGGTGCATTATTAGGTTTAGGTATTGACGCAGCGGCGCTAGGCACAACTATGGGATTGGGCGCTGCTATCGGCGGCATCGCTGGCGGAATATTATCAAATACTGGTAGTATCGCCGATAAGCTTAGCGGGGTAAAACGGCTTTATATCGACCCGCCGACTTTGACTTTACTAGCGACACGGGCGCTTGATTTGTTGACTGCATTGCGTCACCGCGGACATGCGGCAACTGATGCGACCCAATTGCTTTATAAGGGTGAGCCAGCGGTTCAACAAAATGAGCAGCATGAAGAAGTTAAGGATGAAACCGTAGTCACTCCATGGCAGACTCATAAGTTACCGAGCGAGCTTAAAAGAGCACGCGGAAAGCCGCAATGGTCATCACTTAGCAGCGGTAACTCCGAACGCGCTCAAAGTTTGCGGATAGATGAAGCGTGGTCGCTTGCCCATAAGTTACAGATACATAATTCTGAGCGTCAATAACTGGTTTTATTATAAATTTTTTAAACTCTGATGGTGCGCATCGATTATCTATTATATTCCTACTAATGGTGCGCGGGGCGCACCCTACAAGGCTTTAACCCAGTTTAAAACTTTACAGTTAGCGTAGGCTGGGTTTTTAACCCAGCATTTTAGTTCTACAAATTTTTATGTCAATTCGATTTAAACCATTCTTCTTACAAATTCACTTAACTCAGCAATTCGCTCAAAGCCTCGGCACCACGTACATCGGTTTGTTGTAGATAAATGGGATATACGGGATAATTTTTAAAGTTTTGCTCAATCTCGCTCATTAATTGCTGTTGTCTATCGGCGCGTTGTTGCCAGAATTCATCCGTTTGAGTTGGCGTTATAAGTTGATTCACCACGATTTCCGCTGGCGTGAGCTTCGCCTCCTCTAATTGTGCCACTGCACGTTTGGTTTCTGCCATTGGCAAAGTATCGGCAGTCATGACCAGCACAATGGCGGTTTGCTGACGGTCATGCAGTAGCAATCCTGCTTGACGAAATAACCGTTTGCGTTTTTCTAGCACCGATACCGCTTGCTCCCAGCGGTCAGGTTTATGTTTAGCAAACGGATTTGATATGTTTTCACTCTTGGTGTCTTTATTATGGCTATCTAAATGGGTAGCAACCGAGCGCAGTTTAGCTTGCCGCCGCTGCTGAGCGAGCAGTCCATCCGTCCACGCGCCCATCATCTCTGGTAATACCAGCAAGCGTAGCGTATGTCCTGTTGGCGCAGTATCAAAGATAATATGTTCATAGCCTGCACTTGCTGCCGAAACCAAATGCTGACACATAGATTCCAGCATGGCTGCTTCCTGCGCGCCGGGTGCTGACTTTGATAGACGCAAATGCTCACGAATTTTAGGCATCATATCGGGATTGGCATAGCCTTTAATAGTCTGCTCAACTTGCTTGAAATGCCTATCTACGATCACATCAGGATTTAATTCAAGCGCATCAAGATAAGGAGTAACGGCGGTTTTTTCATTACTAAGGCGTATGTTTAATACATCACCCAAGCTATGCGCAGGATCGGTTGAGATAATCAGGGTCTTTTTTTGCATAGCAGCGTAGCGGCTGGCGAGCGCCGCTGCGGTCGTGGTTTTACCTACCCCGCCCTTGCCCCCAATAAATATAATTGGCTGGCTTGCCAATTTCTCGACTAATGCGCTTAATGGTTGTAATGCCATAGCTTATACTCCACTTTTACTGCAACTTTCTTAAATAATTATAAATATCACTAGCAGCAACCAATATGATCAAAGGGACATTTCTCCATCCCCATGCGAGTATGCCACTCGTGGAAATTCTCTAAAAATAATGGCTGTAACTCTAGGGTATAAAAACTGGCAGGATTATCAATACCTAAGCTCTCAGCGAACATCATCAGCATGAAAAAATCTTCCTCATCACGAGCCGCGCGAGCCATCGTTTGTCGATAAGGGGCATGATAGAATTCGTTGAGTCCTGTTAAAAATCGCTGCCATAATGGTAAATTGATTTTGCTATCGTCCATAATTTCGCCTTTTATCAAAATACAATAATGCGTCAATGATAGCCGTTCCTGAACCCCATAGACCAGCATACCATCCTCCTCTCTTACTATACCTTATGTTTATCCAATACAAAAATAGACCATAAAAAAACGCCAGCAATTGCCAGCGTTTTTTAGTCAAATACTCTTAGTTCTAATCAAAGCTCATTCTTACCTTTATGCTGTGACCACTCACGGCGCAGTACCGAAAAGCTCTCAAAAGTCACCATAATGGCAGCGATTAAAATTATCAGATCCATAATGATAAGCAACCAATTACCATCAGTGTAAAAAGTTCTTAGCTGAATTAATAATGCCAATACGGTCATTACTAGCAGAAATGACAATGGCGCCAAGGTATACCAAACTGGCTTGCCTTTTCGTAACAAAATCACAGTCACAATCATTAAAGTTAAGGCTGCCATCAATTGGTTAGTCGTACCAAATAATGGCCAGATAATCATCCCCCCTTCACCACCGATACCGCCTGCACCAAAGGCTAATAGCAGGCAAGTTCCGACGGCTAAGAAGGTGGCGACCACGCTTTTACTTAAAATAGGCAGGTTATAGAACTCACCAAACTCTTGGAAGATATAACGCTGCAAGCGGACCCCAGTGTCCATAGTTGTACCTGCGAACAACGCTGCCATAACTGTCAGCATGGTTTGTGATAACACCATATCTATACCAATGCCAGCATTAAGTATAGTCGCTCCGCCATCGATAAAGGCCCCAATGGAGCCATCACCGAACTTTTGATAAACTGCTTGCCATTCACCGAGACTAGCAAAACCTGCGGTTGCGGCTAAAATTGCTCCCAAGGCTAGCAGGCCTTCGCCAAGCGCACCAAAGTAGCCTACAAAACGTACATCCTGCTCTTTATCGATCTGCTTAGATGTTGTGCCCGTCGCTACCAGCCCGTGGAAACCAGAGATAGCCCCACAAGCGATAGTCACGAATAAAAGTGGTACGATGGATGGTGTACCCATAGGCAAATCAGTATTAATAGCTGGAGCAGCAATATTCGGTGTCGATATAAAAATGGCTGCATATAATAAAATTAGACCAACAAATAACTGTAGACCGTTAATATAATCACGTGGCTGCAACAGCATCCATACCGGTAACAAAGAAGCTATAGCAGCATAAGTAAATAAGATAATGATCCATATTGCGTTATCAGGTAATCCTAAAAAAGTCTCAGGTAGCACAATTGGAAACATAGGCCCGAGATAAATCAACCCATATAAAGCGGTTACGCCGATGATGGATACCCAAACTAGACTCATATTATAGCGATAAATACATTGTCCAATAATAAAAGCAACGACTAATGCACCCCACACTGGTAGGACCGCTGATGGCGTTTTGATCAGCATATTAGCAATGGCAACTCCAAATACGGCGTTAACCATCAATAACAATAAGAAAATAACGACCATCATTAAACTACGTACACGAGTACCCATAACGGTCCCAGCAATAGAACCGATCGACTGTCCTCGATTGCGTACGCTTGCCCATATCGCTGACATATCATGGACACCTGCCATGAGTATCGTTCCAAAGACTACCCAAAGTACAGCAGGCACCCAGCCCCAGATGACGGCAATCGCAGGCCCAATAATAGGTGCTGCTCCTGCTACTGAAGTAAAATGATGGCCCCATAGGACATATTTATTGGTAGGTACATAATCCACTCCGTCTTTCATAGTATGAGCTGGCGTGGGACGACTATTATCTAACGCTAATATTTTGGTGGCGATAAATTTAGAATAAAAGAAGTAACCGCAGAGCATCGCTGCGATGCTAAATAACAATACAATAGCACTGTTCATCTTATCTCTCCCTAGATGTAAAAGGACGAACTGTAGTCTTCTGCCTATAAAGTTAAAACAGAAGCGATAAAATTACTGATATATTCAAAAGTTAGAACGTTATAATCGATACTAAATAAAATTGACGCCTTATATGATGACGTACGCATGGTATAAATGTCTCTTGCGTGCTGCGCAAAACACACTGCAGTTACACAGTAACGCTCCTATATTGAACAGATTATAAAAATACTCCAAACCTTAATCTGCAAACGTATGTCGTCAATTGTAAACTATCTGACATAATATGTAACGTTTAATGTCTGCTATGTAATACGCTTTTTAAGCTAATTAAGTAAGCGGAGCTACTTCCAGCGCGCTACTTTTATTATTTTATAGAGCAGCCATGTTTTAACAGTGAAATTTAGCTATACTAATTTCCATAAATATAAACCACCAATAATGAAGAGAGAGTAATGGCACAATATTTTGGGTTCATACCCTCAGATAAACTGAACGATATGATAAATGAAGCTGAACGTATTATTAACTCAAACGAACAAGTAGACTACTACCCTTATCGTAACGAACTTACCCAACAAATTGCTCGTGAGCTGATTGATAACTTATTGGTAGGTTTGATCGATGTTATTCCCAATCCTGAACGTCAGGCAGCTATGGGTAAAATTGTCAATACTATCGAGCGTACTACTGAAACTTTACTCAATGTCTTACTGGGTAAAGATAAAAATGAAGACATTATTCCTAGCTTTGAATTTTTGAAAAATGAATCGATGTTTCTAGATAATGATGGTGAGCGCCGTGTAGGTTTTAAGCTATCTGATAGGGCCGCTCAAACCATTAATGAAGGTTATGCGGCGGTAACTCCTGATAATGTGGATTTGGTTAAGTTTAAAGCCGCACTTGAAACTATGAATGAAGTAGCGCTCACCCATTTTATCACTCGATTCACTGAAACTCTGAAGCTTGGCATGATTAAACGGGGTTCTATTCCAGTAGCCAAAGCGGGTATTGATAAAGGAATGAGCCTAGCGCTAAACAAACTCCTGCCCCAGCTCCCTGATGCTGGACTTAATCGTCTGGCAGGGTTTTATCGCCCTTTTTTTATAGAAAAGGCTGAATGATAAAGTATCCGTTAAATTATAAGATTAATTTGCTCTAAATAGCATATGACGTTGGGCAAATATACTAAAATTTGCTAGAATAAGCAGCACTTTTTATCGAAGGCGCACCTCATGACCCAAATCAGTAATCAAGAAATAGAAAAGACCCTACGCAACTCAGAGTGCCTTATCAGCAGCATTGAAGTGGCGGCTGCTTATGAGCGTCTTGCCGCTCAATTAAACCTGCATTATGCCGGTCTTAATCCCATCGTAATGGTAGTCATGAATGGTGGTTTGATACCAGCTGGTCAACTGCTCACTCACCTTACTTTCTATCATCGCATGCACTACATCCATGCTTCGCGCTATCGTGATAACGAAGGCACTAGCGAGCTTGATTGGAAATATAAACCTGAAATTAATCTGGAAGGTGAGCATGTATTACTGATTGATGACATTTTTGATGAAGGTATTACCTTAAAGGCAATTGTAGAAGAGTTAGACAAAGAGAGCCCGGCTTCTATTAATTGCTGTGTGCTACTTAATAAAGAGCACGACCGTAAAATCGAAGATTTCGAAGTGGATTTCGTTGGTATCAATGTCGCTGATCGCTATGTCTATGGCTGTGGTATGGACTTTCATGGTTATCTGCGTCACCTGCCTGGTATCTATGCTATTAAAGAAGATAAAGTTTAAACTTATCTTCTAGTCAAATAAAAAA
This sequence comes from Psychrobacter jeotgali, assembly GCF_904846315.1. NCBI lineage: Bacteria > Pseudomonadati > Pseudomonadota > Gammaproteobacteria > Moraxellales > Moraxellaceae > Psychrobacter > Psychrobacter jeotgali. The sequence continues at coordinate 1,006,742 of NZ_CAJHAF010000001.1, forward strand.
GCATCCGTTTTGGATGCTTTTTTGGTTTTCCTATTCAATTCCCTATTTAATATTAGAGAACTGTAGTGTCAAACCTGTGTAGCGCTCTGTTGGCGTTTGAACCGCCTTCTCCAACGTTGGTTTGGTGCTGTATATAGTAACTTGCTCTTTAGCACGAGTAACCGCCGTATAGATAAGCTCTTTACTCAATAATTTTGCATGAGTATTATCAAAAGTAATCGCTACATGATCAAACTCAGACCCTTGCGACTTATGAATGGTCATCGCATAAGCCGTAGCAATCATATCTTCGTTTAGTAAATTAACCGCTATCCCCTGTTTTTTGTTTTCAAAGAATACTTCCATTCGGCCTCCATCATCGCCCGTTTGTAAACAAAAACCAATATCGCCATTGAACAGTCCTAGCTCATAGTTGTTTTGTAGAACCATAATTGGCCGACCATGAAACCAAGTGTTTTGACCTAACGGTAGCTTTAGCTCAGTAAGATGCCACTGCGTAAGATAGTTATTAATATAATGATCACCCCATTCACCATTGTGACCAGCACACAGAATTCTAAACTCATTAAAGGTTTCCATTAAGGAAGTGATTGTGTCTTTAACCGACTCTGGCACGGATTTTTCTATTGGGTTTTCTAGGAGTTTTTTAATCTTTACTATGTAATTTTGATATTTTTGGGATGTTTTTGATATGATCCTTCGATTGCTTAGGCTATTTTTATGACTTATCGATGTTAACGATTTGTTTATATACTGAAAATTCAGCGCCTTATCCTGTTCCAACAACTGCCAAATAGTATCAATGTTGGTCTCTGCTTTATTGATTTGATACGCAAGCTTACCAATACCAGAGTCTGAGTCAAAACGCCTACTCTCTGTTAGCTGTACATGGATGGGTTGTAATAGTGGAATGCGGCACAAATCAGACAATACTGCGCCTGCATCCACCGCAGCCAATTGATTGGCGTCCCCTAGCAATATAAGTCTGGCGCCTGGCTTAACCGCGCTTACCAAATAATTAGCCAACTCCACCCCGAGCATAGAAGCCTCATCAACAATAATAATATCTTCGCCAAGTGGATTGCTGGCATCGTAACGCGGCCTACCCGTTCGACCAATACCTAACAAGCGATGGATGGTTTTAGCTTCTTGCAATTGTATATCCACATTCGCTGCGTCTAGAGCGCTTTGCAGAGATTCTTGCATACGTTGGGCCGCTTTACCAGTCGGCGCTACCAACGCAAGGCTGGCACTGTCGGTGCTAAATTTAATATTTTTATGCTCATTCGCCCTACCCTCTGCCGCTTGTTGCAGCGCCATCACTAATTGAGCAACGGTATAAGTCTTACCTGTGCCCGGGCCACCAGTAATAATACTAAAGGCATTATTATTAGCCACATTAATAGCGTTTACTTGCTTCTCGTGTAGGCTTTTAGGTATCGATAGGGGTAAAGGTGTCACTTGCTGCATTAAAATATTATTAATGTGTTTCGCTAAGTTAAATTCTGCTTGCCAAGAGCGATGTAGCCAAAACGTAAGGGATGTTTTTATGTTATTAGTGTTTGGGCTATTGAGAGTTTGGATTTGATAGATTATTGGTTGGTTATTTTTGCTTAGGCTATTTATATTATTACCTTTACTTTCAGCATCAAGGCTAGCAAATAAAGGATGGCTATGAACCAACTGGATGAAAGAAGGTAAATCCGTATTCTTTAACGCCTGAAATAGCGTTACAACCGTATCCAAACGTTTGACCAAGTTATCTTTTTCATGATTACTAAGTGCCAACGACACCCATAACTGCTCTCGTTTGCTAAGCAAAGTATTGAGTGAATCAAACAACGAAGGTTCAGCTATAAAATCGTTTTCTAAAAAACTATCTTCTGCTGGCGTCTGTATTGGAGTATCAATAAGGGTTAGAATTGGCGTTGCCAGCATCTCGAGCAATTGCTGTTGCCAAGCATATAGTGTAACTACTTCGCCATTAACTTCACCTTGTAATGGTAGTTGATGCTTTTCAGCTTCAATAGTTAATACTGTATGCCCCTCTTCTAGATGAGTAGCCAACATAGTGAATAAAGCGCTGAACAACACACTTGCTACTACTCCATCAATTTCTTTATCCTTATCAGCTTTTATGTCATACGCTAAATACGTTTGCTGACGGCGCAGCAAAATGTAATCACTAATATTACCTGCCCAGCTTTCTTGTAAGCTAATGGCTGCCCTACTCTGGTTATTACTCATAGTATGCTTGTCTCTAGTTTATTTATTCAATTACTGTAATAGTTATTATTTTTAACCCGTAAATCTGCTAATTAGGAATGCCAAACAATGCATCTAAGGCCTTAATAAAATCAATCGGAATATCCCAAGTGACTAATCCATAACGATAATTGAACATCGGGTCGCTACGATCAGAGCTATCATTACTGGGTGAGACAGTAGCGTTTGAGTCATAAGTACCTCGCAGAAAGACGTATTCGACCGCACCTAGATACTTATCTTCATTGCCTTCGTAATCACTAATTCGTATAGCAAGGAATCGATGTAACGCCACTTGATAAATGGCCGCTTGTAACCAATAGCCTGCTTTAGACATCGCTTGTTTGAGGGTGTTTTCATTATAATCGCTTAGGCTATTTCCTAAAAAATTACTCTTATAATCGACCACATAATACTTGCCAGCATGCTCATAGACCAAATCAATCTCGCCGCGCAGGTAACGATACAAATGCGCTTTGTTTTGCGGGACGAGGTTGACGTGTTTGTCAGTCTCATTCGGGAGATACTGCTCAAAGAGATTATTAATATCCTGCGCTCTAAAGGTCTCAGACAAGCCCATGTTAAACTCTAATTCAGCAAAACGTTTGTTTGCATCAATAGACTGCAAAGGCTGATTTGAGGCTAAGAGCGGCGCTGCAAGCACCTCCTCAATCCAAGTTATCAAGGCCTCATGTGCGCTTACATCTATGGTTTTTAAATCTATGGTTTTTAAATCTATGGTTTTTAAATCTATGGTTTTTAAATCTATAGTATCTAAATCTATAGTATCTAAATCTAGCGAATGACTCCCTTGCTTCTGCTTGGCTTGTAATATACGGCTTTGCTGCTCAGCACTGCTATAGACCAGTGGCAACTGATAGCTACTAATCGCTCTATCGATAACATGTGACCAATTGCTTTTATCATTGAAGTCTATTTTTTCAAATATCTCATGCAAAAAAGTACCAGCATTAGCGCCTTTGACAAAGGTAAAGCGGATATCGTCTGTTGACTTGAGACTTAATTTACCAACGGGTTCAAGAGATTCATTGATATTAAGTGAAGTCCCAACCGCTACGGAAGTTTCTGTCATATCAATATCTATAGCATCATCAATACGCTCATCCACTACTGCTATCGCCTGCGTCGATTCATCAAGCTGACGGGCCAAAGCGGTAAAACTGGTCTTGGCCCAGCCATAGAAATAACTGGTCTTCATGACCTCTGCAAAATCAGCGTACTCAATAGGCTCCGTTGTCGGCTTGGTAGTAACAAGCTTGGCATCGTTATTTAAACCTTTCGTTTTAGCATAGTTATTATCGTAAAAACCATTAACATTGTGCGCTCTAAGCATCCCTATCGTTCCTTTGAGCCTATCCGGTAATTCAAACTTTGCTTCCTCGGAATCAAACCAATAAAACACGGGCTTTAAATCAAATCCTGATTTATTGGTTGGGTCTTTTAATACCACATAAAGCTGCTCACTGGCGCGAGTAAAGGCAACGTAGCCGAGCCTGCGCAATTCATCAAAACCCTCTTGAGTTTCGATATCCGTAAAATAACTCTCAGTAGTCGCAGAAGCTTGCACAGGTGAAAAGCGGCGCTGATTGCCTGTCGCTTGCTGCGCTAGCAGGGTTGGAGCTTGCTGGTTGTTATATAGATATAGGCCATACTGCTCCTTATTGCCCGACTTCCTACTGGCATCGCCCATACCGAGCACATAAACAATGGGAAACTCCAGCCCCTTTGACTTATGAATGGTCATCAGCTGCACGCCTGACTCTGTGGGTAGCGGATACTGCTTAGCCCAATCGCTATTGGGCGCCGCCTCTATATGTTGTCTGAACCACGCCAATAGCTCATGCTCGCCCATGCCAATACCGAACTGCGCCAAGACGTCCATCACGTGACGCAAGTCCATGATGTGACGGTCACCGTCCTTGTGCGCGGCTAAGGCTTGCCAGACGCCTTGTGACTGTACGGGGCTTTTATCTAGTAAGTAATGTAGCGCTGACAAAATACCAAAGTGCTGCCAACGCTGCGCGCCTTCTTTTATATAGCTAATAAAGTCTTGATAGCTTTTTTTGTTATCGATAGTTTTATTATTAATAGTTTGGTTGTTCAATACGGTATTGCTAGTATCCAGCATCTTTGATTCATGGCCTGACTCATGAGCTGTCATCATGGCTTTGACATCTTTGATACTCAGGCCATACAGATGACTGGTCAGCACCCGATTGATGATGTCATGACGATACGGATATAACATGGCGCTTAGTAGTGCTGCCACATCTTCTGCCATAATCGTCTCAAAGATGCTGACATCACTGGTGGTCAAGGTCGGCACATTGAGCTTTACTAGCTCGTCTTCCACCCGTTTTAAATCTTTTTTGGCCCGTGCCAGCACGCCAATATCACTAGGCTGAATTGGTTTGCCATCCAAGGTTTGCGCACTATTAAGTAAAGTGGCAATATGCCGCGCTGTGATTTCAAACTCATCGTATTCAAGCTCAGTATCTTTACCATCAGGCAGATGCAATAAGCTCACAGGCTGATTTGATAACACTTCAGTTACTAGCTGACTTTGAGAATTTTGAGAATCTGGCGCATTAAACCAAGACAGCTGGTTTTCTGGTTTTGCAGCTTTGATATGTTGATAATAAATACCACTCCCTAGTTGCGCTAATTTATTATCAGTAGTCGTTGCCGCTGGCATACCAAACCAGCAGTTTAGCGCATTAATCACACCAGCATTTGAGCGACGATTGATATCTAGTGTCCAAAGGCTGCTTTTATCAAACTGAGCTTTCATATAATTGTAGTTAGCGACATCGCCACCACGAAAGCCGTAAATAGCTTGCTTGGGGTCACCAACTAACAGCAAAAACTCATGACGGGACTTTTTAGTGGCTGACGCTTTATCAGTTGCTGATGGTTTGCTTCTTTTGGGCAAATAAATACTTTCAATCATAATGGCCTGCTCGCCATTGATATCTTGCGACTCATCAATCAAAGCGACGGGGTAATGATGACGAATATAACGCGCCAGCTTTTGTCCTTGCCTGCCCGTTAAAGCTTGGTTCAAACGCACCATTTGTAAACTATAAGTGGTCTCGCCGCGCTCTTCTAAAATGACTGGTAATCGATTACGTACCGCGAGCACAATATGGCGGTTAAGAGTGGCGAGTAAAAAAATGATATGTCGGTCTAATTTTTCGACCCTATCCAATATAGCCATTAACTTTTTAATAGTTTCTAACTTATAAAACGCCTCATGCTGCTTTTCTGTATTTTTTTTAAAGTTCTTAATTTTGCCTTCTTCATTGGGATATCTAGAATCCTTCAACGAGGTAAGAATTTTGGTCTCACGCTCACTTAAATGGCTAGTAAATCTAAGCTGATGTTCCGCTATTTTTTGCTGCACTTCAACAATGGCGTCAAACTGTTTGAATAAATTAGAACCGCCATGAAACCCTTGCGATTTTCTATAGTCAGGATCTAAATAGGGTTGAATATCTGCTAAATCCAACTCTCCAAACTCATCAAGTAGCTGCTCATAGGCACTAAAATCGAAGTCCTCATCGAGACTTATCTCATCAATAGGCGCAGAGATAAAGTTGAGCGAGCGCGTTACAAACTTTTTATGGTCGCTAACCGCTGTCAGTTTGCCCTGCTGGTCTAATAGCGCATACAGTTTGGGCTGCTCATAATACAGCCGACTCTGAAACTGGCGCAGCTCATCATGGATAATACTGTCAGTGACTTGTTCGATGGCGCTATCTTCGATAATCCCCATGCCTTGCTGATGCCCGGTCTCGCTACTGTACTCCTTCAACCACTTTTGCGCCAAGCTATCGAGCGTACCGACGAATAATCTATCAAGCGTGGTCAATACCAGTGCCGTGCGGCGAGTAGCTTCAGCTATCGAATAGGTGTATACATTATCGAGTAAATAACCGACCAAATGCAGATTAATGCGATCTTGCATGATATCTTCTAAACGCGCATATTTAGCTTGCTCTACTAACCAAGTCTCACGCTGTTTTTTTGCCTGTTCCTTTATTTGAGTGCACTTTTGAGTCGCGGCTTTTTTATCATAAGCAAGGTCCTGGTTAAGACTTTGATTAAAACCGGTAGCGTCAGTCTCATCAGTTGAGTGACTACCTTTTTGGTCTTGCTTTTCTTTACCCTCATCAGGTTTTACCTGTAATGCACTGGGATATAAATCGTCCTTATTATCAGGATTAGCGCTTAGGCTATTTAGCCACTGCAATAACTGATAAAAATCGACCAAACGGTCGTGAATACGCTGACGCATCTCCGCAGCAGCCGCTCGGGTAAAGGTAGTAGCAATGATTTGCTCTGGTGCGCGCCGTGCTTCAATCAGCAGACGCAGCACGATACCTGTTAGCGTCCACGTTTTACCCGTACCCGCTGAGGCTTCAATAAGGTGCCGACCGCTCAGCGCAACCTCAACCGCGGGCACTACATCTGCGCTACTCTCACTACTATTATCTTCCTCAGACTTATTAGTAGGCGCAGCAGATGATTCTGAAGTGCCATTTATATTATCGTTAGCTAAGTTCAGCGGCGTGTCGATATCAGTAATGTCGGTCATAGGGTCATACACTTTTAATTATGGTTTATCAAATCAAGGTGTCAAAAATAGGTCAGCGAAACTAATTTAATCAACTGTCTAAACATTCTAAGGCCCTAAACATCGGCGCATACAGTGGCTGTGCCAAAGTCGTTAGCGCCATAGATAAGGCATTAAACGCATCTTGCTCACGTAATACGTATTGCCAAATCGCATGCTGCGAGCAAGTATCATATACCGTATCTACATGGTAGCCCGGTCTTAACCAGTCTGAAAAATCGGCACGTTTTGGCCAATAGCCGCCGCCACCATTCTCTTCAACTTTTAGAGACTTATCAAGGTAGCTAAGCGCATATTCTGGCAACAAAGTAATAGGTACTTGACCTGCCAGCTTCCCAAAAATTGCCCATTTAATGAGTTCAATCACTGCCTCTTGATAAACTATCGGGCTGAGCTTAAAGGCAGTCACATTCTCATATTTCTTGACTTGCGAGCTGGGTTTATTAAAGCGCCAAATGCTCACCCCATCACCCAGCGCTACTTGCTCTGCCGTAGTACGTCTCGCCACTTGCCAATACAGATGCGATAACCAAAACTTGAGTAAATGCTTAGGACTGGCAGAATTGGGTAAGATATTTAACCACTGCTTGGGCGACTCATCGCTATAGGATAGATTGGAATGCGAGTTAGAAGTATCTACTGATTTTGATACTGACATTGGCACTGATATTGGTACTGGGCCCTTTATCTTAATAGTCTCTGGCAGTAGTTTAAGTAACGGTTTGCTATCAGTATGATTTAGCACAGCCGCCAGCTCTATTTGCACCGGACGCTCAGTGGTTGGCGTCAGTAGTTGCAAGCCTTTAACGCTATCTTCTGTACCCTCATTAGACGCATTAAAATCATCAAAACCATTAGCTACTAGCTGCTCTTTAAATTCCAGACATTGCTGCTGCAACTTTTGTTGTTGATTGGGCAAAGTAGTTTGGCGAGCCACGCCTGCGGGCATGATTTTTTGATACATTAGGGTTTGACTGGCCATTTGCGCTGCGGCATTGTCCGTAGCAATATTATCGCTAGCCGTACCGTTCACCATGTCATTAATCAAATACTCTTTAATCTTATAAGTATTTAAATGGTCTAAAAACAGCGGCTCCTGCAAGGTCGTGGCCTCCTCGCCTTGCACCACATGCACCTTTTGAGTACGCAAAAAAGCCTTGGCAGGATGACGCACTTGATAAGCCAGCACCCCTTCGATATCTATCTCAGCGATATTAAATACGCTATCAAATAGAGCTTGATTAAGCGTTTTATTCCCTTCGCTAGCATCAGAATTAATATTTAAAGAAGCATCTAGCTCTAACATATCTGCCAATGACGCCAAGTTTTTATTAAAAGCTTGGTTAAAAGTTTGAGTATCTATTTGGTCTAATTGTCCAAGCTGCCCTTGACTAAGCAGTTGAGCAATGGATTCGTACTGCGCTTTTGTCGGTAAACTTACTAATTGGGCGTGTACGCTAGACTCTCTGTTCTTCAAGGTTTTAAATACCGCTTGCCAAAGCGGCGCCGGTGGAAATTGCTTTTTTTGCGCCAACTTGGTCTTACGCATGGCTTTATTCAAGATAGCGTCAAGCTCATTGGCATCGTCGGAAGCGTTTCTTTCTTTGCTATTGGCTTGAGTACGGTTCTGAGTGTTGTTTTCAGTTTGAAGTTCAGCTTGTTGTTGAAAGTCCTCAGCGTCTTCAATCTCTGTTTCGAACAGACTTTCATGAAAAGGCAATGCTGGATGCTCAGTCACCAGCCACTGTTTAATTAGCTTAGGCAAATAGCGTTTTAGGCTTTCGGTAGTGGGGTCAATATGTTCAGGTAAGACCTCCAATGCATCTAGTGAATTTATCTGCCACTGCACCTCGCCTTGCAAAAACTGTAGCAACTCGCTCACCGGATTAGCGGGCAGGTGCTCATGGGTATCCGTCAGGCTTTGACCATTATAAAATATCCAGCACGCACTACGCGCGCACAGCATTGCATCCAAAAATGCACCATTATCATCATCCTCACTAACTCTATCACCACGGCGGCTAATGGTCGCTTTCATCAAATCATAGCGGTTATCACGGTCCCGCGCAGGAAACTCAGATAAGTCCATGTTGAGCATAACCACCAGCTCAAAAGGCACGTTCCTTAAAGCCCCAAAGCGCCCAAAGGTAATCACCCCCGTAGGCTCAGCACTGACTTGCTGACTCTCAAGCTCAGCCTCGATACTATCTAGCATAAAGCTTAGTTTGAGCGGCAACTGTTCAACCCCTGCCAGCTTTTGTTCCACTTCTTTATTGGCGCTATCGCTACTGGCATATTGCCGATAATGACGATTGGCGCGTAGGCCAGATTTAAAGCCGTTCATCGCATTATAGATAGCACGCATGGTGCGGGTCTGATCGACATCGCCAAAATAGCGGTGAATTACTTGGGTCTCAATTTGCTCAAGCCACTGCTCTGCTTTCATTTTTTGGGTGTGGTCATGACGTCTGTCATTCAAGCCGCTATAAATGCGGCAAAGGGCTTCCACAATCATCGCATCGCTCAGACTCACTTGTGGTAGCGGCAAGCTCATCTCAGGCATGGCTGTGCTCGGCCAATCACTCTCTGCCAAGGGATATAAGCAATCACTGGCGCTCGCCTCTGGCATCACAAACCCCAAAGTCAATCTATCTAAAGCCTGTGCGAAGCTAAAACGGTAATCAAAGTCGTTACTATCCAGCGTTTGCTTGAGATGCCCCTCGTCAAAACCGCGAATAAACCCTGCCTCAACCAATAAATCGCAACCTCGGCTCATTTGCTCATGGGTCAATCCAAAACTTTCAAATAACGGCGGTAGCATCAGCCAGTCCAAAACCTCAGCGGCCTCAAAACGGGCGCTATGACTGCCTAGCAGTTTATAAAAGCCGATAATCGCTTCCCATAACTGGCGAATATCGGCATCGACGACACCGGTCACCTTTGCAGGCAAGGTCAAACCGTCTTGACCCTTCCCGCTAACGAAAATAGAGCTAATCAGCGCATGGTGGCGCTCGACATCGGGCATTAATACTACAATTTCTGAGATATGGCGTTTTTTCTCGCCAGATTTGATAGGTTCGTTTAGCCAGCGCCCAATCATAATACGCAGCACTTCAAGTTGTCGTTGCAGACTATGGCAAGAATGAATGCTTAGGCTATTATCCTGCGCAGATAAGTTCCAAAAGCGCTCTTTCTCAAAGCGTTTATTCTCAAGTACCTCATCTTCATACCATGGGGTTTGCTGCTTCTCTTGCTCAAAGCTTGGCTCTATTTGCGCGCTCATCGCTTGTGAGACCTTTGCAGCGGTGGCTTGCTGGGTTGCCTTCTCATCAAGCATTAGCACATCATTTTGCAGGCGCCTTAGTAAACTGGGAATATCTTGAGGGTTTTGAAAGCTGCTGGGTTGATTAAGGTTATCAGCATCATAAAGCTGGTCATCGAATTTATCTTGCCAGTCCACAAGGGCATCTTGGTAGTGCTCATTCCCCGATAAGTTAGCCAGCATAGCAAAGGTATCGCGCGACTGCTTACCCAAACGCGATAGTAAGCTGTGTCCATAATCGCGCAAAAACACACTTTCAGGATTGATAATCTGCTGACGTTGTAGCCAAGACTTGTCAACGATATCCGCCCAAAATAGCTTGGAGGGATTATAGTGCAATAAGGTGATATCCATGTACTGTGATAAGCGCTGCAAAAAATCAAGCTCAGTCTGCGGCAGCTGCTGAATGGTAAAAATACGCAATACTTTAGGCAACTGTGCACGCTCATTTGCCTTATTGTGCTTAAGAGCTGACCAAAACACCTCTTCTAGCGCTACCCGGTGCAGATGTACATCAGCAAATAAGTTCGACCACAAAAAACGCTGGGCAACCTCCAATTCAATATAATGCTCAACCAGCCATTCAGGAGTGCCACGTGCATACTTATCGAAGCGCAGTGACAAGGCATCTTTATCGGCTATCAACGCATCTACATCCAGCGCTTTATTATGCGACCACAGTGCTAACCAATCTTCACGATGGGTTAAATAACGGTTGAACACCCGCGCCAAATCGCTTGCCAGCTGCCAAATACGGGCATCTTGCTGGGCTTTATCTTGTTGAGCTTTATCTAGATCGAGCTCCTCTTGCGGCTCATCAATCAAAGACGCCAGTAGTGGATTCACCGGATGTTTTTTATCTGCAACAATCGATTCTTGATAGTAGGTCAAGTAGCCAAATAAGCGCCACTGCATCACTGTAGGTGACAACACCGCCACTTCAGGCACATTCAAGATTGCCGCTTCAGAGTTTTGCGCTAACAAATAGGTGTTGTGGCGGCTTAATACATCTTGCATCAGTGTCCATTGATACTGGCCCCAAAAGGTCGTTGTCACCAAGGTGCTGATACCGGCGCGACTGGCAATGGTTTTATCCAGCCAATCACCCAGTACCATTGAGGGTACAATGACGATAAATTCTGCAAAGATAGGCTGGTTTTTGGCCTGATAAGCTTGTAACAACTCATCAACCAAGCGTTCGGTACGGTGCGACTGAATGATATTAAACATAAATGACAATCTAATAGGAACAATGGAGTTTACGTTATATGAGGACAGTGACTCTCACAGCAAGTAGCTATCAGCTCAATAAAAATCTATTCAATAAAGGGGAAAAGCTAATAAAGGGGAAAAACAAAATAATTATGAATTCTCTTTTATCTATCGTGCCCGTTTTGCTTTTCTGCTAAGATGGCTGCGCTTAATATAATTAATAAGTGATTATTTATAGCTAGCTATAACTAGAAATTCGTTTTTAGTGCTAACCTGTCAGTAAAACACAATACAGTTTGCCATTGATAATGTTTATTTACTAGTATAGAAGCTTAGCCATGAAGCGTTTGACGACACCTATTGTCGCAGAGGTACGCTATAGCTATACTGTTACAAGCTTCACATTTGTACATTAAGCTCATTATCATCTATCGTTATATTTTATACTTTCTTTAACCAAGAGATCACTTTAACATTATGCCACTGCGTCCTATTGATGCTATTTTTGTCCATCCTGAACAGCGTTTATACGTCGTTTATTATCGCGGCGAGCTTTGGCAATTGCCACGGATGAAGATTGATGATGCCGCATGGCAGCGACGTCTACCTTTTAAAGGGAATAAAAACGAGCTATATTTGAGCCAAGAGCAAGCTATTCATGATTTAGTACTGGCGCAAAAGCTACGTACGTTGAATCTACCTATCGCCGTACGAGGTAGCACTTTAGCCAAATTTGAAGCATGGTGGGAATTCTACGGTTTTAAGTGGCTTAAGGACTTACTTGACGACGGTAAATCACCTTTGGCGGCGCATGCGTCATTATCAGAGAACAAAGCTATTCAGCAGACTACACCAGTAAACAAGATGTCTGTCAATAAAAGCAAACCAGATCCGACTGAACAAATTCTGTCGCCTACAGAAACAACTATCGTAGAGATAAATAACAAAAACGACGACACTGATATTTTCGCTGACATGCTAGCCGATTTAGCTGATGAGGTATTAAACCAGCGCCATTAGCCTATTATTAAATTGAAATTTATCGCCAAATAAGACGCAATTATCTATGAAAGACTATAAATGGTTATTGGTGGGAATCGTAGTCGTATTACTCATTATTCTACTGGGCATTTTTGTTTGGTTATGGACCAGTAATCAAAAGAATATAGATCCTTTACCCATTATGGTTAATGATAATGGTAGTACTGACTCCTCTACGGGCATTGCAAAAGATGACGATGAGAGCGATGCGGTTGCTAATAGCATATTGTACTTACAAGCAGAAGAGACGCTAAAAACACCCTTAAATGATATTATTAACCGTTTTGAGTCCCGTTATCCAAGTGTGCAGGTATCAGTACGCTATGTGCCCTCTACCTCTTTAATAAACTTACCCGCAGTCAGTATTACCGAGGTTAGTGCAGATAGTGAAGACATCAGTGCTAAAAACGACAACGTTAATTTCGCTAATAAATCAGTACCTTCAGCGATTACTATTGACATAATCATTGCTGACGATACTTTAAACCAAACTCAGTTATCAACATTACAAGCACTATTAGATCATACTCAATCAAAAAGGAATGCTGAACAAGATAATAGCCTTAGTCAATCTAATAACGACGTTGAAGCAGCGAGTAATACTACAAATGATAGCAATACTGCACGTAGTCTTACTAAGTTTAGTTACGCTATAAAAAACTCACAGGCTATAGATGGAGTGATTTTAACAGACCATTCTGCTGCCGTAAGCTTCCGTAACTTTTTACTCTCAAGTGCTGGACAAGATATTTTAGAAAAGTATGACTATAACAATATCGATGGTTATAAAAATAGTATGGATGATTTATTCAATGAATCATCTAGAGCTAAAGCCAACGGCGATGCTGATCCTATAGATGTTACTGACATTCTTAGTAATAGCGAATAAGAGCTGTGAAGAGAGAGTTTTATATTTTGAATATTATTAGAAAAAAGAAACTGTTGAAACGCATGGTTTGCAACAGTTTCTTATGAAGCATATACATATTTGATGGTGCGCCCACCAAGACTCGAACTCGGATCGATCGCTTAGGAGGCAACTGCTCTATCCTGTTGAGCTATAGGCGCATTATTAAAGTGCCATTGTAGAAAAAAACATTTAAAAAAGCAATCGATGAATACTATACTGTGAATACTAAATCACTAACTAGCGCAAATCATCAACAACCGCTAACATGGCAATTAGCGACGCCTCCCCTAATTTAATGGAGCGCTCGGGTGACCATCCTGTATCTTCGTCAGGTAAGTCATTATTATCTTTAAAAGGCATCTCTAAAGTATTGGCCAGGCAGTCGAAACGTTCTGCTACCCAGTTAGTAGCAACAGTCATATTTGCTGTACCTGGTGCATCAACGTCATAGCCAAATTCAGACTGAAAATCAGCACTAGCCAACTTTAACACCTCTGAGAATTTATCACGTAAACCTGCAAGGCGCTCATTATAACCTGGTGTCCCTTGGGAGCCCGCCAGGAATACATAAGGCAGTGCTTCATCGCCGTGCACATCATAAAATAGATCCACACCAGTCTTTTGCATTTTATTGATAACATGAAACACCTCAGGACTTTTTTCTAAACTTGGATCTGCCCATTCGCGGTTTAGATTAGTCCCTACTGCGTTGGTACGCAGATGTCCGCGCACACTACCGTCAGGATTCATATTAGGCACAATATAGAAGTTGGCTTTTTCTAACAATAACCTAGCAGTGGCATTATCCTCATCTAATAAGCTATACAATAGACCCTCGACTAACCATTCCGCCATGGTTTCACCTGGATGCTGACGTGCAATGATCCAAATCTTGCGTTTATTGGCCTCATTACTGCTATCACTATTACCAATTTTAACTAAAGTTAAATCGCGGTTATCGAGCGTTTCACCCAAATGCTCCAAAGTAGCTAATGGATGCATTTGTACGGCGGCTAATAAATCTTGATGACGCTCATAACTATAAGGGGCAAAATAAGCGATTTGTATGCTTTCGCACTCCATATCTACTGTTATAGTCAACTTGCCGTCTTTATAAGAGGTTGGCAGACGGAACCAATACTGCCGATCATATGAAGCAACCGCTTGATAATTTTCCCATCCTTTAACATAGGACGCCTCTCCTGCATTAACGATATTGAGAACATACTGCTCGCCAATCTCCCCTGACAAACGAAAGTTAAACCATTGGAAAAACTCGCCGCCAACGTCTGGACGAATAGCTAATTGAATGTCTTTTTTATTTTCTAAATTGATAACGTCGACATTACCGGCATCAAAATTGGTAGTGATACGCATAGCCTTTCCTTACTTATTTTTTATGAGGCTGTTTTATTAAGCTATCTATATTAACACCTTCCCTTCCTTCTTATGAAATATCATCAAACCAATTATTGTTTTGGTTATATGGTAGAAGGCTTTCCTCTCGGACTACAACTATTTTAAAACAGTGTATACCAAAGGGCTACTAAGAGAGTATCGCTGGAGCGTGGGGGCGGGGCTACTATCTATACGTAAACCGCACAGCTTCAATGATTATATACTACAGCTTAAAAATAGAGACGTTACTTTAAAAAAACCTCTCAGGTGTCTAAAATTATTTGAGCACTATAGCTAGCAGGTGGATTTTGTACGGCGTAGGCAGTGACGCTTATCGCTCCTGCAAGCAAGATTAACTTCTTCATAATGAAAACTCCTTTTTTATAGTTTATTGAGCTGCTTTTAGTTAGCAGCTAGTTAGCATTTAAGCCAATAAAGATCCTGTCTTAGACAACAATCCTCATCATAATATTTTTAATTATCACATATTAAGAGCATAAATATTGTTCCAAAAATTAGAACTTATATTTGTAAATACTGTTATTTATCAATTTTTACTTAACCGTTAAGATAGCTCACTCTGATTTTATTACTAATAAAAAGTAGCATATTTCGCAGTTCATTTAACCATTAACTACAAGGTTAAAGCGTGCCTACTAGCTTTAAGTTATAACTATAAAATGAGACTAAAAAGCTAATTTAATTATTACATTCGATGAGATTTTATCAACTCATTTACATCATGCTTGGGAGAACAAAGTGGCTAATCTTATTAAAGAACAAGCGACAGGTGATAAAGCTGAAGATAGCGATGCTTTTTCTAAGTTGACTTTTTGGCAGCGTTATCAGATACCGGTGATGCTAACGACGGTGGGCGGAGCCATTGATACCATCGGCTTTATTGGGCTGCTGGGCTTTTTTACCAATCATGTCACTGGTAACTTGGTGATGGCTGGAGGTGGCTTAGTCCAAGGCGGCAACGGGCTTTGGGTCAAACTTGGCGCCCTGCCAGTATTTTTGCTTACCGTCATTATTACCAAGCGTCTTATCAATATAACTAGTGCTAATAAACCTATTCTTAGTAACCTACTATTTGCAGAAGTGGTTTTTTTATTAGCATTTTTAGCCTCAGCGATTTATTTTGGCCCTTTCGAGCAAGCAGGTACTTTAGAGGTAGCGTTGACTGGTTTCTTAGGTTTGACCGCTTTTGCTATTCGTAATACCGCGGGCAAAACCATCATGGGTAAGATGAAACCTACCCTACTCATGACCGGTAATACCACTCAGCTAGGTATCGACTTATCGGACTATGTATTCGATCGTAATAACTGCAACATGGACAGCCTAAGACATAGCTTTACCTTGGTCTTTAGCTTTACTGCCGGCGCTTTTATTGGTGCTGTACTATTTATTTATATCGGACTATGGGCGATAGCACCTTTCATTGTGCCCGTACTATATGCCGCGATAAAAATGCGTGATAAGCAGTCTTTAAAAAATGCCACTGGCAAATAAATTTTATTGTTCTCGAAACAAGAATTTATCTTTGTACGTAATAGTATTTATCCTTATATGCTTAACCATTACTATAAATTAAGTTTTAACTCAACTGCACTTCAACTAACCAAAAGGAATACCCTGATGTCAAATGGTCTTTTAGAACTATTAAATCCGCAAAACAGCCAAATCATCTTTATCGATCAGCAGCCGCAAATGGCTTTTGGCGTACAGTCTATTGATCGTCAAAGTCTAAAAAACAACGTGGTTGGCCTGGCAAAAGCGGCCAAAACTTTCGGTATTCCGACGACTATTACTGCTGTCGAGACTGCGAGCTTCTCTGGCAATACTTTTCCTGAGCTGTTAAGTGTTTTCCCTGATAACGATACGCTTGAGCGTTCTTCTATGAACTCTTGGGATGATCAAAACGTTCGTGACGCGCTAGCTGAGCACGCTAAAACGGGTCGGAAAAAAATTGTAGTATCAGGTCTTTGGACGGAAGTTTGTAACTTATCTTTTGCGCTCTCTTGCTTGCAGGATACTGATTATGAGATCTACATGGTTGCTGACGCTTCTGGCGGTACCTCAGTAGAAGCTCATCAATACGCAATGGAGCGTATGATGCAAGCCGGTGTTATTCCAGTAACGTGGCAGCAAGTGCTACTAGAGTGGCAACGTGATTGGGCTAATAAAGACACTTATGATGCGGTTATGGATATCGTCAGAGAGCACTCAGGCGCTTATGGCATGGGTGTTGACTATGCTTATACTATGGTACACAAAGCCGCTGCCCGTGCTATGTCTAAAGGTAGCATAGGTCCTAATCCGGCACTTAAAAAGATCTAATTGTTTTAGCCGCTTTCAGCGCTGAATATAATTAAAATCTCTGTTAAGCAAAGCATCAATCAAGTGTTTGGAATATTTTATTCACAGCTCGATTGGTGCTTTTTTTATAAGCCAATAAATGAAAAGGATATAACAATGACAAGCCCAGATATTATTTATTATAACGGCAACATGACTACCCTAGATCCGGCTAAGCCTAGCGCTAGTGCGGTCGCTATTAAAGACGACAGATTCATCGCGGTTGGTAATGACCAAGACGTACGCGCGTTGGCAGGTAGTAATACCAAAGTCATCAATCTCAATGGCCGTAGCGTCATCCCTGGTCTGTTTGATAATCACACCCACGTCATTCGTGGTGGACTTAACTACAATATGGAGCTGCGCTGGGATGGAGTGCGCTCCTTAGCCGATGCGATGTCGATGCTCAAAGCGCAAGTCGATAAGACTCCTTCTCCGCAGTGGGTGCGCGTAGTTGGCGGCTTTACCGATCAGCAGTTCGCTGAGAAACGTCTGCCGACGATTGATGAGATCAATGCCATCTCCCCAGATACTCCTGTGTTTATCTTGCACTTGTATGATCGGGCGCTATTGAACGCAGCGGCTTTGCGTACAGTAGGCTACACCAAAGATACTCCTGAACCACCAGGAGGTAAAATTACTCGTGACGCTAATGGCAATCCAACGGGTTTGCTAATCGCTCAGCCTAACGCTACTATCCTCTATGCTACTCTTGCCAAGGGGCCAAAACTTCCCTTTGATTATCAAGTCAATTCGACCCGCCACTTTATGCGCGAGCTCAACCGTTTAGGTATCACTGGTATTATTGATGCCGGTGGCGGCTCGCAGAATTTCCCTGATGATTATGAAGTGGTACAAAAGCTCAATGATGAGAATTTGCTTACCGTACGCATGGCTTATAACTTATTTACCCAAAAGCCAAAAGAGGAAAAAGAAGACTTCTTACGCTGGACGCAGACTACCAACTATAAGCAAGGCGATGACTACTTCCGTCATAATGGTGCTGGCGAGATGCTGGTATTCTCCGCGGCTGACTTTGAGGATTTCCGCCAACCACGCCCAGAGATGCCGCCTGAGATGGAAGGCGATCTAGAAGAAGTTATCCGTATCTTGGTACAGAATAAGTGGCCTTGGCGCATGCATGCCACTTATGATGAGACCATTGAGCGCTCATTAAATGTGTTTGAAAAGGTTCATAAAGAGATGCCTATTGATAATCTCAACTGGTTCTTTGACCATGCTGAAACCATTTCACAGCGTAATATCGATCGCATCGCTGAGCTGGGCGGTGGTATCGCCGTACAGCACCGCATGGCGTATCAAGGTGAATATTTCGCTGAGCGTTATGGCACGGCTGCGGCTGCCAATACGCCGCCGGTCAAACAAATGCTCGATAGCGGCGTCAATGTTTCAGCTGGTACCGATGCTACCCGCGTCGCCTCATACAATCCGTGGGTATCTTTAGCTTGGCTTATTACGGGTAAAACCGTCGGTGGTATGAAGCTTTACGATCAAAACAATTTGGTTGATCGCGAAACCGCGCTACGGATGTGGACGGAAAAAGTCGCTTGGTTCTCTAATCAAGAAGGCGAACGCGGTCGTATCGAAGTTGGTCATTTAGCGGACTTTATTGTTCCAAGTAAAGACTTCTTTACAGTCGCTGACAATGAGATTCCATTCTTGACCTCAAACATGACGGTAGTCGGCGGTAAAGTGGTTTATGCTGATGGCGAATTCTCCGATTATGACACGCCGATCCCGCCTGCAATGCCAGATTGGTCACCGGTCAACCAATACGGCGGTTATGGTGCGTGGGGCGAGCCTGAAGGCGCGGGCAAAAATTCATTATCGCCACTCATGAATCAAGCGGCAATGGCTTGCGGCTGTGCGAGCTCTTGTACGCTGCACGGACATAACCATGCCAAAGCTTGGAAGTCCAAAGCGCCTGTGTCTAACTTTAAAGACTTCTTTGGTGCCTTTGGCTGCTCATGCTGGGCGGTGTAGAAGATTAGAAGTTCTTACCAGAGCTTTATAGAAGCTCACTAAAATTGAACTAATCCTAGTTATAAGGGTTAGTTCAATTTTTGGTGGTACTCTAAAAAGTATGCTGGCATCAGACATAACTATAATTAATAATTAAAGATATAGAAATCGGGGTTACCGGCCTCACTAAGCAGAAAGTAGATTTTTGTGATTCACTCTATTGATCCCAATCTTTCACCACCAAACCAATTGCTAGCATCTCGAAAAATAGATACACTTAAACGTAACACTCATCACCTTATGAGTCATCACAAGGAAGTCGATATGTCCTGTAATACTGCAAAATCCGCCGCTCAATCCATAACCCTTAAGACCCTTACCAAAAGCATGCTTGCAATCACCCTGTGCGCTACAGGCTGGGCTCATGCCAGTAATTATAATAGCGTGACTTTTTTTGGTGATAGTTTGACTGATGGCGGTTACTTTAGTTCCATTACTCAAGGGCAGTTACAAAATGCAGAGTCTGGTCAATTTACTACCAATCCCGATAATACTTGGGCGACCTCTTTTGCTGCGCAGCTAGGCAGCGTGGCGGTTGCCAACACCTTTAATGGCGAGAAAACGGGTAATAACTATGCCATTGGCGGTGCTAGAGCTGGTAAAGACGTGGTTAACAATGACTTTGGGATCAGTGTCCCGATTGCTTCGGCAAATACTCAAGTTAACGACTATATATCCAATAACACAGTAGATCCTAATGGATTATATGTGGTCTGGGCAGGTGCTAACGATTTGAGCGCCGCCGCCGAGGATCCTGCTAACTTTCAAAGCATTATTGGATCCGCTGTAGGCAGTCAAATTGCAAGCATTAACGCCCTTAAAAATAATGGTGCCAACTATATTTTGGTGCCGAACGTCCCTGATATTGGCTTAACTCCTAGAGCTATTGAGCAGGGTAAAGCTGCTCAAGGTCAAAGCACCTTTATCACCAATCAATATAATCAAGCTATGCTGGACGGGGTCACGGCTACTGGTGCCAATATCATTCCGCTAGATACCTTTAGTTTGTTGCAACAAATCGCTGCTGCCCCGCAAGCTTATGGCTTTGCCAATATTACTGATAGAGCCTGCGGTACGACCAGCTCTTTGCTGTGCGGACGTGATGATTTGGTAAGCGCAGATGCCAATGATAGCTACTTTTTTGCTGATGGCATTCATCCCACCGGACGCGCGCACCAGATGATAGCCGATTATGCTACTGCAGTGGTGACGGCGCCCAGTCAGATTGGACTGTTGCCGCATATCGCCACTCTATCAGGTTTGACTACCAATCAGCGCCTCCAAAACCGTATGGATCAAATTCAAATAAGTGATAAGCAGCCTACACGTACGCTATGGGCAATAGGTAGCGTGCAAAATCAAGACATTGCAGGGCTTGAGAGTAATGGCGATAGTCAGGCGCTGCTAGGCGTTGATTTTGCTTATCCTAATAACCCCTCTGCGGTCACTGGACTTTATGCCAATATTAGTCAAAAACAGTTCGATACCCCTAACGTCAATACCGGTCTTAGCGATATAGAGCTTGATGAGATCGGCTTTGGTGTTTATCACACCAATACCTTAGAGCAGCTGGGCGGTATCAACATCAATGGCGCTATCGGTTATGACTCTATGGACTTTGATGTCACGCGTGCGGTCACCTTGAGCGATTATAGACAGGAATTTAAATCAGAGGCGGATGGCAAACGCTATTATGCCAGCTTGCAAGCGGGCTATCCTATACAAATAAAAGGTACTGGCATTATGCCTTACCTTGGAGCGATGGTTAACCGTGTCAAGATAGACGCGCTTAATGAACAACAGGTATCCGGCATTGCTATGCAGTTCGATGAACAAAAATACACCACCACTTATGGCAAAGCGGGTATCAAAGCAGATTATGAGTTAGAAAGCGCTGTGACTCTCTTCGCTGATGTAAATTACCAAAAACGACTCGATGACAACCGCGAAGCTGTTTCAGCACGGTTAAATACGCTACCAGACATCTCTTTTGAGACCCCTATCATAGCCACCGACGATGATAGGTTAGCTATGACCCTAGGATTCTCCAAGAAGTTTGGTGCGCTTGATGCCAATTTAGGCTTTACCCATCTCAGCGGCGATGATGATGAATCAACCAGCGTATTTATCGGACTTAGCGGGCCATTTTAGAGAGATTTATTATTAAATGACAAAACGCTGACCTAAATGGGTGGCGTTTTTTTGGTAAACACGCCCGCCGCCATAACCAATTCAATCGATAAAACTTCTATCCCTTGATAAATGCTAATTCTCACCAAGCGCTGTAAACACATCATCTGATGCTAGTGGAATAAAATTTAGGCGTTCATTGAGTCACTCTCAATAGAGCCATCTACCAAGTTGATGGTACGATCACAAGAGACGGACAGACGTGGGTCGTGAGTAACCAATAGCACCGCGCAATCACGCTCTTGGTTGACCTTACGAAACAATTCAAACACCTCGCCTGCGGTAACGGTATCAAGATTGCCCGTGGGCTCATCAGCTAATAATAGTGCAGGTTCAGTAATGAGTGCTCTAGCGATCGCGACGCGCTGCTGCTGTCCCCCTGAGAGCTCGTTTGGTTTGGTATTAGCAAACTTCTCAAGCCCAACAGCGGCAAGCAAATCCCGCGCCTTTTGTACTGCCGCTTTACTCGGGCGACCACGGGTCAACATCAAGGGCATCAATATATTATCCAGAGCGCTAAACGCTTGAATCAGGTGATGAAATTGAAAAACAAAACCAATACTACTGCCACGTAGCGCGGTGCGTCCGGCATCATCCATAGCGCTGGTAGGCTGCCCTAGTAAATAAAGCTCGCCGCTAGTAGGCTTGTCTAGTAAGCCCAGCACATTTAATAAGGTGCTTTTACCAGAACCTGATGGCCCGATTAAGGCGGCAAAGTCATTATTAGCAATATACAAATCAATACCATGCAACACTTCAATCTCATTGGGCTGGCCGATATTGTAAGACTTTTTGAGTGCTTCTAGGCGCAGTACCTCATGAGGCGGCTTGGCTACTATCTTTTGATCAGAACCGCTAGATGCGTTTATAAACCTATCGTTAGACATAGCGAATGGCCTCCACAGGATCCAACCGCGCCGCCCGACGCGACGGTATAGCAGCCGCTATTATGCCAGTGATTGTCGCAAGGAGCATGGTTGTCAAAATAAGTTCTATAGAAATGACAATAGTAAATAAACTAGGCCCAAAAGTATTAAAGCCCCATACCAGTACATAACTGACAACGCTACCCATTATCGACCCAAGCAAACCAAATGCTGCCCCTTGGATTAAGAATATCCGTAGAATTTGCTGGCGAGTGGCACCCGTTGCGCGCAAAATTCCAATCTCGCGTGTGCGCTGTACCACGCTGACTGACAATACACTGGCGATACCAAAAGCGACCGATATGGCCACAAAAACCATAATCATATTAGTCGATAAGCTCTGCGCTGAAAGACCGCTCATCAACTGTGCGTTGGTTTGAATCCAGCTTTCTGCTTGCAGGGAAGTCAAGCGCCCTACTTGCTCTGCGATGTCCTCGGCCTCAAAGATATCCTCAACGGTTAAATCAATCACCGTAACCCCGCCTGGCAGAGCAAGTAGCGACTGCGCTTGTTTTAGATCTAAATAAACGTAGCGCTCATCAAGCTCACGCACTCCCAGCTCAAAGATACCGGCGATATTGACTATCGCGCTGGCATCACTCTCTTGCCCAGTGTCAAGACGCAGCTTACTGCCAACCGCTACGCCCAAGTTTTTGGCAAGCTCACGACCAATCAAGACGTTATTAGCCCCTATTCTAAGCTCGCCACTACTCATGTATTCATCAAGGGGTACAATTTCTTGATAACGCTCAAGTTCAGTACCAATCAGCACCACTGATTCTATAGCCTCACCGCGCCTAACAAAGGCAGGACCTGACACGATCGGTGAGACTGCTGTCAATTGTGGCAATTGATCTAAAGCTTCGGTAATTTGTTGCCAGTTATTGATAGAGCGCAGGCGCTGGGGCCGTTTGTCCTCTTGCACCAGTTGCAGCGTGCTGGCATCAGCTCTAGCTATGATGTTGACTTCATCTGGGGACACCAGACGAATATGGGACTGACTGCCAAGCGTGCTATCAATGAGATTGACCTGTAAGCCTTGAATGAGGGAGGTAATAAATATGATAACGGCGACGCCTATCGCTACCCCTAAGGTAATCATCAGGGACTGTACTCGTCCTTCGCGCAAAAAACTAATGGCGATGGTTGAGTCGATCCAAAGCTTGCCAAAAAAAGATTTCAATTTAATTTACCGTCGGTTGATTCATCGCTGCTTAGTTCATCGTTGTTTGGTTGCTAGACTGAGGATTGGCATTTATCTCATTAATATTATTAATATTATTAACATTATTAACATTATTAACGTTATCAATTAGAAAAGTTCTTTGCGTCTCTACCCGCACCTTAGTACCATCCTCTATGTCAGATGTCGCATCCGTTAGGACTTGATCGCCTGCATTTAATCCTGACACCACCTCAGAAGCTGTCAGCCCGCGCAGACCTAAGGTCACGATCTGACGCTGAACCCTACCATCACGCACCAGCATTACTTGCGCTTGATCGTCCTGACCCTCAATAAACGCATCGTTAGGAATGACTAAAGCTTGCTCGCGGCTATCGGTTTCAACGTTTACCGACACCGTCATGTCTTGACGGAGAAATTCAGGCACAGGATCAACCGCTAATCTCACCTCGACCGTACCGTTTTGCGCATTGATACTGGGGGCAATAAAGTTAATACGCGCCGCAAAAGGTCTGTTAGGATAAGCGTCGGCAATGACTACCGCTGCTTGTTGCAGCGCCAGCTTAGATAAATTGCGCTCATCAAGGGGCACTTGAATCTCGGTGCTACCCGCTTGTGCAATAGTAAACAAAGTGCGCCCCGGCTGCACTAAGTCGCCTGGCTCCACATCGCGGGTCAGAACTGTACCGCTCACCTCGCTACGTACCTGCGCTTTATTTAGCTGTGCTTGGAGCGCCGCAATACGCTCGCGAAGTAGCTCCTCCTCGACTCCGCCAGAGGATAAGGCCGTCGCTCGTAAGCGCGCATTTTCAACATTATTACGCGCCTGCGCTTCTGCTTGTAGCGCTTGCTCCATCTCCTCATCAGAGATGGCATCGATTGCCGCCAATTCACGCCTACGCTCTACATCGCGGCGAGCCTGCGCCAGCGCTACCTCAGCATTGGCCAAGTCTACTGCTGCTTGAGGACGTGTGCTACTGGTCAGCTCGCTAAGCTCAGCCTGTGCCTGACGCACTTGGGCAGCCACGTCTTCTGAGCTTAACACCAGCAGCAAATCTCCCTTTGCTACTTTATCGCCTTCTTCTACCAAGCGCTCAAGCACCACCCCTGTCACCTCACTCCCTATCTGGGTTCGGGAGGTCGTTATCACTCGACCCGTCGCCACCACCGTCTGCACTAACGGCATAGAAGATACGCTATAAGTGGAGACCCGTGGGCCTTGTGACCAACGAAACACGGCAAAACCAACCACCAATACCAATAGTAAGAGGACGATCATCAATTTGTAGCTGATAGTGCGCAACGCATCTCTCCAGTTTCAGCAAGGGGTAGGATTACTCAAATATACTTTATTCTATAGCTTACCCTATTCTAAGATAAAGTGAGGTATAGTCAGTTAAAAACTCGGTTAAATATCCAACCAAAAATAACATAGGTTGCAATAGCCAAGCTTATTACACACAATAAAGATCTTGGCTTTATAAGCAGTAACAACTGTTTATTAATAACACCTTCTTAATAATAACTTTTTAACGACCAATAAAGGCCTCTTTATGCGAAAAATTATCCCTCTCACCGCTCTCGCCGTGCTCGCAACCTCGTGCGCCAGTGTCAACAATGTTTTAAATACAGCAGACAGCAATGCCACCGCTCAACAAACTATCCCCGCTATCAATGCCAAAAAAGGACTGGTCACCATGCAAAGCAGCCATTCTGTCAAAGATACCGCTGATAAGCTGGTGTCAGTAATTGAAAGTAAAGGGATGAAAGTATTTGCTCGAGTGGATCATCAAAGCAACGCCGCTGGCGTGAATTTAGAGCTAAGACCCACGCAAGTGATTATGTTCGGTAATCCAAAAGCGGGTACACCACTGATGAATTGTGAGCCAAGCGTAGCGATAGATCTGCCGCAAAAGATACTGATCAGTGAAGATGCCACTCAGCAAGTGTGGTTGTCTTATAATAATCCTGAATATCTCAAAGATCGACATAACATTAAAGGCTGCGATACCGTTATCGATAATATGTCAAACGCGCTTAACAGTGTCAGCCAAGCGGCTATTACTAAATAAAAAGCTACTAGACATTGAGATATTTGAATGCAGGGTGAAAATTGAGCTCAGCGAAGGCTAAGCTCAATTTTTACCTTTAATATTAGAATTAGGTTTGCAGTATATTTACTATGTTATCTACGGTTTAGTGAGTCTTGATTATATAGAGTTTGGGATGGTCTCGAATGCTGAGTTTCCGATATACTCGGGACGGTTCAACACTCCGATAGAGAGCTTCTGGGGCGTATTAAAGAATAAGCTGGTATATCATAAAGATTATAAAACCAGATTTGCCGCCATCAATGACATTATCAGTTATAACGAGCTGTACTATAACCAGACGAGAATTCAAAAGAGCTTGGGCTATAAATCGCCAAGGCAGGTGTGGTTTGACTATTATCATCAAGCTGCGTAACTAAAATTTCCCAAGTTTAACTGTACGGATTTGACGGCAGGGGTCAAATAGAACCAAGCAAATCCACCTGTAATAAAGTCAAGACAGGCAAGTCAAAAAGAAAAGATAAAAGTCAACAATCTTACACAGTAAAACAAAAGTAAAGGTTATAATGCCTCTACCTAAATGCTTATAACTTGTAGGGTTTTAATTTTATTATTTTATAAATCTAAAAATTTTGACGCTACTCACTGTATTAATAATACTAGGAGGCCTGATGTCTGAATCATCAAATAAATTTCCTTTTAATCCCATACCTTCAGCTATTGCTATAGCCATTGGGCTTATCATCTGGTTTGTCATCCCTGTTCCAGACGGGGTATCTACTGATGCTTGGCATCTATTGGCATTGTTTGTAGCCACGATTGCCGCCATTATTGGTAAAGCGTTACCACTTGGGGCGTTGGCTATCATTGCGGTAACCTTAGTCGCTGTGACAGGGGTAACAGCAGATACTCCTGGAGAAGCTATAAACGACGCGCTATCGAGCTTTGCAAGCCCTCTGATTTGGCTCATTGGTATCTCAGTTATGATATCGAGAGGACTAATAAAAACCGGTCTTGGCTCTCGAATTGCTTATTATTTTATATCTATATTTGGCAAAAAGACCTTAGGAATTGGCTATTCCCTTGCCGCAGCAGAGCTAATGATTGCGCCCATCACCCCCTCTAACACTGCTCGAGGCGGTGGTATTATCCACCCTATTATGCGTTCAATTGCCTTAAGCTTTAACTCAACCCCTGAACAAGGGACGCAGAATAAAATTGGCCGCTATTTAGCGATGGTCAACTACCATTCTAACCCCATTACCTCCGGTATGTTCATTACCGCAACAGCGCCAAACCCTTTGGTCGTTGATTTAGTAAACAAAGCCACAGGCGGCAATATTGAGTTGTCTTGGACGACTTGGGCTTTGGCAATGTTTGTGCCAGGTATGCTATGTATCCTAGTTATGCCGCTGGTGGTTTATTTGGTATATCCTCCTAAAATTAAAGAGACTCCTGATGCCAACCAATACGCTCGTGAAAATTTAGCAAAACTAGGCAAGATCAGTACTCACGAAAAAATTATGCTCGGAGTTTTTGCTTTAATGCTATTACTATGGGCAAATATACCTGCTTTATTGTTTGGCAACCAGTTAGCCGTTAATGCGACCACTACCGCCTTTATTGGCTTATCATTGCTAATCATTACTGGCGTGCTTAGCTGGCAAGACGTACTAAAAGAAAAATCAGCATGGGATACTATTATTTGGTTTGGAGCATTGGTAATGATGGCCAACTACCTAAACCAGTTAGGACTTATCTCTTGGTTCTCCTCTAATATAGAGTCAGCGATTGGACTGACTGGCGTGGGCTGGGTTGGTGCTGTAACCATCTTAACCCTAGTTTATTTATACATGCATTACTTCTTTGCCAGTACCACCGCTCATATTACCGCTATGTTTGCTGCTTTTTATGCGGTGGGTTTAACGCTTGGTGCACCGCCGATGCTATACGCCTTAATCCTTGCCGCAGCCGGTAACATTATGATGACCTTGACCCATTATGCGACAGGTACTGCGCCTGTTATTTTCAACTCAGGCTATACAACATTACGTGAATGGTGGACTATCGGCGCGGTAATGAGTGTGGTTAACTTAGTAATATGGATTGGCGCTGGTTTGATTTGGTGGAAAGTGCTTGGCTATTATTAATCTCATTTAACGTTAGTCTTGAAGGCATTCGCTTGTGAGCATTTACCATTGAAATTAACGGTTTAAAAAAAGAGGCCCATCAAATTGATAGGCCTCTTTTTAGTAACTGCTAACTAGCTTAGTAACTTTTATCACAAATAAAATCTACTGCAAGTCAATTATGAGCGCTTTAATCTGTACCCAGCTCCAGCAGGCTAGCATTACCACCGATAGCAGTAGTATTAATGGTTTTGACTCGCTCAGTGACAAAGCGATATAGATAATCTGCGGTGAGCATTTCTGTAAACCCTTGCATATCAATTACGGCGATAACTTGAGTCAAGATGCCATCTGTATCAGCGAGCGTTTGACTGATTTTTTGTACTTCAGCGGCACTACCGGCTACCGCCACTTGTGCTAGACGATCGATATATAACAAAGTAATGGTTTGCGAGTCATTGGCGACGCTCAACACATCTTCACTAATACCGACCTTATAGAGTATTTTTGCCGCTGCAGCGCTCATCTCATCTTGGCTTGGGCAATGTAATATAACTTCATTACCTGTTAATAAGGCGGCCATAAGCTGCCCAAGTACCGCCATCGCTTTAGCTGATTCTGTACCAATAACCATAGTTTTGCCACGTGCAGTCACATATAAGTCATTAGACTCACCAGTGGCACCGGTCATGCGCTCTACTTCATCAAGCTTAGGCGCAAAGCTTAGTAAGTGACTAAATAGCCGTTTGGCTTTATTAGCATTACCAGTCAACAGTGCCAATTCTGCAATAGCTGTTTCAAGATAAGCGGCACGATTGACGGCGCCAAGTAGTCGCCAGGACTCACAAACTTGGGCATGATTTTTTTTGAATTCAGTCGCCATAGTGCTACTCCTTATGCGATATCGGTTGATGGTGAAGAATAAGTTTGATCATTTTCAGTGCTAAGCGGTGTAGTGCTCAGCTTCATAAGCCGGGCGACGTAGTGTGGCCCGCCAGCTTTAGGTCCGGTACCAGAGAGACCACAGCCACCGAAGGGTTGCTCGCCTACTACGGCTCCAATCTGATTACGATTAACATAGGTGTTACCTACCACAGCGCGGCGCTCGATATGATCGGCGACACTTTCAATACGGCTATGAATACCTAAAGTTAAGCCAAAACCAGTGGCGTTGATAGCATTAATAAGCTTATCCAAATCACGGGATTTATAACGCAGTACATGCAATATGGGACCAAAGTGCTCACCACCAATAACATCGATACTGCGCACCTCAATCGCCGTTGGCAATACAAAGGTAGACTGCTCCTCGCTGACCAATGAATTAGCACTCATTGGGGTCTGCGCCAGAATATTAGCAGTGGACTCAGATTGCATACGCTCAATATGCGCCTCCAACGCCTCTTTGGCAGTAGCATCAATCACCGGACCTACATCAGTCGCTACATAAGTTGGATTGCCTACTACCAGCTCCGCCATATTGCCTTGTAATAGCTCAATCAGCTCATCAGCAACTTCTTCTTGTACGCATAAGATACGACAGGCCGAACAGCGTTGCCCAGCTGAGCCAAACGCTGATAGAACCGCATCCTTGATAACCTGCTCAGGCAGTGCGGTTGAATCGACAATCATAGCATTCTGACCGCCAGTTTCGGCAATCAGCACTGGCAGTTCGCCACTGCTTAACGCATGATTATTGAGGCTTTGATTGATAAGCTGTGCCGTTTGAGTTGAGCCAGTAAAGACCACACCCGCTATACTATCTGCTGCCGTCAGCGTCCCACCGACTTCGCCTGCACCGGTCACAAACTGCAAGGCCGTCGCTGGCACGCCGGCTTGATACATCAATTGCACGGCAAAATGAGCGATTAGGCTGGTTTGTTCGGCAGGTTTGGCGATCACGGTGTTTCCAGCGACTAGCGCGGCAACGATTTGTCCGGTATAAATAGCTAACGGAAAGTTCCACGGGCTAATACATACAAAAGTACCCCGTGCTTGATAAGCTTGACGTATAGGCATGCCCGCTAAATCGGTAAACTCATGGGTGATATCAACTAAGCGCTCGGCTTCATCCGCATAAAATCGGCAGAAATCTACCGCCTCTTTGATCTCATCGATACTGTCCTGCATGGTCTTGCCCGCTTCAACTTGGCATAGAGCCATTAGCTCAGCATAATTTTCTTCATATAAATCAGCAATTTTGCGCAAAATATCAGCACGCTTAGATGTTGGTACGGCTTGCCACTGTTTTTGACCAGCAACGGCGGCATCGATGGCCTGACCTGCTATTTCAGCATTACCGTACTTTACTTCGCCAGCCACCACGTCATGATTCCAAGGGGCTCGTACCGTATGACTTTCAAGGCTACTGTTAGATTCAGAAGCGGCCTCAACTGTCTGTCCATTAATAATGGGCGCTGCTGACCATGTTTTTTGTAGTTGCTTATCAATAGCGGCTTTGAATGGTTGCCACTGCGATTCAACAAAGATATTCGGCCCAAAGCTGGCACGGCGTCCGTCATAGATATCTAGTGGCAAAGGAATCTGCGGATTATGCAAAGTCTCATTTTCCAGCAGCTTGTCATAAGGGTGTACGGTCAGCTGCTCAATGGGATAAGACTTATCTAATAACTGATGGACAAATGAGCTATTGGCACCATTTTCAAGCAAACGGCGCACTAAATACGGCAATAAATCTTTATGCGCGCCTACAGGAGCATAGATTCGTACCGGGATGTTATAAGCCTGCAAGATATGATCATAGAGCGCATCGCCCATACCGTGCAAACGCTGGAACTCAAAATCTCTATGAGCACTCATAGTCATGACCGAAGCTAAGGTATGCGCATTATGAGTAGCAAACTGTGGCCAAATTAGCCCGCGCAAATGCTCTGATAATAAGAAGCGTGCACAAGCTAAATAAGCGGTATCCGTACCTTCTTTACGGGTCCAAACCGGATAGCCTGACAGCCCTTTTTGCTGTGCCAGTTTGATCTCAAAGTCCCAATACGCACCCTTGACTAGGCGAAGTGGAATACGGTCGCCCACCTCTTTAGCCAAGCGCGCCAGCCAAGCAAAGATAGCGATAGCACGTTTAGAATAACCTTGTACCACCAGACCCAAACCATCCCAGCCTGCGGTCAAAGTATCCCGGTATAATGATTCAAACAGCTTTAAGGATATCTCTAAGCGATCCGCTTCTTCAGCATCAATACTAACGTCAACATTGACTTCACGTGCCGCCTCTATTAGCAGCAAACAACGCTGACGCAGCAGTCCCATCACTTGAGCTTCTTGAGTGGCCTCATAACGAGGATGTAGCGCTGATAATTTTATAGAGACTGACGCTTTAGGCATGCCGTCTTTAACTTTGATATTAGCCGTCGATTTGATCGCATGCAGATAATCATTGAAGTATTTTTCAGCATCTTTATGAGTAATGGCAGCTTCACCGAGCATATCAAAAGAATAGGTATAGCCTTTATTACGATAAGATTGACTGTTTTTATTAGCTTCCTCGATGGTTTCGCCGAGTACAAATTGATGCCCCATGATGCGCATAGCTTTTTGCATCGCTCCGCGTATCATCGGCTCGCCCATCTTTTTGGTCATCCGATCCAAAAAGCTTGATGCGGTAGTACGCTCGTCAATACTAACCACCCGACCGGTCATCATCATTCCCCAAGTGGAGGCATTGACTATAAAACCATTATCATCTTTTAAATGCTTCTTCCAATCGGCCACACTCATTTTGTCGCGAATAAGCGCATCAGCGGTATAGCTATCGGGTACCCGAATCAAAGCCTCTGCTAAGCTCATTAGCAAAATACCTTCTTGAGTATCGAGGCTGTACTCTAACAATAACGAGTCCACCATTTTTACTGCTTTGCCATCACTGCGGACATACTCAACCAGCTGGCGCGTTTGGTTACTAGCATTTTCACGCTCTTCATCACTAGGTTTGGCAAGAGGTAATAACTGAGTCAAAAAGCGATCTTCATCAACGCTATATAACGGTGAGATATGGGCATACAGCTCATCCGCTGACTGCTCAATATACTCAGGCGCTAGCATGTCGGTAGGCTCAAATAAAATAGGTTCTTCTGGGGTAAACTGACTTATCGGGTTCATAACAACTCCATAACTATCGTTTTAAAAGCATAATAAATGGGGCGTTAAGGCTTTTGGGTATAATAAAAAAGCAAACGCCGCCATTACAAAACGAGCAAATCCAGCATAAGCTAGAAACGGTTAACTAGGTCGTTGAGTTTCAAACGGGCTACGTTAACAATACAAAGGCAACAACTAAGAGCTAAGCGGCATTAGTGCCTTCTTCTTGTTAATAGTGAAAGGAGTATGATCAGCAGGCTTTGAGCTCGATAACAACTTGATAATAGTTCATCATTTAATGACCATTCAAGCATTTAATGCTAGCAAGGAGCTATTTAAAAACCAAATCTGTGATCGGATATGACTTTATATAATATAGGGATAATATGACGTCATAGTTGATTCACTGTAAGAAAAACCTCTACGGCGTTGATTGAGGTGATGCGCTTAACCTCATAATACTATCATGAAAGAGCGTTACAAACTAACGCTATCCTGTATCTAGGATAGTGGAGTTAATATATAAAACCCATTTGATAAGTTATTGTCGTTAATAAAAAAACCCTCTTTACCTATCGATAAGTAAAGAGGGTTTTGACTTAGAAAACTGACTTTGATTGAAGTCTATAAGAATACAATCTTTGCCAATAAAACAATCGTTAATACCCATACTGCGATGGTAATGTCAGAGAATTTACCCGTTATAAACTTCAGAGCAGTAAAAGTGATAAAACCCAGCGCAATACCATCAGCGATAGAATAAGTCAAAGGCGTGAATAACAATACCACGGTGACCGGCGCAGCTTCAGTCAAATCCTGCCAATCAATATCTCTTAGCACGCCGAGCATCAATACGGCTACGTAAAAGATAGCGCCAGCGGTAGCATAAGCAGGAATCATACCTGCTAGCGGCGCAAAGAACATACTAAGTAAGAATAGCACCCCAACGGTCACCGCCATCAGTCCAGTACGACCGCCTGCTGCGATACCTGACACACTCTCAACAAAACTGGTGGTTGATGAAGTCCCTAATACGGAGCCGGCGACCGTTGCCGTCGAATCCGCCAATAAAGCTTGACCAATATTAGGAATGTTACCCTCTTTATCCACCAGCTTAGCTTGACTGGTAGTCGCTAATAAAGTGCCGGTAGTATCAAATAAATCTACGAATAAAAAGGCAAAAATAACACTGATCATACCTACATCGAATGCACCCGCTATATCAAGCTGCATAAATGTTGGGGCTATAGATGGCGGAGTAGATATCACGCCTGTAAACTGGGTCTGACCCATTAATAAGCTAATAACAGCGATCAGTAAAATACCAATAGTTACTGCGCCTGGGACCTTTTTATAGGCTAACCCCAAAATAACAATAAACCCTAAAGATGCCATCATAGGTGAAAAAGCTTTCATATCACCAAGTGCGACCAAGGTGGCATCTTGGCCAACAATTACGCCTGAGCTTTGCATAGCGATAAAGGCCAAAAACGCACCGATACCGGCGACCACGCCTTGTTTCAGGCTCATAGGAATGGCATTGATAATCCATTCACGAATTTTGAATAAGCTCAAAAGTACAAAAATAACACCTGATAGAAATACCGCGCCGAGTGCGGCTTGCCAAGTGTAACCCATACCCAATACTACGCCATAAGTAAAAAAGGCGTTCAAACCCATTCCGGGCGCCAAAGCTACGGGCAAGCGGGCGTAAATCCCCATGATAAAACAACCTATCGCAGCCGCTAAACAGGTGGCTACGAACACAGCCCCTTTGTCCATCCCAGCATCTGCTAATACGTTAGGGTTTACAAAGATAATGTAAGCCATGGTCAAAAAAGTGGTTAGACCTGCGAGAATCTCGGTTTTAACAGTGGTATTACTACCATTGATACCGAAGTAGCGTTCGATTGCGTTCATAAGTGACGTTTCCGACTGACTGGTGAGAATACTGCAAGTACCGAAGCATAAACAAGACTTCAGCAGGGGAATGGCATTATCTTGGATTGGAGAGCTACAGTAATAAAGGTGCACATTTTAAAGAAGTTGAGCTATTAATTCAATTGCTAAGCGCTGGATAAGGCTTTCTCCTGGTTATTCACTACTAATAAGAGACAAATGCCTAGCAATACTTCATTATTATCAGTAGCAGTCTAAGAATAATAGATATTCATGCCGAAAAATAGCAGGCTACCCTAGCCTGACTGTTAATAAATAATCTTTTACTACTTAACCCTCCCCTAAGTTAGTATAATCGTTTCTAAATCTTGCCCTTAGCTAATTTTGAATGATAATATGCTGGCAATTATAGCCATAGCTATCTATAAGCTTTTGCTGAATATTAAATTTAAGTTTCAAGGTTTTTTATTTTATTATTTGAGTTAATCATTATTAATTGTCAGTGAGCCCATGAAATGCCTGAATCATTAAATATTCTTGACCTGATTGTACAAGCCAGCCTACTGGTACAAGTTGTTATGGGACTATTACTGCTAGCATCACTAATCAGTTGGGTTATTATCTTTCGGCTTAGTGCAAGATTGGGTACGGCTAAAAACTTTGATAAGCAGTTTGAGACTTGGTTTTGGTCGGGCGAGGATTTAGCAAAGCTGTATCAAGGGGTGCAAGGCTCACCCGACCGTCAAGGGCTTGAGCAAATATTCTATGTTGGCTTCTCTGAATATCTAAGAATGCATAAGAAACGACAACCGAAAGACGATATCATCGACGGTGTTGAGCGTAAGCTACGCGTAGGTCTGGGTCGGCAGCAACAGTTGCTTGAAGCAGGCATAGCGACGCTCGCTAGTATTGGCTCTGTAGCCCCTTATGTGGGTTTGTTTGGGACGGTCTGGGGTATTATGAATGCCTTTTTAGGACTATCACAAACCGAGCAAGCAACATTAGCCTCAGTAGCGCCTGGTATTGCTGAAGCTCTGATTGCCACAGCAATGGGGCTATTTGCCGCTATTCCTGCGGTGCTGGCTTATAACCATTTTACCGCAAAGTCAGGGCGACTGTATGAATCACGGGCATTGTTCTGTGATGAGATGACCGGCATGCTACAACGGGAGACCAGCACGCAAGCTAGTTTGCCAAGAGAAACTAGCATTGTAGAGAAAAGTATGAAAAACAGCCCTGAGACTGGTCAAGTCAGGGAGCTATAATATGAGACCAAGCCCTTATCAGCGCCAGAAAAAACCGCTTAATGCCGATATGAATGTCGTACCTTATATCGATGTAATGTTGGTATTGCTAGTGATATTTATGGTCACCACGCCGATGCTAACCACGGGTGTTGATGTTGATCTACCGCGCGAGCAAACCAATAGCATGGCTCAAAACCAGCTGCCGGTTATTGTCTCTTTAACCAGTAGCGGTGAGATTTTTATTAGTTATGAAAATAATATAGACATGCCTATCAGCGAACCTGAGTTGATTGATACTCTGTCAAACTTGCAAGCACAAGGTAGTATGAATGGCCAGCAACCTTTGCAAGTTATGATTAATGCGGATCAAAACAATCAGTATGGCGCAATCATGTCATTGATGGCTAACTTACAGCAAGCCGGAATCCAAAAAGTAGGCCTGTTAACAGGTGCGCCCCTACCCACTCCGCAGCTATAATAACAACCTACAGCTATTAAACAACATGGTTGTAAAACACCTTATTATTAACACTTTAACTTGATCAATTACGCCTCTGAGTAGCTAACCAATGAAACAAGCGCCTGCCGTCTATGTCCCTACTGAGCCTGAAGGTAATGGTATTACTTTACCTACCTTATTGAGCTTACTGGCGCATGGCATCGTGCTTGGTTTATTGATTTACACCTATCAGCAGCCTGAATTAGAAACTCCAGCTAGCATCGAAACTACTATGGTGACCCCAGGTGAATTGGCTGAAATGCAAGCGCTGATATTAGCCAATCGTGCGGCTACGCAAGCGGCTAGTGGCAGTAATTCAGCAACCGCCGAACCTACTAATAATAGTAGTGAGCAAAGTATCACTCAGTCGTACCCACCAAACGATCCGGTATTTACACGCTTTGATGAGCCTGCGGATCGATCATTGATGATAACTAAAGAGCATCAACAGAGGCTGCTTGAGCAATCAGAAGAATACGAACGTAATATAGCCCGATTGGCCGCTGAATTAGATGCGACTACTGAGCAAGAGCGTAGTCAGGTCGATCAAGATAAGCAACAAGAGCTAGATAAAAAACGTGAGGAGCTAGAGTCTTTTCGTCAGCTGCAAAACCATCCTCCTAGGATTGAGAAGCCTACTAGAAATGATCGTAATATAGAAATTAATACAGGCTCTGGTAGTACTGGCGAGAGTATCAGCATAACAGCGGGCGAGTCCACCGTATCAAATACAGCTAGCGGCGGCAGTCCCAACCGTTCTACTGGAGAATTTAAGAATAGAATAGCCGAAGAGATTCAGCAACACCTTAATGCACCGCAAAACACCCAAGGGACTACTGCTAGAGTACTACTCAAACTAGACGCACGAGGAGCAGTGCTATCCGCCAAAGCCAGCGGTGCTAATCCGGAGGTAAATGCCGCCGCCGAAAGAGCTGCTTTTGCTGCTAGCCCATTGCCTATTGACCTAAATAATCCTAATGCGTTTAGGGAATTAGTGGTTAATGTTACCGTTAAATGATAGCTATAAAATGAAAGCAACACGCCCTAATCTGCTATAGTATTGAGTAATTATTAAATTACATAATCATCAACGCGTATCCACGCTAGGATATTCTATATGAAGCTGTCTTTACCTTCTACTTTGAATCTAACTCCACTGGCATTATTACTTCCTTCACTGTTTTTAGTACCCGTTTATACGGCTACGGCAGCGCCGATGGAAATTGATGTGACCGTGGTAGCGCCAAGACAACAAAACCAAGTCGCTTTTGTGCCTTTTGCGGGTGATTCCGTTTTATCTCCTATTATCCTAAACGACTTAAGCCAAACCGAGCTGACGGTTACTAACAAGAGTCTACCACAGCAGCCGCGTAGTAGTAGCGAGCTGACAGGAACATTACCGGTCTGGCAAAACTTAGGCATCCCCTATCTGGTCGTTGGTAATACTCGTACCGAGCGCGGTAAAGTTATTACCGATTATGAAGTGATCAATGTTCAGTCAGGTCAAGTCATCGAAGGCAAGCAAACCCTCAGCGCAGATAATAACCAGCAGAGCATGCGTTATGCCGCTCACGTCATCGCTGACAAAGTCTACGAGCTTATTACCGGCACACCCGGAGACTTCTCAGGCCGTATCGCTTATATCGAAGAGACTGGCGTTGGTAATAATAAAGTCTCTCGTCTAAAAGTCATGGATGCTGATGGCGAAAACGCCAGAACCATTACTGAGGTCCAAGGTTCTATTTTCTCGCCCGCCTGGTCACCAGATGGCACCCGTATCGCTTATGCGGTGCAGCGCGAAAAGTCCTATCCGGTCATTTATGTACAAAATATCAGTGGCGGCGGCGCTAATGTTATCACCCCTTATAAAGGCAGTAACTTAAGTCCTTCTTTTTCGCCAGATGGCAGCAAGATACTGTTCTCTAGTAGCTTTGAGGGTAGCGCTGGAATTTATGAGATAAATGCCAGCGGTGGTAATCTAAGGAAGCTGGTTAACTGGCCCAGCAGTGAAGTACAGCCAAGCTATGCGCCTGATGGCAAGTCATTCTTATTTGTCTCTGACAAAGCTGGATTTAATAAGCCGCAGATCTATCGTTACGAATTTGGCTCAGGGCGTACTACCCAAGTCTCCAGAGGCGGCTATGCCACCAGTCCGCAGTTCAGTAGCGATGGCTCCCAAATCGCCTTTTTAAGCGGGCGTTCAGCTGCGGTTATGAACAGCGGCGGCGCAGTCACCGCAAATCTGGGTAACACTGGTATTGACGAGGCGCCAAGCTTCTCCCCTAATGGCAAGCGCGTGGTCTATGCCTCAACCCAAGGCGGTAAAGGCGTATTGACCATCAAGTCTCTCGCTGGTGGCAAAGCATTTGGCAAATCAGGACAAGGCATCATCCGTTCTCCTGTATGGTCACCAAACCCCAAATAACTGATAAATATACTACCGCAACAACAGAGCGCCCGATAATTTATCGGGCGCTCTTTCACTGTCAAATAAGTATTTTCGGACATTACCTCAATAGTTATAGGTTGCTGTTATCCGCAAGCTTTACTGGGTTGGATCTGTGGCTGACGATGGTGGGTTTGCATGACGTAATTCTGCTACATCTTCCGCAGTGACAGTGTCGGTAAAGTCATTAAGCTCACTGTGCACATATTGAGTAACGGCAGCTATCTGCTCATTATTCATCATGCCATGGAAGGCAGGCATACCACGAAAGCCATTAATAAGAATATCTATAACATAAGACTTAGATTGCATTTTACTATTATTAGCCAGCGGCGGATAGTAACCTGCCCCAAACGCACCTTCACCTTCATGCATATGACAACCTGCACAAGAGTCATGATATAGCTTCTTACCGTCAGTAGTTACAAAGGCATTTGTGCCTTCAAACTTTGCTTCCCATTCTGTAAGACTGGGATCATTCGCTATACTGTCTGGCAAGGAGCTGAGATCAACTATGTTCATCTCTGGATCACGAAGCTCTTCGCGGGTCATATAGACAGCGCCCCAAGCACCGGTGTTACGACTCGCTTGATAGTCTGGCTCCTGTATCGCTTCTTGTTTACTCGCCAGTGTTTCTGCATCTTTGTCTGTTTGACTACAGCCTAATAGCGTAGCGCTACCAACGACACTTAGCAATATCATAGCAAGTGCCTTGGGTTTCATAATTTCCATGGTTATATTGTCCATGATAGCCTCTGAATTTTTATCTTTATATGAATTTTTATCATAAAATGGAATTTTATTGCTATAAAATATTACTTTACATTAACCTAGCATCTTTGCTTTTTTATGTAAGCGATTGGCAGCATCTAAGCCTGATAAAATAGCGCCTTCTTGCCATGCAGGAATATGCGAACAATGCTCGCCTGCCAATACGATACGATGATCAATACTACATAAGGTATCGTAATGCTGTTCACGTCTAGATTGGTTCCAAATACCATAACAACCTAACGTCCATGGTATACGGTGCCAAACGACCGACGTTCCGGTACGGAATTCTTCTGGATACTGAGGATGAATGTACTTACCATACTCAAGTGATACATCAATGCGCTCTTGGGGCGTCAAAGTATTAAATTTATAAGAAGTTGCGCCAAAGCCATAAGCACCTAGCAGCACACCTGTACCTGTTTTAAACATATCTTCTGATGGATAAGCGATTTGGGTAATAGGCATATCGGTATAGGTCACTCCACCATAAATCCACTCATCCTCCTCCCAGAAACGACGATTAAATTCCAAACCTACTTTATAGGAAGTATCATAAGGTACCGCAGCCATGGCTTGTTTCATGGGCTTTGAGACATTGATATCGATTTGAGTCAGCACGGTAAGAGGAATATTACAGACACACCAGTCGGCACGAACGCTCTTAACTGCTCCATCAGGATTATTGGCATCGACATATTCTACTGTTACACCAGTTTCGTCCTGATTAATCTTAGTTACTTTTGCGTTGAACTCAATCATATCACTACATTCACGAGTGAAAGCGTCACCGATTTTACCCATACCACCTACAGGCTGGAACATCGTAGGGTGATGCTCATATAAGGTATGGTTAGCATAAATGTCTGCCCACATACCTGAATCTAGTAGCTCATCTAGTGGTAATGGCTTAGAAGGCTCAGAGTTTGGCATCAAACCGCCCCCAGGAAAGACATTATAACCACGGCGTGCACTAGTCGCCTCAGAGGCGCGATAACGATAGTCTTTATCGAGTACACCCCAGCCTTTTAAGCCTTCAAGTAGCTTTTCTTTGTCTTCATTATTGACCGAGCGATCCAAACTGCCGACATTAACCGCTTTTGATAACAGCTCCGAGACATGACCACGCACATCACTTCTTACATCACCTAAACGCTGCGGTGCCCCATTAAAGTGAGTGCTACGATGCAAGTAAGCATGGTTATTAGTTTGGACAAAAGGCTCCATAGCCACACCAAACTTTTTGCAATAATGGAATACTGCATAGTGATGAGTAGGGAGACGCCATGGTCCACCATTGAAGTAGTTACCTTCTTCAAAATCACAAGTGACTTCTAAGCCGCCAAGCTCGGTATATTTATCCCCGCTATGCAGTGTCCAGCTACGTCCACCACCACGATTTTGATATTCTAGTACCTTTACATTGTAGCCCGCTTTACGCAGCTCGTAAGCAGCAGTCAAGCCTCCAAGGCCCGCACCTAGAACAATAATACTAGCGCCAGGAGGCGCTCCTTTTAAATCCATTGCTTCGGTAAAAGTCGATTCTGATGCGAAGCCTAAAGTGGTCATCGCCTGATACATAGCCGTGGCACCAGCAGTTTTACCGATCATTGAGAGCAGTTGGCGCCGCGTAGGTGATTGAAGCATATCTTTCATGTTAATGTCCTTTTGGTATGACTTAATAATGATCAATAAACACAGACTTTATTATCTCTAGCTTGGTCGTCTTAGTATCATTTAGAGGGCTAAACACGATATCCTCAGTCCAAATGCTTATTGTTTTGTCATTAACCTTAATTTTATTATGAGTAATTTCTAGTAAATATTCTTTTATAAGTATCTCTTATAACTATAGAGTCCACTCAGTTTTCTATTGGTCTAATGATTGGCTCTAAAATCATTTGTAAACACTATTAAATTTTAAAGCCGCTCAAATTAATGGGTGCGTTTCTTGCGTACCATATTCCAGATAATCAAACCGATAATAAGCAGCACAGCAATGATGCCAAGGGTGGCTAATATACCGGCATACTTAATTAAGAAAGGTCGTTGATCTTGAGGTGATATCACACTATCAACATCAGCAGCACTAACATTACTGTTAGCAAGACCGCCGAAATTAACGCGAACATAGTTGGAAATATCAGCAATCTGGGCACTATCTAGCTCATCTGAGAACCCTGGCATTATAGGACTGGTATTCGTTGCCCCATCAACTCCATGCAGAATAACGTTAATCAAACTAGCCGGGTTATCACGGCGGATGCTACTTAATCCTACGATAGGTGCATAACGTGCATCAGGCTGACCATAACCATCGACTCCGTGACAGCTACCACATGCCGCAAGGTACAATCCCTCCGGAGAACTACTATCCACATTGGCTTTTGCTTGCGCTAAATAGTCTTTTTGAGCGATAAGATCATGGGTAATAGACTCATTTATCGGTCTTTTCAGGCTTGATACATCGGCAACGTTAACCTTATCATCAGTTTGGATAGCAGGAACCGCTTTTAGGTAGGAAGCAATAGCCCCTAAGTCTTCATCTTCCAAGAAGCGAGTACTATGAGCAACTACCTCTCCCATAGGTCCGCCAGCGAAGACGCGCTGATCAAGCTCACCCGTACGCAAATAGGTAACAATATCTTGTTCACTCCAGCTACCAATACCACTGGATTCATCAGAAGTAATATTAGGCGCATGCCAAGTACCTAACTGAGCACCGGCTAAATACTTACTATCATCAACGCCCATAGTACTGTTACGAGGGGTATGACAAGTACCGCAGTGCGCAAGATTGTTAACCAAGTACTCACCGCGTTGCTCGGTCGCACTTAAACCTTCACGATTCTCATTAGCGGGAAGGTTGAGCACATTCCAACCCAGCATAAGGAAACGGAAGTTAAATGGGAAAGGTAATTTGGTTTCGTATTCAGGTTTTTCATCAACCGCTGGCACCGTCTGCAAATAAGCAAATAGCGCACTGATATCCTCATCAGTCATACCATTATAAGAAGGATAAGGCATGGCCGGATAAAGCATATGATTGGGAGCTCGGCCTTTTTGTAAAGCATTCTTTAGATCAGCTTCGGTATAATTGCCAATGCCGTAGCGTTTGGATGGGGTGATATTAGTAGCATAAATATCGCCCATTGGGGTTTCAATAGCGGTACCACCGGTATAATCTTCGCGGTGACAGGCCATACAGTCAGCAGCACGTGCAATGTACGCCCCTCTATTGACTAGATCACTATTGGCTGGGCTTACATTCGGTAAGCTGGCGCTGGGAACGCTCGCTCCTTCGGCCATCGCGGCGCTGGAAGTGATACCGATAGCAAGCATCGATAGCACCATATAAAGTGGCTTCATAATATCCTCGTATAACTGGCAGCGTGGTTATGTTTTAATTTTTAGCTTTGTTT
Source organism: Psychrobacter jeotgali (assembly GCF_904846315.1). NCBI lineage: Bacteria > Pseudomonadati > Pseudomonadota > Gammaproteobacteria > Moraxellales > Moraxellaceae > Psychrobacter > Psychrobacter jeotgali. The sequence goes on from NZ_CAJHAF010000001.1 coordinate 1,048,824, forward strand.
TTTCTTAATTTTGTCTAGCAAACAATAGTCTAGCAAACAATAAAAAATTAGACTATTTGATAAAAGAAAAATACTGCTTTATAAAAGACAACTTTAAACTATTTCTAGATTATTGCTAGATTCTTAACGTATCTATCCAATTTATTTACAAAAACAATAAATCATTCTCAGCTTATGACTCGGTAAGCCTGTTGACTTGTAGGCTATAGTTCGATATAGGATAAAGTGGATTTAAGGGCATTATCATTTACTGAAGTAGTAATATAGCGAGCGATATACCCAGCTACAATGTTACGTTATAGCGTATAATTCATGCTGTAGGCATTTTATTTTATGCAGAATCATCCCATACTGAGAGCGATCATGAAAACTCTTGCCTTTATTTATACCCTTGTTTTGACGACGCTATTAAGTGGGTGTCAATCTATTCAGTTTTTTGACAGCCCTATCCCTGTAGTCTCTAAACCTGCTATAACTAAGCCGATTTAAAGCAGCACTAACAACCGATTATTTATCAGCTTCACAAAAAAACAGACGCCAATATTGACGTCTGTTTTTATTTATTATGACTCTGTATTTTGATTATATGATTTACAGGTTTATAGTAGTTATTAGCCTCAGCTGACGGGTCTATGTTTGATAATGGTTTTTGCTAAGTGATTACCAAACCAAATAGCCGTATCAATATCGCCTTTCCCCGGGGTTTCCTCTGGTGGCGCATTGAGTGATTGAGTCATCAACCCCAAAAAGCTCGACACCCGGTTTAAGTCATTTTCCCCATGACCTGTAGGCATCAGTGGCATGCCAATCCAGTTCATACCGTGCTGCATAGCATACAGACATATCTGCTGCAGCACTGCAAGCTTATCACCGCTCAAGCCACCTGAGTTAGCAAAACCAGCGGCCCACTTACCCTCCCACTTACGATGGAACCAGCGCTTAGAGGTTTCTTCCATAAAGGTTTTTATCTCAGCAGTAGCACTACCCATATAGACAGCACTGCCAAAAACCAACAAATCAGCCTGATCCAAAAAATCCCAATCCACATCATAAATATCGATTGCTCGAGCTTGCGCTTCTGGTAGTTGCTGGCGCGCCCCTGTAACAATCGCTTCGGCTACACGCTTGGTATGACCATAGTTACTATGATAAACGACCGCTATGGATAACCCATGCGCTGGATCTGCAATAGATTTAGATGGTGAAGGTGATGCGGATGTATTCATACGAACTCTACAATAAGTAAAAGGTTAGGAATTAGATAGCTGGGCTACGCACGATAATCAGTGCCATACGTCCAGTGGCTGACTGCTGTAAATGAGTTTGGCGACGATAAGAATAGTAACGCTGATCGGCATAACTACAAGGATAGTCATCATTACCCACATTTATACCAGCACTCTGTAGTTGATAAGCAGCCAACTTAGGCAAATCTAGCTTGATCTTGTCTTCAGTTGTGCGTTCAGTTGTGCGCTCAGTTACGAATAAGCTGTCTATAGTTTTATTTTTAACGATTACTTTAGCGCTATCTGCAAAATTATCAACTGCCTTATGTAAATAATCAGGTTTAGGATAACTGGATTTCGTATGACTAGACGCCGTCACAACATCAGCAGCTGTACAGAATAGTTGATCAAATTTATGGATGGCGGCCGCTGATAAGGATTGATTTTCTATACAGCCCGCCAGCAACTTTTCTCGAACCTGATAACCTAACTCATAGTTATCAACGCTGATACAAGCGCCTATCCAAGCCTTTATCTGCCCTACTGAGTTAAAGCGTTCGGCTGTGGCTTTTATAATCCCGCAAGCCAGTCCTTGCCAGCCGGCATGAATGGCGGCTATCTGTCCTGTTGCTGGCTGATAGAGAACGATAGGTACGCAATCAGCGGTCATGATTGCCAAGCCAAGCTGATCCTGACGACTAATCATCGCATCAGCATCTACTGGATAGATACTAGGCGTATGCTGGTCAATATCATAAACCTGCTTATCATGCACCTGGTTAACCCAGTGCAAGCTCTTAATAGGTAAACGCTGCTGTAAAGCTAACTGCTCATTGATAGCGGTCAGCAGTCGCATACGGTTATCCAAGACCTTAAGCGCCTTATCTTTGACATGTAACCCTAAATTAAACTCGCCGTAACTAGTCTGCGCGGTAATATTGAATGGCTGATCATTAGATAGCGACCCCTCAACTTCTGAATCAAAGGCTGTCTCATTAAAAGACGACAGGTTTGTACAAGCTAGCGTTTGAAAGATATTCACATCACCCAGCTGAGTCAGCTCTACCATAGGAGGTTTATCATTCATCGCATAGGTCTCGTCACTCATTTAGAATTACTCAGCGCCATAATCATCATTCAGCACGGCTACTAATTGCTGCATATCTTCAGGCATAGGCACGGATACTTCAATATCCTCACCAGTCACCGGATGTACAAAACCCAGTTCATAGGCATGTAAAGCTTGGCGCGGGAAGTTCAGAATAGCCTGACGCTGCGCTTCACTTAAGCCTGCACGCAACTGGCGACGACCACCATAAACCCGATCACCCACTATAGGATGAGTGATATGACTCAAATGGACGCGAATCTGATGAGTGCGTCCGGTCTCAAGCCCTACATCTAATAAACAGTAACTATCATTGAGCGGCGTAATAGCCAAAAGATGAGTTACCGCCTCACGCCCAGCCGTCATAACGGTCATTTTTGTACGCTGATTACGATGGCGGCCAATAGGCGCATCGATACGACGATGACGGCCAAGGCTTGCCGCATCGCCTGCGACTATACACTGGTAGTGACGGTAGACTGATTTGTCTTTTAGCTGCGCCATCAGTGCCATTTGCGCAGGCTTAGTTTTGCCAATCAATAGCAGTCCTGACGTATCTTTATCGATGCGATGCACCAATCCGGCACGTGGCAGATGGTGCTGCTGTGGATAGTGATATAATAAGGCGTTGACTAAAGTACCGGTTTGATTGCCTGCACCTGGATGCACCACCATGCCTACCGGTTTATTAATGACCAACACATCCTGGTCTTCATAAACCACCTCAATAGCGATGTTTTCAGGCTGATCTTCACTATGCTGCTGTAAGGTCGTCGATAGATGCAAAACATCACCCGCTTTTACCCGTTGCTTGGGCTTTTGGGTAGTGCTATTACTTATTAGGCTACCGTCACTAATCCAGCTTTGTAGCTGCGCTCGGGAAAAATCGGTAAACACTTTTGAAGCCAGTTTATCAATGCGCAAACCAGCTTCATTTTCAGTGACCGTATGAGTCACGTCTATAATTACAGGTACCGGCTGTCCCGCTACTGACAAGCTTGCATTAGGCTCATCATCTATATCATCCATATCGTCTAATAGTTCATCAGAAAATGAGCTTTCAAGCAGCTCATCATCTGCTGATAGATCGCTATTTTGTTGATGATTATCAAGGTTATCGGTAGCAGATAAGTCTTTTTCAGACTTAGGCGGCGTAGGTAAGTCGGTATTTGGCGATGTTTTTTCGGTCATAGCATCATTATTCATAACAGATTCATACATGGCAAAGTCACCAGAGTGAGCTTTGAGTAAGTAAATAGAAACAAGCAGTTGACCTTTGACAATAATCCTCATCAAAACAGCCAAACTAGAGTCGGCATAGTGTAGCATGCTCAGCGCTCAAGCCCTATAGCCATCATCAGCTATCTGTCAGCCATACTAGTTTTTCTAAAGTTATCTCAAAAGCTTAAAGCCAGTAAAGAGAACGGACAAAGATAAATAAACAGCATGGTAGCTCCTACGCTAATAACTTCTGTAATATAACGTAGTGGTAATTTACTGTATATTTAGCACAGCGGACCTTATTTATCGTCGCCCATTAATGCTGTGCATGCTAAACTAGCAAAAATTTATTAAGCGATTAGCACCTTTTAGGATTCTAAGCAGTAGATAGGTGCACTTATTAATTCGCCTATAAACTGTTTTGAATACTTATTATGTTGTCGATTAACGATAAAGTCGCACACAAAAATAGACGAAGCGCTGGTTATTCTATAAAGTACAGTCATATTTGCTGTATGCTATGGCTCACCCAAGTAGGGTAACTATAGGTTAGTTCATTCTTATAAAGCATTAATAATACCTGCTTAACGGCTATTTGTTTTAATGGACTATCGTTAATTTTATTCCTAATTTATTATAACGTATGATAGCGTTGCTGCTATTATGCATCTTGCGTCGGAGAAGAAGTATGCGCCCTGTTGGCAACACGTTTATCAAATTATCCTCAGTGACTCTACTTACCCTCAGTATGAGCTTGGTAGGTTGTCAGACCTTTAAGAACCTAACCGGTCAGGGTGATGAAGACGCAGTCGAAACGGCTGAAAAATCAGAGCAAGCCTATTACCGTGACGCTATCAATAAGATCGAAAAAGGTCGTTATTCTCAAGCTGTCGAAGACTTGTCTAACTTACGTACCTTCTACCCTACTGGGCAGTATGCTGAGCAAGCCCTGCTGGATATTATGTATGCGCAGTATGTGAGCGGCGATTATGAAACCGCAGCGGCGAGCGCTGAGCGTTTTATTAGTTTATATCCTGCCAACCCACAGATTAGCTACGCCTACTACGTACGTGGTATCGCTAATATGCAAGGTCCCTCCGATGGCCTGAAGATATTCAAGGTCGATCAATCTAAACGCAGTACCGCTTATTACCGTCTAGCATTTGCTAACTTTCAAGAGCTGGTTAATAAATACCCTAGCAGTCCTTACGCTCCTGATGCCGCTCAGCGCATGACCTATATTTATAACCAGTTCGCTCAAAGTGAATTGAACGCCGCTAACTGGTATATCGAGCGTGAAGCCCATGTCGCTGCAGTCAACCGTGCCAAGTGGGTCTTTCAGTATTATCCGCTTAGCGAATCAGTACCCGAAGCCATTGCTATTCTAGCTTACAGCCATGAGCAATTAGGACTCAATGATCTGGCGCAAGAATATAAAACCTTGCTACAGATTAACTACCCTAATTGGCTCACTGATGATGGCCGAGTAAAACTGGCTACGAAACGAGACCGTTCATGGCTAAACAAGTTAACTTTTGGCCAATTAGGCCGGGTTAATGTTGCAGACTCTGCACTCGTTGAAGGTCAGTATAGCGGCGCTACCAAAACTCAGATAGTTCGTAATGCTAATCAGCTAAGATTACCCGCTAGTAATGCAGAATCTGCTACGATGTCATCAGCTATAGGTGGGCCGGTACGTAATAGAGGGGTTAATGTTGGTCTTGGCTTGCCTGAGAGCTCAACTGAACAAGTTTCAGGTCAAGGTAGTGCCAGTGCTGCTGCAAGAGAAGCGGCTGTTGATCCCCAGAACACCAATCCAAGTCGCCGCACCACTTTGCCCAATACTGATGGCCGTGATCGTATTCGCTTGGCACCATCCGATAGAAGCACTACTACCGATAATATAGAGTCAGAGGATGACAATTAAAAGGGATTGATGACTCTAGTCGTCTGTACTTTTTAATTTTATTTATAGCTGCCCACAAATTATAAATTTATAAGGTCAACTGTATAGTTGGCCTTATTTTTCTATTGAAACAATAAATATAATCTGTTGTTTAATAGGGGTTATAAAGAGTTAAATAGCAGATTAAGTTTAAAACTTATATTTCTGTTAAATATTATTTGCTTAGGCTATTTTATTGTCGTTCAAAATCAATAAGCCTACTCCTGACCGATACTATAAAATAAATACAAGCTATAAAATAATTCTTATTTTATAGCTTATGGTAAACTATCCTTCTCATGAGTATTCCTAGCCATATCCTTGATCAATTAAATAGCCAAGCCGATCTCATTAGTATGATTGGGCGGCACACTACGCTTAAACGGGCAGGTAGTGAATATAAAGGCTGCTGTCCGTTTCATGGTGAAAAGTCACCTTCCTTTTATGTCAATCCGCAAAAAAACATCTACCATTGTTTTGGTTGTAGTGTCGGCGGTAATGCTATAAGTTTTTTGCGTGATTATGAAAATCTAACCTTTATTGAAGCGGTTAATGAGCTGTCTAAACAAACCGGCATCGAGGTGCCTAAAGAAGAGCAGCAAAACGTCAGCTATCAACGCACTGCCCCAAAATCTAAAACTATACCTAAAGCCGCTCAGCCGGTGAATACCCCAGTACCGCCGTTACCTTTATCAGCAGCCAATACACCTACTGATTCTCATACTTATGATCAGCCACCAGATTATAATAGCGACAGCTATGAGCGTTTATCAACTTTTATACCTGCTGATCAAGCTTATGAAGTTATAGATTATAGCGATACCGCTTACTACGCCAGCGATGCGCAAGACTCTCCTCCTGCCTGGTTAGGAAGTGAGGGCTCTGTAAACTTAGACGCTAGACATGCTACTAGCCATAAAGGCCACTATGAAAACAATGTGGAACAGAATGCAGAACAGGACGGTAACCTATATGAGCTACTGACCCGAATTCAGCAGTTCTATCAACACAATCTGAGCACTCATCCGCACGCTAAACATTACTTTACTGCACGCGGTATTACCGAGCAAAGTATTGAAAATTTTGGCTTAGGGTATGCGCCCTTTGGTTGGCAACATCTTGAACATCAGTTTCCGCAGGATATTGAGGGGTTAAAAGCTTTAGGTTTGGTACGCCAATCAGAGTCAGGACGTGATTATGATCTGCTGCGAGACCGGATTATTTTCCCTATTCGAGACCATCAAGGACGTACCATTGGTTTTGGCGGACGTGCGCTTGATGACGAGGTCAAACCTAAATATATTAATTCATCCGACTCGCCTGTATTCCATAAGCAGTATGTGCTTTACGGCTATTATGAGTCACGCCAGCAGCGTGCTGAGCGCTGGTTAGTAGTTGAAGGCTATATGGATGTGATCGCCCTTTACCAAGCCGGTATTTATGGCGCTGTAGCATCGATGGGCACAGCAATCAATGAAAGTCAGATCTCGCGTTTACTCACTTTAAATCCGACTTTGACCTTGAGTTTTGATGGCGATAGTGCAGGACAAAAAGCGGCTTGGCGCACCCTTGAGGTCGCTCTGCCCGTACTCAGCGATGATAAAGAGCTGCGCTTTTTGACCCTGCCTAATAACCATGATCCCGATACCTTTATAAAAGCTCACGGCGCCGATGCCATGCGCACTCAGCTCAAAGACGCTATGCCGCTATCGCAGTATATTTTTGCCTACCTAAGCGAGCGTTACGATTTGAGCTTAGCAGAAGGTAAGGCTAAGCTTATGTCGCAAGTGCGCACTTTGACAACTGCGTTACCTAAAGGCAGTAGCTTTCGTTATCTATTAAATAACGACATTTACCAAAAACTTGGCGGCAAACGCAGTCAAAATGTTGAGGCCAAAGACGCCTTGCTTGATTTTGATGGCGACATGACCATTAGTCAGCAATTACAATTGTGTTTTTTATTCCAGCCACGCGCACTTATCGATAATCCTATTGAATCCATTTGGCAGCAGGCTGGTATTAGCCAGCTGGATCTACCCGCTCATATCAAGAAAAAGGCTACTACTGAGGCCTTCAGACCGCTGGCATGGGAGGATTTGCAGGACGAGGCTTTACTTGAAGTGGTAAGCACTATTGAACGCTGCTTGAACTATTTGCCGACCGAACCAAATGCGGCGGCACACTTTATTTTGTCTAATGTTGAAGCATCTACCCAACAGACACTGAGTCGTAGCTGGGGGTCATTTTATAAGACCCTCATTAGCAGGAACATCCTAAGTCTTGATGAGCTTATCGAGAACCTAGTGATGCAGCTGCTTAAATTGCATATGCAAAAAAAGATGCAGGAGCTGATAAAGAACCCTGATCACATCAAGCTGGCTATTGTGCGCAAGCAAACCCAGCTATTGAATGATTGGCTACGTGCCAAGCAGGCTGAACAATCGACCCAAATGATCGGTCCTTAAGCGCTTATTCATATGAATTTTGCTGTATCTTATAGTTTATAAGCTGTTTAGCCTTTAAAACAATCGGTATTGCCCCCACTATTTATAGTAATGCTAAAGATTGATATAAAAGTAGCATAAGCATGAACAGCCGTTACCAACTATAAAATATAGAGTCTATACCAAACCTATAGCCGATGATAAGTGACGCTAAAAGTAGCTGCTAAATTTATTAAACCAAGCTGGCAGCGGATTATTACAATTGTGTTTGAACGGGGTCGCCTGTGATAAACTATATCACGGTAATATGCGCCGCAAGGCTGAGGTTTAAATAGCCATAGTTTAGATGGCGAGGTCATTTTTATATTTTTGAGATGTTTTATTTTTAACCGTTTTTAGAAGTTGTTTTAAAAATGGTTATTGTAGTTTTTGAGCCTTTATTTATAACACTTCATTTTCCTAACTATACACTCCTTAAGCTATTTTGTGATTAATCTATCGATTAAATCAGCGCCCTGAGCAAGCGATAAGCCGTTATAGTAAGAAAATGTCCGATGCAATCAAAGCGAGTATTTATGAACGATAAGTCAGTTTCTAAATCCACCTCTCAGCTGGCCACCTTAATCCAAATGGGTAAAGAGCAAGGTTATCTCACCTATGCTGAGGTGAATGACCAGCTTCCCGACTCCATTACCGAAAGTGATCAGATTGAAGATATCGTCCAGATGTTAACTGACGTTGGTATCAAGATTTTTGAATCGGCGCCTGATGCTGATGATATTTTGATGAACGACGACTCAAGCGATGATGACATGGCAGCTGATGAGGCCGCAGCGGTATTAGCTTCGGTTGAAACCGAGCCTGGCCGTACGACTGACCCTGTACGTATGTATATGCGTGAGATGGGTACGGTTGATTTGCTGACTCGTGAAGGTGAGATTGCCATTGCCAAGCGTATCGAGGAAGGTATTCGTGACGTACAACATGCTATGGCATATTGGCCGGGCACGGTACGTTTTATCCTTGAAGAATATCAAAAAGTCCTCGATGGCGAAAAAAAGCTCTCCGACGTGATTACTGGCTTCTTAGATCCTGAAACCGAGGAAGACCGAGTAGCTGCCAAAGAAGAAAAAGATCGTATTAAAGAAGAAAGAGAAAAGGCTAAAGAAGAAAAGGAAAAAGCGCCTGTCATCAAAGCAAAAACTAAGGCCAAAGATGATGATGACGAAGACGAAGATGAAGTCGATGATACCGAAGAAGAAGCTGAAGAAGAAACCGGCGGTATCGATCCAGAAGAAGTACGTCTGCGCCTAGAAGAGATTGAAAATCTATTCAATATCGCCAAACAAGCTTTACTAGATTACGGCCGTGGCAGCCCACAAGCTAACGAAGCTTATGAGCAAATGGCAAATCGCTTTATGATGCTTAAGCTTAACAATCGTTTATCAGACCAAGTGATGGCTATTATGCACGACGTCTATGATGATGTGCGTAAACAAGAGCGTCAAATTATGCGTCTGGTTATTCGCCGTGGTCGCATGCCGCGTGAAGAGTTCCGTAAGACCTTCCCAAGCAATGAAACTAACGTTGACTGGCTAACCGAACGCTTAAAAGGCAAGCCTGCTTTTGCCGAAAATCTAGAAAAAGTGGTTGATGACGTTATTTTATTACAGCGTAAAATCCGTGATTACGAGCAGCAGCTCGACATGGAAATTCATGATATGAAAGACGTAGCTCGCCGGATGGCAGTAGGTGAAGCAAAAGCTCGCCGTGCCAAAAAAGAGATGGTAGAAGCTAACTTGCGTCTGGTTATCTCTATTGCCAAAAAATACACCAACCGTGGCCTACAGTTCTTAGATTTAATTCAAGAAGGTAACATTGGCCTTATGAAAGCGGTTGATAAGTTTGAATATCGTCGTGGTTATAAGTTCTCGACTTATGCTACTTGGTGGATTCGTCAGGCCATTACCCGTTCTATCGCTGACCAAGCACGCACCATTCGTATTCCGGTACACATGATAGAGACTATAAATAAGATCAACCGAGTCTCTCGTCAATTATTACAAGAAATGGGACGCGAGCCGACGCCTGAGGAATTAGGCGAACGCTTAGAGATGGACGAGGTCAAGGTACGTAAAGTGCTTAAGATTGCCAAAGAGCCTATTTCTATGGAAACCCCTATCGGTGATGATGAAGACTCACATTTAGGCGACTTTATTGAAGATGGTACGATCTCAAGCCCTGTTGATGACGCAACAGCGGCGGGCCTACAAGAAGCAACTCGTGATGTACTGAGTAACCTAACTGAACGTGAAGCACGCGTGCTAAAAATGCGCTTTGGTATCGATATGCCAACCGATCATACTTTAGAAGAAGTCGGTAAGCAGTTTGATGTAACCCGTGAGCGTATTCGTCAAATTGAGGCAAAAGCCCTGCGTAAACTGCGTCATCCTTCACGCTCTGAGCATCTGCGTTCTTTCTTAGAAAACGACTAAGCTATCTAACGATATTTAAACACAAAAAAGCTGAGCCATTGCTCAGCTTTTTTGTGCCTGTTTATAATACGCCTACCTCTTGCTAAGAGTAGCTGGATTCGTTTATCATAGCCTGATCGATTAAAACCTTGTCGGGGTGCTTTGATTTTAGTATTTAAAAATCTAAAATCATTGCTGAGAGATACCCGCGAACCTGATGCAGTTAGCACTGACGTAGGAAACAAGCGTGAGATTTTCCCAATTGACACTCAATTATGCCTTGCCAGTTTATATAACATAAACCGGTAGGGCTTTTTTGTGCCCGCTCTTCGTTGTTTCTTATCAGCTGCTTACTGAATACCATTATTTTTTTATAAGTAAGTGAGCGCTATGGACTATCAAACCCTCCGTAATAATTGTCCCGCATGGGATGATTACCTTCATCATGACTTTATCAATCAATTGGCTACCGGTACTCTGCCCAAAGACAGCTTTCGCCATTACTTGAAGCAGGACTACTTGTATTTGCTGCAATATACACGTGTGATGGCTTTGAGTGTTTATAAAAGCGACACTTTGGCACAAATGCGTCTTGGTCAAGCTGGCATTAATGCCATGCTAGATTTAGAAATCGGCATGTATTTAAATTTTTGTGACCAATGGGGTGTGAGTATTGAGGAAGTAGAAAGCACTGCAGAATCTACAGCGACTATTGCCTATAGCCGCTACTTATTAGATGCGGCCATGTCAGGCTCTTTAGCTGAGCTCTATGCTGCTATCGCCCCTTGTTTGATGGGCTATGGTGAGATTGGTAAACGTCTTCAAGCAGAAGGCTTCCTCCCTGATAACCCCTATCAGCCGTGGATTGATGTATTTGCCAGCGATGAGTTTCAAGCCATTACTGTCCAAAACGAAAACCATATTAATGAGCTACTGGGATCAGTAAGCCCTTCTCAAGGCGATAAGTTGCAACAACTGTTTAATACCGCCGCGCGTATGGAGGTTAATTTTTGGCAGATGGCTTTAGAGATTGCCTAAATAACTAGCTATTAGATAGTTAGATAGCAAACCTGCCCCTTTTATTTAAGTCAACAATACTACTCAGGAGAAATATTATGGCCGTATTTGACGAACATGCTAATGCATACGATAGCTGGTTTCTTGATAATCAAAATTTGCTTGCCAGCGAACTCAAACTGGTTGCTCACTTCTTAACTAAAGATAGCACTACCCTATCTATAGGCTGCGGTAGCGGACTGTTTGAGATGCTATTATTAAAGGATTATGACCTCTCTATCCACTATGGTGTTGAACCTTCAGCAGATATGGCCGCCATTGCCAAAAAACGAGGCTTAAAAGTCGATATCAGCCCCGCTGAAACTTATGAAATTGAGCCTGACAAATTTGATATTATTCTATTTAATGGCAGTGTCAGCTATATCAGTGATTTAGACTTATGTATTAAAAAGGCGTTTGCGGCGTTAAAATCTGGCGGTAAGCTGATCCTTATCGATGTGCCAAAAGAAAGCGGCTTTGCCAGCTTATACAACTTGGCAGGCTCTTTGGATACATGGTCACACCCCCTACTCGAGCACATCACACCCGCTAATCCTTATCCTATCGAGCTGGTAAAATCCGCCAATTGGCGTACTTCTGATGAGAAAATTAAGCTGATGCAAGCCAATGGATTTATAGATCTTGAGTATGCCCAAACCTTGCTTACCCATCCGATGTACGCTAATGACAAGGTGCAAGAGGTCATTGAAGGCTATGACCAAGGGGATTATGTAGCGATTTGCGGTTATAAGAGATAAGCCCTTGCTCACCGCCTCCCAGCACTTGAAAAACCGCCTAAGTGCCACTATAAACAGGGAACAAAGCTACTCTCCTAAAAAATAAGGATACCACTATGAGTGATGACCCAAAAAACACCAGCAACCAAAACTACAGTGATCAAGATCGAGCCCCTAAAAAAGAGTTTAAAGTCACTGAACTAGGGGTTAACGACGGCATCTTAAAAGGTAAAAAAACCGACATCCAAAACCCTGAGCTTTGGGAGTTCCCGATGGACTATCCTATGAGCATTATCGGTCACGAAGGTCAGCATGACAGCCTGCTTAATGAAGTCAAGCTAATCTTAGGCAGTCAATTCCCTGAATTTGACTTGGCTTCTATGGAAGTAAAACCCTCTAAAACTGGTCGCTTCCACTCTGTGCGTGTTAACTTGTACTTGACCGAGGTTGAGCAAGTGAACAGTCTATATGCTGCCCTCGATGATGCAGAAACGGTTCGTATGGTGGTATAGTAAACCTAGCTTAACAATGACCAAGTAAAATCACAATAACACTGAATCAGTACTGGATCAGTAAAACAATCGCTGCTCATAAGAGTGGCGATTTTTTATGTTATAGGTTACAATCAGCGCCCGTATATTTATCCCTATTATGACTAATAATAGTTACGCACTAACTACTAGGATATGTTGCTTATTTGACTCACTGTTTACAAAATAATTTATTATTTTAGTCAATTGCGTCTATCCCTTATCCCACCGCTCTTTGCCCAAGTTTAGATAGTCCTAACCTCTGCAACAACATAAATTTACTCTAAAATCAATATAGCATTTTCAAAATTTTCCCGCTATATTGTGCCTACCTACTAACAAATACGCTATATATAGTGCTTAGTGATTTTTATCATCATTATAAGCTGTAGTAAGCTTTTGCTTAAAAAAAGCTCAATACTGCAGCGCTAAAATGATAGCGCCATAAAAACCACAGATTAGGTTGGTTTACATCATATAAATCTTAGCAATCAGATAACGAGGGCAACATGACACATATCGACAAAATCCAAGTGACCAAACGTGATGGACGTTTAGAGCCCATTGATTTAGATAAAATCCATAAGGTCATTGAGTGGGCAGCTCACGATTTAGATAATGTGTCAGTGTCTCAAGTTGAGCTCAAGTCACACATTCAGTTTTACGAAGGTATCAAGACTCGTGATATTCACGAAACCATCATCAAATCAGCTGCGGATTTGATTTCAGAAGACACTCCTGATTATCAATATTTAGCGGCACGCCTAGCCATCTTCCATCTGCGCAAAATCGCTTATAACCGCTTTACCCCACCGCACTTATTTGATCATGTCAAAACTTTGACTGAAGCAGGTAAGTACGATGAGCATATTCTAGCCGATTATAGCCGTGCAGAGTTTGACGAGCTTGATGACTATATCGATCACTGGCGTGATATGAATCTGGCCTACGCTGCTGTTGAGCAGATGACTGGGAAATACCTGGTACAAGATCGGGTGACTAAGCGTGTTTACGAAAGCCCGCAGTTCTTATATATGCTGGTCGGTATGTGCCTGTTTGCCAATTATGACCAAGCTGAGCGCATGAGCTATGTCAAACGCTTTTACGATGCTTCTTCACAGTTTAAAATCTCCCTACCAACGCCTATTATGTCTGGTGTGCGCACCCCATCACGCCAGTTTAGCTCGTGCGTATTGATCGAGTGCGGCGATAGTCTCGACTCTATCAATGCCACTACTAGCGCTATCGTACGCTACGTGTCACAGCGTGCAGGCATCGGCATCAACGCCGGTCGTATTCGCGCCCTTGGTAGCCCGATTCGTGGCGGTGAAGCGCAGCATACCGGCTGTATTCCGTTTTACAAACTGTTCCAAACCGCAGTTAAGTGCTGCTCACAAGGCGGCGTACGCGGCGGTGCGGCTACCTTATTCTACCCGTTATGGCATTTAGAAGTTGAGTCGCTACTGGTACTCAAAAATAACCGCGGGGTTGAAGACAACCGTGTCCGTCATATGGATTACGGCGTACAGATTAACAAAACCCTTTATACCCGTTTGATTAAAGGCCAAGATATCAGCCTGTTCTCACCTTCTGATGTGCCAGGACTATACGACGCTTTCTTTGAAGATCAAGACGAGTTTGAAGCGCTCTACACCAAATACGAGCAAGATGAGTCTATTCGTAGCCGCCAAATTCCAGCAGCAGAGCTGTTCAGCCTGATGATGCAAGAGCGTGCCAGCACTGGTCGTATCTACATCCAAAACGTCGATCATTGCAACACCCATAGCCCATTTGATCCTACGGTGGCACCGATTCGCCAATCGAACCTATGCATGGAGATTGCGCTACCGACCAAACCTCTCGATAACATCAATGATGAAACTGGCGAGATTGCACTTTGTACTTTATCGGCGGTGAATCTAGGTAAAGTCGAAAATGTCAGCGATATCGAAGAGCCTGCTGAGCTCATTGTACGTGCGCTTGATGCCCTCCTCGACTACCAAGACTATCCAGTAAAAGCGGCTGAAAATGGCAGTATGCGCCGCCGTACTTTAGGGGTTGGGGTCATTAACTATGCTTATTACCTTGCCAAGAATGGCGTACGTTATTCAGACGGTTCGGCATTGGGTCTGACCCATCAAACTTTTGAAGCGCTACAGTATTATCTACTAAAAGCCTCAAATAAATTGGCAAAAGAGCAAGGCGCCTGCCCTGCCTTTAACGAGACCACCTATTCACAAGGTATCTTGCCTATTGATACTTATAAAAAGGACTTGGATCAGATTTGCCAAGAGCCGCTGCATTTAGACTGGGAAACTCTGCGTCAGGAAATCACTGAGCATGGCCTGCGTAACTCTACTTTGACTGCCCTTATGCCGTCTGAGACTTCTAGTCAAATTGCTAATGCCACCAATGGTATCGAGCCGCCACGTGGTTTGGTTTCTATTAAAGCCTCTAAAGACGGTATCCTCAAGCAAGTGGTTCCTGATATCGGTACGCTTAGAGACCAGTACGAGCTACTATGGCAAATGCCTAATAATGACGGCTATCTAAAGCTGGTCGCTGTGATGCAAAAGTTTGTTGACCAAAGTATCTCGGCCAATACCAACTATGATCCGACTCGTTATGAGGGTCAGCGAGTGCCGATGAAGACTTTGCTGAAAGACTTGTTGACGGCGTATAAACTGGGCGTGAAGACCTTGTATTATCACAACACTCGTGATGGTGCCAATGACGCACAAGCGGATATGGAAGATGATTGTGCTGGTGGGGCTTGTAAGATATAACCTATTTAAATTAGACGTTAATAGTAATTTGGGCTAATAGAAAATGTAGCCCAAATTACTATTATTTAAAACAGGTAATGATCATTATGGAAGATATAAAAATAAGACCTAATATGAAAATAGGTCAGTTGGATGCTGAAAGTGACGGTAAGTTTTTATCAGAATGTTATATCAACAACGGACTTATTGATGTTTTAATTAATACAAATACCAGTGAAGCTATAATTTTAGGAAGAACAGGAGCTGGGAAAACTGCATCTTTGCTAACTATAGATGAAAGAATAGATCAAGAGCATTCAAAGCTACTTGACTTAGAAAATGTCTTTTTAAGATACATAGACAATTCGAATATAATTAAATTTTTAACAGATAATGATGTTAATTTAGATCTATTCTACAAATATCTTTGGCGTCATGTTCTAACTGTTGAGTTTCTGAAATTGAAATATCCACATCTGAAAGACAAAGGTAAGTTCTTTCAATTTATAAACGATTTAAAAGATTTGATACGTCGTCCTGAGGAAAAAATTGCATTAAATTACTTAGAAGAGTGGTCTGATAAATATTGGGTTGAAACTGTAGAGAATATAGAAGAGATAGTAAAAAGTTTCTCTAATGATATAAGTGCAGGATTTGAAGCAGGTTTTTTTGATAGTAAGATATCTTTAGATGGTGGTCAAACCTTAACTGAAGAACAAAAAATTCAAGTTAAAAACAGAGCACAAAAAACAGTAAATAACCTACAAATATCTGAACTCTCTAAAGTAATCGATTTGATGGATAAACACGTATTTAACGATAGTAAAAAACCATACTATCTATTGATCGATAAACTAGACGAGAATTGGGTATCAATAGAAGTTAAATATAGTTTAATCAAAGGATTGATTGAAGAAATTAGACATTTTAGAAAAATTCAAAATGTGAAAATACTGGTATCTTTAAGAGTAGATTTATATCAACTGACTTTGGAGAAAACTCGTTCTAGTGGCTTTCAAGAAGATAAGTTACTGTCAATAATTTATAATCTAAACTGGACTGAAAAGGTATTAAAGGACATAGTTGATAAGCGTATTACTTTTTTATTTAAACATCAATACACAAACAAAAATATTGTTTTTGAAGACTTATTTCCTTCTACTAATAGTAGAAATGGCGATCCTTGGCAATACTTGATCAAAAGAACTTTCTGGAGACCAAGAGATATATTGCACTTTGTAAACTATTGTTTGAATCAGTCTATAGAAAAAAATCTAGTGGACTGGAGTTCAATATACAAGGCAGAAAAAGAGTATTCTAAAGAAAGATTGAAAGGATTGTATGAAGAATGGCATGACATCTACCCATCATTACAGTATCTGTCGTACTTACTATCGGACTCTAAAGAAATTATTTCTTTAGAAGATTTCAATATGATCTTATCTGAAGATAAACTTATAAGTTTTTACCAAATTCTTAAAAAGAATCAAGTCAGCGATGAAATTTCAAATAATATCTTTAGTTTTATAGATGATGGTATATCTAATAGAGAAGATATTATGTTCGAAATTTTAAGCTGTTTATACCGATCTGGCTTAGTAGGTCTTTCAGATAATTTGCCTGATAGTTTTGACTGGTCTTTCCGAAACTCTTCATATAAATCCAGTTTTGAATGTAGTCAATCTAAATGGATTAAAATTCATAAGATGTTCCATCAAGCCCTCAATACTAGAGTATAAATTCTTATGTACGATAACAGAATTAGTATAGGATTCTTCTATGAATTTTACTGAACCAGAATTTATGAAAGAAAGGTTTAACTGCCCTTTGTGCGGAACATACGCACATATGCGCTGGGAAAGGTTACACGATTCAAATAGGTACGTTAATTTCTTTATATCTAATTGTGCATGTTGTGATAAAAATAGTTTATGGAGAATAATTACCTTTAAGAGCCCTTTTAGTGAACCAGAAAATGCTGAACTAATATATCCAGATTTTGGATTTGCGGCATTGCCTGATGATGATATGCCTCATGACGTAAAGGTTGACTATGAAGAAGCTGCTAGAATTTTCTCTAAATCTCCTCGTGGTTCAGCAGCTTTGCTGAGATTAGGATTGCAAAAACTATGTAAGCATTTAGGTGAGGATGGAGAAAAGATAGATAAAGATATTCGCAGTCTCGCTGCCAAAAATATATTACCACCTATGGTCGTTAAAGTTGCCGATACGGTTCGTATAACAGGCAATAACGCGGTTCATCCTGGAACTATGTCAGAAGAAGATTTTGATAATGTTGCTTTTAAGATGTTTGATCTCCTAAATTTTATAGTTAGAAAAGGAATCTCTGAGCCTAAAGAGCTTGAAAATTTATATCAACTTACACCAGAAGGTCCTAGAAAAAGTGCAGAAGCTAAAGACGCTCAATCAAAGCAAGCGTAGGTTGGGTGGAGCTTGCGACACCCAACACTTTAAATAGATAATCTGTTGGGTCTCGTTCCTCGACACCAACCTACCTTTAGAACATAGCCGTTATTTTAGGCTGGAGTTACAATTTTGCAAAACCAAGATGCTGGGCTAAAGCCACAGCATCTACGCAAAACATATTCAACTCTAAGGCTTATGTTGGCTCGTGATGTAGGGTGCGCCCAGCGCACCGAAGATATGAATATTATGTTTGACGGTGCTTAAAAAGCACCCTACAAAAGAAACATACATAGCGATATTGATAAGAAAGACCAACCCTGCCCTAAAGAGGTCGTTTAGCCTCGACTGTAGCGGTATCCTGCTAACGCTGATGGCGATGCAGTCTCAGTCTGGGAGTGGTCGCTCGAACGTTGGAACGCTACCAGACTGGGTAGACTGCACGCCAGCGGCTAGGCAGATACAAGCGGTAGGCGGGATTGGCTACCCAAAATATTTAAAGTTAATACAACAACAAACAAGACCTAATTTTCGTGCTAAAATTAGCCCTATATTTAGAGCTTAATATTAGAGGAAAACCTATCATGCAACCGATATTTGCGACACAGACAGCCAGTATCTCAGAACTAAAAACCAACCCTTCGGCACTGATTAAACAGTCGGACGGTGAATCCATTGCTATTTTAAATCACAATAAACCTGTGGCTTACTTAGTCTCAACAGATATGTATGAGCGCATGATGGAAACGATGGACGATATGGCATTAAGTCAAACCGTTGATGCACGAATGAATGACGGGCAAGTACCTGTAAAGGTAACGTTGGATGACTTATAATCTTGAGTTTCATCCTTTAGCATTAAAAGAATGGAAAAAGTTAGCCCCCAGCATTCAGCAGCAATTTAAGAAAAAATTACAGCAGCGATTAGCAAACCCTCGTATTCCTGCTTCAAAACCTTCAGGACACACGGATACTTATAAAATTAAATTACGCACCATAGGTTACCGCCTAGTATATACCGTAAAAGAGGATGTGCTGGTAGTTTATGTATTAGCAGTAGGCAAAAGAGAAAATAACAAAGTATATGAAAGCCTTGGGTCGCACCAACCATAACTGAAACACAAAAAAATAAAAAATAAACGGAGGTCATAAACATGAAATATACCGCAATCATCAAAGACGGTGGTTTGTTTATACCTAACGTATTTTCAGATATAAATGATGGCAGCTCACATATTGTACAGGTAGAGATGGATATCGAAAACGTTCGTCAGCAATTAAACGAAAATGAAGCGCCCAAGAAAGCCGATGCAAAATCACCCAAAAAACAAGTAGCAAGGCAAGCAAAGAAAGCAGTGCACAAATCAGCAAAAGAGGTTGAGTTGGATACACCGCGCAACAGTGCTGTCGATGAGTTAGAAGCTTTAGACGATATAGAGCTCAGTGAAATCCTGAAAGCCTATATCAATGACGGACTCAATGATAAAGAAGAATCGCTACAAATATCTTTGGAAGACTTATAACCCATTTTTGTAAATGTTTTAAAAAATTTAAATCAATAACCATAAAACGGATAAAGGCAATATTATGACTTATTCAATTTTTTCCCAAACGCCAAACGATGCGCTTAAAGAGCCGATGTTTTTTGGTCAACCCGTCAACGTGGCGCGTTATGACCAGCAAAAGCATCCGATATTTGAGCAGCTGATCGAAAAGCAATTATCGTTTTTTTGGCGTCCAGAAGAGGTTGACGTATCCAAAGATCGGATTGATTATGGCAATCTATCCTCACATGAGCAGCATATTTTTATCAGTAATCTAAAATATCAGACCCTGCTTGACTCCATTCAAGGTCGTAGCCCTAACGTGGTGATGCTGCCTTTGGTGTCTATTCCTGAGCTGGAGACTTGGATTGAGACTTGGACGTTTTCTGAGACCATTCACTCACGCAGCTATACCCATATCATTCGTAATATCGTCAATGATCCCGGTATTGTGTTTGATGACATTATGCAAAATGAACATATCTTGCAGCGCGCCGCTGACATTGCAAAATACTACGACGATTTATACTATAACTCACAGCTGTACAATCTATACGGCGCAGGCACGCATAATATTAATGGCAAAGAGATTACCGTTGATTTGCGTACCCTAAAGAAACAGCTGTACTTGTGCATCATGGCGGTCAACGTCTTAGAGGCGATTCGCTTTTATGTATCCTTTGCTTGCTCGTTTGCTTTTGCTGAACGTAAGCTCATGGAAGGTAATGCTAAGATTATTAAACTGATTGCTCGTGATGAGGCGCTGCATTTGACCGGTACCCAGCACATGCTGAACCTAATGCGTAATGGTAAAGACGATCCGGAGATGGTCGAGATTGCCAAAGAGTGCTATGAGCAAAGTATTGATATCTTTACCAGTGCTGCTCAGCAAGAGAAAGAATGGGCGGGCTACCTGTTCAAAGACGGCTCGATGATTGGCTTGAACAAAGACATTCTGTGTCAGTATATCGAATATATCACTAACTTACGTATGGAAGCGGTTGGCCTGCCATCAGCGTTCCCGAACTCCAAATCAAATCCAATTCCTTGGATCAATACTTGGCTGTCATCTGATAACGTGCAAGTAGCGCCACAAGAGACCGAAATCAGCTCGTACTTGGTCGGTCAGATTGATTCGGACTTGTCAGATAGTGATTTTGATGATTTTGAACTGTAAGGTTGCAGCGCTAATTATTTATATAGCAGCCTAAAGGTTAGCAGTAGTTTGGATGTTAAGAATAGCTTAGATTTAGCAAGAACAAGGTATGACAAGGTGCATTATGACATGGGTGATGACCAGTAAAACCAAGTTTTATTTACACGACGATGAGAGCCTACTCGATGGGCTACTTCGTACTGGCCATGATGTTAATTTTCAGTGCCGTGAAGGTTATTGTGGCAGTTGTCGTATTCGAAAAGTGGCAAGCTCACATCCGGTTAGTTACCCTTTTCCTCCGCTCGCCATGATTGAAAAAAATGAGATACTGCCTTGCTGCTGTCAGGTACGCGGCGTTATCTATCTTGATCATGAAATGGTAAAAGACTCCTAATTCTATCTAAGATGCATGCCATGCATAGTTTATAAGCTCAAGGTCTCCAAAATTAGAAAAGTGCGCTACCTTTAAACAGGTAGCGCACTTTTTTAGCTAGAGATTACCAGGCTATCGATACTTTTATTGAGCCTAGCCTTTACTGAGGTGCGCCATTATTTTCAAATAGTTTAAGTAGCTCTTCACGCATACGATCACGCTCCTCTTCTGACATCATCGGTACTTCCTGCTCCTCACCTCGTATATCAGGATGGCCACGACCACCAAGACTTTCGTCATAGAGGATACGCGGGGGCTGCATTTCTTCCTGCGCTGGGCGCTCCTCTAAGGCCACTTGGACTTCAGCATTCTTACCATTACGTAATATCTGCGTATTTAACACCGTATCTGGCGACTTACGTGCTACATACTGAATCAGTTTATTTGCGTCCGTCATCTCGACATCGTCGATAGTTAAGATAATATCACCAACTTGTAAACCGCTTTTAGCAGCAGGTCCTTGTGGCACCACGTTTAGCACCTCGACACCAGTTGAAGTTTCCAGCTGAGTTGGATCACGCAGCTGTGATTGAATCTCAATACCAAGCCAACCACGGCTTACGCGGCCATCTTTAATCAGTGCATTCATCACCTGCTCAACGATAGCTGTCGGAATTGCAAAGCCAATACCCATTGAACCGCCAGAGCGAGAGAAAATGACTGTATTGATACCGACCAATTCACCACGAGCATCGACCAGCGCCCCGCCTGAGTTACCTGGGTTGATAGCGGCATCAGTCTGGATGAAGTCCTCAAACTTATTGACTCCTAGCCCCGTACGGCCAGTAGCTGAGATGATCCCTTGGGTTACTGTTTGACCTACACCGAATGGGTTACCAATCGCCAGGGCCAAGTCGCCCACCCGGCTAGGAGCTTCTCGAAATGCCAGCGGTGTCAAACCGTTCATATCGACCTTAATCACTGCCAAATCACTGTCAGGATCCGTACCAATAATTTTTGCGCGGCTTTTACGACCATCATTGAAGGCAACGGTAATTTCATCAGCCTTTTCGATCACATGAGCATTAGTCACAATGTAACCGTCTTCTGAGACAATCACCCCAGAGCCTAAGTTAGTCGGGCCATTACCTTGCGGAGTATTACCATGGAATTCAAAAAAACGGCGTAATACTGGATCATCCATATAAGGATGTTCTGCCATAGCTTGGGTGGTATAGATATTGACCACTGATTGTGAAGCTCGGGCTACGGCATTGTGATAAGACTCGATAGGATCTGGCGTATCAGCGACCGGCGCTTGTAGCTGTTGCTCACTAGGCTCCGTCCTAGGAGGTTCCCATGTTGCTTCTGATGATGGGGTCTTCATACTCATAAACAGCCAGATAAATGCCGCAATTAACGCCAGCAGTAAAACCCAAGGTAACCACTTCCAAACGGTGGACTTGCGATTGGTGTTCGGGGATGACGACATACAGAACCTCTATAAATGATTACAGATAAGCATAAACTTGCTAAAAACAACCCCTAAGCTCATTGATAGGCGTTATAAAATTATGAGAAAAAAGTATTTACAAACGTAAATTATAACTGGCAACCAGTAAGAATAGTAACGTATCGTGTACCATTTCAGTTATTAAGTAAACCCGATTTATAGCATTACAGCTTTGATATGGTATGCTTTTCTAGCCCATTAAATAAGTTTTTCTTTGACTATTGCTTTACTTTTGAGCCTTTAACCCTATGCTAAGATGACGTAGCAAATTTCAGTATTCTATAGTGAGTGTGAAATGACCATAAATAATAGTAACCCTAATAATAACACCACCCTATCTCAGCCTACTATCAGCGCTCAAGCACTAACCCAGTTTTGTGACGACTATTTATCGGTGGCGGCCTTTAAAGACTACTCACCCAACGGCTTACAGGTCGATGGCGGTCAAGCCATCAAGCGTATAATTACCGGTGTAACGGCTTGCGAAGCATTAATTGACGCAGCCATCGATACTCAAGCACAAGCTATTATGGTACATCATGGTTACTTTTGGAAGGGAGAGCCTGAGCCGTTAGTGAGCATGAAAGGTCGCCGTATTCGTAAGCTCATGCAACATGGCATCTCGTTAATCGCTTATCATCTACCGCTTGATGCTCATCCCCTTATTGGTAATAATGCCAAATTGGCTGAAGCCCTGAATCTGACGATTACTGGGCCGCTTTACCCCGATGAATCTTATCCTGTCGGCAATATAGCCAGTGGTCAGCCTCAAACGGCTGAAAGCCTAATAACTAGTATTACCCAAACCTTACAGCGCACGCCCTTGCATATCGCAGGTCACTACTATCACACTGATAACCAGCCCGCTAATGCAAGATTGATTGAACGTATTGGCATATGTACCGGCGGCGCCCAAGATATGATCGAACAGGCGGCCGCTATGGGCTGTGATGCCTTTATCTCAGGCGAGATATCAGAACGAACCACTCACAGTGCCCGAGAGCTAGGTATTGATTATTTCGCCTGCGGTCATCATGCAACTGAACGTGGTGGTATAAAAGCTTTGGGCAATCTAGTCGCTGAAAAATTCGACATACCGGTCACCTTTATCGATATCGATAATCCTGCTTGAACAAAAACACCAGCTATTTTTACCGTTTATCCTTTAATTGTTAAGCTTTATCACTCTTTAGTCAGCAGATCTTGAATAATATATTAACTAACCCTATATAAGTTACTTGTAAGAGAATGTTTTGTCATGAAACTTTTCATTTGCTACAGCCTCCGGTTATGGCATTGAGGGTATATTCTTGTATTTTGGTTGGATAAAAGCTACAGGGTTATACGCTTAACGTCGCAGCGATAGAAAGTTTGATTTTATTAGATAAGTATCACCTTAGTGATGAATCTATTAAAGTTGACTATCTATGAGTGTTGCTGAGTGCAAGCGTAATGATAATATATGGGTTTATAAAATTATTATCTTATAAATCTAGGTATTATTAGCTAGTTAATATTGATTACGCTTGGGTCTCAATAATTTATTCATGACCTTATCTATGTTTGACACAGCATTTTAGTGCTGCTGCTCGGTATTAAGGGTTTTTATTATTAAGCTTTGTACTATTTAAGCTTTGTACTTAAAAAGCGAGCTACTTAATAACATTATGTTTTGAGTGGTAACGTATTTTAGATGGTGACTTTTTAGAGATTATTATTATTAATTTATCTCCTTTTGGCACGCGCTTTATATCAGTTTTGCACAAGCGTGTGGTCATAAGTTTATCGTTTAGGGTCGCTATAGTGGTAACCCCTAATACTAGCATGACTATTAGCACAAAAGCTGGCTTATGCAGCTTTAGTCAAACAAAGTAATACTGTAGCTGTATATGCCGCAGTATTAGCTGCGATATGCTTAAAGTTTTTATCAATATATTCACCGTACGACTCGGTCAATATATCGAGAAAAGCGCTAAATATATCGGTGATAAGCAGGATGGCTAAAATCAGGAGACATCCATGCAACGTATTACTTATCGTGTAAAAGGGTCTGCGCAGGGAGCCAAACGTCGTATTTCTTATCTACTACGTCCCTCTAAGCGAACTTTAAACACTAAAAGTAACCTCGTTCCATTGGCTCGTTTTGCCAAGACTAAAAAACTAGCCCAAGTATCTAGCATCGCTCTACTCTCTTTACCGGCCGAGAGTTTGACGACCATAAATGCGCAAGTGCCTACTTATGACCGCGTTATGATGGATCAAACTCTGACCGTTGCTGCAGTACCCGGCGATAGCACCTATTTTGCTACCGATGGTTTTCAGCATGGTTTTGGGTTTGATTTGCTACGCAGTTATGCCGATGAGCTTGGGGTCAACATCGACCTAAAAGCTTATGCTAGCGAAGAAGCCGCGCTAAGAGCTCTGCAGTCAGGTGCGGCGGATATGGCTTTAACTACCGCTAGTACCCAATTAAAAAATGAGCTTAGTCTATCCTCGGTTAATTTAAGCTGCGGATACGATACCAGCTTGACTAATAATGGCTTGCATCCAAAAGTAAGCTGGACTTTTAAGCAGTCGCACGACCCCCTAGCAAGAAAAGCCAGCGCCTACTTATGCGATAGTATCAAGTTAGAAAACACTCAAAAGCTTGCAGCGTTTTATAACCAAAGCTTGCTTAAAGACGCCTATAGCCAAAAACACTTTAAACAGACTCTGACTGAAAAACTACCCAGCTATCAATCCTCCTTTGAGATGCAAGCGCAGAATTATAATCATGATTGGGAGCTGCTAGTGGCGATGGGCTATCAAGAGTCTCATCTGGATGCCAATGCAGTTTCACCTACAGGGGTGCGCGGTCTGATGATGCTGACCAATAGCACCGCCAAAGCTATGGGGGTGTCTAATCGAGTCGACCCTTACCAAAGTATTGGCGGCGGGGCGCGTTATTTAGAACAGGTTAAAGCTGACTTTGCCGATGTTCCTCAAAAGGATCGGATTTGGTTTGCGCTGGCTGGTTATAACATGGGACCTAATGCTGTAAAACGTATCCAACGTAAGCTTCGTGAGCAAGGTATTGATGATAAAAGTTGGGCAAACGTTTATGCCTACTTATCAGAAAACAGAGCTTCTAATAGTCGTTACGGACAGGCGATGCATTATGTCAGTAATATCCGCAGCTATCTTGAGACTATAAAAACCCAAACCGTTTAAGCGCTTCGAAACAGGATGTTTGAATAAAATATAAATAAAAAGCTGCTCTTATTAATAAGGGCAGCTTTTTGATTTTACCGTCTATACGTTATAAAAATATCGCATTAACGATTGGGTACGGTTAGGCGTTGACCACGCTGCAGCATAGTATCAGGGGCAATATTATTCATATCCGCCAGCTCTTTAGGTGATACGCCATACTTACGTGCCAGTCCAATTAAACTATCGCCTGATCCGACCGTATAGCTAACTGTCATTTTTGGTACTTTTAGAGTCTGTCCACGTTGCAGCTGTGCCGTTCTTGTCAAGTTATTGGTAGCTGCTAAATCATCAACCGATACGCCAAAACGATTTGCCAGTGCGATTAGACCATCACCCGGCTGGACTTTATAGTTTTCAGTATTACTGATCTTGGTGCCCCTATTGCTGGTCGAGGTGCTGCTAGTTGAGGCGCTGCTACTACTAGCAGTGCTACTGCCGCTAGCCGGAATAGTGATGGTACGCCCTAGTATTAAGTTGGAGTTGGTACTCAGGTTATTTGCCGAAGCCAAGTCACTCAAACCAATATTATAGCGTCTGGCAACGCCCGTTAGCGTGTCTCCTGACTTTACCTTATAGCTGATCGGCTGAGCATTCAACTGACGATTAACTTCCGCCTTAGAAACCGGTACTTTTATTGTTTGACCACGCTGCAAGCGGGCTCTGGCATCAAAGTTACTATTTACAGCAGCAATATCAGTGGCACTAACACCTAAATCATTAGCGATACCGATTAAGGTTTCGCCTGCTTTCACTGTATAGTTGCTAGTCGCAACCGAACTACTTGTTGCACTACTACTGTTGGAGCTACTACTGCTAGCGGCAGCAAACTTTACATTAGCCGGTACTTTTAGCACTTGACCCACATAAAGTGAATCAGTAGTGCGCAGGCCATTGAGGTTAGCTAAAGTAGAGGTTGGTATATTGAATTCCCGTGCTAGAGCAATCAAGCCATCACCTGGTTTTACTCTATAATTTTTGACACTGGCAGACGACTGACTCGGTGTAGAAGACGGAGCTGCTGGCGTACTTACAGGAGCTTTAACTTTTCCAGGTACTAACCAAAGCTTCTGGCCTCGAAGCAGATCTGCCCGACTACTTAGATTATTATAGTTTGCCAATTGGGTCACGGATAAGCCAAAACGATTGGCCGTACCAATAAGGGTGTCCCCTGCCTGCACTGTATAGCTTTCAGGTTGGCTAGCGGCAGCAGTACTAGCGCTGCTCAGAGGTTCAATAGGTTTGGCATTATAAAGGTATAAGGTACTACCAGACAGCAGATTGGCGCTCGCATCTATCTGATTCCACTCAGCAATATCACGCCAGCTCACCTCCGCACGACTAGCAATATTCGATAAGGTATCACCGCGCTTCACCGTATAAGTAGTGCGTTTACCTTGTGGTTTTGGCTTACTAGTAGGCGTAGTTGCAAAACTAAGTTTTTTCTCCTCACCCCTTGCCTCAAGAATAGACTGCTGGGTTTGGATAGCCGATAGTTTAATATTGCCATCGACTGGGCTGACCGCTTGGCTGACCTCAGAGGTTTGCGATTGAATTTGCTTGGCAATAAAATCACGCTCTTCCTTACTTAAAGGAGGTTCTTGGACAATAGTATTATTCTGAGTAATTTTAGCCGAAGTGGTGGGTAGGCTATTACTCTTTTGAAGCTCAGCATTAATCTTGTTAGTTTCACTACTGGTGATGGGCGGCTCAGTGCTAAATGAAGCTTTATCACTATAAACCGAACTGCTAGTAGGCCTAGCAGACGGAGAGATATAGCTGGTTGTTTGCTGCGGAACAGTCGCATTAGCAGCATAATCAGCAAGCCCACTGCCAGTAGAAGGCAAGGATGAACTAGTATATGGCGCACTGTTATAACTTGGACTGCTTGAACTGGTAGTAGGACTGATAATAGTCGTACTCGGACTAGTGGTCGTTACGCCAGACGATGCCAGTACGTTACCTGTACCATTACCTCTGAGAGAGCTAAGCTTGGCATCGACATTAAGACTCACATCGTTAGGAATGACTACTCGCTGCGGGCCCGAAGAGTCAATTCGTCCTGAGATTAAAGCCGTATTAAGTCGCTCTAGCTCATCATAGCTGGTACCGGTAACTTGAGCTACTTCTCGCAAACTCACGCCATAATTGACCGGTACACTACGAAAGTGCTGACGGTTGGCAATAGCAGGGAGGTAGACACCATATTGTTCGGGTTTAGAGACGATATCTGCAACTGCTAGGAAACGTGGAACATAGTTCATGGTCTCAGTAGGCAGTCTAAGAGACCAGTAATCGGTCGGCAAGCCCTGCGCAGCATTCGCATCAATCGCTCTTTGGATACGGCCAGGACCGGCATTATAAGACGCTAATGCCAGCTCCCAACTGCCAAATTGGTTATACAAAGCGGTTAAGAAGTCATAAGCAGCACGTGTTGACTCGATTACATCACGACGACCATCGTAGCTACTGCTCTGATTAAGACCATAAATACGGCCGGTACTGGGAATAAACTGCCATAAACCAGCAGCAGCAGCACTACTGGTAGCACTTGGATCGTAAGAGCTTTCAATAACGGGCAATAATGCCAGTTCAGTGGGGATATTACGGCGCTCGGCTTCACGCACCGTATGATATAAATAACGGCTTGAACGTGCAGCTAAACGGTTCAAATAATCTTGGCGGCTGATAAACCAGTTCTTTTGGCCCTCAATACGTTGATTATAAACAGGTTTATTATTCATACCATAACCAGCACGTAAACGATTCCAAAGATCACCATACTGCTGAATGGCCAGTTTATTGTCTTCAACCATCGTCATGTCGGTAGCTTCTAACAAATCAGCCAGCTCATCCAAACTATCAGCATCTAGGTAGGCTGTTGAGTAATCATCGGTACTGGGGGTGGTGGCTACCGGTCGACGAGTTACTGTAGTTTGAGTAGTCGGCCGCTTAGTCACTACCGGAGCTCGGTTAGTAGTTACGCCAGTATTTTTTACGCTTGAGGTATTACTACAAGCACTGATCAATAAGGTTGACACTGCAAGCGTCAAGGGTAAAGCAATAAATGAGCGAGAATGTGAGGACACAGTAGACATGATAATAAAGGCTTCCTAGCGATAAGAATAGATAGTAATAAAATAGAGGTGAAACCGTTAACACAGTATTAATAACATCTCAATGGAGTTCAAACGTACTAAAGCTCGATTATGATCCTAATCACACTTAACGATTGCTTAAGGACTAACTTCACTAGTAATTACATTGAGTTATTACAGAAACTTAACCTATTATATAAACTTAACCATAGCATAATTAGGGTTCAATGCTAGGTCAATCATCGCTGGATGACTGTTCCATCACATTTACAAATTTAGCCAGTCGTGAGCCTATTTAAGAACAAGATCAAATCACAAATTTACTCAATTACTTGTTTGCTCAAGAGTAATCAATTACTAGTAGCTAATCAGTATTAATTAATCAATAGTGACTTGAGAGACAGCTCTTAGTAAGACCGCATTACCTGTGGACAAGGTTAAAGTAGTACGAGAATTGGTCACAAATGAAACTCTCTTGCCGTCTTTTACCCAACTTTCAACCGTATTAACATTGGCTTTTGCTTGTGAACCAGTAATGACAATATTACTAATGTCGATATCATAATTATAGTTCGAAGCTTCGTTCCAGCTTTTTTGTAAGAGCTTAAGATATGCATCTTTATCTAAGCTGGTTGACTTACCTTTCCTTGATAAAGAGATTAAAGCATCATCAGAGACTAAGTTTGCTACTTGGTTAATATTTTTACTATTTGCCGCCGACTTCATAGCAGCAGCATAACCCTGTACCAAGCCCTCAGTCATAGTGGCAGCTTGCGCACTGATAGCTACTGTACTAGCAGCAATTGCCAACGACGTTATACTGGCTCCTCTAATAAACAGAGCCAAGAAGCTGTTTTTTCCTAAAATCTTCATTATAGTCCTTAGCAATATGATAGGTATTGCTGTAAATACTCATTTATTGTGACTCAATTATTGTGATCTAGTATTATCAACTGATAACTAAGTCCTTATTTTACCATACTGAAATTAGAGCACTGAGTTTAGAGCAGTAGTTACAACTGGAACTAAGAACACTATTGCAAATGATTAATTCAAGTTACCGCTAGTATAATTTTAGCTTTTAGCCTAGCATTAATTCCTTACAGTCATGTAACGCCGTGTGTAATAATTGCATGTACACTTATCACATTCAATACTCAATAAACATCAACATATCCTATATTTGGGCAAATCAGGGGTTAATGATTAGTGATTATCATAACGCTCGTCATCACTAAGCTTCATGCCTAAGCGCTCTACTCTTCTATCCATCATTTGCCGGGCTAGCGCTTGCATATCCTCGACCCGATCTATTTCATCGACAATCTCAAGTCCAAGTAAGGTCTCAAAGACGTCTTCTAGAGTGACCAATCCTTTTACCTCACCATACTCTCCGACAGTAATAGCAATGTGGATACGGTTTTTAAGCATCAACTCTAATAAGTCGAAAAGCTTCATTTTGGAGAAAACAAAGGTAATTTCACGTTGGAACTGAGTCAAAGGTTTATGCATAGCATGATTAACCTTGGCTAACAGTATATCGGTTTTTAATACAAAACCAGTCACATTATCAAGATCGCCATCATAAATAGGTAAGCGCGAAAAAGTCAGTTTTGGGCGATCAGCCAATAATTCAGCCACGGTTTTGTTTTGCTCAAATGCCAGCATTACCGAACGTGGAGTCATAATATCTTCGACCTTAATAGCACCAAATGCTAAAAGGTTACGTATAATACGGGACTCTAGGGGATCTATTTGTCCTGATTCTTCACCAATACTAGCAAGAGCCGCGAACTCACGACGACTAAAAGTTTGCGGCTCTTTACCGCGAACCAATAGCTTAGTTAAACGCTCCGATATCCAAATTAGTGGATACAAAACTACAATTATGCCGCGTACAAAATAAGCCACCATACCGCTCAGTTGACGCCAGTATACGGTTCCTAGAGTCTTGGGAATAATCTCTGATATGAATAAGATAGCTAAGGTCATAACCGCTGAAAACAAACCGAACCAAGCACTACCAAACACAATAGTAGCCTGTGCACCAGCACCAATAGACCCTAAAGTATGTGCCACGGTATTTAAAGTTAAGATGGCAGCCAGTGATTGATCAATATTATCGACCTTTAATCGCTGCAACATACCAGCTTTTTTAGGATTGCTCTCTTGGACATCAGCAATAAAAGAAGGGGTCATACTAAGGAGAGCGGATTCAGCCAGAGAGCAGATAAAAGAGATGCCGATAGCTATTACTACGAATAACACCAACAAAGCTATATTGCTAGCGGTGGGCGCTGCTGCCGATACATCCGCAGCCAAAGCTGCATGAGGTAGCAACATCAACCATAGAGCTGTAATCGGAAAGGCGGCTCTGGGTGCTACTCTACTACCGATGCCACTAGAAGCTCTTGGCGGAGGTTTAGAAGACGCTTCTTTACGATAAGCGCGGGCTCGACCAGCATGAGATATAAATAAAGATTTCAGGAACAAGTTGGGTAACCTAACTAAGATAAATAGGACAAAACGTATTAGCGTTTTGAATAATAAAAAGCTGTAAATTGAAAGCAAATATAGACAGCTGATATTAGCATTGATGCTTTAATTTAACAATAATTTGTCTACTGATAACCACAGTCCATCATATTATACTCTGACCTCGATTGTTAAGTGGCGTTAAGGGGTAACCCTCCCAAACTTAAGACACCTAATAAATAGAATTAAGCTGCCTGATTGAGTTTCTGTATCGGTGTAAAACCGCCATTGCCCATGTTTGGGCGCTTATGATTATAATGGTATAACCAGTTTTCTGCTTGTGCGCGTACCTGCTCTAGATTATCAAACAGCTCCTGATTTAACCAATCATATCTCATGGTTCTGTTAAAGCGCTCTACATACGCATTTTGCTGTGGATTGCCAGGTTCAATATAGCTTAAGATGATGCCTTGCTGCTCAGCCCAGTCTTTGAGCGCATTGCTGATGTATTCAGGGCCGTTATCGCATCTTATCTGCACAGGTTTGCCTCGGTACTCAATAAGCTGATTAAGACTGCGTATGACCCTCCCGGCCGGTAGCGAGAAGTCAACTTCAACGGTGAGTGCCTCACGGTTGTAATCATCAATGACATTGAACAGTCTAAAGCCGCGGCCATCAGTTAAGCTGTCGTGCATAAAGTCCATGCTCCAGCTTTGGTTAATCCTATCAGGTACTGCTAATGGTATTGGTTTAGCACGTTTAATGCGACGCTTAGGCTTGATTCTAAGGTTGAGTTCAAGCTCGCAGTAGATGCGATATACCCGCTTA
Source organism: Psychrobacter jeotgali (assembly GCF_904846315.1). Taxonomy (NCBI): domain Bacteria; kingdom Pseudomonadati; phylum Pseudomonadota; class Gammaproteobacteria; order Moraxellales; family Moraxellaceae; genus Psychrobacter; species Psychrobacter jeotgali. The sequence continues at coordinate 1,080,990 of NZ_CAJHAF010000001.1, forward strand.
TGGTTGTACGGCAGTCCTAGCACATTACGCAAGGTTAAAAAGCACAAGCCAAAGCCCCAGTTCTTGTTCTCATCAGTCAGTTTGATAAGTAAGTCCGCTATTTGCTGGTTCTCATCTGTTACCACCGACTTGTGATAATAACAGGTGACGCTGATGTTAAAGATACGGCAAGCACGGCGTATGCTAATGCTACGATCTTCAATGTAGTGACAAACCAACGCTTTGCGCCCTTGGGGCGCTACCACTTTTTTGACATAGCATCCTGTAGGATGTCGGATTTAAGACATTCATCAGCGTACATCTTCTTTAAGCGGGCATTTTCAACTTCAAGCTCTTTAAGACGGCTGATAAGTGTGGCGTCCATACCACCATATTTAGATCGCCAGTTGTAGAAGGTGCTTTGGCTGATGTTATGCTCACGGCATAGCTCGGTAATAGGGACGCCTTGTTCGGCTTGTTTTAGGATGTTGACGATTTGGTTGTCGCTAAAGCGTGTCTTTTTCATAGGATTCTCCTGCTGGTGTATTTTAGCAGTTAATCTCTATTTGTAAGTGTTCTTATTTATTGGGGGGATTACCAAGGTATTACGAGTGATTTTCTGCTTGCAGCTATTCTGCTGTCTATTATAACGTCCTATATTGTATTTCCCCTATTATATATAGTGCTAAAGTAGGCGCATTATTAATTAGCATTTCCATCAAAACATCCCCCATTCAGGTTATACTAAGAAAAATACGCTTGTGCCATGATTAACTAATGCCAAGTCTAAGAATTTTTGTTACTATGCGTCTAATTTTATTGTTATATGCGATTCACTGAGAGAAATTATGAGCTTTTTTATCCAGTCAGCCCATGCCGCTGAAACTGCTGCAGGCGCTTCATTATTTGGTCAAATCTTATTACCAGTAGCTTTTTTTGCTATTTTTTACTTTTTGGTTATTCGTCCACAGTCTAAGCGTACTAAAGAGCATCGTGCTATGGTGAGTGCGTTGACCGTTGGCAATGAGGTCATCTTCGCCGGTGGTTTGATGGGCCGTATTAAAAGTCTTGAAGGCGATTATGCCGTAGTAAGTTTGAATAATCATACTGACATAAAAGTACAACGTGCTTCTGTTATCTCAGTATTGCCAGCGGGTACTATCGAGAGTATATAAGTGCTAGTAATGAGACATGATTCTCGGCACTTATTATGATATTTATAGGCTTTTTATAAATGATAGCAATGACCGTTAATAGTTTACGGTCATTTTCTGCTATGGGTTATCGAAGTTTTATCGCCCAAAATATTAAAAGTTGTTTTAGAATAATAATTTTATACCCTATTATCATAGCGGATGATCGCAACGATGACTGCTAAGCCAAAACATAGCCGCCACTCTTTGCAATCACAAACTTCCCATCTGCTGACTTATGGCCTATGTCGCCAGTATTTTATCAACTTAAAGAAGTGATTATGCAATATCCCGCTTGGAAATACCTACTCATCGTCGCCGTGCTAATCATTGCCGGTTTATATGCGGCCCCCAACCTTTATCCTGATGAACCTGCTGTGCAGATCACCAGTGCGGCAGCGGGTACACAATTATCTGAAGGCATTTTGACTGAGTCACAACGCTTATTAGAAGATGCTGGCATCAGTTATCATGATGGCACTTTTGAGGACAATAGTGCCTTAGTACGCCTTGATACGCCAGATGCTCAGCTAAAGGCTCAAGAAGTCTTACGTCAAAATTTAGGCGATAATTATGTGGTGGCACTCAACCTAGCCCAAACGACGCCGCAGTGGCTGCGAGACATTGGTGCTAAGCCGATGAAGCTAGGTCTGGATTTACGTGGCGGGGTTCGTTTCGTGCTCGAAGTGGATATGAATAAAGCCCTTGAGCAAAGGCTGACCAGTGCCAGTCGTGACGTACGTCGTGACCTGCGAGCGGAACGTATCGCAATTAAAGGTATAAAAACTGAGCCCCAAGGTATCGTATTGCACTTCGCTGATACCGATGCTCGTAACCGGGCACAAAATATCCTGCAAGGGTCTATGGGTAACGATTTTGCGTTGCAATCCTCTATTGATGATCAAGGCCCTGCCCTTATCATGAGTTATAACGACGCCAAGCTAGATGAAATTAATAGCTATGCTGTCAATCAAAACCTAACTACTTTACGTAATCGAATTAGTGAGCTTGGCGTTACTGAAGCTCTGGTACAATCACAAGGTGCTAGCCGTATTGTAGTTGAGCTGCCTGGTGTCCAGGATACAGCTGAAGCTAAGCGTGTTCTTGGTCGTACGGCCAATATTGAATTTCGTATGGTTGCCGAAGGTAGCGAGAACTTTACAGGTGGCATCCCTCCTGCGGGTACGGAAGCTTTTCCGTTTGAAACCCTTGATGGACCGCCGGTACTGCTTGAGCGCCAAGCGATTGTCACCGGTGATAAAGTAACTAACGCTCAAACCAGTCTTGATGAAAGCGGTCGTCCTGAGGTTAATATTACCCTAGATAGCGCTGGCGGTAGATTGATGCAAAACGCTACCCGTACAGCTGTTGGTAATCAAATGGCGGTGTTGTTCATTGAAAATAAACAAAGAGTCACTTATGAAGAAGACCCCGCTACTGGCGAAACGGTTGAAATAAGAACGCCTTATGCAGAAACTAAAGTCATTAACCGTGCCAATATCCAAGCGGTATTAGGCTCTTCATTCCGTATTACGGGTCTTGATAGTAATGCTGAGGCCGCTGAGCTGGCATTATTGCTACGCTCAGGAGCATTAGCAGCGCCAATGTATTTCGTTGAAGAGCGGACTATTGGCCCTTCACTAGGGCAAGAGAATATCGATAAAGGCTTATTCTCTACTCAAGTCGGTTATCTATTAGTTTTTGCCTTTATGATTGTGTTCTATCGTCTATTTGGGGTGATTGCTAACGTGGCCTTGGCGGTTAACGTCATTATCATTATCGCTATTATGTCGATTTTAGGCTCATCGCTCACCTTGCCTGGTATTGCTGGTATCGTACTGACTATTGGTATGGCAGTAGATGCTAACGTGCTTATCTTTGAGCGGATACGTGAGGAGCTGGCCAACGGCGTCCGGCCAAAATCTGCCATAGTTGCCGGTTTCGATCGTGCTTTTAGTAGTATTTTTGATGCCAACATCACTACGTTATTAGTAGCATTTATCCTGTTCGCCATCGGTACGGGTCCGATTAAAGGCTTCGCCATTACCTTAGCTATTGGTATTATAAGCTCACTATTTACCGCCATTTTGGTAACTCGAGCGCTAGTACAAATTGCTTATGGTAAGCGTAAATCTATCAAACGTTTGAGCATCGGTTAGGAGAATAACATGGCGATTGATAACAATAATCCGCTAGAAAATAATAACACCCCCACCCCCGGTGGCTCAGACGGTTCAAATGACAATAAGCGTAGCCGCCGTAAAAAGCCGCGTCGTGACGGTAGAGGTAGCAATACTCAGACTAATCAATCTAACAGCTCAGCACGTAAAGGCAAATCACGCCGTGATGATAAAACTACTCAAGCGTTGGCAACCCAAACGGCTGTCGACCCCCAAGAGTCATTAGATAGCGCTGCTGAGACTGCTGCTGCCGAAGCTGAAGGCGGTATCAAAGCCATCGGCAATCAGCGCATTATCCCTTTTATGAAGATAGAAAAGCCTATGGCTCTTTTATCGCTCTTAATGGTGATTGGTAGTATTATCGCTATCGCGGTTAATGGTCTAAACCTAGGGCTTGATTTCACCGGCGGCGTATCTGCTGATGTGCGCTATGAGCAGTCTGTAGAACAGGTGGATGTCATTCAAGCTTTAGCTGAAAACGGTTTTGATGATGCTGTCGTTCAGTATTTAGGCACCAACAAAGAGCTATTGGTACGTCTGCCACCGCAGTCCGATAATATCGATGGACTTAATGCCAGTCTAAGCGATGCGCTAGCATTAGCTGATAACGATGCTGAGATCAGTAATGTCAATATTATTGGTAGCCAAGTAGGTAATGAGGTTTATCTTAACTCAGTGCTGGCTATCGCTTTAGCCTTAGCTTGTATGCTAGGTTATGTAGCACTGCGCTTCCAGTTCAAACTGGCTCTAGGTGCGGTACTATCACTCTTTCATGATGCTGTCGTTACCATTGGGGTTTTTGCCTTATTCGGTTTTCCGTTCGACTTAACCGTACTAGCCGCTGTATTGGCCTTAATTGGTTATTCGTTGAACGATACCATTGTCGTTTATGACCGTATCCGTGAGAACTTTCGCCGAGTACGCGGTATTACGCCACGCCAAACTATTGACTTGTCATTAACAGAGACTTTGCGTCGTACGATTATGACTATCTCGACTGTACTCCTAGTCGTATTAGCGATGATGTTCTTGGGTGGTGATGGTCTCTATTGGTTCTCAGTAGCCCTGTTTATTGGTCTACTAGCAGGTACTTACTCCTCTACTTATATCGCCAGCTCTATTCCTTTAAGAATGGGACTATCACGTGATGACTTTGTGGTAAAAGTAAAACCTGAATTTGAAGAGGAAATTGTAAACTTCAATGATCCAAAAATGTTTGAGCAAGACTAACCTTTTGAACCAGTTTAGGTAACTGAATCATCTTGCTTAGTACGATAAAAGCACCTATTAGCTAGGTGCTTTTGTTTTTAAAGGTATAAGTTACCAATCATCCAACCCGCCTTAGTAGAAGCGATTATTACAATGCCAGCTACCTCATCAACCTCAAGGTCACCTATTGATACGCGCTATAAGCGTATTATTGCAATTGCTATACCGGTGATGTTGGCTAATTTAGCTATGCCACTCCAAAGCGTGATTGATACGGCAATTGTGGGGAATATGAATGATGCGGCAAAACTTGCTGGCATGGGGCTTGCCATTCAATTGTTATCATTAATACTGGTCAGCTTTAACTTTCTTCAATACGCCTCATCGGGTTTATCTGCCCAAGCGTTAGGTCAAGTAACTCAAGTCAATAAAGAACAAACTAAGCAAACTTCAATCACTTTACTGTCCATTCTGCAACGCGCTTTATTGTTAGCTATCATTATTGGAGCGGTGTTATTACTGGCAAAACCATGGTTAATTGACTTTGGTTTGCAAGCCTTATCTGCTAATCCTGCTAGTGGACTGGCGGCAAAAACCTATCTAGATGTGCGCTTTTGGGGGGTCATTGCCGAACTGATGAACTTTGCCTTTATCGGTTGGTTTGCCGGTCAAGGTAAGACTCGCTATATGCTCTACCAGCAAGGATTTATTGCTCTGCTCAATATTATTTTGACACTATTTTTCGTCTATGGTATGCAAATGGGCTTGGTGGGTGTTGCGCTAGGTACTACGCTGGCTTTTTGGTCGGGCGTACTAGTGGCATTATGGCTCAGTCGTCGGCATCTACAATTGACCTGGGCTTCCCTGTTTACTACTGATCCACAGCATTTTACCAAATCTAAGATGCTTAGGCTATTTTCATTGAATAAAGATATCTTTATTCGGACACTTATCTTGACCTTGAGCTTCGCTTGGATCACGCGGCTATCCGCTCAAAGTGGTGATCTGGTATTAGCAGCCAATGCCATATTATTACAAGTGCTAAGTATTTCTGCCTTTGCTCTCGATGGTGTAGCGGTCTCTGCTGAGAGCTTAAGTGGCCAAGCAGTCGGCCGTAAGGACTGGCGAAGTTTTCGCATTATCGTCAAACGCACCGGCATAGTCAGCTATGGTTTGGCTATAGTTTTGAGTACTATTTGGTGGCTCGCTATGCCAATCTACTTACCTATGATGACCAATATTAACAGTGTCTTTGAGCTGGCTTTTGCCTATCGTCATTATGCGGTATTGTTGCCGCTGGTTGGCGTCGGTGCTTATTGGTTAGATGGTATCTTTTTTGGATTGACCGCAGGAAATATCATTCGCAATGCCGCTCTATTATTAGCTGTGGTGTTTTTCCCGTTAAGCGGCCTGCTTTATCAGCGCTATGATATGACTGGGATTTGGCTTAGCGTTTGGTGCTTATTACTTCTGCGTATGCTCATCCTTGGCGGGTTTTTATATCGGGTACAGCGTAGCGGTAAAATTAGCCCTGAATAAATTCATAAACCCAATAACGACATTAATATAATAAATCTAGATCAGCTTAGGACATTACGTGACCACTTATTCTAAACAACAATTACAATCGAGCTACCAGTGGGCTGAAGGCTTCAAAAAAAGTATTCCAGTAGCAATGGGCTATATTCCAGCTGGTATCGCCTTTGGAGTATTAGCGCAAGTTGCCGGTGTCCCGCTGTGGGCGATTATTATGCTTAGTGTAGTTTTATATGCGGGTGCTGCCCAATACGCTTGCTTGCCTATGCTAACCGCAGGCCTACCTATTAGTAGCCTTGCTACCAATATAGCTGCTATAAATCTGCGCCATATTTTCTACGCTGTACCCTTACTGGACGCTATGCCCAAACAAAAACTAGCCAAGACCTATTGTTTATTTGCCCTTACGGATGAAACCTTTTCAGTCATGACTAGCTTACCAACTGAGACCCGGCAAAGGCTGATATTGCCTTTAAGTTTATTTAATCAAAGCTGGTGGGTATTAGCCTCAGCTATGGGGGGATTAATAGGGAGCACCCTCAATGATTTGGTGCCACATTTAGATTTTGCTCTGATTTGCTTGTTTGCAATTTTAGCTTACGAGCAATTTCAAAACATTAAACGTTATTTCCCTATTGGTATTGCCCTTATTGCTCTAATCATCGCCTCGCTATTTACTAGTGATTGGTTGTTACTGATTGCTATTGCTGTGTGTATGCTACTGATTTTAGCACGTGGATTTTGGCTACAACGTCAATCATTAGGAGGCTCGAATGACCAGTAGTTACCTCATTTTAGCGACCTTAGCCATGGCTGGAGTGACTTTTATTACTCGAGCTATTCCCGCACTTACTCCCAAGAAGCTACTCGATAAACCGTGGCTGCATCGGTTAAATGAAAGCTTGCCGTTATCGGTGCTGGTGCTACTAATACTGACCAGTTTGTCCTACTCAGGTTTATCAGCAGATACTGGTTTAAATAGTACAGAGCTGCATTTATTATTGGCACAAATTGGAGCGCTGCTGTTAGTATTGTTAATTTATCATGTCAGCCGGCAGTTGCTGGTCAGCATGATTGCTGGTATCGCTGCCATTAATGGACTGCTTTGGCTACTGAATACTTTTTTAGGCTAGTTTTCAAGGCGATGGCCATGATTTGGATTGTTATTTAAGCGGCTATTACATCAGAATCAACACTCGGCCAGCATTACAAACAACTATTTAAAACTCCCCTTCTTAAATCATAAAAAAGGCTGGATTCTATTAGAATCCAGCCTTAATATTACTTGTTACCTAATTTTTATCATCAAGCTTTGACAATTACATCTCTTCTACACCCATCATATCGACAGGAGTGTCAGCAACGATTTGAACGCCTTTTTTACCCGTTTTAGCCGTCTCACTACGCTGCTGCTGTAGGTGATCAAGATAGGCTTCATTGATTTGACCGGTGACATAGCAGCCGTTAAATACGGCACAATCGAAGCCTTCGACCTTGCTGTGCTTAGTATCTTTTACCGCATCAATTAAGTCGTCTAAGTCTTGAAAAATCAAACGATCGGCACCGATAATCTCTCGCACTTCTTCCACACTATGGCCTGAAGCTATAAGCTCGCTACGTACAGGCATATCGATACCATAAACGTTGGGGTACTTGACCGGCGGCGCTGCACTGGCAAAAAACACTTTTTTAGCACCAGCATCACGGGCCATTTGTATAATTTCATGACAGGTAGTACCGCGAACAATAGAATCATCAACCAATAAGACATTCTTACCTTTGAATTCAAGCGGTACAGCACTAAGCTTTTGGCGTACCGACTTTTTACGTTGCTGCTGTCCTGGCATAATAAAGGTACGACCGATATAACGGTTTTTCATAAACCCTTCACGGTATTTGATATTCATCTTCAGCGCCAATTCCATCGCTGAGGTGCGCGAGGTATCAGGGATAGGGATAACCACATCGATATCGTGATCCTCACCCCACTCATCTAAGATCTTCTGGCCTAATTTCTCGCCCATACGCAGGCGTGACTTATAAACTGAGATATTATCCATAATGGAATCGGGACGCGCAAAATAAACGTACTCAAATATACAGGGCGTATATTCTTGCTGCTCAACGCATTGGTAAGTATGCAATTGATGGTTTAAATCAATAAAAATAGCTTCGCCCGGCTTTACATCACGAATGATATTAAAACCACAACCAGTTAGCGCCACAGACTCCGAGGCCACCATGTATTCTGTACCACCATTGGCTGCTAAGCGCTCACCAAAAATAAGCGGGCGAATACCATTAGGATCACGAAAGGCTAATAGTCCATGGCCGGTAATCATAGCCACTACCCCATAAGCCCCTTCACAGCGATGATAAACAGCTTTTACCGCCTCAAAGATATCGTCAGGAGTAGGATGAGTCTTGCCTAAATTTTGCATTTCATGTGCCAATACATTTAGCAGCACCTCAGAGTCTGAGTCGGTATTTAGATGACGCCGATCCTCTTTATACAGCTCTTTTGCCAAGCTCTCAGCATTGGTCAGATTACCATTATGAGCTAAGGTAATACCATAAGGTGAGTTGACATAAAATGGCTGTGCTTCAGCGCTGCTTGAAGTGCCAGCGGTTGGATAACGCACGTGACCAATGCCAAATTGCCCCACCAGTTTGATCATATGGCGGTTCATAAAGACATCACGCACCATGCCGTTTTCTTTACGCAGATATAAGCGTCCATCTTGCAGGGTTACAATGCCAGCAGCGTCTTGACCACGATGTTGCAACATGGTTAAGGCATCATAAAGGATCTGGTTGACAGGCTCATGAGCTGCAACTCCAACGACTCCACACATAGTTATGTCCTATTTTGAACCGAAAATTAATAGTGCTATAGCAGTATTGATAACATAAAGGATTATCATTGACCGCAGGATTGAAAAGCTTTACTTAGGCTTTAGAAGAAAAACTTAAGTAAATAAATTTATGATTGATTAATCTGATTCCAAGCAGCACCTAGCATATCCGAAGCCAACTCCTTACCCATTGGTGCATAAGGCAAAAGCTCTGGCGCAAGTACTGAAGTTTGCCACTGCGGCATCTGTACCAATAACGGGGCACTAACACTCATAATGACCAATACTACTAATACATTCTTAGCAGCGCCTAATACGCCGCCCGCCATTTTATCTACCACGCCCAGCCGCAGAGTTTTGAGCGCACCTGAGAATACAAATGCCACCAGATGCATGGCTGCTAATATCACTAGTACTACTAATAAAAATGCCAAAGCCATTTGTAGTACAGGGTTTTGGACGATAGCAGATAACTGCGGAGCAATGGAGCTGGCTAAACGAGTAGCAGCGATCAAAGCAATAAACCAGCCAGCCAGTCCTACTGCTGTTTTAATTAAACCCACTTGAAAACCGCGCCATAAGCCAATTAAGACTACAATGGCAATCACAATATCTAGACCACTCATATTTATCGCCTTTTAGTTTATTATAGTCGCAGCTGACTCAATTGACACTTAAAATTATTAGGCCTTACGGGTTTTATTTCAATATATTTTATCAGTACATTCTAGTTGATACCTTGCTCTTCCATGGCGTCGTAGTAACCTCCGATTGCCTGAATACAAGACTGTACTAGTCCCGGACCTCGATAAATAAGGCCCGTATATAACTGTACCATATCAGCGCCGGCTTTAATTTTTTTCACCGCTTTCTCGCCGCTATCGATGCCACCTACTCCGATCAAAGCGACCTTATCCTCAAGTTGATCCGAGAACTGTTGTAGGATTTGGGTACTGATATGGCTGACCGGACGACCTGATAGACCGCCTGTCTGATCGCCATCAATCAAGTCCTCAACCCCCACCCGGCTCAAGGTAGTATTGGTCGCAATCAACCCATCAATCTCAAAATCTAACAGTTGCTGTGAGATATAATCGACTTGTAAAGGCTCTAAATCTGGCGCTACCTTTAGCACTAACGGCACATAGAAGCCATACTCTGTCGCCAGCTGATTATGACGGTTTTTAATAGTATCTAGTAGCTGGGTTAAGGCTTCACCACTTTGTAAATCACGTAGATTTTCGGTATTAGGTGAAGATATATTGATCGTAATATAAGAGGCATGAGGATAAACACGTTCTAAACAATAAATATAATCATCCGCTGCTTGGGCAACCGGAGTGCTGGCATTTTTGCCGATATTAATACCGATATTGCCTTTATATTTACAGCGTTTGACATTTTCAACAAGATAATCGACGCCTTGATTATTAAACCCCATGCGATTAATAATGGCATCGGCTTGTTTGAGCCTAAATAAACGCGGCTTATCATTGCCCATTTGTGGCTTTGGAGTCACCGTACCTATTTCAATAAAGCCAAAGCCCAATTCAGCGAGCGCATCGATATAATCGCCATTTTTATCAAGTCCCGCCGCCAAACCTACTGGATTGGAGAACTGTAACCCCATACAATCGGTAGGCTGCATGGGCTGACCATAAACCAATCCTAAAGCACGGGCTTTATGAGCTTTTTCTAATAAAGACAAAGTCATATCATGGGCGTGCTCTGGGTCCATCTTAAATAAAAACGGGCGAAGTAAGGCGTAGGACATAATGACGATAGACTCTGGTTAGAATGTTGAGTGAAGCGCTAAAAAGCGCGGCAATTATAGCAGTTTGATGGACATAAAACTAAAGCCTTATGACTAAATTTATTACCCTTTTAGGGCACAGGGCGATTATCAGTTAAGGCAATCCAGCCGCGTACAATACGGTATAGATGCCAAATAAAGGTAAAAGCGATAATAAGTAGACCTAAACCTGTTAATACAATCGAACCAATGGCTAAGTTGTTACTTTCCGCTATAACCCCTATTCCCAAACCGCCTACAGCGAATAGGATTAGTAAAGCGCCGACAGCGAACAGCACAATACTATACCAAAAGGTCTTAATCTGCCAATCAAAATGAGTAGCGAGCCAAGTATGCTCAGCATCATGACGTTTAGCGTAATTCATTACAATAGGCACAATCCACAGCAAACCCGCTGTAAAATAGCTCAAGACATATAATAGATAAGTAAGGTGATTATAAGCGACTAAAGAGCGTTGTTTTTTATCAGTTAACAATGGGGTTTGCGGGGCGGCTGAGCCTGATAAAGGATAGATGGACTGCTCATCAACAAAAGGCTGGCTTCTAAAAGACTCCTGCCTCAAAGCATCGTCATATTCAGTAGGTTTGCTAAGGGGTTGTTGACGACGTGCACGTTCATTAGCTTTAGAATCAGACGAGTTATTCATAATAATTATCCTTAAACTGGCACGTAACTAACATTTATAACTGACAGCGATACCAATCATAGGTGCTCGGTAGTGGCTTCTATGCTTTTAATTGTGGCACGCTACCCTATTTTCAAGATACTCAGCAGAGCAAACTAAAAGGCAACCGCCGCTTGTACTGCGATTTGTTTGGTGATTAAATCTTGCTGCATGGTTAATTGAGTGAGCTGTAAGCCTTGCTGTTGCAGTTCGCTAAGTGCTGCACTGACTACCGCTTGGCTATTATGATTAAAGCTCAGTTGTACGGTGTCATTAGTAGCGATAACTTGAGCATCATTAATACCCGAATCGTTCAATAAGGTGCTTACCCTGCTGGCTGGAGGCAGTGCCACCATACTATCAGTATTAGCCGTATTGAGTGCACTATTATCAATATTAGCTGCTTGCGCTCGCAACCAAAAATAATCAGCAACCTGCTGTTGATAATCTGCCTTACTGCTTTGGGCAGCTTGATGTATGCTATAACCCCCATAGCCGCCGACAAATAGCAGTAAAAACACCATAAGTAAGCTTAACGCCAGCTGATCACGAGGCGCTAAAGCTTGCCAGCGTGACCACAGCAACTGCTGATAACTATGCATCTGTGCGAATAACGCATTTTCCGCTGGTCTATTACTTTTAGCTCGAGGCGAGAGTATCTTCATGGCTTGACCTTGGCGTAATCGCTACGGTTATCTAATATACAATTAAGAGGCTAGTTGGCTACTTTCATTATTATCTTTATCTATGATATTTACTGTAATTTGTCCACTAAACTGCCCTTGCTCATTACTATTTACTCGCTCCAAAGTTGCCGCTATCCCTTGATCTAGCAAAGTATTGGTAAATTGATCAAGACTATTACGATCTGCTGCAATTAAAGTAAAGCTAAGCGCTGTAGGCTGCATAACCAACGCCTGCGCTTGTAATGAAGATTGTTTAATCAGCGGCGATATACGTGCCAGCATTGCCAAATGTGACGACGAATTTTGGCTATCGCTACGCAGCTTGGGTTGTAATTGAGTTTGTAGTTTTGTACGAGGATTGAGGGGCTCATTGGGGAACCAAGACTGATATTGAGCTGCAATCGCAGTTTGGGTGGAGGTAGCCGCCTGCTGGTAACGATACCACTGGACGCTATCGGTTACTATTTGCAGCACTAATGCTGATAACGCTACCATCATCGCTACCTTTAGGTAAGATGATATTTGAGAGCTGGATGACTTAGTAAAAAAGTTAAGCGCATGGCGCTCAGGATGCTCAATCGGTATTGGCACCGCAGATAGCGTAGTTAGCAATATCTGCTGCGCGCTCATCAAAGCTACTATCTCTGTCACTGTATTTTGCGTATCGTCAGTGGTTAATTCAGCATTTAACAAATTTGCTTTTTGTAGGCTTAACGAAGCACTGTTATTGATATTGGTGTTGATATTACTACCGCTATTATCAAAACTCTCATCTGATAAATGAGGCAATTCTTCAATAGCGGGGACTCTACAAACCTCGCTTAAATGTGGTAAACGCTCAAGGATTAAAGGCAAGTAGCTGACCGCTAACCCTTGGTAAAGCGATTGTCTCAATAGCGTCGTATAGCTATCACGGTAGAGGACGATTTGTTGACCTGCCCCTTCCTCTGGTGACGGCAATAGTAGGAAATCTGGTAGTAAAGCGCTGATATTTAAACCCACCAGTGCTGCACTTTGTTGCCAAGTTTCAATATCACTTTTTGCGAGCGCATATAGATAGTAGTTATTAAGACTACCAGTTTGACGAACGGCTAGCTGCTCAACAGCAGTAAGGGAGTTTTCTTCAAATAAATACTGCTTGCCGCTGGTGCCAAGTTGTTTGAGCTGAGTGGCGTTAAGCTCGGTATCAACTTGCAGAGCATAAGTAGAGGGGAAATACAGACATATGGTTTTGTGGCTATTATTTTTGTAGTAGCCTTTTTTTGCACTGATATTATCATTGGTATTAGCGCTGACATGAGCACTAACATGATTGGTGAAATAAGTATCGTATAACTGCTGCCAATTATCGACGGTTTGCCACTGTTTGCTATCGGCATGCCATACCGCCAAAGGACTGTTCTGCGCTCTTAACCAAACCTGTAACACTAAGGGTGTCCTTATCCGTTAAATTCTGTTTTTAAAACCGCATAAATTCACACAGCCTATGGTGAGCATCTACTTGTGAGCTGTTATAGCTTCTATAAGAATAGTCCTTATAATAGACGAATCTAGCAGCCAATTATAGGAGTTTTAGCTCAATCATTAGCAACCCCCTAATTACTCTGCTGCATTTATCTCGTCTGATCAGGTACAAAGCGCTTAATTTCTTTAGCCATATCTGACATGACAAATTCCATCTCAAACACTCGTGCTTCTGCCAATGCAAAAGCTTCTGGGCTGTCACCGGTCAGTAAGCTTGCGAGATTAGCTACGATAGGCATATGACAAACTACGACCAAACATTGCGCATCGATATTAGCCAGCACAGCTAACGCATTCTGCGCACTATCAGAAGGTGTAATATTATCTTGTACGCTAGCAGGTATATTTGGCATACGTGATTGCAGCTCAGCTAAGGTTTGCTGCGCTCTATCATAGGGACTCACCACAAACTGATCGGGCTGATAATGCTCAGCGATATAAGCTGCAGTTTGAGACGCTTGCTGTACACCGAAATCTGTCAGCTGACGGGCGCTATCAGGGTGGGTTTCATTCTCTGCTTGTCCATGGCGCATTAATATTATTTTCATAACACTCCTTAATAATTGAGGTTAATTTTTATATTATTTATTTACCCATTTATTTATCATTTTTTTGGTTAAGGGAATCATCAGATAGCTGGTCAGACTCAGCACCCGATGATTGCATATGAGCACTAAGTGCAGCATTACTATGATCATGTGGCATGACAAATTCAACGTCACTACGGAATCCGGCTTCCATCAAGTGTAAGGCAACGCCAAGCGCCGCCTTATCTTCGTAAATAACCGCATAGAGCGCATGCGTAATCGGCATATAGATGCCTGCTTTACTGGCTTTTTCATGAACTTGTTGAATAGTATTTACCCCTTCAGCGGTTTGACCCAGCTTTTTTACTGCCGCATCAATGCTCATGCCGCGGCCAAGCATGTTACCAATGCGATAGTTACGGCTAAGCTCTGAGCTACAGGTCGCATATAAATCGCCAACCCCTGACAAACCTAAAAAGGTTAGCGGATTAGCGCCTTCCTCGAGTCCAAAGCGGCTCATTTCTGCTAAAGCACGGGTCAGCAGCATAGCTTTGGTATTCTCGCCCACTTCATAAGCAGCCGCCATACCCATAGCAATGGCATAGATGTTTTTAAGAGCGCCGCCAAGCTCGACACCGCGAATATCATCGCTGGCAAACACTCGGAAAAAAGCACTGTGTAATGCCGCTTGTACTGCATGCCGCAGAGGCTCTGAGCTACTGGCAATAACCGTCGCAGATGGCATATTTTTCATAATCTCTACAGCGAGATTAGGTCCTGACATCACACCAAAATTTACTTCTGGCAACTCATCTTTGATGATGTCACTCATTAATGCAAACGTATCTTTTTCCATCCCTTTGGTTAGCGAAACAATGGACTGTCCGGTGATAAAAGGAGCAATATTTCTAAGGGTTTCGCGAAAGGCAGAGCTGGGTACAGCTAAGAAAATAATATCTTTATCTTTGATAGAGGCTTCTAAATCATGACTATACTTAAGACGATCATCAAGCTTATAGCCGGGTAAATACTGCTTGTTCATGCGTAATTTTGCCATAGACTTAACCGTGCGCTTATTACGCACCCAAAGGGTAGCATCACAGCCGTTACGTGCTGCTAAGTTTGCCATGGCGGTACCGAAGCTGCCCCCACCTAAAAAAGCTAAGCGCAGTTTGGTAGGATTTTTATGGATTTTATCCATATTTTTGGCAACGGCAGCTTCAACACTACTGGGATCAAGTTTTTTACGATTGAGACCTGATCTGGTAGCACGTTCAATGATACTGGCTAATAGGCCTTGTTTTTCAGTACTATTATCTTCGATTTCATTAATATCATTATTAATATCATTTTCGTTAGAGTCTTGATCATTTGTTGAGCTAGTCATTTCTATCTGTCCCTGTTAAGCGAATTATATTATGTTACTTAATTATATTGGTTAAGAGCTTTTACAGCCATTACAAAATAGCTTCTATCAATACTCAATATAGAACTATTTTCATAACTTTAGCGCTAAATATTTCATTTCATTTAGGATTTAAAGCTAATTAAGGACTCGATATCCATTGGTTTTCGAGCAGGACTCTCAGTAGGGCTGGTGCCAGTATAAACAAAAGCAGTGACATAATCATCCACGCCCACTCCAAAATATGCTTTGACTGCAGGCTCATTACACAATAAACCAGTACGCCATACGCTACTGAAACCTTGCGCTTTTAACGCTAAAATAAGATTCTGTACTGCTGCACCTGCACTTAACATTTGTTCAAAAGGTGGTACTTTTTTATGCTCTTGCATCTGAGTAACCACTGTAATGATTGTCGGTGCTCGCATAGGCAAGTTAGCAGTCTTTTTGCGAGTTTTATCAGACAGCTCCTCGCCTTCTGTAGCCGCTTTTGCTTCCGCAGCCTCGAGTAAAGCCTGACCGAACGCTTTACGGGCATCACCTTCAGTGACAATAAAGCGCCATGGACGTAGCTTTTTGTGATCAGGTGCGGTCGCCGCACAGCTTATTGCTGTCTTTATTTGATTGTGCGTGGGTGCAGGAGCTTCAAGATTACCAATACTGCGTCTTGATTTAATCCAATTAATCCGCTGCTCGCCCATATTATCCATTTTATTTGGTTGGCTTTCCTGCTTATTATCTATTAACTCATTGTTATTATTATCTAGTTTTTTATTCATTATCTATCCTTGCTGGTTTTCTGCTATTATCATCGGTTAATAATCGTTGCTCAGCTTCAATAAGCTAAGCGGCATCAGTGTCCTCAACCCGATGTTCCATCTTCAGATAATCCTCTGACTGCATCTCAAGCAAGCGTGAGCGGGTACGCTCTATCTCAAACGCTAGTTTTTCACCTTGATAAAGCTCCAAAATAGACTGTTGGGCTCTAACCAGTAGCTTGACTCTACGATCATAAAACTCATCTACCAGATAAATAAAACGCCGAGTAGGATCGCGCATCTCATCACTTAAAGCGGGTACAGCGTTGACCAATACAGTATTAAACTGTTTGGCAATTTCAATAAAGTCTGCGGCTGAACGTGGTTCCATACATAAATGACGGAAGTCGCAAAACAGTATATCTTCGGTACGTGCGTTAATTTTAATTTCACGGCCGTTGATGACAATGGGCTCATTACTAATTTTTTGGTTATTAGACAAGCTAGCAAAGCGGTTAGCGAGCCAGTGATGATTCTCTTTAGTCATTGGCGACTTATAAAGCTCCGCTTGCTGCAAAACCCGCAGTCGATAGTCAATACCTGAATCGATATTCATCACCGTAGTGTGTTTTTCCAGCTCTGCAATAGCGGGCATAAAACGATCTCGGTGCAAACCATCTTTGTATAATCCTGACGGCTCAATATTCGAAGTCGCTACTAAGGTCACACCACGATTAAACAGCATGGTAAATAAATCACCCAAAATCATCGCATCAGAGACATTAGAGACAAAGAATTCGTCAAAACAAATAATAATCGCTTCGTTATAAATAATATCAGCTACTTTTTCGAGTGGGTCACTCTGTCCTTGTAAGGCGTTGAGTTCACTATGAACACGCTGCATAAAATGATGGAAATGTTGACGCATTTTACGCTCAATAATCAACGACTCATAAAACATATCCATCATCCAAGTCTTACCACGGCCTACTCCACCCCACATATATAGGCCTTTTGGCGCTTCAGGCTTAGATTTTAAAAAGCTAAAAAAGCCTTTTTTCTGTTCTACAGTATTATTAAGCTGATGATAGAGATCATCAAGGTAGCTCATGGCCTGATATTGCTGCTCATCCCTCGTAAAATCATCGGTGCTAATAGCTTGTTCATAGCGCTGCAATGGTGATAATGACATAGTATGACTCATTTTTATAAAGATAAAATTAATAGGGGGAATTTATGAAAACCGGAACCAAAAATCTTGGTAAACATTTTTCTTTGAGCACTTTTTCCAAAAGCTGTTGCTGAAAGCCGTTTTTTGAGAGGTACAGTGTAGTTAGTTAGCTATTGTTTAAAACTATGCTGCTCTAATAATTGTTTAAGCTCAGACAAGCGCCCATGGAAAAAGTGTCCTGCGCCCTCAACGATACTGACTTCAATACCCAGCTTTTCTGCAAAATCTTGCATACTAGCAGGGTCAATAACCTTATCAGCATCACCGTAAATCTCAAAAGTTTTCTCGACTGGCAAGCTCAAGTCGCCGGTATCATTCTTTTCTACTGAGGGCGAAATAAGCGCCACATTGGCAATTTCAAAATCATCCAAACCCCATATATGAGGCGTTATCATGACTTGCTCAGCTGCCCGTGCGATTACATAGCCACCAAAGGAGAATCCACCAAGCCATAACTTACGAGCATTGGTTTGGGCACTAATCCATTGTAACACGGTCATAGCATCGATGACTTCACCTTCAGCGTAGTCGTGCTCACCTGTCGACTGCCCTACACCGCGAAAGTTAAAACGCACCGCATGCATACCGTTATCACGGGCAAAACGGTACATGGTGGTCACCACCTTATTATTCATCGTGCCTTCATATAAAGGATTAGGATGGCATAACAACGCGACCGTATCGGTATTAGGATCATTTGGGTTGTCTTGCTGCCATAATGCGTCAACTTCGAGCACGCCGGCAGGAGCAGGAATTAAGGTCATAGTTTTAGAGACTGTAGAGTATTTGACCCAATTATCCTAGATATAGTTTATATTTCAAGTTATTTGCTGTTTATATCACTCATAATCGCCAATAACTGTGATTGAAATAATTTTTATTAAATGAATTGCTTTTGAATTATATAAGATATTAAAACTATTAAGGCAATATAGAGGTAACACCGCATACAATAACGCTGTAGACGTTAGGACCATAAACCAGTTAAGTTTACAATAATTATTAACTATCCTTTGCTATTAATGGATATTGTTATACTTATGATCTTTTACATTCTAATCTACACTTAATTCATTGAGGAGTCAGCTATGGCTGTTTTTAATAAAACTTTTAATAAAACCCTTTTTTTAACTGGTGCCCTAGCTACAGCATTGACCTTGAGCGCTTGTCAAAGCACGCCATCATCACCCGTTATTCAGCGTGACAATGCTACCTATGAGACCACAGGCTTAGGTGCTACCAAGGTAAAAGCTCAGCAAAATGCTATCGATAGCGCCAACAAAGCTTGCCGAGGCAAACAAGTCATTGTTCTCAATGATAAAGTGGTTTATAACGGTATTTTGAATGAGCGTACTGATCGGATGATTGGACAAGTCGGCTCAGTAGTTGGTTCAGTATTTGGTACTGGCTCACCAAACTTGTCTCGTGATGATGACTATGAATACACGATTAACTTTCGTTGCCAGTAATGGTAACTATCAAACGGCTACTTAATACTTAACTCCTGTTCAAGCTTTATTTAAACCTCATAAAATAATGGCTAGCCAATGAGATTGCATCAAGTAACTTGATAGCACCTTGTTGGCTTTGCTTTTTGTAAGAGCGCTTTTAGGGTAAACTACGCTATCAGTCTATTTGGACTTTAACCAATGACAAGCTTTGTAAGCAGTTTCTAATTTATATAAGTCATATTAGCCACATTCACTTTTTACATTCTTGGTCTAAAATTATGCGCAAACCCAATCTTACTGGTCTTAAACAAGCTAAGGTTTTAACCCCTGCCAAAGACTTAGCGACGCTTGAGGCTGAGCTTGCCGAAAAAGAGAATGACCTTGAAGTCAATTTAGAAGATACCGTGCTGCGGTTAAGCGATTATCTATCCGCCGTTGAGATGGTCATCAAGCATACCTTTAATCACCGGGTTTGGGTCAAAGCTGAGATTCGTAACTTATCTAGCAAAGGCGGCCATTACTACTTTGAGCTGGCCGAAAAAGATGATGACGGCAAGGTCATCGCCAGCTGCCGTGGTAATCTATGGCGCTTTAAAGCCGCAAGAGTGTTGTCCAAGTTTGAGCGTGCTACGGGTATGGCTTTGGAGCGCGATTTAACCGTACTGCTTAAAGTCTCGGCAGGCTTCCATACCCAATACGGCTTTTCTCTTACTATTGAGGATATCGATCCCAGCTACACTTTAGGAGATTTGGCTCGGCAATACGCGGAGATGGTAGATAAATTAACCGGCGAAGGGCTCCTTCATCTCAACCAGCAGCTACCCACGCCTTTTGATATCGAGCATGTGCTAGTGATTGCGCCTGAAAAAGCGGCCGGATTGGGCGACTTTCAGGCTGATGCCAATAGGCTTGCCAGCACTGGCGCTTGCCAGTTTCATTATCATAATGCGACCTTTCAGGGCAATCATGCCCCTGGTGAGATTCGGCAAGCTATCGTCAGTGCCCAGCAGCAATTCTTTGACACTTATCAGCATCTGCCAGATCTGCTGGTTATTATTCGTGGCGGCGGCGCGGTAGGTGATTTGGCTTATCTTAACGATTATGAGCTGGCGGCGTTGGTTGCCGAGCAGCCTATACCCGTTTGGGTTGGTATCGGCCATGAGCGTGACAAGGTAATACTCGATGAGGTGGCGCATACCAGCTTTGATACGCCGTCCAAGGTTATCGCAGCTATCAGCAGCCATTTAGCAAGACTGGTCACGCAAACTTTGCATTATCGTGCTCAGATTAAACAAGCGGCCCAGCGTCAATTAAAGATCGCTGAGCAGCTGACCACACGCCAGTTGAGCCAAGTCCAATCACAAACCATTGGTCAATTAACCGCTCTCAAAAAGGACAGTGATTTTGCTTGGCGTAGTATTCAACAAAGTGCGCAGCGCCAGGTCAAACAGGCAGCGCGGCTCACTTTTGAGCTGAACAAACACACTCAAGCGAGCGCCTATAAACAGTTGAACAATGCTCAAGAGCAATGTACCAGCTATCAGCAAACCATTATGCAAAGTGCGCAGCAGCAGCTCATTCAAGCCCAGCGTAACAGCGAGCATTTGCGTGATATCATCCTTTTGCATAAACCCACACGGGTGCTACAACAAGGTTATACCATGCTAACGGATGAAAAAGGCAAGCAGATACTGACCAGTAGCGCTCAGCTTTATCCGGAACAAACCATCAATATTGTACTAAAAGATGGTCAGGTTAGCGCCCGTATTGTGGAAGTTAGAAATACTGAAGCTAAAGATCTATAATCAAAATAAAATATATTGTAGGTTAGCTTTTAACCCAGCCTCGCTATGCTATAGAACTTACAAATGAGTTAAAACCAGAAATATAGTAACAAAAACTTTATCTTTATTTAAATGACAGGAAACCTAATGACCACCCCTACTCGCAAACGTAAAAAAGCCGCCCCAAAAACCTTTAAGGCAGCCTACGATATTCTAAAAGCCAATGCAGCCGAACTCCAGCAGCAAGATGAGCCTGATATCGACAACTTGATGACTACGGTTGAAGAATCTATTGCCGCTTACCGAGTCTGTGAAACCCGTATTAATGCGGTGCAGCAAGCATTAGATGCAGCGTTTTCTGAAGAAGAAACCGATAGCGATGTTTAAGCGTCGCTAAAGTCTAGTCTTTCTATTAATATAGTCAGTCAAAAGTTTTGTAGGGTGCGCCCAGCGCACCGTTAACAAGACTATGACTAGCAATTAGTGCGCTGGGCGCACCCTACTAACAATAGCTAATCTAGCTCGTCAACTTCAAAAACTTGGCGTAGATAAGCTAGATAAGTATCATTGTTGATCATGGTTTTTCCAGGACTGTCTGAAAGTTTAGCGACTGGCTGGCCGTTGCATTCAACCAACTTGAGGACAATATTTATCTGGGTCAAACCGGTATCATTGGTCAAATTAGTGCCAATACCAAAGCTGGTTTTAATCCGGTCTTTAAAATACTGATGCAAGTCCCATGCTTTATTAATATCAAGCCCGTCGCTAAAGGTGAGGATCTTAGTTTTAGGGTCAATCTTTAACTTTTCATAATGAGCAATTGCCTTATCACCCCAACTATAAGGGTCACCGCTATCATGACGCAGTCCATCAAATAATTTAGCAAAATATAGATCAAAATCACGTAAGAAAGCATCCATTCCGACTACATCTGTCAAAGCAATACCCAAATCACCACGGTACTCGTGTACCCACGCCTCAAGTGCAGCTTTTTGCGAGTCACGTAAGCGCACATCCAACGCCTGAAAAGCTTGCATAAACTCATGTGCCATCGTGCCTATCGGCGTCATGCCTAGATTCTTAGCTAAATAGACATTAGAGGTTCCACTAAAGATTTCTGGCTCGGCTTTGTGAAAAGTTTCGACTACATGTGCTTGCCAGCTTTTACTGAAACGTCTACGAGTCCCAAAATCAGCAATGATAAAAGGCGGGTCTTCTGGTTGTTGACGTTTGGCATACTGATGCAGCAGCTCAACCTTGGCATCCAAGCGGCGCTGCGCCTCATCAATGACATCAGGATTCGATAAAGCATTGAAATAAAGCTCATTCACGATAGCCAATACAAACACTTCAAAAAACATCGCCTGAATCATCGGCCCTTCAATATCGATAAATAGTCGGCCTTTGCTATCAGTACTGACTTTAATAAAGCGGCGTTTAAGCTGAAACAGTTCTAAATAATCAACAAAATCTGAGCGAATAAAGCGTAATCTACGCAGATAATCGAGCTCATCTGGCAAGAACCGTAATTCACATAAACTATCTAGCTGTACCTCTAAAGATTCTTTAATGGTTGCCAATGGATAAGCGGCCTCATTATTATTACGGCAACGAAACCGATAAACGCCATGCGTTTGCGGAAACTGATGCAGCATAGCTTGTAGCATCGTAAATTTGTACAAATCATTATCAAGCAAAGAGGTAATAATCGGGTCGTGAGTAACGGTCATGCGATAACCTTAAACGTCAAAGAAAGATTAGGTCCAATAAACTAGCAAATAGAGAACAATATAAAATAAGAGGATTGCTCGTTATCAATAAAAACTTATCATCAAAAAACTTGTCATTGAGCAAAACAACTAATAGAAGCTGATGGGCTATTTGTTCAAAGTATAACGATATTTATATCTTTTTGCATGATTCCCTGCTGATTGCTGCAAAATGACTATAATTGGTCTATTAAAAAGACGCTAAGAATCCACCCTAGCGCCTTTTAATAGCAATAAATTCAAAAGTTAAAAATATAGCTCAGTCGTGCAATTAGACAATAATTATTGCTCTTTGACTAATTTGACCAGTGGCGCATAACCCGATTGCGGCATTACGCTGACCGGAATAAACTGTAGCGCGCCGCCATTGATACAATAGCGCAGCCCACCGCGATCTTTTGGACCATCTGGGAACACATGGCCTAAGTGTGAGTCGGCAACCCGCGAACGTACCTCAGTACGCACCATATTAAAGGCGGTATCTTGATGCTGAGTAATCACTTGCATATCGATAGGCTTAGTGAAACTTGGCCAACCGCAGCCTGATTGATACTTATCTGTCGATAAGAATAATGGCTCACCACTGACCACATCAACATAAACCCCCGGTGCAAACAGATCATCATACTCATGGCTAAAAGCACGCTCAGTACCCGCCTGTTGGGTAATATTATATTGTGCTTTGGTTAGCGTATCCTTGAGCGCATTTTTATCAAAGTTAGCATAGCGTTTCGGGTCTAGCACCTCAGCGACGGTATTAGCTGGGGCCAGCTGCACCCGAGTGCTCGGCTTAATCTTGTCATCAGCAAGACTTAGATCAACGTGGCAATAACCATTAGGATTTTTGGCCAAATAATCTTGATGATACATCTCGGCTAAGTAGAAATTATCTAGCATTTCATTTTCAACCACAATGGGCTGATTATACTTACTTTCTATTTGCTGAAGAGCGGCATCAACGATTGCCTTATCTGCTGGATCGGTATAATAAATCCCGGTACGGTATTGTACCCCGCGGTCATTGCCTTGTTTATTTAAGCTAGTCGGGTCGATGACGCGAAGGTAGTACTTGAGGATAGTCTCAAGATCCGTCTTGTCGGCATCATAAATGACTTCAACCGCTTCAGCATGGCCTGAGCCGCGAATCACCTGCTCGTAGCTTGGATTGGCCGTATCGCCATTAGCATAGCCTGATATGGCATCTACTACCCCATCGACACGCTCCATATAAGCTTCCACACCCCAGAAGCAGCCACCTGCCAGATAGATTGAACGCGTATTAATAGGTTTACCTTGATCATTATAATAAACGCCATCTTTTTGCTTGATAGTCTCAATTTTATTATTGCTATCTAAGGTTTTTACATTTGCAGGCTTGGCATTACCACTTTTAAGCTCGGCAAAATCGTTTTCTGCATTTTCAGCCAAAGCATAAGCTTGTTCTGCTGAGATATTTCCTTTAACCAGATGGACTAAATTGCCATTTTTATCCAATATTGCCCAACTGGGATACACTTGTACCCCAAGCTGATTGATCATATCGCCAGACCCATCAGCTAATACCGGCAGATTAGGATAATCCGCTTGGATGCCAGCATACCAACTATTAAACGCACTAGCATCTTTTTCATTTAAATGACCGGGGCTAGCAACCGTTACCACGTTTAAGCCAGCAAATTTAGGATCCATGCGCCAGCTTTCAGTCTCTTCAAGCGTACCTAAACATAGCGGACACCAGCTTGCCCAAAACTTTACCAAGGTGGGCTTGCTAGAGTCGATTACTGCAGCGCCAGTATCACCTAGACCTTTGGTCAGCTGCGGCAAAGCCTGCATTTGCTTCAAGGTATCAGATGGCAGCATATCACGTGAGCGAGTGACTCCGCTGTTTTGCGTACTGCCCTTCGCATTACTACTGCTATTATTGTCGGCATTACTTATCTGCCCACAAGCTAATAGTAGACCTGCACTCAATATCGTGGTAACCCCAAAAGCACTAACGTTTTTGAAAAAACGTGGGCGCTGGGGTTTAAACTCTCTCTTTAAACTTTGATTAATACTTTGGTTATTTCTGTCATTATTATAAGAGTTATTATGGCGATCTTTACGAGACATAAGGTGTCCTTTTGCGAGGCCTTGCAGATAAGATAGGAGGGAAATAGGGTCATAAAGCTAACTCTGATAAAATTAGCAGACCTTAACAGTATACTATATATAAAGGTTTTACTTTAATAATGACTCGATGGCTAATACATTTTTGAACAACAGGGAAAGAGTATTGATATAAAAGAATATAGATAATTGAAGCTCTATATGATGCTGTAGCTATAAATAGACAACTCTATAAAAGTAACAAAGATAATAAAGTTAGTTCAATATAAAAACGATACAGCGGGACTGAGATATATTTTTTGCAGCCTCTGTCGGCGTAGGCACAGCACGCCAGAAAAATTTATCCCAGTCCCGCGTTGAAATATAATGTATCTGCTTTGTTTGCAATTGACTATAGTAAAGCTACCAAACCACCTTTTTATAGTTGCCAAAACACAGCTATATCAGCGAAATGCTTTTAATGCTTAGCCGTCATAAACTGCGCCACATAGTCGTCCGCAGGATTGTCTCTGAGCTCGCTTGGCGTACCGGTTTGAATCAAACGTCCGCCATTTAAGATACTAATACGCTGACCTACTTTAACCGCTTCATCGATATCATGAGTGATAAATACAATGGTTTTATTCAGCCGTGCTTGCAACTCAAGCAACTGATCTTGCAGTTGCGCACGAATCAATGGATCAAGTGCAGAGAAAGCCTCGTCCATCAGCAAAATTGGATTGTCTGTTGCCAGTGCCCGTGCCAGCCCGACTCGCTGCTGCATGCCGCCCGATAACTCGTCAGGATAGCTGTGCTCCAAATTAGGCAGACCCACTTCATTTAGCCAATGACGAGCGATATCATGACGCTCGCTCACACTCATTTTACGTACTCTTAAACCATAAGCGACATTTTGAATAACTGTCATATGCGGCATCAAACCAAAATGCTGAAACACCATACTGACCGTATGCTGACGATACTGCTGAAGTTCCTTATCATTTAACTCCAAAATATTAATAGCTGTACTTTCTACATGGTCTGCATGATTAGTATTTGTTTCATGCGCAGCTATATTATTAGTATTACCATCGGGTTTTACAGCGTCTGTCTGCTGCTTTTTTTGGCCATTGATAGTGGTATCCACCCATATCTTGCCAGTAGTCGGATCAATTAAGCGGTTGAGATGACGTATCAAGGTAGACTTCCCTGAGCCTGATAGTCCCATAATACAGTGCAGCTCCCCAGCCTTTATAGCCAAATTAACATCATAAAGGCCTACCGAATACCCCGTTTGCTGCTTAACCTGCACACTATCCATACCATCCGCCAATAATTTCAAAGCAGATTTTGCTTGATTATTATTAGCGTTATAAATCTTACTGATATTCTCTAAGCGGATATGATTCATTATTCTCTCGCAATTTTATTGACCCAGCCTTTTATGGTCGCTATTGGTCAAAAATTAAAAAATAAAACTGTTAACCAATGTTGTGACGCTTGCCCTCTTCGATCGTTCTTTGCCGAGCACGTTTGCCTTGACCAAAAGCTTGGCTGATGCGGTCGATAATAATAGCGATGATGACGATAGCAGTACCCGCTTGCAGACCTTGACCAATGTTAAGAGTTTGAATAGATTGCAGTACGTCCTCACCCAATCCTGGCGCCCCAATCATAGAAGCCAACACTACCATAGCCAGCGACATCATGACCGCCTGATTAATCCCCGCCATAATACTAGGCAGCGCTTGTGGTAATTTAATCCAAATCAACAACTGCCAATGAGTACTCCCAAATGAGCGCCCGGCTTCAATCATTTCATGGTTCACTTGGGTAATACCCAAAGTCGTCAAGCGAATGAGCGGCGGCAGTGCATAAATAATAGTGGCAAATAGAGCAGGTACTTTACCAATACCAAATAACATCAGTACCGGTATCAAGTAAACAAAGCTTGGCATGGTCTGCATTACATCAAGAATCGGGGTGATAACTTTACGTAATAAAGCACTACTCGACATCGCAATACCAATAGGAATACCAACTACCACTGTTATCAAAACTGACACTATCAATAGCGCGAAAGTATTGATCAAAGCTCCCCATAAGCCAAACGCACCAATCAAAAATAGTCCCAATCCACAAGCAATAGCAAACCAGATTTTGCGTACTCCAAACCAAGCGAGTACCGTCACCAAAGCTATGATAATCCAAGGAGGGATAATCGTCAGCAGCTTTTCAATAGGCAGCAATAAATAGGTCAAAGTAACACTACTGATACTACGAAAAACCTCGCCGTAGTTTCTAACTACCGTCGCCAAGGTTTTATTTAAAGGCTCCTCAAGCGACCATGATGGAAAGCTTGATGACCCTCCCAATAAGTTGTCATTGGAGGCTATGTTGTTTATTGGGGTATCGACATCGGTGTCACCTGCGACGCCGGACGCTAGACTAATACCTAAATCAGCAGCCAAGCTATTAGCAGCCTCAGCTGACAACCATGACTGCCAAATATCTGGGTTCTCACGTAAAAACTTAAGCGCTTGCTCATCGCCACTACGCTTATTTTCATTCATCTCTAAGATTGCACCATTAAGCTGATCAGGCGTAAACTGGACTTGTTCAAACGCCTCAATCAGCTCAGGATTACTATCCAGAAACGGCGTTGAGACAGCAATAGCTAGTGGGGAGACAGGGAAGCCTGATATACAATCAGAAGTACCATTAGCTAACAATAAGTCTTGCCAGCAGGTTTCATCGTGAGGGGGGAAGTCTAGCGGCGCAAAGTCATACTTGGCCATTAGGCCGGTAGGCTGCCAATAGTAGAATAGCAAAGGCTTACGCTGCTCAAAAGCTGAGGAGATCTCCGCATCAAGAGCCGCTCCGGTCCCAGGACTAGTGATATTGAATAGCTGATCGAAGCCTGTATTTTTGAGCAAGCGCACGTTAAATACCTCACAGGCCCAACCTGCCGGACAGTTCATAAAACGGGCTTCACCAGGGTTTTCAGGGTCTGCAAACAGCTGTGCATAATCTGGTAAATCATGATAGCTACGTAGACCCGGATTGTCGTCCATAACGTACTGCGGTACGTACCAACCTTGGGTTGCACCGCCCTCTAACGTATCGCCTATCACTTTAATTTTATTATCAGCGATGGCTTGCTCTAAAATAGGCGAGCGCCCTATCCATTGTTCGCCTATTACCTGAATATCATCTTGTAAAAGAGCGTTTTCGAGCGCAGGCCCTGCTCCAGGAACTTCCTCAACGGTGCAGCCATAACCATTTTCGGTAATATATTTGAGTACTCCCGTAGTAAACTGCCCACTCTCCCACGTCAATGAGCCAAACTTGATAGGCGTATCACATACTGATGACGAAGCTGCTGCTGATAAAGGCAACAACCATGACGTTATTAACAGTAAACTTAAAGTGATCCATTGGCGCATACGCTGTCCTATCTGTTATCCGTTTATTATTGCTTAGCTTACTTACTATTATGATGGCTTACTAAGCGTTTTTGATATATAACAACAATTGTATCTATAAAAAAATATTATCAGACCCTACCTAACTGTAATTAAATATCATTTTTAAACCCTAGTTTGTATAAACTAGCAGTTTTTGATAGCTCCTTTTGTAAAAAAAAGCACTTATGAAAATAAGTGCTCTTTAAATTACAATATAAGTAGGGCTGAATGCTCTTTATTTTAGCAACAAAGCCATGCCTTTCTTGAACAGCTCCCCATAAGGCGGTAGCAGCAAATTCAGACCATTTAGTTTTGATTGTACAAACACGGGTTTCATATGACTCAAACGCTCAAACCCTGCTTTACCATGATAGGCTCCCATACCCGAATGCCCCACGCCGCCAAATGGCAGATCATGCTGAGCAACGTGCATAATCACTTCATTAATACAGACCCCGCCTGATACCGTATGGGCACGCACTTTATCAATATCTCGATTATTATCACCAAAGATATATAGCGCTAAAGGACGTGGACGTGCATTGATAAACCCAATAGCATCATCGAGGGTGTCATAGTGCATTAAAGGCAAGACCGGTGCAAAAATCTCATTCTGCATTACTTCGCTATCAGTCTCAGGGTTAGTTACAACTACTGGTGGCAGTAAACGGCTTTCGGCATCAGCAGCCACATCAGTAAGCGGCTGCACCACATCATTAGGCAGATCTTCTAAATAGCCTTGGACACGCTGAAACTGATCATCATTAATAATATGACTATAATCTGGGTTATTAGCAATATTGGGATAATGCTTTTGCATCCATTCTTTGGCAAGCTCAATAAAACGCTGATGATATTGACGCTGAATCAGCACATAGTCAGGAGCAATGCAGGTTTGACCGGCATTGAGGGTTTTGCCCATCATCACTCTATTGACCGCAGCTTCTAAATTAGCATCATCCAAGATAATGACTGGTGACTTACCACCCAGCTCCAACGTTACTGGCGTTAAGTTTGGCGCTGCTGCTGCCATGATCTTCTTGCCAACCGCCGTTGAACCGGTATAAAGCAGATGGTCAAAGGGTAGCTTGCTAAATGCTTCAGCAATATCGACTTCACCTAATACCACACTGATCATATCTGGGGAAAAATAATGGGCAATCTTTTTAGCAAAGGTTTCAGCAAATTCAGGCGCCGCCTCACTCATCTTAATCATGATCCGATTACCAGCGGCTAAAGCATCAATCATGGGCCCTATCGCTAAATATAGTGGATAGTTCCACGGCACCATGATACCCACAACCCCCAGCGGCTGTGGTTGAATCTCGTTATGAGCGGGCAAATATAAAGGTGAAATTGAAGCTCGGCGAGTTTTCATCCACGATTTACCGTGCTTTTTAGCATGGCTGATTCCCGTAAAGCTAGGGAACAGCTCGGCGAATTGGGTTTCTGAGACACTGCGATGACCAAAGTCTGCACTGATGGCTTTGGCTAAACTGTCTTGATTATCACTAAGTAAGGTCTCTAAGTTATTTAGCTGGGCTTCACGAGTTGGCCAATCAACGATAGGCTGACTACGGCTAAGCATTTGCATATGTGCAAATTGGGCTTGCATCTCCTCAGTATTTCTTATGATACTGAGCGCTTTATGAGGGTTGCTAGTGGTTGGATCGTTCGCTTGTTGATTAGTCTGATTATTATCCGTCATAAGTTATCCTTGTTATATATACTAAAATGAAAACATCTGCTTCAATCGCTATTCAATGTAGCCTATTGATTCGGAAATGAAAAGCAGGATTTACGTACTACTGGTTCGGTTAGAGTTATTTGGATCGCCTGCATTATGCCGATTTAAACTTAGATGAAGGTTATAAAAACTGTTAAAATTAGTCTTAATAACATTTAATTTATAAATAATAACGGGCAATAACTATCAAAGGTTATCTTGATGCAAAAACCAACACTAATGACAGAGGGTAATCCAAAAGCTGTCTCAAAAATCACAGATACCCTTATAAGAAAATCGCTAATTGCTGCTGATTATAATACCACCCATGAGGCGATGCTGGCACGTACCCTTGAGCGTATTGCATTAAAAAAGGCGGGTCAACGAACGCCTGACGAGCTTTGGATAGTCGATCATAATGATGTTTATACTCTCGGCCAGGCGGGTAAAGAAGAACATATCTTACAGCGAACGGACACTCCTATTATCAAGACCGACCGCGGTGGTCAAGTGACTTGGCATGGGCATGGGCAGCTGGTTATTTATTTCTTATTTGATTTAGGTAGTTTGAACTGGGGGGTGCGCAATCTGGTCTCTCATGCTGAACAAGCATTAGAAGATGTGGTCAGCGCTTGCCTAAATAAGTACTTATTATCGAGCAGTAATACCGCTAATACTACCTCCAGTATCAAAGCTTGTGCCCGCCGTGATGCTCCAGGCGTTTACTTATACAGCCACTTTGATAATAACGATGACGCCATCATGCTGGGCAAAATAGCTTCGCTGGGCTTTAAGATTAAACACGGTTTTAGCTATCACGGGATTGCCCTGAACCTAAATTGTGACTTGTCTGCTTTTAACGCTATCAATCCTTGTGGCTATGCTGGTATGCAGATGTTAAGGCTGGCTGACTTTATCGCAATGAGTGAAAATGCAGCTCACGCTACTGTGCCAAATGATTCGCTAAGCTATGAGCAAGTGACTCAAAAGCTGATCGATAATATTGCCAAGCGTCATGCAGGAGTGATTGAACTGCGTCCAACAGCGCCCTCAGAAGTGACGGCAAAAGAAGCATTGGTCGTCACAAAAATCCCTAAACCCTAGTTTATACCGCCGTTATGTTTAAGCTTGCATAACCTTTTGCCCGCTTAGACTTAAGCACGACAAGAAAATTTAAACCAAACTTGATATACTCGCACACCGCAGTATTTACAAACGATAGTATTCCCTTACCTTTAATCTTTGACCTTTGAGTCTTAAAAAACCAAATAGGAGTCCTTTATGGCTGATTTTAATAAAATTTTAGATGCAGGCGATGTTGATGGTGGCGTTATTAACGTAGTGGTTGAGATTCCAACCGGTAGCAGCCATAAGATTGAATGGAATCGTGAGCTAGCAGTGTTCGAGCTTGATCGTATCGATCCACAAATCTTTGCCAAGCCTTGCAACTATGGTTTTATTCCCCAAACTCTAGATGAGGACGGCGATGAGCTTGACGCACTGATTATTACTGAGCAGCCGCTGCCTACAGGTATCTTTTTAAAAGCTAAAGTTATCGGCGTGATGAAATTCGTCGATGACGGTGAAGTCGATGACAAAATCGTCGTCGTACCCGCTGACGACCGTGATACTGGCAACGCTTACAACAGCTTAGACGATCTACCAAAGCAATTGATCAACCAATTACACTTCCATTTCAGCCATTATAAAGACCTCAAAAAAGCAGGCACTACCGTGGTTGAGTCATGGGGCGATGTAGCCGAAGCTAAAGAAGTGATTAAAGAGTCTATTCAGCGCTGGAAAGATTTATAAATCGTTAATCTCTATAAAAAATGACTGATTAGCAATGCCGTAATCCTAAACGTGATTGCGGTATTTTTTTATGCTTGAGGTAAAGTTGCTATAATAGCTCTACTTTAGACCCGCCATGAAAAGGTAACTGTTATTATGTTCGATGCCGATCCAAAATCCAAGCCCGTAAATACTAAGCTACCAAAAGCGGTCATAATGATGATCGAAAAAGGCAACCTGGTAATGGCGATTAAAACTTTAGCTGCGGATGAAAATATAACTATGGATGCAGCAAAAGTACGCATCGATGCTTATGAGACTGAGATTAAGGTTAAACAGCAGCAAAAACTGAACACTATCGCCAGCAAGCAAGGGATTCCGAGTCAAGCTATTAACTTTGATAGAGAGCCTCCTGTTGATATACATCAAGAGCGACTAATTAAAAATCGAGTCAAAACTACTCAATCTGAGCAAAGCTTCAAAAGCTTGCAAAACGGTGTGGAAAATAAGTTGGGCAACTTAGGTTATAAAAAGCCATTAATTCCTTTTTGGGTCAAGCGTTTGCTGGTTATTGCAATTATTATGGTCGGCTTGTTTTTGATACTATGGCGGGTCTTTGGTTAATAATATATAAGAGCTTATTGAAATAAATAATAATTACTCGTGCGCCTGCAAGAATGCTTCAACCACTTTAAATTGTCCAGCGGTGCTCTCCTCACCATACATCGCTTGGCGAAAGGCGTTGGAGTCTGGAATGCCGGTGGTGTACCAAGCGATATGCTTGCGAGCGATACGGCAGCCTGAATATTCACCATAGAAATCATATAATTCTTGTAAATGCGCCAGTACGATCTGTTTAATCTCGCCAACGCTTGGCGCCGCTAATATCTCACCGGTACGCAAATAATGCTCAATATCACGAAACAGCCATGGCTGACCTTGTGCCGCACGCCCTATCATTACCGCATCACAGCCCGTTAATTCATAAACCTGTTGCGCCTTTTGCGCGCTATCGATATCGCCATTGGCAATCACTGGAATATTGATGCTGTCTTTAACTTCACGTATCAGCTCATACCTAGCTTCGCCTTTGTACATATCCTCACGAGTGCGTCCATGAATAGCGATAGCAGCTATTCCTGCTTGCTCGGCACGCTTAGCGACCCGCAAGATATTCTCGCGCCCGTTTTCAAACCCCAAACGGGTCTTTAGAGTCACTGGCGCATCGACAGCGTTAACTGCCGCATCTAGCAGACGAGCAACTAAATCCTCATCTTGTAGCAATGCTGAACCTGCCAGCTTGCGACAGACCTTTTTGGCTGGACAGCCCATATTTATATCGATAATCTGTGCGCCATTATCAATCTGATAACGTGCGGCTTCGGCCAGTTTATCTGGCTCTGCTCCTGCGATTTGTGCTGATATTGGAGCAATCTCGCCATCAAAATTGGCACGGTACAAAGACTTTTTGCGCGCATAAAGAGCAGTATCAGCGATAATCATCTCGCTGACTGCATGCCCTGCGCCAAAGGATTTACAGAGCCTACGAAACGGATTGTCGGTTACTCCTGCCATTGGTGCAACCATCAGGCGGTTCTCTATAGCCAAGCCCCCAATAATGAGCGGCTTTAATAATGGATGGTCATTAGCAATATGAGCTTGAGCTACAGGGGCTTGGGTATTGGGATGATTTAAGATATCTATTGACATAAAAAACGGCTTGATCTTTAAGCGAAACAAGCCGTTATTCTAAGGGTTCTTAGCTTTAATGCAAGCCATTCAAAAGAATAATTCGAATTAGCGAACATTAAATATTAGTAGTCAAACCAACTATTTATCAAACACACTGCCCTGCTCTAACGTCAGGTCTTCATCATGCTGCTGCATCCGCCATGGTAAGCTATCAGGCGATACATTCAGGAAGTGCAGATATTTCTCAAACTGATCAATAATATCATTGATGACAGCTTCCGACTGATAACCGTATAAATCATAGGTTTGCCCCCCGCGGCGTAAATAAACTTCCGCACGGTGGTAATGTTCTTGCGGTAAGTCATTCGCTACCCCTTCCGTATAATAGTCTGGCAACTCGTATTCAGATAAGCGCACCTCATACCAAAACTCGACGTCATCACCACGTTGCAGCTCAAGTACGGCGCGGTTATTGACTTCATCGTAATTGACTTCAGGTATCCAGCCAGTCTCCGCAAACTTCTTTGAGACCTCCGTCATGGATGGCATGACTACCTCTTTGATATAAGCCAATACATTGTCGCGGGTTGGCTGATTAGTGATATAGTCAATCCGATCACGCCATGCTGAGGGTTTCAGCAAATGCGGTGGTATTCTATTGTCTTTATCCAAGCTTTGATTACGATGTCCCTCGATACGTAGCGCACGCCACATACCAAATATCGCAATTAATATAATAATAGCAAAAGGCAAAGCACTAACGATCGCAGCCGTTTGTAAAGCGGTTAGTCCACCCGCAATCAACAAGACAGAAGCCACAGCACCTTCCGTTATGACCCAAAAAGAGCGCTGCCACCAAGGTGTATCGCTACGACCACCAGCCGCTAACGAATCAATGACCAGCGAACCTGAATCCGATGAGGTCACAAAAAAGGTAATAATTAATAGAACCGTTAACGACGAGACAAACTCAGTAAAAGGTAAGTTTTCTAATAACTTGAATAACGCAATCGCTTGGTTGTTTTGCACCTCGGTGATTAATGAGGTGTAACCATCGTTCATAATCATGCTAAGTGCTGTATCACCAAATACCGCAAACCAAAAGAAAGTAAAGAAAGTAGGAACCAACATCACCCCAAATACAAACTCACGGATGGTGCGGCCACGGCTAATTTTGGCGATAAATAGACCGACAAAAGGAGCCCATGCAATCGTCCATGCAAAGATAAACAAGGTCCAGTTACTGATCCAATCGCTGAGCTGATACGCTTGCAAGCTGAAGGTACGCTCAACGATATTACCTAAATAACTGCCGGTATTTTCCATAAAAGCGTTAAGAATAAATATCGTAGGACCGACGATAAAGACAAAGATCATTAGAGCTGTTGCCAACACCATATTTAGGATAGATAACCGCTTTACGCCTTTATCCATGCCCGCCAATACTGAGACCAACGCTGCTACAGTTATTAGCGCAATAGTAATGACCTGCACGGTCGTACTGACTGGTATTAAATCTGGTAGTAGATAATTCATACCTGCATTAATTTGCGATACTGAGAGACCCAAACTGGTCGCAATACCGAACATCGTACCCAAAATAGCAAACACATCCACCGTATGACCGATGGGACCATGGATTTTGTCACCAATCAACGGATATAGGGTGGAGCGCATGGATAACGGTAAACCATGGCGAAAAGAGAAATATGCCAACGATAAGCCGACTACGCCATAAATCGCCCAAATATGAAAGCCCCAATGGAAATAAGCAATCTGCATCGCTTCTTTGGCAGCAGCAATAGTTTGGGGCTCAGACAAGGGCGGGCTGGCAAAGTGCAGTACTGGCTCAGCGACACCAAAGAATAATAAGGCAATACCGTAACCCGCCGAAAACAGCATAGCAAACCACTCAAGGAACTTGTATTCAGCCTCTCCATGGTCAGGGCCAAGCTTAATACTGCCGTAAGG
Source organism: Psychrobacter jeotgali (assembly GCF_904846315.1). Taxonomy (NCBI): domain Bacteria; kingdom Pseudomonadati; phylum Pseudomonadota; class Gammaproteobacteria; order Moraxellales; family Moraxellaceae; genus Psychrobacter; species Psychrobacter jeotgali. The sequence goes on from NZ_CAJHAF010000001.1 coordinate 1,116,290, forward strand.
CGAGAACGCCAGCACAATAATAAACATCAAGAAGATCGCCACCGCCAGCATATAAAACCAGCCAAAGGTCTCAGTGATGTAATTGAGCACATCACTGAATAATGCGCCTGCTGCTTCTGGGTTAATAGACGTACCAATCACTAATAAAATCATGACAACGGCTGCAGGTATGAATACTGGCAGCAAAATAGTAGAGCGAGGTAACTTATTCATAAAAGATAATATCCTCAAATTAAAGAAGCTTTTACTGAATGAAAAAGTCATTCGTAAAGGCAAAATGGAACAAATGTGCCCAATAAAGCATATTTTGTACCACACTCTTAAAGTGAACCCTAGACAGAAACCTGTCTTGTAACATTAATTTTACGATTGTTACATGAATATTACCAAGCAATGTACAATAAACAAAAAAAGGCAGCTTGCTAGCTGCCTTGTTATACCTATCAGGAATTCTCTCGAGAACATCCTACCTCGAAAACACCCTAATGATTCCAATGTAGGATATATAAATCCTATTCTATAAAAGCTTATTCAGACAATTAAGAGTCAATCGCCGCTGCCAACTGCTCAGCCATATTGGCGAGCTCGTCGCTATCGGCTTGCTTGGCCGCATGAATACCTAACTCATGAATACTACCCGGGATCAGATGCACGTGGTAGTGAAAGACGCTTTGACCCGCTTGGGCGCCATTTAGCTGCATCTGAATAATACCCTCGCGCTCGAACACTTGGCGCTGTGCTTGCATCACTTTTTTGGCGGTCATTAATACCGCAGCGGCAAATTCTGGCTCAAGGTCTACCAAATCGACGGCTTTTTGCTTTGGAATGACCAGTACATGGCCTTGCGCTTGCGGCATGATATCCATGAAGGCTAGGGTTTTATCGTCCTCATAAACCTTATGATAAGGGATATCACCATTTAGCATTTTGGCGAAGATATTATTGTCATCGTATTTAGTGTTCTGATTATTCTGACTCATTTTTATTCCTTTATTAAAGTTTAGATTTATAATATTAGTGATAAGAGTAATATAGTGGACGAAATATAGAGTAAGTACAAGTTACCGTTTAGCAGGTGCTATTCAGCCTGTTATAGTAATTGACTGGCAGATGAGCTTATTAATTGATTGGCGGGACATAGGCCATAAATGTTATATTAGTAATCAACATTAATAATGATAAGTTTATGAATTTGACTGCTTCGCCTAATTCTACTGACACTCACACCGAGCTATTTACTAGCGCTACGGCCGATATTGGTGCAGCTCATGATGACAATACCCTTGATATCAATAGTCAGCAAACCATTGACCCTAATACCCTTATTTTAGCAGAAGCACTCACTGATGCTACTATTGCTTGGCGTATTCATAACTGCAAAGTTAGTGAAAAAATAGTTACTCAAGATAAACTGCTACCGTTTTTGTACCACTACGATAGCTTAGATGACACTATTAAACAGACGCACCCATTAACGCCTGAGCTTTTGGCACAGTTTAATACGCCTATGACGGCAAGCACGGCGGCCAAACTTATCGGTATCGACGCCGAGTTGATCCCCTGTCCTTGGCATGTCAAAATAATCGGCTCGTTAGTGGTATTTAGCGAGGCTTTGCAGTTGGCAGTACGTCTACATTGGACCAATACGGGAAAAGATGCCCAGCAAATTTATACAAAAATAGAAGCCGACGCTATTGCTGCTGCCTTGAAACACTGGCAGTTCTTTGGCCGTATCGATGTTCTCTATAAGAACGACAAGCAGCCACTTATTAGTATTGATGAGCAGGGTGTAAGTGACCAGCCGATACTCAAAATTGATGCCAATGCGAATTATCAGCTATTACCAGCCAGCCACGCTCTCACTATTATTGCTAAAATCGAGGCCGATAAAGAGCAGTTGCCTTGGTTTGAGACAGCTATTTTAGAACGGATTGAGTAAGGTTTGAATGCTAAGTTAATTAATATTACCAAGCCTTTTAAATTACTCATATAAACGATAAGTTATAAAAAGAACATAATACTACTGGGATGCTTTCTTCTTAAAATATAGATTGCGCAGCATTGAAAGATGTATAGGCCAGCAGCTAGCAAGGAAAATTTATACCAGTAGCTCATCTAAATCTATATGACAGTGTTACTTTCAACTGACTATAGCTAATGGTATGGTAAGCCTTTAATATTATTCACTTGTGCTACCTTTATATAAAAAGCAAACTATTCCTATAAAACAAATACCTATATCAAAAATGTAGGTGATTTTTAAAGAAACCTCGCCTATCTGTAAGGAACATCACATGGATTATCGCTCAAAAACCTCTACCGGTGGTCGTAACATGGCAGGCGCACGAGCCTTATGGCGTGCGACTGGTATGACTGATGGTGATTTTGGCAAACCGATTATCGCCATCGCCAACTCTTTTACCCAGTTCGTCCCAGGCCACGTGCATCTAAAAGACTTAGGTCAACTGGTGGCCCGCGAGATTGAACGCGCTGGCGGCGTAGCAAAAGAGTTCAATACCATTGCCGTTGATGACGGCATTGCTATGGGTCATAGCGGTATGCTCTATTCCTTGCCTAGCCGTGATTTGATTGCAGACTCCGTTGAATATATGGTCAATGCTCACTGCGCCGATGCGCTCGTATGTATCTCTAACTGCGATAAGATTACCCCGGGTATGCTGATGGCAGCGATGCGCCTCAACATTCCGGTAGTATTTGTTTCAGGTGGTCCAATGGAAGCTGGAAAAGTTATAGCCAGCACCGTTGGTCAGAGCCATAACAACGAAAACACTAAAGGCGATACTATCCGCAAGCTCGATTTGGTCGATGCGATGATGGACGCTGCTGATGACACTATTAGTGATGAAGATGTGTTAGCGATTGAGAACTCAGCTTGTCCTACTTGTGGCTCGTGTTCGGGTATGTTCACCGCCAACTCGATGAACTGCTTGACCGAAGCTTTGGGCTTATCACTTCCTGGTAATGGTTCGCTGCTTGCCACCCATGCGCTACGCCGTGAGCTGTTCTTAGAAGCCGGTCGTACCATTGTTGATTTGGCTAAGCGCCGCTATGAACAAAACGATGACTCGGTATTGCCGCGCTCAATCGCCAGCAAAGCGGCGTTTGAGAACGCCATGAGCCTCGATATCGCTATGGGTGGATCAACCAATACAATCTTGCACCTATTAGCAGCGGCTAATGAAGCCGAAGTTGATTTTAAGATGGCCGATATCGATAGACTCAGCCGCCGTGTGCCGTGCTTGTCAAAAGTTGCACCCGCTACCCAAAAGTATCATATGGAAGACGTGCATCGGGCCGGAGGCGTAATGGCGCTACTTGCTGAGCTTGACCGTGCTAACTTATTAACCACTGATATTCCAACTATTCATAGTCCATCCATGCGTGCGGCTATCGATAAGTGGGACATTATGAATCCTGATAATACCGAAGCTCGGGCACGCTATATCGCTGCTCCGGGCGGCGTCCGTACTACTGAGGCATTCTCACAAGACAAAGAATGGCCCAATCTCGATGTCAACCGTGAATCGGGTTGTATTCGTAGCGTACAACATGCCTATTCAACCGATGGTGGTCTTGCCGTACTCTACGGTAATATCGCTGAGCGTGGCTGTGTAGTCAAAACCGCAGGTGTCGATGAGAGTATCCTAACCTTTACAGGTCGTGCACGTATCTTTGAATCACAAGATGATGCAGTAGCCGCTGTTCTTGATGATCAAATTGTTGCAGGCGACGTGGTTATCATTCGCTATGAAGGTCCAAAAGGTGGCCCAGGTATGCAGGAAATGCTTTATCCAACGACTTATCTTAAGTCTAAAGGTTTGGGTAAAGAATGCGCACTGTTAACTGATGGTCGTTTTTCTGGTGGTACGTCAGGCCTGTCGATTGGTCATGCCAGCCCAGAAGCGGCAGAAGGCGGAGCGATTGGTTTGGTAGAGGAAGGCGATATTATTAATATCGACATCCCTAATCGTAGCATTAATATCGATATTAGCGATGCTGATTTAGCCGCTCGCCGTGAGACCATGGAAGCTCGCGGCCGCGATGCATGGAAGCCTACTAGCCGTGAGCGCCATGTATCCCCTGCTCTTCGTGCCTATGCAGCAATGACCACTAGCGCTGACACCGGTGCAGTACGTGATGTGAGCCAAGTTGAACGTTAATAAAAGTATCTGACCATTATTTATCAAAAAGCCAGCATAATGCTGGCTCTTTGCATATTAAAGAACCAAAAAACAACGAAGCTCTTATGCTGATAACGTTTTTTTGCGGAATTAATTGTTATTTGCCTGCATCATAGTAAGTTTTATACTTGTCAAATCACATTAGTTATAAGACCTATAAGTGTATGCACATATTATGCTTGAAAATTATAATTTACTCTTACTAAGTAGCGGTGTAACGTTTTTACTAGGGGCATTGTTTCCACTGGTGTTTAAGCGTAGCCCTATCTCATTACCTATGATGCAGATAAGCTTTGGGGTAATGCTGGGCTACTGGTGGACCAGTTTGGTATTTTTAAGGCCATTAGATGACGGTCTAATTATTGAAAAGCTCACTGAAATTCTAGTACTGATATCCTTGGTTAGTGCGGGTATTAAGATTGACACTCCATGGTCTTGGCAAACATGGCGACCTACAGCGCGTCTACTGCTTATCACTATGCCTGTCTGCATTTTTGCGATGGCGGTTTTAGGTTATTATACTTTTGGTTTAACTGTAGGCGCAGCGGTGTTACTTGGTGCTATGCTTGCACCTACTGATCCGGTCTTGGCTGCTAGCGTTCAGGTAGGACCGCCCAATACTGGCGGTGAAGATATCACTCATTTAACGCTGACTTCTGAAGCTGGTCTGAATGATGGTTTGGCTTTTCCTTTTGTCTATCTGGCTATTAAGATTGCAGAAGCTCATAGTAAAGGTGATAGATTTACCGGCCAACTACTTTGGTCATGGTTTACTCATGATGTGTTGTGGCAAATTGGCGCAGGTTTCGCTGTAGGCGTAGTTGTTGGTAAACTGTTAGCTAAAGTCGTGTTCTCGCAGCGAGCTTGTGAGACCACAATATCTCAAGGTTATCTCGTTATTGCCTTGACTTTAATAACCTACGGAATAGCCGAATACGTTAACAGCTATGGATTTATTGCCGTCTTTGTTGCCGCTTTTGTGTTTCGCCGTTCAGAATTTGAAAATGACTATCATCAAAAATTGCACGACTTTGCTGAACAATCAGAGGGGCTGATGATGTCATTTATGATTGTGACTTTGGGTATCCTTTTGGGACAAGAGCTGCGAATAGGGGTTGAGATACCTTGGCAGGTCTATATGATAAGCTTTGTGTTTTTGATATTGATACGACCTATCGGCGGCATTATTGCCCTGACAGGGCTTGACATGCAGCGTACCGAAAAATATGCGATTGCAGCGCTCGGTATTCGCGGTATTGGTACCTTGTATTATCTATCTTATGCGCTCAATCAAGGTTACTTCAATGACGACGATGCTACTAAACTATGGATTGTAGCTTCCATTATTATCTTTGTATCTATCTTTTTTCATGGTATCAGTGCGCCGTGGTTGTTAAATATGACGCCAGATAAATCAGATAAGTAGTCTCAGTGTTTTAACCCTTTAGCTTTTTAGTTGTTTGTGCTACTAACTAAAGTTTAAAAGAAACTGTCGCTCAATTTAGGCCCTCGTAGGTTAGCGCCTGCTCAGCCTTGTACTCTTAAAACTTTTAAAAGCTGGGTTAAAAACCCAGCCTACATCAATGAGGCTTAATAGTTGAAGTTGGCATTAAAACAGATTAACCCTATCCAATACTATGATTTTAATCGCCGGTTTCATCAATCATTTCAAGCAATGCCTCAGTTAAGACAAACTGGCGAATATCATTCAGCATGGTCACATCAAAGTTATGTACAAAGGCAAACGACAACTTACGAGTTGGCTCACACCAAGCGACTGAGCCGTTGTAACCCATATGTCCAAAACCATCTTCAGTATCTGTACAAACGCTAAATAATTGATGGTAACCCAAGCGCCAATTCATATTGACCGGCATAACTGCATCCATGCCGCTCACTTGCGGCGTCGATAGTTCTGCAAATGTATCACTATCAATTAGCGTTTTACCATTCCACGTGCCGCCATTTGCCAGCATCGCATAAATAATGGCGAGCGCTCTAGCAGATGCCACCCCATTGGCCGCTGGAATGATCGCTTGCATGGTTTGGCTATTATGATAGTCGATAGGTTGTCTATTGGCCGGTACTAACGCCGCTCTATAATTATTGGCATTTATAGCACTATGGTCAAAATATAAACGATTAATTTGAATGGCGGTCAATTTCTCATTTGCCAGATCAGCAGCGCTGTCAGTAGCTAGTTTTTGCCAACAGTTATAACTTGGCAAATTGGCATAAGTCGCTAAGGTCTGCTCAGAATCAGGCTTTAACGTCGGTTTATGGCGTTTGCTGCGCAGCTCTGAGTCCTGATCAGCGCTTTCATTAGCGGTCTCAAAGTCCTTAACCAATTTAGCCACCTCATCTACTTTGGAAGCCGGAACCCCAAAATAGCAGCTATCAGCAATACCGAGCGGCTCGGTCAAATAATGACGTAGCGCCTGAGCTAAGGTCATATCAGTTACCGCTTCTATCAAAGCGCCCAATATCCAGCCATAAACCAGTGCGCTATAAGCAGACTCGTACTTTTGGTGCTGGTCAGGCTTAATTGGCGACATCGCAGCGACTTTTTCTTTCATCGCCTGCCAATTAAGCAACGCCTCGCTATCAGCATCGATGGAATTAATAGCAAATAAATCCGCTTGATGGAGCATCAGCGCCCGCAGTGTAATATCTGCTTTACCATTGGTTGCAAATTCAGACCAATAATGCGCAATGGGCGTATCGTAATCTAACAGTTGCTGCGATACCAGTACATGAGTGAGCGTTGCCAAAACCCCTTTACCAGTAGAGAAATTCAGCGACAAGGTATCCGCCTGCCATGGCTTATTAGTCTGCGCCATACCAACGCTGGTTTGTGCGATACATTCACCAGCTTGATAAACCACTAAGGCACCGCCTGCTGGGGCGTCATCTAGCTGCAAATCGGTCAATACCTGTTGTAACTGCTGCTGGATGTTGGGATTAATATTTTTACTGTTGTCGTCGCTGTTCTTTTTATGGTTATTGGTCATTTTGACTCCGTTTACTGTATTTGGTTTTTATGGTTTATAGATACTGATAATAAATGACTACATGATATTTTTCAAAGATAAAAACCGTTAAAAAACAGTAGATTTATGAATCAAATGAAATTGTAAAACCAAGCCAATGCTGACGACGTTTTTATGATTTAATATTCTGCTAACTTTTCTAATTTAAAGTCTCTACAGTTTTTGCTACTCAATTATGACTAAAGAATCAAAAATAACTCTAGTGAAACGTATACAAAATTTAGCAATTTCTTTAGGGCTATTTGCTCTGCTGTATTCACTGACTAATAGCTATGCCGAAAAAATATTTTTTGCCAATCAAACTAAGCATTTTCATACATCCAGTCACCTGCCGCAGGTAAAGGTTTATGTATTAGCTACTGCAATCGACACTCATATCCCTTTTATCGCAAGCATGATTGTACCTTATAGCTGGTCAATTACTCTATTTTGCGCCAGTTTTTTTATGGTAAAAACGCCGCGGCAGCTATCTTTATTGACGCAAAGACTGGTTTTAGCCACTCTTTTGGCCTGCACTGTCTTTTATTTGCTCCCAGCTAGATTTAGCTTTGAGCGTCCTTTTATCGATAACTGGACCCAGCTTGGCTATCAATTTTTGAGTGTGACGGACAAACCTTTTAATCAACTCCCTTCCTTACATGTCACTTATGCGCTACTATTAGGCATCACATTATGGCCGATTACCAGAGTAAATAATGAGCTTTTAACATCTACTTATCGCCTGCTGTTGTTTGGTATTTGTAGCTTAATCATCGCCTCTACGGTATTTACTTATCAGCATCATCTACTAGATATTGTCGGTGGCTTTTTATTAGCCGCCGTGGTTTTGATAGGGGTAAAAACATTACGTAGCTATTTGGTGCTTAAATATATAACCATCGCTATCACCGGGTTTTTACTGCTTGCTACGACTGGGTTTTTTCTAAGCTTATCTTTTAGCGTAGTCATCGAAGCGCTGTTTTTTGTATTCGCTTTATATTGGCTGATCAGCTTTTTAAGGGTGGCTTGGTTTTATCAAACCCCCGATCAAATCCGGAATAAACATTGCTTTAAAAAAGATAAGCAGGGCCGTTTGAGCTTAATGACTTGGGTTAAATTTGCGCCATTACTGCTAAGCTATCGTTTGCTAGCATATTTAGGACAGCGCTATGAGTTACGCGGGTTAAACAAAGGTAATTGCAGGCTGAGTACTGATAAAATACCCAGCTTATATCGCTTTATACATAACCTACAGCCCTACTATATTACAGATTGTATTTATGCCATAGCCACGCCGCGCTTGGCAACTGCTAATATCGCCCATTATATAGCTCTGACTATTACCAAAAGCGATATTAAACAAATTATCATAGTCGACCTTGCCGCAGAAGTACCCAGTCATTTTTTAACCTTAAAAAGAGCTATTAAAAACAATCTCGATGCGCCACCAAATATGTCAGTGACGCTAGATTATCTGTATTTGCCGTTATTAGATTTGCAATCTTTGGATGAGATTAACCCTCAAGATTTAATCCATTTATTTGTACAGCTAGATCAATTATTACTTACTAAACAGATAATTAAAGGCAAAATAATGATCAACTTTCACTGCGTTATGGGATTGTCTCGCAGCGTGGCGCTACAGGTTTTGTATCTGCTTTACTGCGGCAAATTAACGCCTGCTAATTATTTATTGTGGCTAAGCGAGCACTACCCAAACGCGCATATTAACGATGATTATTTACCAAAATCTATAGTAGAGCATATGGCTTTTGCGAAAACACACAAGAAGACGTTATGACCCTTGCCTCAGACCAATTTTTCATCGTCTTTATCGTGACCATAAATACGATTGTATGGGTATTATTTTTTATACCGCAAAATCGCCGCAAGCTGCCCAAAATTTACTTGATCGCGCGCTCGTGGTGGTGGATGCTGGCGTTGTTGTTCTCAAGCTACTTATTAAGCATTTATACGCCCTTTTGGTGGCTATTAGATGCGCTATTTGTGGTGATTGGTCTACGCGGGGGCTATGAGATAGTAAGGCTGCTACGTCACGACAGCAAAATTAAATTTATTGCCAAACTAAAAAGACAGCAAGATAAAGAGGCACAAGAGAGCAATGCTGGAATAACTGTGATTCCTGTAACCAATGCCGCTATTCCTACGAAGCGTTTTAGAAGTATCAGCTTATTGGATATTGGATTTTTGATCGTATTTATTGGTTTAATCGCTAGTCTTATTCTGCTCAGCCGATTGACCATAATCCGTGAGCAGCCAGGCGTATTACTATTTGTATTATTCGCCAGTCAGTTTAATGATATCGCCCAGTACCTATGCGGACGCTGGATGGGTAATCGCTGGTTTAAACGTAAGCTTGCCCCCATTATCAGTCCTAATAAAACCATTGAAGGCGCATTATTAGGCAGCTTATTGTCGGCCAGTTTGGCGACAGTGTTAGGATTGTGGCTCACTCCGTTTTCAGCGCTAGTATGTTTCGGTATTGCTTACTTTTTGGCCGTTAGCGGTATCGCGGGTGATTTATTTGAGTCGGCCTTTAAGCGTCGCCACGGTATTAAAGACACTGGAACCATGCTGGCAGGACATGGCGGTATTTTAGACCGCGTGGATAGTTTATTACTTGGTGTGCCTGTTTTTACGGTGGTTTATTGGTTGCTGGGTTAATTTACCGAGCTATTTATCTAGTCTTTTGTGCATTACCCAATTAAGAACACGTTTGGGAGTTTTATCTAAAGCTCGCGTAAGATAACGCATTGATTTTGGAAAGACTGCCAGCTCAAGGTTATCTGCTATAGCCTTCATGATATGCTCTACCGCTGCTGCTTGTGTCATGATAAAAGGTTTATGACTGGCATCACCATGGTTAAGATCACGTAGAGTTTGGGTGTCGACATATCCGAGGGCGATACAATTGACGTTGATGTTAAAGGGTTTTAGTGCTAAACGATAGGCGCTAGCAGTCACTATCATCGCACGTTTGCATTTGGCATAAAGACTGGCGTATGGATAATTAATGGTGCCGGCAATGGAGGACAGACAAACTAATGATGGATTTTGATCGTTGCCGTTTAAGTCTGTCTTATTATGGCGATTATTGATTTTCAATTGCTCGCTTGCCCATGCAAATATTGCTTGAAACGCTTGCAAATTAACCGCTAGCATATAAGCACTATCTTGCTGGTTTAAATAAGAAGTGCGTTCGTTTAGATACCAACCTGCACAATATATTAAACGCTCAAATTTATACCCCTCTAACTGCTCAAATAATTGTCTTCGCTCGTTATCATCAGTAATATCACATTGCAGCGTTGAAATACGCGGCTGCTCTTTATTAAGCCGCTGGATTTTTTCGCTACTACTACCGACCACCACGATTTGCCAGCCCAGTGCGAGATGCTTTTTTGCTAAAGCTAGGCCTATGCCGCTGGTACCGCCAATAATGACGACGCAAGGTTTAGATAGCTCATTTGACGACTGAGAAAGTGATGACACTTTTATATTAGCAGTCTGCATAGTATTCCTTTTGCAATTCATCGATTATAACGATGCTAAATACTGCTGCGTACGCTGATAGCCATAATCCCACTGTGACTGCATTTGCGCCATAAAACCTGCGTAATCGGCGTGAATCAATTCAACGTTGCCTTGTCTTAAATTAAGACGCTTACGGATCTGCATTTTGATAAGCCTCTTGCTATTATCAGCGAAAGGTAGCCAATGAATAGTCGGTGACTGCAGCTCTGATTGCGCATCATTAGCCGATAATAAGTGTTGCGAATGCTGTTCGTTAATTAAAAAATCATGTACCGCTTGCAAACGACTATTAGGATCAAACCCGAATACGCGCTTGATAGCAGGGGCCGCAAGCTTGGTATCATAGCCTGCTTTGGTTTCGGCAAATACCGTTGATCCCAGTTGGCTCGCCAGCTCAACAGGGGTCAAATCAATGACCCCGCCAAGACACCAACCTAGTTTTTCTACCTGAATTGGCGTTAGATAGTACATATCCGCCATCGAGGCTCGCACAGCTTGCTCGGTACCTACATCGGTTATATTACTTATGAAAATATCAGGCAGTAGCCGATTGGGTGCATATTGGTACGTTGGGCAATTTAGTTCTGCGACTTGCTGGGAAGCTTGGTTGGCATAATGAATAACTTTTGAGGGCGCAAATAAAACCTCTTGTAGCTGCACTGATTGAGAGTCAGTCTGTTTCTCTTTTATTAGACGACTGGCAATAATGGCTATGTCAGGCGCATTGGTTTTTTCTTTCTCACGGTATTGACCGTTTTTACTTTCATTTTTTTGTTTCCAATCCATCAGTTCGTTTAACCACTGGTCTTCATTACGGATTTCAAACATAGCTAGATGTTGTAACTCTGCCAGTAGCTCATCATGCATTTCTAACGCTTGCAGCTGAGCTAGCTTTTTAGGACGATTAGATAAATACCAGCGCCTGATAGCGTTTTGAAAAAAGTTGGGCTTAACACTTTTTGATGATACAAGGGATACCGCTTGAATGGCTTGTAGCACGTGATAAAGCTCACGGCTCTGTGCCAGCTGTTTTAACTCACTAGGCTTGGGCGCTATATCTACCAATAGCGCTGATAAGCTGCCACCGCAGGTTGCCAAAATCAAATCCGGTTTCAGACCTTGCTCACACAAAGCGGCATAACTGCCTAAATAATAGCCAAAACGTGAGCCACCACCGGAGAAAAGCTGGACGCGATGATAAATAGGATTCATAAACTTTTATCAATCTTTTGTGCTGACAGAGTTGACTAAGTGTTCATCGTTAAAGGACGCTATAACATCGCTTGTTTTTATAGCTAATGAAACCGTAAATATACCAAAGCGATCGATACGCATATCTACCTTTTCAAAGCCTGCCTGCGTCACCAATTGATCCATCTCGGCTTGCGAGCGGCAGCGCATGACCCAGCTGCTACCGCGATGATTGTTTAAGGTTTTACTGATAAACTCTTGCTCTGGATGCCAAGGCTGATTGGTGTAAATAAAATAGCCACCGTCGTCTAAACTGTCATAAATACCTTTGATAGCGGTACTTACGAGCGTATTGTCTGAAAACAGCTCAAAGACTCCCGAAGCGATAGCAATATCAAATTGCTCAGTGGTTTTTGCAGGCTGTTTATCAGTCGTACTAGGATAACTATGGCTAGCAAAAGCATCTTTTTCTAATACGGTGACTCTATCGCTAAGCTCAAGCTGCGCAGCTTTCTCAGTCATTACCGTAACATTATGCGTATCATAATCGCGCAGTTCGGCTTGCAGATGAGCAAACTCAGTCAATAAATCAAACGCATAATAACCATTACCACTAGCGATGTCGAGTAGCTTGATTGCTGACTTGCTTTTGCCAGTAACATCTTTAAGCTGACGTTTTTTAACAGCCATACGGCCAAGCTCAAGCAAATGCTCGCGGCGGATACGGATGCCTTGCCAGCCGATATTGCTCAGATAAAACTTATCTACTGCTTTGCCAAAGGCGTTTTTACCTGCTGGCTGATTGCTATATACCTTATCAAGCGAGCTACCCGAATCAAAACCATGCTCAAGTCCTGTAGCAATAGCATCACTGACGTGACCGAATTTTTGCATGGCAAAGCGGGTTACGGCAAAGCTGGGGTTAAAGGGTTTGATCGCCAGGCGATCTACCCTATCCTTACTGGCGCTATTCATATGAGCCTGTGTTAAGTCTACGCTTTGGAGAGGCGCTACAAATAAACTATCGGCAAAGTCGATACAATCGCTGATGACATCGGCTTTATTGGTCTCGTGGAATATGGCATGAAAGCTATCCGGATATAGCTGCCAGTGCTTGATAGGCGTAGCGAGCTTTTCATAAAACTCACGCTCAGCTTGTTTATCTACCACGTAATCTTTGCCTGCACACAGGATAAAAGTCGGCACGGTTATTGCGCCTGCATCATCTAACAAGCGCTGTCCGGTGGCGTGAGTGTCAATTAATAAGTCGCTTGATATGGAGCTAGAGATGAGCGGATCGTCATTGTAAGCTTGCTGCGCCTCCTTATCATGAGTCAATACTTGCGCTTTGACGTAACTTGAGACTCGTGACATCAGGCCAAACTTACGCGCGATTTTCAGCGCAGGAATCGCCAGCGGAATATAAAGACGGATACTTATAGCAGGCGTGCCCAGTATCATACCGCGGATGGTTGGGGCGTAGTCATGCACCCACGCTGCAGCTAGCACCGCGCCAATGCTACTGGCGACAATGACAGTATCTTCGATACCAATACCTGTTTGCGCGATCACTAATTGCACAAAGTCATTTAAATCGCGCTCAAGTTGGGTCACACTATCGGCATGATCTTTTATGCCTCCTGAGCGTCCATTACCGCGTGCGTCCCAAGCAAACACCTGATAGCCTGCCCGAGCATAACGCTTACCCAGCTCATCTAGACGGCCAGAATGCTCATGCCCGCGGTGCAATAAGATGACTTGTTTTTGCTGAATAGACGCACTAGTAGCGCTGGACTGCTCTAAAATCTTATCTAGCGGCTGGGTTAGCCAATAACGATAATAAATCGCCGTGCCGTCATAAGCGTTAAAACAGCTTTGCTTGCTAATGACATCAAAAGACTTTGATGATGAAAAATCCGATGACGAATGCTTTAAGTTATTGTTATTATCGTGAACCTCATTGTTCTTAACTTCTTCATTATGCGTCTTAGCCATGGAAATTCCTTTTATAGTATCGGTATAAGTCAGCGAGCGATTTTCTCGTAATTGCGGGGCAGGATGTAATACTTCAAAATAACGCTTGAGCATAAAAGCTAAGCGATTGAAGCTGGTTTTTAGCAGCAATAACTGATTGATCAATAACAAAGGCTGAGCGAAGCGGCTTACAGGAACACCAAAAGTAGCCAATGTACCTATAACACCTAACTCTAGTGCTCTATCACTTTTTCCTAGCGGCCCTTGGTTGGCACGTTCATGAGTAGTAATCAAAGAGGTTATAGCGATAAGCTCGGTCGTAGTACTTAGGATATTGACAAGCTTGAGAGAGATATTTGAATTAAAGTGTTCTGATTGACTGCTATTGATCTGATCCGTAGATGCTTTAGGGAGATGAGGATGTAAACTGGCAATCAATAACGTATCAGCAACGATATCGCCCACTTCATTGAGCACTGCGCCAAGTTTTGATGCCTGTCCATGCTCACGCGCCATCATGCCATCGATGGCATTTAATGCCATACGGCAGAATAGAGTCACGGGTAATATGAGCCAAGTAGTTTTATTTGAATGGCGTTCATTTTTATTATCAAAATGCTTGCGATCATCGATAGTCGCGATGATATAAGCCGTACCTGCGCTCATCAACACCGCAGTGATAGTGACCTGATTGGCAGTGACACCCCATTTGACCAACTCATTGCTGATAGGCCGCAGTTGATTTTGAAATTGGGATTTGAGTTGGTACAGGGACATATTTTTATGCACGAAAGTAGGCTAACGAGAAGTATAGCAGGATATAGTCGAGCAATAGCAATACATGTGATAAAAATAAATAAAGCTCATAAAACAGGCCACCCACTGGTCGCCTAGTTTGAAATATACTACTTTTTTATAAATCAATACAGCTACCTGATCAATGCGGTACAAATATCAACGCGGTACTAATAAACGATTATATACTTCTTCTTCTAAACTGGTGAGCCCATGATTACGTCCGCGCTCCATAGCAGTATCCATTTTACGTCCACGTAACCAGCCTGCCCGCAGCGCTACTGCAGCGCCAGCGCGATTACCCGACCCACAGTGCATCACTGTTTTTTTGCCAGGATGTTGGCGCAATATATTATCAAATGCCAGTATTTTGAGCTGCTTTAGATCCTCTGCGCCATCTATGGGCAGATGCTCATAAGCCATACCTGCTTGCTTTACGGCTTCTGCTTCATCAAACTCTAGCTCTTCATCCGCTTGTAAGTTAATCACCAGCTCAACGCCCGCTTTTGCTAAAGCAGCTACCTTAGCCTTATCAAGCGCACCGCAAACAATAGTTTGTTCATCAGGACGATAATAAGGCTCTAAAGTATCAGTTAGATTAATGCCATTATCTGCGGGGGTTTTCTGTACGTCATCTAAGTTTTTTTTAATGTTTTGAGTCATGGTTATAAGTTAGTTAGTTGGATAGATTTAGCTCATTCATAGCATTCGCTTGATGAAACTGGCTAATGCTATGAATAAGAATAAGAATAAGAATAAGAATAAGTATAATAATTATTGCTGGGCGTTATTCAAATAAGATGACCTACTAAATTATCTACTGATCTTCAGCAACTAATTTAACCACCCCAGCAAGGTGCGGTTTATCATTTTTGGCGCTATATAAACCAAAAACACAGGCATCTTCTACAGTTTCAAGCTTATCAGTCGGCTCTGCAATCAGCTCAACCTCTGATGGCAAAAAGATAGGTAGTTTAAATGATACCTCAGCGCTACAAGCATCGGGTAAATCGCCCATCAATGCCAAGCATTTAGCTTTAGACCACATCCCATGTGCAATAGCTTTAGGAAAGCCAAAAGCTCGAGCAGATAACGGATGTAAATGAATTAAGTTAAAGTCGCCAGAGATGAAAGCATAGCGGCGACCGACATCTTCGGCGACCTCAAATACTTTATGCACCCCTTTTTCATCAACCATAGGCTTTACGGTCGCTGGACGTGGTTTGTTTTTGCTACTTACACTACTCTCCGGTTTCTTGCCACGAGCAAGATAAGTGGACACCCCTTCCCAGATAATATCGTCTTGCGACTTAACCGTAGTCACAAAATCAAACTGCTGACCCTGAGCATGATCACGTAAATTATCAAAGGTAACTGACATCGAGACCGTTTCGCGCTCGCCGATAGGACGATACTGAGTAACCACATTATCCACATGAACTAAGCCTAACATGGCAAATGGGAACGGTTCTTTGACCATCATATTCATTTGCAGCGTCTGTGATAACACCGCAAAATAAGTGATGGGCACTTTGCCATTATCCGCAAACCCACATATCTTACGATAATCATTCAGGTTACCCTGATCAATATGCAGATCATCTACATAATAAGTAGATCGGGGCAACTGGTCTTTACTGACCTTGGGGTTATCACCGATAGGCAATAAACTTTTGATAATATTAGCGTAGGTAGTATGCGCTTTTGGTAACGCATCATAATGTTTATCTGACATAAATCGATCCTATTGGGGCTTGAACAAATATTCTTAGCACATCCATTGAGCTATGAGTTATATATTATATTACGATATTACTAGTATTAACGGGCAAATGATCCACTCAAAAGCGCACAATACCAACAAATAAACAGCAATAGCGCAAATTTATTTTATTAAGCCTGTTTTTTATCATAAAAAAGCCACCCTAGGGCAGCTTTATTAACCTTTACTAGTGCTTTTTTCGTAAGCATTTGTTATCTTAAAAATTAATCAGCAACCATATCAATGACTTACAAGGTCGATAGACATTGCTACATCTGTACTCCAAACTAAGCTTTAGAGGAGTCAGCTTTTAAGCGCCCAGTAAGCTCTGACCACAGACACGAACGGTGTTGCCGTTCAGACCTCCAGATGCTGGCGATGCTAACCAAGCGATAGTTTCGGCAACATCGACTGGTAATCCGCCTTGGCTCATTGAGTTCATACGGCGACCGGCTTCACGAATAGCAAATGGAATCGCTTCAGTCATTTGAGTTTCAATGAAACCAGGAGCCACCGCATTAATCGTCATACCTTTATCACTGTCCGCCAGCTGTTTGGCAGTGGCATCAACCAACCCAATGACGCCAGCTTTAGAAGTGGCGTAGTTGGTTTGACCCAAGTTACCGGCGATACCTGAAATTGAAGAGACACAAACGATACGAGCATTTTCTTTTAGGACTTCGTTTTCAAGCAAATAACGGTTTAGTTTGACGATACTAGCAAGGTTGATGTTAATCACCATATCCCATTTTTTCTCATCCATTTTAGCCAAGGTTTTATCACGGGTCACACCCGCATTATGAATGATAGCATCAAGACCGCCCCGTTTTTTAGCAGCATCTGCTATTTGCGCGCCGGCATCTTCGCTAGTGATATCAACCATCAAGGCTGAACCGCTAATTTCGCTAGCTACTTTTTGTAAGTCGCTTTGCTGCTGCGGGACGTCAAGACAAATGACATGCGCGCCTTCACGAGCCAAGACTCGAGCAATAGCTTCACCAATACCACGGCTGGCGCCAGTTACTAGCATAGTTTTGCCGCCCAGTGGCTGCGTCCAGTCGAGCTCGACCACATCGCCTTTGGTTACTCGTACGACTTGTCCTGAAACATAAGCTGAGCGTGCTGAGGTAAAGAAACGCAAGCTTGAATCAAGGTTTTGCTCGGCACCGTCAGCCACATAAATTAGCTGTGCAGTAATACCGCGCTTAAACTCTTTGCCCACTGACTTCACAAAACCTTCAAGCGCACGCTGTGCCAATACGGTTTCTATATCATCATTATCTTCTGGTGGACGTCCGATGACAATGACCCGGCCTGACTTTTCAATACGGCGAGCGACAAAGTGGAAAAACTCATAAACTTGCTTTAATTGATCCGCATTGGTGATGTTACTGGCATCAAATAGCACCACTTTAAATTTATCATCACCACCCGTATTGGCCTTGGCATCGACACCAGCATCCGCAAGCGCATCTTTCACCTTGTCGCGACTATTGACGTAAACCTCAGCATGTAGCTCTGATAATACCCGAGCTACTGACGCACTAATGCTCATATCATCGCCATTAGCACGACCAACCAATACGCTACCACGCACCAAACGTTGACCGCTCTCAAAACGATCTAAACTAACCGGTAAAGGCAAACCTAAATTTTTTGCTACTTTTTTACCAATCGTAGATTGAACAAAATCTCCATAACGATCCGACATATTTATGCTCCTATAAGTATTTGTAATTGGGAATTTTTATCAAAAATCAAAACGATAACTATTATAATGTGATTTACTTAACATAAGCTATTTACTTACTATAATATAACTAGGTGTCTATAAGTACTATATAAATAAGCGTTGAGTAAGTGACACTAGCTAAAATAATGCTAAACGCTACCCGATAACTATACACACCAATGGGCCTAAGTACAAAAGTCAATATCTGACATCAGCAGTCATATAACTATTTGTAGACCGAGGCGTTACGTTAACCATCTTCAAAAAATAGTGAGTTATGCTAATATCATACCGATAAGTTATAGGTTTACGATATAAGTATTCTGTTTATTGATGCTATTTTTTATTAGCCGTTCCAGCTGTGTACTTAGCATCCGCTAAAATTGCATTGAATAGCATGGTTTGTGTATAGCAGATATTTTTGACCTTGTATATTCGGAGTTATGCGTTCTGAGTATAGTCATTTATCTAGTCTATTTGCTTATAGTTACCTGCTTTAGCATATTATGTACATTACAATAAGATCAGCTCTATAGAATAGTTATATTCGAATGCCATTTTTACATTCATTTTATTAAAGGATAATTTTATGAGTAACAAGAAAAACAATCCCATTGTCGAGACCTCTGTAGTCAAAAATTCTGACAGTTCTGACTCGGTAACTGCTAGTACGCAGACCGAAAATAAGGGTAATGATAAAGGTGGCCAAGACGCTAATACTAACTTTGATTCGATTGCTGATCTCAAACAAGCGACTGATATCGTAGATAGTGAAGGTAAACCAGTAGAAGATAATTCAAAAAATAAACAGGCGGAGAAGAAGTCTAAGATTAAGGAAGACTTAATTGAAGAAGCTGAAGAGCTTAACGCCTTTGATACTACCGCAAAGTCGAACGCAGCAGAACAACCGAAGCAGAGCAGCAAGCAAGAAGATAAAAAAGACAGCAAAAAGCAAAATGCTAATAAAGATCAGAAAGAAGCTGATACTAAAGCTACTAAGCAAACCCGCCCTACTCCTAAAAAGCCGGGCAAGACTACTCTGAGCTCAGGGCAACACCGAGTGGCTATTTTAGGCGGTAACCGTATCCCATTTGCACGCTCAAATGGTCCTTATGCTGATGCTAGCAACATCGATATGCTCACTGCTGCTTTAAATGGTTTGATTGAGCGTTATGATTTACAAGGTGAGCGCGTAGGTGAAGTAGTAGCCGGTGCAGTACTTAAGCTTAGCCGCGATTTAAACCTAACTCGTGAAGCGGCGCTCAATACCGCTTTGGATCCACATACGCCAACTTATGACGTCTCGCAGGCTTGTGGCACAGGCTTACAGGCTACTTTTGCCGCTGCTAACAAAATTGCGTTAGGAGTCATTGATTCAGCTATTACTGGTGGTGTCGATACCACGTCGGACGCCCCGATCGCTATCGGTGATGGCCTGCGTAAAGTCATTCTTAAGCTTGGCGCAGCAAAAAACAACAAGCAGCGTCTTAAAGCATTAATGGGTCTGAATCCAAAAGATCTGATTGAATCACCACAAAATGGTGAGCCGCGCACAGGTTTATCTATGGGCGACCATCAAGCGATTACCGCTCTTGAATGGAACATCGGCCGTGAAGCTCAAGATGAGCTGGCTTTTAACAGTCATAAAAACCTAGCCCGTGCTTACGATGAAGGCTTCTTTGACGATTTGATTACTCCTTACAAAGGTCTGACCCGTGACAATAACTTACGCCCAGACTCTACCAAAGAGAAAATGGCTAAGCTAAAACCGGTATTTGGTAAAAAGAACGCTAACCCAACCATGACCGCAGCCAACTCAACCCCATTGACCGATGGTGCTTCTTGCGTGCTATTAGCTAATGATGAGTGGGCAGAAGCGCATGGCCTCAAGCCACTGGCTTATATCGTGCATCAAGAAACCGCAGCGGTCGACTTCATTGGTAAATCTGGAGATAGAGAAGGTTTATTGATGGCGCCTGCTTACGCAGTACCACGTATGCTTGAACGCGCAGGATTAAGCTTGCAAGACTTTGACTTTTATGAGATTCATGAAGCCTTTGCCTCACAAGTATTATCAACGCTGGCGGCATGGGAAGATGAAACCTTCTGTCAAGAGCGTTTGGGACTAGATGCCCCACTTGGCTCTATTGATCGTAGCAAACTTAACGTTAATGGCTCGTCATTAGCAGCAGGTCACCCCTTTGCTGCTACTGGTGGACGTATCTTAGCGACTGCTGCCAAGCTACTGGATCAAAAAGGTTCAGGACGTGCGCTAGTTTCTATCTGCGCAGCTGGCGGTCAAGGCGTAACTTGTATTTTAGAAAAGTAAGACGCCTAAATATTCAAATTTAACTTGAAAGCTATTGAAACTCTATTACTTGCCCTTTAATCTGTTGATTAGAGGGCATTTTTATTTAGGTTTATTTAATATAGAAACATTATCTGACAGGAACTCATTATGGCAAACATCCCCTCATCGATAGACCCTAAGTCTTTAACTCCGCAAGAACGCAGCGAGCTTAGTGAGCCTGAGCAGGATAATTTTATTGAGCGCATGGACAAAGAGGTATTCAATGATGAGTTACGGCGCAAAATGCACCAAGACTTAATCGATACCTATGACGAAGAGCTTGAGAATGAAATCGATGATTACTTCCGAGATTTTCGTTTCGCTGGTATTGAGATGACCGAACAAGAAAAGCTTGATCGTCAGACCTACTTTCAAGAGCTGGTGCGCTTGCAACGTGAATTAATTAAACTGCAGGACTGGGTGGTGGATCGCGGCGAGCGTATAGTAGTGATATTCGAAGGTCGAGATTCAGCGGGTAAAGGCGGCGCGATTAAGCGTATTACCCAACGACTTAATCCCCGTGTCTGTAAAGTTGCCGCCCTACCTGCGCCCACTGAACGTGAACAATCACAGTGGTACTTTCAGCGTTATGTGGCGCACCTGCCAGCAGCTGGCGAAATTGTATTGTTTGATCGCAGTTGGTATAACCGTGTGGGTGTTGAGCGAGTTATGGGTTTTTGTACCGATGAGCAATATGAAGAGTTTTTCCAATCGGTGCCTGAGTTTGAGCGCATGTTAGTAAGATCCGGTATACGCCTAGTGAAATACTGGTTCTCTATTACCGACGATGAGCAGCATTCGCGCTTTATGAGCCGTATTCATGATCCGCTAAAACAGTGGAAGCTCTCACCGATGGACTTGCAGTCAAGACGACGCTGGGAGGATTATACTAAAGCAAAAGAAACCATGTTCGAGCGCACTCATATTCCTGAAGCGCCGTGGTGGGTGGTGGAAGGTAATAATAAAAAACGTGCCCGCCTAAACTGTATTGCCCATTTGCTGGAGCAGATCCCTTATAAAGAGGTGCCTCGTGAAGAGGTGGAGCTACCAGATCGCAAACGCGATAATGAATATTACCGCGAGCCCATTCCTGATGATATGTATGTACCGCCACGCTATTAGAGACTGTAATAGCCACCTATTTATGCAGTAAAGTCAGCTATAACTACCAAAAGAGATTGATATATGATCACTCTCTTTTTTTCTTATATGAATACTACTTTCAACGGACTGAATTATAAGGGCTACATGGTATAGGTAGCTTGTAAGCTGTCTATTTTTCCAGCCAATAGGCGCTCAACTTCATTTTTTATTCTTTGTCCCGCCACGTCCGTCCCGATTTGCACCGCAAAACCTGCTGGACGACTAGACTGAGACTGATGGTTTATCCATACCACTTTACCATTCATCGGTAGGCGCTCACTAGAATTTGGTAGCGTCACCGCAATAAAAACCTCATCACCTAGCGCTTGTTCACGCTTGGTAGGTATAAATAGCGCCCCATTATCGACAAACGATAAATAACTGGCATATAAAGTCTCGACATCTTCAATATGGCAGGTAAGAATTCCGCCACGCCCTGGCATTGCCATAATAAGCTCCTGATCGTAAAAGTTGATTCTGTTTAGTTACTAAAAAACCTTAGCATAATTACTGCTTGATAATTAGACTAAGCAAGCCTTAAGTGCAAGCCCTAAATGAGAGTTATAATTCTGCTAATTCTTGCATTAGCTTATCATAAGCAAATTTTTCTTGTACGTTTTGTTGCAAGGCAATTTTGATCTGTTGTAAGCTTTGGGTCAGAGCCTCTAGTGATTGAATACTGGGCGGATAGTTTTGTAGGGCAGCAGTAATCTCAATATCCTGTTGTACAGCCCTTAACCCAAGACCAACCCGCCTGATATCAACCAGCATGAGCTCAGACAACTTAATAAAATCAAAGATATCAAACTGCGTTTGCCAATAGTCGCTAGCAGCGATGCTACTGCGCTTACCACTACGTAGCGCCTGCCAAGTCGTAAGCCATAGCGTGCGCTTACTGTACCAACTAGCCTTGGCCAGATCCACCGCTGCCAGAGGCGCACCATTGGCCAGTTGTAATAACTGCTCGATCTGAGCGGGAGTCACCAGCTCTTTATTCACTACCCCGCCCAAGGTATCTGTCACATAATTGCGAGCAACCGATGTAGCAATCGCTTGTAGCGGTAACTGTTGTACACGGCTTTTAATAGTAGGTAGCAGTTTGGCTGGCATATCGCTAATCAGGAATAAATGCACTTGCGCTTGCGGCTCCTCAAGGGTTTTTAGTAGCGCATTAGCTGCGGCAATAGTCATTTGCTCGGCATGATCTAACACGCAAATGCGCATGCCCTGCCCGCCTTGGTAAATAAAAGGCTGTAGCGCGCGGATATCATCTATTTTTATAGTATTGCTGGAGGTTTTGGCAGATTTATTGTTGGCTTTGGTACTGGCTTTAGAGGATTTGCCTTTGTTAGTACTGCTCTCCATTTGGCTATCTCGGCTTTCATCGCTGATGAGCATATTGCTAATAGGCAACACTTGCAAGCTAGGATGGGTGCCCGATTTGAGCCACTGGCAGCTTTCACAATGACCACATGCCCCTTGTGGATGCTGCTGGCGGTTGCGACATAGTAACCAAGCGACCAAACGCCAGACAAAAGCTCGTTTGCCCATGCCTGACATACCAGCGGCAAGCATAGCGTGGGGTAAGTTTTGTGGCGGCGTCAATACGCGCTTAGTCAGCTGCGTCCAAATAATCTGTTGCCACGGTAATAAAGGCGCAAAATAAATGTCGCTTGATTTATTATTGGTATCTGCGCTGTTATTCACCTTTACTACTCCATTATTTGCAGTATCGACCTATTTTACGAGAGTTTAAATATGCTTAGGCTATTTCACAACTGTAGGCTTATTTATGATAATTCTGAAACTGCTCAATGCTAAGCGCATTCAAACGCTCTAAATCCTCTTGGGTATCAACACCTGCTGGCAGATGTAGTGCCGCCGCTTCGATAGCAATCTTGCCACCACTCTCTAAAATACGTAGCTGCTCTAAATGTTCTAGCTGTTCAAGTGGAGTTTGGGACCAATGAACAAACTGCTGCAATAAACTTACGCGGTATGCATATAAGCCCAAATGACGATAAGCGTTTTTTGGGGCGAGTGGCTGTACATTTTTTTCATTATCTGCTGCTAAGGCTACATCACGATCACAAGGGATAGGCGCTCGGCTGAAATATAAAGCTCGCTGTTTATTAGCGACCACTGCACTCACCACTTTTACCACCGATGGGCGCATAAAATTATGATAGTCGGTAATAGGCTCATATAAAGTCGCCATCACACTGTCTTCATCCTGCACTAATAAATCTTTAACTTGCTGCAATAGTAACGGCGGTACTAAAGGCTCATCCCCTTGCATATTGATAACAATATCATGAGCTGACCAGCCCTTAATAGCAGCGACTTCTGCCAAACGATCGGTGCCTGAGGCATGATCAGCCCGGGTCATAACCACTTCATAACCGGCATCAGTGCATACTTTAGCAATGCGCGCATCATCGGTCGCAATACACATATCATCGGCAAAATGCGCCGCTTGTGCCTTTTCAGCCACCCACAATATCATGGGCTTACCATGAATCGATAATAAAGGCTTTCCTTGTAAGCGGGTACTTTTAAACCTTGCAGGAATCACAATATGGGTTTTGACAGTGGCTGGGGTGATGGTCATGATTTATTCCTAGAACCTAATATACAAGCATTTTGCAAAAAGTGTTGGTAAGCGAAAAAGTTAATTCTTAAAACCAGTTATCGGCTGATACTATTTATTATTCTCAGTAAGCACTATGCCAACCGCTGTCAATTGCTGCTCTAATGTCTGATAGCAAGCATCTGATAATACCGCAGTGACGGGCAGCACCCAAAGCTGAGTTACTAAGTCGGTCTCTTCTGCTGAGTAGGCTACTTTGCTTTCATCTTGGGTCAGCAAAGTGCGGATTTTTACCGCATCTTTACTAGTCACAATAATAGGATAATCCTTATATTGCAGTAGCTCATCAATACCAAAATCATGGTGGTCAGGATAAGCATGTCCTATAACCTCAAAACCCAGCGCTTCAAGGGTATTAAAAAAGCGCTGAGGATAGCCGATGCCACTAACGGCATGTACTTTATTATTGATGGAGTTCGTAGCAGGAACAGTCGTCTCTGATATTGAAGAATTCTGACTATCATCAATATTAGCGGACAATAAGGGCTGCAAACTATCAGGCTGTAGCTGCATGGTTAGCGCAGACAGCTTACTTGATGCTTCGTCATTAACCTGACTATCATTAGGTTTTTGATGATAAATGACAGTACTGTTTTTGAGCCGCGATAGGGGCTCACGTAGAAATCCCGTAGGCAATAATTGCTTATTCCCAAAACCGCGGGCGGCGTCAACCACAATCCATTCTATATCACGCTCTAACGCATAATGTTGTAAGCCATCATCAGCGATGATCAATTGCAAATCCGGATGGGCTTCTATTAGTAGCTCAATAGCTTGCTGGCGATTAGGACATACCGCCATAGGTACTTGAGTCATACTAACAATCAAGCAAGGCTCATCGCCTACTACGCTTGGTAAGCTATCTATCGTTACTAACGCTGGCATTTGACTACTGTCACCACCGTAGCCACGGCTAATCACTCCAACCTTTACGCCATGCTGTTGCAAATGATCGACTAAGCTGATGATTAGCGGCGTTTTACCGCTACCACCAACCGTAATATTGCCAATTACCATTACTGGTATAGGAGCCTCGTAACTGGAGAACAGTCCTAGTTTATAAGCTTGACGGCGCAGTAAAGTGACTAGACCATACAACCCGCTAACAGGTAAAAGCAGCCATAACCAAGGCGCTTTTCGCTGCCATGCATCAGTGATTGTGGTCTCTAGGCTCATTGATAACACCTACTCAAAATCACGAGCATACATCTGTGCATAATGACTATTCGCTTGCATCAGCTCTTGATGAGTACCGATCTCTAGAATTCGTCCGCCATCTAGCACCGCAATACGATCAGCGGATTCGATAGTGGTCAAGCGGTGTGCCACTACCAAAGTGGTACGGTTTTTCATGACATTATCAAGCGCTTTTTGAATATAGTATTCTGACTCGTTATCAAGCGCACTGGTTGCTTCGTCTAAAATTAGAATAGGTGCGTCTTTTAATAACGCCCGAGCAATGGATAGACGCTGACGTTGCCCCCCTGATAATTGCAGACCTTCAGCGCCGATATGGCTTTGGTAGCCCTGCGGCAATTTCATAATAAAATCGTGGGCAAAAGCATCTTTTGCTGCCCGTTCAACCTCAGCTTGCGATTTATTTGCAAGACTGCCATAAGCAATATTGTTAAAGACCGTAGTATTGAACAGCACCACTTGCTGATTAACCATGGCAATTTGCGCCCGCAAGCTCTCTAAAGTAATGTCTTCAATAGGAATGCCATCTAAAGTAATCTCCCCAGAAGAAGTATTCAGCGTACGGGTCAATAGATTTAGCAAAGACGATTTTCCAGCGCCACTACGTCCTACAAGAGCTACAGTCTCCCCTGCTTTAATATTCAAATTGAAATCCTGCAAAGCAACGGTGGAGTCTGGGTAAACCAAGCTGACATTATCTAAATGAATATTACCACTTAAGCTGGGGTGAAGAATACCGCTATCGGTTTCTTCGGGCTCATCAAGTAGCGCAAATATAGACTCACCAGCGGCAATACCTCTTTGTAGCTTTTGGTTGACGTCAGTGAGGGCGCGTACCGGCTTACTTAGTAGGCCAGCTGCGGCAATATAGGAGATAAATTCACCTGCTGAGCTATTGGCAATAACCTCAGGACGCAATGCCAGCCATACTACCACTGACATCGCTATTGCCATTAATAGCTGGACGGCTGGGGTATTAATACTATTAGTGACCACCACCTTCATACCTTGGCGTAGGTTCTTTAGTGAAGTATAGTTAAAACGTTCAGCTTCATAAGCTTGCCCACCATAGTTTTTGACCACTTGATAGCCGCCAATAACCTCATTGGTAATATGGCTGACATCGCCCATGGTTTGCTGAATACCTTTTGACAATCTAAGATAGCGTTTAGAAGCAAAACGAATTAACCACAAAATCGGCGGCAATACTAAAAACAGAATTAACGTTAAGCGCCAATTGCTATACAGCAAAAAACCAATTAAGGCGACGACGGTTAAACCGTCTCGCAATAAGGTTTTCATAGAGTCAGTACTAGCCGCTGTAACTTGCTCCACATCAAAGATTAGCTTGGAGGAGATGGTACCAGAGGGGTTCATTAGATAAAACGAGCTTGGCAAACGTAGTAACTTATTAAACACCTCAACCCGCAGTTTATAGACTAGGTTGCGAGAGACTAAAGCTGAATAATAATTACCTAAAAAACTACCTAAACCACGTACAAAAAATAGCAGGATAATTAAAAAGGGAAATAGGTTCTGTTTACTTTGATCGTTTTGATTGACCGCATCAGTGACATATTGCAGTAATTTAGCCACCCAGATCTCTGTAGCAGCATTGATAGCAAAGCCAATAACCACTAATATTAGCGCCCACCAGTAGGGCTTTAGATAGCTTAGCAGCCGCAACAAAGTTTTATGCTTAGGCGGCGTTATAGGCTCCTGTGGTTTTTTAGTAATATCAGTTGCATCAGATGACCAAGATTGGCTCATAAAAGCCTCGAGTTAAAATAAATAAGTGAATTAATTTGATGGTTTAACTAAGAATGATAGTTATGATCTACTCATGATTAATAACTATTTATTGCGAAGAGGATTGACTTAACGGCATCACCGTACTGATGTTTAGATTTAAGAAGCCAAGCTTGCCCGCTATATCCATGACTCTAACTACCGATTGGTGAGTAGCATTAGCATCTGCCGCAATCACAAAGAGCATATCTCGGTTGCTGCCGGCCTCTTGTTGCAGCAGATTAGTCAGCTCAGCCTCACTACTACTAGCAAGACTGATGCCATTGACTAAATAGCTACCATCCTCTTGCACAGCCACTTCAATACTAGTCTCCGGCTCAATAAGTGCCACCCCTTCAGCTTCAGGTAAAACGATATTCAAACGACTGAAGTGATTGAATGAAGTTGCTAAAAGTAAAAAAATAATCAAGAAAAGCAAACAATCAATCATTGGGGTTAGATTGATTTCCAGCGGCTCAACAGCGGGCTTTCTAAAACGCATAGCAGTCTCTTTAATCAGGTCGACGTTACGGTACTAATAAACATGACGTCATAATGACTGCATGCCAACGGTAGCGCTCTCTGCTATCGATTGATTATCATTAGCAGTTCTCTCATTATCAATAGACTTATTACTTGTAAAATCTGCATTAGAGCTGCGAATATCACTTTGACTGTCTGCTTTAATACCAAGGTTAGTTGATGCTTTTTGGGTTGCCACCTGTGACTCTGAGAGTAATTGATAATCATAAAGCTCTTGAATCATCAAACCGGCTTCCGTTTCAAATCGGGCATTGACATCAACAACTCGGCGCTGAAAATAACGATACGCAACTAAAGCGGGAATAGCAACGATCATTCCTGCTGCGGTAGTAATCAGGGCTTGTGACACCCCAGCGGCTAATAAAGTTGGATCTTGCATGGCGCCATCGGTAATAGCCAAAAATGAGGAGATGATGCCAAGCACCGTCCCTAATAAACCCAGCAAAGGCGCTATTGCACCGATAGTCCCCAGCATATTGATGTTTTTTTCTAACTGATGAATCTGTACGCTAGCCCGATTTTGCATATGCATGGTCATAGATTCTAGACCATACTGCCTATAGATTAAGCCCGTTGCCAAAATATCGCCCAGCGGCGTTTTTTCTTTGACATTCATCAGCTGGGTGCGACCGATATCGCCATTTTCACGTAAGCGGGTAATCAGCTGTTCACGTAAACGCTTGGGGACAATATTGTCAAACTGTAAGGCGCGGCTACGCTCAATAATAATAATAAGCGCCACTACTGAACAAACAACAATAGGCGTCATTAACCAACCGCCGGCTTTTACCAACTCCCACATAGCTGTGCTTTCCCTTTATTAAGTCTAACGATTAAATTTTTATATCGATATAGCTTTGCTATTGGTTTTTCTGTGGTTTTATTGCCAAGACCATACTAGCGTTAAGACCACCTTAACTACGTTGTGCTTCTAATTGCTGAATGAGCGCAGCGAGCTCATCTTGATCATGAAAGAATATCTCCAAGCTGCCCTGCCCGTCTTTTTTATGCTTGAGCTTCACTTGAGCCCCTAATGCATCGGTTAAACGCTGGGTTAGACGCTCAGCTTCTCGGCTTTCTACTTGTTGAGTGCTGTTTGATTTAGCAGTAGGCTGCAAGATAGATTTGACTAGCTTTTCAGCCTCCCGTACCGTCATTCCGCCATCAATTATTTTTTGGGCGATAATAGGTTGCTGCTCAGATGACAAGGCTAGTAATGTACGGGCATGTCCCATATCAAGGGCATTATTGGCTAAGTGGTCTTTGACAGCGTCATGTAGCTGATTGAGACGCAGCAAATTGGATACCGTCGTTCGAGCCTTGCCAACCACATCAGCAATCATGGCATGGCTCATACCAAATTCAGTATGAAAACGTTGCAAAGCAGCCGCTTGCTCAATCACAGATAAGTCTTCACGCTGGATATTTTCAATTAATGCTAGAGCTATAGCTAACTCATCAGATAAAGCTCGTTCGATAGCAGGAATGACTGACTTGCCCGCCATTTTTGCCGCACGCCAGCGCCGTTCACCAGCGATGATTTCATGGGTCACCTCGGCGGTGCTCTTATCTTCATTAGCTAGTAGCGGACGGATAACAATAGGCTGCATGACACCGTGTTGCTCAATAGAAGAAGCCAGCTCCGCCAATGCAGTTTCGCTCATATCTCGGCGCGGCTGGTACTTCCCTGCTTGCAACTGTGTGACAGCTATTTGTACTAAGCTGATTTGATCTTCAGTGGCACCGCTTTCATCACTTGGAGCTTTGACACTTTTTCTAGCAGTATTGCGAACACTAGCCTTACGCGGTGCACGCTTATCGGTAGCTTCGACTTTGCTAGATTTGGCAGATTGGGCTTTTTTCGTACTAGCTTTGGTATTAACTTTGACATCTTCATTAGTTTCAATGCTGATATTTGCAGGCGTATTATCGCCCTCGTGCACAACCTTATCATCTTGCAACGCAGAGGCGGTAATTTGCTTTTCTCTTTTGATTGACCCAAGCAAGGCATCTAAACCTCGATTGGCAGCCAACCCTCGTTTTTTCGCCATGATTACCTATCCTCTAACGCTAAATAAATGCCAATTTGTGATTAATAATGGAGTCGAGCTACTACTTTTTTACTTTGAAGATCAATGCTAACGACTTTGCTTGATAACTTCAGCCGCTAACTTTTGGTAGGCTCGTGCGCCTTTGGACCATCTTTCATAAGCCAGTACTGGCAAACCGTGCGCCGGCGCTTCTGCCAAGCGTATATTTCTTGGAATGTGAGTTTTATACATAATATCACCGAAGTGAGCGTCAAGCTCAGCGGATACATCCTTAGCTAAAGTGTTACGCGCATCGAACAAAGTCCTAACGACTCCCCGAATATAAAGCTTATCATTAAGCTCTGTTAAACGCTCAATAGTCTGCGACAAATCAGCCAATCCTTCCAAAGCGTAATACTCACATTGCATGGGAATAATAACACCTTCAGTCGCTACTAAAGCATTAATGGTTAACAAATTCAAACTAGGCGCACAGTCCATAACGATATAATCATATGGCTGTTGCTGCTCGGCTGCTTGATCGGCGACTAGCTGGGTTATCGCTTTCTTCAATATCTCATGACTATCGGTCTGTCCCATTAAAGTAATGTCCATACCTGCCAGCTCGCGATTGGCCCCAATAACATCAAATCCTGCAGGACTATTGACCATAGCATCCGACAGCAAAACCCCGTCGAGTAGTACGTCGGCTATGGTTAAACTTAAATCATTTTTATCAAGGCCAGTCCCAGTGGTAGCATTACCTTGCGGGTCTAAATCAATCAGCAGAACATGCTTGCGCTTAGCGGCCAAACTGGCGGTCAAGTTTACCGCCGTTGTGGTTTTCCCAACGCCGCCTTTTTGATTCGCAATCGCTATGATTTCCATACACTCACTCAATTTAATTGGGGTCTATTACTGACTTACACTTTCATATTAGCTATTACAGTACTTTATACTTTTTTTAATTCATATCAACGGTTTCACAACTATAAAATAGTTTCATGAGTTTTCGGTTGTGCATAGCTTAGTCATTTTTAACCGATAATTCAATCAAATGACGACTGTCATCTAATCGTGGCACGTTTAGCTTAATAGTATTGATCTGCCAGCTCTTTTGTAGCGCCTGCAATTCTTCCTCAGAAGGCGCTTTACCTTTCATTGCCCATAATTGACCTTCTTTGCTAAGCCGCGACTGAGCGACAGTGACAAAGTCAATCAAGCTAGCAAAAGCGCGCGAAGTGATAATTTCATAACTGGCCTCATGAGCTTCGATACGTGCGGCAATGGGGTCTACATTATCGAGCCCAAGCTCGCTACTGATTTGCTTAATAAAACGAATCTTTTTCTGATTACTATCGAGCGCCGTGCAGTGACGCTCTGGCTGACAAATCGCTATAATGACAGCTGGCAGTCCCGCACCGGTACCAATATCGAGCAGCGAACCTTTCGGTAAATGCGGTATAATAGCCAAACAATCTATAACATGCTTGATTAATGCCTCTTTTGGATCGGTAATGGCAGTCAAATTATACGCTTTATTCCATAATAAAAGCTTGTCTAAGTACAATAACAAAGTGCGCATTTGAGTATCGTCAAGCGATAACTCCAGCGATTGTACTGCCTGCGCTAAGATATCAGCCAGTGCTGGAAGCTGGGCGCCAAGCTTTACAAAGCCTGCCGGATCTATAATAGTAGGATTCATCATATTGTTGATAGCATTTCTAGTGTTGGATTGGGTAGAAGCGAATATACAGCATATAGTTAAGTTACTTTAAAAGTGTTACCGTCCAGTGCTGCTGGTATTTATTTTACTTGCGTGCTGTGTCTACGCTGACAGAGGCTGCGCAAAATTAATACCAGCAGCACCTTTGAATTTACATAACAGTTTTACTTTCACCTAACTATACTACCCATTCTGGTATCTGGACCGATTATTTTATCACGCAGCCCGCTTATTGGATAGTTGCAGATTGCGCCAATGTGCGCCATCTTATACTATCTACCCTTTAATTAATGGTTTATTCTATATAACGAGCTCAAAACCTATAAGCTTAAACCTGATTTTATGTTTTGAAAAGCTATAGCTTCAATGACTACAATATCTATAAACTTATATAAACTCACCATCACAGATTATGCGTGCTGAGATTATCCTATATTTTATAAGCCCTATACGCTTATGCGCGAACCAAAAGCCAATCCTATGACTCAAGATTCAACAAATTTTACTGCTACAGAATTCGATTTGACGGCTGCAAACACTGCCGAATTAAATGAAATGACAAAACCTTCAAAATTAAAAAACGAGGAGTCATCAAAAAGCCCTCACTCGGTATCTCCTATATTTATTGAAACCATGCAGCGCTGCCGTATAGATGCTGAGCAGCTCAAACGCTATAGCCAACCTGATAAGCTCCCTACTGATACTCGCACGGCTCCTGATTTGGAAGTAGGTTTTGGGCAACAACGGGCCATCAAAGCCCTACAGACTGCTTTAGATATTAATGCCAGTGGCTATCACGTATTTGCGGCAGGTGAAAATGGCTTGGGCAAACGTACTATAATTAGCCGTTTACTGCAACGTATCGCCGCTGATGCCCCTACTCCTGACGATTGGGTCTATGTGCATAATTTTATTGATCCAAGGACGCCTATCGCTTTACATTTACCCGCTGGGCAAGCGCAGCTACTGCAGCAACAGGTCAATGAACTATGGCAGCAAGCAAAAAAACGGCTTAGCCAACGCTTTCGTAGCGATCATTATCAGAGCAAAATTGAAGCTATAAAAAATGCCACTCATCAGCAAGAAAGCCATGCTTACGAGGCGTTAAATACCGAAGGCAAGCAATACGACTTAGCGCTCACTTTTCGCTCTCATGACAATAAAGCAGTATTTGTTCATCCCAACCAGTTGCCCACAAACGAGCCTTCCGAGGATACTGGAGAGAGACAAAACCTTGCTCAAAGCGCTAATGAAAATCATAAGGAAAAAGATAAAAACAATAACGAAAATACAAATTCAAAAGCAAACATAAAGTCAAATCAGACTTCTGAGGATACTGAGCGGCATAATTTTACTCAAAAAAACTATATGCAAAAGCGGCTTAATCAGCTGACTATTGCTTTGGAGCAATTAGAAGATGAGGCTAATGACGCCATCGAAAGCTTACATCGAGATATTGCGCAGCGCACATTGCGACCTCTATTCACCCCTGTTTATGAGCAATTTAGTGAAAGTGCTGCGGTTGTAGATTATCTAAAATCCATGCTTAACGATATGGTTAATCATGTTGAGCGTATCGTCAATGCTGACGATGAAGAGTTTATCGCTGCTATTTTAGCCACCACTCCTAGTCGCTACACAGTCAATATTATCGTCAGCCACGAGCCTGAGAGCGGCGCACCAGTGATTTTTGAAGACTTGCCTACTCATTTAAACTTATTGGGTCATGTTGAACAAATCACCCAACTGGGTACGGTGACCACCGATGTTAGTATGATTCGTGCGGGCGCGCTGCACCGTGCCAATGGCGGTTACTTATTGCTGGAAGCTAGCCATTTGCTCGAGCATCCTTATGCCTGGCAAGGGCTAAAACGAGCGCTGCAATCTCGCAAAATTAAGCTATCTAGCCTTGAGCAAATGCTGACTTTAACCGGTAGCTTGTCATTAGCACCTGCACCAATTGACTTGGATGTCAAAGTGGTTTTGCTGGGCGAAGCGGATTTATATTATGAGCTGTTAGAGCTTGAGCCTGAGTTTGACGCGGTATTTAAAATACGAGCTGACTTTCATGATGACATCATTCGTAATGATGCTCATGAGCTGGCGCTAGTGGCAAAAATGGCTGATATTATCGACTATGCCCATCTTTATCCCTTTAACAATGAAGCTCAGGCGGCCTTGCTTGAGCATTTAAGCTTGCAAGCTGAGGACCAAGATCGCCTAAGCTTACATAGCGATCGGCTGATTAAACTACTGCATGAGTCCAATCGTCATGCACGCTTGAAAAAGCAAGATATCGTCGATGCCAGCCATGTCGCTCAAGCTATTGCCGATATGGATGAGCGCTCGGGCTACTTGCGCGATTTATACTGGAACGAGCTCAAAACGGGTCAGCAATTGATCAACACCGAAGGACAAGCGGTCGGACAAGTGAACGCCTTGACGGTAGTCAGCTATGCCGATAGTGAGTTTGGGATGCCTGCCCGTCTAACTGCGGTTATCCAGCCTAATACTGGCACTGGCGACATTTTGGATATTGAGCGTGATGTTGATTTAGGGGGTAGCTTACACGCTAAAGGCATGCTGATTATGACCAGCTATCTACGCGCCCTCTTTAGTCAACATCATGCGCTTAATTTTAGTGCCTCTCTTGCTTTTGAGCAAAGCTATGCGCATATTGATGGCGATAGCGCTACGGTTAGTGAGGCCTGCGCCTTATTATCGGCTTTAGCTGACGTACCTATCAATCAAGCATTAGCGATTACTGGCTCTATGAATCAGTTGGGTGAAGTACAAGCGGTTGGTGGTATCAATGCCAAAATTGCGGGCTTTTTTGATGCCTGCCGCGAGCAGCAATTAACCGGTGAGCAAGGCGTAGTCATACCGATGGCCAACATCAATCAGTTGATGCTACGTGACGACATTATCGATGCCGTTGAGGCAGGACGCTTCCACGTTTACGGCGTTAGCACTCTGAGCGAAGCCTTAACTTTAATGACCGGTCTACCTGTCGATACTCTAAATGAGAAAAAAGGCAAAAAAGCCAAGAAAAAGGGGCGCTATCATAAGGACAGTCTATTCGGCAAGGTGCTACAGCGCTTGATGTTATGGGATGATGATCAAGAAGCAGCCGAAATGATGGAAGATAAAAAGAGCAAAAAAAAGTCTAAGAAGAAACGCAAGGATAAAAAGCACCAGTAATCATTCCTAGACGTTACTGCCCTTTTCTGCGATGATAAAAAATGCAGGGCTAAAGTAGTGCTGTTGACTATTATCTGTCTATAGCTAACTTTTAACAGACCCTAATAATCGTATTTATTTATATAGGTTATCTTGCAATGACTGTGCAACCTACTGATAAAACAGATATTGAAACTGCTAATGAAGCCACAAATGAAACCAGCGGTATGGCTGCCAGTCGTCACGGGGCGGCGACTACAGCGCGGCAATGGCAAGTGCTGTCGCAACTACAACGCAATCGCTGGGTAGGAACCACTCATATCTATGAGCAGCTAATGTTAGCTGGCTTTGATATTAGCTTGCGTACGGTACAAAGAGATTTGAACGCTTTAGCCAAGCGCTTTCCTATCGAAAAGAATAATGCCAATCCGCAAGGTTGGCGCTGGAAGGAAGATGCGCCGCTACAAAGCTTACCGCACATGAATTTATCACAGGCCGTAGCGTTTAATATGGTCGAGGCCAACCTGACCCAGCTGCTACCCCCTGCTATTTTAGATGAGCTTTTCCCTTGGTTCGATTTGGCACGCCGGCAACTAAAAAACAGCAAAGTAACCCACTCTTGGATTGACCGAGTACGGATTGAGCCTGCCACGCAGCCCTTGATTGCGCCGCATATCGACTTGGAGAGCAAAGACAATATTTATCACGCGCTATTTTATCAATTGCAAATAAAAGCCTGTTATACCCGTAGCAATAAAACCGAAGCTAGCGAGTATATTTTAAATCCTATCGCTATCATTCAGCGCGGGGTAATTATTTACTTGCTGGCCACCCGCATCGACGATCCAGAAGCTATCATTCGCACCTTTGCTCTGCATCGTTTTGCTAGCGTTGAGATTCTTGAAAGTAGCGCTCAGACCCCTGATGACTTTCAGCTGGATAGCTATCTAGATGCTGGCGGTATGGGCTTTACTCATCCTTTATTGAGTCAGTTGCCCGATCATGGCAAAAACACCGCTATTGAGCTTACCTTTACTAAAAGAGCGGGCAAAAGCCTGACTGAGAGTAAACTTAGTGAAGATCAAGTGGTAACCATTAATGATGAGGATGATACGCTGAGCGTAAAAGCCACTGTAAATTTGACTTCGCAATTGGTTTGGTGGCTGCGAGGTTTTGGAAATGGCTTATTAGATGCCAAGCCCACACTACTCCATCAAGTGGTATTGAATCAGCCTGCCAGCGATGATTCTGCCCCCTCTAAAACCAAATAATCAATAAGGAACACTATGCCAACCTCACAACCTTTGTCACTGCTATCAGACAATTTGAAGGCGCTTGGACTAACTTCAGACACTTTATTTTTTGCCTTAAATTTTGATTTCACCCCGCCTGATCCTGAGCCTAAAAAGAAAAATAAGTTCAAACGTTTAAAGCAGAATCAAGGCGCAATCGATATCGATATTGCTTGTGCACTCTATGATGATAACTGTAATATCACAGACCTAGTATGGTTTAAAAAACTGCGGGACAAAGTGGAATGCGTACGTCATCAAGGCGATAGCCTAAATGGCAAGGATCGTGGTCACGAAGCTATGTATAATGCGCCGCTCGATCAAGAACAAATCCGCATTTATTTGGATAAAATCCCTGCCCATATCAATCAAATCGGCTTATTAGCGAGCTCATACTATGAACAAGCCTTTGGAAAAGTACACGCCGGTGAGATTCATCTTAGTGATGACGAGGGTAATCGAGCATTCGAGGTTAATTTAAAGCAGCTACCCCGTGATTGTAATGCTATTTGGGTCGCCAGTTTACAGCGTGAAGTTGATGATTGGCATTTAACGGTACAGAACTTGCCTTTATCAGAAACTGACTTACAAAAAGCCGCTCAACAAGTGGCTCATGAGCTCGCCCGTGCGCTGCCTGTCCCCGCCACTGCACGTAGCTAGGGAGATAGCTGACTATCGACTGTGATGGGTTATAAGTAAAAATGAAAAGTAAAAAACAAAAGGGCGATAAACTATAGACTAGTTTATCGCCCTTTTAGATATATAAGCTTAGGTTTGGTTGCAATTCTAGCCTTAATCTAATGGCTCTCCGCAATGGGGACAAAAATTCTTTTTGCGCACTTCTTTTTCGCGGCGCTCAAGCTCTTGCTCACGTAAAACTTGCAGTACAATATTCTGCGACTGCTCTTTATCAAGTCCAAGCTCACGACGAATCTTATCAATTAGAACTTGGTTTTGTACCAGATCAAAATCCCCATTTACCAGTTGTTCCCGAAAGTGCTGCTCAAGCTCTTCACGGCGCTGAGCAAGCTCATTTGCCAGACCCGTTGCCAAAATACCTGCTGGCAGTGCTGCTAGACCTACACCCAATATCGTAATGACCGCGCCTAGTATTTTACCCGCATTAGTGATGGGCGTTACATCACCGTAACCCACTGTGGTCAAAGTTACCACCGCCCACCACATGGCTTTGGGTATCGACTCAAATTCTTCAGGTTGGGCATGATTCTCAACTAAATAGATACCACTGGAGGCAGTCACAATCATGATAAGCAAAATAAAGATAACCGCTTGGAATGAGCCACGCTCTTTACTGATGACCACCAAAAGAATGCGCATTGATGCAAAGTAGCGAGTAAGTTTAAGGATTCTAAACAAACGTAAGATACGTAAGAAACGTAGATCTATACTGACAAAGAAGTTCAGAAACGCCGGTGCAATCGCTACTAGATCAATCATAGCTGAAGGACTTCTGAGCCAGTCCCAACGTTGCCGCCAGGTGGTATTATCAGGCTTAGCTTCGGCAACACTCCACAAGCGCAGTAGATACTCAATAGAAAATATGACGATAGAGAAGTTTTCAAACCAAGTAAAATACTGCTGATAAGGGTAATACAACTGGTCTACTGATTCGGCAATTACTGCCGTTACGTTAGCCAAAATTAGAAAAATGAGAAAATAGTCAACGTAACGACTAAAAAGGGTATCATGCTCATCGTTTTGTAAAATATTATAGACAAAACGACGTAAGCGCCGTATAGATTGGAATAGCATGCCGTCCCTATGCGGTATAATACCGAGCGTTAATAAGTAAGCGATAAAGCTAGAGATTTTAAGCAGATAATTAGATTAGCTTAATAAGAGCGGTAATTATACAAATTTTTGGTAGTGAATATAGACTAATATTAGTAGTAACCCTACCATAAGTAGCAAACTAACATACAAAAACTTCTGATCAAGGCGCAGACTATCATTAGCGTTCTCAGCAGGAATCAACGAAAACTCGCATTTAGGACAGTAATGACTAGTTTGCACCAGCACTTTCACTGAACGTGCATTATCACACCTTAAAAAAGAATTACTGCAATATCCATTCATGATATTTATTACTTAACCTTTAATTATTTAGAATTATCTAATTATTAACACTTGCTTTTAACTATTTATTAAAGAATAGTTAAAGACTTAATTTTAAAATTTGTTAATAATTACATTTGTTAAAGTGATAACAATATTAGCAATACTCTTTATTAAATTAAAACTTTTTAGCATTGAATAGCCGATTTGTGTCCAAATCACTACTGTTAACAAGGAATATGTATTATACTACCCCTAAGATGTTACAGATTATATTTTAACATCTGCGTTGTGTATTAGTGAAGGCATCCACTTCTGATTATAATCCCACTGATATTCCTCTTTTTCGTTAAGGAACCAAATGATGAAACTACAATCCCTAGTTTTAGCCACTGCCGCTGCACTTACTATGACCTCTGCTATCGCCGTTCCTGCAGGAACTTGGACTATCGGCGCCGGCGCCCACATGGTCGACCCTAAAAGCGATAACGGTACTTTGTCTACGCCTTTAGGTGCTCTTAAAGTCGATGTTGATGATGATATTCGCCCTACTATTACTGGTGAATATTTCATAGCTAATAACGTTGGTGTTGAACTGCTAGCAGCCATTCCATTTCATCACGACATCACCTTAAAAGCTGCTGATGGTAGCAAGGTTGATGCAAAAACTCAGCATTTACCACCTACTCTATCATTACAGTATCACTTTGATGGCTACAACATGCCAATGAATGTGAAACCGTTCGTTGGTGTTGGTTTAAACTATACTACTTTCTTTAAAGAAAGAATTGGTGTTAGCGGTGCAAAACTAGATATTGATGATAGTTTTGGAGTTGCTGGGCATATTGGTGTAGATATTCCATTCACGCCTACTGAGTCTTTCCGTATTGATGCCCGCTATATCGATATTGATACCGACGTTGAATTGCAAACAGGCGGTGTGTCTTATGATGTAGGTAAAGTTGATATCAGCCCTTGGGTTTATGGCGTTGCTTTTGTGAAGCAGTTCTAATATAGCCATAGCATTAGCAAAATTGAGAATGAAAAAGCCAGCTTGATAGCTGGCTTTTTGCTGCTTATGAATAAAATGTGCTGATATCAAAATGAGGGGTAATCACCATACTTAAGCAAAAAAAAAGACCATCCGTAGATGATCTTCTTTTCATAATTGCTATTTAGGCATCTTGAATACTTAAAGCAGAATATGACGTGGATCCGCTAGCAAGCTTGCTACATAACGAGTAAATACGGCCGCATCCGCACCGTTGATTACACGGTGATCATAAGATAATGATAGCGGTAGCATCAGACGAGGCTCAAAGGTTTGCTTATCTTTATTCCAGCGCGGCTGCATTGTCGCTTCAGACGCCCCTAATATACCGACTTGTGGCCAGTTTACTAGTGGTGTAAATGCGGTGCCGCCCAAGTTACCTTGGCTGGAGATAGTAAAGCTTGCCCCTTGTAAATCCTTGGTGCCGAGCTTTTTATCACGTGCTTTTACGGCCAGCTCACCAATCTCAATAGCGATTTGCTTAATACCTTTATCTTGCGCATTTTTGATCACAGGGACGATTAAGCCGTCATCGGTAGCAACGGCGATGCCCATATTGACGGTTTTACGTAAGATAATTTGGCTATTATCATCATTTAGATGACTATTAAATCTCGGATATTGAGTCAAGGCATAAGCCGTTGCTTTTACGATAAAGGCCAAAATAGTCAAACCAATACCTTCTGCCTTCATACCGCCTTTGAGCTCACCGCGTAGCTTTTCAGTTTCAGTAATGTCTGATATATCAAACTGGGTCACTTGCGGCAGATAAGTATTTAAGTTGAGCTGCGGAATCGAAACTTTTTGTAGACGACTTAAATCTTGTACTTCGGTCTCACCCCAAAGCTCAACATTGCTCATATCTGGTAACGCCGGCAGGCCCGAACCTACATTAGCGCTGGCAGGAGCGGCTTGCTGCGAGCTTAAGCGGCTCTTAACATGAGCAAATAAATCCTCTTTTAGGATACGATCATTGAGTGCTGAACCGTTTACTTGGGTGATATCTATCCCCAGCTGACGAGCCAGTTTACGTACTGCAGGACCGGCGTAAACCTCAGTTAGTTTTTCATTAACTTGTGCTTCAGACAGTTTATCGTCCTGATTATTGGTAGTAGTAGACTGTTTGGCCGCTTGCTTGGGCTCCCCTGTAGTTTGCACTTGCGTTGCTGTTTTTTTATCTTTCGAACTGTCTGAAACTGGCGCTGCCGTAGTTTCTACTTCATCGACTTGAGAGCCACTATCACCGATGATCACCACAAAATCTTGACCATTAGCGACCATATCACCTGCTTCGACCAAGATTTTTTCAATCTTGCCCGCTTCAGGCGCAGGGACTTCAACAGACGCTTTATCCGACTCAATCAATAGAATCGATTGATCGGCGCTCACTGTATCGCCCACACTTACCATAACCTCAGCCACTTGGGCTTCATCAACCCCTAAATCTGGTAGGGCATGGGTAGTTGCTTTACCTGATGCCGCTTTAGCTGATGTTGAGTTAGACTTAGATTGTGTCTCTTCTTCCTTAGCTGCTTTTTGCTCAGACTGCTTATTATCAGCTTCAGCCTTCTCAGTAGAAGCTTCATCCGAGTCTGAATTGGTATCATCATTATTGGTATCAGCTGCATCACTATCAATCTCAATGAGTACCGTGCCTTCACTGACTTGATCACCAACAGCAATATTAATCTTCGTAATCTTGCCAGCGGCTGAGCTCGGTACTTCGACTGAAGCTTTATCAGACTCTAATAATACAATGTTATCGTCTTTAGCAATGACATCACCGACTTGCACCATTATCTCACTGACTTCGGCGCTATCAACACCTAAGTCGGGGGCTTTAATGTCCATCTTTATTCTCCTTATCTTCCGATTGTCTTATGGTTATTATTCTTTGACATCATCATCATTGAGTAAATTGGCGTCAGCTTGATCTTCTGCGCGGCCTTCACTGCTGATTTCGTCATCGTCTTCACCGACAAATTCAGGTACAGGAACCGGATTAACATTATCAAGTGCAGGAGCAGGAGCATCTGGGAAATGGTCATAATGAGGCTGTTGTTGCCATGCAGGCGGCTGATCAGCATCAATACCAAAGCTTGAAATAGCGTCTTTTACTAAGCGCATCTCAACTTCTCCCTCATCTGCTAAGCGTTTGAGTGTTGCTACCACAATATGAGCGGCATCAACATGGAAAAAGCTACGCAGCTTCTCACGAGTATCTGAACGGCCGTAACCGTCGGTACCCAAGGTAGTATAAGGACGATTATCAGGTAACCAAGCACGGATTTGCTCAGAGTAATTACGCATATAGTCGGTCGCTGCTACTACGATACCTTCGTGCGGAGCCAGCTGTTCGGTTACCCACGAGACTTTTTCTTCTTCCATAGGATGCAAACGGTTATAATCATCACAAGCCATACCGTCACGGGTCAATTCATTAAAGCTGGTGACACTCCAAACGTTGGCCTTGATATTGAACTCGTCTTTTAGAATACGGGCGGCTTTTTGCACTTCACGTAAGATAACCCCCGAACCTAATAATTGAACTTGGTTTGAGCCATTATCTTCAAGCAAATACATACCACGCTTGATACCCTCTTCGACCCCTTCTGGCATCGCAGGTTGCTCATAGTTCTCATTCATTAGCGTCAAGTAATAATAGACGCGCTCACCCTCGGCATACATTCGGCGTAAACCATCATGCATAATCACAGCTAGCTCGTAACCAAAACAAGGGTCATAGCTGACACAGTTAGGAACGGTATTAAACAGAATCTGTGAATGTCCATCCTGATGCTGCAAACCCTCGCCATTCAAAGTTGTACGGCCGGCTGTACCGCCTAATAAGAAGCCTTGAGCCTGACAGTCACCTGCCGCCCACGCTAGATCACCTACTCGCTGAAAACCAAACATTGAGTAGTAGATATAAAGCGGAATCATCGGTAAGGCGTTCACTGAGTAACTGGTCGCTAAGGCAATCCAAGTACTCATTGCCCCTGCTTCATTGATACCCTCTTCTAACATATGACCGTCTTTGGCTTCTTTATAGCCCATCAAGGCTTCGCTATCCTCTGGGGTATATTTTTGTCCACCAGCAGAATAAATACCTAATTGACGGAACATACCCTCTAAACCAAAAGTACGGGCTTCGTCAGGGACGATAGGTACTACGCGGTCTTGGATATCTTTGTTTTTGAGCATGGCTGCGAGCAAACGCACGAATACCATAGTAGTCGATTGCTCTTTGCCTTTACTACCTTGGAGCATTCGATCAAAGATAGATAAATCAGGAATAGTGAGCGGGATATGACCACTGCGGCGATTAGGTAAATGGCCACCAAGGGCTTCACGGCGACCTTTGAGGTACTTCATTTCCAGTGAGTCCTCTTCAGGACGGTAGAAAGGTAAAGTCTCTAATTGTTCGTCGGTAAAGGGCAAATCAAAGCGATCACGGAAGTACATCAAAGACTCTTGATCCAGCTTTTTGATTTGGTGCGATTTATTTACCGCTTGAGCTTGGGTAGATAAGCCATAGCCTTTAACGGTTTTTACTAATATTACTGTCGGCTGGCCCTTGGTTTTCATGGCTTCACTAAAAGCGGCATATACTTTCATGGGATCATGTCCACCACGATTAAGCCGTGAGATATCATGATCTGATAGCTCATCTGCCATCTCTTTTAGCTCAGGGTATTTATTAAAGAAATGCTCACGAGTAAACTCTGGCGTACGTGCTTCATAGAGCTGATAATCGCCATCGACAGCTTCTTCCATACGATACTTAAGAACACCGGTCTCATCTTTATCGAGCAGCGTATCCCAGTTGCCACCCCAAATGACCTTGATAACTCGCCAGCCTGCCCCGCGGAATACGGACTCAAGCTCTTGAATAATCTTGCCATTACCCCGTACCGGCCCATCCAGACGCTGCAAATTACAGTTAATCACCCAAATAAGATTATCTAGCTTTTCACGACCTGCCAGCGAGATGGCGCCTAAGCTTTCAGGTTCATCAGTCTCACCATCACCGATAAATGTCCAAATTTTGCGATCTTCTTTTTCTAATAAGCCACGGTTTTCCATATAACGATGCACGTGGGCATGATAAATCGACATAATAGGGCCAAGACCCATGGATACCGTTGGGAACTGCCAATAATCTGGCATTAGATAGGGATGCGGATAGCTTGATAACCCTTTACCACCAATTTCACGACGGAAATTATCAAGCTGTTCTTCATCCAAACGTCCTTCTAGATAAGAACGCGCGTAGATACCCGGTGCCGAATGACCTTGATAATAAATCATATCGCCGCCGAAATGATCGGTAGCCGCCCGGAAAAAGTGGTTAAAACCGGTTTCATAAAGCGTGGCACTCGAGGCAAATGTTGCCAAATGTCCACCCAAATCATCATCGTTTTTATTAGCGCGCATGACCATAGCCAAGGCGTTATAACGAATCAAAGCCCGAATTTTACGCTCAATGGTCAAATCACCCGGATACATAGGCTCATCTTCGACCGCGATGGTATTGAGATAAGCGGTATCAAGGCGGTTGAACGGCATGCCTTCTTGCACCGCCTTATTGTATAAAGCCTTTAATAAAAACTGGGCACGATCTTTGTCTGTATGTTTAATAACCGACTCAAAAGCGTCGAGCCATTCTTGAGTTTCGGTGCTATCAGCATCCTTATAATAATTCATCTTTATTAGTCCTTATAAATAATCATCCCCGTTTAATAGCAGGGTATTAGTAATAATATAACCAGATTATAGTCTACTCAATAACTTCCTTGATTTATTTAAGTAGTTAATTCTTGCTGAATGGTTTAGATAGGCTGCGAAGGCGATAGACAATTAACAAAGATAGACAACTAATAATATAACCATTGCCTTACTAACCGTAAACCACAAACTATCCAAAATCTGTCTAGCAAGCTATAAGCATCTATTATAGGCGCTTACGCTCTTAATGTTTATAGCTGTGAAGAAATGACAACACAACAAGTATTTCTAAGATAAATAGCGATTAGTTAAAATATAAATATATTACTATTAGCTACTAGCACTTTGGTGCTAGTAGCTAATATTTAGTCTAAACTTATTTGGAGTAATAAAGGTAATGAATGTTGGATAATAAAAGTAGTTCCCGATTCCATTCAGGCATTAATCCTAGCCTTCTGTCACTAAAAGCTTACTATGAGTAATATAATGTTAGATTTTATTAAGGTTTTTGTTTATATTCTTTATAAGTAGTATTTTTTTTATTGTGAGTAAGATCACTGCTTATTTGCAACATGCAGGACATAGGAAGTAGCACTATGAGCAAAACCAAAGATGGTAAGCGTCTGAATTCAATTGATAATTTTGTAAAAAATATTATAAATCTCATCATACTGCTATTGATTAGCAGCTCATCTTTTGCCTTAGTGGCGAATGATGGTCCAGATACTTTCTGTCCTGCAGGAGCCATACAAGGCAGTTTAAACAATGCCAGTTATAGCACGCTAATGACGAGCTATAATAACAATGATTTTAGATCGGTAGTTAGCACCCCTTCTAATACCATTCCTTTACAGATCAAGATGAGCAAGCAGGAGCTGCCTAATAGCAACTCTAATACCACGAATAGTTTT
Source organism: Psychrobacter jeotgali (assembly GCF_904846315.1). NCBI lineage: Bacteria > Pseudomonadati > Pseudomonadota > Gammaproteobacteria > Moraxellales > Moraxellaceae > Psychrobacter > Psychrobacter jeotgali. The sequence goes on from NZ_CAJHAF010000001.1 coordinate 1,161,195, forward strand.
GCGGTTAATAGCCAAAATAGTAACTACGCTATTAATATTAATAAGCGTTTTGCTAACAATGATACTGCCGCTACCACTATCACCCTTGAGTTTCGTAATAGTGATACCTTACAACCTTTATACCTTAGTAAGGTCGCTCTAAGTGCCTTTGATATCGACGCCTCTACTCAAGGAAGCAGTAACTTTGATGACTATGTCAAATTTACTGGTGTTGCTGAAAGCAAGTCTATTACTGGGAAAATCCAAACTATAACAGGTTCAAACGTAGTAGCTTTTGATAAAGGGCTGAGAACCAATAATATTAGTGATAGCGGCTGCTCTGCCAAAGGCTTGCAAGGAAGATGTCAAGGCTCCGTAGTATTTGAGGAGCCCGTTAAGTCCGTGACCCTTACTTACAGAACCACTGAGCGTATCAAGTCATCTGCAACCACTAATCAAGAGATTGACTTTCGGTTAGACAGTTACTGCTATCTACCGCCTTCCTATGAGATTACTAAAGATGATGGCCTAGCAATAGTTGCTACTGGCGATACCACTAATTATGTCATTAAAGTAACCAATACTGGAGGATTTCCACTAACTAATATTACCTTAAAGGATCCGGCAGTTTCAGGTCTCAATAAGCTCATTGGTATCAGCTGTGATAATAATGACCCCACCAATATTTGTAGTAGCGTGCCAAGTGTTAACCAGCTAGAGCGTGCCGCAGGATTTAATATCCCATCTTTACCAGTTGGCAAGAGTTATAGTATTAGAGTGCCAACACGGGTCACGGCAGCTGAAGGCTCTACTATTATTAATACGGCTAACATTAATACTGCAAACTTAGATCCTAAAAGTGCGAGTGATAGCAATGAAGTAACCTCTATATTTGGTGGTGGATCGAGCAGCGCACCAGCAACTTGTCCGAGCGGACATCAAATGTACTACCTTGGCGAAAGTCCACCTGCTTACTCTCCTATACAAACACAAAATCTAGGCTGGACTAGGAACTCCAGCAATACTAATAGCTTTAATTTTGGTAGCATCAAGCTAACCTTAGCGTTTTCTGATATATCATATTTACGTAACGGTTATCCAAGCTACAGTAGTTATTCTGGCGCAACAAACAATGCCATTAATATGTATCACGAAAGCCCATACGCACCTGTTAATCACCGATTAACCGCCACTATGAATAAGCCCGTATCAAAGTTCGGCTTTCTGGTTCAAGACTTAGATACCAATCGAAATAGCTATGTAGAGTCCCTTTCATTTGATACGAGCAATAATAAAGCGACGGGTGGCGTATTCTCATTTCCAAGTACGTTTAATGATTATTTAGAGCTTTCTAATAACAACCAAACTATAGCAGGCAAAAGATGGGAGAACTGTAGTACTTCTAATCCATGTGATTTCAATGTAGATTGGGGCTATCAATCAGCGGGCACCCCTTTTGTAGTCACTCATGGCAATATCTACAATACCTCTAGTACACCAGGGCAATTAATGGGCTACTCTGACTTTTACTTCTGTCTTGCGCCGCCAAAACTGGTAGTCAAAAAAGAGCTCGAAGGCAATCGTATTAATGATACTAACGCCAAGCGTGATCAGTTTGAGATAACCGTCGTAGGCGGTTCAATAGCTGCTAATAGCTTTACAACTACTGGAACCGGCGCGACTATCAATAACGGTCGTAGTACAGTTTTAGAGTTAAAAGAAAACACCACTTATACGATTACTGAACGAGTAATAAATGGTAATGCCAACAGCTATAGTGCCAGTTATACTTGTACCAACACTACTACTGATAGCACCACTATCGTACCTAGTGGCGCAATGAGCTATGATGCAGCGGCAGGCACACGCTCATTCAATTTGTCTAACGTCAACTTCGCCGATGAAATCACTTGTACCATTACCAATAGCGCCAATTATGTATTCTCAGGTATTGTATTCAACGATAATGGCGGTATCGTCGCAGACGATGAGAAAAAACGAGATATCTCCGCCACTTTTACCGCTAACAGCAGCTATTTTAATGGGCTATTCGATAGTGGATCTGAATCGGGGATTTCTAGTAGTAATTTAAGCATACGTCTAACTGACTGCAGTGGAACAGATATAGCTACTAGCTCGCCAAACCCACAAACGGTAGCAGATGATTCAGTAAACAACGGCAGATACCGCTTTACCGTAGCGCCTAGTGCTTTAGTCAATAAAACCCAAGTGTGCTTGATTGAGGCTGAACCCAGCGCGTGGGAATACCCCATAGATACTACCACCAATGTTCGAGAGATTACACTTGTAGCCGATGTCTATAATTACAAAACAGAAATAAGCAGTTCAGGGACGATAATACGTAATTTAGACTTTGGGGAAGTAAAGTCTGATAATGCGGCTTTAGTGCTTATCAAATCACAATACGTTCACGACTGTGATAGTAATCTTGATTATCAGAGTATTCCTGACAGTGAAAACCCAACGATAGGCTTTAGTATAGAGCCTATTAGTGATATTAGCCCAAATAACTGTATCGCTTACCGAGTTCAAGCTTATAACCGCGCTCATTTAATTCTAGAACAGATTCAAATTAGCGATATATTGCAAAACACGCCGGTTGCCTCTGTATTTAAACAACCTGCACCTTTATTTCTACCTACATCGGTAGCTAGTCCTACCGTTGTTTATGATACTAATGGGGAGATCCAGTCCAACCAGTTTAGCCTAGCTGCCGTTGCAGCAACAGCTAGCACACCCACTTCGGCGACGCTATACTTCAATACGAAATATGGTACTACCGTTACTAGTCTAGTAGTTCCTTAATTATTATTAAATCTATGATATAACTAAAGTTATTTCAAGATTAAAGTTTCAATAATTAGAAGCCTTAATATAAGGATATTAAGGCTTTATCTAGTCATTCTTCTTTTACTATGAATATAGTCTAAATATGATTGGACTTATTAATATCATCCAGCCCAAAACTTTAGTCCCCGTCTATCATACCAATAATGCCTCTTGTCACTTTAAACTATTCACTCACTCATATTATGTTAATATCGAATGTTAACATAGCGTCAGGCTATAGATTATTTAGAGCCGTTAACTAATTTAGAGCCACGAACTATTAGTAACCGCGACTTTGTAGCACTACCAAGCTGTAAATTTTACAAGATTTAAAGCTTTCCTATAACCCCAGTATCTGATTGGTGTAGAGCTTCGTAATATTAGTAGCGCTTTATTAGGAATATGTCATGCACCCAGCATTGTATCTGTTGAATTCAATAAGCTCACATCGAGCCCGTCATTTTATGTATAAACTATTCATCTCGATGAGTTTACTTATCGCTTTATTGATGAGTAATTCCTCATTTGCTATTGCGCCAAATCCTGGTGCAATATGCCCTGCTGGCACTCAAGGTAGTTTTACCGAAGCTGATTATAGTACTTTATTCTCTAGTTATATTCGCAAAAACTACGCGGATATTGCAGGCTCTGGCAGCATTCCTCTACAAATGCAGATGAGTGCTATAGATACTGACCGTAAAACCAAAGTAAGGGTTGAGCAAAGAGATAGCGGCGGCTATTCATTTATTCGTGTTAGGAGAGAAGCCGACGATGACCCTACTTCTACCACCAATGTAACCCTTGATTTTCGCAAAAGTGATACTACTGAACCTCTTTTTCTTAATAATGTTGCGCTCAGTGTATTTGAAATTGATAGATATCTAGATAAAGGTGAAGGTTGGGATGATTTGGTAACCGTGACGGGTAAGACCAAAGCAGGCACTACCATCAATGGCATTATTCAATCTATTGCAGGCTCTACAGTCACTGGTTCTAATGGCTCACTTTATCAGTCTGGCAATGCCAACCGAATTCGGTGTAGAGGCACGCTTGCAACAGACTGCCAAGGCTCTATCGCCTTTGATCAACCTGTAGACTCGGTAACGATTTCATTTGGCAATACGACCAGAATTACCAAAGGTGATGAGGAACAAGAAATAGAATTTAGAGTAGACAGCTACTGTTACGCGCCGCTGTCTTATGAAATCTCTAAAGACGATGGTATTACCAGTATCGGTACTACCAACCTTACCAATTATACGATTAAGGTAACCAATACTGGCGGTGCGGTCTTAAATAACGTGACTCTAAAAGATCCTATAGTCGCAGGTCTCAGTAAGCAATCTAATATCACTTGTGACTCGGCAGATAGCACCAATAGTTGTAATACAGTGCCGACAGTAGCGCAGCTAGAAGGTGCTGGATTTAGTGTTCCGCCTATACCGATTGGTCAGAGCTACAGTATTAACATCCCTACGAGAGTAACTGCTGAACAAGGTTCAACCGTAACCAATACCGCCACCATCAGCCATCCAACTCTAGCATCCAAGAGCGCCAGTGATCGTAATACAGTAACCGCTATATTTGATGGCGGCACCACTGACACGCCAGCCATTTGTCCAAGCGGACATAAAATGTACTATATTGGCGCTAACCCACCAGCTTTTAGTCCTATTCAGAGCCAAAGCCTGAGCAGTTGGGTTGGCGGCAACACTTCAAAGACTTTTACATTCACTGAGGCTTCAGGTAACAAAAGCTTTAATATTAGCTTCTCTAATCTTTTAGATTTAAACACTTCAACCTCTGGGGGCAGACCACCTTTTTATAGTTCACTAAAAGATGTTACTACCTCAGCGATTAATTTATTGCATCACTCTTATGGAGTGAGAACCAATCACGTTTTGGACGTTAGCGTAAACCGTCCTGTGAGTAAGGTCGGCTATAAAATACAAGATATAGACTCAACTATTATCTCCGGTCAAGTACCGTACATAGAACAAGTAGATGTCTCTAGTAGCAATGGTCAGCTAACCTTTAATGATATCTTCCATACTATCAATGCTAATAGAGATAAAGTCACGGCTATTAGAGGTCGAAACTGTGATACTAATGAATGTACTATCGATGCCACTTGGGGCTATAATCCTGCAAACACCCCTCTTAACTTAAAGCACAACAATACTTTTACTGAAAGAAATAGCTATCATGCCGTAGGCTATTCTGACTTTTACTTTTGTCTAGCACCGCCAAAACTAATAGTTAAAAAAGAGCTAGAAGGCAATCGTATCAATGATACTGATAGCAAGCGCGATCAGTTTGAGGTCAAAGTCACTGGTGGATCAATAGCGAGCAATAGTTTTACCACTACGGGCACTGCTGCCACTGTAAATAATGCTAGTAGTCGTCTCTTGAGCTTGACGGAGAATACCACTTATACCATTACTGAACGGGTAATGAATGGCTCGACGCTTGGTGATATTGCTAACTATAAAGCGACTTATATCTGTACCAACAATAGTACAGGTAGCACCACTGTCATGCCCACTGCTGATATGACTTACGACGCGGTGGCTAAGACTCGTTCGTTTACCTTATCAGGGGCATCCTATGGCGATGAAATCATCTGTACCATTACTAACACCCCGGTAAGCTATACTTTTTCAGGCATTGTGTTTAATGATAATGGTGGCATCACAGCTGCTGAAGAAACCAAACGAGACATCTCTACTACCTTTATCGGCAACAAGGATTACTTTAACGGTATCTTTGATAGCGCTACTGAATCAGGTATCTCTAATAGTAATTTGAGCATCAGCCTCACAGACTGTAATGGTAACAACATCACCAATACCACAGCGCAAACAGTCTCTTCTGAAGGCAGATATCGATTTGTAGTACCGGTAAGCGCTTTATTAGGTAAAACCGAAGTCTGCTTGGTTGAGAATGAGCCCAGCTCATGGCTGTATAAGGTTGACACCACTCCTGATAAGCGTAAAGTCACTCTAATGCCCAACGTTTATGATTACAAGACTGAGAAAAGTGCGGGAGGCGAAATGCTCCGTAATTTAGACTTTGGTGAGGTCAAAGAGAACAACTCAGCTTTAGTATTGGTGAAATCTCAATACGTTCATCAGTGTGATAGCGCCTTAGACTATCAAGCTATCCCTGAGGGCGAGAATCCAACTTTGGGCTTCAGTATAAATACGATCGAAGATCTTGCTCCAAACCAGTGTATTGCTTATCGGATTCAAGCCTATAACCGTGGACATATAGGTTTAGAGAAAATTCAAATCACTGACCAGCTACAAAGTACGCCTGTCATTTCTGTGTTTGAATTACCGGCACCTTTATTTCTTCCTACTTCGATAGCGAGTCCTACCGTTGCTTATGGCACCAATGGTGAAATTACGTCCAATAAATTTAACTTAGCGGCTACTCCATCATCTGCTACTCAGCCAAATATGGCGACACTCTATTTTAATACTAAATACGGAAACACCGTTTCTAATCCAGCGGCACCTTAACAGGCTGCCGTTTCTACACCTCCACAAAAGTATTTATGACTGTATTCTGCAAGTTATAAATCCCATTTAAAACAACTACCTACTGACTCCTTTCTTATCAATTTCCCTCATCACAAACAGAGGTCTTTGTTTGTGATGAGGGTCATTACCACTGACACCCTTCAAATTGCCATTTGTCGCTTTTATGATGAATGTTTGTAGCTACTTTGTAATAATGCCAACATAGAAAAGATATCTACTCTTTATCAGTAACAGTTAATTATATCGAACATCAGTTGAATAACTGAAGACCAAGGTTACTGATAGCCATGGTTTTAGCAAGGAAAGTTATATGAAATGTTTTAACTACTTACGCAGTGTTTTATTAGCTACTTTGGCTTCTAGCTTGTTGTTGAGCGCCGCTCACGCCAATGAAGCTCTAGATATGCAACTAAGTGCTAATAAAGTCATGACCAATGCTGAAGGCAAAGTTGTCTACTCGCCTATCAGCACGGCGCCCAAGGGCACGGTCGTACAATATAAAGCCACTTATACCAATACCATCGACAAAGACATTAAAGACTTAGTAGTGGTACTGCCTATTCCTGTCAACATGACCTTTAATGGGGTAGCACTCCCGACTAGTGCGCAAGCCAGCGTTGATGGCAAGAACTACGCTGATATGCCGCTTATGCGCCGTGTCGATGGCAAGTTGGTCAAAATCCCATTATCTGAATATCGTAGCCTGCGCTGGAATATCAAATTATTACCAGCCAAGAAATCTGCCGCTGTAGCACTGAATACTATTGTCAATTAATCCCATTGTTAGAGCATTTCATTTACCCTTAGGAGATTTACCGTATGAAACCAAACCCTTTTAAATATTCAGTGCTGACCGTTGGTATTGTTACTGCCATGGGCGTTGCCAGTATCGCTATGGCCACTACTAGCCTCACCTACGATCAGGAGAATGCCTTTTCTGTTACTAACAAAGCTGAAGCTACCTATATGGTTGAGGGTAATACTACTGAACAAAAAGCTGAATCAAATGAAGTCAAAATTAATGTTACTGAAACAGGTGCATTTAGCTTAATTGCTACTTCAGCTGACGACAAACCTAATGATGATCTTAATAAGAACCTTACTATTAACCCGCAAATTGATCAGAAGGTCGACTTTAAACATACCTTAAGCAACGCTGGTAACGTCGCTGATAGCTATACTATTAGTATTCAGAATGGCGAAGGTGATGACTTTAACTATAGTATCGCCAACAGCGTTATTAAATATCAAAAGGTAAGCGCTGATGGGAACAATATTGGCGACGTTGTGACGGTTGCTAACGGTGGAACTATAACACTAGGCGCTGGTGAGTCTGCTGGAATTACAGTGACAGCGGCGGCAGAAACAGCTCGTGTTGTTGGAAAGAACGGCATACTTACTGTTACTGCTATTAGTACCTTCTTAAATGGTAAGGGTAAAACAGCTACCATTACTAATACTGACAATGCTATTACCACTACGCCTATTTATGCCATTAACAAGTCGGCAACGACTAACCTTGGCACTAAGAATTTTGACCTTAAAAATGACAATGCTTATGTCGACTATACCATTACCGTCACTAACCAAGGTAATGAAGATGGTACCGCAGTTACTATCGAAGATAAGCTACCTAATGGTTTGGTTGCCATTCAAAGTGGTGAGGATAACTATGTAGCGCCTACTACCACTGGTGGCACTAGTAGCGTTACTCCTAGCATCTCAAGCGATGGCAGAACCGTTACTGTAACTGGTCAAAATATCTTACAGAACCAAACCATTACGGTTACTTTCCGTGCTAAGAAAGCAGAAAATGCTACTGTTGATAGTACCTTTAATAACTATGCAGTGGTAAGAGACGACACTAATGGCGATGGTAGCTTTGATCTTGTAGATAGCTCAGGCGATAAAAAAGATGACTCAGTTATTGAAAATAACTATGAAGACCCAGCTAATCCTAGTGTCGGTACAGATACTGATAACGGTACGATAAGACCTACACAGCAAAATCGCGAATTAAACATTAGTAAAGGCGCTGATAAAGAAGTAGCACTACAAAGTACTAATAACGTTTATACCTATACTATAACCAACGCTGGTAAAGACATTACCGAGGCTGCTAAAGCTGGGGATGTGTTGTTTACTATCACTCCTACTACTGATATCAGTCAAATTAATGTTACTCAAGTATTCGTGGATGCCAACAATAATGGCGTATTTGATTCGGGTGAAAAAGTATTGACTGCTAATCAAAGCGGGCAATATGATCTTAATAATGCTGCTCCAGCTGGCTTAGCATCTGCTGTTGCTGGCTCTCCTGCTGGTTCAGTCACTATTGGTGTAGTAGTCGCTACCAATGGTTCGGGCAGTAAATTGCAAGGTAAGAATGATATCGGTAAGTTTGAAGAGATTACTGTTGCCATCTTACCAAAGACTGAAGTAGATGGTACCCCAGCACCTACCAAAAACGTATCTACTACCTCAACTACGACTATGCAAGGTATTGACTTGACCAAGTACCAAGCTGTCGCTAGCTGTGGTACTGCACCAACAGATATTCCTGCTAATGATTGGGTCACAACTGATCTTACTGGTACAGCGGGTGCTTGTGCTTTCTATAAATTAGAGGCTATTAACACCTTTACTAATATCAAAATCAATAACATTGTCTTGAAGGATAGTTTGGTTGGCAAACTTACCTATCAAAGTGACTTTGCTTCTGATACCAGTATTAACTCAGCAGCAGCCACATCAAACATTTCTGGTAATGTCATTACCGGCACCTTTGCCAGCTTGGCAGGAAAGGAGATCGGTAACGTCTACTTCTCTGCAAAGATATCTCAAGCAGGTAATAACTCTAATCCATAAGTAATTAACCTTCATTTTAATAATTCAAAGGAGCTTTCTTAACCCGATTAAGGAAGCTCCTCTCCACCATCAACCAAGTCTCTCTAATTATATTTTCTTTCATAAGTAGGATTAACATATATGCATTACACTTTGTCATCGTCTAGTAAACTACGCTGCCGTACTGGCGTGCTTACTACACTGGCGACTTCGATGCTACTTATGCAAGCAAATATCGCCTATGCTGATACCGGTAAAGGCGTTACGACTATTAATAATATTGCCAGCGTTGATTACACGGTGGTTGCTGGTGAATCACAGTCCGGCACCTCTAATCAAGTTAGCGTCAGAGCTTTGACCTTGCCGCAGTACGATATTACCCTCACGCAGCCACCGCTAAACATTATTGATCTGGGTAGTGGTACTCAATGGATTAATATTCTGTCTAACACTGGCACCTATGACGCAACCGTATTATTAAGCTACTCTTTGACAGAAGGCTTCGCCCCTTTTTCTAACTCATTTAGCAGAACAATGCCTGCTGCTATCTCAACTTATGACTCTCCAGTAAGCCTTTCTAACTTTGCGGTCTATCAAGATGTCAATGAGAATGGCCGTATTGATGATGGTGATATTCGCTTTAGTAATCCACAGCAAATAAAAATTGCTCAGGGTGAAAGCATTCAACTGATTGTAGAATCATTGTCTGATATCAACCATCGTGAAGATGAGCAAGTGGATATACACCTCAATGCGTTAGTTCTTGAAGATAACTCGGTGACAAGTCTGGCAATGAACAGCTTGATACCTATTACTCCTCGTATCAATTTTAAAAATACAGCTTATGCAGATCCTCTAAAAGCTTCACAAGTGGGCAAAGAGATTTATGTTGAAGCCAGTTTTGCACAATGTAATGCTGATCCTAAGAAGCCTGATCAAGCTTGGGTTACCATAACTTCGGCCTTGACGGGGGACAAGTATTCGCTAAAAGCGGTAGAGACTGGCGATAATACGGGTAAATATCGTCTGTCAGCGCCTACACAAAATAATGCCAATCCTATTGATGATCAGATTATCCAAACGCTGCAAGGTGATACCCTTAAAGCCAGCTTGGATGCTTGTATTGATCCTGAAAACTCTACTTTGATTCCTATCAACCAAAATATTAGCAGTAATATCGCTATCGTTGACGAGCTTCCAAGCCTACAAGTCCTTAAAGAAGGCGATGTCAAAACTGCTGAGCTTGGCGACTATGTCAACTACACTATTCAAGTCACTAATAATGGTGCCGCTACCGTTTATGATGTCGAGCTAAAAGATGCCCTGCCTCGTGGTTTTGATTATGTCAAAGGCAGCGTTCGTTTTGACAAAGATAACCTTGATATCAATCAAACCCAAACGACTGAATTTAAAACTGAGGGTAAATACCAAGTTTTAAGCTTAGGCGAGATGGCGGCTGGTACAACTAAAAAGATTCGCTATCGGGCTCTCATTGGCTCTTCTTCACTAGGCGGCGATGGTATCAACCGTGCGACGGCTTATGGCCGTGATGAAAATAGCAATCCACTAGCATCAATGGAAGCTCAGTGGGAGATCGAAGTTGACCGTGGCCTGATAAATACTGACGGCATTATCGTTGGTAAGGTCTACCACGATATCAACCGTGATGGCATCCAGCAAAAAGCGGACGGCGAGCTTGGCGTCGCAGGCGTACGTATTTATATGGAAAACGGTAACTTTGCCGTTACTGATCCTGAAGGTAAATATAACTTCTACGGGGTCAGCGCCAAGACTCATGTCCTAAAAGTCGACCGCACTACTCTGCCAAGAGAGACTGAATTAGTTACCCAAAGTAATCGTAACGCCGGCGATGCCGGTAGCCGCTTCGTTGACCTAAAGTACGGTGAGCTCCATCGTGCAGACTTTGGTTTGGTCGGCGGGATGGCGGATAGCACTGAGCGTCTTAATGAAGAGCTTATTAACCGCAGCAACAGCATTAGTGCTAAAAATGACAAGCTAGAGCAAGCAGTCAAAAGCAAGCTAGATTTAGAGCCTATCTATAATCGCAACTATGAAGACAACGTTGACGCTAGTGGCTGTAAATCTAACGATATCTTAGATCAAGGTATCAAATGTGATTCAGCCATCGTCAATGAGATGGCAAATCCTAGTGCTGAACGTATCGATATGGCAGTCAATACGGTCACGCAGCCTAAAGCGAAACTGCTAGAAGAGTATCTCAAAGAAGTTCCTAATAATGATGTGGCTTTTATTAACTTGACTAATGATCAGCAATTAGCGTCTTACAAGCAGCTGATTCAAGTACAAGCGCCGCTAGGAGCACAGTTTACCCTTTATGCTAATGGCAAAGCGGTATCAGAGCAGCAAATCGGTAAGACCGCTGAGCAAGAAAAGCAAAGCGTTATCGCTTTTGACTACTATGCCGTCGAACTCAAACGTGGACGCAACACTTTACGCGGCGTAGCCACCGATGTTAATGGCAAAGTCATATCTGAGCAAACCATCCAAGTGACCGCACCGGATAGTCTAAAAGCTATTAATTATCGTACTCAAGATGGTCTAGTAGAAGCTGACGGCGTTAGCGAATATCAGATCGTCATCAGTCTAAAGGATTCAGATAATCGTCCTTATGTGGCCTCAACTCCTATCACTATTGATACCAATATTGGCCGTATTAACCTAAAAGATAGCAGTAACAATCAAGCAGGTACTCAGGTCACGGTCAATGGCGGCGAGCTTTTAATCCCAGTTATTGCCCCAAGCGTACCGGGTAAAGGCGAGCTGGTTATTGATACGGGTAGTAGCAAGCAAGTCATTCCGCTGCAGTTCACTGCCAAGCTACGTCCACTTATCGCCGTAGGTATCGTTGAGGGTGCTATATCCCTCAAGGACTTTGATGGCGGCAATATCACCGATGCTCAAGGCGCTTTTGAACAAGAGCTCCATGAGATCTCGGGCAACGATGATTACTCAGCAACTGGCCGTGCTGCTATGTTCCTAAAAGGCAAAGTACGCGGTGATTATCTGCTTACTCTAGCCTATGATAGTGACAAAAAAGGCGAGCGCTTGTTCCGTGATATCGAGCCTGGCGAGTACTATCCTGTATACGGCGACTCATCTGCCAAAGGCTTCGATGCTCAGTCTACCAGCAAGCTTTATGTCCGCGTCGATAAAGGTCGCTCGTTTGCGATGTATGGCGATCTAAAAACTCAGATTGAGAACGATGAAGGTATCGAGCTTGGTCGTTACAATCGTACTTTGACCGGTGCCAAGGCGCAGTATGAAGACGAGAACACTCGTATTACCGCCTTTGCCGCAGAAACCAGCTCATCACAGCGCGTAAATGAGACTCGTGGTTTAGGTATCTCAGGCCCTTATCCTTTAGCTGAGAACTTCGACGCCGTTCTTGAAAATTCAGAAACCGTTGAAGTGATAGTGCGTGATGCCAACAACCCGGGGCTTATCATCAGCCGCGAGACCTTGATTCGCTTTGCTGATTATGAGATTGATCCTATTAGCCGCAGCTTATATCTAAAGTCGCCTATCGCTAGCCAAGACTTGGCGGGCAACCCCATCTATCTACGTGTTACGGTAGAAGTAGACGCGGGCGGCGAAAAGTACTGGGTCGGCGGCGTAGCAGTTAAGCAGCAGTTAAATGAAAAAGTTGCTGTTGGTGGTAGCTATGTCAATAGTGACGATCCTTTAAACAAAGAAGAGCTTGCTAGTGTTAATAGCGTGATCAAATTTAATGATAAGCTCAAGCTCGTAGCAGAATACGCTCGAAACAAAGCGGATAATCCAAACTATCAACCTAGCAACCAGATCAATGCTGAATTACTAACAGGCGAAAACGTTGAAGGCGACGCCCTACGTATCGAGCTTGATTATGATGATAAAAAACGTACCCGTGCCAAAGCTTACTATAATGATGCGGACGCTGGCTTCGTTACTGGCGCATCCCCTTTAACCGCTGGACGTACTGAATCTGGCGTAGAAGTAGTTCATGCCTTAGAGAACAAAAAAACAGCTTTAAAATTAGAAGGCGTACGCACTAAAGACAACATTACCAAAGCTAGCCGTCAAGGGGTAGAAGCTAGTGTTGAGCAGCGTTTAAGCAAGAATATCGTTGGTGAGGTCGGTGTACGTTACTATAAGCAAGATGCTACGGCGGCCTCACGCAATATCCAAGCGGCAACCGATGTCGAAGATATCACCGATGATACAATATTTAATGATAGTATCGTCAATCAGTCGGCTCTTAGTAGTGTTAATGACGCTGATAAAGATATTGAGGGCACTACGGCACGTGCTCGTATTACTGCGCGCCTGCCCAAGCTTAATAACAGCTTAGTCTTTGCTGAATACGAACAGGACATTAGTCATAGCGAGCGTAATGCCACCTCAATTGGCGGTGAAACTCCACTAGGTAGCCTCGGTCGCCTTTATGCTCGTCATGATTTAATCAATAGCTTATCAGGTAGCTATGGACTCGACGATACCGATGAGCGCCAGCGCACGGTTATCGGTTTTGACACCACTTATATGAAAGACGGTAAAGTCTATAGCGAATACCGCATGCGTGATGCCGTTAGTGCACGAGAAGCTGAAGCCGCTATTGGTCTTAAAAACAAATGGTATGTACAAGAAGGGCTGACCCTTAGTACTTTATTCGAGCGTGTTGAGTCTCTTGAAGGTAAAGAAGACAATACCGCCACCGCTGCCGGTATCGGTGTCGAATATCTAGCGCAGGAAGACTATAAAATTTCAGGACGTCTAGAAAAACGTTGGGGCGAGACCAGTGATACGCTCCTTGCTAATGCAGGCGTAGCTTATCGTTATACCGACGACATTACCTTATTGGCAAAGGATATCTATTCACGGGTCGATTATCTCGACGGTCACCGTACCATCAACCGCTTACAGATCGGCGGTGCTTATCGTGATTACGATAGCAATCAGCTGGATATGCTGGCCAAGCTAGAATACCGTCTAGATGACAATGCTACTGGTGATGATCGCTATCAAAAAGATACTTTGGTTTGGACTTGGAATGGTAACTACCATCCTACTCGCGCCTTAACCCTATCGGGCCGCTATGCTGGTAAATATACCGAGTATGATGCAGATAATATTACTAGTGATAATACCGCGCACGCAGCCTATGTACGTGGTCTATATGATATCAGCGAGCGCTGGGATATAGGATTACAAGCAGGCTCTTACTGGAACGATAGAGCAGACGATTTATCTTACATGCTCGGTGCTGAGATTGGCTACAGCCCAATGACCAACCTATGGTTATCGCTTGGTTATAACTTTATGGGCTTTGAAGATGAAGATATTGCCTATGATGATACTACCCAAGAGGGCGCCTACTTTAGACTACGCTTTAAGTTTGATGAAGACTTATTTAAACGTAACGATCCTCGTAAGAACAAACGTATCACTAATAATGCTACATTATAGTGAACGTTTTTGAATATATGACATAAATAAAAAGGGTATCAATAAATATTGGTACCCTTTTTGCTTGTAATGAAGAGATTTAAGTTATCATTATGCTATGATTATTATTTTTTATGTGCTGTTAGAATAAATCTATTCGATTGCGCTATTACCTATCTACCCTATAATTTTATGAGACCCACTTTATGCTTCGCTTTGCAACTATGGCAACCCAAAAGAAATCTTATCGCCCGTTTACAGCTTCTACAGTTGCAGCCTTAATATCGTTAGCGCTAGGTACGCTCTCGTTAACCCTAGCACCAGCCAGCCAAGCCAGTGCTGTTGACTCTGTCTCTGTTAAATCGATTAATATTGATTGCCATACTGCTAAGGCGATGCAAGCCTCAAACCCCACTTATCAAAGCGCCCACCAGCGTACTATTAATTGTATGATGACTGAGCTAAATAGTTATCAGCAACAACAACGAAGCGCACGCCAGCGCTATTTCGCTTACAAAGCACAGGCATGGCTAAACTATGCTTATCATGAAGATAGTATTAACAGTCGTTCGATTGCTGGAAAACAAGCCTTTGAAGCTGCCGATACTATTCTACAAGCCCTAAAGAGTGGTACTGAAAACCGGCTCGATCTTACTACTGATATTCCTACTACCTCTGCTTTGATGCGGCCAGACCTATGGGCAACCCTCAGCGCCTTAAAAGATCGTCAAGGAATAGATCAGGCACCAAGAGAGCTGGCTTATAGTGAGATTGCCCTGATTTGGGCCGCAGCCAATCACTGTCAACAAGGATGGCGTCAGTCGAGTGCGCACTTTCGGATGGCAGACCGCTGGCTGCAGCAAGCTCGTGAAGCTTATGTCAACGCTCATAATTCTCGCGACAACGTTGCGCTTGAAGAGCTTATCAATCAATACTATAAGCACTATGCTCCTTTAGATCCTAGTGATGATGTTTGTCGAGGTCAGACACTCGCAAACAATATCTCGATAACAAAGAGCCAATCGTTATAAACTGCTAATGACAGCCGCTTAGAGTACATGCCATTTAGTTAGCGTTATGATCATGCTGACACTAACAACCATCTCCAATATCGCTGATTAGCTTTTATTATAAAGGGGCTTATAAGATTTAATTTTTACTTAAACGGCCCACAAAAAAGCTGACATGGCGTCAGCTTTTTTATTTCATCGGGTTCTTTCAATTAGAGAAGCTCTCCTAGCAACGATTAACTTTTACGAGGTAGTTTCTCCGGTAAATAACAACGCAAATAAGCAATAGAAGCCGTTATAGCTTCTTGTAAGTAATTATCTGTAATGCTTTCATGACGTCGATAAGATAAAGTAAATATCCCATTTATAATACTAAAAGTGACCAGTAGAGTATCTTCAATATCTTCAAATTTTGGTACCTCGTAACGTTCTGATAAACGCTCATATATTAGCTTTATAATTTGATGGTCAATATCCTCACCAAAGCTATCTTCTTCAAAATCTGGCGTATTGGTATCATAGATCAGCTTAGCTTTGGTTTGATCACTATGAAAGATACTAACCGAGCGCTCCATGAGGGCGGTTAGATAGCCCTGCCATCTATCATAATTGTCCGTTTCAACCGTCGCCAATATCTCCAATATTTCAATAGCGTTCAAGAAGCGCAACGCTAAAAATATCGCTTCTACATTAGGAAAGAAATGATACGCAGAAGCTCTAGGAATACCAGCTTCCTCACAAACATCAGCTAAAGTGATATCATTAATAGCCCGAGTTTCGCTTAACTTCTTGGCACCCATCAATAGCTTTTGACGACGGATACGCCCTTGTTGACTGGTAAACTTAAACTTATTAGGCACTAGTTTTTTGGCCAGCTCCGAATCTACGAGTATGTCTTCTATCTTTTCATCTTTATGTTCACTCATCGTAAACCTCTTAAAATTATGTTTGTTTTTACCCCTAACACTCTCAATCTCACTCTATTAAAAATAATTATAATAATTGAGCTATGGCCATTAGGGTTAATCAGAACCATTATAAACAGTAGTACATCATCAAGCACAGGGCGCAAATGAATTAAAATAATAAGCTACTAATCATTGCGCTCAATCATGAAGTTTTATCTTGGCACGTATAATACCATGATCAATGACTCTATCAGAATAATCCCATTTGAGATGATCATTAAAATAATCTACCCTATCTACATGACCTAACGCAAATTTACTATCAGGTAAAAACTCTTCTGAGACAAACAACTGATCAATAACCTCTGGCATACCTTGATAAATATGGGTATAAGCTACGTCTTTCATCCACCCATAACGCGCTTGGATACGAGCTGCATCGAATAATGCAACATCACGCATACTTTTATCATAGTTTACCTCACCTGTCTCGGTCATCAACTGGGTGGTCACACTACCCGTGACATCATTCATATCTCCAAGTAAGATAAGCGGCTCTCGAGTATGCTGCAAACGCTCGATAATAGACATTCTAATTGAGGCCGCTTCAGACGCACGCATACATAAACTACGCAGTTTAGCACGCACCCGAATATTAGGATCATCCATATCCTCTAACAAATTACCATTTTCGTCTCGTAAAAAAAAGGCACGTTTACTTTTTAAATGGGCAGTGATAATCGTTATCGGTTGACCAAAGGCATCGACTCGTAGTAATAAAGGGGGGCGATTAAAACGCTGATAGGGTCCGATATCTGGGATATCGATCACCGCCTCTGCTACTACCTCTTCTAATAATTCGCATTCTAATGGTTTAAAGCGGCTAATAATACCTACTGCCGGCGTCTTTTGGGCACCCAATCCTTGAGTATGAACACTGTTTTTATCATTACTAGCCAGCGGGATGACCACATCCTCAGCTTTGAACCCCAAAGATATAGCCAATGCTTCTAGGGCTGTACTGTCCCACACCTCCTGCACAGCAATGATATCAGCATGCGCTTTTGCTAATAGCTCAGTGATGCCTGTTAATTTGTGTTGATAAGCTTTTTGATCATAAGCAGGCGCATTGTCATAATAAATGCGCCCTGGATTGGCAAAATTAAGTAAATTGGCAGTAGCAATATAAAACTGTTTTTGACCATTAGTATTCGCAAGTTGCATAGTAACTAACCTGTTATTATTTTAGTATTTTAATTTTTGATATAAAAAAAGCTTTCAGAGCATCCTCTGAAAGCCTCAACAATAGCACATTTATAAAGATTAGGGTCATCGGCTCATAACTATATTTGCCTAGCAATTTACATGGTATGCATAGATAGATGACTATAAGTTTTTTATTTAGCATTACTCTAAAAGCTTATTTTATTTATATATAGTCTCTAAATCAATCGACCCTAACTTATTTTATGGCTTGAGAATTTGGGTTAATTTTTTGAATTAACTTACGCGATTCCAAGCATCGCGTGATGCCAAACGGGCTTCTTCCCAAGTCAAACGTGAATCACCTTTCACTTCTTCCCATGACCGTTTTAGATCTTGCTCATGATCTTCAAAACGAGCATCAGCGGCGTAGTGAGGGCGATTGGCGTAACCTACCGCATAGGCAGGATGCAAATCACGGTCAAAGTCATAACCTTCTTTGATATAGCTGGCATTGGCATGCTCTGCGCGCCAGTAAGCTTCCTCATGAGTGGGGTTGATAGCTTCAGCCGAGGCGTGACCTGCTCCGCCGCCAGCAACCGCACCGATCGCACCGCCAATAAGTGTACCTAAAGGACCAGCCATCGAACCAATAGCCGCACCAGCTACTGCCCCGCCAACACCGCCGACACCGGTACCTACTGGATGTGAACCGGGCTCGCCAGTAATCATACTAGCGTTAAGCTCATCTTTAGCTTCATCGGACATCTCTTTAACTTCGTGACGATCGATACCATCACGATCATGAATAACTCTGTCATTATCTACTCTAGTGCCATCCACTCTCGTGTCGACTACTCTACCATCTACATCTGTTACTACATGGTCAGCATCAGCCATGCGGCGGGCATTGTCATCAATAATACGCTCTCTATCGCCTACTTCCATATTATCTTGGGTGATTACGCGGTCATTTTTGTCTATCACTTTCTCATCAGCAGTTACTACTCGTTTTTGATCTACTCTATCATTGTTATTCATAATATATTCCTTTAATTAATTGTGAATTATTAATTTAAGCGCCATTAAAAGCTATTAATGACTTATCACCTTTAAATTAAAGGATATGCTTGGTAGTAGCTACCTTGATTTTGTAAACTATGTCGCTATAACGCTGAACTTAAGTTACAGCATGTACATTTATAAAGGCCTTGTATTTATATAGCTATCAAACTTTTATTAAAGCTCTATCAATAGTATCTTGCCATTTTGCTAAATGCTGCGCTCGGATGTCAGCTGACATCTTGGGTTCAAAAACTTTATCAATCTCCCATGATGAGGTTATAGTCTCACTATCATATAACCCTGTTTTTAGGCCGGCAAGCAAAGCCACCCCCTTCGCTGTAATTTCAGTGTCTTTAGGTCGCAGTACCGGCACATCGAGTAAGTCTGCTTGAAACTGCATAAGTAAATCATTATTAGCGGCGCCGCCATCAACACGTAATTCTGTTAGGGCGTGAGGACTGTCTTTTTGCATAGCAATGAGCACATCATAAGTTTGATAAGCAATAGCTTCAAGCGCCGCCCGTGCTATATGCGCTTTAGTGGTACCGCGGTCCATGCCACTAATACTAGCACTGACATCTGAGCGCCAATAAGGGGCTCCCATACCGGTAAAAGCTGGCAATAGAACCACATTGGCACTGTCATCAACTTGCTGTGCTAGACGTTCAATATCACCGCTTTGTTTGATCATGCCAAGATTATCACGTAGCCACTGTACGATGGCTCCAGCCATAAATACACTACCCTCCAAAGCGTAAATGACCTCACGTCCAAAGGTAGAATTGGGTGGTTGGAGCATACGCCTACCTGACTGGACTATATTGCCAAAGGATGAGTTGTCCATACGGTTCAAGCTAGTTTTGCGTTGCCATGCTACTGTGGTTAATAACTGATGCTCACTAAGCTTGGCTGTTTGACCAATATTCATCAGCATAAAACAGCCCGTACCATAAGTATTTTTAGCCATCCCCGGATCAAGGCAACCTTGACCAAATAAAGCGGCTTGTTGATCTCCCAGCACGCCATTAATAGGGATTTGTTTGGCAAACAAGCCTTTTTTAGTTTTACCAAAGTCGCCATCAGAAGGTAGTACTTTTGGCAATATCACCATAGGAATATCAAAACGTGCGCACAGCTCCTCCGACCATGCCAGATTATGAATATCATATAATAAAGTGCGTGAAGCATTGGTCACATCGATAACATGCTCGCCGCCGGTCAATTTATAAATCAGCCAGCTATCGATAGTACCTACTGCTATCTGACCACTACTAATACGAGCCTTGATATTCGGATGATGCTCTAGAAGCCAAGCTATCTTGCTAGCACTAAAATAAGGATCTAGCCGTAAACCAGTAATATTTCGTACATCTGCTACTGTGTCTTTATCGTCTTCAGCTAGAGCCTTACAACGGCTAGCGGTTCTTCTATCCTGCCAGATAATTGCTGGAGCCAAAGCGTTACCAGTCTGCTTGTCCCAAATAACGATAGATTCACGCTGGTTGGTAATGGCGATGCTAGTCACATCTGTTGCTAACAACCCTGCTTGATTAATGACATCGTGCGCACAACTGATCTGCGTCTGCCAAATTTGCTGAGCATCTTGCTCAACATAACCGGCTTTTGGAGTGCGTAACGTCGTTGGCTTCTGTACTATCTTTAGCGGACGCGCCTGATCATCATATAAAATAGCTCGGCTCGACGTAGTTCCCTGATCTAATGCTAAAATGTATCCTGCCATTACTTCCTTCCTCCATCCACAATACTGCTTATTTGCATAGGTAACGCTTTATAATAGGTATAGTTTTCTTGCTAACGATAGCATGGCAATAAAATATTAGTTTTATTTTAGCACCCTATCTTCATCAGTATGGTCGTCAACTATTAAGCCTGTCTTAAATACACTCGAATACTTTTATCTTTTATATTTATAACTGTCGATTTTAGTAGTATATTTATATTGTTGAATATCCACTATCATTCAATATGCATTATCAACCCTTAAAACATGCAAAATGACTATACTTATTGGCTATGACGCTAAGCTCTAGGCTCAAACAACAGTCTAACCTAATAGACAAAAATCATTATTAAAAGAATAACAAGCACATAATGAGTATTGACCCGTCATGATTAGGACTCTAAAGTGTACGCTTTTATTGTACCACCACATTCTGTTTTCTGATTAACGGTCTACTTCCATTATGAAATTTGCTATCTTATCTCTACCTAGTGCTATTGCTACTATTATGCTGGTAGGTGTGTCAACTCAGACGCTAGCGAACAGCCCTGTCGACACCGCTACTAATAGTCAAAACTCTATATCAGAGACCGCTGTAATACCGGTAGCAACCACCCAAATTGTAGATGCTAGCCGTACTAATGTTAGCAGTACCATAGACAATAATCCAAAAGTAGCCACTCATACTGATAAGAAAAACTCTAAAACGGGTGCAGTTCAGCCTATAACTACCCCTCTAAACACCCTTATAGATCCTGTTACTCACAAAAGTATTGAAAACAGCTATCCGTTAGAGGTTTCTAGCTTTTTAAGTCTTGAGCAGGCGCAAAATATCTTATTGCAGGTCTCACCAAAATTAGCAGCCAATCAAGCGGCGATTGCAGCCAGTGAATATCAGACTGAAGCGCTTGAAACTATCGATGATCCCTTTGTGTTTGCCCAGCTATCAGCAAGTACTTATACTTTCCAAGAAGACTTTGATTTGTCATCGCTAAGAAATGAGATCAATAACGGTATCAATAACTTAGAGAGCAATGGTGAAGGGCGTTCGCTGCCTATTCCTCCGCCACCTAACTTACCTAATCTCGATCTTCCAAACACCTACGAAATTAAGCGCTCAGGCTCGCTAACGGGTGCAGGGGTAGGCTTTGCTTGGCCGGTATATACCGCTGGACGTACTGCTGCATTGACTGGTGCCTCGAACGCCCGTACTCAAGAGGCTATAGCAGATAGCATAATAGATGAAAATGAGCTTTATAATACCTTGATAGAGCGTTACTTCAAGGCGCAATTGGCGATTATCGCCGCCTATCTACGCGAGGATGCTTACGATACTTTGCAGCAGACCGATCATATGGCACAGCGTCTATTCGAAGAAGGTTTCCTTTCCCGTGTTGATCGCCTAGAGGCGCAGTCGGCTCTTGCGGATGCAAAAAGCGAATCAATCAAAGCCAATAATGATGCTCGCTTAGCGATGATTGCCTTACAGCGGTTGCTACGCACAGATTATCGTATTAAGCCTACCACGCCGTTGTTTGTTTCTAGTCGACCTCTACCTGATATAGAATACTTCCAAGACTTAGCGCTCAAAAACCATCCCGGGCTGCAAAAAGTGGCTGCCAAACGCGCGCAAGCCGAGCAAGTACGCGCCTTATCTGATACCGGCTATAAGCCAACGGTCATGCTCTATGGCTATGGGCAAGTTGAAGAAAACCCCAGCTGGATTGCTGGAGTCTCCGCCAGTTGGAAATTATGGGGCGGACTAAATAAGAACGCATCGATTGCCTCTAGTAATGCGCAAATACGTCAAGCAGACCTCTCGGAGATTGAAGTTAGCGATAATCTGCTGTTGTTGGTGGAGAAAAACTGGAACGATGTCAATAATGCTCAGGCACGTTACCAAGCGTTACAGAGCAACGTCGACTTAGCTGCTGAAGTATTACGTCTGCGCCGTCTGGGACTACAAGAAGGGGTGAATACCACTATCGACGTGGTACAAGCACAGACTCAATCACTAAAAGCACGCACTGAACAAGCTCAAGCAGCACACGACTACGTGCAAGGTCTAGCATCCTTGATGGAAAGCTGCGGCACCCCACTCGCTTTCAATGCTTATCTGAGTGCTGCTGATATTCGCTTGCCAACCTTGTATAGCGAATAAGGTTTTATTAGCCATAATAACAACACTATTACTAACTAGGAGCGGTATAAATTTTATAAATTGACATCTATACCGATCCCCACTGTGAATAATTGCTTTATGAAAAAAAACACTTCTAAAATAACAAGTTGGCTGCATTCTATCCAAGAAACCTGGCGTATAGCAAACAACTCAAATGTCTGGGCGCATTGTGCTGGCGTGGGTTTTTTTGGTTTTTTATCTATTTTTCCGGTAATGGCGGTGTTTGTGCTGCTATATGGTCTTGCCTTTTCACCCGCTGAGATGCAAGAGCAAATTGCCTTACTACGAACATTCGTGCCTGCATCCGTCTATGAAATCCTTGATAACCGCTTAACTGAGCTGGCAGCTAACACCACTTCACGCTTGACTTTTAGTCTGCTACTCTCCAGCGTATTAGCACTTTATGCAGGCTCAAAGGGTATAAAATCATTAATTCTTCTTATAAATCTCGCTTTTGGTATCACCCAAGAGCGCAGCCTTATATCAGCTACAATCCGAGCGCTTAGTTTAACTTTTGCAGCGGTAGTGGTTATGATCATTGCAATCTCCTCTATTGCTATTATTCCATTACTGGCGGCATACTTTCCTTTCCCACAAATAGCTAAGACGATTGCCCTTTGGAGCAGATGGCCTATCTTAGCTGGCATTATATTCTTGAGCTTTTTAGGCCTCTATCGTCTGGCGCCAAACCATGAAGCTATAGCACTGAAAAAACTAGTGCCCGGAGCTATTCTAGCGACTGTTCTGTGGATCTTATTGTCAGTATTATTTTCGATTTATGTGCAAAACTTCAACAATTATAGTGCTGAGTTTGGTGCCCTTTCAGCCGCCGTAGTCATTATGCTATGGCTTTATTACTCAGCGTTTATCGTGGCTTTTGGTGCTATCTTTAACTATGAGAGCATAGAAGGATCTAAACCCTATGCTATTCGCATGTACTCGTAACCTATTGATTATATAACTCATTGCTTACTGATTGATTTAGGAATATCACTGTCATGACTGAACACAACCATAATAACGACGATTTGAATGCAGTAAATGCTTCTAGCACCTCTAGAAACAAAGTGGAAACTGAGCAAAAAGCTGGACAAGAAAATAATAACAGCGCGCCTGAATATCAACGCTCTCATTCAAATAATGATACTGCAAAAAAGAAAGCTGTGATTAAAAAAGCGGTTATTGCCTTAGTCGTCATTATAGTATTGGCTGTAATCGCTTATGGATTGTTCAAAAGCAATGAAGATAGTAAGCCTGCAGTGACGACCTTTCAAGGTCAGATGCAAATGCAGCAAACCTCCATCGCTGCCAAGGTGCCTGGTCGTATCTCCAATATATTAGTCACTGAAGGGGATAGGGTTGAAAAAGGACAACAACTTATTGAAATGGATCCTCCTGAGATTAATGCCAAGATTAATCAGGCGCAGGCTGCCAAGCAAGCAGCACAGAGTCAACTTGATAAAGCCATAAATGGTGCACGCCCACAAGAGATTGCTCAAGCAAGAGCGGCCTGGCAAGCTAATAAAGCCGCTGCTGATTTGGCTGCCAATACTTATGAGCGTATCGATAGACTCTATAAAGAAGGACTTATGTCACGACAAAAGCGTGATGAGGCCTATGCACAATATTTGGCTACCCAAGATCAAACCGAGGCGGCGCGTTTGCAATATGATATAGCTTTAGAAGGTACTCGTAGCGAAGATGAGGCAGCAGCAGCGGCGCAAGTGGCGCAAGCAGATGCCAAGCTTGAAGAAGCTCTAGTTGCAAAAGATGAAGCCAACTTACAAAGTCCTATTGCTGGGCTAGTGGACGACGTGATCGTGAATGCCGGTGAAGTCGTTGGACAAGGGGTACCGCTGTTAACCTTAGTTGATACCGATGATCAATGGGTCGTTTTAAACGTCACCGAAAGCTTTCTCAACCATTTTACCATCGGTAAGCAGTTTACAGGTACCATTCCAGCCTTGAGATTATCTTCATCTGAACAGCCTCAATCTATGCAGTTCACCGTCTATGCTACCTCAGTATTGTCTGATTTTGCCACTTGGCGACCAACCAATAATGACGATGGTTTTGATGTACGCACCTTTGAGATTAAAGCTCGACCTACCAATCCCGACTCACGTGTTCGTTCAGGAATGAGTGTCATTGTCGAGATTGACTCGAAAAGCTCCGCTCAACCTAATCGCTCTCAAGAGTAAGCTATGCGCCTGATACAAGCTTTTTTACGCAGTGCGGTTTATGAACGCCGTTTTTTGGCCAAAAACCCTTGGGATTTGGCTATGGTCATTTTTATACCTTTAGTTGCAGCATTAATGATTTGGTGGATTTTTTCTAGCACTCAAATTACAGACTTGCCTATCGGAGTTATTGATAACGATCATAGCCCCACCGCTGGTACTTTATTGCGTTACTTAGAAGTCACTCCTGATATTGTGGTAGCTCATACTTATCACTCGCCAGCGGCTGCTGAAGCGGCTATCTTGCAACGTGAGATATACGGCGTAGTGACTATTCCTGAGAACTTTGAGAGTGATATCTTGTCCGGCAAACCCTCGCCAATAGTCCTGCAGGTCAATGCTCAATACGGCACCCACTCAGGTATCATCCAAAAAAGCGTACAGTCGGTGGCAACCACCCTATCAGTAGGAGTTGAGATTCAGCGTTTAGTCAAGCAAGGCATGGCACCTACGCAAGCCGCTATCGCCGCATCACCCATCGGCATTCAGCGCATTAGCTTATTCAATGCCGCCACCGACTATCAACAATTCCTAGCCTCTACCATTATTCCGGCACTGCTACATATTTTGGCCATGGTGGTTGGAGCGACCACTATCGGCCGCGAATTACGCGACAAACAGATCGGACGCTGGTATCGTTTTATCGATACTGAAAGTAAAGCTTTAGTAAGTAAGCAACAAAAGAGCGATAAGACTCTAGCAAATAGTAATAATAATGATTTGAAAAATGCAGATAAATCAGACGATAAAACGCCGAATAAATTAAAAGCTCCTGAGCAAGTTAGTATTCTAGTATTGCTATTTGGTCTAAGTGGTAAGTATTTTTGGCCCATATTGGCTTATAGTCTTTGGTCAATATTAGCCATTTGGCTGGCCACTTATCAGCATTCAATCGCCTTTTCTTCTATTTTAGCCACTTATGTTTGTCTAGTCGTTCTTATGATATTGTCGTTTTGGCTGGGGGCTATTTTTACTCTAACCTCATACTCTTTACGCGCAGGATTATCAGCGGCGGGCTTTATCTCCGCGCCTTCTTATGCGTTTGCCGGGATTACTTTTCCTTATATTGCCATTCGTGATAGCGCCAAGTACTGGGCAGACGCGCTACCGCTTACCCACTATCTAAAGCTGCATTTGGCTCAGCTGCAAATGAAGGCACCAGTGCTGGTTTCGCTACCGATTTTATATGGATTGATATTAGCGACTGTTGTAGCCGGGCTTATTGCTGTTTTATTGACCAAACGCGCATTGGCGCATCCTGAACGCTGGGGAGCACGCTAATGATATCGATACAGAGTTTTTTTGGTAGCTTTATTCAGACCCTCAAGGATATCTTTAGCGATAGTGGGGTGATTTTGATGCTGATTATTGCTCCGGTTATTTATGGATTTTTTTACCCCTGGCCCTACTCATCTGAAGTCGTCGACCACGTGCCAGTTGGTATTATTGATTATGATAATAGCGACCTATCACGTACTATCGTGCGTTATGCTACGGCTACTCCGCAGCTGGACACCGAACGCTTTATCAATGAGCAGGCCGCCAAGGAAGCTATCTGGTCAAATGAAATCGCTGGTTATATGATTATTCCAAGCGGACTGGAACAGCGGGTACTATCTGGAAAGCAAGCTAAGGTCAGTGTCCTGGCTAATGGTAGTTACTTTATCCTAAATCAGCGAGTGCAAATGGGATTTTTGCAATCAGTCAGCACCGTATCTGCTGGTATTAAGATTGAAAAAAGCGTAGCACAAGGCGCTTATAAACCTATTGCGGAGAAGAGTTCCCAAGCGCTACCCTTACAAATCATTCCGCTATACAATCAAACCGAAGGTTACGGTTCTTATGTGGTTCCAGCGGTTTCCATCATTATCCTCCAACAAACCTTAATGATGGCAACCGCTATGCTAGTCGGCACTTGGTATGAGCAAAAGCGCGATAGAACCTCTGTGCGTGGCTGGCTTGGTAGAATTGCTGCACTCAGCTCCATAAGCTTTGTCATAGGTTGCTTTTTTTATGGCTGGGTATTTGAGATCCAAGATTACCCGCGCGGCCAGAACATGATGGGCAGTTTATTATTCTTGCTGTTATTCTGTCCAACGGTGGCAACGCTAGGCTGTGTCTTTGGGTTATGGTTCCGCCAGCGCGAACGTAGTATGCAGATTTTGATTTTCAGCTCGCTACCGATGCTTTTCATTAGTGGTTATCCTTGGCCCGCCAATCAGCTGCCGCAAGCATTACAGATATTACGTTGGTTAGTTCCTACTACCCCTGGTATCAATACCTCTGTGCAGCTTAACCAGATGGGTGCCAGCCTATCGCAGGTCGCTACCGGATTTTATGCGCTGGCGGGTTTACTGATATTTTACTTCATCTTGCTATTACTTTTCCGCTGGCGTACCGCCCAAAAAGCAACCTATTAATAGAAATCCAAGCAAATAAGCCCAAAAAAGCGCCCATTAATTTAATGGACGCTTTTATAGTAAAGATATACTTAAAAAGGTACTTAAAAAGCTCTAAAACTTAGAATATTCGGTTCAGACCATTTAGCGCCGCTACCCGATAGGCTTCTGCCATGGTGGGATAGTTAAAAGTAGTATTCACAAAGTACTCAAGAGTGTTATTACACTTCATTACCGCTTGTCCGATATGAATAATCTCGGAGGCATGGTTACCGTAGCAATGGATACCTAATATCTCTAAGGTCTCACGGTGGAATAGTATCTTTAGTACTCCAGAGCGTTCACCGATAATCTGTGCACGAGCCAGATGTTTGAAAAACGCCTGTCCCACTTCATAAGGGACTTTTTCATCGGTTAGCTCTTGTTCGGTTTTACCGATACTTGAGATCTCAGGGATAGTATAAATCCCCGTAGGTACGCTGGAGACTGGCTCGGCATCACTATCCCCTACCATAAAGGCCGCTGCACAGCGCCCTTGGTCATAAGCGGCAGACGCTAGAGAAGGCCAACCCATTACGTCACCAGCAGCATAGATATTTTCAACCTTAGTACAATAACGATCGTCAACCTTGAGCTGACCGCGGCTATTGGCCTCTAAACCAATCGCTTCTAAATTTAAACCTTCGGTATTGCCTGAGCGTCCATTTGACCAAAGAATGGCATCTGATTTAATTTTCTTACCACTTTTTAGATGCAAAATAACATAATCATCATGAGTTTCAAGATGGTCGATTTCCTCATTGTTACGAATGAGGACGCCAAATTGTCTAAAGTCATGAGCGATGGCATCACTAATTTCTTTATCAAGATAGCTTAACAACTGGTCTTGGTTGTTAATTAAGTCAACTTTGTAGCCAAGGCCGGTAAAGATAGAGGCATATTCACAGCCAATAACACCAGCGCCATAGATGATAATCTTTCTAACCACATAATCCATTTGTAAGATCTTGTCAGAATCAAAAACTCGTGGATGATCGAAGTCTAATATCTCTGGTCGATAGGGACGGCTACCCACAGTAATAATAGCTTTATTAAAGGTAACGGTTTCGAACACATTTTCGTCAGTTTCAACTCGCAAGGTATGCTTGTCAACGAAGCTTGCCCAGCCATGAATAACATCAATGCGATTACGCTCATAAAAGCGCGTATGAGTGGCAACTTGACTACGTATCACTCGGCGCGCATTAGTTAGTACTTTGTTCAGCGGTACTTGCTCGTACTCTAATGCTTTGGTGAACATAGGATCGCGGCGAAAGTTAATTAAGTTAAATACCGATTGACGTAGCGCTTTACTTGGGATCGTTCCCACGTGCGTGGAGTTACCACCCACTTGGTCGCGTGGATCAATGACGGCTACCTTTTTTCCCGATTTAGTCAGTTTCATAGCAGCAGCTTCACCAGCAGGACCTGCCCCTAATACCACCGCATCATATTCAAAATCATGCTGATCACTCTTTATACGCTGCGAGTCTTTGGTATAGCCTGACTTTATATCAATACGAGTATCATCTAATGGGTTAATTAAGTCAGGATGGTGCATGATATCTTCTGTGACTTGCTCATGAGTTTGTTCAATTTGTTCTTGTTTGTCCGCTTTTTTAGTATTTTCAGGAGTGGTTACTGGCGCACTACCGCTGTCTTTGTTAGACACTTCGGTATCTAGATCTTTACCAATATCATTGGTGGCGTCGTCTTTGCGTTTTTTTCCCATGATGTCCTCTTTATTTATTAAATTTTAATTTTTTATTAGATAACTAATATTTAATCACTTAGAGCTAATACTCTATCTTAACCGATTAGATTGATGCTTTATTTTAAGCCTCAATCTAATTCACAACTTTACGCTACCCTTTTATTAACCAATACGGCGCTTCAGACCTGTCATTTGCAATATGCGCGTGGCAATTTCCTCAACCGACATCTCCGAGACATCCAGACTTGGGATGCCCTGTGAGATATAAATAGCTTGTATGGCGCGTTGCTCTTGCTGAACTTGTTGATAGCTGGCATAACGACTGCCTGCGCGGCGCTCGTTACGAATACTGACCAAACGATCGGTGTCAATAATCAATCCAAATAGCTTGTCCTTATGCTCACGTAAAGCTTTTGGCAACTGGTTGTCATATAAATCATCTTCGGTCAGCGGATAGTTAGCCGCCCGAATACCAAACTGCAAAGCCAAGTATAACGAAGTTGGCGTTTTTCCTGAACGTGAAACCCCTATGAGGATAATATCCGCCATATTATAGTGACGGGTACGGGCGCCATCATCGTTATCTAAAGCAAAATGAACCGCATCGATACGTTCTTTATAAGTTTCAGAATCGACATTATCATGAGCATGTCCTGAATGACTATCCGCCTCTACCCCGATCTCCTCAGCAATACGACCAATCAAGCCTTCATACATATCCAAATTACAGCTCTCAGCAGAATTGATTTTTTCTCTTATCTCAGGGCTAACAATAGTATCAAATACTAAAGGCAGCAAACCATCACGCTGATGTGCCATATTGATCTGCGCTACTGCATCTTCTGCTCGCTCCAAGCTATCAACATAAGGCAAAACTTTAGTCTCAAAAGGCACCGAAGCAAACTGACTTAGTATAGAACGCCCTAAAGTCTCAGCCGTAATAGCCGTCCCATCAGAGATGAAAAATGCTGTTCTAATAGCTTGCGAATTATCCAGGCTTAGCGCATGACGATTTTGAATAGTAGGCTTATTTTGTTCAGGCGGATTGTTTGAGTACATAACTTAAAACCTCGGTGAGAAACTCGGCGGCAGCCTTGAGCGATTTGGTAATGCGATAACGCTTAAG
Source organism: Psychrobacter jeotgali (assembly GCF_904846315.1). NCBI lineage: Bacteria > Pseudomonadati > Pseudomonadota > Gammaproteobacteria > Moraxellales > Moraxellaceae > Psychrobacter > Psychrobacter jeotgali. The sequence goes on from NZ_CAJHAF010000001.1 coordinate 1,191,509, forward strand.
CCGTACATTATACTCACAATACCCGCTGAAAAACAGCTGCGTCATAGAAATCCATACATAGTCCTACTCCTATTGATTGACTTCTGCTTATACTACTATTGCTACCCTCTTTATTATTCACAGTCAATTAAATACCAACTAGTGTTTATTAAAAACCACTTTCTATGATAGCTATTTGCCTTATGACTATTTATATCTTTTGTAGCTCTCTAAATCATTGCCTCAATAAGATAGATCTGTAGCTTAATAAAGGATATACCTCGTTTTATGTTAATATAGCGCTCGTAATAGTAGGGTCAGAAGAAAGCTTATATTATAGACACTGCAACGACTGCCTGAGCTAAATTTGGTATGGCTTTATCAGCAGGTGACAAACAAACTCTATAATTTGTATCTTTTTAATAAGTTTTTGACCTCACCCCTCGAAATTCTCTTCAGATAGCGGTATAATTTCGCATTATAATCCTTACTAAATAACCTTATTTTTTGGAGTTATCATGGCAGATCAATCTTCGGCCCTTGTAATTAATCTTGACCAGCTGGGAAAAAATGACATCGAGACCGTCGGTGGTAAGAATGCCTCACTTGGTGAGATGATCAGCCACTTGTCTGATTTAGGGGTCAGCGTCCCAGGTGGCTTTGCTACTACAGCAGATGCTTTCAACCGTTTTTTAACTGAAACGGGCTTATTAGACAAAATCAATGACGAGCTAGATAACTTAGACGTTAATGATGTTAATAAGTTAACCGCTACCGGTAAAAAAATCCGTGGTTGGATTATTGAACAAGATCTGCCAAGTGATCTTGAAAAATCAGTACGGGAAGCTTTTGAAGAAATGAGTGGCGGTGAAGACATTGCGGTAGCCGTACGCTCTTCTGCTACTGCTGAAGATTTGCCAGATGCCTCATTTGCCGGTCAGCAAGAAACTTATCTAAACATTCGTGGTATTGATAACGTTCTGATTGCTATTAAAGAAGTATTCTCTTCATTATACAACGACCGTGCTATCTCCTATCGTGTTCATAAAGGCTTTAAGCACGCAGGTGTTGCCCTATCAGCCGGTATTCAGCGCATGGTACGCTCAGAAACTGGCGCAGCTGGCGTGATGTTCACTCTAGATACTGAAAGTGGCTTTGATCAAGTGGTCTTTATCACATCAAGCTATGGTTTAGGTGAGATGGTAGTACAAGGGGCGGTAAACCCTGATGAATTCTACTTATCAAAGCAGTTGCTTGCTAATGGCAAACCCTCAGTCATTCGTCGTAACTTAGGTAGCAAACATAAAAAAATGATTTATGGCGATGAAGGCAGTACCGCTAAATCTGTCAAAATTGTTGATGTTGAAAAACAAGAACGTATGCAGTTCTCTCTAACCACAGACGAGCTGACCGAACTTGCTAAACAAGCGATGACTATCGAAAAGCATTACGGCCACGCGATGGATATCGAGTGGGCAAAAGACGGTGATAGCGGTGAAATCTTTATCGTTCAAGCCCGTCCTGAAACCGTTAAGAGCCGCCAAGACAGTAACGTTATGGAACGTTATGTCATTAATACAGGTGACGCCAAAGTCCTATGCGAAGGTCGTTCAATCGGTCAACGTATCGGTGCGGGTAAAGTTCGTATCGTTGATAACTTAAATGAGATGGATAAAGTACAAGACGGCGATATATTGGTTTCAGATATGACTGATCCTGATTGGGAACCCGTCATGAAACGCGCCTCTGCTATCATCACTAACCGTGGTGGTCGTACCTGTCACGCTGCTATTATCGCCCGTGAACTTGGTGTTCCTGCGATTGTTGGTTGCGGTAATGCCACTGAATTATTATTCGACGGTCAAGATGTGACTGCCTCTTGCGCTGAAGGCGATACTGGCTTCATCTATGAAGGTCAAATTGATTTTGAGGTTCAAACCAACTCAATAGAGACCATGCCAGAACTTGCATTTAAAATAATGATGAACGTGGGCAACCCCGATCGCGCCTTCTCATTTACGCAAATGCCAAACGAAGGTATCGGCCTTGCTCGTCTTGAGTTTATTATCAACCGTATGATTGGTGTGCATCCAAAAGCGCTGCTTAATATGAATAGCTTGCCACGCGAAGTGTCACAAGCAATCAATGAGCGTATTGCTGGTTATGCTTCACCCGTTGACTTTTATGTTGACAAACTGGTCGAAGGTATCTCAACTTTAGCCGTTGCCTTTATGGATCAACCGGTTATCGTGCGGATGTCAGACTTTAAATCAAACGAATATGCTAACTTACTTGGTGGTAAACTGTACGAGCCATCAGAAGAAAACCCCATGTTAGGCTTCCGCGGTGCTAGCCGTTATGTTTCTGATAACTTCCGTGATTGCTTTGAGCTTGAGTGTAAAGCGTTAAAGCGTGTACGTGACGAGATGGGTCTGACCAACGTTGAGATTATGATTCCGTTTGTACGTACCGTTAATGAAGCCGCTCAGGTGATTGAACTGCTTGAGCAAAATGGTTTGAAACGTGGTGAGAACGGTTTACGCGTCATCATGATGTGCGAGCTCCCAACCAACGCCCTATTAGCTGAAGAATTCCTAGAGCACTTTGATGGCTTCTCAATTGGTTCAAACGACTTAACCCAGTTGACATTAGGTCTAGACCGTGATTCTGGTATTATCTCTCATCTGTTTGATGAGCGTGATCCAGCAGTCAAAAAGCTTTTATCCATGGCGATTGCCGCTTGCCGTAAGCAAGGCAAATACATCGGTATTTGTGGTCAAGGTCCATCTGATCATCCCGATCTTGCTTTTTGGCTCATGGAACAAGGTATTAGCTCAGTATCACTAAACCCTGATTCTGTGCTTGATACTTGGTTCTTCTTAGCAGGCGAAACAGCACAATAAACCGTCACAGTGAGTCAATGCTGTAATCCAAATAGTAAGGGGTCTATGAGAATAGACCTCATACTATGGCTTAGAAGTAATGATTTAAGATATGACTAACTACACAGGTAACTATGCAGATTTTCCTCGCTCGAAATAACGTCCAAGCTGGCCCTTATAATCTGGAACAGCTTAATATCATGTTGGCATCCGGTGAAGTAACACTAGATGATTTGGCATGGCATGAAGGCCTAGATCAATGGCAGCGTCTTGGTAATTTAACTGGGAATCAGTATGTTTATCGCCCGGCAAATACTCCTGCGCCTAATGATTCTATTATTAACAACGTCACTGTATTTCCAGAAGACGATGATAAAAATGATGATAAAACCGTTTCATTAGATAGACTGTACGGTAAGCCCGAACGTTCAAAGCCTAATAGCAAAAACACTAAAGTCGATATGACTACTAACCGGAGCTATAAGCCCAATGTGTCACTCAATAAGACACCTGCGGCAAAATCGGCATCTAGTAAAGATGTGGTCATCGGTAACGTAGTACTTGCGCCTATCATGTCTCGAATATTGGCAACCGCTATAAACGGTTTGCTATATTTCTTGGCTATCTTGCCGCTCATACTGGCGCTGACGAAGATGGATATTGACTATAGTAAGTTTCAAAATATTCAGGATATGGATGCCGCTTACCAATACTCCATGACGCTTATGGAGAGCCTACCGAGCAGTACGCTGATGATGTCACAAGTCTTAGTCTTTGGCTTATTCATCTTACAATTGGTATTTATTACCATGCGTGGTCAGTCTTTAGGCAAGCTAATTACTGGCATTAGGGTGGTAGATCAAACTACGCATCGTTTGCCCTCTTTTGGTAAGCTCATAGGTATGCGTACCTTACTGCTATTTTTCGTTTATAACTTATTGTTCTCATTTACCAGCTTTTTAGGCTTTATCGTAGTCGCTGTACATTATTATATGGCATCAAAAAGCTCGCAGAATATTGGTTGGCATGATAAGTTGGCTAAAACCTTAGTGGTAAAGGCCAATAATGATCAATTAGTGAAACAGCCAAAAATAAAATAGTCAGCATTTTAAACCAGTAAAAACATATTTTAGTATTAAAAGCAGTGCTTAGGTGCTGCTTTTTTTATTAATACTATTTTTTAGACACTATTTCAGTGATATCAGTTTTGCTTATATAAAATTGATACATATTCATAAGTAACCATCCATTAAGCTTTGTATTAATGAGCGGTTACTGTTATAATACGGCGCTTTATAAACTAAGCTTATCTAAGAATTTGAGCTTACCTTATAAATCTCCTTGCTATTAACATAGGGTTGATAGCTACTAATCCGTAAGGAGTCATAATGCGACATTACGAAGTGGTGTTAATTGTACACCCAGACCAGAGCGACCAAGTGGTTGGCATGGTTGAACGCTATATCAAATTGGTTCAAGACAACAACGGTATCATCCATCGTCTAGAAGACTGGGGCCGTCGTCAACTTGCTTACCCAATTGACAAAATTCATAAAGCTCATTACGTTCTTTTCAATATTGAAACTGACGGTGAGACTTTAGCTGAGCTTGAAGAATTATTCCGTTATAACGACGCGATCATTCGTAGCCTAGTTATCCGCCGTGACGAGGCAATCACTGAAGAGTCACAACTAGCTAAAAATGCCGATGAAAAACGCGCACGTAAAGCTACTACTCGTCGTTCAGACAGCAATGACGACAACGACAACAGTGAAGACTAATTAAAGGAGAATACTTATGGCACGTTTCTATCGCCGTCGCAAATTCTGCCGTTTCACTGCTGAAGGCATCACTCACATTGACTATAAAGATGTTGAATTGCTAAAACAGTATATCAGTGACAATGGTAAGATCGTACCAAGCCGTATTACCGGTACTTCTACTAAATATCAGCGCCAACTAGCAACTGCTATCAAGCAAGCTCGCTATCTTGCGCTACTTCCGTATACTGACAACCATCAGTAATTTAACCGTTAACTAGGAATGACTCATGCAAATTATTTTGTTACAGCGTATCGTCAACCTTGGTAAACTCGGTGAAACTGTCGATGTAAAACCAGGTTACGGACGTAACTTTCTTATCCCGCAAGGTAAAGCATTACCTGCGACTAAAGCTAATATTGAAAAGTTCGAAGCACGTCGTGCTGAGCTTGAAGCTGAAGAAGCCAAAGAAATCGCTAGCGCTCAAGAGCGTGCTGACGCCCTAACTGATGTTAACGTTATCATGCGCGCCAAGTCTGGTGACGAAGGCAAGCTATTTGGTTCTATCGGTACTCGCGATATCGCTGAAGCCTTAACCAACTCTGGCCTAGAAGTTGACCGCTCTGAAGTTAAACTTCCAGAAGGCACACTACGTCAAATTGGCGAATATAACGTTGATATCCAGTTGCATCATGATGTTACTGCTAGCATTTTAGTTACTATCTTATCAGAAGATGGTGATGACGAAGACCAAGCAGTAGAAGAAGATGATAACGAAGCAGCAGACGAGAACGAAGACTATTCTGAAGAGTAAGTTTTAGAATCTCTAGTTTAATTTTAAAAAAAAGCCAGTAACTTAAGTTACTGGCTTTTTTTATGTGAAATGGCATTTAAAATGTTATATTTTATAACTGGTTAGGTTTTTTTGCAGTCTTTATTAGCATAGCAAACCAAGAGAATTCATATGACATTTTACTCAGCCCCTAATTATTCCCAGCGCTTACATGAGTGGCTCAAGCGTGGCAGAAACTGGCACATTGAGTATGATGAGTATTTATCCAATCATATTACTCATAACTGGATTGCGCTGGATGCTGCTGGTGCTGATAATGAAAAAATGCAGTGGTGGGAGGAGGTTTATGTTTATAACACTACCGATAAAGTTAATGGTAAAAAAGCGTTACACTCTAAAAAACTAGCAAAAATGCTACAGCCGCCACGCAGCAACCCCATTGATTACACCAAAATAACTGACGCTAATTGGTTAAATAATTTGCAGTCTATCCGGATTGCCTTTGGCTTATATCGTGATTTTTTTGATAAAAAAATAGCCAAGCTGGGTTTGAGCGCTTGTCTGAATCGCTATTACCCTGCACTATCAGAAGGTATGGCAGGGGCAGCAATGCATGCTGTTATTCATACGGGCTGGGCGGTTGATGTCGACTCTGTAGACATGGCAAGTGAGGGCTTAGCTTACATGGCAACCGCTTTTCAGCCGTTAGCAACTGGCTCAAATCATAGTGAACATCAGCTATGGTGTCCTAATGCACCGAGCATCATTGCAGCCTTTAAGCAGATTTTTACCAATAACGACATAGCAGCGCTGGCTAAAAAAGCCGATTTATTGAGTAAGACTGAAGACTATACAGACCTTAATAGAGGCAGCTTTCAGCAGCGGCTCATCACTTTTGATAATCCTGAACACCCAATGGCGCAGTTTCTCAATGAAAACGTGACGCTAAGACTACCCGATATCGGCTGTGACTTAACGCCATCAATAGAAGCATTAACGGTTACTGCAACCACAGCTTTGTACAGCAGTGATAACGAGTTTTTTATATTGCATGGATTAACTAGCCTACATGCTGTTTTGTGTGTCCTGCCGCACCTTGATGAGACAGCCCAGCGTAACGCTTTAGGCTACTGGTTTAGAGCGTTAGTGGCTACTATTATCGTTCAAGGCATCCCTAATATAGTGGATACAATCGTATTGCTAGAGCAATGGAATAAGTATAAGGACAAAAATCAATCTGATAAGCATCAGCTAACTGATGAACAACAGGCATGGTGGATGCAGATATTACAGTCAACCACAGACAGCCTTGATGAGCATGTCCCAAAAGGCGTTTATGTGTTAAAGCGTTGGGCTGAATGGCAGGCGTTTTCAAGTGCTACCCATGATGTGTATATTAAAGCGGCTCAAAACCTCGCAATGCCCCACCCTAGTGGTAAGTTAGATGCAAACTTATGGTTTAATCGTTGAGCATCAAAGGCTCTATAAAACAAAGATAAAAAATTGAGATAGCATAAACATTAAAGTTAAGACTACCCATAAAAAAATCCGACCACACTATGTGATCGGATTTTTAATATTTGGTGGAGATGGCGGGAGTTGAACCCGCGTCCGCCAGCATTACGCTCATGACTCTACATGTTTAGATTCTGTCTTTGTTTTTAGTCCGCACCGATCCGACAGGCAGGATGGATTGGACGATTCTCTACTTTTGAACCCAAGCGATTGAGACAATCCCTTGTGGCGAACCTATATTCGGACGCTTCAACTGGGCTGGTCAACTATAGGTAATCGGCAGCGCAGTAAGCAGGGTTTAAGCTGCTAGAGCGTAAGTTTCGTCGTTTGCGACTATAACAATATATGTTTGATTTACGAGAGGACATACACTCTCGACATGCATCATTGAGTTTCATCACCAGCGTCGAAGCCAGAACATCCCCAATAAGATTGCGTATTATAGGTTATAAAAGAGCTTTTGTCAACCATATAATAATTTATAGCGTATTAATTTACATCCTAACTGATTGATTATGTAGACAATATATCAAATTGTAATATCGCTCTAATTAAAACTCTATATCAAAATAGAAGCTAGTAAATACCCTATAGAATGATATATGGGGCAGATAGTTATCTTTTCAACCATTCAGGAGTAATAAGTTTATTATTATATGCTGTAGTGATTTAGCCCAAAACTTTATTCAGCCATTTACCGATATTTTGAATCTGCGGCATACAAACCTGATGCGCCATCGGATAAGTATTATATTCAACCTGATAGCCTTTAGCTGATAATAATTGCTGCGCCTGCTGACCTAAAACCACTGGAACAACGGGGTCATGAGTACCGTGCTCAATCAGTACAGGTATATTTTGGTTCGCCGTGCTATATTCTAAATCATCATTGGTCGCCAAATAAGTAGACAATGCCATCAAGCCAGCCAAAGGCTTTGGATAGCCCAATGCCACATGATAAGCTACTGCCCCGCCCTGAGAAAACCCAGCTATGACAATATTTTCAGGAGCAACGCCGTGCTCTATTTCACGAGTGATTAAATCATGTATTTTTTGCGCTGATTGCTCAATTTGGGCAATATCAACTTTACGCTCAAGGCTCATCTCCAAGATGTCGTACCAAGCTGGCATAACCATACCGCCATTAATAGTGACAGGGATATTCGGGGCATGCGGAAAGATAAAACGTACCGCCATATCATTACTCAAGCCCAACTGCGGCACTACAGGCTCAAAATCATGCCCGCTGGCACCTAAACCATGGAGCCATATAACCGCACGATCTATTTGCTTATTCGATGGGTTATGCTCTTTGATGACCGCCTCTAAATATTGACTCATTTTATTCTATTTCCTTTATATAAAATTATAGGTATGACCCATTTATGACTTAATTAGAATTTGTTGAACCTTCAATTATTATCCACCAATTTTTCACAGCTATTGAGATGCCACATACTACCCTAGCAAAGGTTTTATGCTAGGATAATTTAATAGCGTGAGTGGTGTCGATTTTACCAATGTAGCTACTTTATGACGCTCTATTATTATTTTTCAACATT